>JAQUAX010000018.1 GCA_028687035.1 Dechloromonas sp. | reverse complement strand
TCAAGTACTTCAGCAATTTAATTTCTCAAACCACCGAACCACCTGCCCCTCAACACCCCGGTCAATCGCCCCGAAACGTCGAAGAGGGGCGCATTATAGACCCATCCTCGGATAAAGCAAGAGGAAATTTGGAAACAGCGACTTCTCAAACATCCACACCCCAAAAAAGACAAAACCCCGCGAAGAAACTCTCGCGGGGTTCATATGACTGACGGAAAACTGGAGATCAGGCTTTCGGCGGCACGTAGCCTTGAATCTGATCGGCGCCGTCGCCGAAGAAATGCTTCTCGACCTGCTCGGCAAGATACTTGCGGTGGCGCGCATCGACCAGGTTCAGGCGGTTCTCGTTGATGATCATCGTCTGCAGCTTGATCCACTGCTGCCACGCTTCCTTGGAGACATTCTCGAAGATGCGCTTGCCTAGATCGCCAGGATAAGGGGGAAAGTCGAGACCTTCGGCCTCGCGGCCAAGCTTGATGCAATTGACGGTACGTGCCATTTGAAACTCCGTAGGATGGATGAGCCGATTATAAGGTTTTGAACAGAACCTTCGACCGGCGCTGGTAGTTGTACATATCGCGTTTCGCGGCCGGCAGATCGTCGACCGTCCCCTGCTTGAAGCCGCGCTCGACGAACCAGTGTTCGGTCCGGGTCGTCAGCACGAACAGGCGCTTGATGCCCATCTTGCGCGCACGGCGCTCGATACGCCGCATCAGTTGTTCGCCGTAGCCCCATTCGCGCTGGTCGGGGGCTACCGCCAGGCAGGCGAGTTCCGCCTCGTCCTCCGAATGAGGATAAAGCGCCGCACAGCCGACGATAATGCCGTCGTGCAACATGATCGAGAAATGATCGATCTCGCGTTCGAGCAGTTCGCGCGGCCGATGAACCAGGATGCCCTCCTGTTCTATCGGCTCGATCAGCGCGATCAGCGCGGCGATGTCGTCGGGCTTGGCCTCGCGGATGTTTTCCAGCGACTCGCGGGTGACGACGGTACCGACCCCGTCATGCGTGAACAATTCGCGCAGCAGCGCGCCATCCTGCTCGAAGCCGATCAGATGAACGCGCCCCACCCCGGCCCGGCTGGCCCTGACCGAGCACGGCAGGTAGCGCATGATGTCGGTCGACAGCCAGTCCGCATCGCGCAGCAGTTGCGACGCCTCATCGGCGGTCATCGCGTCGAGCAGTTCGCCACCATTGTCGGTAACGCCCCGGCTGTCGGTCAGGTAGACCAGCTTGTCGGCCTTGATCGCAATGGCGACGGCTTCGGCCGCCTCTTCCATCTGCAGATTGAAGATCTCGCCGGTCGGCGACGGCCCCTCGCAATTCAGCAGCACGATATTGCCAAGGCCGAGTTGGGCATTGATCCCCTCGACGTCGACCTTGCGCACCTTGCCGGCGTATTGCATGTCGATCCCGTCGAGCACGCCGATCGGCTGCCCGGTGATGAAATTGCCGCCGATCACCCGGATCCGGCTGTTCGCCATCGGGGTGTTCGGCAAGCCCTGCGACAGCATGGCCTCGATTTCCAGATAAACGCTGCCGACGGCATCGAGCACGCAGTCCAGCGTCTCGGCGTCAGTCACCCGGTAGCCGCGGTGATATTTCGACTCGAGTTGCTTTTCGCGCAACTCCTCCTCGATCTGGGGCCGCGCACCGTGCACCAGAACCAGCCGGATGCCCAGACTGACCAGCAGATTGACGTCGTAGGCCAGGGTCTTCGCGAACTCGCTGGCCACCGCCTTGCCGCCAAAGGCAATGACGAAGGTCCGGCCGCGGAAAGCATTGATATAGGGCGTAACCGCCCGGAACCAGGAGACGAAATGCTCGTCGTAGGGGGTATCGCTCATTTTTCGGAAATCTTCCCGTCGTCCTCGATCGCCGCCTCGAGGCGCTCGCACAGCGTGCGCAGCACCTTGACCCGGGCGTAATTCTTGTCGTTGGCCTCGACCAGCGTCCACGGCGCCAGACCGGTCGAGGTGCGGTCGACCATGTCGCAAACCGCGGAAACGTAGGCATCCCACTTTTCCCGGTTGCGCCAGTCTTCCTCGGTGATCTTGAAGCGCTTGAACTCGGTTTCCTGGCGCTCCTTGAAGCGGCGCAGCTGTTCGTCGGCCGAGATGTGCAGCCAGAACTTGACGACCACCGCCCCCGCCTCGACCAGCTGATGCTCGAAGTCGTTGATCTCGGCATAGGCCCGCAGCCAGTCGGATTCGGCGCAGAAGCCCTCGACCCGCTCGACCAGCACGCGGCCGTACCACGAGCGGTCGAAGATCGCGACCCGCCCGGTGCGCGGCAGATGGCGCCAGAAGCGCCACAGGTAGGGCTGGTCGCGCTCTTCCTCGGTCGGCGCGGCGATCGGCACGATCTGGTACTGCCGGGCGTCCATCGCGCCGGCGATGCGCCGGATGCTGCCCCCCTTACCGGCCGCATCCGGGCCCTCGAACACGACGACCAGCGAACGCTTGCCGGCGAAACGCCCGTCGCGCACCAGTTCGGACAGGCGCGACTGGTAACGCGCCAATTCGCTCTCGTACTCCTTCTTGCCCAGCGCACGAGTCAGATTCAGCTCGCTGAGCACGTTTTTCTCGTCGATCGGATGCACGATCGGCGGCGCGACCGGAACGAGTTGCCGCCCCTCCTGATTCAGGCGACGCTTCATCGCATCGAGCACGATGCGCCCAACGGTCAGCGAGCGGTACTCGTCGTCCGTGCCCTCGACAATGATCCACGGCGCATGCGCGGTATTCGTCACGCGCAGCACGTGGCCTGCGACTTCCTGCAGACGGCCGTAGGTTTTCAGGCGCTCGTAACTTTCCTTGGTGACCCGCCATGCGGTGTTCGGGTTCTTCTCCAGCGCCTTCAGGCGTTGCTTCTGTCCATCCTTCGACAGATGGAACCAGAATTTCAGCACCAGCGCCCCCTCGTTAACCAGCATGGCCTCGAAGCGGTTGATGTCGTCGAGCCGCTCGTCGAGTTCCGAACGCCGCATGTCGCCGCTGATCCGGTCGGCGATCGGCTGCGAGTACCAGGACCCGGCGAAGATGCCGATCTTGCCCTTGGCCGGCAAGGCCCGCCAGTAGCGCCACATATAGGGCCGTGAGCGCTCCTCGTCACTCGGCGCCGAGAACGCGAGCGTCGAGATGTGCCGGGGATCCATCCACGAGTACAGCAGGTTGATGGTTTCACCCTTGCCGCTGCCGTCCACCCCGGAAATCAGGATGACGACCGGAAACTCGCGCTTCTGCAGCACGTCGTACTGGACATCGAGCAGTTCGGCGCGCAGCTTCGGCACCTCCCGCTTGAACGTTTCCTTGTCGATCTTGTGACCGAGTTCCGCCGATTCAAACATCGCCAAGCTCCCCGAAATCGCCCCACAACATCTGCAGGGCAGCCAGTGCGGCCAGCCCCGCCGTTTCCGTCCGCAGCACCCGCGGCCCCAGGCGGATCGCCTGGAAGCCTGCCTGATGCGCAGCGGCCATTTCCGCCGGATCGAGCCCGCCTTCGGCGCCGATCAGCAATTGAATGTCGGTCGCCGGCGCCAGCGCGGACAAGGTCGCCGTCGCATCCGGCGCCAGCACCAGCCGCAGCGTGCCCGGCCGCACCGGACGCGCCAGCCAGTTCTCCAGCTTTTCGAGCGGCGCCACCATCGGCACCTGATTGCGCCCGCACTGCTCGCAGGCCGACGCAGCGACCCCCTGCCAGTGGGCGACCCGCTTGGCCGCGCGCTCGCCGGCAAGCCGCATGACGCTGCGCCGGCTGTCGACCGGGACGATCTCGCGGATGCCCAGCTCGACCGCCTTCTGTATGGTGAAATCCATCTTGTCGCCGGCCTGCAGCGCCTGGACCAACGTCACCGACAACGGCGCCTCGCGCTCGACATCGCGCCAGGCGCCCAGTTCGACATGGACGCGGTCGCGCTCGATGCGCTCGATGCGGGCGGCGTACTCGCCGCCGCGCCCGTCGAACAAAACCAGCGAAGCGCCGGGCGCCAGACGCAGAACGCGCACTGCGTGGCGCGCGACCGGCTCGGGAAGTTCGACGTGCGCGCCCGGCGAAAGGGCCTCGCGACAATAAAAACGGGGCAGATTCATCGGTGCTATTATGCGGCAGCCTCCTGACAAACGTGAAAGGTCAAATGTGGTCGCACTGAACCCGCCCGTCTGCGAATTCGGCCGGCCGGCCATCGACTTCGACCTTCCCTGCACCGACGGCCGGCGTTACACGCTGGCCGACTGCCGCGGTCCGAACGGCCTGCTGGTGATGTTCATCTGCAACCACTGCCCCTACGTCAGGGCGATCATCGACCGCCTGATCCGCGACTGCCGCGAACTCGCCGGACTCGGCATCGGCTGCGTCGCGATCATGAGCAACGACGTGGCCGCCTACCCGGAAGACTCGCCGGAGCACATGCAGCGCTGGGCCGACGAACTCGGCTTCCCCTTCCCTTATCTCTATGACGAGGAGCAGACCGTCGCCCGGGCTTACGGCGCAGTCTGCACGCCCGACTTCTTCGGCTACAACGCCGGGCTCGAACTGCAATATCGCGGTCGACTCGATGCGTCGGGCAGAAATCCGGCCCCGGCCGACGCCCGGCGCGAACTGTTCGAAGCCCTGCGCGACATCGCCCGCGACGGCCGCGGCCCCGGCGAGCAGACGCCGTCGATCGGCTGCTCGATCAAGTGGAAGGCCGAAAATGCCTGAACCCCGCGCGGCGCAGCATGCCGGGGCGAACGGGCTTCGGCTATCATTGGATTCCTCTCTCTAGCCCCTGCCAATCTTGGACAACGCGGACGCCCTCACGACCGACGCCGAAACCCGGCGCCAGCACGCCTATCTGCGTGCGGTCATGGCGAGCATGCCGCAGGGCATCAGCGTGTTCGACGAGAATCTGCGCCTGCGCGTCTGGAACCACGGCTTCCTCGAGGTCCTCGAACTTCCCGAATCGGCGGTCCATGACGGCGTTCCCTTTGCCGACCTGATCCGCATCCCCGCCGAACGCGGCGAGTACGGCCCGGGCGACCCGGAAGAGCATGTCCGGCGCATTACCGAACTGGCCCGCCAGTTCCAGCCGCACCGCTTCGAGCGGACCCGCCCGAACGGGCGGACCCACCTGACCCAGGGCGAGCCGCTGCACATCGACGGCCAACTGGCTGGTTTCATCACGACCTACACCGACATCACCGACCGCAAGGCGGCCGAGGAAGGCCTGCGCACCCAGCACGACCTGCTGCAGACCGTCGTCGAGAGCATACCGAGCGGGATCAGCCTGTTCGACAAGAATCTCAACCTGACGCTGCACAACCGCGAGCTGCTGCGCCTGCTCGACTTCCCGCCGTCGCTGTTCGCCCGCGGCCAGGTCCGCCTCGAAGACCTGTTCCGTTTCAATGCCGAACGCGGCGAGTACGGCCCGGGCGATCCGGAAGAGATCGTCCAGACACTGATGACCCGCGTCCGCGAGCCTGTCTCGCACCATTTCGAGCGCACGCGGCCAAACGGCCGCACGCTGGACATCCGCGGCGTCCCGCTGGCCGACGGCGGCTTCGTGACGGTCTATACCGACATTTCCGAGCAGCGGGCCAGCGCCGAACGCGAACAGCTGGCGCAAAAGATATTCACCCATACGCCGACCGGCATCATCTTCACCGACGAAGCCCACCGCATCCTGTCGATCAACCCAGCCACCACGCAGATGACCGGCTACGAGCCCTTCGAACTGCTCGGCCACACGGTATTCGGGATGATCGAGCAGGACGGCAGCCAGGCGCCCGATCCGTTCCTGGGCGACCTGGCGGATTCCGGGGCCTGGCGCGGTGAACTCGAAATCGCCAAGAAAAACGGCAGCCATTTCCCGGCCGGCATCCGCATCAACCGCGTCGACGATCCGGCCAGCGGCATGCCGGCCCATTACCTCTGGCTGCTCGTCGACGTCACCGAACGCCGGCAGTCCGAGGAGCGCATGCGCCAGATCGCGCAGACCGACGCGCTGACCGGCCTGCCCAACCGCCTGTCGCTGCTGATCCGCCTCGGCCAGCTGCTGCCGGAGGCGCGCCGGCACAAATGGCAGGTCGCGATCATGTTCCTCGACCTCGACCGCTTCAAGATCATCAACGACACCCTCGGCCACCAGGTCGGCGACGGCCTGCTGCGCGAAGTCGCCTCCCGGCTGTCCGGCGTCGTCCGCCAGACCGACTTCGTCGCCCGGCTCGGCGGCGACGAGTTCGTCGTCATCCTGCCCGGCATCACGATGCCGGCCGACGCCGCGATCGTCGCCGGCAAGATCATTTCCGCACTGTCGACCCCGATCGAGTCGGAAGGGCACGAACTGCACACCAGCCCGTCGATCGGCATCAGCATCTTCCCGGACGACGGCCCGGACGGCGACACCATCCTGAAGAACGCCGACACCGCGATGTACCACGCCAAGGCGGCCGGGCGGAACAACTACCAGTTCTTCGCCGCCGAGATGAACCGGGCGACCGCCGAGCGCCTGGACATCGAGCGCAAGCTGCGCCACGCCTTGCTGCGCAACGAGCTGTGCCTCGAATTCCAGCCGCAGCTGCACGCCTGCACCCATGAGCCGACCGGCGTCGAGGCGCTGGTCCGCTGGCACCATCCGGCGGACGGCATGATTGCGCCGGACCGTTTCATCCCGGTCGCCGAAGAAACCGGCATCATCGTGCAGATCGGCGAATGGGTGCTGATCAACGCCTGCCGCGAAATGAAGCACTGGATCGACGCCGGCCTGAAGCCGCTGCGCATCGCGATCAACGTCTCGGCCCGCCAGCTGCGCCGCCGCGATTTCTGCGAGACCGTCGCCGGCGCGCTGGCTGAATCCGGCCTGCCGCCGGAACTGCTCGAACTCGAAATCACCGAGAGTTCGGTGATGGAAAATCCGGAAGAGGCGATCCAGATTCTGGAGCGCCTCGGGCGCATGGGCGTCTCGCTGGCCATCGACGACTTCGGCACGGGTTACTCGTCGCTCGCCTACCTGAAGCTGTTCCCGATCGACCACCTGAAGATCGACCGCTCCTTCGTCCGCGACATCGAGCTCGACCTCAACGACCGCGCGATCGCCTTCGGCACCATCGCGCTGGCCCACTCGCTGGGCCTCAACGTAATCGCCGAAGGGGTTGAAACCGCGGACCAGCTCGAACTGCTGCGCGCCAACGGCTGCGACGAAGTCCAGGGCTACCTGTTCAGCAGGCCGCTGGGCAGCGCGGCGGCCTTCGCCTTCCTGCACGCCCGCAGCCGGGCGGAGTAAAATCGCGCCTTTTGGCTCGAAGCAGCAGGGAGTATCCATGGCACAGCGCACGCTGGCTCGCTACCTCACCGAGGAGCAACGCGACAAGGGCGTCATCACCGGCGACCTCAAGTTCCTGATTGAAATCGTTTCCCGCGCCTGCCAGGCGATCTCCATCGCGATCGGCAAGGGCGGCCTCGGCGGCGTTCTCGGCGAAGCCGGCAGCGACAACGTGCAGGGCGAGGCGCAGAAGAAGCTGGACGTGCTGTCCAACGAAATCCTGCTCGAAGCCAACGAATGGGGCGGCCACCTGGCCGCGATGGCCTCCGAGGAAATGGACCTGCCGCATCTGGTCCCCAACCGCTTCCCGAAGGGCGAATACCTGCTGACTTTCGATCCGCTCGACGGCTCGTCGAACATCGACGTCAATGTCTCGATCGGCACCATCTTCTCGGTACTGAAATGCCCTGAAGGCGCCGACCTGAGCACGCCGGAAGCCGCCGAACAGGCCTTCCTGCAGCCGGGCACCGCACAGGTCGCCGCCGGCTACGCGGTCTATGGCCCGACCACGCTGCTGGTGCTGACCGTCGGCGACGGCGTCGCGGTCTTCACGCTCGACCGCGAGCAGGGGCAGTTCGTGCTGACTCAGGAAAACGCGCAGATTCCGGCCGACACCAAGGAATTCGCGATCAACATGTCGAACCGCCGCTTCTGGGAAGCGCCGGTCCGCCGCTACGTCGACGAAATGGTCGCCGGCCGCGAAGGTCCGCTCGGCAAGGATTACAACATGCGCTGGGTGGCCTCGATGGTGGCCGACGTGCATCGCATCATGACGCGCGGCGGCATCTTCATGTACCCGATGGACGAGAAGGTCCGCGACAAGGGCGGCAAGCTGCGCCTGATGTACGAGGCCAACCCGATGGCTTTCCTGGTCGAGCAGGCCGGCGGCGCCGCGACGACCGGCCGCCAGCGCATCCTCGAGATCACGCCGGACAAGCTGCACCAGCGCGTCCCGGTCATTCTCGGGTCGAAAAACGAGGTCGACCGCGTCACCGGCTATCACGCCGACTGATCCGCCCCTCCCCGAATGCGGCCCGGGCGCCGCGAATGATCACGGCTTATGACCTCAGGCTTAAAAAACCGTGATCATTCGCGCGCCCAAAAGCCTGCCGCATGAGCGGCTTACCCTATCCAAAACAGTGCTTTTCGCCGATAATTCCGGCTTTTCTGCCGCTGGAATTCCGGACTATGAGCGTCACCACCCCTCCCAAGTTTTCCCCGCTGACCGGCGCCATTCGCGCCCTTGCCATGGATGCCGTCCAGCAGGCCAATTCCGGACATCCGGGCGCCCCGATGGGCATGGCGGAAATCGCCGAGGTGCTGTGGCGCCGCCAGCTGCGCCACAACCCGGCCAACCCGAACTGGCCGGACCGCGACCGCTTCGTGCTGTCGAACGGCCACGGCTCGATGCTGCTCTACGCGCTGCTGCACCTGACCGGCTACGACCTGTCGATCGACGACCTGAAGAACTTCCGCCAGCTCAAGTCGCGCACCGCCGGCCATCCCGAATTCGGCCACACGCCGGGCGTCGAAACCACGACCGGCCCGCTCGGCCAGGGCATCACCAACGCCGTCGGCATGGCGCTCGCCGAAAAGGTGCTGGCCGCCGAGTTCAACCGCCCCGGCCACGAGATCGTCAATCACCACACCTACGTCTTCATGGGCGACGGCTGCCTGATGGAAGGCGTGTCGCACGAAGCCTGCTCGCTGGCCGGCACGCTCGGCCTCGGCAAGCTGATCGCCTTCTGGGACGACAACGGCATCTCGATCGACGGCCATGTCGAAGGCTGGTTCACCGAGGACATCCCGAAGCGCTTCGAATCCTACGGCTGGCACGTGATCCCGGCCGTCGACGGCCATGACGGCGACGCCATCGAGAAGGCGCTGCTCGCCGCCCGGGCCGTCACCGACAAGCCCAGCCTGATCTGCTGCAAGACGACGATCGGCATGGGTTCGCCGAACAAGCAGGGTTCGCACGACTGCCACGGTGCACCGCTCGGCAAGGACGAAATCGCTGCCGCCCGCGAATACATCGGCTGGCCGCACGCCCCGTTCGAAATTCCGGACGAGGTCTACGCCGCCTGGAACGGCAAGCCGCGCGGCGCCAGCTTCGAGGAAAACTGGAACCGCCGCTTCGCCGCCTACCGCGCCGCCTTCCCGGCCGAGGCCGCCGAATTCGAGCGCCGCGTGCTGAAGGGCGACCTGCCGGCCGACTGGGCCGCGACCAAGGCCGCCTACGTCGCCGCCTGCCGCGACAAGGCCGAGAACATCGCGACCCGCAAGGCCAGCCAGAACGCGATCGCCGCGCTGGTCCCGGCCGTGCCGGAGATCTTCGGCGGCTCGGCCGACCTGGCCGGCTCCAACCTGACCTTCGTCAAGGGCAGCAAGGGCGTGACCCGCACCGAGGGCGGCAACTACTGCTACTACGGTGTGCGCGAATTCGGCATGACCGCGATCGCCAACGGCATCGCGCTGCACGGTGGCCTGATTCCCTACACCGCGACCTTCCTGGTCTTCTCGGACTACGCGCGCAACGCAATCCGCATGGCGGCGCTGATGAAGCAGCGCCAGATCATGGTCTACACGCACGATTCCATCGGCCTCGGCGAGGACGGCCCGACGCACCAGCCGGTCGAGCACATTCCCAGCCTGCGCCTGATCCCCGGCCTCGACGTCTGGCGTCCGGCCGACGCGACCGAAACCGCAATTGCGTGGATTTCGGCGGTCGACCGCAAGGACGGCCCGAGCGTGCTGGCGCTGTCCCGCCAGAACCTGCCGACCGTGACGCAGAAAATCGCCGACGCCGACATCGCCCGCGGCGGCTACGTGCTGTCCGAGGCTGCCGGCGAAGCGCAGATCACGCTGATCGCCACCGGTTCCGAAGTCAAGCTCGCGCTCGACGCGCAGGCCGCGCTGGCCGCCGAGGGCGTCGCCGCCCGCGTGGTGTCGATGCCTTGCAGCAACGTGTTCGACCGCCAGGACGCCGACTACAAGACCGCCGTGCTCGGCGGCTGCAAGAAGCGCATCGCGATCGAGGCAGCGCACCCGGATTTCTGGCGCAAGTACGTCGGCCTGCACGGCGCGGTGATCGGCATCGACCGCTTCGGCGAGTCGGCACCGGCCGGCCAGCTGTTCGACCTGTTCGGTTTCACGGTGGCCAACGTCGTCGCGACGGCCAAGGCGCTGCTGTCCTGATTTTTCGATAAAGGAGACATTTCAATGGCTATCAAGGTTGCAATCAACGGTTTCGGTCGCATCGGTCGCTGCACGCTGCGCGCCATCTACGAGCAGGGCCTGCAGAACGAATTCGACGTCGTCGCCATCAACGCCTCCGGCGACCTGGCGACCAACGCCCACCTGCTGAAGTACGACACCACGCACGGCCGCTTCACGACCCCGGTCGAGACCGACGGTGAAAACTGCATCATCATCGACGGCAAGCGCATCGCCTTCTACTCGACCAAGGACCCGAAGGGCGTCAACTGGGCCGACCACGGCGTCGACGTGCTGCTCGAGTGCACCGGCGCCTACACCGCCAAGGCCAAGGCCCAGGCGCTGCTCGACCAGGGCGCCAAGAAGGTGCTGATCTCCGCGCCGGGCGGCGACGATGTCGATGCGACCGTCGTCGTCGGCGTCAACGAAAGCGTGCTGACCGCCGGCATGACCGTCGTCTCCAACGCCTCGTGCACGACCAACTGCCTGGCCCCGGTCGCCAAGGTGCTGTCCGACGCCATCGGCATCAAGTCCGGCCTGATGACGACGGTGCACGCCTACACCAACGACCAGGTCACCGTCGACGTCCGCCACAAGGACCTGCGCCGCGCCCGCGCCGCCGCCGCCAACATCATCCCGACCAAGACCGGTGCCGCCAAGGCCGTCGGCCTGGTGCTGCCGCAGCTGGTCGGCAAGTTCGACGGCTTCGCGCTGCGCGTGCCGACGATCAACGTCTCGCTGGTCGACCTGACCTTCACCGCCGAGCGCGCGACGACCAAGGACGAGATCAACGCGCTGATGACCGCCGCCGCCAACGGCCCGCTGAAGGGCATCATGGCCGTCAACACCGAGCCGCTGGTTTCCTCCGACTTCAACCACACGACCGTGTCCTCGACCTTCGACGCGACGCAGACCCGCGTGCTGAAGGCCGAAGACGGCTCGACGCTGGTCAAGGTCCTGGCCTGGTACGACAACGAGTGGGGCTACTCCTGCCGCATGCTCGACGCCGCCCGCGCCTGGATGAACGCCAAGTAAGCGGTCGCATCAGGAAAGAGGGGCCGCAAGGCCCCTTTTCTTTGCCCCCTCCGTGACACACGCTCCCACGCTACGCCTCGCGATCAACGGCTACGGCCGGATCGGCCGCTGCTTCCTGCGCGCCCTGCGCGAATCGCCGGTCGCCCACCGCTTCGTGGTCAGCGCGATCAACGAGCCGGCCAACCTCGACAGCATCGCCTACCTGACCCGCTACGACTCGACGCACGGCCGCTTCCCCGGACCGGTCGAGGCCGTCGACGGCGAACTGCGCCTCGGCGAGCAGCGCATCCGGGTCAGCCATGCGCGCACGCCGGAAGACGTCGACTGGCGGGACATCGATCTCGTCGTCGAATGTTCCGGCGTCTACGGTCGACGCGCCGAACTGGAGCGCTTCCTGGCCGCCGGCTGCCCACGCCTGCTGCTGTCCCACCCCGGCGCAAGCGGCAGCGATGTCGACGCAACGATCATCGCCGGCATCAACCAGAACGAACTCGACGGTCGCGAACGGCTGGTTTCCGCGGCGTCGTGCACGACCAACGCGATCGTCCCCATCCTCGAACTGCTCGACCGCGAAATCGGCGTCGAGCAGGCGCTGCTGACGACGCTGCACTCGGTGATGAACGACCAGCCGCTGATCGACGGCTACCACCACGACGACCTGCGCCGGACGCGCTCGGCGATGCAGTCCATCATCCCGGTCTCGACCGGGCTGGCGCGCGGCGTCGAACGCCTACTGCCGCAACTGGCCGGCCGCGTCCAGGCCAAGGCGATCCGCGTGCCGACGCTGAACGTGTCGGCGATCGACCTGACCGTCGCGACGCAGCGCCCGGTCTCGGCGCACAGCATCAACCGGCTGCTCGCCGACGCTGCCGGCGGCCCGCTGAAGCGGCGCGTCGCCTATTCCGAGGCGGCGCACGCCTCGATCGACTTCAACCACGACCCCCATTCGGCGATCGTCGACGGCAGCCAGACACGCACCGCCGGCAGCCACCTGGTCAACCTGTTCGTCTGGTTCGACAACGAATGGGGCTTCGCCAACCGCATGCTCGAGGTCGCCGACCACTGGTCGCGCCTCTGGACCGAACACCACAACTGACTTTGCACAGGAGAGAACCATGAACGTCATCAAGCTGAGCGATCTCGATGTTTCCGGCAAGCGCGTCTTCATCCGCGCCGACCTCAACGTGCCGCAGGACGAGGCCGGCAACATCACCGAGGACACCCGGATCCGCGCCTCGCTGCCGTCGATCAAGTACTGCCTCGAAAAGGGCGCCGCGGTCATGGTCACCTCCCACCTCGGCCGTCCGACCGAAGGCGAGCTGAACCCCGAGGACAGCCTGACCCCGGTCGCCGTGCGTCTCGGCCAGCTGCTGAAGCAGCCGGTCCGCCTGATCACCGACTGGGTCGATGGCGGCTTCGAGGTCAATCCGGGCGAGGTCGTGCTGCTCGAGAACTGCCGCGTCAACAAGGGCGAGAAGAAGAACAACGACGAACTGGCGCAGAAGATGGCCAAGCTGTGCGACATCTACGTCAATGACGCCTTCGGCACCGCGCACCGCGCCGAAGCCACGACGCACGGCATCGCCAAGTACGCTCCGGTTGCCTGCGCCGGCATGCTGATGGGTGCCGAGATCGACGCGCTGTCCAAGGCGCTGCACTCGCCGAAGCGCCCGCTGGTCGCCATCGTCGGCGGTTCCAAGGTGTCCTCCAAGCTGACCATCCTGAAGTCGCTGGCCGAGAAGGTCGACCAGCTGATCGTCGGCGGCGGCATCGCCAACACCTTCCTGCTCGCCGACGGCAAGCGCATCGGCCAGTCGCTGGCCGAGCCCGACCTGGTCAAGGAAGCGCACGCGATCATGGACATGATGAAGGAACGCGGCGCCGAAGTGCCGCTGCCGACCGACGTCGTCGTCGCCGACGAAGTCTCGGCGCTGGCCCGCGCCAACAAAATCCCGGTCGAGGACGTGCATGCCAACGACCGCATCCTCGACGTCGGCCCGAAGACCGCCGCCAAGCTCGGCGAGATCATCGCCAATGCCGGCACCATCGTCTGGAACGGCCCGGTCGGCGTCTTCGAGCTGCCGCAGTTCGCCGGCGGCACCAAGATGCTGGCCTCGGCGATCGCCCACTCCGAGGCCTTCTCGATCGCCGGCGGCGGCGACACGCTGGCCGCCATCGCCAAGTTCGACATCGCCGGCCAGGTCGGCTACATCTCGACCGGCGGCGGCGCCTTCCTGGAATTCCTCGAAGGCAAGACCCTGCCGGCCATCGCCATCCTCGAGGAACGCGCCGCAAAATAAGCCTTACGGCGGCGTCGACCGTTCGCGGTCGACGCCGCGCCGCACGACAAAACCAACAAGGAAGAGACACATGTCGCGCCATACCAAGATCGTTGCCACGCTGGGCCCCGCGTCCTCGATGCCGGAAGTGCTCGAACGCATGGTCGCCGCCGGAGTCGATGTCGTCCGGATGAATTTCTCGCACGGCACCGCCGAGGATCACAAGGCGCGCGCCGCGACGATCCGCGAAGTCGCCGCCCGGCTCGGCCGCACCGTCGGCATCCTCGGCGACCTGCAGGGACCGAAGATCCGCGTCGGCAAGTTCGACGGCGGCAAGATCACGCTGATCGCCGGCGAAAGCTTCATCCTCGACGCGCAATGCACGCTCGGCAGCCAGGAGCGGGTCGGCCTCGACTACCGCGACCTGCCCAAGGACGTCCATCCGGGCGATATCCTGCTGCTCGACGACGGCCGGCTGAAACTCGCGGTCGACGCGGTGCGCGGGCATGAAATCCACACCCGCGTGCTGGTCGGCGGCGAACTGTCGAACAACAAGGGCATCAACCGCCAGGGCGGCGGCCTGACGGCGCCGGCGCTGACCGGCAAGGACATGGACGACATCCGGACCGCCGCGCAGATCGGCGTCGATTTCGTCGCCGTCTCCTTCCCGAAGAGCGCCGCCGACATGTACATGGCGCGCCAGCTGCTGCGCGCCGCCGGCAGCGACGCGGTGCTGATCGCCAAGATCGAGCGCGTCGAGGCCGTCGCCAACCTCGAGGAAATCCTCGAATCGTCGGACGGCATCATGGTCGCCCGCGGCGACCTCGCGGTCGAAGTCGGCGACGCCACGGTGCCGGCGCTGCAGAAGAAGATGATCCGCCTGGCGCGCGACCGCAACAAGCTGACCATCACCGCGACGCAGATGATGGAATCGATGATCCATTCGCCGGTGCCGACCCGCGCCGAAGTCTCGGACGTCGCCAACGCGGTGCTCGACGGCACCGACGCGGTGATGCTGTCGGCCGAAACGGCGAGCGGCAAGTACCCGGTCGAGACCATCGAATCGATGGCCCGCGTCTGCGTCGAGGCCGAACGCTCGGCCGAGGTCACGCTGGACCGCGAGTTCCTCGACCGCGTGTTCACGCGCATCGACCAGTCGATCGCGATGGCCGCGATCTGGACCGCGCACCACCTGAAGGTCAAGGCGATCGCCGCGCTGACCCAGTCGGGCTCGACCGCGTTGTGGATGAGCCGGCTGAACTGCGGCGTGCCGATCTACGCGCTGACCCCGGACGCCGAATCGGTCGCCCGCATGGCGCTGTACCGCGAAGTGCGGCCGCTGCCGATGCAGCAGCAGCACACCGACCGCGACCTGCTGCTGGCCGAGGCCGAACAGCTGCTGATCGACCGCGGCGTCGTCGAGGCCGGCGACCTGATCGTGCTGACCATCGGCGAGCCGATCGGCTCGACCGGCGGCACCAACACGCTGAAGATCGTCCGTGTCGGCGAACAGCAGGCCGGTTAGAATAGAACGATCGACTAAAACCGAATAACTACAGGAGTTCCCATGCCTCTCGTTTCCATGCGCCAACTGCTCGACCATGCCGCCGAGAACGGCTACGGCCTGCCCGCCTTCAACGTCAATAACATGGAACAGGTCTGGGCCATCATGGAGGCCGCCAACCAGCTCGACGCGCCGGTGATCATGCAGGCCTCGGCCGGCGCCCGCAAATACGCCGGCGAGCCCTTCCTGCGCCACCAGATCCTGGCCGCCCTCGAAGCCTATCCGCACATTCCGGTCGTCATGCACCAGGACCACGGCCAGAGCCCGGCCGTCTGCATGTCGGCGATCCGCTCCGGCTTCACGTCGGTGATGATGGACGGCTCGCTGGAAGCCGACGGCAAGACCACGTCGTCCTACGAGTACAACGTCGCCGTCTCGCGCGAAGTCGTCAAGTTCGCGCACGCGATCGGCGTCTCGGTCGAGGCCGAACTCGGCGTGCTCGGCTCGCTGGAAACCATGAAGGGCGACAAGGAAGACGGCCACGGCGCCGAAGGCCACATGACCCGCGAACAGCTGCTGACCGACCCGGACCAGGCCGCCGACTTCGTCAAGCAGACCAACTGCGACGCGCTCGCCATCGCGATCGGCACCAGCCACGGCGCCTACAAGTTCACGAAGAAGCCGACCGGCGACATCCTGGCGATCGACCGCATCGCCGAGATCCACGCCCGCATCCCGAACACCCACCTGGTGATGCACGGCTCGTCTTCCGTGCCGCAGGAACTGCTGGCCGAGATCCGCGAATTCGGCGGCGACATGAAGGAAACCTACGGCGTGCCGGTCGAGGAAATCGTCAAGGGCATCGCCCACGGCGTGCGCAAGGTCAATATCGACACCGACATCCGGCTGGCGATGACGGCCGCGGTCCGCCGCTACCTGGTCGAGAATCCGTCCAAGTTCGACCCGCGCGACTACCTGAAGCCGGCCCGCGAGGCCGCCAAGAAGATCTGCGTCGCCCGCTACGAAGCCTTCGGCTGCGCCGGCCGCGCCAGCCAGATCAAGCCGATCCCGCTCGACAAGATGGCCGAGCGCTACGCCCGCGGCGAACTGAACCAGATCGTCAATTGACCGGCGATTTTTGATACATTCGAAGGCCGCTCATTGCGGCCTTTTTCATTTCGAGCCCTGCCGTGGAACTGCGCAACCATCCGCTCCGCCAGCGCCTCAACGACGAGGTGCATACCCGACCGCCGATTCCTCTGGAAGCGCCGGCGCTGATCAGCTTCATCGCCTACACCCGCGACGACCACGACCTCGACGCCGAGCGCAGCCATCTCGCCCAGCTCTACGAGCGGCTCGGTCTGCCGATCGAACCGAGCGCCGAGGCGACCCACCTGATCATCGATTGCGGCCGCTTCAAGCTGAAGTGGGAGATGCACGGCGAGTTCTCGACCTATACCTTCTTCGCGGCGCCGCTGCAGGCCCCGCGCTCCGGCGAAACCGCGCTCGGCGCGGCGCCGGCCGACTGGGTCCAGGCCATTCCGGGCCAGGTCATCGCGGCCGCCCACATCGAATTCCTGACCAACACGTCGCCGACGCCGACCGAGATGGTCTGGCAGCTGAGCGGCCGCGGCGACACGCAGATCATCTCGCAGATCGCCGGCGAAGCGGCCTGGCTGTTCACCGACCTGCGGCTGCACGACGGCTTCTCGCAGTTCACGGTGATCGACGAAAGCCTGGGCCGGCAGCGCGGCGGACGGACCATCCAGCGCCTGGTCGAGATCGAGACCTACCGGCTGATGGCGCTGCTCGCCTTCCCGGTCGCCAAGGCGGTCGGCAAGCTGCTGAACCGGGCCGAAGCCGAGCTGGCCGAACTGATCGACCGCATGGTGTCGGCCGCGACGCCGCTCGACGAACGCACCGTGCTCGCCGACCTGACCCGGCTGGCCGCCGAAGTCGAGCATTCGCTGGCCAACACCAATTTCCGCTTCGGCGCGGCCGCCGCGTACTACCGGCTGGTGCAGCAACGCATCGCCGACCTCAAGGAAAGCCGGGTTTCCGGCTACCCGACGATCAAGGGTTTCATGGAGCGCCGGCTGGCCCCGGCGCTGAACACCTGCGCCGCCGTCGCCGCCCGCCAGGAGGACCTGTCGGCGCGCATCGCGCGGACCAGCCAGCTGCTGCGCACCCGCGTCGACATGGAACTCGAGCGCCAGAACCAGGAACTGCTGTCGCAGATGAACCGTCGCGCCCGGCTGCAGCTGCGGCTGCAGGAAACCGTCGAAGGCCTGTCCGTGGTCGTGCTGACCTATTACGGCTCGCAACTGGTGCAGTACCTGGCCAAGGGCAGCAAGGAACTGCACCACCTGAACACCGACGTCATCACCGCGCTGTCGATCCCGCTGATCGCCGGGCTGCTCGCCTGGGGCACCCACCGCATGCGCCGCAAGCTCGCCGCCGAGGAAGGCGAAGCGCATTGATTTATAATCCATCTTTTGCTTTCGGAAACCGACCGTGACCGCACCGCTCTTCGCATCCTCCATCACCAGCCTGCCGCTCCTGTCCAAGGGCAAGGTCCGCGACATCTACGCGGTCGACGCCGACAAGCTGCTGATCGTCACCACCGACCGCCTGTCGGCCTTCGACGTCATCCTGCCGGACCCGATCCCGCGCAAGGGCGAAGTGCTGCAGGCCGTCGCCAACTTCTGGTTCGACAAGCTCGGCCACATCGTTCCCAACCAGCTGACCGGCGTCGATCCGGAATCGGTGGTTGCCGACAATGAACGCGAGCAGGTGCGCGGCCGCGCCGTCGTCGTCAAGCGCCTGAAGCCGCTGCCGATCGAAGCCGTCGTCCGCGGCTACGTGATCGGTTCCGGCTGGAAGGATTACCAGCAGACCGGCGCGATCTGCGGCATCGCGCTGCCGGCCGGCCTGAAGCTGGCCGCCAGGCTGCCGTCGCCGATCTTCACGCCGGCGACCAAGGCCGAAGTCGGCGACCACGACGAGAACGTCTCCTTCGAGCAGGCCGCCGCCAACTGCGACGCGACGCTGAACGCCGCGCTGGCCGGCACCGGCAAGACCGGCGCCCAGCTGTGCGCCGAGGCGCGCGACGCGGCGATCCGCCTGTACCAGGAAGCCTCGGCCTACGCGGCGACGCGCGGCATCATCATCGCCGACACCAAGTTCGAGTTCGGCATCGACGCCGCCGGCACGCTGCACCTGATCGACGAGGCGCTGACCCCGGATTCCTCGCGCTTCTGGCCGGCCGACCAGTACGCCGAGGGCAGCAACCCGCCGTCCTACGACAAGCAGTACGTCCGCGACTACCTGGAAACCCTGGACTGGAACAAGAAGGCGCCCGGCCCCAGCCTGCCGGCCGACGTCGTCGCCCGGACCAGCGCCAAGTACGTCGAGGCCTACGAGAAGCTGACCGGCCGCACGCTGTAAGCCCCCGCCCGGGGCGCCGACGGCGTCCCGGCGACTGAACCCGGCCGCTGCGGCCGGGTCCAACGGCAGTGACTTCCCCGACGGAGGCTGCCGTGAAACTGTCCCACGATTTCCCCGAGCGCGGCTTCGCGCTGCCCACCATCCGCCGCGTCCCGCTCGACCGTCCGCTGCGCTGGCTGCGCGCCGGCTGGCACGACCTGCGGGCGAACCCGCTGCCATCACTGGCCTACGGCCTGCTGTTCGCGCTGGGTGGCGACCTGATCCTGCTCGCCGCGATCGACTCGCCGCATCTGGTCACCGTCGCCGTCTCCGGCTTCTTCCTGGTCGCGCCGCTGCTCGCCGCCGGGCTGTACGAACTGAGCCGCTGCGCCGGCCGGGGCGAACGCCTGTTCTTCATCGATTCGCTGCGCGTCTTCCGCAGCAACGGCGAGAGCCTGGCGCTGTTCGGGCTGCTGCTCGCCTTCGTCGCGATGTTCTGGGAGCGCTTCACGGCGATCGCCTTCTCGCTGCTCGGCGGCAGCGGCGGCGTCTCGACCGGGGCCTACCTGTACGACCTCGTGTTCGGCGGCGAACACGTCGCGCTGCTGGCCACCTGGCTGGCTCTCGGTGGCGTGCTGGCGCTGTTCGTTTTCGCGCTGGCCGTTATTTCGGTGCCGATGATGGTCGACCGCGACGCCGACATCGCGACCGCGATGCTGGCCAGCCTGCGTGCCTGCCAGGCCAATCCGGCGCCGCTGCTGCTGTGGGCCGGACTGATCGTCGGGCTGACGCTGATCGGCTTCGCGACGCTGCTGTTCGGCCTCGTCGTGCTGATGCCGCTGCTCGGCCACGCCTCGTGGCACGCCTATCGCGACCTAGTAGAATAGGACGCTTACGTCACCCAGCACGGGCGGCATCGACCGCCCGTTTTCATTTCCGGAAGACCATGAACGCTGCCGCCAATCCCCTGCTCGACTTTTCCGACCTGCCCCGCTTCGACCTGATCCAGCCGGAACACGTCAGGCCGGCCATCGAATCGCTGCTCGCCGACGGCCGGGCGCTGATCGAGCGCCTGACCGCCGACGCCACGCCGGCCACCTGGGCCGACTTCGCCGGCCCGCTCGGCGACGGACTCGAGGGCCTGGGCCGCGCCTGGGGCATCGTCGGCCACCTGCATTCGGTCAACGACGTGCCGGCCTGGCGCGAAGCCTACAACGCGATGCTGCCGGAAATCTCCCGCTTCTACACCGAGCTCGGGCAGAACCTCGCGCTGTTCGACAAGTACCGCGCGCTGCGCAAAAGCGCCGAATTTTCGGCGTTGACCGCGGAACAGAAGAAGATCGTCGACAACGAGATCCGCGATTTCCGTCTCGGCGGCGCCGAACTGCCGGAAGACCAGAAGCCGCGCTTCCAGGCGATCATGGAGGAGCTGTCGCAGCTGTCCGCGAAGTTCTCGGAAAACCTGCTCGACGCGACCAACGCCTTCGCCGAGGTCGTCACCGACGAGGCGCTGCTCGCCGGCCTGCCCGACTACGCGCGTGACGCCGCCCGCGAGGTCGCGGAAAAGGCCGGCCTCGCCGGCTGGAAATTCACGCTGCACGCCCCCTCCTACGGCCCGGTGATGCAGTACGCCGAGAACCGCGAACTGCGTCAACGCATGTACCGCGCGTACGCGACGCGTGCCGCCGAGATCGACAACGGCTACTCGAAGCCGGAATGGAACAACGGCCCGGTGATGCAGCGCCTGCTCGAACTGCGTGCCGAGGATGCCCGGATGCTCGGCTTCGCGAACTTCGCGGAAGTCTCGCTGTATTCCAAGATGGCCGACACGCCGGTCCAGGTGCTCGGCTTCCTGCGCGACATGGCGAAGAAGGCGAAACCCTTCGCCGAGAAGGACATCGCCGAGCTGAAGGCCTTCGCCGGGGACGAGCTGGGCATCGCCGACTTCCAGCCCTGGGACGCCGCCTATGCCTCCGAGAAGCTGATGCAGGCCCGCTACGCGTTCTCCGAGCAGGAAGTGAAGCAGTACTTCACCGAGCCCAAGGTGATCGCCGGGCTGTTCAAGGTCATCGAAAGCCTGTTCTCGGTCAGGGTCAGGGAAGACGGCGCGCCGACCTGGCACGAGGACGTCCGCTTCTACCGCATCGAGACGCCGGACGGCGAACTGGTCGGCCAGTTCTACATGGACCTGTATGCGCGCGAGACCAAGCGCGGCGGCGCCTGGATGGACGAGGCGCGCTCGCGCAAGCGTACCGGCGACGGCATCCAGAAGCCGATCGCCTACCTGAACTGCAACTTCGCCCGCCCGGTCGGCGGCAAGCCGGCGACCTTCACGCACGACGAAGTCACGACGCTGTTCCACGAATGCGGCCACGGCCTGCATCACCTGCTGACCCGCGGCACCGAACTGGGCGTTTCCGGCATCCACGGCGTCGAATGGGACGCTGTCGAACTGCCGTCGCAGTTCATGGAAAACTACTGCTGGGAATGGAGCGTGCTGCAGGACATGACCGCCCACATCGACACCGGCGAGCCGCTGCCGCGCGCGCTGTTCGACAAGATGCTGGCCGCCCGCAATTTCCAGAGCGGCATGATGACCGTGCGCCAGCTCGAGTTCTCGCTGTTCGACATGCGCCTGCATTGCGAATTCGACCCCGCGGGGACGTCGACCGTGATGGACCTGCTCGACGAGGTGCGCCGCGAGGTCGCCGTGCTGATCCCGCCCGAATGGCACCGTTTCCCGAACAGCTTCTCGCACATCTTCGGCGGCGGCTACGCGGCCGGCTACTACAGCTACAAGTGGGCCGAAGTGCTGTCGGCCGACTGCTACGCCGCCTTCGAGGAGGCCGGCGATCCGTTCGACCCGGTGGTCGGCCGGCGCTTCCTCGACGAGATCCTGTCGCGCGGCGGCGAACGCCCGGCGCTGGAGAACTTCCGCGCCTTCCGCGGCCGCGAGCCGAGCCCGGACGCGCTGCTGCGCCACAGCGGCATGGTCGCCGCCTGACCCCGGAGGTAAAGCTATGCACCGACTCGCCCTGATCCTGCTGCTGGCCTGTGCCGGCGCCGACGCCCAGACCTACCGGTGGACCGACCCGGCCGGCCGCACCGTGATTTCCGACGCCCCGCCGCCGTCGACCGCGAAGAACCTGTCGGCCAGCACGCCCGCCGAGCCGGGCGCCGGCATGTCCTACGCCGCCCGGCGGGCCATGGAAAGCTTCCCGGTGACGCTGTACACCGCGCCCAACTGCCAGAGCGAATGCAGCCAGGCGCGCGATCTGCTGAAGCAGCGCGGCGTGCCCCACACCGAGAAATCGCTGCAGAACGAGGCCGACGTCGCCGAACTGAAGGCCCTGAGCGGCGACGCGTCGGTGCCGGTGCTCAAGGTCGGGCGCCAGCATTTCCGCGGCTACGCCGCCGCGCCGTGGCACGACCTGCTCGACCTCGCGGGCTACCCGAAATCCGCCGCCGGCGGGAGCCGGCCGTGAAGATCGCCGCCTGGAACGTCAATTCGCTGAAGGTCCGCCTGCCCCACCTGCTCGACTGGCTGGCCGAAGCCGCGCCCGACGTCGTCTGCCTGCAGGAACTCAAGCTCGAGGACGCCAATTTCCCGCGCGCCGAGATCGAGGCCGCCGGCTACCACGCCGCGTTCTCCGGACAGAAGACCTACAACGGCGTCGCGCTGCTTGCCCGCCAGCCGATCGCCGACGTCGTCTGCGGCAACCCGCATTTCCCGGACGAGCAGAAACGCCTGATCAGCGGCACCGTCGGCGACGTCCGCGTCGTCTGCGCCTACATGCCGAACGGCCAGGCCGTCGGCAGCGACAAGTACGACTACAAGCTGCGCTGGCTCGACGCGCTGGCCGGCTGGCTCGGCGAGGAGCTCGGGCGCCACCCCGGGCTCGCGCTGTGCGGCGACTACAACATCGCGCCGGACGACCGGGACGTGCACGACCCGGCCCGCTGGGCCGGCCAGATCCTGTGCTCCGAACCCGAACGCGCCGCCTTCCGGCGCCTGCTCGACCTCGGCCTGACCGACAGCTTCCGGCTGTTCGAGCAGCCGGAGAAGACCTTCTCTTGGTGGGACTACCGGATGCTCGGCTTCCAGAAGAACCTCGGGCTGCGCATCGACCACATCCTGCTGTCGGCGCCGCTCGCCGGAAAATGCCGCGCCGCCGGCGTCGACCGCGCGCCGCGCAAGCGCGAGCGGCCGTCCGACCACGCCCCGGTCTGGGCCGAGATCGACTGACGGCGATGGGCGAACGTATCGCGCTACCGCGCCTGCTCGAACTCTATCCGGCGCTCGCCGGCCTGCCCGAAGACCGGCTCGGCACGCTGCTCCGCCCCGACGCCGCCCTCCGGCTGCCGGCCGGCAGCACGGTGTTCGCCGAGCACCAGCCCTGCCAGGGCTTCCCGCTGCTGCTCGATGGCAGCATCAAGGTCGTCAAGCAGGCGCCCAGCGGCCGCGAGCTGCTGCTCTACCGCGTGCTGCCCGGCGGTTCCTGCATCATCAGCTCGAGCTGCCTGCTCGGATCGACCGACTACAACGCGCGCGGCATCGCCGAGACGCCGCTGACGCTGGTCGCGCTGCCGGTGGCCGAATTCGGCCACCTGCTCGTCGACCACCCCCCTTTCCGCGATTTCGTCTTTCACCTGTTCGCCGAACGCATCGGCGAACTGATGCAGCTGGTCGAGGAAGTCGCCTTCGCCCGGCTCGACCAGCGTCTGGCCCGGCTGATCCTGGCTCGCGGCGGCCACGTGCTGAACGTCACGCACCAGCAACTGGCCGACGAACTGGGCAGCGTCCGCGAGATCGTCAGCCGGCTGCTCAAGGGTTTTGCCGCGCAGGGCCTGGTTTCTCTAGGCCGCGAGCAGTTGACCGTGACCGACCGCGCCGGACTGCAGAAACTCGCGGCTGTGTGACCCAGGTTACATACGCCCGGGCGTCGCGCCGGTACATTTCGCGGGTCAATCACATGAAGGAGAACGCACCATGAAAAGCAACGTTGGCGGCATCGACAAGATCCTGCGCATCCTGGCCGGCCTCGCGCTGGTCGCCTGGGCGCTGATGGGCGGCCCGGTCTGGGCCTGGATCGGCGTGGTCCCGCTCGCCACCGGCCTGATGGGCTGGTGCCCGCTGTACCCGCTGCTCGGCCTGAATACCTGTCCGATGAAGAAGGACTGATGTAAATCAGCGACTTGCGCAAGCTTGTTGCGAGGCGGGAGGCGAAAGCCGGCCCGCCTTTTTTGTCCGCTTCCCCCACGCCTTACAGGCCGAACGGAACCGGGGTGGGACAGGGAAGCGGAAGCCGATGGCGCCGGCCCGCCAGCTTGGCCGAGCCTAATCCGGACGACTCAACAGTTCGTCCCTCAGTTTGCGAAGGCCTGCGGGCATCTTCAGCGTTTGCCGGTTCCATCCCTCTATTTCCAGCACACGCTCGAGGCATTTCTCCATGACGGCATGCGCCTCCCGGGCGGAGGCCTCGATGGTCTGATGGACGATTTCGGGTGATTTCCCGCCGTTGATGCAATCGCGCTGGTAACGAATCAGGCTGCGCAGCCGGCGAATTTCCTTGGCCACCTCGCCGGGGCAGGCGCACATGTAAATCGCCGCTTCCTCGACGATCTGTTCCAGTTCCTGATCCCTGAATTCTTTCTGAAGATCCATGCTTCTCTCCCGACGCTGACGAGCAGCGCTTCCATTGACGGCCAGGCAAATTTAATACGAATGCGGCGCAGCAGGACAAGCCGGAAAAAGCTGAACACCCTGCAGACGAAAAACCCGCCTTCCGGCGGGTTTTTTTCATCGGTCCGCCAGGTAATTGGCGATCCTGACGTAGTCGGCGACCGGCAGGTCTTCCGGGCGCAAGGTCGGGGCGATGCCGAGCGCCGCGAAGCCGGCGTCGTCGAGCACGCCCTTCAGCGTGTTGCGCAGCATCTTGCGGCGTTGTGCGAATGCCGCCTGGACGACGCGGGACAGCAGGGCCTCGTCGCGCGCGTCGCGCAGTTCCGCCGCTTTCGGAATCAGCCGGACGACGGCCGAGTCGACCTTGGGTGGCGGATCGAAGCTTTCCGGCGGCACGTCGATCAGCCATTCGAGCCAGAAACGGTACTGCAGCATCACCGACAGGCGGCCGAAATCGGCATCGCCCGGCTCGGCGACCATGCGTTCGACAACCTCCTTCTGCAGCATGAAATGCATGTCATGCACGCAATTGCCGTAGTCGGCGAGGTGGAAGAGCAAGGGCGTCGAAATGTTGTACGGCAGGTTGCCGACCAGGCGCAGGTCGCGGCCGATGCTCGAGAAATCGAAGGCGAGCGCGTCGCCCTCGTGGATGCACAGGCGCTCCGGCAGATGGCGCTGCTTCAGCCGGGCGATCAGGTCGCGGTCGATCTCGACGACGTGCAGCGTGTCGACGCGCTCGAGCAGCGGCTCGGTGATCGCCCCCAGGCCGGGGCCGATCTCGACGACGGTGTCGCCGCGCTGCGGCCGGATCGCCGATACGATGCCGTCGATGATGCCGCGGTCGACGAGGAAATTCTGCCCGAAACGCTTGCGGGCGACGTGCGAGGTACCGGCGACGGGTTTCTTCATCGTCCTTCTCCCTGACGGCAGGCGGCCATGCGCGCGGCCTCGGCGACCGCCTCGAACAGGCTGCCGGCATCGGCCCGGCCGCTGCCGGCCAGTTCCAGCGCGGTACCGTGGTCGACCGAGGTGCGGATGATGGGCAGCCCCAGCGTGACGTTGATGCCGTGGCCGAAGGTCGCGTATTTCAGCGCGGTCAGCCCCTGATCGTGGTACATCGCGAGCACGGCGTCCCCCCCGGCCAGCACCGGCGGCGTGAACATCGTGTCGGCCGGATGAGGACCGGACAGTTGCATGCCTTCGCCGCGCAATTGCTCCAGCACCGGGGTGATGACGTCGATTTCCTCGCGGCCGAGGTAGCCGCCCTCGCCGGCATGCGGATTCAGGCCGGCGACCAGGATGCGCGGCCGGGGCAGGCCGTACTTGCCGCGCAGGTCGGCATCGAGGATGCGCAGCGTGCGCTCGAGCAGGTCGGCGGTGATCGCCGCCGGAACGTCCTTCAGCGGCAGGTGGGTGGTGGCCAGCGCGACGCGCAGCGGACCGCGCTCCGTGTCGCCGGCCAGCATCATGACGACCAGCGGCGTGCCGGTCTTTTCGGCGAGGTATTCGGTGTGGCCGGTGAAATGGACGCCGGCCTGGTTGATGACCCCTTTGTGCACCGGCGCCGTCGCCATCGCGGCGAATTCACCGGCGACGCAGCCGGTCAGTGCGCGGTCGAGCAGCGCCAGCACGTAGCCGCCGTTGGCCGGATCGAGCCGGCCAGCCTGCGCGCGGACCGCGAGCGGGACGTGCAGGACCTCGAGTTCGTCGCGGTCGACCGCGGCATCCGGGCGATATTCGCGCAGCCGGAGCGGCAGGCCGAGGGCCGCGGCGCGCCCGGCGAGCAGTTCGCGGTCGCCGAGCACGACCGGGCGGGCCGGACCGTTCCAGCCGGCCAGGCGCAGGCAGAGTTCGGGACCGATGCCGGCCGGCTCGCCGCTGGTCACGGCGATGACGGGACGGCTCATCGCTCTTCCAGGCGGTTTTCGACGTAGGTCCGGTCGCGCAGCTGGCGCAGCCAGTCCTGGTAGGACTCGTCGAGCTTGCGCTCGCGCAGCGTCTGGCGGGCGTTCATGCGCTGGCGCTCATCGGAGACGTCGCGCTCGCGGCGCTCCATGACCTGGATCAGGTGCATGCCGAACGGCGACTGGACGATGGGGCTGACCTCGCCCGGCGCCAGCGCATCCATCGCGCGCTCGAATTCCGGCACGGTGTCGCCCGGATTCAGCCAGCCGAGTTCGCCGCCCTTGGGACCGGAGCCGTCCTGCGAATAGAGACGGGCCTGTTCGGCGAAATCGACGCCATTGACGATGCGTTCGCGGACCAGTTCGAGCTTGTGGCGGGCGTCATCGGCGGAAACCACCTCGTTGATGCGGACCAGGATGTGGCGGGCACGGGTCTGGCGGACCGACACAGGCGCCGCACCGCCGCGCTTGGCGACCAGCTTGACGATGTGGAAGCCGGCCGCGGAACGCAGCAGTTCGCTGGTCTCGCCGGCTTTCAGCGCGGCCGCGGCTTCGGCGTACAGCGCCGGCAGGCGGTCCAGCGTGCGCCAGCCGAAGCTGCCGCCCTGCAGCGCATCCTGGGCGTCCGAGTAGGCCGCGGTCAGCACCGAGAAATTCTCGCCGGCCCGGGCCCGCTTCAGAGCCTCTTCGCCGCGCAGGCGCAGCTTCTTCAGCTGCTCGGGGCTGGCCGATTCGGGCGCCCGCAGCAGGATGTGCGCGATCTGGTATTCCTCGCCGCCGCCGGCCACCTTCTGCTCGGCCAGGTAGTTGTCGATCTCGCTGTCGGAAATCACCAGCTTGCCGTCGACCTCGCGCTCGCGCAGCCGGACCATCAGCATCTCGTTGCGGATCTCCTCGCGGAAGGCGGCGTAGGGAATGCCGTCGCCTTCGAGCGCCAGCCGGAACATCTGCGGGCTCATCTTGTTGTTCGCCGCGATCCGGCCGATCGCCTGGTCGAGTTGGGCATCGTCGACGCGCATGCCGGACTCGCGGGCGTATTGCAGCTGGACCTGCTCCATGATCAGGCGCTCGAGCAGCTGGCGCTCGAGCACGTCCTGCGGCGGCAGCGGCGTGCCCTGTTTCTGCAACTGGCGAAGTGCGGCGTCGAGCCGGGTACGCAGGTCGTAGCCGGTGATCACCTCGCTGCCGACGACGGCGACGATGCGGTCGGCCTCGACCGGCTCGCCCGGGGCAGCCGACGCGGAGACGGCGGCCAGGCAGCAAAGCGACAGGATCAGGCGGCGGAGGAATGAGTTCATGGTCTTCATTGGGAGGAGAGCGGGCTGCCCGCGTCGGGCAGTTCGTTGATCTTGCCGTAGCCGGGAACGCTGCGGCGCAGCAGCGTCAGCGGGTTGGAACCGATGCTGCCGAAATCGTTGAGTTCGAGCTGCAGGAAGAAGGAGTTGTTCGGCACGCCGGTGATCGCGGTCAGGCGCTGGGCGACGAAGCGCATCGCCCAGCAGCCGGCGTTGTATTCGATGCCGGCGATCGCTTCGAGCAGGCGCTCGTCGCGGATCGACCAGTTGTAGCGACCCACCGCCGACCAGCGCGCGGTCAGCGGCCACTGCCCGGCGATGTCGAACTGGTCGACGGTCGAGGCGCCGGTCACCGGGTCGCGGGTGTAGCGGTAGCTGGCCGACAGCACCTTGCCCAGCTCCGGCTGGTAGCGGACGCCGGCGGCCAGGCGCTCGCTGGCGTTGTCGCGGAAGTTGTATTCCCAGGCCAGGTCGATGTAGGTTTTGGCGGCGATCAGGCCGTTGACCGCGGCGACCAGGTTGGAACTGCCCTTCGGTGGCGCTTGGTCGTTGCTTGTGTCGTTGAGCACGACGCGGCTTTGCCGGAAGTAGTAGCGCTGGCCGATCATCGCCTTGAAGCGCTCGACGCCGCTGGTTCCGTCGATCAGCCGGGTGACGACGCCGGCCGTCAGGTGATTGACGTCGTTGATCCGGTCGTAGCCGCTGTAGCGGTTCTCGGAGAAGATCTGCGCGAAGTTGAAGTCGTTCAGCGACGAATCGAAGACCGGAATCCGGCTCTGGTCGCGGTACGGGATATTCACGTAGTACAGGCGCGGCTCCAGCGTCTGGATGTAGTCGCGCCCGAACCAGTTGTCGCGGCGCTCGAAGGTCATCGTCGAATCGACCGAGAAGATCGGCAGCACCCGGCTGACATCGCTGTCGGCGGCACGGTCGATCGAGTACTTGGTCATGTGCAGGCCGATCTTCGGCGTGATCTGGAAGGCCGGGTTGACGATGGGCAGCGACACCTGCGGATACAGCACGAAGCGGTCGCCATTGACGAAATTGGCCTTGTCGTCGTGCGTGAAGCGGGAGAACTGGCCGATCACCGAGAGGTCGGTCTTGAACACGTCGGGCCGGTAGCCGACGATGTTCAGCTGCGGCTCCAGGAAATAGGGGCGCTTGATATTCGGGTCGAGCATCAGCGTCTGGTAGCGCAGCACCTGCAGGCTGCCCTGCAGCCAGGGCGACGGCGAATAGGCGAGCTGCAGCTGGCGCGGCAGCTGGACCTGCGAGGTGCGCAACAGGTGCGACGACAGGTCCTGCCAGTAGGCGTCGTCGGACACCGCGTTCCAGTTGATCAGGCCGGACAGGCCCTGCCCCAGGTTGTGCTGGTGCTGGATGCGGTAAGCGTAGCGTTCGCGCTTGTCGACCTCGTCGTTGGGCAGGTACTCGGCGCGCCACAGGCCCTGGTAGTTGTAATCGAGGTAGCGCGCCTCGACGCCCAACTGCGTGCCGCGCTTGGTCATCTGACGCGGCATCAGCGTCAGGTCGTAGTTCGGCGCGATGCTCCAGTAATACGGTACGGTCAGGTCGAGACCGGTCTTGGTCGTCGCCGACAGCATCGGCATCAGGAAGCCGGAGCGCCGCTGGCCGTTCAGCGGGAACGACGCCGCCGGCATGTAGAAGATCGGCACGTCCTTGAAATGGATCGACGCATGACGGGCCATGCCCTCGTTTTCGTCGTAGTCGAGCTGGATTTCGTCGGCCTTCAGGTACCACTCGGTCTGGCCCGGCTTGCAGGTTGAGAAGCTGGCCGAGGTCAGGCGCATCTGGTTCTCGCCCTCGAAATCGACGCGTTCGGCCTCGCCGTTGACCTCGGACGTCCGCTTGGCATCGCCCGGCGTCGGCAGGCCGTAGCTGCCCGGCACATTGAGCATCATCGGCGCCCCGGAAGATCCCCCGTAGCCGAGCGAAACCCGGATCCGGGCCTTGCGCGGATCGTAGAAGCGGTTCTCGCGTTGGCGGACGATGTGGTAGTCGGCCCGGTCGGCAAAGCCGATCTGGTCCGACAGGCGGATGCGCAGATGGGGGGTGCCGACCTCGGCGCCCTCCCGGAACATCCGGACATTGCCGTCGGCTTCGACCTCGTCGGTCAACGGCCGGTAGATCGCCCGGTCGGCCTGGACCAGCGTGCCCGCCTTGCGCAATTCGACCTTGCCCTCGGCGACCGTGCCTTCATCGACCCGTCCCTCGATGCGGTCGGCGATCACGGAAACCGCCGCTGCGGCCGGGGCGGCGGCAGCGCCGTCGCCCGCCGGGGAGGGCTGCTTGCGCGTGCGGATGTTGAACTGGCGCTCGGAACGGAGCGGCAGGACGCCGGCATCGTCGGCAGCGGCCGGGGACGGTTCGGCCGCGACGGCGCCGGCCGGCAGGCCGGCGAACAGGCAGCAGACGAAAACGGCGAGCGGGCGGCGCGGGTAACCGGTCATCGGGGCATTGGGGGCGGACGCCGGAACGGACGATGCCCAAGTGTTAAAATCGCGCCATTCTACAACGAACCCACCCCGCCAGATGTCGCGCGATCAACTTGTTACCGACTGGGTTGCCGGTCGCTTCCCGAACCAATCCGTCTCCCTCACGCCGGCCTCGGCCGACGCCAGCTTTCGCCGCTACTTCCGGCTGACCTGGCCGGACGGCACGACGCGCATCCTGATGGATGCGCCGCCCGACAAGGAAAACTGCCGACCCTTCATCCAGGTCGCCGGCCTGCTCGCCAAGGCCGGCCTGGCCGCGCCGCGCGTGCTCGACCAGGACCTCGACAACGGCTTCCTGGTGCTGACCGACCTCGGCCGCATCGGCTATCTCGATGCGCTGAACGCCGACCTGTCGCTGGCCGACACGCTGATCCGCCCGGTCCTCGACGCGCTCGTCCAGTGGCAGCTCGCGTCGACGCCGGCCACGCTGCCCCCCTACGATGCGACGCTGCTGCGCCGCGAAATGGACCTCTTCCCGGAATGGTTCGTCGGCCGTCACCTCGGCATCGAACTCTCCGACGAAGACAAAGTCATGCTCGACCGGACCTTCAGGTTCCTGATCAACTCGGCGCTGAACCAGCCCAAGGTCTTCGTGCACCGCGACTTCATGCCGCGCAACCTGATGGTCGTCGAAAGCGAGGCGACGCTGACGCCGGGCATCATCGACTTCCAGGACGCCGTTTACGGCCCGATCACCTACGACGTCGTGTCGCTGTTCCGCGATGCCTTCATTTCGTGGGACGAGGAACAGGAAATCGACTGGGTCGTCCGCTACTGGGAAAAGGCGCGCGCCGCCGGACTGCCGGTCCGCGCCGACTTCGGCGACTTCTGGCGCGACTACGAACTGATGGGCCTGCAGCGCCACCTGAAGGTGCTCGGCATCTTCTGCCGCCTGAACTACCGCGACGGCAAGGACAAGTACATCGAGGACCTGCCGCGCTTCATGACCTACGCCAAGAAGACCGCCGGCCGCTACCTGCAGTTGAAGCCGCTGCTGAACCTGCTCGACCGGCTCGACGGACAGACCGACCTGATCGGCTACCGCTACAAGTAAATGAAGGCGATGATCCTCGCCGCCGGCCGCGGCGAACGCATGCGGCCGCTGACCGACCGCACGCCCAAGCCGCTGCTCGAAGCCGGCGGCAAGCCGCTGATCGTCTGGCACCTCGAACGGCTGGCGGCGGCCGGTTTCCGGGAAATCGTCATCAACCACGCCCACCTCGGCGAGCAGATCGAGGCAGCGCTGGGCAATGGCGAGAAGTGGGGACTCACCCTCCATTATTCGCCGGAACCACCGGGCGCGCTGGAGACCGCCGGCGGCATCGCCCGGGCGCTGCCGCTGCTCGGCGACGCCCCCTTCCTGGTCGTCAATGGCGACGTGTATTGCGACGTCGATTTCGCCCGATTTTCGCGGTCGACCGTGCCGGACGCCGAAAAATGCCCGGCCGGCGGCGCCCGCCTGCTCTTCGTCGCCAACCCGGCACACCACGCCGGCGGCGATTTCGCGCTGGCCGGCGACCGCGTCGTACCGGCCGGCAGCGGTCAAACGCTGACTTACGCCGGCATCGGGGTCTTCTCGCCGGCCATGTTCGCCGCGGTGCCGCCCGGCCAGGCGCTGAAACTGCGCCCCCTGCTCGACGCCGCGATTGCCGCCGGTACGCTGCAAGGGGAACGCCACGCCGGCCGCTGGGTCGACGTGGGAACGCCGCAACGCCTTGCGGAACTGGATGCCGAATTGAGGAACGCATGAGCCACGCCCACTTCATCGCCCGCCGCAAGCGCCTGCTGCAGACCCTCGGCGACGGCGTCGCCGTCGTGCCGACCGCCCCCGAGGTGATCCGCAACCGCGACGCCCACCACCCCTACCGTTTCGACAGCTACTTCTGGTACCTGACCGGTTTTCCCGAGCCGGAGGCCGTCGTCGTGCTGGTCGGCGGCAAGCGCCCGAAATCCATCTTGTTCTGCCGCGAGAAGCACGAAGAGCGCGAAATCTGGGACGGCTACCGCTACGGCCCGAAGGCCGCGAAGTCGGCCTTCGGCTTCGATGCCGCCTACCCGATCGAAGCCCTGGACAGGAAACTGCCCGAACTGCTGGTCGACCGCGACGCGCTGTGGCACACGCTGGGCCACGACGCCGACTGGGATGCCCGCCTCGGCCGCGCACTGAACGCGGTGCGCGCCCAGGCGCGGAGCGGCAAGCAGGCGCCGCGCGCCGTGCTCGATCTGCGCGCCGAACTCGACGCGATGCGCCTGGTCAAGGACGACGCCGAAGCGGCGATCCAGCAGCGCGCCGCCGACATCGCCAGCGCCGGCCACGCCCGCGCGATGCGCGCCTGCCGGCCCGGCCAGGCCGAATACGAGCTGGAAGCCGAACTGTCCTACGAATTCAGGAAGCGCGGCGCCGACGCGCACGCCTACACGCCGATCGTCGCCGGCGGCGCCAACGCCTGCGTGCTGCACTACGTCGAGAACGACAAGCTGCTCAACGACCATACGCTGGTGCTGATCGACGCCGGCTGCGAAGTCGAGGGCTACGCCGCCGACATCACCCGGACCTTCCCGGTCAACGGCCGCTTCAACGCCGCGCAGAAGGAGGTCTACGAGATCGTCCTGGCCGCGCAGCAGGCCGCCTTCGCGGCAATCGCCCCCGGCCGCCACTTCATGGAGCCGCACGACGCCGCGGTACGCGTGCTGACCCGCGGCCTCGTCGACCTGAAGCTGCTCGCCGGCGATGTCGATGCGCTGATCGAACGCGGCGCCTACAAGCGTTTCTACATGCACGGCACCGGCCACTGGCTCGGCCTCGACGTGCACGACGCCGGCACCTACAAGACCGGCGGCCAATGGACGACGCTGCGCCCGGGCATGACGCTGACCGTCGAACCCGGCCTGTACATCCGGCCGGCCGCCGACGTGCCCGAGGCACTGGCCGGCATCGGCATCCGCATCGAGGACGACGTCCGCGTCGTCGAGGGCGGCTGCGACGTCTACACGACGGCGCCGAAGACGGTCGCCGACATCGAGGAGGTCATGCGCCATGACTGAACGCGTCGATATCCTGATCGTCGGCGCCGGTCCGGTCGGCATGACCTTGCACTGCGCGCTGGCCGCCGGCGGACTGAAATCGCGGCTGATCGACCGTCGACCGCAAGCGGCGCTGCAGGCCGACCCGCGGGCGCTGGCGCTGTCGCACGGCGCCCGCGAACTGCTCGAACAGATCGGCGCCTGGCCGGCCCGCGCCGCGACACCGATCGAGACCATCCACGTGTCGCAGAAGGACGGCTTCGGCCGCACGCTGATCGACCACGCCGAGCACGGCCTGCCGGCGCTCGGCTACGTCGTCCGCTACCGCGACCTGGCCGCCGCGCTGGCCGCCCGGATCGAAGCCGGCGCGCTGATCGCCGGCGCCGAAATCATCGACACCGCGCCGGACGACGACGGCATCCGCGTGCTGCTGCGCGACGCCGGCGGCGAGCGCGAGCTGCGCTGCCGCCTGCTGGTCCATGCCGAAGGCACGCCGGGCGACGACCCGGCGGTCACGGTCAGCGACTACGCGCAGCACGCGGTGATCTGCGAGGTGACGCCCGAGCCGGGCCACGGCCGGCGTGCCTGGGAGCGCTTCACGCCGGACGGTCCGCTCGCGCTGCTGCCGCTCGGCGACGAATACTCGGTCGTCTTCACGCTCCCGCCGGCCAAAGCCGACGCGGTGATGGCGCTCGACGACGCAGCATTCGCCGACACGCTGCAGGCCCAGTTCGGCCGGCGCCTGCGGCTGTCGCGGCCCGGCCCGCGCAGCCGTTTCCCGCTCGCGCTGCGCCGCCGCCGGACGCTGGTCGACGGCCGCCAGGTGTGGATCGGCAACTGCGCGCAGACACTGCACCCGGTCTCCGGCCAGGGCTTCAACCTCGGGCTGCGCGACGCCTGGCAGCTGGCCGAAATCCTGCTCGCCGACGGCGTTGACCGCGCCAGCCTCGACCGCTACGCGGCCAGCCGCCGGCTCGACCGCGACGGCGGCGCGCTGTTCACCGACGGCATCGTCCGCCTGTTCTCGAACGACTGCGCGCCGCTGAAGCTGGCCCGCGGCCTCGGCCTGTGGGCGCTCGACGTCTTCCCGCCGGCCCGGCATTTCGTCGCCAAACGGATGATCTGGGGCGCACGCGCCTGGCCCTGAGATGGCGCCCGGGCGGGCCAAACGCCAAAACTCCTGTCATATTTCGCACTTCACCCTCCGGGCTTTCAGGTTTTACGATTTGACTATTTTTTAGGCGCCGATTCAGGTAGAATCCGCGCCTTCCCCTGCTTCACCCCTGCCCTGCATCCATGGAATTCGTCGGCTTCCAGCTCCGCAACAATTTGTTCGTCGCGCCCATGGCCGGCGTCACCGATCGCCCCTTCCGCCAGTTGTGCAAGAAGATGGGCGCCGGTCTCGCCGTGTCCGAAATGGTCACCTCGAACTCGCTGCTTTACGGCAGCGCGAAGACGCTGCGCCGCGCGAACCACGAGGGCGAGGTCGAACCGATCTCGGTGCAGATCGCCGGCGCCGACCCGAAGATGATGGCCGAGGCGGCGAAGCACAACGTCGACAACGGCGCGCAGATCATCGACATCAACATGGGCTGCCCGGCCAAGAAGGTCTGCAACGTGATGGCCGGCTCGGCGCTGATGCAGGACGAACAGCTGGTCGGCCGGATTCTGGACGCCGTCGTCGGCGCCATTCCGGACACCCCGGTCACGCTGAAATTCCGCACCGGCTGGAACCTGGCCAACCGCAACGCGCCGACCATCGCGCGCATCGCCGAGTCGGCGGGCGTGCGCGCCGTCGCGATCCACGGCCGGACGCGCTGCCAGCAATACACCGGCGAGGCCGAGTACGACACCATCGCGATGGTCAAGACGCTGGTGAAGATTCCGGTGATCGCCAACGGCGACATCACGACGCCGGAAAAGGCGAAGCACGTGCTCGACGCCACCGGCGCCGACGGCCTGATGATCGGCCGCGCCGCGCAGGGGCGCCCCTGGCTGTTCCGGGAGATCGAGCACTACCTGAAGACCGGCGAGCACCTGCCGGCGGTCCGGGTCAGCGAGATCCACGCGATCCTGCTTGCCCACCTCGAGGACCTGTACGCCTTCTACGGCGCCGACACCGGCCTCAAGGTCGCCCGCAAGCACATCTCCTGGTACACCAAGGGACTGACCGGCTCGGCGGCCTTCCGCAAGGAAATGAACGTACTGCCCAGCATCGACCAACAGATGCAGGCGATCAATGACTTCTTCTCGCGGCTCGCCGCGGAGAACGAACTGCTGAAATACGACAACGAGGAGGCGTTGGCAGCATGAGCCAACACGATCTGGGGAAATGCGTCACGGATTCGCTGGAGCAGTACTTCCGTGACCTCGATGGCGAGAAACCCGCCGCCATCTACGACATGGTCATCAAGAGCGTCGAACGGCCGATGCTCGAGGTCGTGCTCGCCAAGGCGGGCAACAATCAGACGCTGGCGGCGGAGATGCTGGGCATCAACCGCAACACGCTGCGCAAGAAACTCACTGAACATCAACTTCTGTAAATCGCCATGAAAATCCAACAAGCGCTGATTTCCGTCTCCGACAAGACGGGTGTACTCGAATTCGCCCAGGGCCTCGCCGCGCAGGGCGTCAAGCTGCTGTCGACCGGCGGCACCGCCAAGATGCTGCGCGACGCCGGCCTCGCCGTCACCGAAATCGGCGACTACACCGGCTTCCCGGAAATGCTCGACGGCCGCGTCAAGACGCTGCACCCGAAGGTGCATGGCGGCATCCTGGCCCGCCGCGACCTGGCCGAGCACATGGCGACCATCGAAGCCCACGGCATCCCGACCATCGACCTGGTCTGCGTCAACCTGTACCCGTTCGCCGCGACCATCGCGAAAAGCGGCGTCACGCTGGCCGACGCGATCGAGAACATCGACATCGGCGGCCCGGCGATGGTCCGCTCGTCGGCCAAGAACTACGCCGGCGTCGCGATCGTCACCGATCCGGCCGACTACCAGCCGCTGCTCGACGAGATGAAGGCCAACGGCGGCGCGCTGCAGCTTGGCACCCGCTTCGGCCTGGCCAAGAAGGCCTTCACGCACACCGCCCGCTACGACAGCATGATTGCCAACTGGCTGACCGGCCTCGACGACGGCGCCGAAGCACAGCCGGAAGCCGCCGCGCCGGTGCCCTCGGTGTTCCCGGCCAAGCTGCAACTGGCCTTCGACCGCGTCGAGACGCTGCGCTACGGCGAGAACTCGCACCAGCAGGCCGCCTTCTACCGCGACACCACCGCGCTGCCGGGCAGCATCGCTGCCTACACCCAGCTGCAGGGCAAGGAACTGTCGTACAACAACATCGCCGACTCGGACGCCGCGTGGGAATGCGTCAAGGCCTTCGACGTCCCGGCCTGCGTCATCATCAAGCACGCCAACCCGTGCGGCGTCGCCATCGACGGCACGCTGCTCGGCGCCTACGAAAAGGCCTTCAAGACCGACTCGACGTCGGCCTTCGGCGGCATCATCGCCTTCAATGACGAAGTCGGCCTCGACGTCGTCGACGCCATGAACGCGCGCAAGCACTTCGTCGAAGTGCTGATCGCCCCGTCCTTCACCGTCGAAGCCAGGGCCGCGCTGGCCAGCAAGCAGAACCTGCGCGTGCTGGTCGTGCCGCTCGGCCGCGACCTCAACAAGCTGGAACTGAAGCGCGTCGGTGGCGGCCTGCTGGTGCAGACGGCCGACGATTTCACCGCGCAGGCGTCCGGCCTCAAGGTCGTCACCAAGGTGCAGCCGACCGAGCAGCAGATCGAAGACCTGCTGTTCGCCGAACGCGTCGCCAAGTTCGTCAAATCCAACGCCATCGTCTTCTGCGGCGGCGGCATGACGCTGGGCGTCGGCGCCGGCCAGATGAGCCGCGTCGATTCGACCAAGATCGCCAGCATCAAGGCGCAGAACGCCGGCCTCGAACTCAAGGGTTCGGTCGTCGCGTCGGATGCCTTCTTCCCGTTCCGCGACGGCCTCGACGTGCTGGCCGAAGCCGGCGCCGTCGCGGTGATCCAGCCGGGCGGCTCGATGCGCGACGAGGAAGTCATCGCGGCGGCCGACGAACACGGCATCGCGATGGTGTTCACCGGCGCCCGCCACTTCCGCCACTGATTTCGTGCCCGGCTGCGCCATGACTTTGTCGACTTCGCCTCGCCGTGCAACAGCACTGTCTTCAGCTCGTCTTCGCGTCACGGCTTTGCCGGCCACGAAATTGCTTCGGATATAACAAGGAAAAGCCATGAAACTACTGGTTATCGGTTCCGGCGGCCGCGAGCACGCCATGGCCTGGAAGCTGGCGCAGACGCCCGGCCTGCAGAAGGTTTACGTCGCCCCCGGCAATGCCGGCACGGCGCGCGAGCATGAACTGGAGAACGTGAATATCACCGATCCGGAAGCGCTGGCCGACTTCGCCGAGCAGAACAAGATCCACCTGACCGTCGTCGGCCCCGAGGCGCCGCTGGCGGCCGGCGTGGTCAACGTGTTCCGCGCCCGCGGCCTGAAGATCTTCGGACCGACCAGGGAAGCCGCGCAACTGGAATCCTCGAAGGATTTCGCCAAGCGCTTCATGGCCCGGCACAACATCCCGACCGCGGAATTCGAGACTTTTTCCGAGTCTACCGCGGCGCACGCCTACATCGACAGGAAGGGCGCCCCGATCGTCATCAAGGCCGACGGCCTGGCCGCCGGCAAGGGCGTCGTCGTCGCGATGACCCTTGAAGAGGCGCATGCCGCGATCGACGACATGCTGTCCGGCAACAAGCTGGGCGACGCCGGCGCGCGCGTCGTCATCGAGGAATTCCTCGACGGCGAGGAAGCCAGCTTCATCGTCATGGTCGATGGCAAGAACGTGCTGGCGCTGGCCTCCAGCCAGGACCACAAGCGCATCGGCGACGGCGACACCGGCCCCAACACCGGCGGCATGGGCGCCTACTCGCCGGCTCCGGTGGTGACGCCGGAAGTGCATGGCAAGGCGATGCGCGAGATCATCCTGCCGACGGTGCGCGGCATGGCGGCCGACGGCATCCCCTTCACCGGTTTCCTGTACGCCGGCCTGATGATCGGCAAGGACGGCTCGGTGAAGACGCTGGAATTCAACTGCCGGATGGGCGATCCCGAAACCCAGCCGATCCTGATGCGGCTGAAGTCCGACTTCGTCAGGCTGCTCGAGCACGGCATCGACGGCAAGCTCGACCAGATCGAGGCCGAATGGGACCGCCGCGTCGCGCTCGGGGTCGTGCTGGCCGCCGCCAACTACCCGGACACCCCGCGCAAGGGCGACGTGATCCACGGCCTGCCGGCCGGCAACCGCTTCGGCGAGGACTGCCACGTCTTCCATGCCGGCACCTCGACGCAGGACAGCAAGGTGCTGACCAGCGGCGGCCGCGTGCTGTGCGTCACGGCCCTGGGCGAGAACGTCCGTCTGGCGCAGAAGCGCGCTTACGAGGCCGTTCCGCAGATCCAGTTCGACGGCATGCAGTTCCGCAAGGACATCGGGCATCGGGCGATCAGTCGCTGATTGATTTGGGCGGGGGTTGCGCGCCTGACGGTTGGTGCTTACTTTCCGCGCCTGACGCCCGCGCGTCAGGCGCGGAACCCGACAGCAAAAAACCATTCCAACAAGCCCACTGCAAAAGGCCCCCAATGGACACCCAGATCCTCAAAACCTACTTCACCACCCTCCAGTCCCGCATCGTCGAGGAACTCGAAACCTTCGACGGCCAGCCCTTCCGCACCGACTCCTGGGAGCGCCCCGAAGGCGGCGGCGGCATTTCGCGGCTGATCGAGGACGGCGGATTCTTCGAGCGCGGCGGCGTCAATTTCTCGCACGTCACCGGCCAGTCGCTGCCCGCGTCGGCGACCGCGGTCCGCCCGCAGCTGGCCGGCCGCGCCTGGGAGGCGATGGGCGTGTCGCTGGTGCTGCACCCGCGCAATCCCTACTGCCCGACCGCGCACATGAACGTGCGCTGCTTCGTCGCGACCAAGCCGGGCGAGGAAGACGTCTGGTGGTTCGGCGGCGGCATGGACATGACGCCCTATTACGGTCAACGCGAGGACGTCGCCCATTTCCACCGGACCTGCAGGGACGCGCTGGCGCCGTTCGGCGACGACGTCTATCCCCGCTACAAGAAATGGTGCGACGAGTACTTCTTCCTGAAGCACCGCAACGAGCCGCGCGGCGTCGGCGGCGTTTTCTTCGACGACCTCAACGAAGGCGGCTTCGAGCGCTGCTTCGCGCTGACCCAGGCCGTCGGCAATGCCTTCACGCAGGCCTACCTGCCGGTGCTGGCGAAGCGCCGCGACACGCCCTACGGCGAGCGCGAGCGCGATTTCCAGGCCTACCGGCGCGGCCGCTACGTCGAGTTCAACCTGGTCTGGGACCGCGGCACGCTGTTCGGCCTGCAGTCGGGCGGGCGCACCGAGTCCATCCTGATGTCGCTGCCCCCCGTCGTCAAATGGCGCTACGACTGGAAACCCGAGGCCGGCACGCCGGAAGCCGAACTGTACGAGGTCTTCCTGCAGCCTCAGGACTGGGCCTGAGGCCCGGCCGGCGTCAGGCGCCGGCCAGCGCCGCGCTGGCCCGGTAGTGGCGGTTGGCCTCGTCGGTCTTGTCGAGCTGGTCGAACAGGCTGGCCAGTTCCAGATGCACCGCCGGCGAAGCCTCGACCGACAGCGCCGCCTCCAGGTAGCTCTGCGCCTTGCCCCACAGCCGCTGGCGCACGCACATGCGGCCCAGCGCCAGCAGCAGCGCCGCGTCGTCCGGGTGCTGGCGCAGCCAGGTTTCGGCGCGCGCGATACGCGCGGTCTGCTCGCTGCCGGCCAGCCGGCCGTAGATTTCGGCCAGTTCCGGACGCCACACGTCGTCGGCATCGAAAGCCGATTCGATCAGCCGCTGGGCCTCCGGCACCGCCCCCAGCGTGGCCAATGCGCGGGCCGCGGCGGCAGCGACGCCCTGGCCGCGCTCGTCGTCCGGCAATTGGCGCAGGTAGGTGGCAAGCTGCGCCGCGTCGCCGGCCAGGCGCTCGATGTTGGCGAGGTGCGCCTTGGCGCGGACACCGCGCACCAGTTCCGGTGGCAGCGCATCGCGCTTGTCGAGCTGGCGCAACAGGCGAAGCACGCCGTCCCAGTCGCCGGCGCCCTGACGCGCGCGCAGCTCCAGGCGGAGCGCAGCGATGTGCCGGCCGTGCCGTTGCTGCAGGCGCTCCAGCGCGCCCAGCGCCGCGTCGAAGCGGCGCTCCTCGTTCATCATCTCGGCCTCGAGCATCAGCGTCGCCGCCTCGGTCCGCGGATCGTCGATCTTGGCCCGCTCCAGCCAGCCCTGCTGCTTGCCGGATTCGCGCATGCGCTGCGCGGCGCGCGCCGCGATCAGCGCCGACAGCCCCGGCGCCGTGCCGGCGGCATGGGCTTCGGTCGCCTTTTTCAGCGCCTGGCCGAAACGGCCTTCGAACAGCAGGCGGACGGCATCCTGGAATACCCCGGCCGCCCGCTCGCGCCGGCGCTGCGCCCGGTAGGCGCTGACCCGGCCGGGCAGCGCCAGCGTCGCGCCGAGGACGCGCAGCCCGGCGTAGGCGCCGAGCAGCAGCGCCAGCAGCGCGATCAGGAACAGGTTCAGCGAGACTTCGGCCCGCCAGGGCGGCAGCACCAGCAGCACGTAGCCGTCGTTGGCCCGGGCGCCGAGCGCCAGCGCCACGGCCAGCGCGAACAGCGCGACGATCCAGAACAGCGCCCTCACCGCTTTTCTCCGGCGGGGCCCAGCTTGCGCAACGCCGCCTCGCTGTCGGCCAGGGTCGGCAGCTGACCGGCCAGTTCCAGGGCCAGCGCCTGACGCAGCGTCGCCTGCGCCGCCTGCACGGTCTTGTCGTCGGCCAGGAAGAAGCGGCCGAGCCAGTCGTCGGCGACCTTCAGCTCGTTGCGGAAGCTGGCCTGGTCGCGGGCGAACAGCGCCAGGCGGGCAGTCAGCACGCGCAGCTTCAGGTTCTCGCGCAGGAAGAAGGACTGCTCCGGCGCCAGCAGCGCCGCGTCGTCGCGGTCGAAGCGCTGAATGCGGACCAGGCCCTTGAACTCCTGCCACAATTCGCGGCCGGCCCGGCGCCACCAGGCCTCGTCGGGAGCGGCGGCGACCGCTTTTTCGGGTTCGGCAGCCGGTCGACCGCGGCTGGCCAGCGGCAGGCGGTCGATGCCGGCGGCGAGCTGCTCGAGGCGCAGCGCGACGCCGGGCAGGTCGGCCTGCGGCAGTGCCTGCAGACGTTCGATGTCCTTCAGCAGCGCCTTGCGCAGCGGCAGGTACTGCGGGCGGTCGGCGCGGGCCAGGCGGGCGTCGGCGCCCTGCAGCGCGAGCAGCGCGACCGGCACGTTGCCGGCCAGCTGCAGCTGCTGTCCGGCCAGCGTCAGCGCCTGCTCGACCTCGAGCAGCAGCGCGGCCTCGCGGCCGTCCGCCGCGTCGCCTTCGGGCGCGGGCGCCGCCGGCGCCTCGAGCGCGGCCAGGCGCGACTGCAGGGCGTCGAGCCGCGCCTTCAGCGCGGCGTCGGTCTCGGACGTGCCGGCCTGCAGCGCGACGACCGCCGCGCGCTGGCCCAGCCCTTCGTAGGCCTGCCAGCCGGCCGCAGCCAGCGCGGCGATGGCGAGGATCAGCGCCAGCGGGCGCCGGGGAGCCCGCGCGGCGGTTTGCGGCGCGGGCGCTTCGATCGGGGGAGTAGCGTTATCGGTCATCATGCCGGCCAATTATAAGCAGCCAGACCGGCGACGAGGCCGGCATCGGCGGCTGCGGTGACAATAATCCGCTCCAGGCCGAGTTCGCGCGCCTGTTCGGCGATGCGCGGATGCGGCACGAAAAGCGGCGTGGCTTGCAGGTAGCGGCGCCCTTCGGCGTCGAGCAGGCCGGCCAGGTGGCGCAGCCCTTCGCTGCTCGACACGGTCAGCGCGTCGAGCCGGCCGTCCCGCCAGGCGGCGAGCAGCGTGCCGATCGCGCCGGGCGGCCCGGAACGGTGGTAGCAGGTCACGCAATCGACCGTCGCGCCGCGTTCGCGCAGCGTGTCGGCGAGCAGCTCGCGACCGCCGTCGCCGCGGAAGATCGCGACCCGGCGGCCGGCGACCCGCGACGCGGCGAGTTCGGGACAGGCGAGCAGGCCTTCCGAGTCCTGGCGGTCGACGGGGGCGACGCAGCCCTCGACGCCGCGTGCGGCGAGCGCCCGGACCGTGCCCTGTCCGACCGCCGCCGGCAGCAGCCCGGCCGGCCAGGGACCGCGTGCCAGAATGGCCGGCAGCGCATGGTCGACCGCGTTCGGGCTGACGAAAACGGCGACAGCAGTGTCGGCCAGCCGGTCGACGGCTTCGGCCAGCGACCGCGGGTCGTCCGCCGGCGAAATCTCGAGCAGGGGAAAGAGCAGCGCCGTGCCGCCCGCCGCGGCGATCGCTCCGGCCAGCCCGTCCGCCTGGCCGCGCGGCCGGGTGACGACGACGGTCCTGCCGGCGAGCGGGCCGGGTCTCATCAGCCGCAGTGGGCGAGCTTTTCCAGGATGGCGCCGGCGCCGCGGGCGCGCAGCTCGTCGGCCAACTGGCGGCCGAGCGCCTCGTCGTCGGCCGGATTGCCGCGCACTTCGCCGGCGACCATTTCCTTGCCGTCGACGCTGGCGACGAAGCCGCGCAGCCACAGCTCGCCGTTGTCGATCACCGCATAGCCGCCGAGCGGCACCTGGCAGGAGCCGCCGAGCGCCCGCGACAGCGCGCGTTCGGCGCGCACGCAGTGGGCGGTTTCCCGGTCGTTCAGCGGCGCGACGACGGCAGCCATCGCCGCGTCGCCGTCGACCAGTTCGATGCCGAGCGCGCCCTGGCCCGGCGCCGGCAGCGACTGCTCGGGCGTCAGCACGGCCTTGATGCGGTCCTTGAGGCCGAGGCGGATCAGGCCGGCGGCGGCCAGGATGATCGCGTCGTACTCGCCGGCGTCGAGCTTCTTCAGCCGGGTATCGAGGTTGCCGCGCAGGCTCTTGATGACCAGTTGCGGATACCTGGCGCGCAGAATGGCTTCGCGGCGCAGGCTGGAGGTGCCGACGACGGCGCCGGCCGGCAGCTCGTCGAGGCCGTTGTACTTGCTGGAAACGAAGGCGTCGCGCGGGTTTTCGCGGGCCGAGATGGCGGCCAGCACGAAGCCTTCGGGCATCACCATCGGCACGTCCTTCATCGAATGCACGGCGAGGTGGGCGCGGCCTTCCTGCATCGCGACCTCGAGTTCCTTGATGAACAGGCCCTTGCCGCCGATCTGCGAGAGCGGCCGGTCGAGGATCTGGTCGCCCTTGGTGGTCATGCCGAGAATGACAACTTCCGCCCCCGGATTTAGACTCGCCAGTCGTCCCTGGACATGCACGGCCTGCCACATGGCCAGGCGGGATTCACGGGAGGCGATGACGATTTTCGACGGAGCGGACATGATGCGGTTCTGGGCTGGTCTTTGCGGAGGGCTGATTCTAGCATGCGGCGCCAGCGCCGCTCCCGGGCTGCCGGCCGCCGCCGACCTGGGCGCCGAGGCCGCCGCCGCGGCCCGTGCCGGCGGTCCGCTGGTCGTGCTGTACAGCCGGGCCGACTGCCGCTATTGCGAGACGGTGAAGCGCGACTACCTGAAGCCGCTGGCCGCCGACCCGCGCTACGCGCGCCGCGTCGTCGTCCGCGAAATCGGCCAGGACCGCGCGACGCCGCTCGTCGATTTCGCCGGCGGCCGGACCACGCACGCCGCCTTCGCCGCCCGCGAGAAAATCCGCCTGGTGCCGGTCGTCGCCTTCTACGGCCCGGACGGCAGGCAGCTCGCCGCACCGATCGTCGGCGCACTGCTCGCCGACTTCTACCCGACCTACCTCGAACGCGCCCTCGAACAGGCCAGCGGCGCATTGAAAAAACCATGAACGACACGATCAAACCGCCCTCGCAACGCCCCGAGCACCCGGACTTCTGGTGCAAGCGCTTCGACGAGGGCGCGACGCCCTGGGACGCCGGCCGCGTGCCGGCGGACTTCGCCGCTTTCGTCAGCCGCCAGCCGGCGCCGCTGGCCACGCTGATCCCGGGCTGCGGCAGCGCGTGGGAAGCCGCCTTCCTGGCCGGGCGCGGCTGGCCGGTCAGCGCGCTCGATTTCTCGCCGAAAGCCGTCGACCGGGCCCGCGCAGTGCTCGGCGACGCCGCGGTGGACCTCGTCTGCGCCGACTTTTTCAACTGGCAGCCGGCACAGCCACCGGCGCTGATCTACGAGCGCGCCTTCCTGTGCGCGCTGCCGCGCAAGCTGTGGGACGACTGGGGCCGCCGGGTCGCCGAACTGCTGCCGCCGGGCGGGCTGCTCGCCGGCTACTTCTTCGTCTGCGACCAGCCGAAGGGGCCGCCCTTCGGCATCCTGCCGGAACAGCTCGACGCGCTGCTCGGCCCGGCTTTCGAGCGCATTGAGGACGTCGCGGTCGACGACTCGATCCCGGTCTTTTCCGGCCGCGAGCGCTGGCAGGTCTGGCGGCGCCGCTGAGGCGTCAGCGCCGGGCCGCCAGCGCGGCCCACAGGCGGCTCAGGCGCTCGCTGTCCGGGCTGTCCTCGTCGAGTGACGTGCCCGCGGCCAGCTCGGCCTCGAGCAGCGGCATCACCGCCGCGGGCCGGGCCAGGGCTTCCTTGCCGATCTGCGCCCAGTAGGCGACGACCTCCTCGACCGGCAGATGCTCTTCCGCCGCGACGCGCTGCGCGTGCTCGTACAGCGGCTGGCTGATCTTGATTTGCAGGGTGACGCTCATGGTTCGGCTCTTCGGCTTGTCCTGCCGCCATCCTCGCCCTTAACGGGCGCGACTGCAAGCCGCCGCCGGGCGGCTTTGGCGTATCATCCCGCGCTTCCCCGTTCGCCGCAGCCGACCATGAAGACCGATACCCCGCAAGCCATCCACCTGAAGGATTACACGCCGCCCGCCTATTTCATCGACACGGTCGACCTCGACATTTCGATCGAAACCGGCGGCGCCGTCGTCCGCTCGACGCTGGCGATGCGCCGCAACCCGGCGCTGGCGGCCCGGCCGCTGGTGCTCGACGGCGAGGAGCTGGAAACCCTGGCGGTCGCGGTGGACGGCCGCGACGTGCCGTTTTCCGTCGACGCCGAGCGCCTGACCCTCGCCGACCTGCCCGACGCCTTCACGCTGAACACGACGGTACGCATCAATCCCGACAGGAACACCCGGCTGTCCGGCCTCTACCGTTCGAAGGACGGCTATTTCACGCAGTGCGAGGCGCAGGGCTTCCGCCGCATCACCTGGTTCCTCGACCGCCCGGACGTGATGTCGACCTACACGGTGACGCTGCACGCCGACCGCGAAAAATTCCCGGTGCTGCTCGCCAACGGCAACCCGGTCGCCCGCGGCGACGAACCGGACGGCCGCCACTGGGCGAAGTGGGCCGACCCGTTCCGCAAGCCGGCCTACCTGTTCGCCGTCGTCGCCGGCAAGCTCGACGTGCTGCAGGACAGCTTCCGCACCGCGTCCGGCCGCGACGTCCAGCTCGCCATCTACGTCGAGCCGGGCAAGCTCGACCAGTGCCCGCACGCGATGGACGCGCTGAAGAAGTCGATGCGCTGGGACGAAGAACGCTTCGGCCTCGAATGCGACCTCGACCACTACATGATCGTCGCCGTCGGCGACTTCAACATGGGCGCGATGGAGAACAAGGGCCTCAACATCTTCAACACGAAGTACGTGCTCGCTCGCGCCGACGTCGCCACCGACGTCGATTTCGAGAACATCGACCGCGTCGTCGCGCACGAATATTTCCACAACTGGACCGGCAACCGCGTGACCTGCCGCGACTGGTTCCAGCTGTCGCTGAAGGAAGGCCTGACCGTTTTCCGCGACCAGGAATTCGGCGCCGACCTGCACAACCGGCAGACCGCCCGCATCCGCGAGGTGCGCGGCCTGCGCGCCGCGCAGTTCCCGGAGGACGCCGGCCCGATGGCGCACCCGGTGCGGCCGGCGTCGTACATCGAAATCAACAACTTCTACACCGCCACCGTCTATGAAAAGGGCGCCGAGGTGGTGCGCATGATCCAGACGCTGATCGGCCGCGACGCCTTCCGCGCCGGCATGGACGAATACTTCCGCCGCCACGACGGCCAGGCGGTGACCTGCGACGACTTCGTCGCGGCGATGGCCGCCGCCAGCGGCTTCGACTTCGCGCAGTTCATGCGCTGGTACGCGCAGCCGGGCACGCCGCGGGTCGCGGTCGACGGCTATTTCGACGCCGAATCGCGGACCTACACGCTGACCTGCACGCAATCCAATCCGCGCGCATCGGACGACGCCCCCTACCTGATCCCGATCCGCGTCGCGCTGTTCGCCGCCGACGGCCGCCTGCTGCCGGGCAGCGAGCGCACCTTGCAGCTGAGCGCGACGACGCAGTCCTTCGTCTTCGCCGACGTCGAGGCCGAACCGGTGCCGTCGCTGCTGCGCGATTTCTCGGCGCCGGTGAACCTGGACTTCGACTACACGCCGGAACAGCTGACGCTGCTGCTGGCCCACGAGACCGACCCGTTCAACGCCTGGGACGCCGGCCAGCGCCTGGCGGCGCAGCTGATCCTCGACGCCGCCGCCGAGATCGGCGCCGGTCGTGCGCCGCAGTGGCCCGACAGTTTCGTCGCCGCCGCCCGCCGCCTGCTGCAAAACCATGCCGGACGCGGCGCCGCCTTCGTCGCCGAAGCGCTGACGCTGCCCGGCGAAGGCACGCTGGCCGAAGCGCTGGCCGTCGTCGATCCGGACGCGCTGCATGCCGCCCGCCACGGCCTGCGCCGCCACCTGGCGCAGCAGCTGGCCGACGACTTCGCGGCCGTCCATGCCGAACTGTCCGTGCCGGCGCCCTACCGCCCCGACGCTGCCGACGCCGGCCGCCGCGCGCTGAAGAACGCCTGCCTCGCCTACCTGCTCGAGCTGGAAACGCCGGAGGTCCGTGCCCAGGCACTCGCGCAGTTCCGTACCGCCGACAACATGACCGACCAGTTCGCGGCGCTCGCGTCGCTGGCACAGAGCGACTGCGCCGAGCGGGAAACCGCGCTCGCCGAATTCCACCAGCGCTGGCAGCACGAGGCGCTGGTCGTCGACAAGTGGCTGGCGGTGCAGGCGGCCAGCCGGCTGCCCGGCACGCTGGACGAAGTGCGCCGCCTGACGACGCACCCGGCCTTCGACCTCGGCAACCCGAACAAGGTCTACTCGCTGCTGCGCACCTTCGGCGCCAACCTCGCCCGTTTCAACGCCGCCGACGGCGCCGGCTACGCCTTCCTGGCCGAACGCATCATCGAGCTCGACGCGCGTAACCCGCAGGTCGCATCCCGGCTGGCCCGCTGCTTCGACCGCTGGAAGAAGTTCGACGCCGGCCGCCAGGCGCACGCCCGCGCCGCGCTGGAACGCATCCGCGACCACGCCGGCCTGTCGCGCGACGTGCGCGAAATCGTCGGCCGCTCCCTCGGCTGAGGCCTCAGAAGGCGGTCGACCACACCGCCTTGACCAGCAGGCGCTCCGGCGTCTGCGGGAAGCCGCGGCCGATGCCGACATGCAGGCCGCCCGGCGCGATGGCCAAGCGCCTCATTCGCCGGCCGCCGCACGGGCCAGCGCCCATGCCGAGACTACGCCGACACCTGGCGCCATCGCAGGCCTCATTCGCCGGCCGCCGCGCGGGCCAGCGCCCATTGCCGGCGGCTGACCGGCAGCTTCTCGGGCACGCCGCGCAGCAGCGCCCAGCCGTAGGCCTCGGCGTCGTCGCCGGCCGCCTTCTCGAAACCGGCCAGCGCCGCGCGGGCGACCAGCACCGCGCGGTGCAGACGGACGAAGCGCTCGGCGAATTCGCTCTCGAGCCGGGTCAGCGATTCGTCGAGCAGGTATTCGCGGTCGACGGTGCGCGCGGTCACATATTTGAGCTCGGCGCGGAAATACAGGATTTCGTCGACCGGCACCAGCAGCAGCCGGCCGCGCTCGTGGCAGGACAGGTGGCGGCGGCCGCCGCCGCGCAGCTGCCGGCCGAGGCCGTCGAGCAGCGCAGCCTCCGGCCGGCGCGCCGGCAGCTTGTTCAGCGCGGCGAGCAGGCGCTGGGCGCGGACCGGCTTCAGCAGGTAGTCGATGGCGTCGAGGTCGAAGGCCTGCACCGCGTAATTGTCGTAGGCCGTCGTGAAGATCAGCGCCGGCGGCTGGACCAGACGCCCGAGGTGGCTGGCCAGCTCGATGCCGTCCATGCCGGGCATCCGGATGTCGGCCAGCACGACGTCGGCCGTCCGCTCGCGCAGGCAGTCGAGCGCCTGCAGGCCGTTGCCGGCCTCGCCGACGACCTCGTTCGGCAGTTGCGGCGCGAGGTCGGCGAGCAGCGTGCGCAGGCGCTCGCGGGCCAGCGGCTCGTCATCGACGATCAGGATTCTCAGCGGGGCGTTCGGCATGGCAGGATGATGCGGACCTCGTAACTGTCGGGGCCGGCTTCTATGGTCAGCCGGGCCTCGAGATCGTAATACAGCGCCAGGCGTTCGCGGATGTTGTCGAGCGCGATGTGGTGGCCTTCGCCGCCGTCGGCGCCGCCGCCGGTCGGGTTGGCGATCGCGATCGACAGCTCGTCGCCGCGCCGGTCGATCGCGATGCGCACCGTGCCGCCCTCGGGCAGCGGCTCGATGCCGTGGCGCACCGCGTTTTCCAGCAGCGGCTGCAGCATCAGCGGGGGAATCGGCAGATCCCGCGCAACCGGGCCGATCTGCCAATCGACCGTCAGGCGCGGCCCGAGGCGCAGGCCTTCGAGTTCCAGGTACTGGCGGCCGAGCTCGATCTCGTCGGCCAGGCTGACCAGCTCGCCCGGGTCGCGCATCGCGGCGCGGAACAGGTCGGCCAGCGCCTCCAGCCCGGCCTCGGCCTGCTGCGGCCGGCTGCGGATCAGCGTCAGCACGGCGTTCAGCGAATTGAACAGGAAATGCGGCCGGATGCGCGCGTTGAGCGCCGCCAGCCGCGCTTCGGCCAGCGCCGGCGAATGGGCCCGGGCGCGCAGTTCGAAATAGCCGAGCAGCAGCCAGGCCGCGGCGACCGCGAGCAGCGCCGCGCGCCCGGGCGCCGCCGGTTCGGCCAGGCCGAGGCTGGCGCCCTGCATCGCGAGCAGTTCGGCCAGCCCGCCGACCAGCGCCAGCGCCAGCGCCTGCCCGAGGCGCAGCGGCAGGCGCCACAGCAGGTCGCGCAGGCCGGCGAGCAGCGCCAGCGAAATCAGCAGCAGCGGCTCGACGAAGGCGGCCAGTTCGACGTAGCGCCCGGCCCAGTCGGCGGTCGCCGGCGCCAGCAGCAGCGCCGCCAGCGCGGCCAGCGCGTTGGCGCCGAGCAGCACGCGCAGCATGACGCCGAAGTTGCGCCAGTCGGGGAGCGGATGGGTAGCCGGAAAGTGCCGTATACTTGTCATTTGTTCGTGCGAATTCACCGGAATTCGTCGCCTGATCGTTCAATTCTAAGCCCTAGCCATGACTTCCAACGCTTCCCAATACACCTGGGCCGGCCGCTTCTCCGAGCCGGTGTCCGATCTCGTCAAACGCTACACGGCCTCGGTCGACTTCGACCAGCGCATGTGGCGCCAGGACATCCGCGGCTCGCTGGCGCACGCCCGCATGCTCGCCAGGCAGGGCATCATCGGCGCCGCCGACCTGGCCGACATCGAACGCGGCATGGCGATCGTCACCGAGGAAATCGAGTCCGGCCAGTTCGAATGGTCGCTCGACCTCGAGGACGTGCACCTCAACATCGAGAAGCGCCTGACCGCGCTGGTCGGCGACGCCGGCAAGCGGCTGCACACCGGCCGCTCGCGCAACGACCAGGTCGCGACCGACATCCGCCTCTACCTGTGCGACGCGATCGACGACATCCAGGCGCTGATCAAGGCCTTCCGCGGTGCACTGGTCGATCTGGCCGAAAAGGAAGCGGCGACGCCGATGCCCGGCTTCACGCACCTGCAGGTCGCGCAGCCGGTGACCTTCGGCCACCACATGCTGGCCTATTTCGAGATGTTCGGCCGCGACGCCGAACGCTTCGCCGATGCCCGCAAGCGCACCAGCCGCCTGCCGCTCGGCGCCGCCGCACTGGCCGGCACGACCTACCCGATCGACCGCGCCTACGTCGCCGAGCAGCTGGGCTTCGAGGCCGTCTGCGAGAACTCGCTGGATGCCGTGTCGGACCGCGACTTCGCGATCGAATTCACCGCCGCCTGTTCGCTGCTGATGATGCACATCAGCCGACTGTCGGAGGAACTGGTCATGTGGATGAGCCCGCGCGTCGGCTTCATCCAGATCGCCGACCGCTTCTGCACCGGCTCGTCGATCATGCCGCAGAAGAAGAACCCGGACGTCCCCGAGCTCGCCCGCGGCAAGACCGGCCGCGTCTACGGCCAGCTGATCAGCCTGCTGACGCTGATGAAGTCGCAGCCGCTGGCGTACAACAAGGACAACCAGGAAGACAAGGAACCGCTGTTCGACGCCGTCGACACCGTCACCGACACGCTGCGCATCTTCGCCGACATGGCCGGCGGCATCACGGTCCGCGCCGACCACATGAAGGCCGCGCTGACCCAGGGCTTCGCGACGGCGACCGACCTCGCCGACTACCTGGTCAAGAAGGGCCTGCCCTTCCGCGACGCGCACGAAGCCGTCGGCCACGCAGTCAAGGCCGCCGAAGCCAAGGGCGTCGACCTGCCGCAGCTGACGCTGGACGAACTGAAGGCCTTCTGCCCACAGGTGGAATCCGACGTTTTCGCGGTGTTGACCGTCGAAGGCTCGCTGGCCTCGCGCAACCACATCGGCGGCACCGCGCCGGAACAGGTCCGCGCCGCGATCGCCCGCGCCCGCAGCCGCCTGTAAGGCAAAGACAGCCTGGCCGGCCCGTTGCGGCTTGCCAGGCTTTTTCTTCGCCCATAGAATAAGCGTTTAATTATATTCAAATGGAGAACGGCATGAGCAGCAAATCCTTCGGCACCATCACCGGCGACCTGTCCAAGGCGCTCGGCGTCCTGCGCAAGGAAATTCCGGACACCATGCAGGGCTTCTCGGCGCTGCACAACGGCGCGATGAAGGCCGGCGTGCTCAGCGAACTGGACAAGGAACTGCTCGCGCTGGCGATCGGCGTCTCCAGCCGCTGCGACGGCTGCATCGGCTTCCACGTGAAGGCCCTGATCCGCCTGGGCGTGACCCGCGAACAATTGATGGAAACGCTGGCCGTCTGTGTCTACATGGGCGGCGGGCCGACGCTGATGTACGCCGCCGAAGCCGTCCGCGCCTACGAGGAATTCACCGCCGCGAAGGCCGGCTGACAGCGGTTCGGTCACGCATCGAAAGGCGCCTGCGGGCGCCTTTTTGTTTTGGCGCGACGTCAGGGCATCGCGGTTCTGCATACAAGATTCGTATTTAATCCTTTTCGTATATTTGCTATACTCAGCAAACATGGAAGGATTAATATGAAATTCGACATCACTCCTCCACCGACCTGCTCGACCCGCGAAGCCGCCGAAGTGCTCGGCATCAGCGTGCGGACCGCGCAACTCTGGGTCGAAGAGGGCCGGCTGCAGGCATGGAAGACTCCGGGCGGGCATCGCAGGATACTGCGCACCTCGGTCGACCACCTGTTCGAGCAGCAGCAGCTGACGGCCCGCCAGGGCAGCATGGAGCTGAGCATCCACGTGCTCGACGCCCGGCCCGAGCGGCGCGATGCGCTGCAGCTCCGGCTGCAGGAGCATTTCCCGAACTGCTCGCTCAGCCTGTCGGCGAACGCCTTCGACGGTCTGCTGAAAATCGGCGAACAGACGCCGCACATCCTGATTGCCGACATCCGCCTGCTCGGCGAGGACGATTTCCGGATCATCGATGCGGTCGACCGCCGCCCGCGGCTGCGCAACATGCTGGTCATCGTGTTCGGCGACGAAGGCCAGGTGCCCGACACCGTCCGCCGCAAGCTGCCGGCCAATTTCTCGCTGCTGCCCCCGGGCGGCAACGCCGACGAAATGCTGCGCCTGATCAAGGCCTACAACCTGGGCCGGCGCAATCCCCTGCGCCCGGCCTGAGGGCAGCGCTTCCCCGGAATGAAAAAAGCCGCCCGCGGGCGGCTTTTTTGCGTCGGCGACCGGGATCAGGCAGCGACGATATCCTCGAGCAGCTTCTGCAATTCGCCGGTCTGGTACATCTCGCGCATGATGTCGCAGCCGCCGACGAACTCGCCCTTGATGTAGAGCTGCGGAATGGTCGGCCAGTTGGCGTATTCCTTGACGCCGTTGCGGATTTCCTCGTCGGCCAGCACGTTGACCGTGACGAAGTCGGACACGCCGCAGACCTTCAGGATCTGCACGGCGGTCGCCGAGAAGCCGCATTGCGGGAAGCGGGCGTCGCCCTTCATGTACAGGACGACCGGGTTCTTGGTCACGGTTTCGTGGATGCGTTGCTGAACGTCGGACATGCTTTCTCCAGATTAGATTTGCCCGCCCGAGACGCGGTCCGTGCCGGCCAGGTCGGGGGTAGTGAACGCCTCTTTGAACCCGGCCGCGGCCAATAAGTTCCGGCTCGCCTCGCCCTGGTCGTAGCCGTGCTCGAACAGCAGCCAGCCGCCGGGCTGCAGGTGAGCCGCCCCGCCGGCGACGATGGCGCGGATGCAGTCCAGGCCGTCGCCGCCGTCGGTCAGCGCCATCTGCGGTTCGTGCGGCAGGCCGTCGAGCGCCAGGTGCGGGTCGCCGGCCGCGACGTAGGGCGGATTGGAAACGATCAGGTCGAAGCGCTCGCCGGCCAGCGGCGCATACCAGCTGCCCGTGCGGAATTCGACACGGGCGCCGAGCCGGCCGGCATTGTTGCGGGCGACGGAAATCGCCCCGGACGACAGGTCGACCGCAAACACGTCGGCCTGCGGGCATTCAAGCGCCAGCGACACCGCGACGATGCCGGAGCCGGTGCCGAGATCGACGACGCGGGCGGTTTTCATGGTTTTCAGCCGGTCGACCGCGAGATCGATCAGCACCTCGGTTTCCGGCCGCGGAATCAGCACGTCCGGCGACACCTGGAAAACCCGGCCGCGGAATTCAGCCTCGCCGGTCAGATAGGCCAGCGGCTCGCCGGCTTCGCGGCGCGCGACCCATTCGAGGTATTGCGCGCCGGCCGGGCCGAACACCGGCGTTTCCGGACGGGCCAGCAGGTCGGCGTGCGTGCAGCCGGTCGCGTATTCGAGCAGCAGCCGCGCATCGAGCCGGGCTATGCGGCCGCGCGCCAGGGCCAGCGCTTCGCCGAGCGTCATGCTCAGCCCTGCTCGGCGAGTTCGGCCAGCAGGTCGGCCTGGTGTTCGGCGGCCAGCGCGCCGAGCAGTTCGTCCATGTCGCCGTCCATGATCGCGGCGATCTTGTACAGCGTCAGGTTGATCCGGTGGTCGGTAACCCGGCCCTGCGGGAAGTTGTAGGTGCGGATGCGCTCGGAGCGGTCGCCAGAGCCGATCAGGTTCTTGCGGGTGCTCGAGATGTGCGCCTGCTGCGCGCGCACCTGGACGTCCTTGATGCGCGCCGCCAGCACCTTCAGCGCCGACGCCTTGTTGGCGTGCTGCGAGCGGCCGTCCTGGCATTCGGCGACGATGCCGGTCGGAATGTGCGTGATACGCACCGCGGAATCGGTCTTGTTGATGTGCTGGCCGCCGGCGCCGGAAGCGCGGAAGGTGTCGATCCGGAGATCGGCCGGGTTGAGGGCGACGTCCTCGACCTCGTCGGCCTCGGGCATGATCGCAACGGTGCAGGCCGAGGTGTGGATGCGGCCCTGCGTCTCGGTTTCCGGCACGCGCTGCACGCGGTGGCCGCCCGACTCGAACTTCAGGCGAGAGTAAGCGCCCGCTCCCGCGATGCGGCAGATGATTTCGCGGTAGCCGCCGAGATCGGATTCGCTGGCCGACATCACCTCGACCTGCCAGCGCTGGCGCTCGGCGTAGCGCGAGTACATCCGGAACAGGTCGCCGGCGAACAGCGCCGATTCGTCGCCGCCGGTACCGGCGCGGATTTCCAGCAGCACGTTGCGCTCGTCGTTGGGGTCCTTCGGCAGCAGCAGTTTCTGCAATTCGACCTCGAGTTCCGGCAGCCGGGCCTTGGCGGCGGCGATCTCTTCCTCGGCGAATTCGCGCATATCCGGATCGGCCAGCATCGCCTCGGCCTCGACGATATCGTTCTCAGCCTGGCGGAAAGCGTTGAACTGCGCCACGACCGGCTCGACCTCGGCGCGCTCGCGCGACAGGCGGGTGAATTGCGCCATGTCGCCGGCGGCGTCGGGCGACGACAGCATGCGGTCGATTTCATCGAGGCGGTCGACGAGCAGGTCGAGTTTCTGGCGGATCGAGGGTTTCATGGCAGCAGACTGCGAGGGCGCCCGGACGGGGCGCTACTCGCCGGTGTGGAGGTGGAAAAGGCGCGCTGCGGCGGCCTGCAGCTCGGCGCGTTCGGCGCCTTCGGCATGGCTCAGCGTCTGCGTCGGCGCGTGCAGGAACTTGTTGGTCAGCCGGTGCGCCAGGTGGTCGAGCACCTTTTCCGGCGCCTCGCCCTTGGCCAGCTGTTTCAGCGCGTGTTCCATCTCGTGCCGGCGCATGCGCTCGGCCGAGTCGCGCAGCGAGCGGATCACCGGCACGGTCTCGCGGCCGGCCAGCCAGCCGAGGAAATCCTGCACCCGCTGGCCGATGATGTCCTCGGCCTCGACCACAGCGGCCTGCCGCGATTCGAGGCCGCTCTCGACGACCTGCGCGAGGTCATCGACGATGTAGAGGAAGACGTCGTCGAGTTCGCCGACCTCTTCCTCGATGTCGCGCGGCACGGCCAGGTCGACCATGAACATCGGCCGGTGGCGGCGGACCTTGACGGCGCGCTCGACCATGCCCAGGCCGATGATCGGCAGCGGGCTGGCGGTGCAGGAGACGACGATGTCGTGCTGCGCCAGGTGCTCGGCCAGTTCGTCGAGGCGGATCGCGGTGCCGCCGTACTGCTCGGCGAGCGCCCTGCCGCGTTCCAGCGTGCGGTTGGCGATGGTCACCTGCTTCGGCTTCTGGGCGCAGAAATGCGCGGCGCACAGCTCGATCATCTCGCCGGCGCCGATGAACAGGATGCGCTGTTCGCCGATGCTTTCGAAAATGCGCTCGGCCAGATGCACGCCGGCCGCCGCCATCGACACGATGTTGGCGCCGATCGCCGTCGTCGAGCGGACCTCCTTGGCGACCGAGAAGGCGCGCTGGAACAGCTTGTGCAGCTGCGTGCCGAGCGTGCCGCCTTCCTCGGCGGCGCGCACGGCGTCCTTCATCTGGCCGAGGATCTGCGGCTCGCCGATGACCATCGAATCGAGGCCGCTGGCGACGCGGAAGGCATGGCGGATGGCCTCCGGCTGGTCGTGCGTGTAGAGATACGGGGCGATTTCGCTGCGCTCGATGCCGTGGAAACGGGCCAGCCAGTCGATGACGACCTCCGGCGTGTCAGCAGCGCAATAGATTTCGGTGCGGTTGCAGGTCGACAGGATCGCCACTTCCTTGACCGGCTGGCTGTGCGTCAGGTCGGCCAGCGCGTGCGGCAGACGGTCGGCACCGAACGCCACGCGCTCGCGGATGGCGAGCGGCGCGGAATGATGATTGATGCCGAGGGTAAAGATCACCGGGGAGGGCTGTGCTGAAATCGGGCGCCGATTATACCACCCGCCCCGGCCCTGCTTCCGAGCGGGGCATCGCCGGCAGTCAGGCCGCCGGCCGCCCGCCTGCGATCAGAACAGGAATCCCTGCTTTTCCGACGTCGACCGCGGCGCGGCATCGGCGCCGAAAACCTTCAGCTGCCGCGGACGGAACCACACCGACTGGCCGGCCGCCAGCTGCAGCGCCTCGTGCCGTTCGCGCGACAGCTCGACTTCGACGATCTCGCTCTGATGCAGCAGTTCGATGCGCACCACCGGGCCGATCGGATGCACATGCTGCACCGTCGCCGGCAGCGACTGCTCCAGCGCCTGGTGCGCGATCTCGATGTCGTGCGGGCGGACGAAGGCCGTCGCGCCACCGTCGGCTGCGCCCCGCTCGATCTCGGCGTAGCCGCCATGGACGCGCTCGTGGAAGACGTTCACGTTGCCGAGGAACTGGTAGACGAAGGGCGAGGCCGGGTTGGAATAGACCTCGTCCGGCGAGCCGATCTGCTCGATCCGGCCGTGGTTCATCACGACGACGCGATCGGCGACTTCGAGCGCCTCCTCCTGGTCGTGCGTGACGAATACGCTGGAAATGTGCATGTCGTCGTGCAGGCGCCGCAGCCAGCGGCGCAACTCCTTGCGCACCTTGGTATCGAGCGCGCCGAAGGGTTCGTCGAGCAGCAGCACCTTGGGCTCGACAGCGAGCGCCCGGGCCAGCGCGATGCGCTGGCGCTGGCCGCCGGACAGCTGCGACGGGTAGCGGTCGGCCAGCCAGTCGAGCTGCACGAGGCCGAGCAGTTCCATGACCCGGCGCCGGATCTCGGCGTCGGACGGGCGCTCCTTGCGCGGCTTGACGCGCAAGCCGAAGGCGACATTCTCGAACACCGTCATGTGACGGAACAGCGCGTAGTGCTGGAAGACGAAACCGACGTTGCGCTCGCGGGCGTGCAGGTGGGTCGCCTCGGCGCCGGAGAACAGGATCTCGCCCTCGTCGGCCGTTTCCATGCCGGCGATGATGCGCAGCAGCGTGGTCTTGCCGCAGCCGGACGGGCCGAGCAGCGCGACCAGTTCGCCGGTCGGGATGTCGAGCTTGATGTCGTCGAGCGCGACGAAATTGCCGAAGCGTTTGGAGATGTTGCGGATTTCGATGCTCATGAGGTCTTCTCGGCGGGCAGGTCGGCGGTCAGCATTTCGGTTTCCTTGCGCATCCGCCACTCGACGACGGTCTTGGCGACCAGCGTGACCAGCGCCAGCAGCGCGAGGATCGACGCGGCGGCGAAGGCGCCGACCGCGTTGTATTCGTTGTAGAGGATTTCGACGTGCAGCGGCAATGTGTTGGTTTCGCCGCGGATGTGGCCGGAAACCACCGACACCGCGCCGAACTCACCCATCGCCCGGGCGTTGGAAAGGATCACGCCGTAGAGCAGGCCCCACTTGATGTTGGGCAGCGTCACGCGGCGGAACATCTGCCAGCCGGTGGCACCGAGCGATACCGCGGCCTCCTCCTCGTCCTTGCCCTGCGCCTGCATCAGCGGGATCAGCTCGCGGGCGATGAACGGGAAGGTGATGAACAGCGTCGCCAGGATCATGCCGGGCACTGCGAAGATGATCTTGATCTCGTTCGCCGACAGCCAGCCGCCGAACCAGCCCTGCGAGCCGAACAGCAGGATGAAGATCAGGCCGGCGACGACCGGCGACACCGCGAACGGCAGGTCGATCAGCGTGATCAGCAGGCTCTTGCCCCGGAAGTCGAACTTGGCGATGGCCCAGGCGGCGGCGACGCCGAAGGCGATGTTGAAGGGCAGCACGGCAAGCGCGATGACCACGGTCAACCAGATCGCCGACGCCGTTTCCGGCTCTTTCAGCGCTTCGGCGTAGGCCGGCCAGCCCTGCGCAAAGGCTTCGACGAACACCGCGACCAGCGGCAGGCCGAGGAAGAAGAACAGGAAGCCGAGGCCGAGCCCGAGCAGCGTGTAGCGGACCCAGGCCGGTTCCTGCGTGGCGCGCGTCGATTTCATGACTGTCCTCCGGCGGCGCGGCCGGCCGCTGCTTCGAGCGGCTCGGCATTCTTGTGACGGTTGGCCGTCCACCACTGCAGCGCATTGACTGCGAGCAGCAAAATGAAAGACAGCGCCAGCATGACGACGGCCAGCGCGGTCGCGCCGAGGACGTCGTACTGCTCGAGCTTGGAGATGATCAGCAGCGGCACGATTTCGGAAATCAGCGGCAGGTTGCCGGCGATGAAGATCACCGAGCCGAATTCGCCGAGCGCCCGGGCGAAGGCCAGCGCGAAGCCGGTCAGCAGCGCCGGAAAGAGGGCCGGGAAGATGACCCGCGCGAAAGTCTGCCAGCGCGACGCGCCGAGCGACGCGGCGGCCTCCTCGACCTCGGTCTCGATGTCCTCGATCACCGGCTGCAGCGTGCGCACGACGAAGGGCAGCGTGACGAAGGTCAGCGCGACGACGATGCCGAGCGGCGTGTAGGCGACCTTCAGGCCGAGCGGTTCGAGATGGCTGCCCAGCCAGCCGTTGCCGGCGTACAGCGTGGCCAGCGTGATGCCGGCGACCGCGGTCGGGAGCGCGAAGGGCAGATCGACCAGCGCATCGACGAAACGCTTGCCGGGGAAGGGGTAGCGGACCAGGATCCAGGCCACGATCAGGCCGAAGAAGGCGTTGATGCCGGCGGCCAGCAGCGAGGCCCCGAAGGTCACGCGGAAGGCGGCGAGCGAACGCTCGCCGAGCGCGATGTCGAGAATCTGCGCGAAGCCGAGGTCGGCCGTCTTCAGGATCATGCCGCCCAGCGGCAGCAGGATCAGCAGCGACAGGTAGACCAGCGTATAGCCGAGCGCCAGGCCGAAGCCTGGCAGCACGCGTTGCGTCTTGGCGGCCATTTACTTCTGCACGTAGATGCGGTCGAAGCTGCCACCGTCCTTGAAGTGGGTCACAAACGCCTTGTTGGCGCCGCCGAACACTTCATCGACGGTAAACGTCTTCACCGGCGGGAAAAAGGCTGCGTACTTCTTCAGCAGATCCGGGTCGCGCGGCCGCAGGTAGTTCTGCGCGGCGTTCTCCTGGCCCTCCCTGGACCACAGGTATTCCAGGTAGGCCGTTGCCTGGGCGCGGGTGCCCTTCTTGTCGACGACCTTCTCGACGACGGCGACCGGGAATTCGGTCTGCAGCGTCAGGCTGGGATAGACGACCTCGAAATTGCCCTTGCCGAATTCCTTGGCGATCATTTCGGCCTCCGATTCAAAGGTGACCAGCACGTCGCCCAGCTGGCGCTGCATGAAGGTCGTCGTCGCATCGCGTCCGCCGGCAGCGAACAAGGGGGCGTTCTTCAGCAGCTTGCCGACGAACTCCTGCGCCTTCTGGTCGTTGCCGCCCGGCTGCTTCAGCGCCCAGGCCCAGGCCGACAGGTAGGTATTGCGCCCGTTGCCGGTGTTCTTCGGGTGCGGCACGATAACCTGCACGCCGGGCGCGGCGAGGTCGCCCCAGTCCTTCAGGCCCTTCGGGTTCCCCTTGCGGACGATGAAAACCATCGCCGAGGTGTAGGGCGACGCATTGTTCGGAAACTTCTTCGTCCAGTCCTTGGCGACCAGCCCCTTCTCGGCCAGGAATTCGACGTCGTTGGCCTGGTTCATCGTGACGACGTCGGCCTCGAGACCGTCGGCGACGGCGCGTACCTGCTTCGAGGAACCGCCATGCGACTGCTTCAGCTCAAGGCTTTCTCCAGTCTTGGCCTTCCAGTACTTCTGGAAGAGCGGGTTGTAATCCTTGTAGACGTCGCGTGCGACATCATAGGAAGCGTTGAGGAGCGTGGCATCGGCCAGCGCGGAACCCGCAAGCAGCGAGAACAGCAGGGCGGACAGGGAGCGGCGGAAGGAAATCATGATGCACCTCTGAATTGCGATGAGGCTAATTTAGTCGATGCCGATATAACAACAAAGACAATTTACGAATTTGTTTATTTCAATTCGAAATAAAACGGAGCGCCATCCTGCGCTGTTGCGGCTGCTGGCGAGGGGATATCATTCGGCATCTACCTTCTCGGCAATAGATCATGCGCTCGTTCATCACCGCCCTCCTGATTCCACTCGCCCTCGTCGCCTGTTCGTCCCGCGGCACGGCACCGTCGTCCAGCCCCATCGTGCCGCCGAGCCAGTTCAAGGTGCACCCGGACCTCCTCCCGGCCGCAGCCCCCGCGCCCGAACAACGCTGAGACGCAGAAACACCCGGTTACACACCCTAACAGCCGCGCCGCGGCCAGGGGTCTAGAGTTCTGTCATCCACTGGCAACACTGACTGAATCATGAAAAAGATCCTGATTGCGCTCGCCCTCGTTCCGTTCGGACTGTGGGGCGTCGCGGCGCTTCCCGAGTTGCTGGCCGGCGCACCCGGTTTCTGGAACTGGCGCCGCGCACTGATTATCGGCTCCGGCATCCTGTCGCTCTGGTGGATGAGCGGCGCCATCTTGCTCGCAGTCCGTCCCGCCTGGCTGGAACGTGCGCTGGGTGGACTGGACCGCCTGTACAAGATCCACAAGACGATAGGCATCACCACCGGATGCCTCGTTTTTGCCCACTGGATGCTCGAATGGCTGCCCAAGAACCTGGCTCGCCAGGGCTGGATCGAGGCTCCCCGACGCGGCCCCCGGCTGCCTGAGGAATGGTGGCTCGGGCTGGCCAAGGATGCCGGCGAGTGGGCGGGCTATCTGTTGCTCGCACTGGTCGTGATCGCACTGATCCGCCGCATCCCCTACCGCTATTTCCGTCTGGTTCACAAGGCATTCGGGCTGCTCTTCATCGCCGGCGCTTTCCATGGCCTGGTACTGCTGCCCACGGATTTCTGGCAGCAGCCGGTGGGCTGGGCCAGTGCGGCAGTTGCTGCGCTTGGCGTCATCGCTGCGCTGTGGTCGCTTGCCGGCAGAATCGGCCGCAATCGGCGCCACCCGGCCCGGGTCGAAAGCGTCGACCACCATCCGGACAACGTCATCCGGGTACGCTGCCGGCCGCTGGCCGGATGGCCCGGTCATCGAGCCGGCCAATTCGTGCTCGCAAATTTCGGCGATACCGCCGAGGGGCCCCATCCCTTCACCATCGCATCCGGCTGGAACGCGGATGACGGGACGCTGACCCTGGCCATCAAGGCGCTTGGTGACTACACCGGAAAACTGACGCAATCCCTGCAGGCAGGGCGCGTCGTCACCCTCGAAGGTCCTTACGGCAACTTCACGTTCGACAGCCAGCGAAGCGCCACGACTCAGGTCTGGATTGCCGGCGGGATAGGCATCACCCCTTTCCTCGCGCGCCTGAATGAACTCGCGGAGAGTGACCGGAATGAAGCAGGCGCGGTGGACCTCTTCTACTGCACCAGAACCGAGGAAGCGGGATTCCCGGAGGAACTCCCGGCGTTGTGTGCGGCAGGCGGTGTCCGGTTGCATCATCGGGTGACCGCACGGGATGGCCAGCTGGGCATCGACGAAATCGCAGCCTGCCTGCCGGCAGACGGCGGCATCTGGTTCTGCGGCCCGGCTGCCTGGGGCAAGGCGCTAGGCAAGCAACTGCAGGGGATGGGAGCAGCCACCTCCGGCTTCCACGCCGAAGCATTCGAATTCCGCTAGTCCGCCGGAGCCCGTTACTGTCCGTCGGTGTCCTTCGTAACCGTCCGGACAGCTTTCGCGGTGCACATCTCTGCCAGCGGAGTTCCGGCGTACCGCCCGTTTTCGCCCGGCAACTGATCGATCAGGCTGGCCAGATGAAGCTGCAGCGCCCTGAGCGCATCGTCGGACAATCTCGACAGCGCACCAGGTAGAATCCCTTCGGCCGGCCCGGGCAAGCGGCTCAGGATATCGGCACCGCCGAGTCCCAAGGTCAGCCCGACCCGGCGCTGATCCATAGGATTGCGTGACTTTTCGAGCAATCCGCCTTCGACCAGGCGTTCCACGAGCAAACTGCAGGTCGATTGATGTATGCCCATCCGACGCGCCAAATCACTGATCCCGATTCCTGCACTGCGCTGGACCTCCTGCAGCACCCACAACTGCGACCCCGGCAGGCCGCAGCGCTCCTCCAGTTCACGGAAATGATGGCGCAGCGAACCGAAAATCTGCCGAAACTGCTGCAAGACTTCCATCGCCAGCGGGAACATCGGCTTCGATTCCTGCTTCTCCATACGACTCTTCCGGAAAGATGATTGTGCGCAGCCGGCGAGTATATGTTCTTTCAAAGCGGCGGATCATATTCCGCTTGCTCGCCGTCACAGGCAACCGCTTTTGTTTCTGTAAAAGCCAAAGCAGAAAGCCCCTGCATGGGAATGCAGGGGCTTTCTGGGGAGGGGTGTCTGGCGTTGACCTACTTTCGCGAGCGGAAGCTCACTATCATTGGCGCGACTCTGTTTCACGGTCCTGTTCGGGATGGGAAGGGGTGGGACCAGAGGGCTATGGACGCCAGACGTAACTTGT
>JAQUAX010000023.1 GCA_028687035.1 Dechloromonas sp. | reverse complement strand
AAGGCACGGAAATGGTCATGCCGGGTGACAACATCCAGATGACCGTCAAGCTGATCGCTCCGATCGCCATGGAAGAAGGTCTGCGCTTCGCGATCCGCGAAGGCGGCCGTACCGTCGGCGCCGGCGTCGTCGCCAAGATCATCGAGTAATCGATAGGCTGTTAAAAAGCAAAAAGGCGCCCCGTCAAGGGGCGCCTTGATGTCTCTGCCGCAGGGGTGTAGCTCAATTGGTAGAGCAACGGTTTCCAAAACCGTAGGTCGGGGGTTCGATTCCCTCCGCCCCTGCCACTCTCTTTAAAGATCGCGAACGTCATGGCTGACAAGATCAAGTTTGCGCTGGCGCTGGTTATTCTGGCTGCCGGCGTGGCTGGTTTCTACCTGCTTTCCGAGCAGGCAATGATTTTGCGCGTCCTGGCGGTCCTCGTCGGGTTGGCGCTGGCTGTTGCAGTGGCTTGGAAAACCGAGCCGGGCCAGCGTTTCTTCCTCTTCGCCAACGAGGCGGTGGTCGAAGCCAAGAAGGTCGTCTGGCCGACCCGCAAGGAAACCATGCAAACCACCGGGGCGGTCTTCGCCTTCGTTGTGGTCATGGCGGTCTTCCTGTATCTGACTGACAAGAGCCTCGAGTGGGTTCTCTACGACCTCGTGCTGGGCTGGAAGAAATCATGAGCAAACGCTGGTATGTCGTACATGCCTACTCCGGCTTCGAAAAGAGTGTGATGCGCGCCATTCAGGAGCGCATCAACCGCTTGGGCATGCAGGACAAGTTCGGCCGCATTCTGGTGCCGGTCGAGGAAGTTGTCGAAATGAAGGGCGGTCAGAAGGCCATCTCCGAACGCAAGTTCTTCCCGGGCTACGTCCTGGTCGAAATGGAGATGGACGACGATTCCTGGCACCTGGTCAAGAATACGCCCAAGGTCACCGGCTTCGTCGGTGGCACCGCGAACCGTCCGACGCCGATTTCCCAGAAGGAAGTCGACAAGATCATGCAGCAGATGCAGGAGGGGGTCGAAAAGCCCCGTCCGAAGGTGCTGTTCGAGGTCGGCGAAGTGGTTCGCGTCAAGGAAGGTCCGTTCACCGACTTCAACGGCTCGGTGGAAGACGTCAATTACGAAAAGAACCGCCTGCGCGTCTCGGTGACCATCTTCGGTCGCGCGACGCCGGTCGAGCTCGAGTTCGGTCAGGTCGAAAAGGCCTGATCCCGGTTTCAGGGCGAGCCGAACGCCCTTCGTTTCGGCAAGAGGAGCGCCATTAGCCTTCGCGGTGAACGCGCGCTAACACTCAAAAACAGGAGCAAATATGGCCAAGAAAATTATTGGCTACATCAAGCTGCAAGTGCCGGCCGGCAAGGCGAACCCGTCGCCCCCGATCGGCCCCGCGCTGGGTCAGCGCGGTCTGAACATCATGGAATTCTGCAAGGCCTTCAACGCCCAGACGCAAGGCGTCGAGCCGGGTCTGCCGATTCCCGTGGTGATCACCGCCTATGCGGACAAGTCCTTCACCTTCGTGATGAAGACGCCGCCGGCGACCATCCTGATCAAGAAGGCTGCAGGCATCAAGTCCGGTTCGGCCAAGCCGCATACCGACAAGGTCGGCAAGATCACCCGCGCCCAGTGCGAAGAGATCGCCAAGACCAAGATGCCCGACCTGACCGCTGCCGACATGGAAGCAGCGATTCGCACCATCGCCGGCTCCGCCCGTTCGATGGGCATCACGGTGGAGGGTCTGTAATCATGGCGAAGCTCACCAAGAAGCAAAAGGCCCTGCAGGGCAAGATCGAGGCGCAGAAGCTGTATCCGGTCCAGGAAGCACTGACCCTGGCCAAGGAAACCGCGACCGCCAAGTTTGACGAGTCGATCGACGTTGCGATCAACCTCGGCGTCGATGCGCGCAAGTCCGACCAGGTCGTCCGCGGCTCCGTCGTGCTGCCGGCAGGTACCGGCAAGACCGTTCGCGTCGCCGTGTTCGCCCAGGGCGACAAGGCCGAGGCTGCCAAGGCCGCCGGTGCCGATGTCGTCGGTTTCGACGATCTGGCCGCCGAAGTCAAGGCCGGCAACCTGAATTTCGACATCGTTGTCGCGACGCCGGACGCCATGCGCATCGTCGGTCAGCTGGGCCAGATTCTCGGCCCGCGCGGCCTGATGCCGAACCCGAAGGTCGGCACCGTGACCATGGACGTCGCCACGGCCGTGAAGAACGCCAAGGCCGGCCAGGTTCAGTACCGCACCGACAAGGCCGGTATCGTCCATGCGACGATCGGCCGTGCTTCCTTCTCCGTGGAGAACCTGGAAACCAACCTGAAGGCGCTGATCGATGCGCTGAACAAGGCGAAGCCGGCTTCCTCCAAGGGCCAGTACCTGAAGAAGGTGGCCGTTGCCGCCACGATGGGTCCTGGTGTCCGCGTCGACCAGGCAAGCCTGGTCGGCTAAAAACGTACTTTGGGCCACAGCCCTTCGCTCCGGCGAAAGGCTGTGGATCGTCAAAGACCGCAGGCGCCTCGGAAACGGGGCTTAATCGCGAAAGCAACCTGCGCAGACGGTGTCCCCGAACAAGATTCCTGCCGGTCGGCAACGGTCGGCGAAGCTTCTGGTTCAGGTCGCCGTAGGGGCGACGGGTTTTCCCGTCGTGTTATGACTTGAAAGGAGGAAAGACCTGTGGGTCTCAATCTGAACGACAAAAAAGCTGTCGTAGCTGAGGTGTCGGCGCAAGTGGCCAACGCACAGACGATCGCGATCGCCGAATACCGTGGCATCGAGGTGGGTCACCTCACCGTGCTGCGCAAGAAGGCCCGCGAGTCTGGCGTGTATCTGCGCGTGCTGAAGAACACCCTGGTGCGTCGCGCGGTGGCCGGCACTCAATTCGCCGGTCTGGCTGACCAAATGGTCGGTCCGCTGATCTACAGCATCTCCGCCGATCCCGTGGCAGCCGCGAAAGTCCTCAACGACTTCGCAAAGACCAACGACAAGCTGGTGCTCAAGGCCGGTTCCTACGCCGGCGAAACGCTTGACAAGGCTGGTGTCCAGGCTCTCGCCTCGATCCCGAGCCGCGAAGAGCTGCTCTCCAAGCTGCTGTACGTCATGCAAGCTCCGATCGCCGGCTTCGTCCGTGCGGTGGATGCCCTGGCGAAAAAGCGCGAAGAAGAAGCAACCGCTGCTTGATCATTACCGCATACGAACTGAATTAGGAGTACTTTCAAATGGCAATTAGCAAAGAAGACATCCTGGAAGCCGTTGGCTCCCTGACCGTCATGGAACTGAACGACCTGGTCAAGGCGTTCGAAGAGAAGTTCGGCGTTTCCGCCGCTGCCGTCGCCGTCGCCGGCCCGGCTGCTGGCGCTGCTGCCGCCGTTGAAGAAAAGACCGATTTCACCGTCGTCCTGACCGGCGCCGGCGACAAGAAGGTCGAAGTCATCAAGGTCGTCCGTGCCGCTACCGGCCTGGGCCTGAAGGAAGCCAAGGACCTCGTCGACGGCGCTCCGAAGCCGGTCAAGGAAGGTCTGCCGAAGGCCGACGCCGAAGCCCTCAAGAAGCAGCTGGAAGACGCTGGCGCCAAGGTCGAACTCAAGTAATCGATCTTTGCCTGTGGGCTGGTGGTTTTTGCCACCAGCCCTTTTGTGCTTTGTAAAACAGGTTTACCGCCTCATCCGAACGCCCCAGTTGAAGATAGCCAGCCGGCAAACGCAAACGGAACTTTCCTCCCGCCCGACGGGAAGGGGAGCCGGTTTGCGTTTGCCTGTTTCCTCAGGTTCAACGCTTGATTCCATCCTCACGGAGTTACCATGACTTACTCCTTCACCGAGAAGAAACGCATCCGCAAGAGTTTTGCCAAGCGCGACAGCGTGCTTGACGTTCCTTTCCTGCTTGCGACCCAGCTCGAGTCCTTCACCGCTTTCCTGCAGGCGGAGATCCCGGGCGAGAAGCGCAAGAACGAAGGCTTGCAGGCTGCGTTCACCTCGATCTTCCCGATCGTCTCGCATTCAGGAAACGCCCGCCTGGAGTTCGTCAGCTACATGCTGGGCGAGCCGGCCTTCGACGTGACCGAGTGCCAGCAGCGGGGCCTGACCTTTGCGTCGTCGCTGCGCGCCAAGGTCCGTCTGGTGATCATGGACCGCGAAGTTCCGGACACCGTGAAGGAAGTCAAGGAGCAGGAAGTCTACATGGGCGAGATCCCGTTGATGACGACCAACGGCTCCTTCGTGATCAACGGCACGGAGCGCGTGATTGTTTCGCAGCTGCACCGTTCGCCGGGCGTCTTCTTCGAGCACGACCGCGGCAAGACCCATAGTTCGGGCAAGCTGTTGTTCTCGGCCCGCGTGATTCCCTACCGCGGCTCGTGGCTCGATTTCGAGTTCGATCCGAAGGACACGCTGTTCTTCCGTGTGGACCGCCGCCGCAAGATGCCGGTCACCACGCTGCTCAAGGCGATCGGCATGAACTCCGAGGAAATCCTCGCCGAGTTTTTCGATTTCGATACGTTCCTGCTGACCCAGGAGCACGTTCAGTTCGCGCTGGTTCCCGAGCGTCTGCGCGGCGAAGTGGCGCGTTTCGATTTCGTCGCCCCGGACGGCAAGGTCATCGTCGCCAAGGACAAGCGCATCACCGCCAAGCACATCCGCGAGATGGCCGCTGAGGGCATGAACCAGATCGCCGTTCCCGAAGAGTTCATCCTCGGCCGCGTCATCGCGAAGAACATCATCGACAAGGCGACCGGCGAAGTGGTCGCCAACGCCAACGACGAAATCACCGAAACCCTGCTCGCCAAGCTGCGCGAAGCGGAGATCGCCACCGTCGAGACGCTGTACACCAACGACCTCGATCGCGGTGCCTTCATCTCCAACACGCTGCGCGCCGACGAGACCGCGTCCCGCCAGGCCGCCCGCATTGCGATCTACCGCATGATGCGCCCGGGTGAGCCGCCGACGGAAGAAGCGGTCGAGATCCTTTTCAACGGCCTGTTCTATTCCGACGAACGCTACGACCTGTCGGGCGTTGGCCGCATGAAGTTCAACCGCCGCCTCAGTCGCGCCGATGTCATCGAGTACAAGGTGCTGGTCAAGGGCCTGGCGTCGAAGGCGGAAGCCGCGCTGAAGAACCTCGCCGAGGCGTCCGGGTTCGGCCTGTCCACGATCCAGGATCTGGTCGCCGGCCTGCCTTACGGCCCGCGTTCACTGGCCGAGAACCTGACCCAGGCGGCTGCCGAAGACCTGGCTGCCCGGCTGAAGCCGCTGGGCGTCAATCTCGAGGTTCGCGAGCAGTTGACCCTGTCGCCGCGCGACATCGTCGAAGTCATCAAGATTCTGGTCGAGCTGCGCAATGGTCGCGGCGAAATCGACGACATCGACCACCTCGGCAACCGCCGCGTGCGTTCGGTCGGCGAACTGGCCGAAAACCAGTTCCGCGCCGGCCTGGTCCGCGTCGAACGCGCCGTCAAGGAACGCCTGTCCCAGGCTGAGTCCGACAACCTGATGCCGCACGACCTGATCAACGCCAAGCCGATCAGCGCCGCGATCAAGGAATTCTTCGGTTCCAGCCAGCTGTCGCAGTTCATGGACCAGACCAACCCGCTGTCCGAGATCACGCACAAGCGTCGTGTCTCGGCCCTCGGCCCGGGCGGTCTGACCCGCGAGCGCGCCGGCTTCGAGGTGCGCGACGTGCACCCGACCCACTATGGCCGCGTCTGCCCGATCGAAACGCCGGAAGGTCCGAACATCGGCCTGATCAACTCGCTGGCGCTGTACGCCCGCGTCAACAGCTACGGCTTCATCGAGACCGCCTACCGCAAGGTCGAAGGCGGCAAGGTGACCGACCAGATCGAATACCTGTCCGCGATCGAGGAAGGCAACTACGTCGTCGCCCAGGCCAACGCCTCGCTCGACAGCGAAGGCCGCCTGTCCGACGATCTGGTGACCTGCCGCGAGAAGGGCGAAACCATTCTCGCCGAGCCGTCCCGCGTCCAGTACATGGACGTTGCGCCGGGCCAGATCGTTTCCGTTGCCGCCTCGCTGATTCCGTTCCTGGAACATGACGACGCGAACCGTGCGCTGATGGGCGCCAACATGCAGCGCCAGGCCGTGCCCTGCCTGCGTCCGGAAAAGCCGCTGGTCGGTACCGGCATCGAACGCACGGTCGCCGTCGACTCGGGGACGGCCGTCGTCGCCCGACGGGGCGGCAAGGTCGACTACGTCGATGCCGGCCGCGTCGTGGTCCGCGTCAACGACAACGAGACCGTCGCCGGCGAAGTCGGTGTCGACATCTACAACCTGACGAAGTACACCCGTTCCAACCAGAACACCAACATCAACCAGCGGCCGATGGTCAAGGTCGGTGACCATATCGCCCGCGGCGACGTGGTTGCCGATGGCGCTTCGACCGACAAGGGCGAACTCGCGCTCGGCCAGAACATGCTGATCGCGTTCATGCCGTGGAACGGCTACAACTTCGAAGACTCGATCCTGATCTCCGAACGCGTCGTCGCCGAAGACCGCTACACCTCGATCCACATCGAGGAACTGACGGTCGTCGCCCGCGACACCAAGCTCGGACCCGAGGAAATCACCCGCGACATCGCGTCGCTGGGCGAAGTCCAGCTGTCCCGCCTGGACGACTCCGGCATCGTGTACATCGGCGCAGAAGTCGAAGCCGGCGACGTGCTGGTCGGCAAGGTCACGCCGAAGGGCGAAACCCAGCTGACCCCGGAAGAGAAGCTGCTGCGCGCGATCTTCGGCGAGAAGGCTTCCGACGTGAAGGACACCTCGCTGCGCGTGCCGTCCGGCATCGCCGGCACCGTCATCGACGTCCAGGTGTTCACCCGCGAAGGGATCGAGCGCGACAAGCGCGCCCAGTCGATCATCGACGAGCATCTGCGCCACTACAAGCTCGACCTCGCCGACCAGATGCGTATCGTCGAGCGCGACGCATTCGAGCGGATCGGTCGCCTGATCGTCGGCAAGAAGGCCAATGGCGGTCCGAAGAAGCTGGCCAAGGGCTCCGTGATCGAGCAGTCCTACCTGGACGGCATGGATCCGCACCACTGGTTCGACATCCGCCTGGCCGACGACGAGATCGCGCAGCAGCTCGAGCAGGTCAAGGACGCGCTCGAGCAGGCCCGCAAGGACTTCGACCTGGCTTTCGAAGCCAAGCGCAAGAAGCTGACCCAGGGCGACGAACTGCCGCCGGGCGTGCAGAAGATGGTCAAGGTCTATGTCGCGGTCAAGCGTCGCCTGCAGCCCGGCGACAAGATGGCCGGCCGTCACGGTAACAAGGGTGTCGTCTCGCGCATCCTGCCGGTCGAGGACATGCCCTACATGGCCGACGGTACCCCGGTCGACATCGTGCTGAACCCGCTCGGCGTCCCGTCGCGGATGAACGTCGGCCAGATTCTCGAAGTTCACCTCGGTCTGGCCGCCAAGGGTCTCGGTTACAAGATCGGCGGCATGTTGCGTCGCCAGGCCGCGGTCACCGAAGTGCGCGGATTCCTGGACCAGATCTACAACGCCAGCGGCAAGTCGGAAAACCTCGACGAGCTGTCGGATGGCGAGATCATGGAAATGGCCGGCAACCTGACCTCCGGCGTACCGTTTGCGACCCCGGTGTTCGACGGCGCCAAGGAAGAGGAAATCAAGGGAATGCTGGCGCTGGCCGGCATGCCGTCCTCGGGCCAGATGACGCTGTTCGACGGCCGCACCGGCGACGCTTTCGAGCGCCAGGTCACGGTCGGCTACATGCACTACCTGAAGCTGCACCACCTGGTCGACGACAAGATGCACGCCCGTTCGACCGGTCCGTACTCGCTGGTCACCCAGCAGCCGCTGGGCGGCAAGGCGCAGTTCGGCGGCCAGCGCTTCGGTGAAATGGAAGTGTGGGCGCTGGAAGCCTACGGCGCGTCCTACGTGCTGCAGGAAATGCTGACCGTCAAGTCCGACGACGTGAATGGCCGGACCAAGGTCTACGAGAACATCGTCAAGGGCGAGCACCGCATCGATGCCGGCATGCCGGAATCCTTCAACGTGCTGGTCAAGGAAATCCGTTCCCTGGCGATCGACATCGATCTGGAACGTTACTGATAGGGCTCAGGAGTTAAACGATGAAAGCATTGCTCGATCTGTTCAAGCAGGTAACCGCCGAGGAGGAATTCGACGCGATTACCATCGGCCTCGCTTCGCCCGAGAAGATCCGTTCCTGGTCCTACGGTGAAGTCAAGAAGCCGGAAACCATCAACTACCGCACCTTCAAGCCGGAGCGCGATGGCCTGTTCTGCGCCAAGATCTTCGGCCCGATCAAGGACTACGAGTGCCTCTGCGGCAAGTACAAGCGCCTGAAGCACCGCGGCGTGATCTGCGAGAAGTGCGGCGTCGAAGTGACGCTGGCCAAGGTTCGCCGCGACCGCATGGGTCACATCGAACTGGCTTCGCCGGTCGCCCACATCTGGTTCCTGAAGTCGCTGCCGTCCCGTCTGGGCATGGTCCTCGACATGACGCTGCGCGACATCGAGCGCGTGCTGTACTTCGAAGCCTATGTCGTGACCGACCCGGGCATGGTCGGCACGCTGCAACGCCGCCAGCTGCTGACCGAAGAGCAGTACCTGGAGATGGTCGAGGAGCATGGCGATGAATTCCAGGCGCTGATGGGCGCCGAAGGTATTCGCGAACTGCTGCGCAACCTCGAGCTGAACAGCGAAGTCGAATCGCTGCGCGCCGAGCTGGAAGTCACCGGTTCCGAAGCCAAGAACAAGAAGCTGGCCAAGCGTCTGAAGATCCTCGAAGGTTTCCAGAAGTCCGGTATCAAGCCGGACTGGATGATCCTCGAAGTGCTGCCGGTGCTGCCGCCGGACCTGCGTCCGCTGGTCCCGCTGGACGGCGGCCGCTTCGCGACCTCCGACCTGAACGACCTCTACCGTCGCGTCATCAACCGGAACAACCGCCTGAAGCGCCTGCTCGAGCTGAAGGCCCCGGAAATCATCGTCCGCAACGAAAAGCGCATGCTGCAGGAGTCGGTCGACTCGCTGCTCGACAACGGCCGTCGCGGCAAGGCGATGACCGGCGCCAACAAGCGTCCGCTGAAGTCGCTGGCCGACATGATCAAGGGCAAGGGCGGCCGTTTCCGTCAGAACCTGCTCGGCAAGCGCGTCGACTACTCGGGCCGTTCGGTCATCGTGGTCGGTCCGCAGCTGAAGCTGCACCAGTGCGGCCTGCCCAAGCTGATGGCGCTGGAACTGTTCAAGCCCTTCATCTTCCACAAGCTGGAAGTGCTGGGTTACGCCACGACCATCAAGCAGGCCAAGAAGATGGTCGAAGGCCAGGAACCGGTCGTGTGGGACATTCTTGAGGATGTCATCCGCGAACACCCGGTCATGCTGAACCGTGCGCCGACGCTGCACCGTCTCGGTATCCAGGCCTTCGAACCGACCCTGATCGAAGGCAAGGCGATCCAGCTGCACCCGCTCGTCTGCGCGGCGTTCAACGCCGACTTCGACGGTGACCAGATGGCCGTCCACGTGCCGCTGTCGCTCGAAGCGCAGATGGAAGCCCGCACGCTGATGCTGGCCTCCAACAACGTGCTGTCGCCCGCCAACGGCCAGCCGATCATCGTGCCGTCGCAGGATATCGTTCTCGGTCTGTACTACGCGACCCGCGAGCGCATCAACGCCAAGGGCGAGGGCATGTACTTCGCGGACATCGCCGAAATCGACCGCGCGATGGCGGCCGGCGAGCTCGACATCCATGCCCGCATCTCGGTGCGCCTGAAGCAATACGAGCCGGGTGCGGTGGACGACGAATGGACCGAGAAAATGGTCCGTATCGAAACCACGGCCGGCCGTGCGCTGCTTTCGCGCATCCTGCCGAAGGGCCTGCCGTTCAAGGCGATCGACAAGGCGCTGAAGAAGAAGGAAATCTCCAAGCTGATCGACGAGTCCTTCCGTCGCTGCGGCCTGAAGGAAACCGTCGTCTTTGCCGACAAGCTGATGCAGAACGGCTACGCGCTGGCGACCCGCGCCGGCATCTCCTTCTGCTCGGACGACATGCGCGTTCCGGCCAAGAAGTACGAGATCATCGCCTCGGCCGAAGCCGAAGTGAAGGAAATCGAGACCCAATACACGAACGGTCTGGTTACCCAGGGCGAGCGTTACAACAAGGTCGTCGATATCTGGGGCCGCACCGGTGACCAGGTCGCCAAGGTGATGATGGAAGAACTCGGTCACGAGGATGCCGTCGATCGCCACGGCAAGAAAGTCAAGCAGGAATCGTTCAACTCCATCTACATGATGGCCGACTCCGGCGCCCGCGGTTCCGCCGCCCAGATCCGTCAGCTGGCCGGTATGCGCGGCCTGATGGCGAAGCCGGACGGCTCGATTATCGAGACCCCGATCACCACGAACTTCCGCGAAGGCCTGAACGTTCTCCAGTACTTCATCTCGACGCACGGCGCCCGTAAGGGTCTGGCCGACACCGCGCTGAAGACTGCGAACTCCGGTTACCTGACTCGCCGTCTGGTCGACGTCACGCAGGATCTGGTGATCACCGAAGACGACTGCGGCACCAAGAACGGCTTCGTCGTCAAGGCGCTGGTCGAGGGCGGCGAAGTCATCGAGGCGCTGCGCGAGCGGATTCTCGGCCGCGTCACGGTCGACGACCTGGTCGACCCGGAAACGCAGGAAACCGTGATCTTCGCCGGCTCCATGCTGGACGAAGACCTGGTCGACCTGATCGACAAGCTCGGCATCGACGAAGTCAAGGTCCGCACCCCGCTGACCTGTGACACCCGCTACGGCCTGTGCGCCAAGTGCTACGGTCGTGACCTCGGTCGCGGCACGATGGTCAACGCCGGCGAATCGGTCGGCGTCATCGCCGCCCAGTCGATCGGCGAGCCGGGTACCCAGCTGACCATGCGGACCTTCCACGTCGGCGGCGCGGCCTCCCGTGCGGCTGTCGCTTCGCAGGTCGAGGCCAAGTCCGCCGGTACCGTGCGCCTGACCTCCAACATGCGTTACGTGACCAGCGCCAAGGGCGAGAAGGTCGTCATTTCCCGCTCCGGCGAAGTGCTGATCACCGACGATCACGGTCGCGAGCGCGAACGCCACAAGGTGCCTTACGGCGCGATGCTGGCGGTCGACGAAGGTCAGTCGATCAAGGCCGGCACCAAGCTGGCCTCCTGGGACCCGCACACCCGTCCGATCATCACCGAGTACGCCGGTATCGCCCGCTTCGAGAACGTCGAGGAAGGCGTCACCGTCGCCAAGCAGGTCGACGACGTGACCGGTCTGTCCACGCTGGTCGTCATCGACCACAAGCGTGGCGGCAAGACGACCGCCAAGGGCGTCCGTCCGGTCGTCAAGCTGCTCGATGAAAACGGTCTCGAGGTCCGCGTTGCCGGTAGCGACCACCCGGTTTCCATCGCCTTCCAGGTCGGCTCGATCATTTCCGTGCTCGACGGCCAGCAGGTCGGCGTCGGCGATGTGCTGGCCCGTATGCCGCAGGAGTCCGCCAAGACCCGCGACATTACCGGCGGTCTGCCGCGCGTTGCCGAACTGTTCGAAGCCCGCACGCCGAAGGATGCCTCCGTGCTCGCCGAATACACCGGCACGATCAGCTTCGGCAAGGATACCAAGGGCAAGCAGCGCCTGATCATCACCGATCTCGACGGCAATCAGCACGAGTTCCTGATTTCCAAGGACAAGCACGTGCTGGTGCACGACGGCCAGGTGGTCAACAAGGGCGAGAAGATCGTCGAAGGCGAACCGGATCCGCACGACATCCTGCGCCTGCAGGGGGTTGAGGCTCTGGCCCGCTACATCACCGACGAAGTCCAGGACGTCTATCGTCTGCAGGGCGTGAAGATCAACGACAAGCACATTGAAGTGATCGTCCGCCAGATGCTGCGCCGCGTGACCATCGTCGAACCGGGTGACACCAAGTTCATCAAGTCCGAACAGGTCGAGCGTGCCGAACTGCTTGCCGAGAACGACCGCGTGATGGCTGATGGCAAGATTCCGGCGACGTTCGAGCACATGCTGCTCGGTATCACCAAGGCATCGCTGTCGACCGATTCGTTCATCTCCGCCGCTTCCTTCCAGGAAACGACCCGCGTTCTCACCGAAGCTGCCATCATGGGCAAGCGCGACGAGCTGCGCGGTCTGAAGGAGAACGTCATCGTCGGCCGTCTGATTCCGGCCGGTACGGGCCTGGCCTACCACCGCAGCCGCAAGGCGCAGGCGGCAGGCGAGGATATCGCCATCGATCGTCCTTTCGAGGAAGTCGCCGGCGAGAATGAAACCTCCGGGGCCGATCAGGGTCTCTGATGCGTTGAGCCGACCCTCGTGTCTTCGTTGACACGGGGGTTGATCGATCATAGAATTTATGGTCTTTGTCGGCGGAGGCTAATCATTGTCTCCGCTATGGATAACAAAATTGCCGTCGTGCCCCGTTGTGGGGCCTGGCTGTTGAAGGAATTGATATGCCGACCATCAACCAGCTCGTGCGCAAGCCGCGTGTCGCCGAAAAGGCCAAGAGCAAGGTTCCTGCGCTGGAAAAGTGCCCGCAGAAGCGTGGCGTCTGCACCCGCGTTTATACCACCACCCCGAAGAAGCCGAACTCCGCGCTCCGTAAGGTTTGCAAGGTTCGTCTGACGAATGGCTTCGAAGTCATTTCGTACATCGGCGGTGAAGGCCACAACCTGCAGGAACACTCCGTGGTCCTGATCCGCGGTGGTCGTGTCAAGGACTTGCCGGGTGTGCGTTACCACACCGTGCGCGGTTCCCTGGATACGCAGGGCGTCAAGGATCGCAAGCAGTCCCGTTCCAAGTACGGTGCCAAGCGTCCGAAGGCTGCTTGATAAAACAAGTGGCTTGAGTAAGTGGTCGTCCATCTGGGCGGCCAAGAGGGCCGGGTGGGTTAAAACCCCTTCCCGGCTTTTCAACTGAATAGTGTCAAGAGAGGTTAAACATGCCCCGTCGTCGTGAAGTACCCAAGCGCGATATTCTGCCGGATCCGAAGTTCGGCAACGTCGAAGTTTCCAAGTTCATCAACGCCATCATGCAAAGCGGCAAGAAGTCGGTCGCCGAGCGCATCGTCTATGGCGCCTTTGACATCATCACCACCAAGTCCGGCAAGGACCCGCTCGAGGTCTTCACCTCTGCGATGGGTAACGTCAAGCCGATGGTCGAAGTGAAGTCCCGCCGCGTCGGCGGCGCCAACTACCAGGTCCCGGTCGAAGTGCGTCCGGCCCGTCGCGCCGCGCTGGCCATGCGCTGGCTGCGTGAGTCCGCCCGCAAGCGTTCGGAAAAGTCCATGGGTCAGCGCCTGGCTGCCGAAATGCTGGAAGCCTCCGAAAACCGCGGCGGTGCCGTCAAGAAGCGCGACGAAGTCCATCGCATGGCCGAGGCCAACAAGGCCTTCGCCCACTTCCGCTTCTAATTCCTCCTTATCTGGAAGGTATCTACCGTGGCACGTAAAACCCCCATCGAGCGCTACCGCAATATCGGTATCAGCGCCCACATCGACGCCGGCAAGACGACGACGACCGAGCGCATCCTGTACTACACCGGTGTTAATCACAAGATCGGTGAAGTGCACGACGGTGCCGCCACCATGGACTGGATGGAGCAGGAGCAGGAGCGCGGCATCACCATCACCTCGGCGGCGACGACCTGCTTCTGGAGGGGCATGGACAGCTCCTTCCCGGAGCACCGTTTCAACATCATCGATACCCCGGGACACGTCGACTTCACCATTGAAGTCGAGCGCTCGATGCGCGTCCTGGACGGCGCCTGCATGGTTTACTGTGCGGTCGGCGGCGTTCAGCCGCAGTCCGAAACCGTGTGGCGTCAGGCCACCAAATACAAGGTGCCGCGCCTTGCCTTCGTGAACAAGATGGACCGCTCCGGCGCCAACTTCTTCAAGGTCGTCGACCAGATGAAGACCCGCCTGAAGGCCAGCCCGGTGCCGATCGTCATTCCCATCGGTGCGGAAGACTCGTTCGAAGGTGTTGTCGATCTGCTCAAGATGAAGGCCATCTACTGGGACGAAGCTTCCCAGGGCATGAAGTTCGACTACCGCGACATTCCGGCCGAATTGGTCGAAACCGCACAAACCTGGCGCGAACAGATGATCGAAGCGGCTGCTGAAGCCTCGGAAGATCTGATGAACGAATACCTGGAAAACGGCGAGCTGTCGGAAGAGAAGATCAAGCTGGGTCTCCGCATGCGCACCCTGGCCTGCGAAATCCAGCCGATGCTGTGCGGTACGGCCTTCAAGAACAAGGGTGTTCAGCGCATGCTGGACGCGGTCGTTGAGCTGCTGCCGTCGCCGGTCGACATTCCGCCGGTTCAAGGCGTTGACGAGCACGAGCGCGAAGTGTCGCGCAAGGCCGACGACAGCGAAAAGTTCTCGGCGCTGGCGTTCAAGCTGATGACTGACCCGTTCGTCGGTCAGCTGACTTTCATCCGCGTTTATTCGGGCGTCCTGACCTCCGGTGCGACCGTTTACAACTCGGTCAAGGGCAAGAAGGAGCGCATCGGCCGTATTCTGCAGATGCACGCCAACAACCGCGAAGAAATCAAGGAAGTTCTGGCGGGCGACATCGCTGCCTGCGTCGGTCTGAAGGAAGTGACGACCGGCGAGACGCTGTGCGATCCGGATGCGCCGATCATTCTCGAGCGCATGGTTTTCCCGGAGCCGGTGATTCACGTCGCCGTGGAACCGAAGACCAAGGCCGACCAGGAAAAGATGGGTATCGCGCTGGGCCGTCTGGCTGCCGAAGATCCGTCCTTCCGTGTCCGTACCGACGAAGAATCCGGTCAGACCATCATTTCCGGCATGGGCGAATTGCACCTCGACATCATCGTCGACCGCATGCGCCGTGAATTCAACGTCGAAGCCTCCGTCGGCGCGCCGCAGGTGGCTTACCGCGAATGCATCAAGAAGGCGGTCGAGCAGGAAGGCAAGTTCGTCAAGCAGTCCGGCGGTCGCGGCCAGTTCGGTCACGTCTGGCTCAAGATCGAGCCGAACGAAGCCGGCAAGGGCTACGAATTCGTCGATGCGATCAAGGGTGGTGTCGTTCCGCGCGAATTCATCCCGGCGGTCGACAAGGGTCTGCAGGATGCCGTCACCAGCGGCGTGCTGGCTGGCTTCCCGGTGGTCGATGTCAAGTTCACGCTGTTCGACGGCTCCTACCACGACGTTGACTCCAACGAAAACGCCTTCCGCATGGCGGCTTCGATGGCTTTCAAGGAAGGCATGAAGAAGGCCTCCCCGTCGCTGCTTGAGCCGATGATGGCGGTCGTCGTCGAGACCCCGGAAGACTACATGGGTAACGTCATGGGCGACCTGTCCTCCCGTCGCGGTATCGTCCAGGGTATGGACGATCTGCCGGGTGGCACGAAGGAAGTTCGTGCCGAGGTTCCGCTGTCCGAAATGTTCGGCTATGCGACCTCCCTGCGTTCGCTGACCCAGGGCCGCGCGACCTACACGATGGAATTCAAGCACTACACCGAAGCGCCGAAGAACGTCGCCGAGGCAGTCATCAACAAGAAGTAACACCTTATTGGAGAACCGATAATGGCTAAGGAAAAATTCGAACGTACGAAGCCGCACGTAAACGTCGGCACCATCGGTCACGTTGACCACGGCAAGACCACGCTGACCGCTGCGATCACGACCGTGCTGGCTGCCAAGTACGGCGGCGCGGCCAAGGCGTACGACCAGATCGACGCGG
>JAQUAX010000017.1 GCA_028687035.1 Dechloromonas sp. | reverse complement strand
CTGAAGGACATCCTGTCTCGCTTGCCGACCCAGCCCAACAGTCGGGTCGGCGAATTACTGCCGCATCGCTGGCAGCCAGAATCCGCTGCCTGAATCAGAAAGCCACCTGGGTTTGCCGGGGGCTTACTGTGATCGTGGGACGAAGCAGCCTATACGTCGAACTGACCCACAGAGATGGCTACCGCAAGATACTGAAGGTCTGCTGACGTACCGCTGCCTAAACGCCTGCGGATGCTGCACAGCTTAATGTAGACAGACTGCAGCGGATTGCGCACGATGTGCTGGACAGCGCAAATGCTCACGGGAACACGGCAGGCCGGGTAGCCTGTCCATTCATCGGAACGATGCAGTCCATATTGTTGGGAGCTCCCTCTTTCTTTTCGGGTTAGCGTCTACGCCGAAATTTGCTGAATAGCTTTGTATAGGAAGGTCTTGGCGGGTTTCTTGCAGGGTAATTGACGTCTTTAACGGTTACAGGGACTCGACGAACTGCATAAACTTGTCCGTTGAAACGAACAACGCAATCCATGAAGTGGAGACCAGCGTATGCAGTGTGTTCATCGGCTTCCAGCATCCTAATGCCCATACGACGATGGCCAAGGTCACCGATGTAGTCCGACTCCTCGCCGTCATTTCGTACGGTCCATTCCACGGAGGCGTATTCCGGAATAACATGAGGGTTCACTATTTTGAAAATCAGGTCACAGTCTTTCGGGACGCTGGGAACCTCATTTCGGTGCTTACCGATTGGCTTTTTCGAGACTCGGTCAAAGACCTCAATTTCAATTTCCGGAAGCACCATGATAGCTCGCCCAGAAACTTCCTCCACTACCTCGACTTCCTGAGTTGGTGGCAGCGGCATCAGGAAGGAAAAAACTTCTGACCACGCAAGGGCTGCTGCAGCTTCGTCCTGTTCAGCTTCTGCGTTTTCAGCTGCATTTCGAAGGGCCTGCAGATTGGTCAGGAATACATCCCAGTGCTCATCTGGAATCCGGTTCAGATTCTCAGACTCATCAATCGGATTAAGTACAACTCGGTCGCCAAAAAGGCGCTCGTGCATATCCTTGATGACCAAGATAAGTGCGTCTTCGTCATCCATTCCGATTAAGCGGCTCAACAAGTGTTTTTCGAAGCTCTCAGCAGCCAATACTGTGAGCAATATCGAGGAGGGTCTCGCTGCGGCAGACTCTACAAAGGCCACTGCTGCCCAACCTTTCAGATATCGAACGAGCCTGCGTAGCTGCTCTCTATCATCACCCCACACGACGTTCTTAAACCACTCGTAGATGGCCTTCGGGTCGCTGTCCTCCCATGCCCCAGACAAACAGGCTAATCGACGTGTGTCTGTTGATTTTTCGAGGTGATACACAGGGGTGTCAATGTGGAATTTTTTCTCGTAAATGGCTCGTGAGCAGCGTTCTTTTGGTGGCTCGGAAATGCTATTTACATCGGCATTCAGTGATTTGAAGACCAGCAGCTCTCGTTGAACCCATTCTCTTAATTGGGTCGGAGCTGGTGTGGCGTTACCATCGTTTTCCCACTGAAAATAAATACCCACATCGACGTCGTATTCTTCGTCCACGTGAACTGGCTTAATCAGCGTTCCATATTTATATGAGCCTTGTAGCCAGGTAGAAATCGGGTACCCGTAATCGGTGTAAAGCGCTTGCTTTAGGTGGTCCGCGAGCGCATTCCATTGAGTCTGGAGAAACTCACGCTGCTCTGTTGTCGGGGTAACTCGTTTCAGGAGAGTTTGCTCACCTGCACCATTAAATAGAGATGCCGCTTTGCCCAAGGCCTTAGTCCTTAATCAGTTGCAATTGTGGATTATGCGATAAGAATACAGGCAGTTTAGTGGTAAGCACATCTGTGACAGCTTTTTCAGCTAAGGCAAGCAAGGTTTTCTTGGCCGCTTCGGTGGCTACGTCCAGCCCGAGGTCTTTTGCCTGCTCTTGGGAAGGTTCATGATCAATCCGGAAATATCGCTCTTTTAGGCGATGAGAAACCAGTTGGTCCACAAACTGCTGTTGTGCCGAAATCATTACTGAAAACAAGCGCTGGTCCTGCATCCAATCAGCAACACCGAAGTCACGCCCCGAGCTAAACGAAAGAGAATAGCTCTGAGTTGTCGTTCCTACGCTCAGGATTCGCAAGGCAGCTGCCGGGACTTCAAAAAAGTGCTCTGCCTCATGTGCTGCAATCAAATCAGGCGCATTGGCGAATAAGCCACCGTCTGCGTAGAGGCACCCTTGAACCTCTGCCAATTCGAAAAATGTTGGAGCTGCAGCAGTTGCCAAAGCAACATTAACAGCCTTGAGTTTCCAATCCCGATTCCATTCACGCTTGTGCCGGGTTTTGAATACCTGCGGTGTTCCTTGGGTAACATTTACGGCAGGAATTGCTACCGGATGAATAGCATCTCCCAAGGTGGCATTCGCGGGTATGAGCTCAGAGATGGCATCCCGCAGAGGAGATGTCGAGTACCTGGCCTTCCTTGCGTGCTTCCACAAGTCCAACCCAATTTTGAGTTTGCCTTCTGGTGGCTCGTGAATAGGGAAAATCTTCGCACCATGCTCCAGAAACACTTGTACCACTCGGGCCATTGGCACTTCGAATGCAACTGCTAGCGCTACGATGCCACCGATGGATGTGCCGCAAGTCAGATCAAAACATTGGCCTATTGGCTTTTGCAGATGGTCTTCAATGACCGCCAATGCCTTTGCAGTAAAAAGTCCCCTGTAACCGCCGCCCGTTAGGGCCAATGCTTGAAATGGTTGGTCTACAGTCCAAGTCATCGTAATACCCTTGTCTTTCCAGTTAGAAGGTCACGCACGAGACCTTGTTTCTTAAGACGCAGCTTTTCGGACTCTTGCGATATGGTCTGGCCACAGAGTCTCCAACCAATTCGTTGAGTGGTATTCAGGCTGGCGGGGCAAGACGCTGCAAATTATGCCACTACACCACACAAGCCGCTGTTCGACCGCCTAGTTCTCTTGCAGGCTGAACCGGCCACATCGCTGACTTCGCTTTGAAGGTCCCCCAATCGCCGTATAGGCCGAATTATGTGAAATGGCCCCACAGCAGGAACAGCCGCCTTGCTGTATCTAGCGCCTTATCGACTTCCCTGCTACTGAGTGGCAGAAAGTGAGTTGGCATCTCGAGATATCTAGAATCTGGCGCATCAATCCGCTCAGGAAAACTCCACATCCACAGGAGCCACGAAAGTAGTCCCATAACAGCCCACGAATCTGTGGGGGGAATTGTGGGGGGAATTTTCAAAAACAAGAGCCTAGAAAGAACTTAGGCCAATCCGAAGATTGGCCTAAGTGCTTGATTCTCTTGGTCGGGGCGGCGGGATTCGAACTCGCGACCCCTTGCACCCCATGCAAGTGCGCTACCAGGCTGCGCTACACCCCGACGAGCCGCGCATTATACCGGAAACTCCCGGAATTCAAAGCCGCAACAGCTCGATAATCGAAATTAATTCTTCGCGCAGGCCGTTCGCTGCACTGGCCTGCTCCGGCTTTTCGGCCGAAGCGGCTTCGACCGGACCGCCCTCTTCCAGGCGATTGCGCGCGCCGCTGATCGTAAAACCCTGATTATAAAGAAGCTCGCGGATACGGCGGACCAGCAGCACCTCGTGATGCTGGTAGTAACGCCGGTTGCCGCGGCGCTTGACCGGCTTCAACTGGTTGAATTCCTGCTCCCAGTAGCGCAGCACGTGCGGCTTGACGCCGCACAGCTCGCTGACTTCACCGATCGTGAAGTAACGCTTGGCGGGGATCGGCGGCAACTCGTCGCCGCCCGGAGTTTTAAGCCGCGGTTCCATCGCAGGCGAGCTCGACATCGGACTTCAGTTTCTGGCTGGCATGGAAGGTCACGACGCGCCGCGCGGTGATCGGGATTTCCTGGCCGGTCTTGGGGTTGCGTCCCGGACGCTGCGGCTTGTCGCGCAGCTGGAAGTTGCCGAAACCGGACAGCTTGACGCCGTCGCCGGTTTCCAGCGCGTTGCGGATTTCCTCGAAAAAGGCCTCGACCATGTCCTTGGCCTCACGCTTGTTGAGGCCAACCTTCTCGAACAGCAGGTCGGCGAGCTCGGCTTTCGTCAACGTCATCGTTATTTTTCCGTCAGGCACGCAGTTGGGCTCCGAACGCCTGTTCGAGACAAGACATCAGTTGCTGCATGGCAGCATCGACTTCCGTATCTAGCAAAGTGCGTTGAGTATCTTGCATAACTATACGGAAAGCAAGACTTTTCTTGTTTTCCGGGACGCCCTTTCCGACGTAAATATCGAACAGATTGACGTCCTTGACGAGGGGCGGTCGACGGGTTTCCAGCGCGTCGAACAGGGTCTGCAGCGACAGGTTCTGATCGACGACGACGGCCAGGTCGCGGACGACCGGCGGGAACTTGGAGACCTCGGCGTAGGCCGGCACGGTCGACGCCTTGACGGCGGCGAAATCGAGTTCGAACACGACGGGTGCGACCGGCAGGTCGTACTTCTGCACCCACTCCGGATGCAGTTCACCGACGCAGCCGATGTCGCGGCCGTCGAGCAGGATGCGCGCGGCACGGCCCGGATGCAGCGCCGGGTGGGCGAGCTTCTCGAAACGCAGCGCGGCCGGCGCCAGCAGCGCCTCGAGGTCGCCCTTCACGTCGTAGAAGTCGACCTTGCGCGCGCCGCTGCCCCAGCCCTCCGGCAGCGCACCGCCGTAGGCCAGGCCGGCCAGCATCCACGGCTGGCGGAAGCCGGCAACCGGCGTCGCGGCGGCATCGCGGTGGAAACAGCGGCCGACTTCGAACAGGCGGACGCGGCTCTGCTTGCGCTTGAGGTTGGTGACCAAATTGGAAATCAGGCCGCCGATCAGCGTCGACCGCATCACCGCCATCTGGCTGGCGATCGGGTTGGCCAGGCGGATCAGCTCGGCTTCTTCGGTCCGGCCGGCGAAATCGGCTTCCCACGCGGTCTCGACGAAGGCGAAATTGACGACTTCCTGGTAGCCGCGGTCGGCCAGCATCTGGCGGACGCGGAAAGCCGGACGTTGCGCCTCGGGCTGGACCTGCATCTGCAGCGGGCCGCGCGGGGCCGGCGCCGGGATGTTGTCGTAGCCGTACAGGCGGGCGATTTCCTCGATCAGGTCTTCCTCGATTTCCATGTCGAAGCGCCAGGACGGCGGCGTCACCAGGAAATCGTCCCCCTGCCGTTCGAAGGACAGCGCCAGCCCCTGGAACAGGCCGGCGATGCGCCCGGCGCCGAGCGGCAGGCCGAGCACCTTCTCGGCGCGCGCGGTGCGCAGGCGGACCGGCGTGCGGGCCGGCAGCGCGGCCTGCGCCACGGTGACCGGACCGGCCTGGCCGCCGCAGATTTCCAGGATCAGTTGCGTCGCGCGCTCGAGGGCGCGGCGCGTGCCGCCGAAGTCGACGCCGCGCTCGAAGCGGTGCGAGGCGTCCGAGCCGAAGCCGTAGCGGCGGGCGCGACCGGCGATCGCCTTGGGTGCGAAGAAGGCCGATTCCAGGAAGAGCCCAGTCGTTTCCAGCGTGACGCCGCTTTCCTCGCCCCCCATGATGCCGGCCATCGCCAGCGGCTTCGCGTCATCGGAAATCATCAGCACGTCGGCGTCGACCGCGATCGTCTGCTCGTTCAGCAGCAGCAGCTTTTCTTCCGGCTGCGCCAGACGGGCGTGCACGGCGCCGTCGAGTTTCGCGTTGTCGAAGGCGTGCAGCGGCTGGCCGAGCTCGAGCATCACGTAGTTGGTGATGTCGACCAGCGCCGAGATCGCGCGGATGCCGCTGCGCTCGAGGCGGCGGACCATCCAGTCCGGCGTCGGCGCCTTGGCATCGACACCGTTGATGACGCGGCCGCAGTAGAGCGGGCAGGCATCCGGCGCGTCGAGCACGACGGCACGCTGGTCGGCGATCGTCGCCGGGACGTCGGCGATTTCCGGCAGCCTGGCCGGGGTGCCGGTGATCGCGCCGACCTCGCGGGCAATGCCCTGCAGCGACAGGCAGTCGGCGCGGTTCGGCGTCAGCTTCAGTTCGAACTGCTGATCGTCGAGGTCGAGGTAGGCGCGGATGCTCTGCCCGACCGGCGCATCGGCCGGCAGCACGAGCAGGCCGGAGGCGTCCTCGGCGATGCCCAGTTCCTTGGCCGAGCACAGCATGCCGGACGACTCGATGCCGCGCACCTTGGCAATCTTGATCTTGAAGTCGCCGGGCAGCTCGGCGCCGGGCAGCGCGCAGGGCACCCTGAGGCCGGGCGCGACGTTGGGCGCGCCGCAGACGATCTGCTGCGGCGTGCCGTTGCCGATATCGACCTGGCAGACGTTCAGGCGGTCGGCATCCGGATGCTTGACGACTTCGAGCACGTGAGCGACGACGACGCCGTCGAAGGCCGGCGCGACCGGCGCCAGTTCCTCGACTTCGAGGCCGGCCATGGTCAGCAGGTGGGAGAGTTCCTCGCTCGACAGCTTCGGATCGACGAGGGTACGCAACCAGGATTCGGAGAATTTCATAGCGTGGGCTCGATAGGGGGCGTCAGGCGAACTGACGCAGGAAACGCAGGTCGCCTTCGAAGAACAGGCGCAGGTCGTTGACGCCGTAGCGCAGCATGGTCAGACGGTCCGGACCGAAGCCGAAGGCGAAGCCGGTGTATTTTTCCGGATCGATGCCGGCGATTTTCAGCACATTGGGGTGGACCATGCCGCAGCCGGCGATTTCCAGCCAGCGGCCCTTCAGCGCGCCGCTCATGAAGGCGACGTCGATCTCGGCCGACGGCTCGGTGAACGGGAAGAAAGACGGACGGAAACGGACGGTCAGGTCGTCGGTCTCGAAGAAGCTCTTCAGGAAATCGGCGATCACGCCCTTGAGGTCGGCGAACGAGACGCCCTCGCCGACCCACAGGCCTTCGACCTGGTGGAACATCGGCGAGTGGGTCGCGTCGGAATCGACGCGGTAGACGCGGCCCGGCGCGATGATCCGGATTTCGGGCATTTTTTCCAGTTGACCGTAGCGGGCGACGTGCGCCTGCATGTAGCGCGCCTGGATCGGGCTGGTATGGGTCCGCAGCAGCACCTTGTCGGCCAGCGAGCCGTCCGGGTTCTGCAGGTAAAAGGTGTCGTGCATCGAACGCGCCGGATGGTCCTCGGGCGTGTTCAGCGCGGTGAAGTTGAAGAAATCCTCTTCGATCTCGGGACCGTCGGCCACTTCGAAACCGATCGACGCGAACAGCGACTCGATGCGTTCCAGCGTGCGGGTGACCGGGTGCAGTCCGCCGCGCGCCTCGCTGCGACCGGGCAGCGTCACGTCGAGCGCCTCCTCGGCCAGACGGGCTTCCAGCGCCGCCTTGCGGATCGCTTCGCGGCGGGCGTTGAGCGCCGCCTCGACCGCCGCCTTGGCGACGTTGATCGCGGCGCCCGCGGTTTTCTTCTCCTCGGGCGGCAGCTTGCCCAGGCCCTTCAGGAGTTCGGTAATCTGGCCGCTCTTGCCGAGGAAGCGGGCCTTGGCCTGCTCCAGCGCGTCCGGGTCGGAAATGGCGGCGAAGGCGGCTTGCGCCTCGCTAACGATCTGATCGAGGTTGTCCATGAATTTCCACCAACAAAAACAAAAAAGGAGGCTTGCGCCTCCTTTTTTTCTTCAAGCTTTCGCTCAGGCGCCGAGCTTGGCCTTGGCCTGGGCGGCCAGGGCGGCAAAAGCCGGCTGATCGAAGACGGCCAGGTCGGCCAGGACCTTGCGGTCGACTTCGATGTTGGCCTTCTTCAGACCGTTCATGAAGGTGCTGTACTTCATGCCGAGCTCGCGGGCGGCGGCATTGATACGGGCGATCCACAGGGAACGGAACTGGCGCTTGCGTTGACGACGGTCACGGTACTGGTACTGACCGGCCTTCATCACCGCCTGCTTGGCGATGCGATAGACGTTCTTGCGGCGACCGCGGTAACCCTTGGCCTGGGCGAGAACCTTCTTGTGACGGGCGCGAGCCGTTACACCACGTTTAACTCGGGACATGCTCTATCTCCTTACGCGTAGGGCATCATGGCGCGGACGGATGCGACGTCGCGCTCGTTAACACCGACGGCACCGCGCAGGTGACGCTTGTTCTTGGTGGTCTTCTTCGTCAGGATGTGACGCTTGAAGGCCTGGCCACGCTTGATGGAACCACCAGCGCGGACCGAAAAGCGCTTCTTGGCGCTGCTCTTGGTCTTCATCTTGGGCATTTAGATGCTCCTTAATGACATGCCGTCAGGTGGTTCCCGGCGGGAACGCTTGCACTACCCGAAAGCACTAATAACTACTTTTACTGCAACTGCTACTTCTTCTTCGGCGCGATGACCATGATCATCTGACGCCCTTCCATCTTCGGCATCTGCTCGACCTGCCCGATGGCGTCGACATCCGCCTTGATCCGTTCCAGCTGGCGCATGCCGAATTCCTGATGCGCCATTTCGCGGCCCCGGAAGCGCAGGGTCACCTTGACCTTGTCGCCTTCTTCCAGGAAACGCGTCATGTTCCTGAGCTTGATCTGGTAATCGTTTTCGTCGGTACCCGGGCGCAGTTTGATTTCCTTGACCTGCACCTGCTTCTGCTTCAACTTGGCTTCGTGAGCGCGCTTCTGTTCCTGATACTTGAACTTGCCGTAGTCCATGATGCGGCAGACCGGCGGTTTCGCCGTCGGCGCGATTTCGACCAGGTCAACCCCGGCTTCTTCCGCCATCTGCAGCGCAGCACGAATGCTGACAATTCCTAGCTGCTCACCTTCAACACCCTGGAGACGAATCTCCGGTACCGTGATCTCATCGTTTAAACGATGGGCCTTGTTCTGAGCGATGGTAAAACCCCCGAAATATCAATAATTAAGCCGTGCCACTCCGCGCCGCGACTTCCTTCTGAAGTCGCTCGATCAGTGCCTCGACCGTCATTTGTCCGAGGTCCTGACCACCGCGTGTACGCACGGCCACCAGTCCGTCCGCCTTTTCCTTGTCGCCCACAACGAGCTGGTAAGGCAGCCGGTTCAAGCTATGTTCTCGAATTTTATAGGTAATTTTTTCGTTGCGCAAATCCGCTTCAGCCCGGAAGCCCGCGTCGTGCAGCCTTTGCGCGACTTCGGCCGCATAATCGGCCTGCTTTTCCGAGATGTTGAGCACGACGGCCTGCACCGGTGCCAGCCACAGCGGCAGCGCGCCGGCGAAGTTTTCGATCAGGATGCCGATGAAGCGCTCGAGCGAACCGAGGATCGCACGGTGCAGCATCACCGGTACCTTGCGCTCGTCGTTGCCGGCGACGTATTCGGCGCCGAGCCGGCCCGGCATCGAGAAATCGACCTGCATCGTGCCGCACTGCCAGGAACGGCCGATCGCGTCCTTGATGTGGAATTCGATCTTCGGACCGTAGAAGGCGCCTTCGCCCGGCAGCTCGGTCCACTCCAGCCCGGAAGCGCGCAAGCCCTGGCGCAGCGCATCCTCGGCCTTGTCCCAGACTTCGTCGGAGCCGACCCGGCTATCCGGGCGCAGCGCCAGCTTGACGGCGACGTCGGTGAAGCCGAAATCGGCATAGACCTTCTTGACCAGCGCATTGAAGGCGGTCACTTCGGATTCGATCTGGTCTTCGGTACAGAAGATGTGGCCGTCGTCCTGGACGAAGCCGCGCACGCGCATCAGGCCGTGCAGCGCGCCGGTCGGCTCGTTGCGGTGGCAGGAGCCGAACTCGCCGTAACGCAGCGGCAGTTCGCGGTAGGAACGCAGGTCGGAATTAAAGACCTGGACATGGCCCGGGCAGTTCATCGGCTTGACCGCATAGTCGCGGTTTTCCGACGAGGTCGTGAACATGTTGTCCTTGTAGTGCTCCCAGTGGCCCGACTTCTCCCACAGCGCCTTGTCGAGAATCTGCGGGCAACGCACTTCCTTGTAGCCGTTGTTGCGATACACGGCGCGCATGTAGCCCTCGATTTCCTGCCAGATCGCCCAGCCCTTCGGGTGCCAGAAGACCAGGCCCGGCGCCTCGTCCTGCATGTGGAACAGGTCGAACTGCTTGCCCAGGCGGCGGTGGTCGCGCTTCTCGGCCTCCTCGAGCATGTGCAGGTAGGCGTCGAGATCTTCCTTCTTGGCCCAGGCCGTGCCGTAGATGCGCTGCAGCATCTCGTTCTTCGAATCGCCGCGCCAGTAGGCACCGGCCACCTTCATCAGCTTGAAGACCTTGAGCTTAGCCGTGGTCGGTACGTGCGGGCCGCGGCAGAGGTCGATGAAGTCGCCCTCGCGGTACAGCGAGACCTGCCGGTCGGCCGGAATCGCCTCGATCAGTTCAGCCTTGTACTTCTCACCCAGCCCAAGGAAGAAGCTGACCGCGTCGTCGCGCTGCCAGACTTCGCGACTGACCGGAATGTCCTTCTTGGCCAGTTCGGCCATGCGCTTCTCGATCGCCGCCAGGTCTTCCGGGGTGAACGGGCGCTTGTAGGCAAAATCGTAGTAGAAGCCGTTTTCGATGACCGGACCGATCGTCACCTGGGCCTCCGGGAACAGCTCCTTAACCGCGTAGGCCAGCAGGTGGGCGGTCGAATGGCGGATGACCTCGAGGCCTTCCGGGTCGCGGTCGGTGATGATCGCCAGGTCGGCGTTACGCTCGATCAAATAGGAGGTATCGACCAGCTGACCATCGACCTTGCCGGCCAACGCGGCGCGGGCCAGGCCGGCGCCGATGCTGGCAGCGACTTCGGCAACGGTAACCGCTTGCTCGTAGCAGCGGACGGAACCATCGGGCAGTTTGATATCGGGCATGACAAATCTCTGGGCGTAAAAAAAGCGCGGACGAGCCGCGCTTTTTTGTCGAACGAAAGCTGACTCGGTTAGGATTTCTGAACTTCGTTGCAAGTTCGGAAAGACATTGAATCAGCTCCGTCAGGAATTTGGTAGGCGGTATTGGAATCGAACCAACGACCTCCACGATGTCAACGTGGCGCTCTAACCAACTGAGCTAACCGCCTGAAGAAGGCCGCATTATAGACCAACCGCGAAAAGCGTCAACATCTTTTTTGAAGAAATCGAATGTCCGGCCCGGCCGCCACGGCGCCGGGCTTCCGCAGTAAGATGCGGCCTCGCCGACCAGGAGAGAGCAATGAACGAAGGCTGGATCATCTTCGGGCTGTGCGTGCTGACCTTGATCGGCGCCACCCTGCCCCTGCTGCACGAACGCCGCGCCAACCGGAAAAGCAAGACCGACCATGACTGATTCGCCGCTGGAATCCCGCTTCAACGACCTCGAGATCAAGCTCAGCTACGCCGAGGACCTGATCGACGAACTGAACCGCACCGTTTTCCGCCAGCAGCAGCAGATCGACTTTCTGGCCGGCGAACTGCGCGCCCTGCGCGACCAGGTTCAGACCATCCCGCAGGAAAAGCGCAGCCTGCGCGACGACATCCCGCCGCACTATTGATGCCGCCGGTCACGGTCTACTACCACGCCGACTGCCTGGACGGCTTCGGCGCGGCCTATGCCGCCTGGCGCCGCTTCGGCAACGCCGCCTGCTACCGCCCGATGCACCACGGCGAACCGTGGCATGCGGCCGAGATCGACGGCCACGCGGTCCATATCCTGGATTTCTCGTTCCCGGCCGAACAGCTTGCCGACATGGCGACCCATGCCGCGTCGGTCACCCAGATCGACCACCACGCGTCGGCCCGCGCCCCGTGGTCGGGCCGCCTGCAGCCGACAACGGGCGGCGCGGAGGAATTCCGGGATGCGGAACGGCGGCTGCACCTGCGCTTCGACCTCGGCAAGTCCGGCGCCCGGCTGGCCTGGGAATTCTTCCACCCGGACCGCCCGCTGCCGCCCGCCCTCGCCCACATCGAGGACCAGGACCTGTGGCGCTTCGCGCTGCCCGGCACCCGCGCCTTCTGCCGGGCGCTGCGCCTGCTGCCTTTCGCGTTCGCCGACTGGGACGCGATGGTGCGCGCGACGACGGATGCCGACGCCCCCGGCTATGCCCGGATGCTGGCCGACGGCGGCGCGATCGAGGGCTATTTCCGCCGCGAGGTCGAGCGTCTGGCCGACGGCCGGCTGGCGATGCCGGCCCGGCTGCGCGGCGAACCGGTCGATGCGATGCAGGCGCTGCGCCACGGCCACGCCGTACTCGGCGACGGCGAACGCTGCTGGCTGGCGGTCGAGGGCATCGCGGTCAACGCCAACGTGCTGTTCGCTTCGGAACTCGGCCACCTGCTCGCCGAACGCAGCGGCAGCTTCGGGCTGATCTGGCAGATTTCTGGGGATGGCGAGGCCAAGGTGTCGCTGCGCTCGCAGGGCGATTTCGACGTCGCCGCGATCGCCGTGCGCTACGGCGGCGGCGGCCATCGCAACGCGGCGGGATTCCGCCTGCCGGCCGGACAGTTCCTCGAGGAAGTGCTCGGCATGGTGCCCGGGAAGGGACTCGAACCCCCACGCCTTGCGGCGCCAGAACCTAAATCTGGTGCGTCTACCAATTTCGCCACCCGGGCGGGCGGCGCGAATTCTAGCACCGACTGACCCGATACACCCATGCCTGTCGATCACTACGAGAACTTTCCCGTCGCCTCGCTGCTCGTGCCGCGCCGCCTGCGCCGGCCGATCGAGGTCATCTACCGCTTCGCGCGCAGCGCCGACGACATCGCCGATGAGGGCGACGCGACGCCGGAACAGCGCCTGGCCGGACTGGCCGCCTACCGCGCCGAACTCGACCGCATCGCCGCCGGCCTGACGCCGCAGACGCCGCTGTTCGCCGACCTGGCCGAGATCGTCGCGGTCCACGCGCTGCCGCTGCCGCTTTTCGCCGACCTGCTCGACGCCTTCGCGCAGGACGTCGTCAAGACCCGCTACGCCGACTACCCGGAACTGCTCGACTACTGCCGGCGTTCGGCCAACCCGGTCGGCCGGCTGGTGCTGCACCTGTTCGGGCGCACCGAGCCGGAACACCTCGAGCAGTCGGACTGCATCTGCAGCGCGCTGCAGCTGATCAATTTCTGGCAGGACGTCGCGGTCGACTGGCAGAAAAACCGCGTTTACATCCCGCAGACCGATTTCCCGCATTTCCGCGTCGGCGAAGCCGACATCGCCGCCGGCCGCTGGTCGCCCAACTGGGCGGCGTTGATGGATTTCGAGATCGACCGCGCGCAGGCGCTGATGCGCCGCGGCGCGCCGCTGGTCCATGCACTGCCCGGCCGGCTCGGCTGGGAAATCCGGCTGACCGTGCAGGGCGGCCTGCGCATCCTCGAACGCCTGCGCCGGGTGCGCGGCGACGTTTTCGCCCGCCGGCCGACGCTCGGCAAGGCGGACTGGCTGGTGCTGGCCGGCCGCTCGCTTACAATGTGACCCATGAATCCCGATCACTACTGCCAGGAGAAGTGCGCGCAGAGCGGCTCCTCCTTCTATTACAGCTTCCTGTTCCTGCCCGCCGAGCGCCGCCGCGCGATCATGGCGCTCTATGCCTTCTGCCGCGAGGTCGACGACGTCGTCGATGAATGCCACGACCCGGCGCTGGCCTCGACCAAGCTCGCCTGGTGGCGCCAGGAAGTCAGCCGCATCGCCGATGGCCAGCCGCAGCACCCGGTCGGCCAGGCGCTGCAGGCCGCGAGCCGCGACTTCAGCCTGCCGGCCGAGCAGCTGCTCGAAATCATCGACGGCATGGAGATGGACCTGCAGCAGTCGCGCTACCTCGACTTCAAGGGGCTGTCGCTGTACTGCTACCGCGTCGCCAGCGTGGTCGGCCTGCTGTCGGCCGAGATCTTCGGCTACCGCGACCGCCAGACGCTGAAATACGCCCACGATCTCGGCATGGCCTTCCAGCTGACCAACATCATCCGGGACGTCGGCGAGGATGCCCGGCGCGGCCGCATCTACATCCCGATCGACGAACTGCAGCGCTTCAACGTGCCCGCCGCCGACCTGCTGAACGCCCGCTATTCCGACAATTTCGCGGCACTGATGCGTTTCCAGGCCGAGCGCGCGGAGCAGTACTACGCGCAGGCTTTTGCCCTGTTGCCGGCGGTCGACCGCAAGAGCCAGCGCCCCGGGCTGATCATGGCCGCGATCTACCGTACGCTGCTCGACGAGATCCGCGCCGAGAATTTCCAGGTGCTGCACCAGCGCATCGCGCTGACCCCGGTGCGCAAGCTGTGGCTCGCCGCGAAGACCTGGATCGCCGGCTGACATGAGAGTCGCCGTCATCGGCGCCGGCTGGGCCGGTCTCGCCGCGGCCGTCGATCTGGTCGCCGGCGGTGCCGCGGTCACGCTGTTCGAGGCCGGCCGCGTGCCGGGCGGCCGGGCCCGGACCATCGACCTCGACGGCCGGCGGCTCGACAACGGCCAGCATATCCTGCTCGGCGCCTATCGCGAGACGCTGGACCTGATGCGCCGGGTCGATGCCGACCCGGACACCCTGCTCGAACGGCTGCCGCTGCAGGTCGTCGCTGACGACGGCTTCCGCCTGGCCCTGCCCCGGCTGCCGGCGCCGTTCAATGTCGCGCTCGGCCTGCTGACGGCGCGCGGCGTCGATCGGCGCGAGAAGGTCGACACCGCGCTGTGGATGAATGCGGTGCAGCGCCGCGGCTTCCGGCTGGCCCGCGACCTCAGCGTCGCCGCCTGGCTGGACGCCGCCGGACAAACCGGCGTGCTGCGCCACCGGCTGTGGGAACCGCTCTGCCTGGCTGCGCTGAACACGCCGGCCAGCCGCGCCTCGGCCCAGCTTTTCGCCAACGTGCTGCGCGACAGCCTGGGCAGCCCGCGCCGCGCCGACACCGACCTGCTGCTGCCGCGCGTGCCGCTCGGCGACGTGCTGCCGGAACCGGCCGCCCGCTGGCTGGCGGCGCACGGCGCGACGCTGCGCTTCGGCGAGCGCGTGCGCAAGCTGAGCCCCGGTCCCGACGGCGTCGCTGTCGACGGCGAGGCTTTCGACGCCGCCGTACTCGCCGTCGCGCCGCAGCACCTGAGCGCCTTGCTGCCGGATGCGCCGCGCCTCGACTACGAGCCGATCGCCACCGTCTATCTGCAGTATCCGGATGCCGTCCGCCTGCCCTACCCGCTGCGCCAGCTGACCGGAAAATCGGGCCAGTGGGTCGTCGACCGCGGCGATGGCCTGCTCGCCTGCGTACAGAGCGGCCACGGCGAATGGGAAAAGCTCTCCGACCACGGACTGGCCGCCGCGCTGCAGAACGAGCTCGGCCTGGGCGGTCCGGTCCGCTGGCAGCGCGTCGTCCGCGAGAAGCGGGCGACCTTCAGCTGCCGCCCCGGCCTGTCCCGCGCCGATTGCGTCGCCGGACAGCCCCGGCTGTTGCTGGCCGGCGATCACAGCTGGGCCGACTATCCGGCCACGCTTGAGGGCGCCGTGCGCAGCGGCCGGCGCGCCGCGCAACGGGCGCTGGCGGCCGGCTGAATCCGCTCAGCCGGCGGCTTCCCGCCGGCCGCAGATGACCAGCACGTCGCACTGCGATTCGTCCAGCACGTGATGGGTGACGCTGCCGAGCAGCAATTCCTCGGTGACGTGTACGCCGTGCTTGCCGATCACGATCAGGTCGCGGTCCAGCTCCTGTTCCTGCGCGAGGATCTGCTGCGACGCGTCGCCATGCACGATGCAGGGCGTGTATTCGCCAGGCGCCAGGCCGGCCGCGTCGGCCAGCTGCCGCATCCGGCCCAGCGCGTCGTTGCGCGCGGCCAGCCGGTAGTGTTCGATCAGCGACGATTCGACGCCGGCATAGGCGAGCTTGCCCTCGAACGGCACCTCGTAGGCGTGGAACAGCACCAGGTCGGCGCTGGGGGCGACGCGCCGCGCGTAATCGACGGCGCCGCGCGAGGCCGGCGAAAAATCGACGGGCACCAGCACCCGGCGGTAATCCTCGTGCGGCGGCGCCTTGACGACCAGCACCGGGTGGCCGGCCGCCTTGCGCAGGATGCGCGACGCGGTCGAGCCGAGCAGCAGGCGGCGCAGGTAATCGTCGCCGCGCGCCCCGAGCACCAGCAGGTCGGCCGCCAGCGCATCGGCCTCGCCGACGATGGCCGCCAGCGGCGCCCCATGGACGACGCGCGCCTCGGCCGCGCAAACGCCGGCCGCGCCGGCCAGCAGCCGGGCCAGGCTGGCTTCGGCCCGGGTCTCGAGCTGGCGCTTGAGTTCCCCCACCCCGTCGTCGAACCACTCGCGCACCGCATCCAGCGCATCGAGTTCCAGCGCATGCAGCACCGTGCACCGCGCGCCGGTCGCCGCGGCGATCCGGAAGGCCCGGTCGACGGCGTGGCGGGCCGGCGCCGACAGGTCGGTGGCGGCCAGGATTTGCGTGATCGCTTGCATGGACATTCCTCCCTGTTGCGGATGATATCGGGCGCGGCGACGAAACGCTGCGCCGCCGTCAGTCGGTCGCCAGCCGCCCGGAGCGCAGGCGCAGCACGCGGCCGCAGCGGGCGGCGATCGCCTCGTCGTGGGTGACCAGGATCAGCGTCGTTCCCTGGCGGGCGTTGAGGTCGAACATCAGGTCGATGATCTGGCGGCCGGTCGCCGCGTCGAGGTTGCCGGTCGGCTCGTCGGCCAGCACCAGCCGGGGATCCGGCGCGAAGGCGCGGGCCAGCGCGACGCGCTGCTGCTCGCCGCCGGACAGGTGCTTCGGATAATGGCGCAGCCGTTCGCCGAGGCCGACCCGCCCCAGCCAGTCGCGCGCGGTGCCGCCGGCCGCCGGCGCGCCGGCCAGTTCGAGCGGCAGCATGACGTTTTCCAGCGCATTCAGCGACGGCAGCAGCTGGAAGGACTGGAACACGAAACCGAGCAGCCGGCCGCGCAACTGGGCGCGCGCATCCTCGTCGAGCCCGCCGAGGTCGGCGCCGTCGAGCCGGATGGCGCCGGCGCTGGGCAGGTCGAGTCCGGCCAGCAGGCCGAGCAGCGTGGACTTGCCGGAACCCGAGGCGCCGACGATGGCGACCGTCTCGCCCGGCATGACCGAGAAGGAAATATCCTGCAAAATCGTCAGCGGGCTGCCGCCGTTATCGACGGTCTTGCCCAGTTCGCTGACTTCAACCACCGGTGTTTCCGCCATGCGGCTCGTCCTTTTCGTGTTTTCCCTGCTGTTGACCGCGTCCGCGTTCGCCGCCCGTCCCGTGCTGATCCTCGGCGACTCGCTGTCGGCCGGCTACGGCATCCGCCCCGACCAGGCCTGGCCGGCGCTGCTCGCCGGCCGGCTGGCCGAGAAGCGACTCGATTATAGCGTCGCCAACCTGTCGATTTCCGGCGAAACCACGGCCGGCGGGCGTTCCCGGCTCGCTCCGGCGCTCGCCGAGCGGCGCCCGGCGGTCGTCGTCATCGCGCTCGGCGCCAACGACGGCCTGCGCGGCCTGCCGCTGCCGCAGATGCGGGCCAACCTCGACGCGATGATCGCGGCCAGCCGCGCCGCCGGCGCCCGCGTGCTGCTGGCCGGCATGCGCCTGCCGCCGAACTACGGCCCGTACGCCGACGAATTCGCCGGCGTCTTCGCCGACCTGGCGCGCCGCCACCAGGTCGCCCTGCTGCCCTTCCTGCTCGAACCGGTGGCCGGCCGGCCGCGGCTGTTCCAGGCCGACAACCTGCACCCGGTCGCCGAGGCGCAGCCGCTGATCCTCGATCACGTCTGGCCCGCCCTCGCCCCGCTGTTAAAATAGCCGGATGAAGCCTGCCCGCCCCACCGTCGCCGATCTGGCGGCCTACGACGAAATCATCGACGTCCGTTCCCCGGCCGAATACGCCGAAGACCACATTCCCGGCGCGATCAGCTGCCCGGTGCTCGACGACGCGCAGCGCGCCGAGGTCGGCACGCTGTACAAGCAGGTGTCGCCGTTCGAGGCCAAGAAGCTCGGCGCCGCGCTGATTTCCATCAACATCGCGCGCCACCTGCAGGAACGCTTCCTCGACCGCCCGAAAACCTGGAAGCCGCTGATCTACTGCTGGCGCGGCGGCGACCGCAGCGGCGCGATGACGACCATCTTCCGCGCCATCGGCTGGCAGGCCGGCCAGCTGGACGGCGGCTACAAGGCCTTCCGGCGCCACGTGATCGACCGCCTGGCCGAACTGCCCGGGCGCTTCCGGTTCAATGTGATCGCCGGCCCGACCGGCAGCGCCAAGACGCGCATTCTGCAGGCGGTCGGCGAACGCGGCGAGCAGGTGCTCGATCTCGAGGGGCTGGCCTGTCACAAGGGTTCGGTGCTCGGCGTGCTGCCGGACCGCCCGCAGCCCTCGCAAAAAGCCTTCGAAACCGCGCTCTGGCAGGCGCTCGAAGCCTTCGACCCGGAACGCCCGGTCCACGTCGAGGCGGAAAGCCGCAAGATCGGCAACCTGCATCTGCCGGAAGCGGTGATCGAGCGCATCCGCAGCGGCAGCTGCCTGCGCGTCGAGGCCGGCCTCGACGCCCGCGTCGCCTTTCTGCTCGACGACTACGCCTATTTCTTCCCGCGCCCCGACCTGCTGTGCCAGCGCCTCGATGCGCTGCGCGCGCTGGTCGGCCGCGAGACGCTGCAACGCTGGCACGATCTGGTCGCCGCGGCCGACTGGCCGACGCTGGTCCGCGAACTGCTGGAACAGCACTACGACCCGCAATACCGCCGTTCGCAGCACAGCAATTTCAGCGGCATGGCGGCGCCGCTGGATTTCGCGACCGACGACCTGTCGACCGCGGGGATCGGCCGGGTGGCCGACGCCATCGTTCAGTCGCGGACGGCGCAGATCGCCTGACGCAGCGCCGGCTTCGGCGCATCGACATAGCCTTCGACGAAGGCGATCTCGCGCAGCCCGGCCGCCCGGACGAGCTCGCGCAGTTCGCCCGGGCGCAGCAGGAAATCCGGATTCGACGGTTTGCCGTAGGCCGCGTTGCCCAGCATGAAGGTCTCGTAGATCAGCACGCCGCCCGGCGCCAGCAGCGCCAGCAGATCGGGCAGGCGCGGCCGCCACAGGTAGTTGGTGACGACGATGCCGGCGAAACGCCGGCCGGCCAGCGGCCAGTCCCCGCCCTCCAGCTCGAGGCAGGCGGTCTCGACGCCCGGCACGGCGGCCAGCCCGGAAAGTGCCGCCGCATCGCGGTCGACCGCGAAAACCGGGTGATTCCGCGCGGCCAGCAGGCGGGCATGGCGGCCGCTGCCGCAGGCCAGGTCGAGCACCCGGCCGCCGGCGGGAATCCGCGCGCAGTGCGCCTCGACCCACGGCGAAGGCGGTATCATCGGCGGCATTTCATTCGGGGAGGCTGTCATGTCGGGCAAGGTCGTCGTTGCGGAAAACGGACAGGGAAGATACCAGCAGGAAGTCGTCGCCGGCCAGCACCGGCTGGTCGCCGACGAGCCGGCCAGCATGGGCGGGGCCGACGCCGGACCGGCGCCCTTCGACTTCATCATGTCCGGCCTCGGCGCCTGCACGTCGATGACGCTGCGCATGTACGCCGAACGCAAGGGGCTGGCGCTGACCGGAATCCGCGTCGAGCTGGAGCACGACAAGATCGAGATCGACGGCCAGCCGCGCGACCGCATCCGGCGGACGATCACGCTGGACGGGGAACTGAGTCCGGAACAGCGCCAGCGCCTGCTCGAAATCGCCAACAAGTGCCCGGTGCACCGCGCGCTGTCGAACAGTATCGCGCTCGACTGCGAACTCGTGGCGTAGACGACGAATAACCGCACAAATAGCAGGCTCATAGGCGGACGGGATGTGGCAAAAATACCCGCCTGTGCCAAAATAGTGCGCTGCACAATAACAGCCTGACAAGGGGCTCACCATGCTCGAACAGCATTACCTGACTGCGCTTTTCGAACCGAAATCGGTTGCGGTGATCGGCGCGTCCGACCGCGAGAATTCGGTCGGCAACGTCATCTTCAAGAACATCCTCGGCTCGGGCTACAAGGGCCGGCTGTACGCGATCAACCCGAAGCACGAGACGATCCAGGGCCAGCCGGCCTACAAGTCGATCGAGGAAATCGGCGCCCGCGTCGAAATGGCGATCGTCGCCACCCGCGCCCAGACGCTGCCCCACCTGATCGAGCAGTGCGGACGCAGCGGCGTGCGCAACGTCATGGTGATCACGTCGGGCTTTTCCGAATCCGGCCACATCGGCGCCGCGATCGAGCGCAAGATGCTCGAGATCGCGCGTTCCTACAACGTCCGCATCCTCGGCCCGAACTGTCTGGGCATCATCCGCCCCGACCTCGGGCTGAACGCCACCTTCACCAAGATCACCGCCAACCCGGGCAACCTGGCGCTCGTCTCGCAATCCGGCGCGATGTGCTCGGCCGTGCTCGACTGGGCGAAGGCCAACCAGGTCGGCTTCTCGTCGGTGATCTCGATCGGCACGACGGCCGACGTCGATTTCGGCGAAATCCTCGACTACCTGATCTACGACAGCCGGACGCACTACATCCTGATGTACGTCGAGGGCATCCGCAACGCCCGCCGCTTCATGAGCGCGCTGCGTTCGGCCGCCCGCATCAAGCCGATCATCCTGTTGAAGGCCGGCCGCCACGAGGCCGGTTCGGTCGCCGCCGCCGCGCACTCCGGCATGGCCGCGGTGTCCGACACCGTGTTCGACGCCGCCGTGCGCCGCGCCGGCGTCGTCCGCGTGCAGAACGTCGGCCAGCTGTTCTACGCCGCCAAGGCGCTCGCCTCCAAGTTCCGGCCGCAGGGCAACCGCCTGGCGATCGTCACCAACGGCGGCGGCCCGGGCGCGATGGCGGCCGACCGCGCCGGCGACCTCGGCATCCCGCTCGCCCAGCTCAGCAACGAGACGATGAGCGTGCTCAACAAGACACTGCCGGCGACCTGGTCGCACGGCAACCCGATCGACATCGGCGGCGACGCGACGCCGGAGCGCTATCGCGACGCGATCCTCGCGGTGACGCAGGACGCCAACGTCGACAGCACGCTGGTGATGCTGTCGCCGCAGGCGATGACCGACCCGATGGGTGTCGCCCAGGCGATCATCGAGACCTCGGAAAAGCTCAACCGCTCGATCATCTGCTGCTGGATGGGCGAGGAACAGGTCGCCGGCGCCCGCCGGATGCTCGAGGATGCCGGCATTCCGGCCTTCCGGATGCCCGAGACCGCGATCGAGCTGTTCCACCACATCTCGAAGTACTACCGCAACCAGAAGCTCCTGCTGCAGACGCCGGAACCGACCCGCCAGCACAACCGCCCCGAGGCCGAAGGCGCCAAGATGCTGATCGAGGCGCTGCTCGCCGAACGGCGCAAGGTGCTGTCCGAGATGGAATCCAAGGCCATCCTGCGCGCCTTCAAGGTGCCGGTCGCCCAGACCATGGTCGCCCGCACCGCAACCGAGGCGCTGCTGCTCGCCGAGCAGATCGGCTTCCCGATCGCGATGAAGGTCGATTCGCCGGACCTGACGCACAAGTCCGACGTCGGCGGCGTGCGCCTGAACATCACCAATGCGCCGACGGTTCGCAACGCGTACCACGACATCCTCGAAACCGTGCAGAAGCGCCGCCCGGACGCCAAGATCAACGGCGTCTCGATCGAGCCCTTCCTGTCGCGCCCGCACGGCCGCGAGCTGATGATCGGCGTCTTCCGCGACCCGATCTTCGGCCCGGTGATCACCTTCGGCGCCGGCGGCTTCGACGTCGAGATCTTCTCCGACCGCTCGGTCGCGCTGCCGCCGCTGAACAAGTTCCTGGCCAAGGACCTGATCGAATCGACGCGCGCGTCTAAGATCCTCGACCAGTTCCACAACATGCCGCCGGTCGACCGCGAAGCCCTGAAGGAAGTGCTGCTGTGCATTTCCGAAATGGTCTGCGAACTGCCGTGGATCCAGGAACTCGACCTGAACCCGCTGATCGTCGACGAGAACGGCGCGATCGCCGCCGACGCCCGCATCGTCATCGACCACACGGGCAACAGCAACGGCGACCGCTACGCGCACATGGCGATCTATCCCTACCCCGTCCATCTGGTCCAGGAATGGACGATGAACGACGGGCAGGTCGTCACCATCCGCCCGATCCGCCCGGAAGACGCCGACATGGAGCAGGATTTCGTGCACCGGATGTCCGACGAATCGCGCTACTACCGTTTCATGGACACGCTGCGCGAACTGACGCAGACCATGCTGGTCCGCTTCACGCAGATCGACTACGACCGCGAGATGGCGATGGTCGCGACCATTCCCGACCCGGACGATGAAACCCGCGAACGCCAGATCGGCGTCGCCCGCTACGTCGTCAACCCGGACGGCGAATCGGTCGAGTTCGCGCTGGCGGTCGGCGACGACTGGCAGAAGTGCGGCGTCGGCCGCAAGCTGATGGCGGCACTGATCGACTGCGCCCGGATGAAGGGCTACCGCGCCGTCGTCGGCGACGTGCTGTCGACCAATTCCAAGATGTTCCGCCTGATGAGCAGCCTGGGATTCACGATCCACCCGCACCCGGAAGACACCGCGGTCAAGCGCGTGGTGAAGCCGCTGACGGGCTGATGCCGGCAGGCGCCGCGAGGCGCCGGCCACAAAAAAAGCCGGTCGATCGACCGGCTTTTTGTTTTACGCGCGGAAAGTCCTACTTTTCGCCGTAGAAATTCACGTCGTACGGGTACGGCTTCTGGGCGACCTTGGACGTCGCATTGCGCGCCGTCGTTTCGACATCCTGCTTCTTGTCCCACCACAGCGCCCGGCCGGCCTTCTGGTCGGCGACCCATTCGGGATTCTTTTCCAGCATTTCGTTCATCCACTGCGTGTGATCGGACACGTAGCTCGTATTTACGTCACCCATTTGGCTGCTTTCCCCAAGCTAATCAAGACAATGCCGCGATTCTAGCACGTCAGTGAAAGACGATGGGGCGAGCGGAGCCGGTGCAGTAGTCGTCGAGGAAGGCATCGATCGTCGCCTCGTCGCGCTCGTCCTCCGGAATGCCCTCCATCGCCCGGCAGAAATGCCAGGCCGACGCGCCCTGCAGGAACAGGGTTCGCTGGCAATCCTTGTCGCACAACTCGAACGCCTGCCTGACCGGATAGGCGAACACCCAGAAATGCCGGCTGTTGTAGATCACCTTCATGGCACACCTCCTGTTGAAGCTTGCCCTGTTCCCGATTACGGCGGGATGGCTGAAATTCTTGAGACGGCGCTCATGACGTATTGATTTATGACGAAGCCTAAGTTACAAAGCTAACAAATAAACAAAACAAGCCAGCACATCGGCATCCCCACCGAGGAGCAAGGATGAAGAGAATTCCGCCGGATCCGCGCCAGTGCGATTCGCCTGGCCGGCGCCCCGATTTCCCCGAACCGAGAGCTCCCCGCGATGAAACCCTGCTGCGCCCCGGAAAGTCCGCCGGCCATCCCCGACTACCTGCAAGAAGTCTACTGGTGGGCCTACCTGCATCCGAACGCCGTCCGCCTGTTCGAGCGCGAGTGGCTGGTCAACCTGATCCTGTGGGGCAATTTCGGCCGCCTGCGCGACGCCGCGCTGGCCGAAATCGATCCCGCCGATGAACTCAAGGTACTGCAGGTCGCCTGCGTCTATGGCGATTTCACGCAACGCCTGGCGGCCCGCCTTGCCCCCTCGGCCCGGCTCGACGTCGTCGATGTGGCGCCGATCCAGCTCGCCAACCTGTCCCGCAAGCTGGGCAGCGACCGCCGCGTCCGGCTGCACCACCAGGACGCCAGCGCGTTGCGCTTCGCCGACGGCCGGTTCGACACCACGCTGCTCTTCTTCCTGCTGCACGAACAGCCGGCCGACGTCCGGCGCGCGACGCTGGCCGAGGCGCTGCGCGTCACCCGGCCGGGCGGCAAGGTGGTCATCGTCGATTACCACGGCCCGCATCCGGCCCACCCGCTGCGCTACCCGATGCGCGGCATCCTGTCCCGGCTCGAGCCGTTCGCGCTCGAGTTGTGGCAGCAGCCGGTCGAGGATTTCCTGCCTGCCGGCGGGTACACCGCGATCACCCGGACGACCTGTTTCGGCGGCCTGTACCAGAAACTGGTCATCACCGCCTGCACCCCCGGTTTGCCCATAGTGCATAGCCCGCCGGCATGAGATACTGAACCGACACCGAACAGGGAATCGACATGTCCGTCCCAAGCCCCGAAGAAAGGATCCGCGCATGACGCTCCGCGTGCGCGACGGCATCGCCTTCCGGACCGCGCTGGCGATGAGCAGCCTGGCGCTGCTGGCCGGGCTGTTCAGCATCGTGCTGCTCGGCAGCAAGGCCTACGAACGGACCAACGAAGAAATCCGCTCCCGCCTGGGCAACCTGGTCGACACGGTCGCGATGACCACGGCGGCCGCCTGTTTCGTCGAGGACCAGGGGCTGGCCGGCGAGGTCGCCGCCGGCCTGCTGTCCAATTCGGTGGTCCAGGGCGTCGTGATCCGGACCGATCGGGGAATACTCGCCCAGCGCTCGCGCTCCGGCCGCATCGACAGCCTCGAGGACCTTCGCCGGCGCGGCATCAGCCGGCACATCTACTCCCCGTTCTCGACGACCACCGAGATCGGCGAAATCATCGTCGACCCCAGTCCCGGTGAACTGCTGCGCCTGAACCGCGCGGAATTGTTCTTCATCGGCGGCGCGCTGCTGCTGCAGATGATGGCGGTCATCGGCGCCTCCCTGTTCGGCGCCTTCCGCTGGATCGTCCAGCCGATCAAGGGCATGTCCGACGAACTGCACCGGATGAGCCTGGACGACCACGAGACGCTGGAAATCCCACCCGGGCACGAACAGACCGAGATCGGCCGGCTCGCCGACGACATCAACGCGCTGATCGGCCAGCTGGCCCGCGCGCGCAAGGATGCCGAGAAGGCCAGCCGGGCCAAGGGTGAATTCCTGGCCACGATGAGTCACGAGATCCGGACGCCGATCAACGCGGTGGTCGGCCTGTCCCATCTGGCGCTGAAAACCGGCCTCGATCCCCGGCAACGCGATTACATCGAGAAGATCAGCCAGTCCGGCGATCACCTGCTGGCCATGGTCAACGACGTGCTCGATTTCGCCAAGATCGAAGCCGGCAAGCTGGAACTGGAGCAGGCCGATTTCAGCCTGCCGGCGCTGGTCCGCAAGCTCGGCGCGATCGCTGGAACGCGGGCCAGCGAAAAGGGGCTGGCGCTGGTCATCGACATCGCCCCGGACATCCCGGAACACCTGAACGGCGACAGCGTCCGCCTCGGCCAGATCCTGCTGAACTACATCAACAATGCGGTGAAATTCACCGCAAGCGGCTCGGTGACGCTGCGCGCCCGGCTGGAATCCTGCGCGACCGGCCGCTGCCGGATTCGCTTCGAGGTCATCGACACCGGCATCGGCCTGCGCCCCGACCAGATGGAGCGCCTGTTCCAGTCCTTCGCCCAGGCCGACGCCTCGACGACGCGCCAGTACGGCGGCACCGGTCTGGGGCTGGCGATCTGCAAGCAGCTGGCCGGACTGATGCACGGCGAAGTCGGCGTCGACAGCGTCGCTGGCGCCGGCAGCACCTTCTGGGCGAGCGTCGAGCTGGGCGTCGGGGAAGCCGCGCCCGAAGCGCCGCCGGAGGCCGCCGGAACGGTCGACTGCCGCGGACTGCGCGTGCTGCTCGCCGAGGACAACCCGATCAACCAGCAGATCGCCCGCGAACTGCTCGAGGAAGCCGGCCTGCAGGTCAGCGTCGCCGACAACGGGGCCGACGCGGTCGACCTCGCGGCGCGGGGCATTTTCGACTGTGTGCTGATGGACGTCCGGATGCCCGAAATGGACGGCATCGAGGCGACCCGGCGCATCCGCGCCCTGCCCGGCCTGGCCGCGCTGCCGATCATCGCGATGACCGCGAATGCGCAGCAGGAGGACCGCGAGCAGTGCCTGGCCGCCGGCATGAACGATTTCATCGCCAAGCCGATCGACCCGACGCAATTCCTGCATCTCGTCGCCGCCTGGCTGAAGCCGGCGGGAACAGCGCCCACGGCACCGCTCGGAACGCCGAAACCTTCGGCCGCGTCCGGCGGGCTCATCGACCATGCCATGCTGGCCCGGATTTCGCGCAACGATCCTCAACGCCTGGCCCGGCTGGTCGGTGTTTTCCTGCAATCGACCAGCGACGGGATAGTGCAGATCGGCCGGGCGCTGGCGGCAGGCGATCGCGACGCGCTGGTCCAGCTCGGCCACCGCTACAAGTCGTCGACCCGCAGCGTCGGCATCCAGCGACTGGGCGACCTGATGGAAGCCCTCGAACACGCGGCGCAGGCCGGCGACGCCGATCGGCTGCAGGCGGTCGGCGCGGAGATTTCCGCGGTCTGGCAGCTCGTCGAGCGTGAAATGGCCGGACTGGCCGGATCGTCAGCGCCGACCGAAACGGCTGCTCAGGGATTGGCCGGGAATTCGTAGACGATGCGCAAGCGCGCATCGACGCGCGAACGGTCGAGGTAGCCGATGGCGCCCGGATCGGCCGCGATCAGGCGGACCAGCTCGGCCGGGCCGTCGGCGGCACGCGGCGGACGCACGCCGCCGGAAAAGACCAGGCGCGTCCAGTAGGCACGGATTTCGGAAACGTCCTTGTTGACCAGCTGCCGGTAGAAGGCCGCGTGATCGGAGGATTCGACCGGCAGATCGTAGGGAACGGCCGGGATGCCGGACGGCAGCTGGCGCAGCCGCCCCATGAACAGGTGCACCACGTCCTGGCGGCTCAGGCGATCGATGCCGCTCTTCGGATTGGCGACGACGACCAGTTCGGCCCAGGCTGGCGTGGCCAGCGTGGCAAGACCGAGGATCAGGCAGCGGAGTCGGCGGCGCATGGTCAGAACGCGAAGTCCAGCGTCAGGCTGAAGACGTTGATCCGGCCGTCGAACTGCGGCGTGATGCTGTTCGGCGGACGCAGGTAGATCGACTCGGGACTGCCGCGGATCATGTCCACCTGGGCCTTCAGCGCCATGTTGCGGCGGAAGTCCCAGCGCGCGCCCAGCGTGAAGGTCTTCTGGTCGAGGTGGAATGCGGCGCGCAGATCCTGCATGTACACCGCATTGTCGACCTCTGCTACCCCGGTGGTCAGCCCCTTGTCCTTGGAGCGGACCCAGCTGTAGCCGGCATAGGGCGTCAGCTGGCCGATCCGGTAGCCGGCCAGCAGGTAGCCGGCCGTCGAATCCTGATACAGCGCGTTGTCGTGCCGGATCTGGCCGAGCATGGCCTGGAACTGCAGCGGACCGCGGTCATAGACGGCGCCCAGCGAATAGAAGCGGGCCGCCTTGCCCTTCAGCCCCATCGCGTCGGCCGTCGCAGTGAAGCCCAGGCCATACAGCCCGGCGCGTGCGCTCGCCACCGGCTGGGGCAGGTCGTGCTTCAGGTCCATCCACGCATAGGTCGCCCGCCACTGCCAGTTGCCGAGCTGGTAGTCGAGGTAGGCGCCGCCGATCATGTTGCCGTCGAGGTCCAGCTTCTCGTCGCCGACCGGGGCGATCTCGTCGCTGCGTCCGTAGAAGGCCTTGGCGCGCAGCAGGCCCGGGCCGGTCGGCACGGTCACCGCGATGTCGGCACCGTCCAGGTGGTAGAACGGCAGCTGGCCGTAGAAGTCGTTCGGCGGCCGCACCGTCAGCTGCGAATAGCCGACATGGCGGGAATCGCCGAGCATGTACAGTTCGGTGCCCAGGCGGCCGACGCGCAGCGCGAGATGGGGATTGACGTCGTAGCGGGCGAAGGCCCACGCGACTTCGGGGCGAAAATCGCCGTGCGCGCCGTAGCGGCTCAGGACCTGGCCGACCAGCTCGACCGAATCGGTCGCCCGGAAATTGACCTGCACGCCGAGCAGCGAATCGATCTTGGCGCTCCAGTGGTCGCTGATGCCGCGCGCCTGCGACTGGTCGCGCGAGAAGCCGATGTCGGCGTTGTCGGTCCGGGCCACGCCCAGCGTGCCGAAAGCGCCGACCGTGAAGCGCTCGTCGCCGGCATCCGCGGCCGCCGGGCTGCCGAGCAGGCAGGCTGCAGCGAGCACCGCCGCAGAACGCAGCAGGCGCGACCGGCGGCCCGACAGCATGTCTAAAGTGTTCACCCGATGACTCCGCGCAACGGGGCCGCGCCCCGGAATGAATCCATCAAAAATTCCATGCCATTATACATTTGCCATTTATAAAAAATACCCCCGGCATCGCAATGGCCGATCGCCGTCCGGACTTTGCGCGGCCGCGGCTTGCCGCTATGCTGCGGCGGACAACGATCAACCGGAGACACCCGTGACTGCCCTGCTGCCGCAACCCGATCCCGAAGGCCTGCTCGAATATTCCGTGGTCTATACCGACCGCGCGCTGAACCACATGTCGCAACGCTTCCAGGGCGTGATGAAAGACATCTCGCGCCTGCTGAAGACCGTCTACAACGCGCGCTCGGCCATCGTCGTGCCGGGCAGCGGCAGCTTCGGCATGGAAGCGGTGGCCCGCCAGTTCGCGACCGGGCGCAAGGTGCTGGTGATCCGCAACGGCTGGTTCAGCTACCGCTGGACGCAGATTTTCGACATGGGCGGCATCCCGTCCGAAAGCCTGGTGCTGAAGGCCCGCCGGACCGGCGACGGGCCGCAGGCGCCGTTCGCGCCGCCGCCGATCGACGAGGTCGTCGCGGCGATCCGCGAGCAGCGGCCGGCCGTGGTCTTCGCGCCGCACGTCGAGACGGCGTCGGGCATGATCCTGCCCGACGACTACTTGCGCGCCGTCGGCGATGCGGTGCGCGCGGTCGACGGCCTGTTCGTGCTCGATTGCGTCGCGTCGGGAACGGTCTGGGTGGACATGGCCGACAAGCGCGTCGATGTGCTGATCAGTGCGCCGCAGAAAGGCTGGAGCGCGTCGCCGTGCTGCGCGCTGGTTGCGCTCGGCGAGCGCGCGCGGGAACGCATCGACGCGACGACCAGCACCAGCTTCGCCTGCGACCTGAAGAAATGGCTGCAGATCATGGAGACTTTCGAGAACGGCGGCCACGCGTACCACGCGACGATGCCGACCGATGCGCTGGCCCGCATGCGCGACGTGATGCTGGAAACCGAGGCCTACGGCTTCGCCCGGGTCTGCGCCGAGCAGCAGGAACTCGGCCGCCGGGTGCGCGCGCTGCTCGAAGCGCGCGGTTTTCCCAGCGTCGCTGCCGAAGGCTGCAAGGCGCCGGGCGTCGTCGTCAGCTACACGACCGATCCGGACATCCAGTCCGGGAAGAAATTCCTCGCCGCCGGCCTGCAGACCGCCGCCGGCGTGCCGCTGCAATGCGACGAGGGACCCGATTTCCGGACTTTCCGGATCGGCCTGTTCGGCCTCGAGAAACTGCACGAGCCGCAGCGCACCGTCGACAACCTGGCGCGCGCGCTCGACTCAGTGCTCGGCTGAGCGGTATTTCAGCTCCCCCGCCGGCACCGGGAAAGGCAGCCAGTTCTCGGACGGCGGCAGCGGACAGGTCGCGAAGGGCGTGAAGGCGCAGGGCGGATTGAAGGCGCGGTTGAAATCGAGCCGGATGCGGCCGTCGACCGCGGGCTTCGCCTTCAGGAAGCGGCCGGCGCCGTAGGTTTCCCGGCCGCTCGTGCGGTCGCGGAATACGAAGAACACTTCCCGCTCGCCGACCGACATCGGCAGCAGTTCGACCCGCTGCCCGTCCCGTTCGAAGACCGCCTTGCGGCCGACCTCGACCGTCTTCAGTTCGCCGCTGACCGTCGGCACTTCCATGCGGATCGGCGGATCGACCTCGACCCAGTCGGCCTCGACCTGCCACGCCGGCGCCTCCGGGTAATACTCGAGGCCGGCGAAAGGCCGACTGGACATCCAGTCGCGGTCGCGCAGACGGACCGCGAGGCGGCCTTCGCGGTCGACGATGAAAAAGGAGAGGTTTTCGTGGTCGACCGCGGTCGGAGTGCCGGCGCGGTCGGTGGCCAGTTCGCGGGCCTCCCCGCCGACGGGTCGCCACAGCACGCGGTCTGCCTGCCAGTCGAGTTCGCCCAGGCAGTCCGGCCCCGACGGCAGCCGGACGGCGCAATCCTCGCCGCGACCGACGCGATTGCTGCCCGGCTCCAGCCAGAACAGGCCGACCAGCCCCAGCCAGCTGTCGGGAGAAGCGAGTTCGGCGCGGCGGGCCTCCTGCCATTGCTGCAAGGTTCGGGACATTTTTTGTTTCCTCGTTAACTTTTTTGCGGCTGCTTCGTTAGATTAAGCGCATTCGCTTTCCCGATGCTCATTCAGGACAACCCATGAAAAAAATCATGCTGCTCGCCGCCCTCGCCGCGGCCCCGCTGATGGCCCAGGCCGTCGATATCAACGTCAATCTGGGCGGAACGCGCATCCAGGCACCGGGCGTCACGATCACCTTCGGTTCCCGCGACAACCGCGGCTACTACTGGGACGGCTACGACTGGCGCGACCCGGGCTACTGGCGTTCCCACAACGGCCCGCGCGGCGAAAGGTACTACACCGGGCGCGGCAACAACGGCGTGCCGCACCAGGGCGGCGGTCACTGCCCGCCGGGACAGGCCAAGAAGGGCAACTGCTGATCCGGCGGACCGGCACTCGAACGCGGGGGCGGCCATTCGGCCGCCCCCGTTGTTTCCGGACTCAGCCGCGGGCGAAGCGCATGATGCCCTGTTCGCAGGACACGCGGATGTTGTCCTTGGCGGCGAAGCGGCCTTCCAGGATGGCCCGCGCCAGCGGGTTCTCGATCTGCTGCTGGATCGCCCGCTTCAGCGGCCGCGCGCCGAACACCGGATCGAAGCCGGCCTGGGCCAGTTCGGCCAGCGCGCTGTCCTCGACCACGATGCTCATTTCGAGCTGGGCGAGGCGCTTTTCCAGATAGCCGAGCTGGATCTTCGCGATGCCGGCGATGTTCTTCTCGTCGAGGCTGTGGAAGACGACCACTTCGTCGATCCGGTTGATGAATTCCGGCCGGAAGTAGGTCTTGACCTCGGCCATCACCGCCACCTTGATCACGCCGTAGTCGTCGCCGGCCATCTGCTGGATCATCTGGCTGCCGAGGTTCGAGGTCATCACGATCACGGTGTTCTTGAAATCGACGGTGCGCCCCTGGCCGTCGGTCATCCGGCCGTCGTCGAGTACCTGCAGCAGCACGTTGAAGACGTCCGGGTGCGCCTTCTCGACCTCGTCGAGCAGGATCACCGAATACGGCTTGCGGCGCACCGCTTCGGTCAGGTAGCCGCCCTCCTCGTAGCCGACGTAGCCCGGCGGCGCGCCGATCAGGCGGGCGACCGAGTGCTTCTCCATGAACTCGCTCATGTCGATGCGGATCAGGTGCTCCTCGCTATCGAACATGAACTCGGCCAGCGCCTTGCACAGCTCGGTCTTGCCGACGCCGGTCGGGCCGAGGAAGAGGAAGGAACCGTAGGGCCGGTTCGGATCGGACAGCCCGGCGCGCGAGCGGCGGATGGCATCGGCGACCAGGCGGACGGCCTCGTCCTGGCCGACCACGCGCTGGTGCAGTTTGTCTTCCATCTTCAGCAGCTTGTCTCGCTCGCCCTGCATCATCTTGCTGACCGGGATGCCGGTCGCACGGCTGACCACCTCGGCGATCTCCTCGGCGCCGACCTGGGTGCGCAACAGCTTGTTCTTCGGCGCGCCGCCGGCGTCGGCCTTCTCGGCCGCCTTGAGCTGGGCTTCGAGCTGCGGCAGCTTGCCATATTGCAGTTCGGCGACCTTGTCGAGCTTGCCCTCGCGCTGCAGGCGGATGATCTCGGCCTTCAGGCGGTCGATTTCCTCCTTGATCTGCGCCGAGCCGAGCACCGCCGACTTCTCGGCCTTCCAGATTTCCTCGAGGTCGGAATATTCCTTGGTCAGCTTGGCGATCTCGTCCTCAATCAGGCCGAGACGCTTCTGCGACGCCTCGTCCTTCTCCTTCTTGACCGCCTCGCGCTCGATCTTCAGCTGGATGATGCGGCGGTCGAGCTTGTCCATCGATTCCGGCTTGGAGTCGATTTCCATCTTGATCCGGGCCGCCGCCTCGTCGATCAGGTCGATCGCCTTGTCCGGCAGGAAGCGGTCGGTGATGTAGCGATGCGACAGTTCGGCCGCGGCGACGATCGCCGGGTCGGTAATGTCGACGCCGTGGTGCAGCTCGTATTTCTCCTGCAGGCCGCGCAGGATGGCGATCGTCGATTCGACGGACGGTTCGTCGACCAGCACCTTCTGGAAGCGGCGTTCGAGCGCCGCGTCCTTCTCGATGTACTTGCGGTATTCGTCGAGCGTCGTCGCGCCGATGCAGTGCAGTTCGCCGCGGGCCAGCGCAGGCTTCAGCATGTTGCCGGCGTCGATCGCGCCCTCGGCCTTGCCGGCGCCGACCATGGTGTGCAGTTCGTCGATGAACAGGATGATCCGCCCTTCGTCCTGCGAAACTTCCTTCAGCACCGCCTTCAGGCGTTCCTCGAACTCGCCGCGGTACTTGGCGCCGGCGAGCAGCCCGGCCATGTCGAGGACCAGCACCTTCTTGCCCTTCAGGGTCTCCGGCACCTCGTCGTTGACGATGCGCTGGGCCAGGCCCTCGACGATCGCGGTCTTGCCGACGCCCGGCTCGCCGATCAGCACCGGGTTGTTCTTGGTCCGCCGCTGCAGGATCTGGATCGCGCGGCGGATCTCGTCGTCGCGGCCGATCACCGGGTCGAGCTTGCCCTGCGCGGCGCGCTCGGTCAGGTCGATGCAGTATTTCTTCAGCGACTCGCGCTGGCCTTCGGCTTCCTGGCTATCGACGCCCTGCCCGCCGCGCACGGCCATGATCGCCGCGTCCATCGCGTTGCGCGCCAGGCCGTGCTGCTTCGCGATGCGGCCGGTCTCGCCCTTGTCGTCGCACAGCGCGAGCAGGAACATCTCGCTGGCGATGAACTGGTCGCCGCGCTTCTGCGCTTCCTTGTCGGTCAGGTTCAGCAGATTGTTCAGGTCGCGGCCGAGCGACACGTCGCCGCCGTGGCCCTCGACCTTGGGCAGCCGGGTCAGCGCCTGTTCGAGGTCGCGCTTCAGGCCGGGCACGTTGACGCCGGCGCGGGCGAGCAGCGACTTGCTGCCGCCATCGTCCTGGTCGATCAGCGCGAGCAGCAGGTGCTGCGCTTCGATGAACTGCTGGTCGTTGCCGATCGCCAGGCTCTGCGCGTCGGCCAGCGCCTGCTGGAACTTGGTCGTGAATTTGTCGAGTCGCATCTCGGTGTCCTCCGGGGAGAATTCATATTGACCGTCAAATGAGGGTGCACCGCGTAATTTCAACCGGGGCTGCGGCAAATTGATAGAATGGCTAGTAAAAAAAAGCGTCAGTCATAGCTTTTGCAGATGACGCAAATAACGCATACCGAATGTCGATTTGACACTTTCGCAAGGGGAAAAAGCATGAGCCTACGCGGCAAACTTTTCGGCATGACCGTCGCGACGATCGCCGCCCTCGTCTTCCTGATCGCCGTGGTGCTGGTCAATGGCCGCAGCCAGATGCTGGAGGACAGACAGGACAAGGTCCGCAACCTGGTCGAGGTCGCGGTCGCCACCGTCGCCCATTACGAGCAGCAGGAGCGCGCCGGCACGCTGCCCCGCGAACAGGCGCAGAAGGCGGCCAAGGACGCGCTGCGGGCAATGCGCTACCAGGGCAACGAATACTTCTGGATCAACGACTTGTCCGACGTCATGGTGATGCACCCGATCAAGCCGGAAATGGAGGGCACCAAGCTCGACCAGATCCGCGACAAGAACGGCAAGCTGCTGTTCGTCGAGTTCAACCGGGTCGTCAAGGCGCAGGGCGCCGGCTTCGTCGATTACCTGTGGCCGAAGCCGGGTGCCGCCGACAACGTGCCGAAGATTTCCTACGTCGCCGGCTTCCAGCCCTGGGGCTGGGTGATCGGCTCCGGCATCTACATCGACGACGTCGATGCCAAGTTCCGCAGCGACGCCGGCAAGCTGCTGCTGTGGGGCCTGGGCATCGGCGGCTTCGTCGCGATCTCGCTGCTGCTGCTGTCGCGCAACATCATCGGCACGCTGGGCGGCGACCCTGCCGTCGCCTCCGAAGTCGCCCGCCACATCGCCGCCGGCGACCTGGCGACGCCGGTCGACTGCGCGCCGGGCGACCAGTCCAGCCTGATGTTCAACATCCGCAGCATGCAGGACACGCTGCGCAGCATGATCGCCAGCATCCTGGGCAACGCCGAGCAGGTCGCCGCATCGGCCGACCAGCTGCTGCGCGCCTCCGAGGAAGTCGCCGAGCGCGCCCGCCAGCAGAGCGATGCGGCGGCGTCGATGGCGGCCTCGGTCGAGGAAATGGCGGTCAGCATCGACCAGGTCCGGGAAAACGCCGGCGAAGCCCATGGCATCTCGCAGGAATCGGCCTCGACTTCCGAGGAAGGTGCCGCGGTGATCCACAGCGCGGCGACCGAAATGCGCAAGATTTCCGACGCGGTTCAGGACTCCTCGAAGATCGTCGAGGATCTCGGCCGTCAGTCCGACCAGATCACTTCCATCGTCAACACGATCAAGGAAATCGCCGACCAGACCAACCTGCTGGCGCTGAACGCGGCGATCGAGGCGGCGCGCGCCGGCGAACAGGGCCGCGGCTTCGCGGTCGTCGCCGACGAGGTCCGCAAGCTGGCCGAGCGTACCGGCCATTCGACGACCGAGATCGCCGAAATGGTCGGCAAGATCCAGAGCGGCACCCGAAGCGCGGTGGCCAGCATGCAGGCCGGCGTCGAGCAGGTCGGCCATGGCGTCGAGCTGGCCAACCAGGCCGGCAGCTCGATCAATCGCATCCGCGAAGGCGCGGTGCGCGTGACCCAGGTGGTCAACGGGATTTCCGACTCGATTTCCGAACAGAGCGTCGCCAGCAACGACATTGCGCAGAAGCTCGAAACCATCGCGCAGATGTCCGAGGAAAGCGCCAACGCCGTCCGCGAGACGGCCGACGCGGCGCGCCGGCTGCACAGCCTGTCGGCATCGCTGCACGAGGCGGTCTCCCGCTTCCGGACCTGAGGCCGGAACGCATCAGGGGCGCCGCGGCGCCCCTGTTTTCATTTCTGCCAGCGCAAGGCGGCGGAATCGTCGGTTTCGCGGGCGTCGACCCAGCGCCCGCCGTCCGGCGTCGCTTCCTTCTTCCAGAACGGCGCGCGCGTCTTCAGGTAGTCCATGATGAATTCGCAGGCGGCGAAGGATTCGCCGCGATGGGCGCTGGTCACCGCGACCAGCACGATCTGGTCGCAGGGCGCGAGCGGCCCGACGCGGTGGATGACCAGCGCATCGTAGATGTCCCAGCGGCCCTTCGCCTCGGCGACGATGGCCTCGAGCGCCTTCTCGGTCATTCCCGGGTAGTGCTCCAGGGTCATGCCGGCAACGCGGGCGCCGTCGTTGATGTCGCGGACCAAGCCGACGAAGCTGGCGAGCGCGCCGACCCGGGCGTCGCCGGCGCGCAACGCGGTCAACTCGGCACCGACGTCGAAATCGGCTGCCTGGACGCGGACCGTCATGATCAGGCCACCTCGCGCGCTTCGAGGAAGCGCAGGTTCGGGTACTTTTCCTTGACCATGTTCAGGTAGACGTTGTTGGGCGCCAGATAGACCGGGTCGTCGGCGCCGTCCAGCGCGACGTTGGCGCTGTAGCGGTCGGACAGCTGGCGCAGTTCGGCGGCATCGCCGGTGATCCAGCGCGCGGTCGCGCAGTTGTAGTGCTCGAAGATGACCTGCACGCCGTATTCGTTTTCCAGGCGGCTGGCGACGACATCGAACTGCAGCGTGCCGACCGCGCCGAGGATCAGGTCGGTGCCCGACAGCGGCCGGAAGAGCTGGGTCGCGCCCTCTTCCGCCAGTTGCTGCAGGCCTTTCTGCAGCTGCTTGATCTTCAGCGGGTTGGCGATGCGCGCCAGGCGGAAATGTTCGGGAGCGAAGGACGGGATGCCGGTGAAGCGCAGATCCTCGCCTTCGGTGAAGGTTTCGCCGAGACGGATCGAACCGTGGTTGGGAATCCCGATGATGTCGCCTGACCAGGCCTCGTCGGCCGTCGAACGGTCGCGCGCCATGAAGGTGATGGCGTTGTTGATCGACAGGGTCTTGCCGGTGGCAACCTGCTTGACCTTCATGCCGCGGTCGAAGCGGCCCGAGCAGACGCGCAGGAAGGCGATCCGGTCGCGGTGCTTGGGGTCCATGTTGGCCTGGATCTTGAACACGAAGCCGGAAAACTTGCCCTCGTTCGGCTCGACCTTGCGGGTGACAGCCGGGCGCGCGATCGGCGCCGGCGACAGGTCGACGACGGCATCGAGCAGGCTCTGCACGCCGAAGTTGTTGACCGCGGAACCGAAGAACACCGGGCACTGCTTGCCCGACAGGTAGGCGTCGGCGTCGAAGGGGTGCGACGCGCCGCGCACCAGTTCGATGTCGCTGCGCAGTTCGTCGGCCTGGCTGCCGATCAGTTCGTCGAGGCGCGGGTTGTCCAGTCCCTGGATGATCTCGGCCGTGCCCTTCTCGGCCTGCGGGTCGAAGAAGGCGATCGCGTCGTCGTAGAGGTGATAGACGCCGCGGAAACGCTTGCCCATGCCGATCGGCCAGGTCATCGGCGCGCACTGGATGCCGAGCACCGACTCGATTTCGTCGAGCAGGTCGATCGGCTCCTTGCCTTCGCGGTCGAGCTTGTTGATGAAGGTCAGGATCGGCGTGTCGCGCATGCGGCACACGTTCAGCAGCTTGATCGTCTGCGCCTCGACGCCGTTGACCGAGTCGATGACCATGACCGCCGAATCGACGGCGGTCAGCGTGCGGTAGGTATCTTCCGAGAAGTCCTCGTGGCCCGGCGTGTCGAGCAAGTTGATCATGCACTCGCGGTAGGGGAACTGCATCACCGACGAGGTCACCGAGATGCCGCGCTGCTTTTCCAGCTCCATCCAGTCGGAGGTGGCGTGGCGCGAGGCCTTGCGCGCGCGCACTTCGCCGGCGACCTGGATGGCGCCGCCGAACCACAGCAGCTTTTCGGTCAGCGTGGTCTTGCCCGCGTCGGGGTGGGAGATGATCGCGAAGGTGCGGCGGCGGGAGATTTCTTGGTCGAGTGCGGACACGGCGGACGGAAATAATCGGAAAGGGCGCGATTATACTCCGGGCCCCGCGACCGACGCTGCCGGCCGACGGGGCGGGAGATTCAGCGATAGCTGGCGTATACCCGGTGGCGGCCGTCGCCCGCGACCAGCAGCACGTCGTGGGGATCGCGCCGTCCGCCGTAGGCCGGGCCGTCCATGCCGGGCGAACCGACCGGCATGCCGGGTACGGCCAGGCCGATCGCCGCCGGTTTCTCGGCAAGCAGGCGGCGGATGTCGGCGGCCGGCACGTGGCCTTCGAGCAGGTAGCCGCCGATCCGCGCGGTGTGGCACGACGCATAGCGCTCCGGCATGCCGAGCCGGCGGCGGGCGGCATCGAGATCGCCGACTTCGTGCACGCGCACGGCAAAGCCCTCGGCCTTCAGGTGCGCGATCCAGTCCTTGCAGCAGCCGCAATACGGGCTTTTCCAGACCTCGACCGCGAGGCTTTCGCCGCCGGCCGCCCAGGCCGGTACAGCAAGCAGTACGGTGCCGGCCAGCACGGCGTTCAGCCAGCGGCGGCGCATGGGCATCTTCGGTGCATCCATCGCCCTCTCCTCAGCGCAGCACGGCGCGCGCCTGCAGCGGCTTCTGGCCGGCCAGGCTGACGCTGAGCAGCAGCCTGGCCCCGGACGGCACGCGGCCCGCCCCGGCCAGCCGGTTTTCGCCGGCCGGCGCGAGTTCGATCTCGCTCTTCCGGGTACCGTCGAGCACGGTCAGCCGGCCGCTGGCGCCGGCCGTGGCCAGCGGCGCGCCGTGCTGGGTCGCATGCACCGTCACCTTGCCGTCGCCGGCGACGATTTCGAACTGGGCGACGCCGGCCTCGGCGACGACGCCGCCGAACTGCGGCTGGCCGTGCCCTTCGTGAGCGACGGCGGGGTGGCTCGCGGTCAACGCGGCCAGCATGGCAAAAATCAGTCTGTTCATGGTTTTCTCCTGGTGGATCAAGGTCAAAGGGTTTCCCCGGGGGCCTCGCGCTGCAGGCGTTCGGCCGGCGCGCGGCCGAACAGCAGGAAGAGCGCGGGGGTTACGAAGGTGTCGAGCAGCGTGGCACCGATCAGGCCGGCGAAGATCACGACGGCGACCGGATGCAGGATCTCAGTGCCCGGCTGTTCGGCCTCGAAGAGCAGCGGCGCCAGCGCGAAGGCGGCGACCAGCGCGGTCATCAGTACCGGCGTCAGGCGCTCCTGCGCGCCGCGCACGATGGTCGGGATGGCGAAGGGCAGGCCTTCCAGGCGCATCAGGTTCAGCCAGTGGCTGACCTTGAGGATGCCGTTGCGCGTCGCGATGCCGGCCAGCGTCACGAAGCCGATCAGCGCCGCGACCGACAGCGGCTGGCCGGACAGCCACAGCCCGAACACCGCGCCGACCAGTGCCAGCGGGATGTTGGCCATGACCAGAAGCGCAAGCGCCGCCGAACGGTAGCGCCCGTACAGCACCATGAAGATCAGCAGCGCCGAGCCGGTCGCCAGCAGCGCGATCAGCCGCGCCGCCTCCTCCTGGGCCTGGAACTGACCGCCGAGCACGACGAAATAGCCCTCGGGCAGCGGGAAGCCGGCGATCTCGGCGCGGACGTCGGCGACCACGTCGGACAGCGCCCTGCCCTGCGCATTCAGCGACAGCACGATGCGCCGCCGGCCGTCGTCGCGGATGATCTGGTTCGGCCCGTCGCCGTCCTCGATGGCGGCCAGCCGGAACAGCGGCACCGGCCCGGCCGGCGTTTCGACCAGCATCTGGCGCAGCCCCTCGACCGAGCGGGCGCTTTCCGGCAGGCGCAGCAGCAGGTCGAAGCGGCGGTTGCCCTCGACGATCTGCGCCATCTTCTCGCCATCGACCAGCGTCTGCAGCGTGCTCAGCAGCTGCGCCGACGACAGGCCGTAGCGCGCTGCCGCCTCGAAATCGGCGCGCACCTTGATCTGCGGCGCCAGCACCTGCTTCTCGACCTCGAGGTCGGCGACGCCGGGGATGCGCTGCAGGCGCTCGCGCAGCAGCGCGGCCTGGGCGCGCAGCGTGTCGAGATCGTCGCCGAACAGCTTGATCGCGACCTGGGCCCGGACGCCGGACAGCATGTGGTCGATCCGGTGCGAGATCGGCTGCCCGAGGTTCAGGCTGCCCGGCAGGTCCTGCAGACGCCGGCGGATGTCGGCGTAGATCGCCTCCTTGGTGCGGCCGCCCGGCTTCAGCCGGATCTCGATTTCCGACACATGGACGCCCTCGGCATGCTCGTCGAGCTCGGCGCGGCCGGAACGGCGGCCGACATGCTCGACTTCCGGCACGGCCCGCAGCAGGCGTTCGGCCTGACCGGCGACGGCCACCGAGTCGGCCAGCGTGACGCCCGGATCGAGGCGCAGGGTCAGCGTGATCGACCCTTCGTTGAACGGCGGCAGGAAGGTCGTCGGAAACAGCGGCACCGCGGCCGCGGCCAGCAGCACCGCCAGCGCGGCGGCGGCGACCGGCCGGCGCGGCGCCGCCAGCACGGCGGACAGCGCCACCTGGTAGCGCCGCTTCAGCCAGGCGACCAGCCGCGTGTCGCCGTGCCGGGCGGCGGCCAGCGCCGGCAGCAGATAGTAGGCCAGCACCGGCGTCACCGTCACCGAAACGAGCAGCGAGGCCAGGATGGACACGATATAGGCGATGCCGAGCGGAACGAACAGCCGTCCCTCGATGCCGGGCAGCGCGAACAGCGGCACGAAGACCAGCGCGATGATCGCCGTCGCATAGACGATCGCCGAGCGCACCTCGAGCGACGCGCGGACGATCAGCTCGCGGACGCCCGGCGACTCGCCGCGCGCCGCCGCCTCGCGCAGCCGGCGCAGGATGTTCTCGACATCGACCACGGCGTCGTCGACCAGCTCGCCGATGGCGATCGCCAGGCCGCCCAGCGTCATCGTGTTGATCGACAGCCCGGCCGCGTTGAAGACCAGCATCGCGATCAGGACGGACAGCGGGATCGCGGTCAGCGAGATCAGCATCGTGCGCAGGTTGCCGAGGAAGAAGAACAGCACCGCGGCGACCAGGCAGGCGGCGAGCGCCAGCTTGGCCTGCAGGTTGCCGAGCGAGGCCTCGATGAAATCGGCCTGCCGGAAGATCACCCGCGGCTCGCCGACGCCCGCCGGCAGGCCCGGCTTCAGGCCGGCCAGCGCGTTTTCGAGGCGATTCGTCAGGTCCACCGTGTCGGCGGCCGGCTGCTTCTGGACGCTGAGGATCACCGCCGGTGCGCCGTCGAGACCGGCGTCGCCGCGCTTCACCGCCGGCGCGAAGGCGACGCCGGCGACCTGACGGAGCAGGATGGGCTGGCCGTCGCGCGCCGTCAGCGCAAGGTTCTGGAGATCCTCGAGACGGGCCGTCCGGCCGAGGTGGCGAATCAGGTATTCGCGGCCGTTCAGTTCGAGGAAGCCGCCGGAGGTGTTCGCCGCGTAGCCGCGCAGCGCGGCCTCGACCTGGCTCAGCGAGATGCCCAGCCCGGCCATCCGGCGGGTGTCCGGCTGGACCTGGAACTGGCGGACCTCGCCACCGATCGGGATGACCTGGGCGACCCCGGCCACCGCCATCAGGCGCGGGCGCAGCACCCAGTCGGCGTATTCGCGGGCGCGCATCGCGTCGCCACGCGCCGGGTCGATCGGGATCGCGACCAGCATGATCTCGCCCATGATCGACGAGATCGGCCCCATCTTCGGAACGACGCCGGGCGGCAGCGCGCTCTCCAGCGTCGCCAGGCGCTCGCCGACCATCTGCCGGGCGCGGAACAGGTCGACGTCCCAGTCGAAGGACACATAGACGAAGGACAGCCCGGCGCTGGACACCGAGCGGATGCCGGCGACGCCGGGCAGGCCGTTGAGCGCCGTTTCGAGCGGGAAGCTGACCAGTTGCTCGACCTCCTCCGGGGCCATGCCGCCGGCCTCGGTCATCAGCGTGACGGTCGGCTTGTTGAGATCCGGGAACACGTCGACCGGCAGCCTGCCGGCCTGGAAGCCTCCCCAGGCCATGAGCACCAGCGCGACGGCGAGGACCGGCAGGCGGCTGGCCAGGCTGTTGCGCAATATCCACGAGAACATGGCGCCCTCCTCAGCGGATCTGGTTGATCAGCGCCGCGCCGTCGACGACGACGCGATCACCCGGCTGCAGCCCGGCACGGACCAGCACGCGGGCGCCGTCGAGCGGCTCGCTGCGTACCGTGCGCGGCACGAAGCGCTCGGGCGCCGCCTTGACCCAGACCACGGTCTCGTTGGCCTGGTTGCGGACCAGCGCGCGCTGTGGCACCGGCAAGCCCGAGACGGTCGACGCCAGCCTGAGCTGGATCTTGACCGGCTGCCCGAGCGGCAGCGTCAGGCCGGCGCCGACCGCGTGATTCTCGAAGATCAGCGGCAGCGCCTGTTCGCGCAGGCGGCGGGCGGCGCCGACGAAATCGAGCGGCACGACGCGTTCGCCGACCGCGATCCCGGCCGCGGCAACCTGGCCCGGATCGAGCGGCTCGTAGGCCAGCGCCTCGATATGCAGGCTGTCCGGATCGACGATCTCGAACACCAGGTCGCGCGCCTCGACGACCTGGCCGACCACGGCGTTGCTCGCCGCCAGCACGCCGCCGACCGGCGCGACCAGCGCGTCGCGTCCGGACAGGCCGGCGCCGGCCGCAGCGATGCGGCCGTCGAGGCTGTGCAGATCGCTTTCGGCCGCCTCGATCTCCTTCCCCGGCACGGTGTCGGCCAGTTCGCGCAGCCGGGCCAGGCGCTTGCCGGCCAGTTCGCGGGCGGCCTTCAGCTCGGCCAGCAGCGCCGCCTGGTTGGCCCGCTCGATGCCGCCGCTGGCCGGCACCACCCAGGCCAGCACCTGGCCCTTGCGGACGCGGCTGCCGGCCGCCGGCAAGCCGTGCGGACCGGCCGCCTCGAGCCGGCCGGTGACCATCGCCTGGACGCGCCCGCCGCGATGCGGGTCCATGATCACCGTCCCCGCCAGTTCCAGCGTGCGCGGCAGCGTTTCCGCGGCGACCGGCAGCGTGCGCACGCCGATCCGGCGCTGCGCCGGCTTGGGCAGGAAGACGCCGCCGTCCGGCAGGCGCTGCGCGACGTCGCCGCGATCAGGCAGCAGGGATTTCTGGTCGGCATGGTCGTGCCCTTCGTGGGCGGCCGCCGGCAACGCGAGGCCGGCGACGCAGCAGAGGATCAGCCAGGCTCTCATCGCGCGTTCCTCCTCGTCCGGCGCCAGATCAGCCCGCCGGCTCCGGCCAGCACCAGTCCGGACAAGGCCCAGCCCCAGCCGGGCAGCGTGCTGCCGGCATCGGCAGCGGCTTCCGCCTCGACGAGCAGGTCGCCGGCCAGCAGGTCGCCGTCGTCGCCGGCGAGCAGCGTGAAGGCCAGCGGGTAGGTACCCGGCGCAGCCAGCGGGCGCAGCCAGTCGGCATCGGCGACGCGGTAGACGCCCTCCTCCGGCTCGAAACGGGCATCGACGCTGCGCCCGCCGGTTTCGACCGACAGGCGGGCGCCGAGCACCGGCGAATTGTCCGGGGCACGATCCACATGCAGGACCAGCGCGCCGTCGGCGATGCGGCCGACGATCTCGAAGGACTCGCTGTCGGCGACGACGACCGGCAGCCGCAGCGCGGCGCTTGCGCTGGCCGCCAGCGCGGTCAGGCACAGCATCAGGGCGGTTTTTCTCATGGTGAACCTCATTCGGGAAGCAGGCCGAGTGCCTGGCGGTAGGCGGACAGGCTGGCCGCCCGGTTGATGCGGGCGCGCGCCGCCTGGCGTTCGGCCTCGAAGGCCTCCAGTTCGATGCGCAAGCGGGTCGGCAGATCGGTCTCGCCGAGCCGGAAGGACTTGTCGAAGAAGATGCGGCTTTCGCGGGCCAGGCGGGCCCGCTCGTCGCTCGCGACCGATTGGTCGCGCGCCGCCAGCCAGCGCTCGCGCGCCGCGGCCGCCTCGCCGGCGACCCGCTCGCGTTCGCGCTCGGCGCTCAGCCCGGCCTCGATCAGATCGGCGTTGGCCTCGGCCAGCCGCGCATCGCGCCGGGGCGCGGACGACAGCGGCAGGCGCAGGCCGAGCGCCCAGGTCTGTTCCAGCGCCTCGCCGGCGACGCCGCGCTCGCGCCGGGTCGACAGCGTGACTTCCGGGTTGGCGCGACTGCGCGCCCGGGCCAGTTCCAGGCTGCGCCGGGCCAGTTCGCCGCGCGCCTCGGCATCGCGCAGGCGGGGATGGCTTGCGCCGTCCGTCCCGGCGACTTCCGTCTCGGCGGCATCGCCAGCCGCCGCCAGCGGCCCGGTCAGCACTTCGACGGCGAGCCGGGCCCCGGCCAGCACCGCCTCGGCCTCGGCCTGCTGCGCGACGGCTGCGGCCAGCGCGCCCTCGGCCTGGTGGCGGTCGGCGCGCGCCAGGTCGCCGGCGGCGACGCGGCGGACGACGTCATCGCGCAGGCGCCGGGCGGCCTCGACGCGCTCGGCGGCCAGCGCCCGGTCGTTACGGGCCAGCGCCCAGGCCCACCAGGCCTGGCGCAATTCGCCGGCCAGCTGCAGGCGCAGCAGTTGCAGGCGCTGGTCGAGCGCGACGCCTTCGGCCTCGGCGAGCGCTCGGCTGCCGTGACGTTCGCCGGGCAGCCACAGCGGCACTGCGAGACCGAGTTCGTACTCGGCGGCGCCGCGGTCGCGGTTGAAGCGGTCACTGCGCGTGCCCAGTTCGAGGGTCGGCGCGTCCGGGATCAGCGCGTCGGCGGCGCGGCGCCGCGCCTCGACGGCGCGACCGCGCTCGCCGGCCGCCTGGGCGACGGGCTGGCGCTCCCAGGCCGCGGCAAAGGCGCCGGCCAGGGACAGCGCGGTCTGGCCATGGGCCGGCCAGGCCACGAAAGATGCAAGGGCGATCCAGAAATGGGCTCGCATGGATTTCCTCCGGTCGATGGAAACAACCGGCGGACGCCCGGCCCGTCAGGGCCGCGTCTTTGAGGACGGGAAATGCGGGGGCGTTCCGCCGACGATCAGACGGCGGAGTATCTGGGCGGGCGTTCGAGCCCGTCGGGAATGCGCGATGCGTAGCGGTCGACCGCGTCGACCGGCAGGAAATCGCGGCCGGGCGCCGGCATCAGCGCGAGGCCCCGGCCGACGCCGGCCGGCAGGTGGCCGAGGACATGGCCCGGGCAGCAATGGTGCATCGTGTCGCCGCAGGCCGCGGCGTCGTGGCCGGCGCAGCCGCCGCAATCGTCGTCCTGGCCGGCGAGCTGGACAGCGACCGTCTGGTCGGCGTCAGGGTGATGCCCGGCATGCTCAGCGTCCGTCGCCGACATCTCGTCGTGCGCATGCCCGGCCATGGACTGCACCGCGTCCCAGCCGAAACTCGGCGAGAAGACGGTGGCCAGCATGACCAGCAGCAGACAGCGGGAGACGAAACGGGACAGCGCACGCATGGGCGGAACTATAACCGAAGCAATGGACGTTGGAACACGATGCAGGTCAAAGGTTCACACGGCGACCAGCGTCTGCCGTCCGTACCACTCCTCGCCGGGAGCGACGACGACCGGCCGCTCGGCCGCCGCGGCCTCGACGCACAGCATGTGCCGCCAGCCGTCGGCCGGCATGTCGGCGAGCGCGGCGCATTTGTCGAGCCACGGGTTCCAGACGACGACGTCGGGAAAGCCCTGGCTCTGGATGCCGAGGCTCAGGTTGCCGGCCTGCAGCAGCTGCGGGCGGCGCACGTCGCGGTAAACCCGGTCGGTTTCGCGGTCGACGGTCAGCTGGGTGCCGGAATCGCGGACGATCCGGTCGCCGTCGGCCGCATCGCGGTAGTCGTGGCCGTACAGGCCTTCGAGCGCGACGTCCTCGACCTGGATGGTGCGCAGGTAGGTATGCAGCGCGCCGGTGAAGGCGAATCCTGCCTCGCCGGGATTGGCAACGCACAGTTCGAGATCGATGCGGTCGGCTTCGAGCATCACCGTCAGTTCGAGCTTGAAGGCATGCGGCCACAGCGCGCGCGTCGCCTCGTCGTCGGCGGTTTCCAGCGTCAGCAGCGCGTAGTCGTCGCCGCAGCGCTGCGCGGCGACCGCCCATTCGCGGGTGCGCACGAAGCCGTGCCTGGGCAGCTCGCCGCGGTCGGAAAACTGCGGGAAGCAGACCGGAACGCCGCCGCGGATCGCGACGCTGCCGTCGAAGACGGCCTTGTCGGACAGGAACAGGCGCTCGCGGCCGTCCGGCGTGATCCAGGACAGCAGCTGCGCGCCGAGCCGGCTGACGACGGCGCTGGCGCCGCGCGGGCCGTTCAGGCGCAACGCGTCGATGCCGTGGAACTGGAGGGTTTCAATGGAGGGTTTCGTCATTCTTCGGGACCACGTAGAGATGGGGACGGACATGCAGCCACTCGACCGCGTGGCCGAGCAGCGTGACGCTGCCGGAACGCCGGTTGTCGCCGGTGTCGCTGTATTCGAAAACGAAGACGCGGCGCAGCTGCAGCCGGCCGTCGCCGTCGCGGGCGAAACGCAGCCCGGCGCCGGCCACCGTGTCGTCGAGGAATTGCAGGCCCTCTTCGGCGCAGGCCGCCTGCGCGGCGCGGATGCCGATCTCGCGCGCCTTCAGCGTGTCGAGCCAGAACCAGACGCCGAGTCCGGCGAGGAGCAGGAAAAGGGATTCGTAAATGGGCATGGGCGCGCAGTATACTGCGCGCCATGCTCAGCTACCGCCACGCCTTTCATGCCGGCAACCACGCCGACGTCCTCAAGCACCTGATCCTCGTGCAGATCGCCCGCTACATGGGCGAGAAGCCTGCGCCCTTCTGGATCATCGACACCCACGCCGGGGCCGGGCGCTACGCGCTCGAATCCGAACACGCGCGGAAGCTCGGCGAATGGCGCGAAGGCATCGGCCGGCTGTGGGACACCGACGGTCTGCCGCCGGCCGCGGTCGACTACGTCGAACAGGTCAAAATGCTGAACCCGGACGGCCAGCTGCGCCATTACCCGGGCTCGCCGTGGCTGGCCCGCCAGCTGCTGCGCGACGGCGACCGGCTGCGCCTGTACGAGCTGCACAGCACCGACGGCAAGCTGCTGCAGGAGGCCTTCCGGGGCGCCGGACGCCAGGTGACGATCACCGCCGGCGACGGCTTCGCCGGCCTGAAGGCGATCCTGCCGCCGCCGCCGCGCCGCGCGCTGGTGCTGATCGACCCGTCCTACGAAACGCGCGACGACTACACCGCCGTCGTCAAGGGACTGCAGGAAGCGCTGAAGCGCTTCGCAACCGGCACCTACGCGCTGTGGTACCCGATGCTGCACAAGCTGGAATCGCGGCAGCTGCCGGCCCGCCTGAAGGCGCTGGGCGCCGCCAGCTGGCTGCATGTGACGCTGGAAGTGCGCGCGCCGGCCAGGGACGGTTTCGGCATGCACGGCAGCGGGATGTTCGTCATCAACCCGCCGTGGACGCTCGAAAAGACGCTGCACGAAACGCTGCCGGCGATCGTCGCTCGCCTCGCCCAGGACAGCGGCGCGCGCTACACGCTGGAAAGCCAGTCGGCCTGATCCGGGCCTAGTCGAGCTCGGTGTATTTGGCGCGCGTACCGCGCGCCTTGTGCACCGGGTATTTCAGGGCGTTCTTGGCCAGCTTGGCGCGGGCCGCGGCCGCCAGGTCGATACCGGCCGCATCGGCGATCAGCAGCAGGTAGAGCAGGATGTCGGCGCATTCGTCGCGCAGCGCCTCGCCGCTCCGCGGATCGGCCGGCAGCGCCTCGATCTCGGCGTCGCTCTTCCATTGCGTCAGTTCGAGCAGTTCGGCGGCCTCGAGATTCAGCGACACGATCAGGTTGCGCAGCGAATGGAACTGGCGCCAGTCGCGCTCGTCGCGGAATTGCCGCAATGCGGCGGTCAGGGTGTCGAAATCGCTCATTTCCGGGCCGTTGACTGACGAGGCCGCCATGATGCCACAGCCGGCCGCCGCTAGAATGGCGCCTCTAACGGAACGATCGTCATGAAGAAGATTTCACTGAACCTGCAGATCCTGGCCGGCTGCGCGCTCGGCATCGCCGGCGGCCTGTGGCTGGCTGCCGACGGACCGACGCCCCATGCACAGCAGACGCTTTACGGCGCCCGCCTGGCCGGCAACCTGTTTCTCGACCTGCTGCGCATGGTGCTGGTGCCGCTGATCTTCACGTCGATCGCCACCGGCGTCGCCAGCCTGAGCGCCCACCAGCGGATGCACCGGGTGTGGACGACGACGCTGCTGTTCTTCTTCGCGACAATGGCGCTGGCCATCGTCATCGGCTTCGGCGCCGCGCACCTGTTCCGCCCCGGCGAAGGCCTGCAGCTCGCAATGTTCGCCGAAGCGACGCAGAACTATCAGGCGCGCCAGATGCCGCTGCCCGACTACATCGCGCAATTCCTGCGCGGCCTGTTCCAGAACCCGTTCAAGGCGCTGGCCCAGGGCGACATCCTGGCCGTCGTCGTCGTCGCGCTGTTTCTCGGCATCGCGCTGGTCGCCGGCGGCGAACGCTACCGCAACCTGCGGACCCTGCTCGACGAACTGCAGGAACTCTGCCTGCGGATCGTCGGCTGGATCATGCGCCTCGCGCCGCTCGGGCTGGCCGCACTGCTGATGCAGCTGGTCGCCACGCAGCAGGCGGCGCTGCTCGCCAGCCTCGCGCATTTCATCGCCGTCGTCATCAGCAGCACGCTTTTCCACGGCGTCGTCGTGCTGCCGCTGATCCTCTGGCTGCTGACCGGGATGAGCCCGGTGCATTTCCTGAAGGCCTCGCGGACCGCGCTGCTCACCGCCTTCGCGACCAGTTCGAGCGCGGCGACGCTGCCGGTCTCGCTGCGCTGCGCCGAGCAGCACCTGCACGTGAAGAAGGAAATCGCCAGTTTCGTCGTGCCGCTCGGCGCCACCGTCAACATGGACGGTACCGCGCTGTACGAGGCGGCAGCAGCGCTGTTCGTCGCCCGGCTGGCCGGCATCGAACTCGACCTGGCCAGCCAGGCGATCGTGTTCTGCGTCGCGATGCTGGGAGCGGTCGGCGCCCCCGGCATCCCGAGCGTCGGCATGCTGTCGATGGTGCTGGTACTCGAATCGGTCGGCCTGCCGACCGAGGCCATCGCCATCCTGCTGCCGATCGACCGCATCCTGGATACCGTCCGCACCGCGGTCAATGTCGAGGGCGACCTGGTCGGCAGCGTCGTCGTCCAGCGCCTCGTCGAGCGCGGCTGACGCATTCGGACATCGCGGCAGCGCAACAAAAAGCCCGCCGGAAAGGCGGGCCTGGCGGACTGCATGGTACCCGACCGACGGGCCTACTTGTCCTTCGGGACGAAAGGATTGCCGACGTTGAAGTTATAGACCTGGCTCTGCAGCTGGTCCTGCATCGACTGGAACATCTTCTTCGACTGGTCCATGTAGGCGGTCATCATGTTCTGCATCGCCGGCTGCTGGAAATTCAGGAACTGGTTCCAGAAATCGGCCTGCATGCTGGCGCTGTCGCCGCCGTAGATGGTGCGCGACTGCTCCTGCAGCTTCTGCTGGAAATCAACGAAGGTCTTCATGTTGTTTTCCAGGTACTTGCCGAGCATGCCCTGCATCGTGCTGCCGTAGAAGCGGATGAAGCCGGACAGCAGCTCGCTGGAGAACATCGGCACGCCGCCGGTTTCCTCCTCGAGGATGATCTGGAGCAGGATGCTGCGCGTCAGGTCCTCGGAGGTCTTGGCATCGAGGACCTTGAAGACTTCGTACTTCATCACCAGATCCTTGACGTCCCCCAGCGTGATGTATGCGCTCGTCTTGGTATCGTAAAGACGGCGATTGGGATACTTCTTGATCAGGCGAACCGGTTCCGACATGCTTCGTTCCTCGGCTAAAGTCTGTGTGCAGCGCAGCATTATAGCCAAAAAATAAGCCCCCCGGACGGCCCGGGCACTGTTGCGTTGCAAAAATTCAGCAACATTTCATGACTTCGGCCGAAATAAAAAGCCCGGCCTAAGCCGGGCTTTGCGAGACGGTGAAGAACCGCCGGATTACTGGTAGTACAGGCCGCCGTTGATGTTCAGCGTGGCGCCGGTCATGAAGCCAGCGATGTCGGAAGCCAGGTAGGCACAGGCGCCGCCGATTTCTTCCGGCTTGGCCAGACGCTTCATCGGCACGGAGTCGACGATGGTCTGCAGCACTTCCGGCTTGATCGCCATGACCATCTTGGTCGCGACGTAGCCCGGGGCGATCGCGTTGACGGTGACGCCCTTGGCGGCCAGCTCGGCGGCCAGCGCCTTGGTGAAGCCGATCACGCCGGCCTTGGCGGCCGAGTAGTTGGTCTGGCCAGCCTGGCCCTTGACGCCGTTGACCGACGAGATGTTGATGATGCGGCCCCAGCCACGCTCCGCCATCTTGGCGGAAACCTGCTTGGTCATGTTGAACAGCGAGGTCAGGTTGGTGGCGATGACGGCATCCCAGCCGTCCTTTTCCATCTTGGCGAACATGCGGTCACGGGTGATGCCGGCATTGTTGACCAGGATGTCGACCTGGCCGCAGGCGGCTTCGGCTTCGGCAACCATCTTCTGGCAGTCTTCCAGGGAAGACACGTCGCCCGGCACGCAGACGAAGTCGTTGAAGCCAGCGGCGGCCATTTCCTTCAGCCATTCTTCCTTGTTGTCGAACTGCGGGTGATACGAGGCAACCACCTTGTGACCGGCCTTGGCCAGTTCCTGGCAGATGGCGGTACCGAGGCCACCCATGGCACCGGTAACGAGAGCAACGCGTTGCGTCATAGTTTTTCCTTCCTAGTTGATAGAGCGGGGTAAAAGTGGATCGCGGCGGTCAGAACATGTGCTGGCCGCCGTTGATGGAAATATTGGCGCCGGTCACGAAGGCCGCTTCGTCGGACGCCAGGTAGGCGACCAGGCCGGCGATTTCCTCCGGCTTGCCCAGGCGGTTGACCGGAATCTGCGGCAGGATCTTGGAATCGAGGATTTCCTGCGGGATCGCGGTGACCATCTTGGTGCCGATATAGCCCGGGGAAATGGTGTTGACCGTGACGCCCTGCTTGGCGACTTCGAGGGCCAGCGCCTTCGTGAAGCCGTGCATGCCGGCCTTGGCCGCGGAGTAGTTGGTCTGGCCGAAGGCGCCCTTCTGGCCATTGACGGAGGACACGTTGATGACGCGCCCCCACTTGCGTTCGACCATGCCGTCCATGACCTGCTTGGTCATGTTGAACACGGAATCGAGGTTGGTGCTCATCACGGCATCCCAGTCGGCCTTGGTCATCTTCCTGAAGGTCATGTCACGGGTGATGCCGGCGTTGTTGACCAGCACGTCGACCGGGCCGACTTCCTTGGTGACCGCCTCGACGCAGGCCTTCGCCGAATCGAAATCGGTGACGTCGCACGGATAGGCCTTGAAGCCGTAACCCATGTTGTTCATGTTCTTCAGCCAGTCGGCCGCCTTGGTATTGCCGGGCGAATAGGTGGTCACCACCTTGTAGCCGAGCGCAGCCATCTTGATGCAGATGGCCTCGCCGAGACCGCCCATACCCCCGGTAATCAGTGCAACTCGTGACATCTTTTTTCTCCTCGATAGGTTTTATACCGCGCGTTCCTTGACGTAACGGCCGGGTGCCGGTTCGATCGGCTTGTATTTGGCATTTCCCGGCTTGCGCGGCGTCCGCTGTTCTCCGGACAACGGCTTCAGCCAGTCGGCCCAGTCGGACCACCAGCTGCCCTTCCTCTCTTCTGCCGCGCTCAACCAGCCGTCGGCATCGGTTTTGACATCTTCATTGACCCAGTAGCTGCGCTTGTTCTTGCTCGCCGGATTGATGACGCCGGCGATGTGGCCGGAAGCGCCGAGCACGAAACGAACCGGCCCGGACAGCAGGCGGGTGCCGAGATAGGACGACTGCCACGGCACAATGTGGTCCTCGCGGGTCGCCAGCAGATAGACCGGCATGTCGAGCTTGCCGAGATCGACCTTCTCGCCGCACATGGCCAGCTTGCCCGGCACGCGCAGGTTGTTCTCGAGGTACATGTTGCGCATGTACCAGCAGGCGAACGGCCCCGGCAGGTTGGTCGAGTCGGAATTCCAGTAAAGCAGGTCGAAGGCCTGCGGCTTCTGCCCCTTCAGGTAGTTGCCGGTCACGTAGTTCCAGACCAGGTCGTTGGCCCGCAGGAAGGAGAAGGTGTTCTGCAGGTCGCGCGCCGGCAGCAGGCCGCCCTGGCCGATCGACGCCTCGCGGGCGGCCAGCCCCTGTTCGTCGATGAACAGGCCGATCTCGCCGGTATCCGAGAAATCGAGCAGCGTGGTCAGCAGCGTCAGCGACGCCGCGGCGTCGTCGCCGCGCGCCTTCAGCACGGCCAGCGCCGAAGTCAGGATGGTGCCGCCGACGCAGAAACCCAGCGCATTGACCTGCTTGACCCGGGTGATCTCGCGGACGACCTTCAGCGCGGCAATCGGGCCGTGCTCCAGATAATCGTCCCATTGCAGCTGGCCCTGTGCCTCCTTCGGATTGCGCCAGGAGACCAGGAACACCGTATTGCCCTGCTCGACCATGTAGCGGATCAGCGAATTGTCCGGCTGCAGGTCCATGATGTAGAACTTGTTGATGCACGGCGGCACGACCAGCAGCGGCCGCGTGCCGACCTTGGGCGTCAGGGGCGCATACTGGATCAGCTGCATCACGTCGTTTTCGTAGACGACGGCCCCCTCGGTGGTCGCGATGTTGCGGCCGACCTCGAAGACCGATTCGTCAGTCATCGAGATGCGCCCCTTCTCGAAATCCCTGATCAGGTTGTTGATGCCTTCGGTAATGCTCTGGCCCTTGGTTTCCAGTGCCAGCTTGATGAATTCCGGATTGGTCGCCGCAAAATTGGACGGCGCCATCGCATCGGCCACCTGACGGGCGAGGAAACGCAGGCGGTTCTTCGACTTGTCGTCCTGGGCCGGCGCCAGCTCGACCAGCTCCTTCAGGTATTTCGTGTTCAGCAGGTAGGCCTGGTGCAGGTAGTCGTACAGCGGGTTGTCGCGCCACTCCGGCGCGGCGAAGCGGCGGTCGCCCGGCTCGGGAGCGACGGCAAAATTGGCTGGCTGGCCCTGATGCTTGCCCAGCACCGCCTGCCACAGGGACATCTGCTGGTCCATGAACTGCTTCTGCAGTGCGGTCAGCGCCTGCGGATCGGCCGCCGGTGCCGGAGCGGCTCCGCCCGCCTTGCCGAGGTAGTCCATGAACTGCTGCGCCATGTTCTGTCCGGCTTGCATGAACTGCATGGCAGAACCCAAGAATGCGTCGTTATTGTTCGATCCCTGCGCCATGGGGTTATTCTCGCTGAGTTGTCGGGGGCATGAGCTTCTGGATTCTGCATACGCCCCAAGGGGCTGTCAATGCATTTGCATGCATAATTACACACGTGCCCATCATCGCCCAGGGCCGGCAACACGGGATGTTTCGCCGGCCGTACAACGTCTTTTCGCCATGTCTCTCACGCTGATCATCGTCATCGCCTGGCTCTATGTGACCATCCTGATCGCCGCCAATGAACCGACCGTCGTTGCCGGGATCGTTTCCTTCCTGTTTTACGGCGCCCTGCCCTGCGGGTTGCTGCTCTATTTCGCGGGCTCGAAGGTCCGGCGCCAGCGCCGGCGCTTCCAGGAAATGATGGCGGAAAAGGCCCGGCAGGCCGACGAAAGCTGAGCCGGCCCGGAGCGGACCAGCGCCACCCGGGCTATTCGCCGACCAGTGCCTGGACGACGGCGATCGATGCGACGCCGAGACCGATCAGTAACACCTGTTGCAACGTCGCCTTCAGTTCGGTCCGCTTGTGCAGGCCGGGAATCAGGTCGGCCACCGCGACATAGATCATGCTCGCCGCCGCCAGGCCGAGCAGCGACGGAATCCACTCCTGCAGTTCGGACAGCGCCAGGTAGGCCAGCATGGCCCCGACCAGCGTCGCCAGGCTGGACAGCAGATTGAACGCGATCGCCTTCAGGCGGCTGTAACCGGAGTGCAGCAGGATCAGGTAGTCGCCGACTTCCTGAGGAATCTCGTGGGCGATGATGGCCAGCGCGGTGACGATGCCCAGCTCGGTGCTCTCGAGGAAGGCGGCCGCGATCAGGATGCCGTCGACGAAATTGTGGAAGGTGTCGCCGACCAGGATCAGCAGGCCGGAACGGCCGTGATCGTGGGCCGGCGCGTGCGCATCGTGGGCCTCGCAGTGGGTGTGGTGGCAATGCCGCCAGAGCACCAGCTTTTCCAGCACGAAGAAGGCCAGGATGCCGAACAGCACGGTCGCCGCCATCCGGTGCGGCTCGCCGTGCTCGAGGGCGTGCGGCAGGATTTCCAGGAAGGCGGCGCCGAGCAGCGCGCCGATCGCATACGAAATCAGGATGCCGATGCGTTGCGCGCCGAGCGCGATGCCGAGCGCCGCGGCGGCGACCACGCTGAGGAGGCCGCCGGCCAGCGCGACGACGATGATCCAGGAAAGTGTGCTCACGCGCTTGTCGGAGATTCGGAAAGGGAGCGGATTATACGCCCGCGATGCAGGCGTCGCGCGCCTCGGCGAGCAGCCACTCGCGGAAGGCGGCGACCGGCGCCCGCGCGGCGACCGCCTTGCGCATCACCAGATAGTAGGCATACGGCGAAGCCACCGAGCCGGCAAAGGGAACGATCAGCCGGCCGGCCGCGATGTCGGCTTCGACCAGCGGGCGCAGCGTCAGCGCAACCCCCTGGCCGTCGAGCGCCGCTTCGACGGCCAGCACCGAATTGGAAAAACGCGGCCCGCGCCCGGCATCGATGCCGGTCACGCCGGCGCTGGCCAGCCACTCGCGCCAGCCGGGCTGGCGCTCCTCGTCATTGACGGTCTCATCGTGGATCAGCACATGCCGGCGCAGGTCGTCCGGCGTGGTCAGCGGCCGTTCGGCGCTCGGCAGGCGGGGGCTGCAGACCGGCACCCAGGCCGGCTGCATGATGCGGTCGACGGCGAAACCGGGGTAATTTCCGGTACCGAAGCGGATCGCCAGCACGCTGTCGGCCGTCCGCATGTCGGGCAGCGCATCGTCCAGCGAGCACATTTCGCCCGGCCGGTCGACCGCGCTGCCGCTGCTCGCCAGCCGCAGTTCGACTTCCGGATGCGTCGCCGCGAAGTGCGGTAGCCGCGGAACCAGCCAGCGCGTCGCGAAGGACGGCGGCGCCGCCACGGTCAGCACCCCGTCGGCGGGCACGCGGACCTTGTCGACGGCGGCGGCGAAGCACTCGAAGCCTTCGCGGATCTTGGGCAGCATCGCCTCGCCCTGCGCCGTGATCTCCAGCGCCCGCGTCAGGCGGCGGAACAGCGACAGGCCCAGGTAGGTCTCGAGTACCTTGATCTGCTGGCTGACCGCGGCCGGCGTCACATGCAATTCCTCGGCCGCCTTCTTGAAGCTCAGGTGGCGGGCGGCGGCCTCGAAGGCACGCATCGAAGCCAGGGGTGGCAGGCGATAAGTCACGGTAATGATTTAGATTTTCTAAGGCATCGCATCATAAAGAGTCGTTTGCCGCAGCACAAGGCGCGGTCTAACTTTACGGTCCAGGGTCGGTTACTGCCGGCCCGAATATCCATAACCGAAAGGAAAACAGCTCATGAAGAAAACCTGGTTCGCCATCGCCCTGACCGCCATCGCCCTGGCCGCCTGCGGCAAGAAGGAAGAACCCGTCGCCGAACCGCTGCCGGCCCCTGCCGTCGCCCCGTCGCTGACCGCGCCGGCCGCGCAAACGGAAGAGAACAAGCCGCTCGACGCCGCCGCCCAGCCGGCCACCCCGGCGACGCCGGCAAGCGAAACGGCCGCTGCACGCTGAACCCGGCAGGCGACACGCATTAGATTTCATTGTTCATCGAACAATAAAATCTCGTTCGTCGCCTCCTCTGACTTTAGTTAAAGTTCGCCCCGCTTCCTCTTAGACCCAATTGCGTTGAGTCAAGACTTCGAGCCCGCCTTGTGCGGGCTCTTTTTCTAAGGATGCCGGTCATGCGGGGCGGTGCCCGTTGCCTATCCGCCCCAGCTCACGCCCGGTCTGCCGGGCTGTCCGGCGCCCTGCGGTCGACCTCGCGCGGCGGGCCATTCCGGAAGCCCGTGCAACCTTCGACCTGGAGCTAATCGACTATGGATGGCGCTTCCCGCATCCTCAACGCCCAACTGCGCAGCAAGATCATGTCGGCCACCGAGGCCGCCGACCTCATCCCCTCCGGCGTCAACGTCGGCATGAGCGGCTTCACCGGTGCCGGCTATCCGAAAGAAGTGCCGAGCGCGCTCGCCAAGCGCATCATGGACGCCAACGTCCTCGGCAAGAAATTCAAGATCGGTGTATGGACCGGCGCGTCCACCGCACCCGAACTCGACGGCGCGCTGGCCATGGTCGACGGCGTCGAGATGCGCCTGCCCTACCAGTCCGACCCGACCTGCCGCAAGCGCATCAACGCCGGCGAGATGGAATACATCGACATCCATCTGTCGCACGTCGCGCAGTTCGTCTGGGGCGGCTTCCTCGGCAAGCTCGACGTCGCCGTCGTCGAAGTCGCCGGCATCCTGGAAGACGGCCGCCTGATCCCGTCGTCTTCGGTCGGCAACAACAAGACCTGGCTGGACCAGGCCGACAAGGTCATCCTCGAGGTCAACTCCTGGCAGAACCCGCATCTCGAAGGGATGCACGACATCTATTACGGCACCGCGCTGCCGCCGAACCGCAAGCCGATCCCGATCTGCAAGGCCGACGACCGCATCGGCGAGCCGTATTACCGCGTCGATCCGAACAAGATCATCGCGGTCATCGAAACCAACAAGGCCGACCGCAACTCGCCCTTCACGCCGCCCGACGAGAATTCCAAGCTGATCGCCGGCCACATCCTCGAATTCCTGCAGCACGAAGTGAAGAAGGGGCGGCTCCCGGCCAACCTGCTGCCGCTGCAGTCGGGCGTCGGCAACGTCGCCAACGCGGTGATGGCCGGCCTGCAGGACGGCCCGTTCGAGAACCTGACCGCCTACACCGAAGTGCTGCAGGACGGCATGCTCGAACTGATCAAGTCGGGCAAGCTGACCTGCGCCTCGGCGACCTCGTTCTCGCTCAGCCCGGCCGCACTCGCCGAACTCAACGCCGACCTGCCGCGCTTCAAGGACAGCATCATCCTGCGCCCGCAGGAAATCTCGAACCATCCGGAAGTCATCCGCCGCCTCGGCGTCATCGCGATGAACGGCCTGATCGAGGCCGACATCTACGGCAACGTCAATTCGACGCACATCATGGGCACCTCGATCATGAACGGCATCGGCGGCTCCGGCGACTTCGCCCGCAACGCCTTCATCTCGATCTTCATGACCCCGTCGTCGGCCAAGGGCGGCAGCATCTCGTGCATCGTGCCGATGGTCTCGCACGTCGACCATACCGAGCACGACGTCCAGGTCGTCGTCACCGAACAGGGTCTGGCCGACCTGCGCGGCCTGGCGCCGAAGCAGCGCGCCAAGCTGATCATCGAGAAGTGCGCCCACCCGAACTTCCGGCCGGCGCTGCGCGAGTACTACGACCGCGCGCTGCGCTACTCGCCGGGCCGCCACACGCCGCACCTGCTCGACGAGGCCTACACCTTCCTGCCGAACTGGGTGGCCAACCAGGCCGCCAAGGCCGCCTGGCGCGAAGACGCGCTGGTCCAGGCCGACGCCTGGGCGAAGTAAGCGCTCAGCGGGCAGCAAACGCAAAAAAGCCGAGGCATGCAGCCTCGGCTTTTTTATTTCGCGAATCCGCGGAAAGGTCAGGCAACCTTCTTCGGAGCAGCGACGTTGGCGGCCTTCAGCGTGGCTTCGGTCGCGGCGGTAACGCTGGCTTCGGCCACTTCGGCAGCCTGCTTGGCAGCCTTGTTCAGGCCTTCGTAGGCCTCGTTGGCGGTCTTGATCGCGCTCTTGACGGCAGCGACGGCGACTTCCGAACCGGCCGGAGCAGAGGCCAGGGCCTTTTCAACCAGACCGGAAACCTTGGCGGAGGCGTCGGCGACATGCACTTCGACTTCCTTGGCGATCTTGTCCTTGGCTTCGGTCGCGATGGCGATCACGTTGCGGGAATACTCCATGCCCTTCTCGATGGACGGGGTGGCGAGTTCCTTGTGCAGATTGACGAAGGCGTTGATGTCCTTGGTGCCGAGCAGCGACGTGACATTGCTGATCGAGGTTTCGAAAACCGAACGGGCGGCGGCCAGATTCAACAGGGCCAGGCGCTCGAAGCCTTCGAAAGCGGTGTTCGCGTAGAACAGCGCAAAGTTGAAGCCGGACTTGGCGAAATCTTCGGGTTTGATGGTCATGATGTTTTCTCCTGGGTTGGGGTAACTGGAGCAGCATTATTGTGCGCTGCAACATGACTTCATTCTAACCCCGCACAAACGCTTGTCAACAATAATTTGTGCGCCGCAGCATTTATTCTGGACAACAGGCCGGATCGAGGCCCAGACGGGCCAGCAGCGCCGACATCGCCTCCGCCGCACCGAGCGGCAGACGGATATCGACCAGCCCGCTCAGGCGAGTGCTCGCCGGATTGATCTCGACCGTCGGCACCCCCTCAGCCGCTGCCATGGCGACCGGCTGGGCGATGTACGGAAAGACACCGGAAGTGCCGATACTGAAGACCAGATCGAAACCCTCGTCGAGCGCATCGACGAAACGGTCCATCTCGTCCTCCGGCAGAGCCTCCCCGAACAGCACGACTTCCGGCCGCAGCACACCGCCACAGGCCGGGCAACGCGGCGGCATTTCCCGCCCTTCCAGGCAGGCGGCCTCGCGATGGGCGCAGCGCGAGCAACGCAGTTCGCGCAGGTTGCCGTGGATCTCGACGACCTCCCGGCTGCCGGCCATTCGGTGCAGGCCGTCGACATTCTGCGTAAACACCATGACACGCTGAAGACGGCGCTCGAGGCAGGCGATCGCGCGATGCGCGAGATTCGGCGCAGCATCCCGACAATTGCGCTCGATCTGCAGCAGGTACTTCCAGGTGATATCCGGACGCAGCTCGAGCACCTCGCCCGACAGGGCGTCCTCGATGCTCAACCCATCCTCGGTCGCCTCGCCGTCATACAAGCCGCCGACTCCGCGGTAGGTCGGCAAGCCGGAATCGGCCGAAATGCCTGCACCGGTGATGAACAGCACCCGCTGCGCCTGGCGCAGCCAGCCGGCCACGACATCGAGGTCGTCCTCGACGTCCCTGGAAAAAGCACGGGAAGGAAGGCTCTCCATGAACGACTCCTGACGGAAACGGCAGACCCGGAAATGAAAAAAGCCACCTCGCGGCGGCTTCGTTCAGATTTGTTTTTTGTGGCGCGCCCGGAGCGATTCGAACGCCCGACCCCTTGGTTCGTAGCCAAGTACTCTATCCAACTGAGCTACGGGCGCGCTGTCAAAAAAACACCCAGCTTTTTCAAGCTGGTTCTGCTGGCGCGCCCGGAGCGATTCGAACGCCCGACCCCTTGGTTCGTAGCCAAGTACTCTATCCAACTGAGCTACGGGCGCGCTGTCAGAGCCGCGCATTATACGTGCTCAAGCGTAGAATGCAAGGGCTTTTCCGGAAAAACTGGACTATGAAGGTCATCCCCATCCGAATGCCGAAATTCCCCGAGTGCTGGGAGAGCTGCGGCTCCTGCGCAAGCGGCGACGTATTCATCCTCGAGATGCTGGTCGAACCGGGCGACTTCATCGAACGCGACGACAACATCCTGACCCTGGAAACCGGCAAGGTCGCCCTCGACATTCCCAGCCCCCACGCCGGGCGCGTCGTCGGCGTGCACGTCACCGCGGGCGACACGGTCGCCGAGGGTGCCCTGCTCGTCACGCTGGAAGCCGAATGAAGCGGATCAGTTGCGGCACTCGAGTTCGGTCTCGTCCCGCACGCCGCGCACGCCCGGCAACTGGCTGATCAGCGACAGCGCACGCCGCTGCGAGCGCTCATCGGCAACCGAACCGGCGAGCACCACGATGCCCGAGCGCGCCTCGACGCGCAGATGCGAGACGTCCAGCCCGCCATCCGAGTGCAACAGCGACTCGACGCTGCCGGCCAGCACGCTATCGACCGCTTCGCTGTGCAGGCCACCGGACAGGGCGTCCGCATCATTCTTGAAAAAGGCGACCAGAGCCAGCAGCGAGAAGCTGGCTAACGCATAAAACAGAAACCTGACAACGCTCGACCTCCACATGCTATTCCCCCTGAAATGAGCCGCAGAAGACTCAGCGATTTTCATGCCAAAAGGAATCAAGCGCCGCCGGCTTGCACCTCGCCGTCGCTGCGGAACATTGCCGGCGTCAGGCCGTGTTTCTGCAGCAGCCGGTAGAACTCGGTCCGGTTGCGGTCGGCGATGCGCGCTGCGTCGGCGACGCTGCCGTCGGTCAGCTTCAGCAGCTGGATCAGGTAATTCCGTTCGAAGCGCTGCTTGGCCTCGGCATAACTGAGCGCCTCCATGACCGGGACCCGCAGCGCGCGCTGGACCAGCGAGGCCGGAATCAGCGGCGTCGAGGTCAGCGCGACGCTCTGTTCGACCACGTTGTACAACTGCCGAACGTTGCCCGGCCACGCCGCGGTCGCCAGCGCCTCGAGCGCCTCCGGGGCAAAGCCGCTGATCCGCTTGCCGTATTTGCCGGCCACCTGCTGCACGAAATGCGCGGCAAGCAGCGGGATGTCCTCGCGCCGCTCGTCCAGCCGGGGCAGGCGCAGCGAAACGACGTCGAGACGGTAATAAAGATCCTCGCGGAACAGGCCTTCGGCCATCGCCGCATCGAGATCGCGGTGGGTCGCCGACAGCACGCGGACATCGACCGGCTGCGCCCGGATTGCGCCGACCGGGCGCACCGTGCGCTCCTGCAGCACGCGCAGCAGCTTGACCTGCAGCGCGGTGGGCATGTCGCCGATTTCGTCGAGAAACAGCGTGCCGCCGCTGGCGGCCTGGAAAAGCCCCTCGCGCGTCGTCGCCGCGCCGGTGAAGGCGCCTTTCACATGGCCGAACAGTTCGGATTCGAGCAGCTGTTCCGGGATCGCCCCGCAGTTGATCGCAACGAAGGGACCGCGGGAACGCGGGCTGGCCCGGTGGATGGCCCGGGCGATCACCTCCTTGCCGGTCCCGCTCTCGCCGCGGATCAATACGCTCGCCTCGGAAGCCGCGACCATGCGGACCTCGCCCATCAGCTCGGCCATCCGGCTGCTGCGGAACACGATGCCCTCCATCCACGCCTCGCCGCCGCTCTCGGGCGACGGCATCCGGCTCGCCGAGGCGCCCAGCTGCAGGGCCTGATCGATCTTCTCGAGCAGCAGCTGGCTGTCGAACGGCTTGGTCAGGTAGCCGAAAACGCCGCGCGATGTCGCGTCCACCGCATCAGGAATGGTGCCGTGCGCGGTCAGCAGGATCACCGGCAGGCTCGGCCGGGTCGTCCGGATTTCCTCAAACAGCGCCAGGCCGTCGCGCCCGGGCAGGCGCACGTCGCTGACCACAACGCGGGGCGGATCGAGAGCGATCTGGGTCAGCGCGGCTTCGGCGGAGGTCGCCGACGACACGCGGAATCCGCGAGCCTGCAGGCGCATGCCGAGCAGCCGCAGGATGTCTTCGTCGTCATCGACGACCAGGATGTGGGCGCCGGCGCTCACCGCCGCTCTCCCGGACGCGCGGGCGCTCCGCGCGGAATCAGCGTGCGCTCGATGTCGGCCAGGCGGTCGATCTTTTCCTGGAGTTCGGCATTGCGCCGCTGCGCGTCCTTCAACTGCAGCGCCAGGCGCTCGTGCTGGGCTTCCAGCCGGCCGCGCTCGGCATAGTTGTCGGCCAGCACGCGGGCCAGCGGCTGCAGTTCGCGTGCCGCGGGATCGTCGGCGCGCAGGATGTCGTCCAGCAGCGCCTGGGCCCGGGCGAGATCCTGCTGCGCCCGCGGATAACCGAGCAGCATCGCCCCGAGCAGCCGGGCCTGGGCGGTCCTGGGGGCGGCGGCGAAGTTACCGCGCTCGCGGGCAAATTCGGAGGGGGTCAGGCGGTGCAGCGACTGGTAATAGACCAGCGCCGCCTCCGGCGTATCGACATCGGCGAAGCCGGGCGCGGCAGCGGGCGGCAGGCTGCTACAGCCGGCCAGCGCCAGCGCCAGCGCGGCAGCGAACGCGGTCCACGTCCGCCGGGCCGGGAATTCAGGTTTCATCGGGTAACTCCACACAAAAATGCGCGCCGGCCGGAGTCGGCAGCAAGCGGACCTGGCCGCCCATCGCCCGCGCCAGTTCGCGAACGATCGACAGGCCGACACCGCTGCCCTGGCGCGGCACCGGCGCCGGCCGCCGGCCCTGGACGAAAGGCTCGAAGATGCGCGAGCGATCCTCATCGGCGATTCCCGGCCCCTGATCGATGCATTCGAACAGCCACTGCCCGGGGCGCCGCACCGCGCGCAATACGATATCGCCGCCATCGGGGCTGAAATCGACCGCATTCGACAGCAGGTTGTCGAGGACGACGGTCATCTTTTCCTCGTCCAGCCGGGCGATGTCGTCGGGCGCCGTCTGGATCACATGCAATCCGCGAGCCTGGATCTGCAATTCGCGCCGGCACACCACGCCGGCCAGCAGGTCGCGCACGCGCAGCGGGACCAAGCGCAGGCGGCGCGATTCGAAGGCGGCCGCATTCAGGCTGAGCAGGCTCTCGATCTGGCGCTGCAGGGACGCGACGTTGTGCTCGAGGATGCGGACCACCTCGCTCTGCCCCGGGCCGAGCGGCCCCGGCACCTCCTCGGCGAGCAGGGCGACGCCCTCCTTCAGCGCCGTCAGCGGTGTTTTCAGTTCGTGCGACACGTGGCGCAACGAGCGCTCGCGCTCGGCCTCCAGTTCGCCCAGACGCCGGCGCAGCCAATCGACGCGCAGGCCGAGCTGACGCAGATCGTCCGGCCCGCCGACATCGACCTTCCCGTCAAAACGGTTCTCGCCGAGGCGGACGATCGCCTGTTCCAGGCGGCGCACCGGACGAACCAGCCACCACCCCATCGCCGTCGCCACGAACATCGCACCGGCCAGGCTCAACGCCATCTGCAGGCTCAGCTGCATGCGGTTCTCCTCGAGTTGCAGGAAAGCCTGCCGCCCCCGCTCCTCGATCAGACGTTGCGCCGCGTCGCGCAGCTGCGCGTTCAGCTGGACCAGGCGTTCGAGGCGGGGGGCGATCGCCGCCTCCTGCCGGCCGGGCACCACGGCCTCCGCCAGTTCCCAGACGGCCTGCCGCCACTGGCCGGGCCACTCCCCGAGCGCTCCGCCCGACCCCTGCTCGAGCGCAGTCAGCTGCGCCAGCGCCCGGGCCACCTGTTCGTCGAAATGACGGGCGACCTGGGGATTGTCGAGGACCAGGTACTGGCGGGCGCTGCGCTCGAGATCGACGCTGCCCTGCTCGATCGCCTGCACCGCGCTCGTCAGCTGCACCGCCTGCTCGCTGTTGCGCCGGCTCTGCTCGACCAGCCCCTCGACGATCAGCCAGCTGCGCAACGCGACGCCGCCGAGCAGCAGCACGATCAGCGCAAAACCGGCGAGCATCGCCTGGCGAAAGGAAATCCGGATCATCGGCAAGGTTTTAGAGAAAACCGGAGTTTAGACCGAGCGACGGACGGCGCAAGGCGCTACCGGTGTTCAAAAAGCCCGAACGTCCCTGATTCAAAAAAATAACCATATAAAAATCAGCACCTTAAACTCGAGTCGCTTTTTCACGACACAGCCAACCCCCGGAAATACGCCGTGTGGCATGGAGTTGCCGATTAACTGTCGCCTTTTCCCGACACCCGATCGGGCCTCAACACCGCGCACGCCGCCTGCACGCCGCTCAACGAGGCATGGCACGCAAATCGCAAGCCACCTTCCCGGATTGCCATCCCACCCCCAACGAGGAACCTCCATGTTCAACAAGACCCCCCTCTCGCCGCGCAGCGATACGCTGGTCCGCCCCGAAATACGCAACGGCGCCGGCCCCCTCGGCACGGTCAACGGAAAACCGGCCGCCGGCGCACCAGCCGAACTACCCGGCGGTACACGTCCCGAAACGGCCGAAAACGACAAGCCGAGCGGCGCACGCCTGATCGTCGGCCCCGAAGTCAAACTGAAGGGAGCCGAAATCCAGGACTGCGATACCCTGGTTGTCGAAGGCCGGGTCGAAGCGACGATGGACAGCCGGGTCATCCGGATCGCCGAGCAGGGCGCCTTCGCCGGCAAGGTCAGCATCGACATCGCCGAGATACACGGCAGCTTCGAAGGCGAGCTGACGGCCCGCTCGCAACTGATCATCCACGCCACCGGGCGGGTCCGCGGCAAGATACGCTACGGCAAGCTGGTCATCGACGAAGGCGGCGAACTGTGTGGCGACATCAACGCGCTGTCCGGCGAGCGCCCAGCCCCGTTCGCCAAGCCGGTCGAACTGCCGGCACCGGCCGGCGACCTGGGATGAGCGGATGCAGCCAAAGGCGCTATCATTTGCCTCATATGGGCGCCTTCTCGCGGAGGCGTGCGTTCAACCCATCTTCCTGCGGGGTGACCCAATGAAAATGCGAACTCTCTCCCTGAGCGCCATCGCGCTTTCCCTGCTGCTCGGCAGTTCGGCCGTCCTGGCCGAACGCGGTGGACACGGCCGCGGCAACGACGACCGGGACGACCAGCGCTACGAGGAACGGGACCGCCATGGCGACAAGCGCCGCGATGCTCGCGACGATCGAGACGACCGCCGGGATGACCGCCGCGGCGATTACCGTGAGGACCGTCGCTACGACCGGCGCGACGATCGTCCCCGGGGCGGCGACGTTCATGTCGATTTCCACTTCGGCGACTCGCACCGGCGCATGGTCAATGACTACTATGCGCCACAGTTCCGCAGCGGACGCTGCCCGCCGGGCCTGGCCAAGAAGGGTAACGGCTGCCTGCCGCCGGGACAGGCCCGCAAGTGGCGCCGCGGCTACGCGCTGCCGCGCGACGTCGCCTACTATCCGCTGCCGCACGACCTGCTGGTCCGCCTGCCGATCCCGCCGGCCGGGCACGAATATGTCCGCGTCGCCGGCGACATCCTGCTGATCGCGATCGGCAGCGCCCTGGTCGTCGATGCGATTCAGGATATCGGCCGCTGATTTTTCGACGATAATTGCGGTTTCGGGGCCCGGTTTCCGGGCCCTCTTCGTTTTTCAGCTCAAGGTAATGCGATGGCCCAATACGTGATGTCGATGCTGCGCGTCAGCAAGATCGTTCCGCCCAAACGGCAGATCATCAAGGATATTTCCCTTTCCTTCTTCCCGGGCGCCAAGATCGGCCTGCTCGGCCTGAACGGCGCCGGCAAGTCGACGGTGCTGAAGATCATGGCCGGCGTCGACAAGGAATACGACGGCGAAGTGCAGCACCTGGCCGGCGTGTCGATCGGCTACCTGCCGCAGGAGCCGCAACTCGACCCGGCGAAGACCGTGCGCGAGGAAGTCGAATCGGCGCTCGGCGAAGTGATGTCCGCGCAGGCCCGGCTCGACGAGGTCTATGCCGCGTACGCCGACGAGAACGCCGACTTCGACAAGCTGGCCGAGGAACAGGCCCGGCTGGAAGCCATCATCGCGACCGCCGGCTCCGACACCGAACACCAGATGGAAATCGCCGCCGACGCGCTGCGCCTGCCCCCCTGGGACGCCGTGATCGGCAACCTGTCCGGCGGCGAGAAGCGCCGCGTCGCGCTGGCCAAGCTGCTGCTCGAAAAGCCCGACATGCTGCTGCTGGACGAACCGACCAACCACCTCGATGCCGAATCGGTCGAATGGCTGGAACAGTTCCTGGTCCGCTTCCCGGGTACCGTGGTCGCCGTCACCCACGACCGCTACTTCCTGGACAACGCCGCCGAGTGGATCCTCGAACTCGACCGTGGCCACGGCATCCCGTGGAAGGGCAACTACTCGTCCTGGCTGGAGCAGAAGGAAGCCCGGCTGGAGACCGAGCAGAAACAGGTCGACGCCCACATGAAGGCGATGAAGCAGGAACTCGAATGGGTCCGCTCCAACCCGAAGGCGCGCCAGGCCAAGTCCAAGGCCCGCCTGGCCCGCTTCGAGGAGATGTCGTCCTACGAATACCAGAAGCGCAACGAGACCCAGGAAATCTTCATCCCGGTCGGCGAGCGCCTCGGCGACCAGGTCATCGAATTCCAGAACGTCACCAAGTCCTTCGGCGACAAGCTGCTGATGGACAACCTGTCGTTCGCCATCCCGCCCGGCGCGATCGTCGGCATCATCGGCCCGAACGGCGCCGGCAAATCGACGCTGTTCAAGATGATCACCGGCCAGCAGCAGCCGGACTCGGGCACGGTCAACATCGGTCAGACGGTCAAAATGGCCTACGTCGACCAGTCGCGCGACTGCCTGGACGGCAACAAGACGGTGTTCGAGGAACTGGCCCAGGGCAGCGACATCCTGCAGATCGGCAAGTTCGAGATGCCGAGCCGCGCCTACATCGGCCGCTTCAACTTCAAGGGCGCCGACCAGGGCAAGCTGGTCGGCAACCTGTCCGGCGGCGAACGCGGCCGGCTGCACCTGGCGAAGACGCTGATGGCCGGCGGCAACGTGCTGCTCCTCGACGAACCGTCGAACGACCTCGACGTCGAGACGCTGCGCGCGCTGGAAGACGCGCTGCTCGAATTCCCGGGCTGCGCGCTGGTGATCTCGCACGACCGCTGGTTCCTCGACCGCATCTGCACGCACATCCTGGCCGCCGAAGGCGATTCGCAATGGACCTTCTTCCCGGGCAACTACCAGGAATACGAGGCCGACAAGAAGGCGCGCCTGGGCGAGGAAGGCGCGAAGCCGAAGCGCATCCGCTACAAGCCGATCAGCCGCTGATTCATCGGCGTTTCCCGCGGTCAACCGCGGGAAACCATGCAAAACGGGCGCCGTTTCGGCGCCCGTCTTTTTTGCCCCCCGCCATCGCGAAGGGCTGGTTGATTCGGTCGGATCAGTGCTTCAGGCTGGCGGAGAACACCGCCTTGGTCTTTTCCGAAAAGTGGAATTCGTTGAAGGCGCGGTCAATGGCGGCCCCATTGCTGCCGTCGGAGTGGTCTTCGAAGCAGATGCCGATGGTCTTGCCGTTGGCGGCCAGCGTCTGGAAGGCATAACGCCAGCGTTGGGCTTCGGCCAGACGCTCGCGCAGTTCGGCTTCGTTCGAGATCGTGATGCCGGCTTGCTTCAGGGAATCCAGGAACTGTTCGAAGGATTCGTTGCTCAGACTACCCATTTGTATCTCCGTTGAAGTACGGTGTTTGATCACCATAAGTCCAATAACGAGGCATGCGCACTTCGGTTGACACGCAGTCGAACGAAGTTTGAATGCGATAATTCCGCCCCATGAAAATCCAGAACTCCTCCGCCGCCATCCCGGAAATCCGTCCCGGGCAGTCGATCGAACTGCTCAAGGAACTGCACATCCTGACGCGCGACGGCAAGCTGAACCAGGACAGCCGGCGCAAGCTGAAACAGGTCTACCACCTGGTCCAGTTCATCGAACCGCTGCTCGAAGGCAGCGAAACCCTGGTCGACCACGGCGCCGGCAAGTCCTACCTCGGCTTCATCCTGTACGACCTGTGTATCAAGAATCGTGCCTCGGGCCAGGTGTTCGGCATCGAGACCCGCCAGGAACTGGTCGACAAGTCGCGCCAGCTGGCCGAGCGGCTGGATTTCCCGCGCATGCAATTCCTCGCCTGCACGGTCGAGGACGCGCTGTCGTCCACCGAGATCCCGGCCCGCGTCGATGTCGTCACCGCACTGCATGCCTGCAACACGGCGACCGACGACGCGATCCGCTTCGCGCTGGCCCGCGATGCCCGGCATGTCGTGCTGGTGCCCTGCTGCCAGGCCGAAGTCGCCGCCGCGATGCGCGCAAAGAAGAACGAATCGCTCGGCAAGACGCCGCTGTCCGAACTGTGGCGCCATCCGATCCACACCCGCGAACTCGGCAGCCACCTGACCAACGTGTTGCGCTGCCTGCTGCTCGAGTCGCACGGCTATGACGTCACCGTCACCGAACTGGTCGGCTGGGAACATTCGATGAAGAACGAGCTGATCATCGCCAGCAAGCGCGGTAATCCCCGGAAAAATGCCCGCGAACGCGCCGAGGCGATCCTGCACGAGTTCAACCTCGGGGAACTCGCGCCGCGCTTCATCTACTAAGAACGCCATGACCCGCCCCCAACACCCCCTCGAACTCCTCGCGCCGGCCAAGAACGCCGATTTCGGCATCGAGGCCATCAAGCACGGTGCCGATGCCGTCTATATCGGCGGCCCGTCCTTCGGCGCCCGCTACGGCGCCGGCAACGATGTCGCCGAAATCCGGCGCCTGTGCGAATTCGCCCACCGCTACCGGGCCAGGGTCTTCGTCGCGCTGAACACCATCCTGCACGACGCCGAACTCGAGGCCAGCCGCCGGCTGGCGTGGGACCTGTACGAGGCCGGCGCCGACGCGCTGATCGTCCAGGACATGGGCCTGCTCGAGATGGACCTGCCGCCGATCCAGCTGCACGCCTCGACGCAGACCGACAACCGCAACCCGGAGAAAGTCCGCTTCCTTGAGGATGCCGGCTTCTCGCAGGTCGTGCTGGCGCGCGAACTGTCGATCGAGGAAGTCGAGGCGGTCGCCCGGCGCACCACGCTCGCGCTCGAGTATTTCGTGCATGGCGCGCTGTGCGTCGCCTATTCGGGACAGTGCTACATCAGCCATGCCCACACCGGGCGCAGCGCCAACCGCGGCGAATGCTCGCAGGCCTGCCGGCTGCCCTACACGCTGGTCGACGACAAGGGCAAGGTGATCACCGAGAACCAGCACCTGTTGTCGATGAAGGACAACAACCAGACCGACAACCTGCTGGCGCTGGCCCGCGCCGGAGTTTCGTCGTTCAAGATCGAAGGCCGGCTGAAGGACCTGTCCTACGTCAAGAACATCACCGCGCACTACCGGACGCTGCTCGACGGCATCATCGCCGAACACCCGGAATTCACGCGGGCGTCCAGCGGCCGCAGCACCTTCAGCTTCACGCCGCAACCGGACAAGACCTTCAACCGCGGCTACACCGACTACTTCGCCGGCGGCCGGCAGGACGACATCGGCGCCTTCGATTCGCCGGCCTTCGTCGGCGAGCTGATCGGCGAGGTCGTCGAGATCGGCGACGGCTGGATCGCGGTGAACACCGACCAGACCTTCCACAACGGCGACGGCGTCTGCTTCCACGACGCGACCGGCGACGTGCTCGGCATGCGCATCAACCGCGCCGAAGGCGACAAGCTGTTCCCGGCCGAGCTGCCGGAGGAGCTGACCGTCGGCGCGACGCTGTTCCGCAACCGCGACCAGGAATTCGAGCGGGCCCTGGAAAAGGACTCGGCCGAGCGCCGCGCCGCCGTGCAGCCGGTGTTCGCCGAAACGGCCACCGGCTTCGCGCTGACGCTGACCGACGAGGACGGCGTGACCGTCGCGGTCGACCTCGCCCACGGCAAGGAAATCGCCCAGAACGCCGAGCGCGCGCTGGCGACGATCCGGGACAGCCTGGGCAAGTTCGGCAACACGATGTTCGTCGCGGCGCCGGTCGAACTGCAGCTTAGCCAGCCGTGGTTCCTGCCGGTCGGCGCGCTGAATGCGCTGCGCCGCGAAGCGACCGAAAAGCTCGAGGCCGCCCGCGTCGCGACCCACCCGCGCCCGCCGCGCGCGGTGCCGGCTGAAAACCCGGTGCCCTACCCGCAGGACGAACTGACCTACCTCGGCAACGTGTTCAACGAAAAGGCCCGTGCCTTCTACGAGAAGCACGGCGTCAGGCTGATCGAGGACGCCTACGAGGCCGGCAACGAAAAGGGCATGGTGTCGCTGATGATCACCCGCCACTGCCTGCGCTACAGCTTCAACCTTTGCCCGAAGGAAGTGAAGAACATCAAGCCGGACCCGATGACGCTGATCAACGGCAGCGAGAAGCTGATCCTGAAGTTCGACTGCAAGGCCTGCGAGATGCACGTGATCGGCAAGATGAAGAAGGGCGTCAAGCTGAACCTCGGCAGCATCCGGCCGGCGGCTTCCGGCTGCGGCTGACATGCAGGCCATCCCCTGCCCCTCCTGCCGGCAGACGATGGCCAAGCAGCGCTTCGAGCGCACGCTGGGCGGCGAGGTCGTGCTCGACCTGTGTTTCGCCTGCCAGGGCATCTGGTTCGACGGCTACGAGAGCCTGCAGATCACGCCGGGCGGCATCGTCGAACTGTTCCGGCTGATCCACGAACACCGCGACGAGCCGCGCCAGCCGCTGGCCGACCCGCTGCGCTGCCCGCGCTGCGACGAGCGCCTGCTGCACGGCCAGGACCTCGCCAAGCCGGGCGGGCGTTTCAACTACCACCGCTGCCTGCAGCAGCACGGCCGCTTCATCACCTTCGCGCAGTTCATGATCGAAAAGGGCTTCGTCCGGCAGTTGACCGCGGCCGAGATCGGCACGCTGGCCGCGCGCGTCGGCACGGTGCGCTGCACCGGCTGCGGCGCGCCGGTCGACATCCGCCGCGACCATGCCTGCAGCCACTGCCGGGCGCCGATCGCCATCCTCGACCCGGAAGCCGTTGAGCAGGCGCTGGCCCGCTACCGGCAGGCCGAGGTGAAGCGCACGACCATCGATGTCGAGGCGCTGGGCGACGCGATCGTCATGCGCGAACGCGAAAAATCACGCCGGGCGCGCGAGCGCCGCGACGAGGTGCCGGACATCGACCTCGGCGACCTGATCGCCGCCGGCGCCGAACTGGTCTGGAAACTGCTGCGTCACTGAAGACGCTGCGGCGCCACCGCGACGCCGTCGAAATAGACCGTGCCTTCCTGCACCGTGCAGGCCAGCTTCATCGTCCGCTCGGCCAGCCCGGCCAGCGCCTGGCCCTCCTCGGCCGTCAGGCGCCAGACCTCGAGATTGTCGAAGCGCGCCAGCGCCCCGGAAACCTGCCCCCACCAGACGTCGACCGCGCGCGCCCCGTAGGCCAGCACGACGACGCGGTCGGCCTTGTTGCAGGCCTTGCGGATGCGCGTCTCGTCGGGCATGCCGACCTCGATCCAGCAGCGGACGATGCCCGAGGGATCGACTTCCCACAGCGCAGGCTCGTCGTCGTTCGAAATGCCCTTGCCGAACGCGAGGTCGGGCCCGGCGTGCAGCGCGAAGGCAAGCAGGCGGACCATCATGCGCTCGTCGGTCTCCGACGGATGGCGGGCGACGGTCAGCGCGTAGTCGGCGAAATGGCCGCGGTCGAGGTCGGCGACCTGCAGGTCGGCCTTGAAGATGGTGGATTTGAGCGCCATGCCGCGTTCCGGAAAAAGCGCGGATTATCCCATGACGATTCGCCCGAACGGGGCTAGCATGACAGCCTCGCCATTCGAGGAGCGCCCGATGAAAGCTCTTGCCCGCCCCGCCCTGGCCGCCCTGCTCGCCGCCTGCACTGCCGTCGCCGTGGCCGACGACGGGCCGAAACGCCGCTCCGGCCTGTGGGAAATCCGCAACCAGATCGCCGGTGCGCCGGCCGCCGCCGGCGGACAGGCCTTCCAGGTCTGCGTCGACCAGGCCGCCGACCGCCTGGTGCCGGACACCCGCCAGCGCGGCGCCGACTGCCCGGTCGCCGACGTCCGGCACAGTGGCAACAGCATCGCCGTGCACCTGGTCTGCCGCCAGGGCGACACCACGGTGACCACCGACTCGACGCTGAGCGGCAACTTCGACAACGCCTACCGCAACGAACTGCGCATCCGCTTCGATCCGCCGCAGAACGGCGTCGCCGAATCGCGCGTCGTCCAGGAAGCGCGCTGGATCGGCCCGTGCAAGGCCGGCCAGCGGCCCGGGCAAATCGTGATTCCAGGCCTGGGCAAGCGTTGACCGCGAAATGATCGTCCACCCCGTCGAGCGTCAGCGCTGCGCCAGTTGCGAGCGCTGGCAGGGCGAACGCCGCCCCGGCGACACGCCGGACAGCGTGCTGATCGAAGCGGAAACGGCGACCGGCCTGTGCTGCGGCGGCCCGTGGGACGGCTCGGAACGCCGGGCGCGCTCGGCCTGCGGCCGCTGGCTGCGCTGGAGCGTGCTGGAAACGAAATAGGGGGAGTGGTGCCCATGGGCAGGATCGAACTGCCGACCTCTCCCTTACCAAGGGAGTGCTCTACCACTGAGCCACATGGGCATCGCGGCAACAAAAAGCCCGGTCATGCGAACCGGGCGGGACAGCTTGTTGCCGATCGAGGCGCCGGCCAACCGAAGTCGCCAACGCGGGGCGCATTATAGACCAACAATCCGGGAGTTTCCATAAATTTCCGGGGGCAAGCCGCTGTGCACGCCTCTTGACAGCGGCGCCCGCGATCGCCGACCATCGAGCCATGGATTCCCTGAACCGCTTCTTCCGACGCCCGCGCGCTGCCCGACGCCAGTCCGGCGTGCCGTGTCGCGTTCGCGAAAAGCCACCCTCCGGGATTCCGGGATCGACCGACTGATCCCGACCGGACGACTTTCCCGAAAAGGCCACGGCAACCGCCGTGGCCTTTTTCTTTTCCCGCCCCGCCTTTCGAGGAGATCACGATGTCCCCTGATGCCGAACACTGCCTGCCCAGCCTGATGCCGATCGCCCGCCGCCCCGAAACCTTCTTCGTACGCGGCGAAGGCGCCTGGCTGTTCGACCGCGAAGGCCGCCGCTACCTCGACTGGGTGCAGGGCTGGGCGGTTAACTGCCTCGGCCACGCACCGGCCGCGATCGCCGATGCGCTGGCCGGCCAGGCGCGGACGCTGATCAACCCCGGCCCGGCCTTCTACAACCTGCCGTCGCTGCAGCTCGCCGAACGCCTGACCCGGCACAGCGTGTTCGACCACGTCTTCTTCGCCAGTTCCGGCGCCGAGGCCAACGAAGGCGCCATCAAGCTCGCCCGCAAATGGGGACGCCGGCACAAGGATGGCGCCTACGAGATCATCGGCTTCCACAACGCCTTCCACGGCCGCACGCTGGCGACCATGGCGGCCAGCGGAAAGCCGGGCTGGGACACGCTGTTCGCGCCCCCGGTGCCGGGCTTCGCCAAGGCCACCTACAACGACCTCGCATCGGTCGAGGCGCTGATCGGCCCGGCGACGGTCGCCATCATGCTCGAACCCGTTCAGGGCGAGGCCGGCGTAATCCCGGCGACGCCCGAATTCCTGCGCGGTCTGCGCGCCCTGTGCGACCGCCACCGGCTGCTGCTGATTTTCGACGAGGTGCAGACCGGCTGCGGCCGGACCGGCGAGCTCTTCGCCTACCAGGCAAGCGGCGTCGAACCGGACATCATGACGCTGGGCAAGGGCCTGGGTGGCGGCGTTCCGCTGTCGGCACTGCTCGCCCGGGAGGCCGTTTCGTGCTTCGAACCCGGCGACCAGGGCGGGACCTACTGCGGCAACCCGCTGGTCTGCGCCGCCGGCCTCGCGGTCATCGACACGCTGACCGCCGACGGTTTCCTCGCCGCGACGCGCGAGCGCGGGCGGGAACTGGCGGACGGACTGCGCCGGCTGTCGGCCGAACTGGGACTCGGCGAGGTCAGGGGCAGCGGCCTGCTGCTCGCCCTCGAACTCGGCGCCGACCTCGGCCCCGCCGTCGTCGAGGCGGCGCGCGACGCCGGCCTGCTGCTGAACTCGCCGCGGCCGCACTGCCTGCGCCTGATGCCGGCGCTCAATACCGCCGCCGAGGAAATCGGGATCGGCCTCTCGCTGCTGCGCAGCGCCATCATCGCTGCCCGGCAGCACGCGGAGCCAAGGCAATGAACGATGCCGATCTCGCGCCCTATCTAGCCGCCAGCCGCTGGATCGACTGGCGCGATCCGGCCGTGTCGGAGCAGGCCGGACGGCTCGCCGCCGGCCTGCTCGGCGACGAGGCGATCGCCGCCGCGTGCTTCGCCTTCGTCCGCGACGAAATCCGCCACAGCGCCGACTTCCGGCTCAACCCGGTGACCTGTGCCGCTTCGGCGGTGCTGGCCTGGCGCACCGGCTACTGCTACGCCAAAAGCCATTTGCTGGCCGCCCTGCTGCGCGCCAACGGCATCCCGGCCGGACTCTGCTACCAGCGACTGAGCATCGGCAACGACGGCCCGCCCTACTGCCTGCATGGATTGAACGCCGTGCACCTGCGCCGCCACGGCTGGTACCGGATCGATGCCCGGGGAAACAAGCCCGGCGTCGACGCCCGCTTCGCGCCGCCACGGGAACGCCTCGCCTTCCCGGCCCGCCAGCCGGAAGAGGCCGACCTGCCCGGCATCCATGCCGAGCCGCTGCCGCAGGTCGTCGCCGTGTTGACCACGGCGGCGGACTACGCGGCGGTTCTCGCCGGACTGCCGGATGCGGAGGATTGCGTCAGCCCAGTGCCGACAGCAGACTGGCGTTGAGCGACTGCTGGGCGAGCAGGGACTGCAGGAAAGACGCGGCGCCGGACGTGCCGGCCGCCTCGCTCGCCGTGCCGCTGTTGCCAAGCTGGTAAAGCAGCCACTGCGAAGCCAGCCCGGAATAGCCCGTGCCGTTGCTGCCCGTCATGCCGAGCTGGCCGAGATAGCCGTAGCCGCTGTCGAAGGCGGACGAATACAGGCTGCTCGCCGTCAGCTTCAGCAGGTTCTTCGGCGACAGGGCCCCGTCGGTCAGGTCATCGACCCGCTGCGCCAGGCCGGTGCCCGGACTGCTCAGCACGCTCGCCACATCGGACGGCGATTTCGCGATCGCCGCTTCCAGCGTTTTGGTATTCAGGCTCAATGTGCCGTCCGCATTCCGGCCGATGCCGACCTGGGCCAGCTTCGCGGTCGAATCGAGCGCCGCCGACAACTGGCCGCGCAGATAGGCCGAGTTCAGCCCCAGTCCGTCGCCGCCCAGCCCGTTCAGGTTCGTCTGGACCGCGTTGTAGGCGCCGACGAAATCGCTGACCGCCTGCGTCAGTTGGGAATCGGGCGCCACGCTGAGCACCGTCTTGCCGGTGGCGCGCAGATCGAGCGTCAGTCCGCCCGAGTTGACGGTATTGGTCCCCGACACGAAGGCGTTGCCGTTGATCAGTCCTTCGGCGTTGCGCGCCGCACTGCCGAGGCTGGCGCCCGAGCTGCCGCCCGGCGCATACGAAACCAGCCCGCCGACCGCCGCGTTGCCCGTTGCAGCGACCGTATAGGCATTGGCCGCCCCGCTCTGGCCGGTCATCTTCAACTGGTAGCCGGCAGCCGACGAAACGACTTCGGCCGTCACCCCGATCCCCGCCGCGTTGATCGCCGACGCGATCCCGCCCAATGTGTTGTTATCGGCCGAAACCGTCACCTGGCGGCTTTCGCCGCTGGCGAACTGGAACTCGAGGGTGGTCGCCCCGCTGCCCAGCCGGGTCAGCGAACTCGCCTGCGCGGCGGTCGTCAGCGTCTGCGCCTGGGCCAGCTGTTTGACCTCGACCGCATAGCGGCCGTTGGCCGTTCCCGCGGCGGCGCCCGCCGTCGCCACCTTGCTGTCGGACGTGGCGACCGAGCGCTGTGTGAACTGCCCGGCATCGGCCAGGGCCTGAGCCGCCGAGCGCAGCGTCTCGACATTGCCGAGCAGCGTCCCGGTACTCGAAATGCTGCTCTGAACGCCCGCCAGGGACAGCGCGTTGCCGATCCCCGACGTCGAACCGAGCGCGCCGACCGAACCCGCCGGAGCCAGGCCGTAAAGCCGGCTGATCGCGGAGTTGTATGCATAGACAGAGGAAACGTTCATCGCAGGACCTCCTGGTCACCCTCTCTCTTTCTTTATAGCTCAGCCCGCTGCGCGGCGCCCGGCCGGCGGTTCAGCGGCAGGCTTCTTCCAGGAAGGCGAGCAGCTGCTCAATGGAGCGCTCGAGATCGGTGTAGCGATCGTGGCTGCCGGGCACGACCAGCAGGCGGACGCCGTCGCCCCGGCCGGCGGCGAGGATGGCCTGCGCGTCGGCGAGCGGTACGATGTCGTCCGCGTCACCATGCACCAGCAAGACCGGGCAGGCGACGCGCCGCACGGTGTTGACCGGCGCGATATCGTCGAAACGATGGCCGATCACCCACTGCACGTAGCGCAGCACGTAGGCGCCCAGCGGCCAGTACGGAACGCCCTTCGCCCGCAGCCAGCGCCGCATCATCCATGCCGGATGCCCGAACGCCGCCAGGCTGACCAGCGCCCGCAGGTCGTGCCGGCGCGACCCGAGCAACAGCGCCGCCCCGGCGCCGACCGAATGGCCGATCACGCCGATCCGCCCGGGATCGACCTCGGGCCTCGTGCGCAGCCAATCGACCGCCGCCCCGAGGTCCTCGGCGAAACGCGGCAGCGACGCGAAATCGTCGTCGTCGCTGCGCCCGTGGCAGCGCGCATCGAACAGCAGCAGCGCGAAACCGGCGGCATGCAGCGGCCCGGCCAGCGGCAGCATCATTTCGGTATTGCCGCCCCAGCCGTGCAGGATGGCAAGCGCCGGCGCCCGCTCGCCGGCCGGCAGGAACCAGCCGCGCAGGGTCTTCCGGTTCGCGGTCGCAAAGGCGACATCCTGCCACCCGGCTTCCGCCGGAAGCGCCGCTGCCGGAATCCGGGGCGCAGCCAGGCCGACGCGGATCAGCCGATTGACGGCCAGCAGCAGGACGAACCCGCCGAGGGGAAACAGCCAGTAGAGGGAAGGCATCGGTTCGACGGCAGACGTCCCGTGAGCAGTGGCGAGGCCCGGATTATGGATCGCTGCGGCGGCGCGACCAAGGAGCGGGAAAAGACAACGACCCGGTCGGTGAGCGGGCCGCTTGGTGACTTGTCTTGCTCCCCGACCTGGGCTCAAACCAGGAACCTACGGATCAACAGAATCACCAGCCAATATCTGGTTCTATATAAATCAATGCTCTGCAGCTCTCGCCAATCTCAAAGGTAGCACCCCAAAGGCCAGAACAGCCTTGGCTTCATGGTCAGTGGCTACGATTTGGCAACATCCTCACAGTCAGCGATCGGCCAGGAGCGGTCAGTGGTTAAGTTGCCTGAAAGCGGCCGTAGAAAGCGGCCGTATAATGCTGTTGGCACTTTTTGAGCGGTTGCAAGGTTTGGCGGAATAATTAGTACTGGACCGGGCGTGTCCGGAATTTTGTGTAAACGGGGTTTGAGTTAAACGTTGTTCATCCGGTCTTCGAACTGGATAGTAAATCGGGTCAGTGCTGCCTTCCAATCACGAATGGGCAAGGTCCATTTCTGGCTGATGTTTCGGAGTGCCAGATAGAACAGTTTCATCAGCGCCTCATCGCTCGGAAATGAGCCCCGGTTCTTGGTGATTTTTCGCAGGCTCATGTTCACTGATTCAATCGCGTTGGTCGTGTAAATGACTTTCCGGATCTCCGGCGGGTAGTCAAAGAACGGCGTAATGCGCGGCCAGTTCCGGCGCCAGGACTGGCTGATCGGCAAGTAGGCATCGTCCCATTTATCCTCGAACTCGCCGAGCATCTGTTCCGCTTCGTCGGCGGTGGCGCTGCTGTATATCCGCTTGAGGTCAGCAGCAACATCTTTACGCATCTTCCAGGAAACGTAGTTCAGGCTGTGCCGGACCATATGGACGATGCACAGTTGAACGGCAGCATGGGGATAGACGGCCTCGATGGCTTCCGGAAAGCCCTTCAACCCATCGACGC
>JAQUAX010000016.1 GCA_028687035.1 Dechloromonas sp. | reverse complement strand
TGATGCCGCCGGCGCCGACGAATTGGCTTCTGGATTTCCATAGATAGTGTCCACCATCGCTTTTAACGGGGACACAATCTTCGCGGTCTAACGCGTCAATTTACAGATGGGTTCGCCGGGGGCTTACAGTCATCGGTCAGAAAGACGAGCAGAATGTCCATCGTCTGAAGACCTTTCATGATCTCCAACCGCCACTCAGCCATTGGAGTGATAGTGTCGTGTGCAACAAAACAAGTGAACCCGAAAGGCTCAAGTGCATCTGCTAGTTCCCGCGCAGTCGCTTTATATTGGTCTCGATGAGTCACAAACACACGAATCATGTCTGGCTTCCAGATATTCAGTGAGTCGGGAGCCAGTTGTGGTCGTCTAGAGATTGGGAACGATTTCTTAAACGACTCGTCGTTGTCGTCGTTCAGCTCGAATTGGATGTACGAGAGGAATTCGCCCGGAGCGTTTCCTGCAACAGCTCGGAGATCACTAGAAAGCTTATCTATGAGTCGCTTCTGATCCTGAGGGCTAATTGGACCCAGTATCTCCAATGGAAGGAACAGGATAACCCCATGCCCATCCATGCCGCCATTGTAGTTGTCATAATCAACTCCCTCGGCCACAAATACTCTCGCCGAGTCGAGAACCGCCTTCAGTTGGGCGTTGCGGCTATCCGTTGCGTAGTTATGACTTAGTCGAATCAAGTAACTGGGGACTTTTCCCGGTAGGTAGAAAGCCATATGTAGAGCGGTAGATTGAGGGATGTCGTTAGTTTAGCTCCCACTTCGCATACGGTCACCCAGAGAGGTTACCGAGACACAACCAGCGATGTAAGGTCATGTCCTGCTCGCCGCTGCAAATCGTACCTGCACACAAGACATGGGCATACGTCTGGCATATGATATCAGTCGTGTGGCTTTCTTAATCTACTCGAATACAACGAAGAGCAATGAAGCGGTGTGCAGCACGTACGAAATCAGGCCGGCGGTGCCTCAACAATGCGATCAAGGGAGACTTTTGTGTCGTCCATCGCGATCATGTTTCGCCAGGTGGGCTCCTCGCCGCTGGTATTGGCGCCGCTATAGGGCATGCAATATTGCCCGGAGCGGGAATCCTCTTGGGCCTTGTCGCAGGGCCTGCCGCAAGATCCTTGCTAAAGGACGAAACTATGGCAAAAAAAAGGGTGTTTGTGAGTTTTGACTTCGACAATGATCGAGCCTTAAAGGACTTCATCATTGGTCAGTCGAGGAATAATGACTCACCCTTTGAAATTATCGACCACTCTCTGAAGGAAGCAGCGCCGGAGCGAGACTGGGAAAAAAAGGCGGAGGCAGCAATCTCTCGAGCAGAAATCGTTCTCGTCATGGTTGGAGTCAAGACCCATAGGGCTCAGGGCGTCCTAAAAGAGGTTGCAATGGCTCGCAAAGCTGGTGTCAGGGTTGTTCAGATCATTGGCTATCGGGATGGAGATTACACGCCAGTACCGGACGCGGGCCGTCTCTATGCCTGGAACTGGGACAACCTCAAGAAGTTGCTCTCTTAAGAACTTGGCTTGGTGCCATCGTTATTTGGCACCTTATTTCCACTCCGCAAATTAAGGTAAGACGTCATGGCAGGTAGCGAAAGCTGTCGGCAAGTAAGAACGTGATGGGAGATTGATTCAGATGCCGAGGTACTTTACAAAAAGTGAGGCTAGGGTTGCAGCAGGGGGATTCCTGGCGAAATCACATGTTCAAAAAGCTTCCGCACAGGTCCTTAACGAATCTCGTAGTTCCACAAAGGAGTCCGACACCTTCGATGTATTCCTATCGCATTCAATCGCCGATGCCGACCTTGTCCTAGGGATCAAGAACCTCTTGGAGGAGAGGGGATTGAAGGTTTATGTGGATTGGGAAACAGACAGTCAGCTGGACCGAAGCAAGGTAAATCCGGAAACGGCGGACCTATTGCGGCGAAGGATGAAACAATCGAAGTCACTGCTGTACTTGGCAACCGAATCCGCATCATCGTCCAAATGGATGCCGTGGGAACTGGGCTACTTCGATGGGCTGCGTGGTGGGCAGGTGGCGGTCATGCCCTTGCTGGATAATGAAACAGACTCGTTTAAGGGGCAGGAATATCTCGGCCTTTATCCAACAGTTACCAAAGACACTTACAAAGGTTCAAATCGCAAAGATGTCTTCGTTGAGGGGCGCGGCAAGTGGACGACTCTTCAAGAGTTCAACACTGGTAAGCCTACGTGGCGCGCATACAGCCCATGATCCACTGTTGATTCAAGCAAAGCCACTTGGTCTTCCTCTGCTTTTTCACATGGTTTGGCAGGGGGGACACTTTCAGAGCAAAAAAGCACTAGAGTCTCCACTAGGCTGTCGCGCAGGGGCGCTATCTTGGAGCGGGCTCTATGGGCAAAATCCCTTTGCCACGAGCGGGGTATATAACACGAAGCGAGAATATATATTTATGCAGAACCGACCGAGACCTATATATCCAAAGGTTCAACCTGGAGGAGTGACGCACCAACTAACGGTTTGCGGTGACCTCTATCACTCAAATGTGATCTCGATGAAGCACCGCAAGGATGCGGTACGAAAAGCCGACGAGATTTATTCTAGCCAAGAAGACGATGCACGAGCCCTCGGCGCGATCATGATCGCTATTGTCCGACGTCCCAGAAGAACCTTTGCTGACAGCTAATAAGGCACAGGTGGGGTCTGTACTAGGGCTTTGTGCTTTGGGTTTCATGATCAACCACAAGCAATTTGGTCCAAGAGCAAGGCGAATCGCAGAATCTGGAGAGGGCCAAATGATTCTGCGCCTGAGCGGCGGTATTGCAAATCCTCAATGCGAAATTCAGCTTTTTGATACGCAAGAGGAATATGCCGCTTTCTTGCAACCGATACTCGCATCAGGCAATTTCGCTACTCACAAGAACAGCACGTTGCTTTGACGAGAAAGCGGCAATCGATATTGGCGAATCAGGCGATGGAGACTGTTTGAACACCTGCCGATTGCAACAACGTATAGAGGGGAGCGACGGTAGTGCGGGTGCCCCGTTCTGCTGTATACGTGAAGATCACCCGCTGCTTTGCACGAGTGAAGGCTACGAAAAATCCCGCAGTGGACTCTGCCGTGTCTTGCTGGAAGCTCCACCAGGCTGAATCATCCAGACCGACGAAGATTACGGTGTGGTATTCCAGCCCCTTGCTCTTGTGTAGGGTCATGAGTGGAAGGGCGTGTGTTCCTTCGTAGGCGTCAAGCGCAGCGCTCCAGTCAGTTGTCCCTGCCGTGCTGCCTTGCAGATGGAGGGCAACGCTGTGTTCGACCTCCGATAGCCAATCGCCCTGGGCGTATGCGGGATTCGCGGCGATGAGTGCGTCGCGCCCCAGGAATCCGATGATGGACTGTATGACTGCATGTGCCGCTTCAGCGGTCTGAGGTGGGGTGGGAAAACCACGATTGAATTGGCGTGCGAAGGCATCAAGGTCCATTGTGAGCAGTCGGTGTCCTCGCTCGTTTTCGGGCACGATGCCGCGTAGAGATGACAGCGCCTGGAGCGCTTCGCTCCAGGCCGATCTGGCCCTGCCGACCGTGGCCAAGCGCAGGATCAGAACTAGCAACTCTGACAACGGCTCGGTAAGCAGTTCCTGGAGCATCTGGGCCCCGAGCTTGGCAGCCTCGTTGCGGAGGGCAATTCCTTGAGCTCGAAACACCGGTTCGAGAATGGCTGCGTATTCTTCGGCTTTCTGGCGAACGAGGATCACGAAGTCGCTCGGTTGGAGGCCATGCGCCTGCATCTGCGATGTTATGAACTGGGCTAGATACTGTGCCTCAACTGCAGCAGAGGAGAAGTTCCAGATTGAGCAGCAGGCATCGGAGATTCTGGAGGTGGTTCGTGACTGGGGCTCTACGGCCCCCGCATCGAGGGCTTGGGCGAGGACATGTTGGATGCGCACAAGCTCGGGGGATGAGCGGTAATTGCTGCGCAGAGGGATTCGTCGTGCGCCAAAAGTTTGCTCGAAGGCAGTGAATGGATCGTCCATGGCCAGTGCCCAGCGCATGATCTGCTGCTTGTTGTCGCCCACAGCGGTCATGATGGCTGGAGTTCCCAGAAAAATCGTCTTGACCAGATCGAATTGCGCCTGGGTGGTGTCCTGGAATTCGTCCATGAAGACGTGGGAATAGGTCAGCGCCAGGGCATGCCGAGCTGACACATTGACCCGAACCAACAATTCTGCGAGCCGGGTGAGCATCGGGAACGTAAGTGTGCTTCGCACGCCCTGGTGGAGTTGTTCATCCCAGAATCGTTGGCCGATCCATTGACCAGGGGTAGCCGGTGGCCAACCAGCGTCGGGCAACGGGGCGACCAAGACGTGCCGGCGCTCCAAGGTCTTGCTCGCAATAGCCTGAATCTGTGCCCGATGGAAAGGTAAGTCATCGGCCATGGCTGCACGGCGAATGAAGTCTTCGAGCAGATGACGTGTCGGGAACAGAATTCCGTAGTCGGAGGTGGGGCGCCATCGTTCCGGCAGTGCCTGGCCGAAGCGGTCGACGAGACCCTTCGCGAATGCGTCGAAGGTGAGGGAGTCGAAGCGCGCCGCATGCTCGGGATGGCACCGTTGACGTACACGCTTGGCTAGATTCCTTGCTGCATCGCGCTTGAAGCTGATCGCCAGGATGCGCTGAGGCGCCGGTGACGCGCCCGTCTGCAGCAGGAAGGCGGCGCGCTGTGCGAGGAGTTCCGTTTTTCCCGCACCGGGGCCAGCCAATACCGCATAGTGTCTCGACGAGCCCACGACAGTCGAGGCGTTCGTCTCGAGTTCGGTGACACCAATGGGCTGCCAATCATCGGGGTGGACGCGGCGCGGCGGCAGGGACACGATTAAAGCCCTGACAACTGAACCGAGATGTGGCGAAGCACGCGCTGCAGGGGCCCGGGCATGGCGTTCCTGAGCGCTTCCGCATCCACATGCGTTAAAGCCCGGAGGTGGGTGGCGGGCTTGCTATGGGTCAGGAAATGGTAGCGGTAAGCTGCCATGTGCGCGCGAAAGGACTCAATGTCCCCGGTGTAGCAGGTCAAGCCAGGTCCAGCGGTGCCCAGCACTACTTCTGCGGCGGCCTCGTTGGTCATCCGCGGTCCGGTTCCTTCGATGGTCGCGGTGTAGGCTGCCGGGAAAGCGGACAGCATCGCTAGATCAAGGTCCAGCGGCCATGAAAAGAAGACGGAGGAAGAGCGTTCCAGATAACTCAGCCAACCGGGCAAGTTGGCTTGGTCAAAGGTGTGCATGTTACGAAGCCCTTCATCATTCAGGACGGATCCACCTTGAACCGTCAGAATCCTCTCTCTGGGTACTCCCAGCGCAAGCAGCTGCTGCAGAACATTCTTGACACGTCCGAAGCCGCCGCCTTCGCGGCCCAGGTCGAGATCAAGCAGGGTGGCGTGGGGAATGCCGAGGCCGTTCAGTAGACGCCAGAAATGCTGCACGTGGCGGCCGCCCAAAGGGACGATGGCGACGAACGAAGGATCGACTAGCAGGTTGAGCGCTTCGGCCAGTTTTGGAAGAACGATGCGCTCCGAATCGCCCTCCACCAGCAGCGCGAAGCGTGCGAAATACAGCTCCGGAAAGGCCAGCATCGCGTTGCGCACGAACTTGATGGCCTCAACTTCATCGGTCGGCATCGGGATGGCGCATACCGACGAGCGCCCGCTGGCCGTATCACGGCGGCAGTATCTGACGTCTTCGGGCGGCACTCGTCCCAGGACCGAAGGAGAGTGGCTGGAGATCAGGGCTTGTCCGGCGCCTGTATCTACCAAGGTGCGAATCTGGCCGATGATTCGGGACAGGTAGTAAGGGGACAGATGGTTTTCGGGTTCTTCGACCGCAAATAGCGTGAGTGCCGGGATGCTGAGGTCCTCGGACCGGAAACCCTGGATGGTTCCAGCGACTGCTGCGCGCTCCACGTCGAAGACGGCTGCAGCCAGCGCGAAATAGAAGAGCGACTGCTGTCCGTCACTGAGAACGTCGAGGCCTCGATCTTCACCAGTGGGGCCGCGTCTGAACATGACGCCGATTCGCGTGACGACCTCTTCGAAGCGGCGACTCATCAGACTCAGGGCCGGCTCGCAATCGACGTCGCCATCGTGCAGATTCGACCAGCGCCTGGAAAGCGATGCGCTGAAGGCCTGAATGGCGCGCTCACTGCCAAAGGCGGTGGTGAGTTGCTCGGTAGCAGATTCGACGGCACTTTGTGTGTCAGTCGACCACTCGATCGCTTTGAGCAGGCGCGCCGCCAGTGCGCCGGTGGTCGCTCGAATCTGCGAGCTGGCGTCACGGGTTGCCGGCGTGTAGAACAGTTGGATTAAGCCCCGGTCGGCGGCGGCTACTGGCGTGCATTGGTCATCTCGAACGGCATCGTCCGTGGTGTTGACCCAGCACAACGTCTGGCTGACGGCTCCTTCGGCGGTGCCATCGGCATCCCAGCGTGCTTCCAGTCGCAGCCGGCAGATCGGAACACCGCCTGGGCGGTCGATGCACATGTGCCGAAACACGGGAGCCACGGTTGCCGCTGTCGCCGTGCCCGCAATCAATTCGGGTAGGCACAGTTGAACGTCGATCGTCAGACCCCTGGTGTTGGGTGGCGTGTGTTCTTCCGGCGGGACGTGAAAATCTGCAGGAACAATCGTGCGCTGCGCGCGAGTGATGCCGAACAGGCGCATCAGCGCATGGAGAACCGCTGTTTTGCCCGAAGCGTTGGGCCCCACGATGGCTGTCAGCCCAGAGTTGAAACTGACTATCGTAGGTTCAGGCCCAAAACAGCGAAACCCGGTGATCGTAATTTTTTCTACATGCATTTGGCGTTACCTGTATATCTCTTCAGCATTTTGAATTTGACCACATCCATCAGTAGAGGAGATAGCGGCATGCGGGATAAGCCGTATTGACGGTCGCCAAAACGTTACTTGTCGCCGGAAAGGACCGCCCAAACCTCGGGGAAGAGAAAGGCAATCAGGGGATCGTATTGCTCATCGCGGTCATAGTCCTTGTCGCCCTCGGCGAGCTTCTTCTTGTACTCGATGACCCGCTTTGCCCAATTGCCTTTCTTGTCCTCCCGCTTGAGCAGGTCGCCGCGGTCATAGACCAGCAGAGCGGCACGGAAAGCGCGAATGACGTTCTTGTAGCTGTTGGCGACCGTGTTGGCCGCCGAAATGAAATTCGGATGCTTCCATCCGATGCACTCGCCTTCCCGGGCCGAATACAGCCCGTTGAGCAGACCAAGCACGTCGTAGGTGTATTCCGGCAAGAACACGCCCCTCTTCTTGAATTCCTGCCTCGCCTCGTTCCATTCTGCATCCTGCCAGGAGCGTTTGGAGTTCCGCCACCAGATGAAGAAGCGCTGCTTCAAGGCTTCCTCGCTGGCCTGGTGGGCGAGACCGGCTTTCAGGCCATCGCAATCGCGGAAAAACACCCGCTGCCCTGCTGCGTCGAGTTGCAGGTGCGAAAACGGGACCCTTTCCTCGCGCCAGGCGTCGATGACTTCACCATTGATGGCTTGGGGTTCAAGCCAATGGCAATCGAGCATCAGCGCCTTGTCGGCGGCCGAAGCCTTCAATGTCTCTTCGCCGGCAATGAACAGGTTGCGGTTGTTGTTGTGGAAAATATCGTCCTGCGTCATGCGGGCTTCCGCCTGGTCGAAGGACTTGAAGATCCAGCAGAGCAGCCCGCCTTCCTGGCGGTAGAAATTGCGCCGCTCGGCAATGACATGCAGGAAGGTGGTCGATAGCTGGATTTCGAAGGCGATTCGGATCTTGCCCTTCCACAGCGCCTGGACATCGGGCTTGCGCCATTTCGTCCTGTCCATCCCGCGCCAAACCTTTTCCGTCTCTACTTCGGAAAACCCGGAGTCGTATCGCAGGCTGTCCGCGATGATTTCCTTGAGTCGGATGTGGGCGCGGCTTTCCTTGGCTGCGTTGTACTTGCGCGCCAGCATCTCGTCCTTGGAAAGCTCACCGCGGGTGATGGCGGGGCAGTTGCCGTTCTCCGTCCGGTGCTTGAAAAAGAAGCGCTTCTCGTCCTTTCTGCGGCAGGAGAGATAAACCCCGACCATACAGATGGGGCAGGCATACAGGGACTCGCCGGAGGCGTTGGCCTCCGCCAGCGCCATCCGCAGCTTTTCGAGGCGGTCGTAGTCGTGGCCGATCACTTCCCTTGTCGTCGAAATGATGCCAGTGTCGAGGTTAATGACCTCATCAATCTCGGGATCATCAACGCACAGGCAAGGCCCTGTCATCGTTGTGCCGACTCCCGATTTGGCGCTTTCAATGGAATCTTCACCCCTTTGCTTTCCACCTACGCGGCCGAGACCGTCTTCTGGCAATCCATGCAGTAGATGTTGCCGCCGAATTTCGGTTTGTTGAACCAGCAGAACTTTGCCACGTTGTAGCCCACGGACGCGCCGCAGGCATGGCAAATCAGCTTCTGCTTGGGCTTTTCCTCGGCGGCGGCCGGCTTTGCGTTCTCGGGCGCCGGCGCCTCCACAGCGGCTTCGGCTTTGGGTGCCGCTGAAACGGGCCCTGGTTTCGCCGCCGGCGGTACGGGAGTCTCCTTCGGAAGCCCGAATTTTGCCGTCCAATCGAAGGCAATCGGCTTGTGTAGCCGCGCGATCTCCCGCGCCAAGGCTTCGAGGGTGTCCTGCCCGATGATCTTCGCCATCAGCAGCGGGTTGTTGTTCTGGTCAATCGACTTGTCGATGTATTTGAAGACCTGATCATTCTTGATGATGGCCTCCAAACCATCGATTTTCGCCTTCGGCCGGCTGATGCGGGCACCCTTCGAGACGAGGACGAGGCTCTTCAGGTCGGGTTTGATGGTGAAACCAAGACGCGTCGGCAGCTTGACTGTGCCGGTGTCGAAGAGCTTTCTGAGAATCAGGATGTGCTTGGCATTCTGCTCGATGGGGGATGGCACGCCGTAGGGTTTGCTCCCAAAGAAGGCAGCAAATTCGCCGTGCTCGTTGATGGCGATCCCCTCCGAGAAGTGCTTGCTCTCGCAGACCCAGATCTCCATGAAACGGTTGATGAGCAGGTGGTCGATTTGGGCGACCAGGCCGCTGACCTCGATTCTCAGGTCGTGGATGACCATCCAATTCTTGGACTCGCCCCAATGGACCCGCATCTCGTAGGCAGCTTCCTCCTCGCCGCGGATGCCGGCCTGGATGTTACGAATTTCCTGTTCGATACGCTTCCTGGTGTCGGTGCCGCAGTCGGGGCGGGACAGTAGGGCTTGTAGCGTCTGAATTGCGGGCTTCTTGTCGTCGGCTTCTTTGATGATCATCGATGGGGTGAAGGGCGTCGCAGAGGCTTGAAAGGGTAGCATGCCAGTACTGCTGATCCAATGCCAATCGAATGGACTGTCAGGAGCGAGAGCACTCGGCAACGTTACCCGTGGCCATACCATGGCTGCAACATGTCGATGATTGTCCCTGAAACGTCACCAAGACCACTATCAAAGATTCTCTTCAAAAGCAGGGGATGCTACCGGGCACTTGGGAAGTGTCGGTGACGCTGATTAGAACTCCGGCAGGTTCCCCAAGTTGTCCCGCTTGGTACTGTTTCTGTCGGTCGTCAGGTAAATCTCTTCAATGAGGTGGACTGGAGCACCACGCTTCCACTTGCCTTCAGGGGTTTTCGTCCTAGTTTGGAACGTTGCTTTACCGAGTCGGATGAGGTCTGCCACGAATGCTCGCGAAACCGTTCGGTTTGTCCCGATTTTTTCCGGTTTTTCTTCGTTCACGCGCACATATTCAATGTGGCTGCGATCTTCGTTGTACCTGACTGCTGTGATGCAAAAATCTGCCATGGTCATTTCCTTTGAGGTTGGGAATTGCCTTGGTCATAATGGGGTGTCATCTACAGTTTTCAAGGGGGTCGTTCATCCCGACTTGCTCCACGCTTGAACTTCCTTGGTCCCCCGGTGACAGGCGCAAGCTTCACCATGTGCTGCTGCCACGAGTTCATGCAGGATGCCGCACTCCGAGGCGCTATGAGGTGCCGAACACTGACCGCGTAAGGCAACCAGTTGGCGTTCCAGGGCCTGCATGCTGGCCAGACGGGCTCTAACCTTGGCAAGTTGCGCGTCAATGAGCAGGTCGATTTCCCCGCAATCAGATTGCGGACTGTCGACGAAGGACAGCAAACGCTGCACGTCAGCCAAGGGAATGTCGAGCGCCCGGCAATGGCGAATGAAAGCGAGGCGTTCCAAATGGGCTTGGGTGTAGGTGCGGTAGCCGTTGTCGCTGCGCGTTGGAGCGCTCAGTAACTGTGCCTTCTCGTAGTAGCGGATGGTTTCGACATCCACCCCGGTCGCCTTGGATAGTTCACCAATACGCATCTCGGTCTCCTGCTTGAAACATGTCTGTATTCTAGGCTTGACCCTGTAGCCACTCCAGGGATTTTAATGAGGGTATCAATACTTGCAACTTGCCACGGGAGACTGCAGATGTCTGCTCAACACGAAGCAAAAAACTTGAACGCGCATCCTGATGAACACAGCTGCGGCTGTAACCACGCCTGCAATGCCTCTGCCAAGCCAGCGGACGGTTCTGGTCCGCAGCAAAGGGCCGCTTTAGGGCAACTTCTTCTACAGGTTCCTGCGATGGACTGCCCGACGGAAGAAGCGCAAATTCGTCGTGTGCTGGAGCAATTTCCCGCTATCCGTCGCTTGTCGTTTGACCTGGCGGCTCGAACCTTGAGCCTCGATGTGCCGACGGATGCGTGGTCGGATATTCAAGCAGCCCTCAAGAAGGCTGGTTTCGATTCGGAACTCCTTACGGAAGAATCAAGCGTTGATTCGGCGCCACAGAGCCGTAATCAGTTCGTGCAACCTATCGCGGCTCTCCTGGTCGCCATTGTTGCCGAGGCGGTCGCTTACGTTGCTCCCGAAACCCTTGTCTGGAAGCTGGTGGGTATGGGCATTGCGGGAGTGGCCATCGCGTTGTCGGGGCTTTCCGTCTTCAAGAAGGGACTGGCGGCTATCCTGCGTGGGCAGCTCAATATCAACGCACTGATGTCGGTCGCCGTGGCAGGTGCCTTCGTGATTGGCGAATGGCCGGAAGCGGCGATGGTGATGGCGCTTTACGCGATTGCCGAACTCATTGAAGCCCGTGCAGTGGACCGCGCTCGCAACGCTATCAAGAGCCTCCTCGAGTTATCGCCACAGCAGGCTGAGGTGCGTCAACCGAATGGCTCGTGGCTTCAAATTCTGGCCAAGGAAATCCAGGTGGGCCAGATAGTCCGTGTCCGTCCTGGTGAGCGTTTTGCACTGGACGGCAAAGTTACCTTAGGCAACAGCGCGGTCGACCAGTCCCCGGTGACCGGCGAAAGTATGCCTATTGAGAAGGGACCGGGCGACGAGGTATTTGCTGGCACCATCAATCAAAGCAGCGCATTGGAGTTTGAGGTGACGGCCCCGGCGAGCGATACCGTGCTGGCCCGCATCATTCATGCCGTTGAGGAAGCCCAGGGTTCGCGCGCACCCACGCAGCGGTTTGTTGACCGTTTTGCTGCCATCTACACGCCTGGAGTTTTTGTCCTGGCCGTAGGTGTCGCACTTGTCGGTCCCTTGGCGTCGGGGTGGACCTGGATGGCCAGCCTCTACAAGGCACTGGTCATGCTGGTCATTGCCTGTCCTTGCGCCCTCGTCATTTCGACCCCGGTTACGGTGGTCAGCGGCTTGGCTGCTGCGGCGCGACGCGGCATTCTGATAAAGGGTGGCGCGTACCTGGAGGAGGCCCGGAAACTCAAGGCGGTGGCGCTGGATAAGACTGGCACGGTCACTGAGGGGCGCCCCAAACTCGTCGCTCAAGTCATTCTCTCCAAGGCTCTCCCCGAACCCGATGTCTTGCGCATTGCGTTCGCCTTGGCCGGACGCTCTGACCATCCGGTGTCCAAGGCTGTGGCCACTGGGCTGGCACTGCCCGAGCAAATGGACGTGCAAGACTTTGGCGCCGAGGCTGGGCGTGGTGTCTTTGGGACGATCGCCGGACACGATTACGTGCTGGGTAACCATCGCTGGATTCACGACCGTGATCAGTGTTCTCCGGAACTGGAAGCGCTCCTGTTCGAGCATGAGCGTCAGGGACGTACCGTCGCCATATTGGCCAACCGGGAAACAGTCTTGGTCATGTTCGCTGTTGCGGACACCATCAAGGCGAGTTCTCAGGAAGCCATCGGGGAGATGCTGAAGCTTGGCGTGACCCCTGTCATGCTGACCGGAGATAACCCCGCAACTGCATCAAGCATTGCCGCACAGGCTGGCATTCAAGATGTGCGCGCGAATCTGTTGCCAGAAGAAAAGCTGGATTCCATCCGTGCGCTGGCCAGCGTCGGCGACCCCGTGGCCATGGTGGGGGACGGTATCAACGATGCGCCTGCACTTGCAACGGCGGATATCGGTTTTGCCATGGGTAGCGCTGGCACCCATACCGCCATGGAGGCGGCCGACGTGGTCATCATGAACGACGATCTGCGGCGTGTGCCGGAGACTATCCGCCTGTCCATGCAAACGCATTCCGTGCTCTGGCAGAACATCACCCTGGCCCTGGGCATCAAATTCGTTTTCCTGCTGCTGGCCCTCTTCGATCACGCCACGATGTGGATGGCGGTATTTGCCGACATGGGGGCCAGCTTGCTGGTGGTGTTCAACGGGCTGCGGCTTCTCAGAGATCGCAAGTTCGACCGTGGTCAGGCGTCACATTCGTGACGAGAAAAATACGGGTGTGAATCGCTTCTAAAGGCCGAGAGATTCCCCTGCGCCCAGAAGAGTTGCAATCCCGAGGATGGCAAAAATTCCTGCGGCAACGGAATGGACAATCCGGATAGGCATTTTGTGGGCAATCTTGTCCCCCAAAAGCACAGCGGGCACATTAGCAATCATCATTCCCAAGGTGGTGCCGGTAACGACGGAGAAGAAAGCGTGATACTGCGCAGTCAGCGCAACCGTGGCCACTTGGGTTTTGTCGCCCATCTCGGCTAGGAAGAACGCGATGAGCGTCGTTCCGAATACGCCGTACTTGGCTAGCTTCGCCTCGTCCTCGTCGAGTTTGTCCGGGATGAGGGTCCAGATAGCCATCCCTAAAAACGAAAGACCAAGTACCCAGCGCATTGTTTCCGGGGCCACCATGGAGGTAATCCAGGAACCCAGGGCACCGGCGAAAGCATGATTGGCAAGCGTGGCGAGCAAGATGCCAACAATGATGGGGATAGGCTTGCGGAACTTGGCTGCCAGGATGAAGGCAAGCAGTTGGGTCTTGTCGCCAATTTCAGCGAGGGCAACGATGCCCGTCGATACGAGGAAGGCTTCCATTTCATAGTCCTGGCCGGAGATTTCCAATTGACCACCCTACCTCTCCGGCCTTGGGAGGTAGGGTGGTCAATGGTCTTGCCAAGTACAGAAACCGCTTACGCCATGCCGTGGCCGGCAAGTGTGTTGACGTAAGCCTCTTCAATGCGAAGAGAGGCTACTCCCCAATGACAGGGTGGATTATATCCTGGTCACTATAACTGTTGCTGTCATCGCCGGATTCTCCGAGACCGGAAACCCTAATGCTTGGTAAGCAACCATTGGCGCATTAGCGGGATAGTCGTATGCCTATTTCGGTCTCACCATGTGCGGATCTTGCGAATGCCCCTCCATCATGCATTCTGGCAATTGCGCTGACGATGGCAAGACCAAGCCCATGATTCTGGTGACCATGAGGGCGCGAAATGTCTGCTCGAAAAAAGCGATCAAAAATATGAGGTAGAGTCGCCGAAGGAATCGGTTCGCCTCGATTGATAACCGAGAGTCCGAGTTGGCCTGTAGCTTCAGGTTTTATTCGGATCACAATTGCACTCCCGCAATCGGCGTGCCTGGCTGCATTGTTCAGGAGATTGGATAACGCCCGCCTCAACAACGCTGCATCAAATTGGCCTGAAGCATCACCTTCGATCAAACATTGAAGGCTGGAATCAATCAACACTGCTTCGTAGTAATCGGCAACTTCTGCACATAGTTTGGCAAGACTTTGTAGGGGCATTCGTCGGGCTTTTGCTCCTCTGTCTACTTGTGACAGGAAAAGCATGTCATTAACGATGCCGGACAATCTCTGCATTTCCTCGAGATTTGAAGCGATACAGTCGCGCAATCCTTCATCATTATTTTTGCTTCTCAGGGCCAGTTCACTGTTAGCAATAATGTTTGCCAGCGGGGTTCGCAATTCGTGCGCTACATCAGCATTAAATGCCTCTAGTTGCTGATATGCCTTCTCCAATCGATTCAGTAAATCATTGAACTGGTCTACAAGAACTTGCAACTCGGCGGGAATCCCTTCCGTTGCCAGACGCTTGTCGAGGGACAGGATTGCAAGGTTATGTGTTTGCTCAGCCAGCCTCCGAATGGGAGCCAATCCAAAATAGACAATCAAGTAGCCACCCAGAGTGATTGCTGCACTGCCAATCAGCGCAGCGCCCCAGAGAATGGCTGCCAAGCGATCCAGAATCACTTTGTCGGGGCCAGTATCAAGAGTCAGTTCTGCGATCGCATGGCTGGTCTTTTGGGCTTCCGCAGGAAGTGCAAACGAGTAAGAGCGTGCCCGTGCTGGCGATACGCCCGGCTGTGAACTGAAGCGAACCTCGCCGTTCTCGTCCAGTAACCTAAGATGGATATCCCGATTGACCTTCAGGAGATCTTCCAGGTCGTGTTCTAGCGCTCCGACTTGCAGGTGCCCTGGCGTTTCCTCGAATAGATGCAGAATTGCAGTCGTGAGCTTTTCAAAGCGCAAGTTCTGTTGTGCTTCAAGGTTGGCTTTGATCAAGAAGAAGACTCCGAAACACAAGCATCCGAGAACAAACAAACTTAATGACGCAAGCCAGCGTATAAGGCGACCGCTAAGTGTTTGGCTTATTGGCATGCTGAGTTTCATTCGCGCATTTCGAGGACATACCCCATGCCTCGCACGGTGTGTAATAAGTGAGTTTCAAACGGGGTGTCCATCTTGGCGCGAAGTCTTTTGATCGCAACTTCAACCACATTAGTATTGCTATCGAAGTTCATGTCCCAGACCTGTTCGGCGATCTCCGTTCTAGACAATACCTCTCCTTGCTTTCTGAGAAACAACGAAAGCAGCAGGAATTCCTTTGCGCTCAGATCGATACGCTGACCGTCCCTGGAAACCTTACGGCGTACCAAGTCCATTTCAAGATTGTGTAGTGACAGCCGGTTCGATTGGGCTTCTGGCTGATGCGGTGCCGAACGGCGAAGTAGGCCCTGGATACGTGCAATCAGTTCAGAGAAAGCGAATGGCTTGACCAGATAGTCATCTGCTCCGGTTTGCAGACCGTTGACCCGGTCTTCCACTTTGCCAAGCGCCGTCAGCATCAAGACGGGCGTTTGCTTTTTGGTGCGCAGGGCGGCAAGTAAAGAGAGCCCATCCATGCCCGGCAACATCGAGTCGAGAACGATGGCTGCGTAATCGAACTCCAGACTCATGTGAAGTCCAGTAACACCGTCGTGTGCAAGGTCAACGACAAAGCCCGCGGTACTCAATCCCTTTTGCAGGTACTGGGCAAGCTTTTGTTCATCCTCGACAACCAATAGTTTCATTTTTTCACGAATCGAAAGATGTCAATTTTGTAAACTTCCCGTTGGCGTTCTGTCAGTGCTCATTTTTTATAGTTTGTTCATGCCGTTCTGTTGTTCGGCATGCTTCAAACCCGATGAGCAGAAACATCAAAGAAGGAGTTCTATCATGAACGTCAAACAAGCACTTTCCATCCCCGTTCTTTGTGCCGGATTGGCACTTTCTAGTCAGGTATTGGCCGAATCGGTCATACATACCGAACCGAGCGGGGCTGCAGAATTCCACCCGGCACATGACTCGAGCAACAAATCCGTCAAACAGGTGCAACAAGAGCTGGAGGATTTCAAGCGCAATCCTATTAGCGCTGACGGCCAGTATCGTTATGTTGGCGGTGATCAAGGTTGGGTTTTGATCCCTCATGAATATGCCTACCGTGATGGAAAATGGCAGCACGTCGATAAACTTCAACACAATACGCCTGCACCATCTTTGGAAATGACGCCGGAGGAAAAAAAGCAGTACGAGACTTTGTACAGAGGCGGTTGATATTTCCCCAGGAAAACTCTGCCAATTTGATGATGGCCGAGGAGCAATACCTTGGCCATCATTTGATATTCGCTGAGAAACCAGCTTGCTGATAGTGCTCAATGGGCTAATGTTCTTCGAGCGATTCAGTCCGACTCTCAAAAGAGAATATTTATTTCAGCGATTGAAATAACTCTTTCATGTGCTTGAACTCACCGCCAACCCGATCAAGGGAGAATTGATACATCAATGAATTCTCCGAGATTTTCTGGCGCTCAACATCCATTTCGACGGTATTTCCGTCAAGCGCTGCTTGGTAGGGAACATGGTACTTAAGATTTACGGGTGGTGACTGCCAAGAAGAATTACCCTTCAAATGCCCGGGCGAGGAAGCATTTAGCTTAAGAGGAGGGGATTGATCACCACCAGCAGCCTCGGCAATATCAATGTCAACCGCGTTGTAGCCAGGAGTGTCTGCGTTGGCGATGTTGGATGCGAGAATTTGCTGCCTATAAGCCCTGATTCCGAGCATTTTTTGTTGAAAATCCTCGTTTTTATTTGCGGGTAAATGAGATGGATGGGGTGCACCAAGAGTCAATTTTCCGGTGGGGTCGATATTGCTGCTTGGCGCACCGTTGGCAGCCGCAGAACGTGAAATAGCGTTTTCAAGAATGCTTGAGAATGCCGTTGAACCTTTGGCTTCACCTGTATCCGACGCACTAGGTGCAGCATTTCCAACAGTTTCTACCTGCATAACAGGGAATACGGGCGAAATCACAGGCATAGAAACTCCTTGGACGAAATACGGCTGTGGGGCTGTTGGCTGTGTCCAGTTTCAGGCTGGACGCTGATTACTGCTTGAATCAACATCGGGAGCCGTCCTCGAAACCAGCCAGCACCTCGGGATCGGTCAGCAAATGAATCTGTGGAAACGCATCGCCCACGCTATGCATTGCACGCCTTGTCCGGGCGGTCAGTGAACGAGTGGGCGGTGCGGTGACCATCGTCTACTTCAGGGCGAAACGAACACTTTGACCGGACATGTCGCCGAGTTTGACCAAGGCGACAGCTTTTGTGCCGGCTTGGACCTTGAAGCTCCCCTGGGCACGCAACTGGTTACCTCCGGCTGGCAGCAATTTGACTTCGGTCTTGTCTGATGCGGACAGGAGCGTTACGGTAGCTGACGCATTCCGGGTATCGACAGGCTGATCGTGATCAGTCACGTAGAGAGTGATGGAATCAGCTTTCGCCACCAGCTCATAGTTGATGTCCTTGACGACCGATACGACGCCATCGTGCTGGGGCTTGGCATTATGGGTGTGCGCTTGGCCCGGCTTCTCGTTGTGGGCATGGCCCTTATGATCGTCCGCAGCGGACGCCAGATTGACGAAGCAAGCGAAAAGAAAAGCGGAGAGTGCCGTGGAAGGTTTCATGGGAGCTCCATGTCAGTTGGTAAATTGGTTAATGAACATTTGGGTTGTCGCCGTGCTCGGACGTGCTGTCGGCGGTGGTGCAGCCTTGCGGTTGGCGCGCACAGGGTTTGGTTTCGCATTGCAGCGTCGTGTGGACTACCTTGAAGCGGTTGGCCAACACCGTCTGTAAGGCGGGCATCAAAGCGTCTTCGGGGGAGTGAGTCTGGTCATAGACCACATGCGCGGTCAGGCTGGTCTTGCCGGTCGTCAGCGCCCAGACGTGCAGGTCATGAATGCCAAGGACGCCCGGCACAGCCAGCATGGCCAGCTCCACCTCTCCTAAGTCGATGCCCTCGGGCACGCCTTCGAGCAGGATATTCAGACTGTCCTTCAGCAAGATCCAGGCGCGTGGCAAAACCCAGAGGCCAATGGCGACAGCCACAAGCGGGTCTACCCAGGACCAGCCGGTTAGCTGAATCACCACCGCGCCGAGGATCACGGCGATCGACCCCAGAAGGTCGCTCCACACTTCGAGATAGGCACCCTTTATGTTGAGGCTATCTGTCTGTCCCCCGCTCAGCAGGCGGATGCTGATCAGATTGACGATGAGGCCGATACTGGCGATCACGAGCATCCCAACCGAATGGATTTCGGGCGGGGAGGTGAATCGCCGGTAAGCCTCAACCAGGATGTAGAGCGCCACGGCAAACAGCAGCATGGCATTGAAGGCAGCCGCCAGAATCTCAAAGCGGTGGTAGCCATAGGTTCGTCGGCGATCGGCCGGGCGCCGGGCAATGCGGATGGCCGCCAATGCGATGGCGAGCGCGGCAGCATCGGTCAACATGTGCGCGGCATCCGAGATGAGAGCTAAGCTTCCGGTCAGTACGCCGCCAATGACTTCGGCAACCAGGAAACTGCCGGTCAGTGCCAGAGCAAAGCGCAGGGCACGCTCGTTTTCAGTGCTCGGAAGTGCGTGGGTGTGGCTCGTACTCATGCGGAGCCTCCTTGATCATCGTGACGTCGCTTCAACTTCTGCTTAGTCATCTGGAGACGACGCCGAAGATTTTCTGAAAATTTTGGTGCCTTGCCACGCCGACCTTCCCGCGAGCAAACCCAGCCGTAAAACACCCAAAAAGCCAGAATTAGTCCCAGGGTGAGAATGAGGAGTTGGAATTCAAGGTGGTTGTGGAGCATGTGCAGAAACATGGGACGACCACGCCAACTCAGATCTGCGCCTTGCCACAATTTGGACAAAACTTTGTCCCCGGGGCGAGGTTCGCATTGCAGGCCGCACAATTACCAGGCACCAAGGCTGTGCCGCATTGGGCACAGTAGCGCCCCCCAGGAGGTGTCGCGGAGCCGCACTTCGGGCATGAGGGGCCACCAGCAGCGCTATTGGGGGGTGGCGCTGAATTTGAGGGATAACTGTTCCCCCAGCCATGATGGCCGCTGTTCCGGTCACCGCCATGATGACCTCCGCCATGCGAACCAACTGCTCCTCGCAAGAGTTTTTCAAAGAATCCCATATCAACCTCCGTAGGTGAGTGGATTAAAGAGTGACCGACAGCTTTTGCCGCATCTGGCGCCATACCCCCGGCCACAACTGGAAAACGCTATGCTTCGCTCGGCTTGGGCGCCGGGTCGGTGGTGAAGTCCTCCTCATCGGCATCCTTGCCGTGGGCGAGGCGATAGAGAATGGGCAAGACGAGCAAAGTGAGTGCAGTCGAAGACAAGATCCCGCCGATCACCACCGTCGCCAGCGGCCGCTGGACTTCGGCACCGGTGCCGGTCGCGATGGCCATCGGCACGAAACCAAGAGAAGCCACCAGCGCTGTCATCAGGACCGGTCGCAGGCGGGTAAGTGCACCTTCCCGAATAGCGGCATCGAGCGGCCGGCCTTCCTCACGCAGGTTGCGGATGAAAGAGATCATGACCAAGCCGTTCAACACTGCGACACCCGAGAGGGCGATAAAGCCAACTGCCGCGGAGATCGACAATGGAATACCTCGCAGCCAGAGCGCGACGAAGCCGCCGGTCAGCGCGAAGGGAATGCCGCTGAAGACGAGCAAACCGTCCTTAACGTTACCGAACATGGCGAAAAGCAGCGTGAAGACCAGCAACAGCGCGACGGGAACAACAATCTGCAGCCGCCGGGTGGCCGACTCCAACTGCTCGAACGTCCCGCCCCAGGCAGTCCAATAGCCGGCAGGCGCCTTCACCTCCTCCAAACGACGCTGCGCCTCCGCTACGAAGGAGCCGATATCGCGGCCCCGCACATTGGCGCTGACCACCACCCGGCGTTTGCCATTCTCGCGACTAACCTGGTTCGGGCCGGGTGCCAACTGGAGGCTGGCAACTTCGCCCAAGGGAATGTAGGTCGTGCGACCCTCACTCTTTCCGTTCGTACGCGGTAGCGCAATCGGCAGGCGCTGTAAGGCATCGAGATCGGCGCGCAGGGTTTCCGGCAAACGCACCACGATCTCGAAGCGACGGTCGCCCTCGAACATCGTGCCCGCTTCCTGGCCCCCGATTGCCGTGGAGATGGTTTCCTGCACATCGCCGACGTTGAGGCCGTAACGAGCGGTCTTATCACGATCGATGTCCACTGTCAGCATGGGCAGGCCCGTGGTCTGTTCGATCTTGACTTCCGAGGCACCGGGGATCTTTTCCAGGATGGCGGCGATGCGAGCGGCAGTGTCGTTCATGACATTCATGTCATCGCCAAAGACCTTCACTGCCACGTCGCTGCGCACGCCGGAGATCAATTCGTTGAAGCGCAACTGGATAGGCTGGGAGAACTCGTAATTGTTGCCCGGCAAACTGCCAACCACTTCCTGCACAGCGGCCAGCAACTCGTCCCGGGATTTCTTGGGCTCCGGCCATTGATCCTGCGGCTTCAGCATGATGTAGCCGTCGGAGATATTCGGCGGCATCGGATCGGAGGCAATTTCGGCGGTCCCGGTGCGAGCAAAGACGCGATCGATTTCCGGGAACTCGTCCTTCAGCCGTTTTTCCAGTTGCTGCTGCATCGCGATCGACTGCGACAGACTGGTGCCAGGGATGCGCAGGGCCTGGATGGCGAAGTCCCCTTCGTTCAGGCTGGGGACAAATTCACTCCCCATGCGCGTCGCCAACAAACCGCACAAGAGGATCATGACGGTCGCGAAGACGAGAACGACCGGCTGGTTGGACATGACACGATCCAGCGTGGGTTCGTACCAGCGCTTGGCAGCCAACATCAGCCTGTTCTCCTTCTCGGCAACCGGGGCATTCATGAAGAGCGCAACGGTTGCTGGAATGAAGGTCACCGACAGGATCATGGCGCCAACCAGGGCCGTCACCACGGTAAAGGCCATCGGATGGAACATCTTTCCTTCCACGCCGGTCAGGGCGAAGATGGGCAGATAGACAATCATGATGATGAGCTGGCCGAAGATCAGCGCCCGGCGAGCTTCCTGCGAGGCGGCGAAGACTTCGTGGAAGCGTTCTGTCCGGGTTAGTGCTCGCCCATGGTGGGCTTGGGCGTGGGCCAGACGGCGCACGCAGTTCTCGACGATGACGACCGCGCCGTCGATGATGATCCCGAAGTCGAGGGCGCCCAGGCTCATCAGGTTGGCGCTGACCTGGTAGGTCACCATGCCGGTGAAGGTGAACAGCATGGAGAGGGGAATCACCATGGCAGTGATGACCGCCGCCCGTAGATTGCCCAGGAACAAGAAGAGAATGGCGATGACCAGGATCGCCCCTTCGAGGAGGTTCTTCTTGACCGTGTTGATGGCCTTATCCACCAGTACGGTCCGGTCGTAGACCGTCACAGCATGAATGCCCTCCGGCAGGCTTCGGTTGATTTCGACCATCTTCGCGTCAACTGCCCGGGAGACGGTTCGGCTGTTCTGGCCGATCAACATGAAGACGGTCCCCAGCACCACCTCGCGGCCATTGTCGGTCGCAGCGCCGGTACGCAATTCGCGGCCGATGCTGACTTCCGCCACGTCGCGGATACGAATGGGCACGCCCTGGACATTGCCGAGGATGACATTACGGATGTCTTCCATGGAACGCACCTGGCCTGGGGCACGAACTAGGTATTGCTCACCGCGCTTCTCAATGTAGCCGGCACCGACATTGTTGTTGTTGCGGTCAATGGCAGTCACCAGTTCCTGCAAGGTCAGGCCATAGGACGCGAGCTTTTCCGGGCTGGGTGCCACTTGGTATTCCTTGGCGTAGCCGCCGATGGAATTGATCTCGGTGACCCCGGGTACATTGCGCAACTGGGGCTTGATGATCCAGTCCTGGATTTCGCGCAGATCGGTCGGCGTGTAGGGTGTGCCGTCGGGCTTCTTGGCGCCTTCCTTGGCTTCGACGGTCCACAAGTAGATTTCCCCAAGTCCGGTCGAGATCGGCCCCATCGCTGGAGCAATTCCGGCCGGCAGCTTTTCACGGGCCTCCTGGATGCGCTGATTGACGAGTTGGCGGGCAAAGTAGATGTCCGTGCCGTCTTTGAAAATCACCGTCACCTGGGAGAGCCCGTAGCGCGAGAGCGAGCGGGTCTGTTCCAGATTCGGGAGGCCCGCCATCACCGTTTCCACGGGATAGGTGACCCGCTGCTCCACCTCGAGTGGAGAATAGCCGGGTGCAGCGGTGTTGATCTGGACCTGAACGTTGGTAATGTCGGGCACGGCATCGATGGGCAGCCGCTGGTAGTTGTAAATGCCCAGCCCGGCCATGCCGAGGACGGTGAGCAGTACCAGCCAGCGATGCTCGATGGCCAGTCGGATGATGCGTTCAAACATGATCGGCTCCCTCGCTTAGTGGCTGTGCTCGACGCTGCCCTTGCCCAGCTCCGACTTGACGACGAAGCTGCCGGCGGCTGCGTAGGACATGCCCGGTTTCAGGCCACGGGCCACTTCGACGATCTTTCCGTCGGATCGCCCCAGAGTGACCGGTTGAGCGACAAAGCCGCCGGGTACTCGGGTGAAAATCACGGGCTTGTCATTCACGGTCTGGATGGCATCGGCCGCCACGGCGACCGGGACATCTGCTTCGCCCGACTGCACCTCAACGTTGACGAAGAGTCCGGGGCGCCATGCCATCTGCGGATTGGGAAGCGTCACTCGTGCTCGGGCGGTACGGGTTTCCTGGCCAAGGAGCGCGCCGACATAGGAGACCTTGCCTTCTGCCTTCGAGTCGAAGGCAGTAGCCTTCACGATGGCCGGTTCGCCGACCCGGACCGTGTTCAAATCCTTGGCGGGTACGATGATCTCGGCCCAGACCGAGGACAAGTCGGACACGGTAAAGATGCTGGCGTCCTCTTTTACGGCCTCGCCCAGGGCTATATGTTTTTCCACCACCATGCCGTCGAATGGAGCCCGGATTTCATAGCGGTTGAGTGCTCCCGTCGCTTGCGGGGTAGCGCCGAGGGCAACGAGTTTTTGCTGGGCGTTAGCCATGGCGATTTCGGCTTCCTGCAGGACCTGCTTCGCTTGGAGGTAATCCTGCTCGGCAGAAATTTTTTCCTCCCAGAGCCTCTTTTCGCGGTCATAAGTTGACTTCGCGAGGGCATGGCGTTTCTGGGCGGAAAGCAGTTCGCTGCGTTGCTCGGACAGACCTGTACTGGCGATGATGGCCAGTACTTGGCCTTTCTTCACCGTTTGCCCGAGATTGGCCGGGACGCTCTCCACCACGCCGGCCAGTCGCGGGACGACGTGGGCCGTGCGGTCCTCATTAAAGCGAATCTCTCCCGGTAACTGCAGGACGGTCCGAATGCGCGCCGGCGCGGCTTTCTGAATGGTGATAGCAGCAGCTTGAATCTGCGCATCACTCAGTTCCACCTTGCCTTCCTCCTGGGCAAAGGTGAAGAGATATGGGGAATTCGCCGTCTGCGCCGCGATGGTCGCGTCGAAGACATGCGGCTCTTCAATCGCCATGACGCTCTTCAGATAATCCTTTTCCACGGCGAAGGCGATTTCCTGCTTGTCCCCACCGGGCCGAGCAAGCGAAACAGAAACCTTGGCGGTGCTGGGCGATACCGGCTTGCCCTGCTGGAAGAGCCAGACCCGGAAGCGGGGTTCGCCGCCTTCTTCGGCCAGCAGGATTTCGAGGCTGAAGCCGTCTTCGGCAAAAAGCTTCCCGCCGTGGGGGCCGGTTTGCGGCCCCTCTTCATGATGTTCGGCATCGCCGTGCTCCTTGGCGTGTTCATGGCCATCGGCTGCTTGCCCGCCATGGTGCTCGGTATCGGCATGTCCCTTTGACTCGGCATGGCTGCCGTGGCCATGGCCGTCGCCGGCTGGTTGGGATGGCCCCGTGCCGAGGATTGCGGCGCCGATCGCCAAACCTGCGACCAGGATGATTGCAATGACGATGCCCTGCTTCTTGTTGAGTTGGGAGCGGAGTTTGTTCAGATTTGTTTTCATGATGAATTCCTAGAGTTGTCCACCGCCGATTGGGGATGACGCAGCTACGGCGCCAAGCACGCGGTCGATGTCGGCCGCTGCCCGATGGGCGTCGGCCAGCGCTCGCAGGTATTGGGACCGTGCCTGGAAAAAGGTGCGCTGCGCATCCAGCACCTCTAGGAAGCTGAATTTGCCCAGCTCGTACCCCTTGCTGGCTGCCTCATAGGCACTCTGGGCACCCGGCAGAATTTCCTTCTGCAAGGTCCCGACTTCCAGGCTGAGCGCCTTGAGCCGTTCGTGGGCCTGGGCGATTTCGGTGGAGAGGCGGACTTCCGTCGCGGCCAGTTCGTCCCGTGCCTTGTCGGCACGGCGCAAGGCCTCCAGCAGATTGCCCTGGTTACGATCAAACAGTGGGAGTGGAATCGACAAGCCCACAACGGCTTGGTCACGCCCCAACTCTTCGGCACGTTTGGCGCCTAGACTCACGGTTACGTTAGGTATCCGGCGCGTCCGCTCGACCGCCGCTAGCGCAGAGCGGCGATCGACTTCGAGGCGAGCACGAGCGAGGGCGGGGGACGCCGCCAGACGATTGGTAATCTCTTCCGACGTTGGTACGGCAGGCAATGTCTCGGCTCGTCCATCGGCCCGCTCAAAACGCGGTGACGGATTACCCCAGGTCGCGGCCAGGCGTTTGCGTGCGCTCGCCAATTCCGCTTGTGCCTGATTGAACTCCACCCGAACGGATCCTTCCGCCACCCGGGCTTTGGTTTCCTCCACCGGCGAAACCTTGCCTGCCATGACACGCCGTGACGCAGCCTGGGTCGCACGCTGGGCGAGGTCAAGCAACGCTTCGGCCAACCGGACGCGCTCTTGCGCGACAAGCACGTCGAAGAAGGCGGCTACGGTCGCCGCACGGATTTCCAGGCGTTGGGTGGCCAGATCGGCGGCGGCTACGTCACGTCCGCGTTCAGCCGACTCGATACGGGCGGCCCGCTTGCCGCCCAGTTCGATGGCCTGATTGATCTGCAAGGTCGTCGTGCGGGTGGCCTTGTTCTGGGTATCCTCGACCAGGGTCGTAATTTCGGGGTTGGGGCGTACGCCGGCCTGGATGACGGCGCCCTCGACGGCCTGCAATTCGCGCGCGGCAGCAGCCAACGTAGGGTTGGCCGATAGGGCGAGATCGATCGCGGCGGCCAGGCCCAGCGGCCCGGTCGACTCGAGTTTGCCGGTTTGTGGATTCGGCAGGAGGGCAGCCGAATTGACGTTGCCCGGCGCCATCGAGGACTGCGCCAGTGCAGGGGAAACCAAGGGGTTGAAAATGGTGGCTGCCAACCCCAGCAGCCCGATCAGGGGTGTGCGTGGTCTACGCATCGAATTCTCCTAAATGAACAGGACAATCCGGCGAGACCGAAAAGGCGGCTACGTCAGCCGCAGAAAAAAGGGGGATGTCTCGCCGGGCTTACGCGGCGAGCTGTCTATCAGGGCGCTCAGGCCCCTCAGGGATATGCGATGCGAAGTAATGCGGGCTGATGCCGTTGAACACCACAATTGGAGCTACGACCAAAGCTTCCAGACTGCTGAGAAAGCAGTTGTGGCCATTTAGATGGGAACTACAATCATTGTCGGCGCTCGGGTTTATTTTGCCCGACTCGCTCTTGCCCTGATCTCCAAGTGATTTGTGCTGGTGATCGTGGTGGCCGAAGTGCTGCGCGGCTTGGCCTGTCTCGTGTTGGCAATACACACCCACACCAGCCCAAGCGAACTGGAAGGGTAAGATGACCACGAGAAGGAACACGAGCAGCTTTTTCACCCGAGTAATTTTATCAGAGGTTGGTGGAGGAATGCCAAGCCCCGTCTGCGTCGGATAGGCAGAATGGCAAACGGGGCTGGGATACTCATTAGGCTATTGGAGCATTGGCCGGTTTTCGCACCGCAGCGGCTTCAGTTAGGCAGTGGCGGCCATTCTCCCCGAATATCGCCTTGTCCCCAATAGGCCGGTGCCGATGGGTTGTCGGCTGGCTCACTGACCATTAGTCGGAGCTGTTCGATTTGTTCCGTCGAGACGTTTGGGATCGTGGCAACATCTTCTCGGTCATAGTCGCCCAGCACCGTGAGAATGTTGTTCTCGGCATCGTGGCGCAGAGTGGTTTTGTAAAGCGGGATACTGTCTGCCTTCATACGCGTGCCGTCAGCGTCAAATTGCTCGAGTGAAAGATATGCTCTCTGGTGAGCGCCGAACACGCGTAGCCACCAAGCGCCGAGTTGCAACGTCCTTTCGCCAGTCGATCCAAGACGGACGTTCGCCGTGAGTATGTTCCGGCTGAAATCGCCGCTCCAGCCGAGTGCCGCCATGGGATCGCCGCCCGCATCCAGCAGTGCCGCGGCCTGTCTGGCCAGCGGGTAGCAATCGGCGGAATACTCTGGGTCGATAATGTCGACTGGTGTACAGAAGGGCAAGCCTTCTCGATCATGATCTCTGGGGCTCTCGACTAAGGCTGTGGCAACGTATAAACCATCCGACAATGTGGCACTTCTACAGCTGTCGATCAGCAATGGCTTTCCATTCCAGGATTCCAGCGTCTTTCCGAAGGCCCAGACACTTTCGCCCACAGTCCGGTAATAGCGCCAGCTAGTGGTATCGGTCTCGCTTTTCGCTACCGCAAACGGTGTCGCCCAGACCCGTGCCTCGCCATCATTGGCGACCAAGTGCTGCCAGTTGCTGGCGCCGAACAGTTGCGCCACGAGTTCCTGGGCGACATGGCGCTTCACCGGGAGGCCAAGTGACACCATCGCCGACATCATGGCCGTTGCCCAGTTGGCTGGGAACGGAACCAGCAGGAACCCGTAAGGTTCAGTGCGACTATCCTGGTCCAGGTGAAAGTTGATGGAAGTAAATCCCGGTAGTGATCGGAGCCTGGCCACCATCCGTTCGCTCTCGCCGCGGGTACGGATACCTTTCAATGCATTGTGGACACGCTCACGATGTCTGGGCTGGCAGGGCTCAAAATGCATCCGTCGGATTTCGGCAAACGTCTTGTCGTGCACCCGCAAGCGGATTCCATCAGGAAGCCGGTCAATTGCGGAAGGGAAGATGCGCTCGCGGTCGCAGATACCTAGAACGGCGGCCAGCCCGTCGACGAAGGTGCGTGCGGCTTGGACCGAAAAACCTGAAAGGTCGCTATCCACTTCACCGGCGACAACCGTGTGCCAGTCAGCGAAATCTTCTTTCTCAAGCAGCCGCTTGGCGGCCAAGTAGTCCACTCCCTCAAAGCGGTCGAGCAGTTCCTTACGTACGGCATCTTCGTCGGGAGTTGGCATGCCATGTTTGGCGAGATATCGGCCAATGCGACGGGCGCCGAAGCTATAGAAGTTGCTGGAATTTTCGGGGAAGGAAGAGGTGCTATCAGTCATCATTTTCTCCAAGTCCGAGCGCCATGAATCCTGGTGTGCGCATTCCAGAGCAACGCTCGATGGAAAAATGATGGTGTAGCAGAGGAAGTGTCCTGATTTGCCCTGTCGCAATTGCGACGCGCACTGGCTGGTGTCGGACAACCATGTGCGTATGTTATCCAGTTAAGCGAACAATGCAAGTGTGCCGGACTCTAGTTACTTGCGATCATTGGATCACAACCGAAAGTATTCAGCGATTTCGCTTCCGATCGATCAGCCGAGCTGTTAGCAACACAGAAAAAATGACCCGGGGCATCAATTTTATCTGACCCGCGCAGCGGTGTAGACCGCTGATTCTGGCCAAGAACGAACCTTGACTGCTGTTGCCCAAAGCAATCATCCAAGGGTAGTGTTATGCTAGTGTGCTGAAATGCCGATTTCAACAAGTAAAGATGCCTATTCCGTCCTTTACAAAGCGTAGTCCCAACGAAATTGTCACCGAGATCAATTTCTTTGAATCGTCGGGCCGAGCGTTTAAGGCACTGTCATGGCTCGACTATGCAAAGTCCAATAGAAATGTCAGTGCGCTTGAGTATGCTGCGCTTGAAACTCGTCTTGCAATAGAGCAACTACTCTTTGAACAACTGATTGTCGGCGTAGGTACAAAATTGGAGGCAAGCGAGTACAAGAAGTGCACTGGCAATGCTAAAAAGCTCAACGAAATACTCGAAAGGATTATTCCGAGATACGAGCGGCTTATCGAATTTACCAAGGCTATGGCGCCAGACGGAATACCAATTACAAAGTGGAACAACCGAGCGCTTATCGAGCACAGCGGGAAGGTATCGAAGTATCTACATTGGTCAGGTGGTTTGGATGAAACAATACAGGCCAGCGCTTGGTATGAGAAAGGCTTTGCCGTCGTCGAGGCGGCCGCGAATTACATATGGCAGGGCCTTACCACAGGAAATACTGCAGTCATGGCCATCAACAAATTGGAACCCGAAATTCGAGAGCTTTGGGACCTCTATGCAAATGACCACATAACTTTGGAGTGCGCGGTGAAGAGGGCAGAAATACTTGAACCGATATTACAGGCTCGGCTAACCCGATGCTCAACCAGACCTGCGCAAAAAGCCGCGCAGATTGGTTAGCTTGAAGGCTAGGCAAGGGGACTATATGAGCGATTGGGACTTTCTGCACGATATGAATAATGATGGCTATAGCCCAGAACAAATAGCTGATGCTGCTGCTTGTGGATATAACCCTTGGGAGTGGGAGCCTCTACATGAGCAAGAATCGCCGGCGGTGCACTCACAGGCTGATTCTATGCTGGTTATGATTTTCGAAAATTTGGTCGAGAATGCAATGAGCTACCACGAACTCACCGGGCGCTATCTGCAAATTTGGGGCGAGTTGGGCGAGTTATACGCTGAAATTAAATATGGGATCAAGCGCCACAAACCACATACCAGAGGGTCAGATGGCAAACTTGGAAATGATTTTGTAGAAATCAAAACCATTTCCCCAGAAAAAGATGGGGCTCAAGTTCAAGTCAAACGCGCCGGAAATTTTAATAGACTTTTGATAATCAAAATCAGCGAAGAATTTGAGTTCGAGGGACGCTTCATTGAACGTAAGCGGTTATCAAAGGGCGAAGGAACATTTGCGAGAGTGTCTTGGTCGGCTCTCAGCCCCAGTAAGGAAGAATCTCGAACATGAGCCGCACGTCTAACAAACGTTTCGAGCGGGACGCTCCAAGCTGCACGTTAGGCCTCACGACGTACACACAGACGCTACACCTTGGCTGCGACTCTCGATGAGTTCTGGCCACTATTGAGTGATCATGATGGTGACAACTACCACGTTATCCAAGACATGCTTCATTGCTGCACCTGCCGGCGCTAATTTGGGAGTGCTTAGGGCAATGCTCGAAGAGCGCGGACTTCGAGTGCTGGTGCCGAGTGATTTGGAAGTCGGTGTCGATTGGGCGTCCGAGATACAAAAACAACTTGGGCAGGCTGACCTCGTTATCGGCGTGATCACGGCGGATCGAAGTTCCCCTTGGGTGCTGTTCGAGTTGGGCCAGGCCTCGGCGCTTGGTCGTCGGATCGTCCTGATAGCCTCACCCAAGGCGGAACCTATTCCGTTCGCCTTGCACCAGTTTCTGGTGCTGAAGACCGAGATTGATAATGCTGACGCTATTGGGTTCGCTCTTGACCAAGTGCTTTCCGCACCCACGAACTCGAAACGCGAGCGCTCAAGCCCGCCAAAGGCGCTAATACGGCTGGGAAACAAGGCTGATGAGTTCATCGAGAGATTGGATCGCGAACTAGCCGCGAAGCACTGGCGTTCAATTGAAGGACTCGTTGCTGATGCACTCAGAGACTCTGGCGCTGATCTTGTCGTCGCGTCGCCTAACGGGGATCTTGGGGCTGACATCGCGGTCTGGTCAGACGTTCTAGAGCCATTTGTCGGGAACCCGCTCTTGGTTGAAGTAAAGGGCGCGGTGAAAGGGAAAACGGACGTCTCTCGGGCCATGTGGCAGCTAGCAGAGTACGTTGGTGCGTCTGGATCCCGGTGGGGAGTCCTTCTGTACGGCGTGGGCCCCGAGTTCGACGAAGAAATCTTTGTGGCGTCGCCCCCGAACATCTTGGTTCTCTCAATACGGTCCTTGCTCGAGCGCTTAAGACAGCAAGCGTTTCCCGAACTGATTCGGGATTTGCGGAATCGCCGCGTTCATGGTGTACGTTAGCGATGGCTATGATCGCCCAGAATACGGTCCAGGGCTTCCTAGATGCCGGTGCTAATGCGGCAACTACAGCCGAGCAAGGCCGTGCCCTTGAGGACCTAATTTGCTACGTATTTGCCCAAGTGCCAGGAATTTCGATAACCAAGAGGAACGAGATGAATGCGTTCCAAACGGAGGAGATAGATGTCGCGCTTTGGAATGACGGGCACCCCGATGGGCTCTTCTTCCTGCCCAATATCATTCTTGTTGAATGTAAGAATTGGTCTCAAGCTGTTGGCAGCGGAGAGGTGAACTGGTTTGATTCTAAGCTTCGCAACCGGGGCCTAAACTTTGGTGTTCTGGTCGCGACCAACGGTATTACTGGGAACGCCGAGGACTTGACGGCTGCCCACGCCGTGGTGGCTGCGGCATTAAGAGAGGGGCGACGGTTGGTTGTGCTCCGGACTCAAGAAATAGTCGCATTGTGGGACTCAGTGGAACTAGTTCGCCTAATCAAGGAGAAGCTGTGCGAACTGGCAGTCAAAGGCACAGTGGTGTGAGGCTTTGGCACTCAAATCCCCAGCCTAACAGGTCAGTCGTCCCCGTTTTCTTCGATCACAGGAAGCTTCGCGGCGAAGCCGCCCAGCGCCTGTCACCTCTACGTTCCTGACCGTCCGCTTTCCAAAGGTGACTACTTCTTCCGATTTGAGTCGAGTCCGGGGACTCCGCTGGTAGGAGGGGGACAAGGCTAGCTAGGAAAGTAACGATAGATAAGCTACGGTTATCGCTAGAGTAGCTAAGGTAACTGGTATCCCGAATGCTGCATGATCCCGCCAACCAATCATGACCCCTTTTCTTGCCGACTCATTGACGACGATGATGTTGGCAATGCTACCGACAATTAGGAGATTTCCTGCAAGGGTACTCGAAAGGGCCAGTAAGGTACCCGCATACTCGCCTGCAGTTGTGGGCAATAGAAGCATTACCGCTGGCACATTCGACACGATGTTGCTGAGTGCAAAACTTGTGACGAAGAGCGGCCCAGAATCCCGCAAGTCGAAACCTGCGGATGCCAACGCCTCCACCACTTGAGTTAGCAATCCTGTTCGTTGTACGGCATGGTTGACCACAAAGAGACCAATGAACAAGATCAGGATCTGCCAGTCAACAAGGCCGAGCATGTGTCTTGAATGCAATCGGCGACTGCAAAGCAAAAGTCCTGCTCCAGCTAGTGCCATAAGTTCGCGCGGCCAAGGCGCATACAGAAATGCGATAAAGAGAACGATAGCCACGGCAAGACCCTTTGTGGTCTGCCAAAGATCTAGTGGTTCAGGTTCCTCACTGCGCTTGTCTTCCGGAATAGCCATATCGGATTCGCCTGAAGCCCATCCTTGACGGTGTATCAAAACGATGACAATGCACCAGGTCACTATCAGACTTAACGCTATCGGAATGAATGTCAGCAGGAGGTAGCGGCCAAACGATAGATTGAGCGTCTGTCCAATCAGGATGTTTTGTGGATTACCAATAAGAGTCGCAGCCGAGCCGATATTCGCAGCACAGGCGAGGCCAATCAAGAACGGCACTGGATTGAGATTCTTGGCGCGACATATCTCCATGATTACAGGTGCCATTGCCAGGCATACGACGTCGTTGCTGAACACGGCTGACAAACATGCCGCGGCAAGAATGACGGCACCCAGCAGGGCTGGCGGACTGCCATTCGAAGAAGCGATCCTGCGCGCGGCCCATGGGTAAAAACCACCTAACCTGAGTTGAGCGGAAATCACCATGAAGGAAAAGAGCAGGATCAATGTCGGTAAATGCAATGACCGATATGCTTCTTCGACACTAATCACTTGGGATGCGACAAGGACGATTGCCCCAAGCAGCGCTATGCCAGTGCGATCCAATTGCAGGAATGGGAGTCCGCCAAAAATCATCCCCAAGTAGACCAACAGGAATACAGCAACTGCAAGCGTTGTCACTTTGATCTACCGAACTGTTGAGTGGTTGAGGTGTTGCTATCCATCAGTAATTCTAAGGTCGCTGGAGAGCAGCAATCTTCATCAGTTTCTACCCAACAAGCACTTGCCAGAAGATGCTGTTTTTGACTTAAGGCAAGTGTATATGGCACTTGCCTACCGTTTTGCCCATTAAATGATGGGGAATTTGGATACTCGGCAAGTGGTGCGCTCCGTATATCAGCGGAAGGTCATGAAGACGTTCGACGCGGCGAGCAGCAATACCGTCTGCCAGATGACCGGCAGGTCCTTGAGCAGGTTCACAGCCGGACGATGCCCTGGTTGGCGACGGCCGGCAGCCACGCGGCCAGCGTGCCGCGACCGGGAATGACGAGGTCTGGCGCGAGGTCGGCCAGCGGGTAGAGCACGAAGGCGCGCAGGTGCAGGCGCGGGTGCGGCAGCGTCAGGCGCGGCGTTGCCAGCACGCGGTCGGCGTAGAGCAGCACGTCGAGATCGAGCGTGCGCGGGCCGTTGCGTTCGGCGCGGATGCGGCCGAAGGCCTGTTCGATGCCGAGCAGCGCGTCGAGCAGGGCTTCCGGCTCGAGCGCCGTTTCCAGGCGGGCGGCGGCGTTGATGAATTCAGGCTGGTCGGCGTAGCCGACCGGCGCCGTGCGGTACAGCGCCGACGTGGCGGCGACGCGCGTCTGCGGCAGTCCGGCGAGCGCCGCGAAGGCGGCCTCGACGGTGGCGACCGGGTCGCCGAGATTGGCCCCGAGCGCGACGTAGGCGGTGGCCATCTACTCGTCGCCGCCGCGGTCGACGTCGCCGTTGGCCGGTTTTTTCTTGCGCCGGCGGCGTTTCTTCTTGTCGCCGGCCGCTTCGGGCAACAGCATCTCGGCCCGCTTGTCGCCGTCGACATTCTGGAAGCGCGTCCACCAGTCGGCCATTTCCATGTCGATCTCCCCGGCCTGCGCGCGCAGCACCAGGAAGTCGTAGCCGGCGCGGAAGCGCGGCTGCTCGAGCAGCGCGTAGGGGCGCTTGCCGGCGCGCTGTTCGAAGCGCGGCTGCAGCGCCCAGATGTCCTTGATGTCGCCGGCGATGCGGCGGGTGATCGCCAGCTTCTCGCCCTGCACGTCGAGCACCGTGTCCATCGCCTGGTAAAGCGCCGGAATCTTCGCTTCGCCGCCGGCCTTGATCTTTTCCCAGTGCGCCAGCACTTCGTGCCAGAGCAGCGTGGCGAACAGGAAGCCGGGCGACGTGCCCTTGCCGCGGCGGATGCGCTCGTCGGTGTTGGCCAGCGCCAGCATCACGAACTTCTCGCCCATCGGCTGCTCGAGGATGACGTCGAGCAGCGGCAGCAGGCCGTGGTGCAGGCCGGCTTCGCGCAGCTGGGTCAGGCACTTCACGGAGTGGCCGGAGGTCAGCAGCTTCAGCATCTCGTCGAACAGCCGGGCGGCCGGGACGTTTTCGAGCAGGCCGGCCATTTCGCGGATCGGCTTGCTGGCTTCCGGGTCGATGATCAGCCCGAGCTTGGCCGCCAGCCGGACGGCGCGCAGCATGCGCACCGGGTCTTCGCGGTAGCGGGCGCGCGGCTCGCCGATCATGCGCAGGGTTTTCGCCTTGAGGTCGCCGACGCCGTGGTGGTAATCGATGACCGCCTCGGTCGTCGGGTCGTAGTACAGCGCGTTGGCCGTGAAGTCGCGACGCGCGGCGTCCTCGGCCTGGCTGCCGAACACGTTGTCGTGCAGCACGCGGCCGTGCTCGTCCTTTTTGGTGTCGGCGCCCAGTTCACCGCGGAAGGTGGTCACTTCCAGGGTTTCCTGGCCCATCATCACATGCACGATCTGGAAGCGGCGGCCGATGATGCGCGAGCGGCGGAAGGCGGCGCGGACCTCTTCCGGCGTCGCGTCGGTGGCGACGTCGAAATCCTTCGGCTCGGCGCCGATCAGCAGGTCGCGCACGGCGCCGCCGACGACGAAGGCCTTGAAGCCTTTGGCCTGCAGCGTCTCGCAGACGCGCCGGCTGCCGGAGCTGATCCGGTCGCGGGTGATGCCGTGGCCGGAAACGGGGATGACGGCGGGTTCGTGGTGGTTGGCGGCGGCTTTCTTGCCACCGAAGACGCGGGAGATGAGTTTGCGGATCACGGGTTGCCGGGCAAGGAGTTGATTGCGCTGCGGAAAAAGGGGAATTCTAACGGATGACGGCGGTTTTCCGGGATTTTCCGGCCCCGGCGGCTCAGTGCAGCCCGAAGAATTCGCGGATCTTGCGGCCGATCGCGGCGCTGCCGGGGATGCGCCGGGCATCGTCGTCGCGGGTCGCGCGATAGCCGCGCTCGAGCTCGTCGAAGCGTTCGAGCCGGCGCTGCAGGATGCCGGACAGGCTGTCGGCCAGTTCCGGGCGCTGCTCGATGATTTCCTGGAAGCCTTCCTTGTCGAGCCGGTAGGCCTGGACGTCGCTGGTCGCGATCACCGTCGCCCGTCGCGGCGCCCCGGTCATCAGGCCGATCTCGCCGAAGACGCTGCCCGGGCCGCGCGTCTCGAGCAGCCGGCGTTCGCCGTTCGGCGGCTGCCACCAGGCCTCGGCCTCGCCGTCGACGATGATGTACAGCCAGTGGGCGACGGCGCCCTGGCGGGTCATCACGTCGCCCTTCGCGAACGGCGCGTTGGTCAGGTGGTCGGCCAGGTGCTGCTTTTCGGCGTCGGACAGGCAGGCGAACAGTTCGATCGCCTCGATCGCCTGCAGGCGGCGCTTCATCTCGCGGTCCAGGACTTCCTGCTTGTGCTCGGCGCCCTCCTCGACGAGGTGGATGATGTGGTCGTCGGTGGCCAGCCGGATGCCGTTGCGCTGCAGCGTGGCCAGGATATGCACGCGGACTTCGGAGTCGGTCGGGTCGTCGGGCAGTGGGTCGAGCAGCCAGTAGCGCAGCGCGTAGTGCGCGTAGCCGGGGCCGAAATCGAGCAGCACGCAGCGCGGCGCCGGCGTGCCGGCGACGTGGGCGATGGTCGCCGCCGCGATGTCGGACTCGACCAGCTGGATCACGCGGCCGGGCGGCACCGCCAGATCGACGTTGAAATCGAGGCTGCGCCGCCAGGCCGGGTGTTCCTGGTGCTTGTCGCACAGGATGTAGTAGCGGCCCTTCATCAGCTGGCTGTTCGGCACGACGACCTTCTCGCCGTTGCGTGTCAGCAGCGCGGTGTAGCGCCACTGGATGTCGGTGACGCGGCCGGACAGGTCGTCGATCCGGATCCAGTCGCCGATTTCCAGCGAGTTGTCCATCTGCAGCGCGAGCCCGCCGAGCAGGTTGCCCAGCGTGTCCTGCATCGAGATCGCGAGCACCGCGGTGATGATCGCCGACGTGGTGACCAGGTGCGACAGCTCGACGCCGGCCAGGTTGAGCCGGAAGAAGGCCCAGCCGATGTAGCTGACGATGACCAGGATGTCGGCCAGGATGCCGGAGATCGGCACGTGGATGCGCGGCAGCGCGACGTTGAACAGCGCCAGTCCGAAGAAGCGCAGCACGGCCAGTCCTTCGCCGAACACCGCCATCTGGCGCAGCCAGCCGGCCGCCGCCTTCAGCGTGATGCCGGACGAGATCAGGCCGGCGACCAGGTCGCCGAGCAGGCAGGCGACGAAGAAGATGCCGGTGTTGATCAGCGAACGGCGCAGCGGCTTCAGCGACCCGTAGATCACGGGCAGGCACAGCGCGACGGCGAGCGCCGCGTAGGGCGCTTCAGGGCTCAGGAAGGGGAGGTGGGGCATCGCTCAGCGGAGCGACAGGCTGGGCCAGCCCTGTTCGCCGGCGTGGGCGCGCAGCCTGTCGTCCGGATCGACGACGACCGGGCGGCTGACTTTCTGCAGCAGCGGCAGGTCGTTGTGCGAATCGCTGTAGAAATAGCTGTCGGCGAAGCTGCCCCACCACAGTCCCTGGCTCTCCAGCCACGCCTCGACGCGCGTGATCTTGCCGGCCTGGAAGGACGGAATGCCGGTCGGTTCGCCGGAAAAGGCGCCGCTGGCGACGTCGACCGCGGGAATTGTGCCGATCAGGTGCGGGATGCCGAATTCGCGGGCGATCGGGCCGGTCACGAAGCTGTTGGTCGCGGTGACGATCGCGCACAGGTCGCCGGCCTCGAGGTGGCGGCGGACCAGCGCCCGGGCCGGCTCGGTGATGATCGGCCGGATGTGGCGGGCCATGTATTCGGCGTGCCAGGCGTCCAGCTCGGCGCGGCCGTGGCGGGCCAGCGGCGCCAGCTGGAAGGCGAGGAAGGCGCCGATGTCGAGCGTGCCGGCCTTGTAGTGTTCGTAGAATTCGATATTCCGGGCTTCCTGGATCTCGCGGTCGACGACGCCGCGGGAAATCAGGAACTGGGCCCACTCGAAATCGGAGTCGCCGGCGAGCAGGGTGTTGTCCAGGTCGAAAAGTGCAAGATTCATAGCGGGGCGTCCATGTTCAGCAATTCGCGCAGCAGCGGCAGCGTCACCGGCCGTTTCTGCTCGAGGGTGTATTGGTCGATCGCGACGACCAGCATCGACAGCGTGCGCATGTCGCGCGGCGCGTGGCGCAGCAGGTAGCCGACCATCTCCGGCGACAGCTTCAGGGCCCGCTCGCGGGCCTGGGCGGCCACGGCGGCGGCCTTTTCGGCATCGGTCAGCGGCAGCAGGCGGTAGATCAGGCCGGCGCCCAGACGGGTCCGCAGGTCCTCGCGCAGCGCGAGATGGGCGGGCGGCTGCTCGGCCGCGGTCAACAGCCGGCCGCCGGTCGTTTTGATCTGGTTGTACAGCGCGAACAGCGCGATCTGGCCGTCGTCGTCGAGCGCGTCGACATTGTCGATGGCGAGCGCTTCGCCGGCCCGGATGCCGGCCAGCGCAGGGCGCAGGGTCGCGTCGATGTAGAGGAAGCCGCTGGCCTGCAGCAGGTGCGAACGTCCGCAACCGGGTTCGCCGTACAGGTGGAACGAGGTTTCCGGGAAGGCGCCGGCCAGCCAGCCGGTCAGCGCGGTCAGCGTTTCGCCATTGCCGCCGGGGACGAAGTTGTCCAGCGTCGGCGGACTTTCCGGCAGCAGGTCGAGGATCAGCTGGCGCATCGTTCTGGAAGGAGTGGCGGGGGGCTGGATTCTAGCATTGGTGATTCGTGCCGTTCGTCGCCGGCGATCCGTGGTTTTATAACCTTTGTCAGATTGTGGTTTTTATCGTTCGGAGCCATGCTGCGCATGTCGTCATCCTATGACAGGGGAAAGCCATGCGCCCGTCCATCAACACGACGAACGACCTTCTTGCCGATCCGCTGGATCAGTATGTTGCCTCGATACACACGATGAATCGCCACATCGACCGCATCGTGGCGGCCAAGAACGACGTGGCCGGTTCGCTGAGCCGGGCGGCGGCGGCGGCGCTGCGCTCGATCGCCGCCGTGCAGGTCAGGCGCCCCCGGGCAGCGACAAAGCCGCCCGCTGAGCGGGCGGCATGCGCCGGCCTAGCGCCAGCTGACCAGGCCGTAGTTCTTCTTGCCGCGGCGCAGGATCGTGAAGCGGCCGAACAGGCGTTCGCCGCCGGCGATCCGGTGGTCGATCGCATCGGCCTTGGCGCCGTTGATCGCGACGCTGCCGCTCTGGATGAAGCCGCGGGCTTCCGACTTGGACTTGGCCAGGCCGGCCGCGACCAGTGCGTCGATCAGGCCGTCGCCGGCCGCGTCGAGCTCGACGCCGGGCATGCCGTCCTGGGCCAGCTGTTCGAGGTCGCTCTCGGTCAGGTGGGTCAGGTCGCCGGAAAAGAGGCTGGCCGAAATGCGTCGCGCCGCCATCAGCGCCACTTCGCCATGGACCAGGCGGGTCGCTTCCTCGGCCAGGATGCGCTGGGCTTCCGGCTTGCCGCCGCTGGCCCGGTCGGCCGCCTCGATCTCGGCGATCCGGGCGACCGGCAGGAAGGTGAAGAATTTCAGGAACTTGTAGACGTCGGCGTCCGAGGTGTTCAGCCAGAACTGGTAGAAGGCGTAGGGCGAGGTCTTCTTCGGATCGAGCCAGACCGCGCCCGATTCGGTCTTGCCGAACTTGGTGCCGTCGGCCTTGGTGATCAGCGGCACGGTCATGCCGTAGACCTGGGTATGATGCAGGCGGCGGGTCAGGTCGGTGCCGGCGACGATGTTGCCCCACTGGTCGGAACCGCCGACCTGCAGCACGCAGCCGTGGCGCTTGTGCAGCTCGGCGAAGTCGTAGCCCTGCAGCAGGCTGTAGGAAAACTCGGTGTAGGAAATGCCCTGGTCTTCGCGGACCAGACGCTGCTGCACCGATTCCTTCTTGATCATCGCGTTGACCGAGAAGTGCTTGCCGATGTCGCGCATGAATTCGAGGCAGTTCATGCTGCCGAACCAGTCGTAGTTGTTGGCCATCAGCGCGGCGTTGTCGCCCTCGAAGCTGAGGAAGGGCTCGACCTGGCCGCGGATCTTGCCGACCCAGCTGGCGATCACGTCCGGCGTGTTCAGCTTGCGCTCGGTCGCCTTGAAGCTGGGATCGCCGATCATGCCGGTGGCGCCGCCGACCAGCGCGATCGGCTGGTGGCCGGCTTCCTGGAAGCGCTTGAGGATCAGCACCGGCACCAGGTGGCCGAGGTGCAGGCTGTCGGCCGTCGGATCGAAACCGCAATAAAGCGTGACCTTTTCCTCCTGCAGCATCTTGTCGAGCGTTTCCGCGTCGGTCAGCTGGGCGATCAGGCCGCGATCGTGCAGATCCTGAAGCAGGGGGGACTGGTACATTGCGTTTTCTCCACAAACGGGCGCCAGCCGGGCGCCGCCAAAAATCGGACCGGCGATTTTAGCAGAGCCGGCGCGGTCGACCGCGAGCGGCCTGCGCTTTTCGCCGGATCGGCGCCGTCGGCGGAGGCGTTAGGGCGGACCGCCGGTTTCGGGTAAAATCCCTTTTTTTTCAAGCGGCGCCCTCCGGCGCCCGGCCACTGATCCGACCATGACCCAGAACACTTCCCTTTCCTACCGCGATGCCGGCGTCGATATCGACGCGGGCGATGCTCTCGTCGACCGCATCAAGCCGCTGGCCAAGAAGACGCTGCGCGACGGCGTGCTCGGCGGCATCGGCGGTTTCGGCGCGCTGTTCGAAGTGCCCAAGCGCTACCAGGAGCCGGTGCTGGTTTCCGGCACCGACGGCGTCGGCACCAAGCTGAAGCTCGCCTTCGAGCTGAACCGCCACGACACGGTCGGTCAGGACCTGGTCGCGATGAGCGTCAACGACATCCTGGTCCAGGGTGCCGAGTCGCTGTTCTTCCTCGATTACTTCGCCTGCGGCAAGCTGCACGTCGATACCGCGGCTGCGGTGGTCGGCGGCATCGCCCGCGGCTGCGAACTGGCCGGCTGCGCGCTGATCGGCGGCGAGACCGCCGAAATGCCGGGCATGTACCCGGACGGCGAATACGACCTGGCCGGCTTCGCGGTCGGCGTCGTCGAGAAGTCGAAAATCATCGACGGCTCGACCATCGCCGCCGGCGACGTCGTGCTCGGCCTGGCCTCGTCCGGTGCCCATTCCAACGGCTACTCGCTGGTCCGCAAGATCATCGAGCGCGCCCAGCCCGACATGAACGCCCCGTTCGACGGCGAGCGCACGCTGGCCGACGTCGTGATGGCGCCGACCCGGATCTACGTCAAGCAGGTGCTGCAGCTGATGCAGAAGGTCGCGGTCAAGGGCATGGCCCACATCACCGGCGGCGGCCTGCTCGAGAACGTGCCGCGCGTGCTGCCGGAAGGCGTCGTCGCCGAACTGGAAAAGGCCGCCTGGCCGCGTCCGAAGCTGTTCGACTGGATGCAGGCCGAAGGCAATGTCGCCGAAAGCGAGATGCACCGCACCTTCAACTGCGGCATCGGCATGGTCATCGTCGTCGCGGCGGCCGATGCCGACGCGGCGGTCGCCGAACTGCAGGCGGCCGGCGAAGCCGTCTATCGCATCGGCAAGATCCGGGCGCGTCAGGGTGACGAAGCCCAGACCCTCGTGGTCTGACCGGCAACGCCGGGCCGCCGCGCTGATCGGCGGCCTGTTGCTGTTCTGCGCCGTGCCGCCGTCGGCGGCGGCCGGCCAGAAAAAACCGCCGCGTCCGGTGGCGGCGCGCAAGGCGCCGGGTCCCGATCTCGTCCAGGCCGAAGTCCGCGACGATGCGCTGGGCGGCCTGCACGGCCAGGCCAGCTTCTACGGCTACGGTTTCCAGGGGCGCAAGACCTCGACCGGCGAGCGCTACGACGTCGCCAACTTCACCGCCGCCAGCAATCATTTCCCGCTCGGCACCATGGTCGCCGTGTTGCGGCCGGACAACGACCTGTGCGCCGTCGTCCGCATCAACGACCGGATGGCGCGCCATCGCAAGCGCGTCATCGACGTGTCGCGCGGCGTCGCCGAATATCTCGACATGCTGAGCGCCGGCGTCGTCCTCGTCCGCATCGCGCCGCTGAAGAAGGACTGGCGCCGGCACGGCCTGGGCGCCGCCTGCCGCGCCGCGTTCGCGGTGCCGCCGCCCGAAGATGACGATTTGGCTACAATCCCCGATCCCGTGATTCCCTCGGCCGTGCCCCCGCTGGTGCCGCCGCCGCCCCGACTGACCCCATGAACAACCGTCCCATCGTCCTCGCCGTCACCCTGGCCGGCCTGCTCGGCCTCGGCTATTACGCCTATACCGCCAACCGGGCGGCGCCGCCGCAGCCTGCCGTCCAGGCCCCGGCTGCGCCGGGCGGTGCGGCGCCGGCCGTCGCGGTCGAGGTGGCGCGGGCCGGCGCCATCGATTTCACCGACGACGCGAGCGCGGTCGGCACGCTGAAATCCGGCGAGTCGGTCGTGCTGCGTCCGGAGGTGGCCGGGCGCATCGCGGCGATCCATTTTCGCGACGGCGCGGTGGTCGACCGCGGCGACGTGCTGATCGCGCTCGACGCGGCGATCCAGGAAGCCGAACTGCAGCAGGCCAAAGCCAACCTGGCGCTGGCCCGGACCAGCTACCAGCGCAACCTCGAACTGCTCGGCCGCAAGTTCGTCAGCCAGCAGGCCGTCGATGCGTCGGCGGCGACGCTGCAGGTGCAGGAGGCGGCCGTCCAGCTGGCCGACGCGAAGCTGGCCCGGATGCGCATCCGGGCGCCGTTCCGCGGCGTCGTCGGGCTGCGCAACCTGAGCGTCGGCGATTACGTCAAGGAAGGGCAGGACCTGGTCAATCTCGAGGACATCGGCCAGCTGCGCGTCGATTTCCGGCTGCCCGAGGCCTACATCGGCCGGCTCGGCAAGGGGCAGGCGATCGAGGTGGCCAGCGACGCGCTGCCCGGCGCCGCGTTCCGCGCCGAACTGGCGGCGGTCGATCCGCAGGTCGATCCGGGCGGCCGCTCGCTGTCGGTCCGCGCCCGTCTCGACAACGCCGCCGGCAAGCTGCGTCCCGGCATGTTCGTCCGCGTCCGCGTGTTGTTCGGCGAGCGCCGCGGCGTGCTGATGGTGCCCGAGCAGGCCGTCGTTCCCGGCGGCCTGCCGGCCGTGTTCAAGGTCGTCGACGGCAAGGCGGCGCTGACCCGCGTCCGCCTCGGCATCCGGCGCAACGCCCGGGTCGAGGTCGTCGAGGGGCTGGCCGACGGCGACGTCGTCGTCACCGCCGGCCAGCTGAAGCTGCGCGACGGCGTCCCGGTCCGCCCGGTCGGCGAAACCGGAGCGGCCGCGCAGCCGGCCGCCGGCCACGGAACGGCGGCGCAATGAGGATTTCCGAGGTCTGCATCCGGCGCCCGGTCTTCGCGACCGTGCTGTCGCTGATCGTGATGCTGCTCGGCATCGTGTCCTATTCGCGGCTGCCGGTCCGCGAGTACCCGAAGATCGACGAACCGGTGGTCACCGTGACCACCGCCTACCGCGGCGCGTCGGCCGAGATCATCGAATCGCAGGTCACCAAGCCGCTCGAGGATTCGCTGGCCGGCATCGAGGGCGTCGAGGTCATCACGTCGATCTCGCGCGCCGAGAACAGCCAGATTTCGGTGACCTTCAAGCTCGAGCGCTCGCCCGACTCGGCCGCGGCCGACGTCCGCGACCGCGTGTCGCGGGTGCGCAACAAGCTGCCGGACGAGGTCGACGAGCCGGTGATCGCCAAGGTCGAGGCCGATGCCAACCCGGTGATCTGGATCGCCTTCTCGTCGGACCGCCATTCGGCGCTGGAAGTCACCGACGTCGCGACGCGCATCGTCAAGCCGCGCCTGCAGACGCTGCCGGGCGCCGCCGACGTCCGCGTGTTCGGCGACCGCAAGTTCGCGATGCGCATCTGGCTCGACAAGCAGCGGCTGGCCGCCTACCAGCTGACGCCTGCCGACGTCGAGGACGCGCTGAAGAAGCAGAACGTCGAGGTGCCGGCCGGGCGCATCGAGAGCAGCGAGCGCGAGTTTTCGGTGGTCGCCAATACCGACCTCGACACGCCGGAGGAATTCGCCGCGGTCGTCGTCCGCACCGTCAACGGCTATCCGGTGCGCATCGCCGACCTCGGCCGGGTCGAGATCGGCGCCGCATCGGAGCGCAGCTCGGTGCGCTTCAAGGGGCGCTCGGCGGTGTCGCTCGGCCTGATCAAGCAGGCGACGGCCAATCCGCTGGAACTGTCGCAGGCGCTGCGCAAGGACCTGCCGAAAATCACCGGCGAACTGCCGGAAGGCATGACGGCGAGCATTTCCTACGATTCGTCGGTGTTCATCGACCGCTCGATCGAGTCGGTGTTCACGACCATCGCCGAGGCCATCCTGCTGGTGCTGGCGATCATCTTCTTCTTCCTGCGCAATTTCCGGGCGACGCTGATCCCGCTGGTGACCATCCCGGTGTCGCTGGTCGGCGCCTTCGCGATCATGTTCATGCTCGGCTTCACGATCAACACGCTGACGCTGCTCGCGCTGGTGCTGGCGATCGGCCTCGTCGTCGACGACGCGATCGTCGTGCTGGAGAACATCTTCCGCCACATCGAGGACGGCATGCCGCGCCGCCAGGCCGCCTTCCAGGGCGCGAAGGAAATCGGCTTCGCGGTCGTCGCGATGACGCTGACGCTGGCGGCCGTCTATGCGCCGGTCGCCTTCATGACCGGGCGCACCGGCAAGCTGTTCATCGAGTTCGCGCTGACGCTGGCCGGCGCCGTGCTGGTTTCCGGTTTCGTCGCGCTGACGCTGTCGCCGATGATGTGCTCGCTGCTGCTGCGCCACGAGGAAAAGCACGGCCGTGCCTTCCTCGCCATCGAGCGCTTCCTGGTCTGGCTGAATTCGGGCTACCGGCGGGTGTTGACCGCGTCGCTCGAGCGGCGCTGGATCGTCATCGCCGGCTTCGTCGCGGTCGCCGCGTCCTGCGGGCTGCTGCTCAAGGCGCTGAAGTCGGAACTGGCGCCGGTCGAGGACCGCGGCATCATCTTCGGGATGTTCGTCGCGCCGGAAGGGGCGACGCTCGACTACACCGAGCGCTACGCCCGGCAGATCGAGGCCGTCTATGGCCAGATTCCCGAAATGGACCGCTACTTCATCGTCGCCGGCAACCCGACGGTCAGCCAGGGCATTTCCATTCTCGGCCTGACCGACTGGAAGGAGCGCACGCGCCGTTCGCCCGACATCGCCCGGGAACTGTTCCCGAAATTCGCGGCGATCCCCGGCGTCATGGCCTTCCCGATCACGCCGCCGTCGCTCGGCCAGAGTCCGCGCGAGCGGCCGGTGAATTTCGTCATCGCGACCTCGGCCTCCTACGAGGAACTGCAGCAGGTCACGCAGCAGTTCCTCGCCGAACTGGCCAAGAACCCGCGGCTGACCAACGTCGATACCGACCTCAAGCTGAACAAGCCGGAACTGTCGGTCGAGGTGCGCCGCGACATCGCGGCCGACCTCGGCGTGCCGGTCGAGACCATCGGCCGCACGCTCGAGACCTTCCTCGGCGGCCGCCAGGTCACGCGCTTCAAGCGCGACGGCGAGCAGTACGACGTGATCGTCCAGGTCGCCGACGTCGACCGCCGGACGCCCGACGACATCCGCGACATCCATGTCCGCGCCCGCGACGGCAGCATGGTGTCGCTGGCCAACCTGGTCGCCGTCCGCGAGACGATCAGCCCGCGCGAGCTGAACCACTTCGGCCAGCGCCGCGCGGTCAGCATCACCGCCAACCTGGCGCCCGGCTACACGCTGGGCGAGGCGCTCGGCGAAATGAACGCGATCGCCGACCGCGTGCTGAAGCCGGGCTACGCCGTCGATTACAACGGCCAGTCGCGCGAATTCCAGAAATCGACGGCCTCGCTGGCGCTGACCTTCGGGCTCGCGCTGGCCTTCATCTACCTGGTGCTGGCCGCGCAGTTCGAGAGCTTCCGCGACCCCTTCATCATCATGCTGACGGTGCCGCTGTCGATGGCCGGCGCGCTGCTCGCGCTGTGGCTGAGCAACGGCACGCTGAACGTCTATAGCCAGATCGGCCTGGTCACGCTGGTCGGCCTGATCACCAAGCACGGCATCCTGATCGTCGAATTCGCCAACCAGCTGCAGGAACAGGGGCGGGCGCTGAAGGACGCGGTGATCGAGGCGGCCGAGCTGCGCCTGCGCCCGATCCTGATGACGACCGGCGCGATGGTGCTGGGTGCCGTGCCGCTGGCGCTGGCCACCGGCGCCGGCGCCGAGTCGCGCCAGCAGATCGGCTGGGTCATCGTCGGCGGCCTGCTGCTCGGCACCTTCTTCACGCTGTTCGTCGTGCCGACCGTCTATTCGCTGCTCGCGGTGCGCAAGGAAATGCAGGAATCCTGATTCGCCTCAAGCTTCCGCCGCCGGCCGATCGGGTATATTGAAGCTTCCCGGCCGGTGGAGAGAACAAGATGGCAGAAGAACTCCTGGTTTTCGTCGTCGATGACGACCCGATCATCCTCGACGTGCTGGCTTCGGTGCTCGGCGAATCCAGCCGCGTCGAAACCTTCGGCTCCGGCCGCGAGTGCCTGGAGCGGACCGCCGCGCAGACGCCGGACCTGTTCCTGCTCGACGTCTCGATGCCCGAAATCGACGGCTACGCGCTGTGCCGGCAGCTGAAGGAGGACTGGTCCACGCAGGACGTGCCGGTCCTCTTCCTGTCCGCCAGCGACGACGTCGAGACCCGCCTGGCCTGCTACGAGGCGGGGGGCGACGATTTCATCCGCAAGCCCTTCAACCCGGACGAACTGCTCAGCAAGCTCGAGGTGTCGCGGCGCCTGCTCGCCGACAAGCGCGCGCTGCGCGAACAGGCCGGCTATGCGCAGCGCACCGCGATGTCGGCGATGGCCAGCATGGGCGAGCTCGGCGTCGTGCTGCAGTTCCTGAGCCGCTCCTTCGCCTGCCGGACGCTCGAGGAGCTGGCCCGCGGGCTGCTCGACGCGATCGGCCAGTACGATCTGCACGGCGCGGTCCAGCTGCGGCTGGACGGCCAGGTCCTGTCGTTGAGTCCGAACGGCCACGACCTGCCGCTCGAGGTGTCGGTGCTGAACCACGTGCGCGAGGCCGGGCGCATCTTCCAGTTCCGTTCGCGCTGCGTGTTCAACTACGGCGAGGTTACGCTGCTGGTCAACGACATGCCGCTCGACGACGCCGAACGCTGCGGCCGCATCCGCGACAACGCCGCGCTGCTCGCCGAGGGCGCCGAGGCGCGGCGCCAGGCGCTGGCGGCCGAAAGCCTGGCGCAGCAGCGGCGGCAGGGCATCGAGGCGGCGCTACCGGAACTGCAGAAGGCGCTGGACGCGGTGCAGGACAACTACCGCCGCAACTGCTACGAACTGACGCAGCTGATGGTCGAGTTCGAGGAAACGCTGGCCAAGTCCTTCATCAACCTCGGCCTGAGCGAGAGCCAGGAGGAGGAGCTGACCGCGATGGCCAGCGGTTTCATGCGGCGCATGGTCGGTACCCAGGACCAGGCGCTGGGCATCGTCGACCAGCTCAGGGAGCTGGCGCAGCGTCTCGGCCGGCTGGTCGGCCGCTGAGGAAGGCGTCGACGCGTCCGGCGATCCGTGCCGGCAGGTCGGCGTCGAGGCAGTCGTAGGATTCCGCGTCGAAGGAGTTGCCGAGCCAGGTGATCTGGCGCTTGGCCAGCTGGCGCGTCGCGTAGATGCCGCGGTCGCGCATTTCCGGCTTGCGGTACAGGCCGTCCTGCGCCTCCCAGACCTGGCGGTAGCCGACGCAGCGCATCGACGGCAGGCCCAGGTGCAGCCGGTACTTTTCGCGCAGCCGGGCGACCTCGTCGTCGAGTCCGCCGAGCAGCATCTCGTCGAAGCGGCGTTCGATGCGCCGGTGCAGCACGGCGCGGTCGGAGGGCAGCAGCGCGACCTGCAGGAAATCGTAAGGCGGCTTCTGGCGCTCGCTTTCGGCGAGCAGGGCCGACATCGGGCGGCCGCTCAGCCGGCAGATCTCGAGCGCGCGCTGGATGCGCTGGCTGTCGGTCGGATGCAGGCGGGCCGCGGTGGACGGGTCCAGTTCGGCCAGTTTCGCATGCAGCGCCGGCCAGCCGGCGACCGCCGCCTCGGCGTCGATCTCGGCGCGCAGCGCGGCGTCGGCCTGCGGCAGATCGGCCAGGCCCTGCAGCAGCGTCCGGAAATACAGCATCGTGCCGCCGACCAGCAGCGGCACACGGCCGGCCGCAGTGATCTCGGCCATCGCGGCCAGCGCATCGTCGCGGAAGCGGGCGGCCGAGTAGTTCTGCTCGGGCGTGATCAGGTCGATCAGCCGGTGCGGGTAGCGGGCCAGCAGTTCGCGTTCCGGCTTGGCGGTGCCGATGTCCATGTCGATGAAGACCTGCGCCGAGTCGACGCTGATCAGCTCGACCGGGAAGCGGTCGGCCAGCGCCATCGCGACGGCGGTCTTGCCCGACGCGGTCGGGCCCATGATCAGCAGGGCGGGGGGCAGGGATTTCATCGCGGCGAATGCTAACACGCGGGGCCGCCCTCCCTATAATGAAGCGAGGAGGCCGCATGTCAGAACTGTTCCATCCCATTGATCGCCGTCGCCGCCGGCTGCTGGCCGGGGCGCTGTGCTGGCCGCTGGCCGGATCTGCGTTCGCGGTCGACGCCGCGGCGGGGCCGCAATTGACTGCCCGCCATGCCTACGTCGGCAACCTGGATCGCACGCTGCTGGCCCGCGAGGCAGACACGCCGGTGCAGATCGCGTCGATCACCAAGCTGATCACCGCGTCGGTGATCCTCGCCGCCGAACTGCCGCTCGACGAGACGGTGCATATCACCGCCGACGACGTCCGGACGACGGAAAGCACCCGTTCGTCGCTGGCGGTCGGTTCCCGCTGGCGGCGCGAGCAGCTGCTCGAATGGATGCTGGTGACCTCGGACAACCGCGCTGCCGCCGCGCTGGCGCGCAGCTATCCCGGCGGCTGGGACGAGTTCCGGCGCGACATGCGCGCGCTGATGACGCAGATGCAGCTGTTCAGCTTCGACTTCGGCGATTCTTCCGGCCTGTCCGCGGTCAACCGCGCCAGTGCCCGCGATCTCGGCGTGCTGCTGGTGATGCTGTCGCAGCAGCCCTTCTTCCGCCGCCTGGCCCGGCAGGACGCGGTCGGCGGCAAGGCCAACGTCAATCGCTTTGCGCACGACCGCTCGGTCGCGCTGCTCAGCGGCAAGACCGGCTTCACGTCGGCGGCCGGCTATTGCCTGGCGCAGGCCGAGCAGTTCGGCGACGAGGTTGTCGCGCTGGTCGTGCTGCACTCGGCCAACCGCGAGGCGCGGGCGCAGGACATGAACCGCTTGCGCCAGTTCGCGCAGCGTTCGCTAGGCTGAATTCCAGCGGACTTCGGCGAGCAGGCCGCAGCCGTCCGGCGGCGTGCCGAGTTCCAGGCGGGCGCCGTGCAGCTCGGCGATGCGGGTGACGATCGCCAGGCCCAGACCGCTGCCCGGCTGTTCGCCCGGATTCAGTCGGTGGAAGCGGCGCAGCACCCGTTCGCGTTCCTCTTCCGGAATGCCGGGGCCGCTGTCGCAGACGGAGAGGCGGCAGGCGCTGCCGTCGCGCTGCACGCGGACATGCACGCGGCCGTCCGGCGGGGTGTAGCGGATCGCGTTGTCGACCAGGTTGCGGATCAGCACGCGCAGCCACTCGCGCTGCCCGGTGACGACGGCGCCGGGGGCGGCGGCGAGGTCGAAATCGAGGTTCTTGTCGAGGATCAGCCCGCCGAGGTCGGCGCAGACCGATTCGGCCAGTTCGCCGAGGTCGACCGCTTCCGGGTTGGGCAGCCCCGATTCGGGATCGAGCCGGGCCAGTTGCAGCATCTGCTCGACCAGGTGGGAGGCGCGGGCCAGTCCGCTCTGCAGCTGGGCCAGCGAGCGGTTGCGCTCGGCGTCGTCGCGGGCGCGTAGCGCGACCTGCAGTTGCGCCTGCAGCGCGGCGAGCGGCGTGCGCAGTTCGTGCGCGGCGTCGGCGGTGAAGCGGCGTTCGGTCTCGAGCGCCGTTTCGACGCGCTGGAACAGGCCGTTCAGCGCCTCGAGCATCGCGCGGATTTCCTCCGGCGCGCTGGCCGGCGTCACCGCCTGCAGCTGCTGCGGGTCGCGGCTGGCGATCTGGCGGGCGATGCCGTCCAGCGAGGCCAGACCGTGCCGGGTCGCCAGCCAGACCCACAGGCCGATCAGCGGCAGCCCGAACAGTGCCGGGAAGAGCAGGCGCCAGGCGATGTGGCCGATCAGTTCGTCGCGGACATGGTGGTCCTCGCTGACCTGGACCTGCAGCGTGCCGCCCTCGTTCCAGCGGCTGAAATGCCGCCAGTGGCCGTCGTCGCCACGGGTTTCCGAAAAGCCGTCGGCGGCCGTCAGCGGCGTCGCAGGCGCGTTGTTGGAGCGCAGCAGCAGGCGGCCGTCGGCGTGCCAGATCTGGAAGCGCAGCCGGCGCTGGTACTTGTGCGCGACGTCGCCGAGATCCTCGATGCCGTCGCCCTCGTCGTGGCTGGCCAGCGCCAGCAGCGTCTGCGCCGCCTGCGCGAGCTGCGCGTCGAACAGTTCGTCGACCTCGTGGTGCGAATCGACGTAGCTGAACACCGTGGTCGCCAGCCAGGCCGCGGCGACGCCGCCGAGCAGCAGGCCGAGCAGGCGGCGGCGCAGCGAGAACCAGGCGGTACGGCTCATCGGGCGATCGTGTAACCGACGCCGCGCAGCGTGCGGATCAGCTCGCTGCCCAGCTTCTTGCGCAGGTGATGGATATGGACTTCGAGCGCGTTGCTGTCCGGCTCGTCGCGCCAGCCGTACAGCGACTGCTCGAGCTGGCTGCGGGTCAGCACCCGGCCGGCGTTCTCGAGCAGCAGTTGCAGCAGCGAGAATTCGCGCGTCGACAGCTCGACCGGCTGGCCGGCACGGGTCACGGCGTGCGCCGCCGGGTCCAGCGTCAGGTCGCCGTGCGTCAGCAGCGGCGCGGCGCGGCCGGCGCTGCGCCGGGTCAGCGCGCGGATGCGGGCGGCCAGTTCGTCGAGGTCGATCGGCTTGACCAGGTAGTCGTCGGCGCCGGCATCGAGCCCGGCGACCTTGTCGCCGGTCGCATCGCGCGCGGTCAGGATCAGTACCGGCATGTCCTGGCCGCGGGCGCGGGCGCGGTTCAGGACTTCCATGCCGGCCAGCTTCGGCAGGCCGAGGTCGAGCACGACCAGGTCGAAGCTTTCGGCGAGCAGCGCCAGGTCGGCGGCATGGCCGTCGCGCACCCAGTCGACGGCGAAGCCGGACTGGCGCAGGCCGACGGTCAGGCCATCGCCGAGTTGGGGGTCGTCTTCGACAAGCAGGATGCGCATGGCGGCGATTCTATCAGTTCAGCATCCACCAGCCGGCGGCGGCCACCCAGACGAGCAGCAGCAGCGCGGCGAGCGGCCGGGCGGACGGAATGGCCTGCTCCGGCGCCCCTTCCTTGCGCCCGGTGAACATCGCGCGGACCAGGTTTTCGCCGTGCGCCAGGCTGCCCGAGACGACGCCGGCGACGTGGACGATGACCACGGTCAGCATCGTCGCCGCGAGTCCCTCGTGCAGTTCTTCCAGCCAGTGGCCGCCGATTTCCTCGTAGGTCGCCCAGCCGGCCAGGCCGGTCAGCAGCGCGAGGCCGAGCAGGGCCAGAATGGCCCAGCCGCCGGCCGGGTTGTGGCCGACGTGCGTTTCCGGTTCGAGGCGGAGCAGGCTGGTCAGGTAGCGACGGACGGCGGCTGGGCCGCGCACGAAGGCGGCGAAGCGGGCGTGGCGGGTGCCGGCGAAGCCCCACAGCAGCCGGAAGGCGGCGACGGCGATGACGGTCGTGCCGGCGGCGACGTGCACCAGGCGCAGGCTTTCGCTGTCGCCGGTCAGCCAGGCCAGCGCGAAGCCGCCGACCATCAGCCAGTGGCCGAGGCGGACCGGCCAGTCCCAGACGAGAATTTTTTGCATGATCACTCCTTCAGTTCGGCAATGCCGATTTCGTGTTCGCTGAACCGGCCTTCGCCGGCGCGGGTGTGGCAGGCCTCGCAATTGGCCGGCGAGCGGACGCGCGGATCGCGCCAGAAGCGGGCCGGAATCTCGTCGTGCTTGCGGACGAAGCGGGCGGTCCGGGTGATCCGCGGCGGGTTGCCGGCCGGACCGGGGTTTCCGGCATGGCGTTCGAGGAAGGCGGCGATTTCGCGCTGCTGGGCGGCGTCGACCGCGGCATCGCTGCCGTAGTGGTCGCTCAGCCGGGCGAGCAGCCGTTTCCAGTCGCCGGCCGCGAGCAGCGCGGGCGGGTAGGCCAGGTGGCAGCTGCCGCATTCGTTGCGGTAGCTGGCCGGGGTGTCGGTCGGCAGCGGCAGGCGGTCGGCCAGCGCCGGCACGGTGAACGCCGCCAGCAGGGCAAAAATCAGGGCTTTCATGTCAGCGCACCTCATTCATGTAGGCGACGAAATCGGCCTTTTCGCCCGGTGTGCAGGCGCGGCCGACGACTTCTCTGCAATTGCGGCCGAACCATTTCTCGACCTTGGCCGGATCGCTGAAGCGTTCGCCGTTGGCGACGACGGCCAGCGGCCGGATCGTCTTGCCGGTCACCGCGTGGCGACCGGGGTTTTTCGGATGGTCGGTATGGCAGGCCGTGCACGACGGCATCTTGTCGTTAATTGCGAAGTTCTGCCGGAAGAGTGCTTCGCCGCGCCGCGCGGCGGGGACGAAGCCGGCCGGCGCGGCGTCCGCGTACTGCCGGGTAATGGCCTGCGGCGTTTCGGCATGGCCGGCGGCGGCGACGAGCAGCAGGGCGAGGGCGGTGAGGGTTTTCATGGCGTTCTCCAAGTGTGGCTGGAGAACAGTTTGATCCCGCCCGCTTAACGCCCGCTTAGGCGAAGCTTAGCGCCGGCTTAAGGCGCCGGCGTTCCGGTCAATCCAGATCCCACAACCGGTGGGCGTCGAGCAGCAGCCGGTAGCGCAGTTCCAGCGCGTCGAGCTGGCTGGTGCGGGCGGCCAGCCGGGCTTCGTTGGCCAGCCGGCGGGCGGTCAGCAGCTCGTTGAGGCTACCCTCGCCGAGCTGGTAGGCGCGGGCGGTCAGGTCGGCGCTGCGTTCGAGGCGTTCGGCGGCATCGCGGGCGGCTTGCCAGGCCGGGGTGGCGGACTGCACGGCCTGGAGCAGCGTCGCGGCTTCGGCGCCGATCCGGCGCTCGACGGCTTCGGCGCGCCGGCCGGCGGCTTCGGCCTGGGCCAGCGACGCGTCGGCGGTGGCGCGGCGGGCGTCGCCGGGCAGCGGAATGCTGATGTAGGCGCCGACGACGTTTTCCTCGCCGCCGCGTTCGCGCGAAAACTGCAGGCCGACGCTCGGGTCGGGCATCCGGTCCTGGCGCTGGCGCTCGGCGGCGATCCGGGCGCGCTGCGCCTCGCCGCGCGCGAGGCCGAGTTCGTGGCTGTGTTCGAGCAGCGCGGCGATCCATTCCGTGTCGCTGCCGGCCAGCGGCTGCGGTTCGTCCAGCGTTGCCGGTTCGTTCAGGGGCAGGCCGGGGTAGCGGCGGCGCAGGTCCTCGCCGGCGCTGCGCCGGCGCGCTTCGGCCTGGGTCCGCTGGGCGACGGCCTGGGCCAGCGCGGCTTCGGCCTGGATCGCGTCGAGCCGGGCCGCGTCGCCGAGTTGCCGGCGGCGCTCGATGGCCTTGGCCTGGCGGTCGAGCAGTTCGACCTGCGCGGTCCACTGCGCGCTGGCGGCGGTTTCGCGCAGCCAGACGAACCAGGCCTTGAGCAGGCTGCGGCTGGCTTCGTGCAGCGCGTCGCCGTAGGCGGTTTCGGCCAGCGTCACGCCGGCGGCGCCGAGTTCGGCATCGGTCGCGGCCTTGCCGGGCAGGCGCAGCGGGCGTTCGATCGCGCTGTTCCATTCGCTGAAGCGCTCGTTCGGGCCGGTGGCCGGCGCGCTGCGCCGCTGCTGCCCGCCCAGGCGCAGGTTCCATTCATGCGGTCCGGCTTCCAGGCGACGGCGGTTGGCTTCCTCGGCGCGGATCTGGCTGGTCGCGGCCTGCACGTCCGGCGCGTCGCGCAGCACGCGGGCGACGATCTCGGCGGGCGGCAGGGTGGATGCCGGGTCGGCGGCGACGGCGCTGGCGGCGAAGCCGGCCAGCAGCAAAAGGACAAGCGGTTTCATAGACGCCCCATGGCGATGATCGGCACCAGCCAGAAAAACACGTTGGCGCGCGGCAGTTCGTTCTTGATCAGGTCGAGCACGGCGCGCATGTCGGCTTCGGCGCCGAGGGTGCGGATCACCTTGCGCGGCGCGTGGCCAGCGACCAGTTCGGCCGGTTCGACCAGCTGGACGACCGAGCCGTGCCCTTCGGAGGCGTTGGCGGTGAAGCCGCGCACGAGGTCGGGGCGCGACAGCAGCAGGTCTTCGACGTGCTGGGCGACGTCGTCGGGCATGACCAGGGTGAGCAGGACGTCAGCCATGGGATTTCTCGCTGAAGGAAACGGCGGGTTCGACGCCGAAGCGGCGGAACAGGATGGGCAGCAGCACCAGCGTCAGCGCGGTCGAGGTAACCAGGCCACCGATCACGACGATGGCCAGCGGCCGCTGCACCTCGGAGCCGGGGCCGGTCGCGAACAGCATCGGGACCAGGCCGAAGGCGGCGATGCTGGCGGTCATCAGCACCGGGCGCAGCCGGCGCCTGGCGCCCTCGACGACGACGTCGGCGATGCCCATGCCGCGCGCCAGCAGCTGGTTGAAATAGGTGACCATGACGACGCCGTTCAGCACCGCGATGCCGAGCAGCGCGATGAAGCCGACCGACGCCGGCACCGACAGGTATTCGCCGGAAACGAGCAGGCCGAAGACGCCGCCGATCATCGCGAACGGGATGTTGGACAGCACCAGCAGCGCCTGGCGGACCGAGCCGAAGGTCGAGAACAGCAGGAAGAAGATCAGCGCCAGCGCGACCGGCACGACGACCATCAGGCGCGCCGCGGCGCGCTGCTGGTTCTCGAACTGGCCACCCCAGGCGATGCGGTAGCCTTCCGGCAGCTTGACGTCGCGGGCGACGGTGGCCTTGGCGTCGTCGACGAAGCCGACCAGGTCGCGGTCGCGGACGTTGGACTGGACGACGACGTAGCGCTGCGCATTTTCGCGGTCGACCTTGACCGGGCCGTCGATCCGCTCGATCTTCGCGATCGACGCCAGCGGCACGCTGGCGCCGTCGGGCAGGCTCAAACGCAGCGCCGCGAAATCGGCCGGCGAATCGCGCAGGCCGGCCGGGCCGCGCAGCACGACCGGCGTGCGCCGGCCCTGTTCGATCACGGTGCCGACGTTGCGGCCTTCGAGCAGCGACTTCAGGTCGTTCTGGATGTCATCGACGTTGAGGCCGAAACGCCCGGCGGCGAGCCGGTCGACGGCGATCTTCAGGTACTGCACGCCGTCGTTCTTCAGCGTGAAGGTGTCCTCGGCGCCGCGCACGGTTTTGACGCTGTTTTCGATGTCGACCGCGAGCTTGTTCAGCGTCGCCAGGTCCGGCCCGAAGATCTTGATCGCCAGGTCGCCGCGGACGCCGGTCAGCATCTCGGAGACGCGCATGTCGATCGGCTGCGTGAAGGAGAAACCGATGCCCGGGAAATCGGCCATCACCTCGCGCAGGCGGTCGGCCAGCCAGGCCGGGTCCGGATTGCGCCAGGTGTTGCGCGGCTGCAGCACCATGAAGGTGTCGGTCTGGTTCAGGCCCATCGGGTCGAGACCCAGCTCGTCAGCACCGGCGCGGGCGACGATGGCCTTCACCTCCGGCACCTTTTCGAGGATGGCACGTTGCGCGGCACCGTCGATCGCGATGGTCTGGTCGAGGCCGATCGACGGCAGCTTTTCCAGCTGCATGATCAGGTCGCCCTCGTCCATCGTCGGCATGAAGCTCTTGCCGAGCAGGCCGAAGGCCCCGCCGGCGGCGAGCAGCGCCAGTACGGCACCGGCGACGTAGCGGCGGGAATTGGCCAGCGCCGAGGCGAGCACGCGGTCGTAGATCGCCGCCAGTTTGCGGACCAGCCAGGGCTCATGGTGGGCGCCGCGCTTGATCAGCCAGGAGGAGAGCACCGGCACCACGGTCAGCGACAGCAGCAGCGACGAGGCCAGCGCGAACACGATGGTCAGCGCGACCGGCCCGAACATCTTGCCTTCCAGCCCCTGCAAGGTGAGCAGCGGCAGGAAGACGATGATGATGATGACGATGCCCGAGGCGACCGGCATCGCCACTTCGCGCGCGGCGCGGAAGATCAGGTGCAGCGTCGGCAGTTCGTCGCGGGCGTGGGCGAGCTGGCTCTCGACGTTCTCGACGACGACGACCGCCGCGTCGACCAGCATGCCGATCGCGATGGCCAGGCCGCCCAGGCTCATCAGGTTGGCCGACAGGCCGAAGCTGCGCATCAGGATGAAAGTGGCGAGCGCCGACAGCGGCAGCATCAGCGCGACGACCAGCGCCGCGCGCAGGTTGCCGAGGAAGGCGAGCAGCAGCAGCACGACCAGCACGATGGCCTCGAACAGCGCCTTCGACACCGTGCCGACGGCGCGCCCGACCAGGTTCGAGCGGTCGTAGAAGGGCTCGATCGTGACCCCTTGCGGCAGCGTCGGCGCGATCTCGGCCAGGCGTGCCTTGACGCCGTCGACGACGGCCTGCGCGTTGGCCCCGCGCAGGCCGAGGACCAGGCCCTCGACCGCTTCGCCGCGGCCGCTCTGGGTCACCGCGCCGTAGCGGGTCAGCGCGCCGAAGCGCACGTCGGCGACGTCGGCGACGCGCACGACGCGGCCGTCCTTCGCCTGCAGCACGATGGCGCGGACGTCGTCGAGCGTGCGGATGGCGCCCTCGGCGCGCACCAGCAGCGCTTCTTCGCCGTCGGCCAGGCGGCCGGCGCCGTCGTTGCGGTTGTTGGCTTCGAGTACCGCCTGCAGGTCCTTCAGCGCCAGGCCGCGCGCTGCCAGCAGCTGCGGGTTGGGAACGACCTCGAAGGTCCGCACCTCGCCGCCCAGGCTGTTGACGTCGGCGACGCCGGGAATGGTGCGCAGCTGCGGGCGGATCACCCAGTCGAGCAGCGCCCGCTTGTCGGCCAGCGGCAGGTCGCCCTCGATCGTGAACATGAACATTTCGCCGAGCGGCGTCGTGATCGGCGCCATGCCGCCGGTGACGCCGGGCGGCAGGTTGCCCATCGCGCCGGCCAGGCGTTCGCCGACCTGCTGGCGCGCCCAGTAGATGTCGGTGCCGTCCTCGAAATCGATGGTGATGTCGGTCAGTGCGTACTTGGACGTCGAGCGCAGCAGGCGCTGGTGCGGGATGCCGAGCATTTCCTGCTCGACCGGCACGGCCAGCCGGGTCTCGACCTCTTCCGGCGTCATGCCGGGGGCTTTCAGGATGATCTTGACCTGCGTCGTCGAGACGTCGGGGAAAGCGTCGATCGGCAGGCCGAGGAAGGCCTGCACGCCGGCACCGGTGAGCATCGCGGTGAGCACCAGCAGCAGCAGGCGCTGGGTCAGCGAAAAGCGGATCAGTTTTTCCAGCATGTCAGTTGCCGACCCCGGTCAACATCGCCTTCAGCCCGGAAATGCCCTTGACCGCGACCTTGTCGCCGGCCTTCAGGCCTTCGACCTGGACGCTGTCGCCGCCCTGGCCGGCGACGCGCACCTCGCGCGCCTCGAAAGTGGCGGATTTGTCGTCGGCGGCGGTCTGCACGAAGGCCCAGGTCTTGCCGTCGACGCGGGCCAGCGCGGCGGCCGGCAGGCGCTGGCGGCTGCCGTTGGCGGCGGCCACCTCAACCTCGACGACCTGGCCCGGCGTCAGCGTCTCGGCGCCCTGGCCGACCGCGGCGCGCAGCAGCACGGTCTGGCTGGCCGCATCGACCGCGCGGCCGACGGCGATCAGCTTGCCGCTGACGGCGCTGCCGGCGATCTTCACCGGCGCGCCTTCCTTCAGCCCGGCGGCGATGTCGAGCGGCGCCTGGATTTCCAGCCACAGGGGCTTCAGCTGGGCGATGCGATAGACCAGCGCCGACGCCTCGACGCGCTGGCCGAGCTGGACGCCCTGTTCGAGCACCACGCCGTCGATCGGCGCGACCAGCGCCAGCGGCCCGCCCAGCCTGCCCGGCGCGATGCCGGCCAGGGCCAGGCCCTGCCGGCGTTCGTCGGCCTGTGCGGCGGCCTGTGCGGCGGCGGCGCGCGTCGCCTGCAGCCGCGCTTCGGCGATCAGGCCTTCGGCGAACAGCTGTTCGTCGCGTTTCAGGTTCTGTTGCAGCAGCGCCGACTGGCTGCCCGACTGCAGCGCGTCGCGCTGCAGTTCCAGCGCCTGCGGGCTGGCCAGCCGGGCGACGACCTGGCCGCGGCGCACCGTCGAGCCGGGGGCCACGGTCAACTGCTCGATCATGCCGGAAACCGGCGCCGAGACCAGCCGCATCTGCGCGTTGGGCACCAGAACCTGGGCCGGCAGCGTGCCGGCGCGACCCTCGCCGGCCTGGCCGACAACGGCGGTGGCGATGCCCAGCGATTTCAGCTGGGCCGCCTGCAGCACCAGCGGCTCGCCGGCGGTGGCGACGGAAAATACGGCCCACAGGGCCAGCAGGGAATACTTGGGCATGATCGCGCTCGGATTGGGAGTGGGGCGAGTGTAGAGCCCCCGGATTAACGCAGTCTTAAGATAATCAAAGGCTGTGGAAGCGTGAGCGCACGATTCTTGGCGGAGGGCTCCCGGTGTCCGGGTTAGAATGTCGAATGGAATATTCCATATGAGTATTCCGCCCGTTTCGTCGTTCGCTTCCAGGGGGCTTTAAATGAAAAAATATCATCGTGCCGGCATGCTTCTGACCACGCTTTTACTGTCGTGCGCAGTCTCGGCGCAGGGATTGACAGCCGAGCAGATGCAGCAACTGCAGGCGCGGATACAGGCTGAAATGCTGAAGGCTTATGGTTTGCCGGCAGCGCCAGCGGGCTCGTCCATGGCCGGTCCTGCCGCCCCTCCTGTCGTTTCCGAGGAGGAATTGGCTGAAAAATTGCGCATTGGTGGCGCCGGGTCCGTTCCCTTCTTCGATGTCGTGACGCGCAGGGATGGCTTTCTCGTAAACGGCCAGGCTATTCTGGATCCGGAAGGACGTATCAGCCGCTATGCCGTCGATCCGATCGGCGGTAGCGCGACCTATCTGGCCGAAACGGCGGGGCGAGCTGCGAAAATCAAGTGGATAAGCCTGGGCAGGCTGGATCAACCGGTTGACATCGGCCAAGCGGTCAGCGGGCCGAATGGCTGGACCGTGACGACAGCGAGCGGCAAGGTGCTGAGTGGCGAACTGCTGATTCTGATCCCCGGCGGGGTGATCGTTTCCCGGCAGAGTGCTGCCTTTCGCTATGACGCGGGAAAGGGCGTCAGCAACATAGCATTTCCCGATGGCTACCAAATCACTCCCTTGCAGCACGGGGCAGTCGGGACGACCGACACCATCCTTCTGGAACGGCAGAACAGCAGTGCCGGTAATCCAGTCGCCGACATCGGCAAGCTGTTCGGGCGCATTGCCGGCGCGAGGATCGAGGATTATGCCTTCATGAACCTGCGGACCGGCTCCTTGATTCCGCTGAATATCGACTCCGGCGGGAAGTCGGTCCACAGTTTCAGCGATTGCCGCCGGAAAAACGGTCTCGTCAATTACTGCGAGCGGATGACCAGCTTCGAGTCCTTGTACGACCTCCAGGGGCAGCGCAACCTTTCCCACTACTACTGGCGCGCCGACTGGTTCAGGACGCCCAGCGGTGCCTATGCGGTGGTTCAGGAAAATGGACTGAAGGAAATCAATATCATCGATCTGTCCAATGGTCGGCGCATCAATGCCTTCAGTCGCGGACTCGGGATCGCAGGTTACAACGTCGTGGTTTCCGGTGGGAAAGTGCGCATCGTTGCCAACTGGGCTTTCCAGGACCATGTGATTCCCGATGTCGAAGCCTTCGTTCAGACCGGCGGCAGTTCCGCAAGTGCCGAAGCATCGGCCGTTGCCTCCAGCCCTGTGGCGAACTGATCCTGAAAGCAAAAGTGGGGCCTCGGTTGCGGAGGCCGGCTAGGTGTGATCTCTCTGTAGGTTGTTCACTCGGGGTATCTCCCCGGAGAATTGGAGGCGCCAACCAAACAAACCTCCGAGGCCCCGAATGAACATCCATAAAAATGCCCGATTAACGCCGCACGGTCGAGCCCTTCTTGTTCAACGCATGCTCGATGGCGGATTGCGGCCCGAGGAGGCTGCTCACGCCAGTGGCGTCAGCGTACGAACCGCCTACAAGTGGTTGCAGCGTTTCCGGGCCGAAGGCGTAGCCGGACTCAACGACCGCTCGTCACGCCCCAAAACTTGTCCGCACGCCTTGCCGCCGGCCGTCCGAGCCCAGGTGATCGAGCAGCGGCGCAGCCGCCAGACGTATCGCCAGATCAGCCAGCAATGCGGGATCGGCCGGAGTACCATCGCTCGCTGGCTCACGCGCGCAGGACTCAACCGCCTGGCGGCACTCGAACCGGCCGCACCCATCGTGCGTTATGAGCATGCCGCATCGGGCGATATGCTCCATCTCGACATCAAGAAGCTCGGGCGCTTTCATCGACCGGGACATCGGGCCACCGGGGATCGCACGCAAAACTCGCCCCGGGCGGGTTGGGAATTCGTCCATGTCGCCCTTGATGACCATTCGAGAGTCGCCTTTGCCGACATCCAGCCCGACGAGAGCGGCCGAAGCGCCTGCCGGGCCTTGCTGTCGGCCCTGCGCTACTACCGCACGTTTGGCGTCTCCTTCCGGCGGGTCCTGACCGATAACGGCGCTTGCTACAAATCCCGGCGCTTCGCCCGGCTTTGCCAGCGCCTGGGGCTGCGCCACCTCCGCACCAAGCCCTACACGCCACAAACCAATGGCAAGGCCGAGCGCTTCATCCAGACCGCATTGCGGGAGTGGGCCTATGCCCGGGCCTACGACTCCTCCAGCCAGCGCGCCCAGCACTTGCCGCTCTGGCTGCATCATTACAACTGGCACAGACCTCATGCCAGCCTTCAATATCTGCCGCCTATCTCCCGAATCACCGGACTGAACAACCTGGTGGGTTTACACAGCTAGGCCTTCCGGGTCCAGTGGGCGAGCGTCGCGGTCAACTGGGCGACGTTGATCGGTTTGCTCAGGTAGTCGTCCATGCCGGCGGCCAGGCAGCGTTCGCGGTCGCCTTCCATCGCGTTCGCGGTCATCGCGATGATCGGCACGTGACGCTGGGTTTCACGGTCCTGGCGGCGGATCGCCGCCGTCGCCTCGAAGCCGTCCATCACCGGCATCAGGCAGTCCATCAGGATCGCGGCGATCGGCAGCGTCTGGCTGGCCTCGACGGCCTCCTGGCCGTTGACGACGCTATGCACGACGTAGCCGTGGCGGGTCAGCAGGCGTTCGGCGAGCATCCGGTTGGTCGGGTTGTCTTCCGCGAGCAGGATCAGCGGACCGCGTTCGGTCGTCTGCGGCGGCGGAGGCTCGACGGCCTCGGCGGTCAGCAGCGGCGGCTCGGGCAGGCGCGGCACCAGTGCGTCGAACAGGTGGGACTGGCGGATCGGCTTGACCAGCAAGCCGGCGAATCCCGCCGCCAGCGCCTCGTCTTCGAGCTGGTTACGGTCGTGGGCGGTGATCATTACCAGCCGCGGCAGCCGGGCATCGTGCTCGGCGCGGATGCGGCGGGCCAGCGCGATGCCGTCCATGTCGTTCATTTCGTAGTCGATGACGACCGCCGCGTAGGGATGTCCCTCGGCTTCGGCGGTGGCGATCAGGCGCAGCGCGTCGGCGCCGCTGTGCGCCGCAGCGCAGTCGATCCGCCAGGCCTCGAGGTAGTGGCAGATGATGCGGCAGTCGGTTTCGCGGTCGTCGACGACCAGCACCCGCAGCGCCGGGGCCTGGCGCGCATCGGCCGTCGTGCTCGGGTCGGCCGGCAGCGGCAGCGTGAACCAGAAGCGGGAGCCGACGCCCGGCGTGCTGTCGAGGTGGATCCGGCCGCCCATCAGTTCGACCAGCTGGCGCGAGATCGCGAGCCCGAGGCCGGTGCCGCCGAAACGCCGGGTGGTCGAGCTGTCGGCCTGGGTGAAGGCGGTGAACAGGCGTTTCTGCGCTTCCGGCTCGATGCCGATGCCGGTGTCGTTGACCGAGAAGCGGATGCCGTCGCTGCCCAGCCCTTCGACCCGCACCGTGATCTCGCCGGCCGCGGTGAATTTGACCGCGTTGCCGATCAGGTTGACCAGCACCTGGCGCAGGCGGACCGAGTCGCCGATCACGTGCGTCGGCAGCGTCGGGTCGATGAAGACCATCATCGACAGCTTCTTCGCCCGCGCCTGCGAGCCGAGCAGCTCGCTGGCGCCCTCGACGACCTGGGCGAGGCGGAAGGTGTTGTGCTCGATGTCGATCTTGCCGGCCTCGATTTTCGAGAAGTCGAGGATGTCGTTGATCACCGTCAGCAGCGCGTGGCCGGAATCGCGGATCACGGTCGCCAGTTCCTTCTGCTCGTCGCTCAGTTCGGTGTCGAGCAGCAAGTCGGTCATGCCGATGACGCCGTTCATCGGGGTCCGGATTTCGTGCGACATCGTCGACAGGAATTCGGATTTCAGCCGCGATGCCTCGACGGCGGCATCGCGCGCCTGCTCGAGCGCCTGTTCGGCCGCCCGGCGGGCACCGATGTCGGTCATCAACGCGACGAAATGGGTGATCTTTCCGCTCGCGTCGCGGACCGGCGCGTAATGCACCTCGACGTCGAGTTCGCTGCCGTCCTTGCGCCGGTAGCGAGTTTCCCAGGATTCCGGGCGGCCCTCGGCCAGGCTGGCCAGCACCCGGCGGAAGCCGTCGAGCCGGGTGTTGTCGCTGCGCAGCGCGCTGGTCAGCCGGCCGGTCATCTCGTCGCGGCCGTAGCCCATCAGCCGGGTGAAGCCGCGGTTGACCCACTCGATGCGCAGGCCTTCCTCGGACAGTTCGGGGGTCGTGATGAACACGCCCTGGTTGATGTTCTCGATCGCCGTTTCGATCATCGCGAGACGGGTCCGCGTCTCGATTTCGGCGGAAATGTCCCACTTGATCGCGACGAAGTGCCGGATCGCGCCATTTTCCAGGATCGGGGTCACGGTCATCCGCTCCGGGTACAGGCTGCCGTCGCGGCGCCGGTTGACGATTTCCCCTTCCCAGACCCGGCCGGCCAGCAGCGTCGACCACATCGCGGTATAGAACGCCGCATCGTGGCGGCCCGACTGCAGTATTTTCGGCGTCCGGCCGAGGATCTCGTCGCGTTCGAAACCTGTGCCCGAGCAGAAGGCCGGGTTGACGTATTCGATTGCCCCCTGCCGGTTGGTGATCATGATCATGTTCGCCGCGGCTTCCAGCGCGGCCCGCTGCAGCGCCAGCTGGGCCTCGCGTTCGCGCTGCTCGGTGATGTCCTGGAAGGAAACCAGCGCGCCGGCCAGGCGTCCGTCGAGATACAGCGGCGACGAGCGGTAGGCGACGGGAATCGCGCGGCCGTCGCGGTGGATGAAATATTCCTCGCCAGCGATCGCCTTTTCCTGGTCGAGCACCTCGATCAGCGGGCATTCCTCGAGCGGGAAGGGGCTGCCGTCCGGCCGGACGTGGTGTATCCGCTGATGCACCGAGTGGCCGACCAGCTCGTCGTTCTTCCAGCCCAGTATCCCTTCGCCGGCGGCGTTCATCATCAGCAGGCGACCGTCGAGGTCGGTCGCGTAGACGCCGTCCGACAGCGTGTCCAGCATCGTCGTCGTCCGCGCGTTCTGGGTTGCCAGCTGCTGCAGCGCGTCGGACAGCCGGCTGCGCGCGTAGGCAATGCGCCACGCGGCGAAGGCGCCGGCCGCCAGCGCGACGAGGACGACCAGCACGATCAGCAGGTTTTCCAGGTACCTGAGCCGCGTTTCCGTGCCGGCGATCTGTTCCTGCAGCGCGGCGCGCCGGTCGAAGGCCTCGACCAGCAGGCGGTTGGCGTTCTCGTTCAGGCGCTCGAAGTAGGGGGGCAGCTGCTTCATGAACAGCGTGATGTCCTGCTCGGTCGCGAAGAAGGCCTGGCGATTTTCCGAGTCTTCCGCCTGCCAGCGCTTTTCGAGCAGTGCTTCCAGGCGGTCGGCGTGGTCCCGGGTCTGGCCGACCAGCGGTGCGATCTCGATGACTTCCATCGGCGGCAGCGCGTTGTCCTCGCGCTGGTAGCGGATGGTCTGCCGGACCTGGTCGCGGCCTTCCAGATTGACGGCGAGATGGCGGACGACCTCGCCGCCTTCCTGGAGTACCAGCAGGTCGTGCAGCAGCTTGTCGAGGGTGGTGTCGAGCGACCTGAACTGGCGCTGGAAGGCGGCCGGCTGGTGGGTCGCGGCCAACTGGAAGAAATCGCGCTCGATCCGGTGGATGCCGCCGATGATTTCCTCGCCGATCAGCAGCCGGGCGTCCTCGTTGCGCAACTGTGCATGCAGGTCGTCGGTGATCCGCGTGAAGAACAGCTTGCTGCCGAAGATGGCGCCGACGCTGAGCAGCAGCACCAGTGCGAAGCCGACCAGCAGGCGGGCCGGCGAGGCCTGCTCGAGGTGGGCGACGAAGCCGCGCTTCTGGCTCATTGATCGACCAGGAAACCGTGCTTGCGGAAAATGGCCTGGCCTTCCGGGCCACTGGCCAGGCGCGAGAAGCGGCGGGCCAGCGCCGGGTTGCGGGCGCTCTTGAGCAGGATCAGGTACAGCGGCTGCGGCTTGGCGATGCGCTCCGGCAGGTCGATGACGTCGATCTTCGGCGCGTTGTCCGGGAAATGGCCGACTGCGCGCCAGTTCATGATCAGGTCGACCTCGCCCTGTTTCAGCGCATTGATCAGGCTGCGCGAATCCGGCGACAGGAAGGCCGCCTGGCGGACGATCCGCGGATAGAGGCCGAGGCCGTCGAGGATGGTCTTCGACTCCTTGCCGACGCTGCCCGATTCGGCGTTGCCGAGCGCGACGACCAGGTCCTTGCGCAGCAGTTCGCGGACGTCGGCCTTGACCCCCTTCGGATTGCCCTTGGCGACCATCAGCGATATCTGGTTGTAGCCGACGGTGACCTTCTCGACGAACAGGCCTTCCTTCTCGTGCTCGAAATAGAACGACGGTTCGCCCGGCAGGTAGAACTCGCCGACGCCGGTCTTGCGCGCCGACTGGTACAGGTTTTCAGACCCGCCCTGGGCCAGCGAGATCGTGACCCCTTCGCGCTGTTCGAACAGCCGGGCGATCTCGGTCATCGGGCGGATCATCGTGATGCCGCAGTAAATCAGCAGGTCCCACGGCTTTTCGGCGGCCCAGGTCCGGGGCAGCAGGCTGGCGCCGGCCAGCCAGGCCAGGGTGTTGCGTCGCTTGATCGAGAACATCGGCTATTCCTCCCCGGATAAAGGGTTCATTGTAAACCGGTGTATGCCGGCGGAGCGCCCGCCGGCACGGCCTTTCCGGCCGGCGATGGCGTTTTTGCCTACTGTCCGCGCAGGAACAGTTTGTCCAGTTGCTCCAGCGTCAGTTCGGTCCAGGTCGGCCGGCCGTGGTTGCACTGGCCGGCGCGCTCGGTTTCCTCCATCTGGCGCAGCAGCGCGTTCATTTCCGGCACGCTCAGCTGGCGCCGGGCACGCACCGCGCCGTGGCAGGCCATCGTCGCCAGCAGCTCGTTGCGCCGCGCGGTGGCGAGCTGGCTGATCCCGTGCTCGCGCAACTCGGCGATCAGCGACCGGGCCAGCGCGACCGGATCGCCGGCCTGCAGCAGAGCCGGCACGCCGCGCACGCCCAACTGGTTCGGGCCGAGCGGGGCGATCGCGAAACCGAGTTCGGCGAGTGCGTCGGCATGGTCCTCGACGGCGGCGACGTCGACCGGGTCGGCGGAAAAAACGGCCGGGATCAGCAGCGCCTGCGTCGCGACCTGGCGGCCGTCGAAAGCGGCCTTCAGCTTTTCGTACAGGATGCGTTCGTGCGCCGCGTGCATGTCGACGAGGATCAGGCCGCGTGCGTTCTGGGCCAGCACGTAGATGCCGTGCAGCTGGGCCAGCGCGTAGCCGAGCGGCGGGCCGTCGCGGTCGACCGGCGCGGCGTGGGCGAATTGCGGCGCGGCGTCGGCGGATACCGGCGCCGGCCGTTCGGCGAGTTGCGCGGCGCGGGCGAAGGCGAGGTAGCTGGCGGCGGCCGGCTCGGCGATGCCCAGCGTCGTCTGGCGCGGCGGGGGCGGGGCATAGCTGAAATCGGGCCGTTGCGGCGCGTCGACCGCGGGTGCGCTGCGTTCGACCAGTGCCGGCGCCGCCTCGGACTGCACCGGCGCGGCCAGCGTGCGCTGCACCACGTGGAATACGAACTGATGCACGGCGCGCGATTCGCGGAAGCGCACTTCCGTTTTGGCCGGATGCACATTGACATCGACCAGCGCCGGGTCGACCTCGACGAACAGGCAGACGGCCGGCTGGCGGCTGCCGTGCAGCACGTCGCGGTAGGCTTCGCGCAGCGCGTGGGCGATCACCTTGTCGCGGACGAAGCGGCCATTGACGAAGACGTACTGGCCGTCCTTGGCGTCGGTTGCGCGGGTCGGGTCGATCGCAAAGCCGGCGACCGAAAGCGGCCCGGATTGCGCGTCGACCGCGCGCGCCGCGCCGACGAAGTCGTCGCCGAGCAGGTCGGCGATGCGCCGCGGACGGTCGGCCGGCGCCAGCTGGAACAGGCTGCGGCCGTTGTGGGTCAGGCTGAAGGCGACGTCCGGCCGGGTCAGCGCGATGCGCTTGACGGCGTCGGCGCAGTGCGCGAACTCGGTGCTTTCCGATTTCAGGAACTTGCGGCGGGCCGGGGTGTTGAAATACAGGTCGCGCATCTCGACGACGGTGCCGGCCATCAGCGCCGCCGGTTCGGGTTCCGCCGCCGGCTCGCCGCGCAGTTTCCAGGCGTGCGCCGCGCCGCGTTCGCGGCTGGTCAGCGTCAGCCGGGCGACCGAGGCGACCGAGGCCAGCGCCTCGCCGCGGAAACCCAGCGTGCCGACGCGCTCGAGGTCGTCGAGCGTCGCGATCTTCGAGGTCGCGTGCCGGGTCAGCGCCAGCCCGAGCTGGTCCTTCGCGATGCCGCAGCCGTCGTCGGTGACGCGGATCAGCTTGACGCCGCCTTCCTCGAGATGGACCTGGATCGCCTTGCTGCCGGCATCGAGGCTGTTCTCGAGCAGTTCCTTGAGCACGGAAGCGGGTCTTTCGACGACTTCGCCAGCGGCAATCTGGCTGATCAGCAGGTCGGGGAGGCGGGCGATGGTCGGCATGCCCGGATTATAATGCGGCCTCTTTCAATCCCCGGCCCGCCGCATGGAACTCCTGACCCAGTTCATCGATATCGTCCTGCACCTCGACAAGCATCTCGCGGTGCTGGTCCAGCAATACGGGCTGTGGATCTACGGCATCCTGTTCGTCATCATCTTCGCCGAGACCGGCTTCGTCGTGACGCCCTTCCTGCCCGGCGATTCGCTGCTTTTCGTGGCCGGCGCGCTGGCCGCGCTGGGCGAGGGCGGCATGGACATCGGGACGCTGATCGGTGTGCTCGGCGCCGCCGCGGTGCTCGGCAACATGCTGAACTACCAGATCGGCCGCTACCTCGGGCCCAAGGTCTTCCACTGGGAGAATTCCCGGCTGTTCAACAAGGCGGCGCTGCAGAAGACGCACGCCTTCTACGAGCTGCACGGCGGCAAGACGCTGGTGCTGTCGCGCTTCCTGCCGCTGTTCCGGACCTTCGCGCCCTTCGTCGCCGGCATCGGCTCGATGTCCTACGCCAAGTTCACCTTCTTCAACCTGGTCGGCGGCATCGGCTGGGTCGCCTCGCTGTGCCTGGCCGGCTACTGGTTCGGCAACATGCCGTGGGTCCGGCAGAACCTGTCGCTGGTCATCGTCGGCATCATCGCGGTGTCGCTGCTGCCGGTCGCGATCGGCTACGTCAAGCACCGGCAGGCGGCCTGACGTGCGCTGGCTGGCCGTCCTCGTCGTGCTGGCCCTGAGCGTGGGCTGCTCGACCCGGCTCGGCCGGGACGGACGCAGCGAGACCACGGTCGACGTCAAATATCTGGCCAAAACCGAGGTCGACCGCATGGCCGACGCGACGCGTACCGAGGTGATCGGCGGTCTGCTCGGCATCGCCGACAAGCTGTACCGGCGCAATCCGAAGGAATGGAAAAAGTCGGGCCTGGCCAGCCGCGAGGCGGCGGTGGACCGGCTGCGCCAGCGCCACCTGCGCAAGTGGCCGGAACTCGGCGGCCTGCGCGAGCGCCAGGCGGCGGCGCTGGCCTTCACCGAGGCCTACGCCGGCGACCGCGTCGCGGCGCTGGTCTTCGGCCTGCTGACCATGGTCGATGCCGCCTACGAGCACAAGGAGGATTTCTACATCCTCGACAGCCTCGACGAGGTCAAGCTGTACAACAGCGCGCGCAACATGGATGTCGCCGTGTGGAAGCTCGGCCACGACCGCAATGCGGCCGGCGAACTGTTCCTGCTCGCCAACGAGCTCGACCCGAACAACCGCAACCTGTCCTTCGAACGCGAATTCGGCCGCGTCATGGGACTGCTCGATTTCATGGCGAAAATCGTCGCCGACCGCAACGGGCGCACGCTGTCGCGCTTCGGCCAGTCGGTGGCGACCGCCATCTTTCTCCCCGTAGGTTTGTAATGAAAAACATCGTCATCCTGATTTCCGGCCGCGGCAGCAACATGGAGGCGCTGATCGCCGCCCGCGACGCCGGCGATCTGCCGGTCCACATCGCCGCGGTGATCAGCAACCGGCCCGACGCCAGGGGGCTGGAAACCGCCGCCCGTGCCGGCATCGCGACGCGCTGCCTGGACCACAAGGCCTACGCCGGGCGCGAGGCCTTCGACGCGGCGCTCGCCGAGTGCATCGACGGCTTCGCGCCGGACCTCGTCGTGCTGGCCGGCTTCATGCGCATCCTGTCCGAGGGCTTCGTGCGCCGCTACGACGGCCGGCTGGTCAACATCCACCCGTCGCTGCTGCCGTCCTTCCCGGGCCTGCACACGCACCAGCGTGCGCTCGACGAGGGCGTGCGCATCCACGGCTGCACCGTGCATTTCGTGACGCCGGCGCTGGACCACGGCCCGGTCATCGTCCAGGCCGCGGTGCCGGTGCTCGACGACGACACCGAGGACAGCCTGTCGGCCCGCGTGCTGGCGCAGGAACACCGCGTCTACCCGCTGGCCGTGCGCTGGTTCGCCGAAGGGCGGCTGCGTCTCGAGGACGGCCGCGTCCGGCTCGATGCCCCGACGCTGGCCGACGCCGTGCTGGTCGCGCCGCATCTGGCCTGATCCCATGCCGCTTGCGCTGCTCGCCGCGCTGGCCGGGTCGCTGGCGTTCCACGTCGCAGCGCTGTTCGGCCCGGACATTCCGCCGTTCGGCGAAAGCGCCGAACCGGTCACGCTGCAGGCCGAGCTGAAGCCGCTGCCGGCACCGCCGCCGGCGCCCGCCGCCAGGCCGCGGCCCCGGCCGGCGGCGCAGCCGGCGCATCCGCCCGCAACGCCGGCTGCAAGCCCGGCCGCGGTGCCGGCGGATTCGGCCACGGCCGACGCTGCGGTCGCCGACGAAGCGGCCGCAGCGGAGTCAGCACCGGCCGAGGCGCTGGCCGAGGCGCTGGCCGTCGAGTCGGTCGCGATGGAACGCCGGCAGCCGGCGAAAGGCGTGCTGCGCTACGCGATCCTGCGCGAATCGCCGGATTTCCAGATCGGCCGCAGCGAGCACCGCTGGGAATTCGCCGAGGACGGCAGCTACCGGCTCAGCGCGGTGACCGAGACGACCGGCCTGCTGTCGGTGTTCGTCGCATTGCACATGGAATACCGCAGCGAGGGCCGGCTCGGCCCGCGCGGCCTGCAGCCGGCCAGCTTCCGGACGCTGAAGAACGGCCGGGAGACGAAGGAAAACGCCCATTTCGACTGGTCGACCGCGAGCGTCAGCCTGGACTGGAACGGCAAAGTCGAATCCGTGTCGCCCGGCGCCCAGGACATGCTGTCGCTGAACTACCAGTTGGCCTACCTGAAGAACCCGGCGGGCGGCGCCCGCATCGGCGTCGCCAGCGGCCGCCGCTACCGGACCCACGAACTGGATTCGCTGGGCGAGGAAGAAATCGATACGCCGCTCGGCCGTTTCCGCACGCTGCACCTGCGCGCGGCCGGCGACACCCTGACCGAGATCTGGATAGCGCTCGACCGCTTCCGGCTGCCGGTTAAAATCCGCTATACCGACCGCCAGGGCGACCGCTACGTGCAGGTCGCCACCGAATTAGGAACCGAATGAAAGCCCGTTTCACGCCCGCCCTGTTTGCCCATGCCGAGGCCGTGCTCGGCCAGTTGCTGCGCTTCGAGCACCCGGCCGACGCCGTCGTCTCCCGCTATTTCCGCGAGCACCGCCAGCTCGGCCATGCCGACCGCGCCTTCGTCGCCGAGACCGTGTTCGCCGTGCTGCGCCGGAAGCGCAGCCTGGAGGCGCGCTGCGGCAATCCGCCGACGCCGCGCCGGATGCTGCTCGCCGCGCTGGCCGTCGTCCGCGGCTGGAACCAGCGCGAACTGGCGCCGGTGCTGAAGGCCAGCGAGACCGAGTGGCTGGCCACCGTCCGCGCCGTCGCCGTCGCCGATGCCGACCTGCCGCCGGCCGTCGCCTGCGACCTGCCGGACTGGCTGTACGAGCGGCTGGCCGCGCAGTTCGGCGCCGACGAGGTGCCGAAGCTGGCGCAGGCGTTGAACCAGCCGGCGCCGCTCGACCTGCGCGTCAATACGCTGAAGACCGACCGCGACTCGCTGCTCGCCGCGTTGGCGGCCGACGGCATCGCGGCCGAGCCGGGCGCGCTGTCGCCGTTCGCCGTCCGCCTGCGCGACAAGCCGGCGCTGGCCAGGCACCCGCTGTTCCTCGGCGGCGCCTTCGAGGTCCAGGACGAGGGCAGCCAGCTGCTCGGCCTGCTGCTCGAGCCGAAGCGCGGCGAGATGGTCGTCGACTTCTGCGCCGGCGCCGGCGGCAAGACGCTGCTGCTCGGTGCGCTGATGAAGAACACCGGCCGGCTGTACGCCTTCGACGTTTCCGACAAGCGGCTGGCCAACCTGAAGCCGCGACTGGCGCGCTCCGGGCTGTCCAACGTGCATCCGGGGCGCATCGAGCACGAGCGCGATCTGAAGGTGAAGCGCCTGGCCGGCAAGGTCGACCGGGTGCTGGTCGATGCGCCGTGTTCCGGGCTGGGCACGCTGCGCCGCAATCCCGACCTGAAGTGGCGGCAGGGCGAGTCGGCGATCGCCGAACTGACCGTCAAGCAGGCGGCCATCCTCGACGCCGCCTCGACGCTGCTGAAACCCGGCGGCCGGCTGGTTTACGCGACCTGCAGCCTGTTGACCGCGGAAAACGAGGCCATCGTCGAATCCTTCCTGGCCCGTCATCCGGGCTTCGCGCCGGTTCCGGCGCAAGGCATCCTCGGTTCGCCGGTCGGTGCCGGCGACATGCTGCGCCTGCTGCCGCACGTCCATAACACCGACGGCTTCTTCGCCGCGGCGCTGGAACGCCGGGCATGAGGACCGACAGCCAGGCCCTGCGCCTGATCAGCGACCTGGTCGACGATTTCCGCGATCCCGGTTTCATCTGGCAGGTCCTCGCGCTGCTTGCCTGCCTCGGCCTGGCCTCGCTGTTCGCCCGCTGGTGGCGCTCCCGCCATGCCGAGGGCGCCGGCCGGCTCAGCGATGCCAGCGCCCGGCTGGCCTTCCCGCTGACCGGCATGCTGCTGAGCGGCGTCGCGATCATCGCGCTGAAGGGCGTTTCCCACGTCAACCTGCTGAAGCTGGCGATGCCGCTGCTCGGCTCGATGGCGCTGGTCCGCGGCGTGATCTTCGTGCTGCGCCAGGCCTTCCCGAGCGCGACCTGGCTGACCGCCTGGGAACGCATCATCGCCGCCACCGTCTGGGGCTGGCTGGCGCTGTACATCACCGATCTCGCGCCCTACGTCATCGACGCGCTGGAGCAGGTCGAGTTCGCGATCGGCAAGCAGCACGTCGACCTGTGGATGATCCTGCGCGGCATCGTCACGGTCTTCCTGACCGTCGTCTTCGCACTGTGGATCGCCGGGCTGATCGAGGCCAAGCTGATGCGCGTGCAGACGCTGGATTCCAGCCTGCGCATCGTCGGCGTCCGCGTCGCCAAGGCGGCGCTGACGGTCGTCGCGATCCTCGCCAGCCTGTCGCTGGTCGGCATCGACATGACCGCGCTGTCGGTGTTCACCGGCGCGCTCGGCGTCGGTCTCGGCTTCGGCCTGCAGAAGATCGCCAGCAACTACGTGTCCGGCTTCATCATCCTGCTCGACCGCTCGATCCGGATCGGCAACATCGTCCAGGTCGGCGCCGAGGCCGGCGAAGTCACGCAGATCACGACGCGCTACACGGTGCTCAAGCATGCCGGCGGCGCCGAGTTCATCGTCCCCAACGAGACGCTGATCGGGACGACGGTGCAGAACCAGACCTATTCCGACCAGCGCCTCAGGCTGGCGACCACGGTCGGCGTCGCCTACGACAGCGACATCGACGCGGTGATGGAACTGCTGGTCCGGATCGCGACGGACCATCCCCGCGTGCTGGCCGACCCGCCGCCGCGCGCCTTCCTGATCCAGTTCGCCGACAGCAGCATCAACCTCGAACTCGGCTTCTGGATCGACGATCCGGAGAAGGGCAAGGGCAACGTCGTGTCCGAGATCAACCTGGCGATCTGGCACGCCTTCCGCGAGAACGGCATCTCGATTCCCTTCCCGCAGCGCGAGGTGCGCCTGCTCGGGCAGGCCGGATAGCGGCAAAAAAAACCCCGCCACGCGGGCGGGGTAACAGGGAGGTCTCGAATCAGGGGAAATCCGAGAGGAGGTAAATCGGTTCAGCCCCCGGTGTCACGGCCTTTTCGGGCCAGGCGGCGTGCCGCCAGGATGACGCCGCCGGCGACCAGCGCCGAGAGCAGGGCTTTCAGGGGTTCCGCCTGGCCTTCGGTCAGCCAGTCGAAGCCCGCGACGCCGACGAAAACGCCGAGGCTCTCGCTGATCGGCAGGTTGTCGGCAAAGGCCATCAGTGGCGCTGGCGGACGGGGATGGTCGCCAGGGCCGGCTGCTGGGCCGGAATCAACTGTTGCAGGTAGGTGCGGGTGGCTTCGAGAAAAGCCTTGATGTTCATTTCGATCATTTCGCCGTCGTCCTCTTGATGGGCTTGTTCGGATTGCATGGAACGCATTCTAGGGACGCGGCCGATGGCCGTCTGTTGCGCAAGCGTTGCCTGCGCGTAACCGGCCTTGATCTTCCTTGACGGTTTGTAACAGCCGGCTTACTGCCGGGCCTGCCAGGCCAGCGTGAAGCGGGCGCCGCCGAGCGGCGCGGCGTCGGCGGTCGCGCTGCCGCCGTGCAGTTCGAGCACGCGGCGGGCGATCGCCAGCCCCAGCCCGTAGCCGCCGGTCGAGCGGTCGCGCGAGCGGTCGAGGCGGGTGAAGGCCGAGAACACGTGCTCGCGTTCCTCCGGCGGGATGCCGATGCCATCGTCGTCGACATGGACCAGGATGCGTTCGCCGTCGAGTTCGGCGCTGACCCGGATCTGGTGCGCGGCGTATTTGAACGCGTTGCGCAGCAGGTTGCGCAGCGCGTAGGGCATGGCCTTGCGGTCGAGATCGACGGCAAGGTTTTCCGGCAGCCGCGAGGTGTCGACCGCGAGTTCGAGATCGCGGCCGAGCAGGCGGACGGATTCGACCTCGTCGGCCAGCCAGTCGGCGAAGCGGACGCTGGAGAAGTGCGGTTCCGGCGCCTCCCGCTCGAAGCGGGCGTAGGTCAGGCTGGTATCGATCAGGTGGTCGAGTTCGTCGAGGTCGGCCTCCATCATGCCCCACAGCCGTTCGCGCTCGGTCGGGTCGTCGGTCTCGGCGAGCATTTCGAGCGCGAAGCGCATGCGGGCGATCGGCGTGCGCAGTTCGTGCGAAATGCCGCAGGACAGTTCGCGGTGCGTCGCCATCAGCTGCTGCACGCGCTCGGCCATGCTGTTCATCGTGTCGGACAGCGGCGCGATCAGCTGGCTGCGCGCGGCCGGCGAACGCGCCTCGAAGTCGCCGTCGCCGAGGTCGCGCGCCGTCTGGCGCAGCGCCTCGAGGTCGCGCCAGACCGGGCGGATCCAGAACCACAGCGCGATGCCGAAGATCACGCCGATCAGGCTCCAGGTCAGCAGGCGCAGGCGCAGTTCGAGCGGCAGGCGGTCGGTCAGTTCGGGATTGCGGCTGGCGGCCAGCGGTCCGACGACGAGGACCAGGCTGCTGGTGCCCAGGCGGTGGTACATGATGTCGCCGTCGTGGTCGATCGCGATGTCGCCGGCGTCGAGCTTGTCGACCTGGCTCGGGGTCAGCTTGCGGTCCAGCGTGATGCGTTCGACGATGCCGAGCTTGTACGAGAATTTCTCGTCGATGGTCTGGATCTTCTTTTCCCAGCTGCTGCGCGGGTGGCGGAACAGTTCGTCCTCGATCAGCGTGATCGTGCCGCGCATGAAGCGGCGGGCGTAGTCGTCGGTGATGCCGCGCTGGGCCGTCGAGATGACGAGGTCCGCGGTGAACGCGATGGCGACGAAGGATCCCATCGCCAGCAGGTAGAAGTTGAAGAACAGCTTGGACAGGCTGTAACGCCCGCCGCGCCAGCGCGGCAGGGCGACCCGGAACAGCGAGCGGGCCAGGCCCTGGCTGCGTTCGCGGGCGCTGCCGGCGTCCGGATCAGTTCCAGTCATGCTTGCTGAACAGGTAGCCCTTGCCGCGCACCGTCTTGATCCGCGTCGGATTGTCCGGGTCGTCGTTCAGTTTCTTGCGCAGCCGGGAAATGCGGGCGTCGATCGAGCGGTCCAGGCCGTCGAAACCGATGCCGCGCAATTCCTGCAGCAGGTCGTCGCGCGACAGCACGTTGCCGGCATGGGTGGCGAGCAGCCAGAGCAGGTCGAATTCGGCGGTGGTCAGGTCGATCGGCTGGCCGGCCAGCGTCGCCGTCCGCGTCGCCTGGCTGATCCGGAACTGGCCGAAGACCATGCTGCCGGTTTCGCCGGCCTTGGCGTCGCCGGCGGCCGGCAGGCGGCGGAGCAGGGCCTTGATCCGGGCGAGCAGCACGCGCGGCTGGACCGGTTTGGCGATGTAGTCGTCGGCCCCCATCTCGAGACCGAGGATCTGGTCGAAATCCTCGTCGCGCGCGGTCAGCATCAGGATCACGCCGCGGTAGTGCGGGCGGACCGCCCGGCAGACCTCGAAGCCGTCCTTGCCGGGCAGCATCACGTCGAGGATCACCAGATCCGGCTGTTCGGCCTGGATGCGGGCTTCGGCGGTGTCGCCGCGCGGCTCGACGGCGACCTGGAAGTCGTTGCGGGTCAGGTATTCGGCCGTCAGCTCGGCCAGTCGTTCGTCGTCTTCGACGAGCAGGATGCGTGTGTTCATCCGGCAATGTTAGCGGCGCGCCGGGCGCCGGTCCAGTTGCGGTGGACCGGCCGGGGGAGGGCGAATCCGGAGGCAGCGGGTAGAATCCGGTTTTGTCTTCAACAGGAAACCGCTTCCGATGAATTGGTCGAACGTTCCGTTGCGCGCCTGGTTCGCCGCCCTCGGGCTGGGCAGCCTGGGCGTCGTCGCGCTCGGCATGGAGCTGCAGGCCTTGCTGCGCCTGGCGCCTTGCCCGCTGTGCATCTTCCAGCGCCTGCTCTACCTGCTGATCGGCGTGCTGGCGCTCGGCGGCGCCGTGTGGCCGGGCGCGCGCGCCCTGTGGTCGGCGGCGGTCGGCAGCCTGTCGCTGGCCGGGATCGGGGTCGCCGTTTACCAGTCCTGGATGCAGGCCTACCCGGAGCTGGCGACCGAATGCGGATACGCCGACCCGAACCTGGTCGAGCGCCTGGTCGACTGGCTGGGCATGCAGTGGCCGTCGCTGTTCCTGGCCACCGGCTTCTGCTCGAGCCGGGACTGGGAATTCCTCGGTCTGTCGATGGCCAACTGGTCGGTCCCGATCTTCGGCGGCATCCTCATCTACGCCGTGCTGCTCGCCCGGCGCGCCTGATTCTTCCGCTCAGCCGCCCGTTACCAGCCAGCGCTGCAGCATCTGCTTCAGCGCCGAGAGGACGACGGGCTTGGCCAGGAAATCGTTCATCCCGGCCGCCAGGCAGCGCTGGCGGTCCTCCTCGTAGGCGTCGGCGGTCAGCGCGATGACCGGCAGCGCGGGGCGGCCGTGCCCGGCTTCCCATTGCCGGATCAGGCGCGTCGCGCCGTGACCGTCGAGCAGCGGCATCTGGACGTCCATCAGCACCAGGTCGGGCGGGCTGCCGCTGGTCGCGCGATCGACGCCTTCCTGGCCGTTTTCGGCCAGTTCGACGGTGAGCCCGAGCTTGCCGAGCATCGCCGCGATCACGTGGCGGTTGGTCGCGTTGTCCTCGACGACCAGCACGCGTCCGTTCAACAGCGGCAGGGCGGCCGGCTGTTCCGCGGTCTCGCCGGTCGCCGGCGCGTCGGCGACGCGCTGGCCGAGGATGCGGAACCAGAAGCGCGAACCCTCGCCGGGCCGGCTGTCCACGCCGACCTCGCCGTCCATCAGGCGGGCCAGGCTGTTGACGATGGACAGGCCGAGCCCGGTGCCGCCGTAGCGCCGGGTCGTCGAACTGTCGGCCTGCGAGAAGGGCTGGAACAGCGCCGGCAGGCTTTCCGGCGGGATGCCGATGCCGGTGTCGGTGACGGCAAATTCGAGCACGGCGCCGCGTTCACCGCAGGCGAGTTCGCGGGCCTCGATGATGACCGATCCGGCGTCGGTGAACTTGATCGCATTGCCGACCAGGTTGGCCAGCATCTGGCGCAGTCGCGTCGGGTCGCCCAGATAGCGCTCGACCGGGAAGGCGCAGCGCGAACTCAGCCTGAGCCCCTTGCCGGCTGCGACTTCGCCGAACAACTGGCAGACGTCGGCGACGATCCGGGCCGGCGCGGTCGGACTGAGCTCGAGTTCGAACTTGCCGGCCTCGACCTTCGACAGGTCGAGGATGTCGTTGAGCAGGTCGAGCAGCGTGCGTCCGGAGTTCAGGATGGTCTGTGCATACTCCAGGCGTTCCCCATCCTGCAGGCCCGGGATCAGCAGCAGCTGCGCCATGCCGAGGATGCCGTTCATCGGGGTCCGGATTTCGTGGCTCATCGTCGCCAGGAAGCGGCTCTTGGCCAGGTTCGCGTCCTCGGCGGCGCGGCGGGCCTCGATCAGCGCCTCCTCGGTGCGTTTCTGCTCCGAGATGTCGATGAATGCCCAGATCGAGTCGTTGCTGCCGATCTGCAACTGGGTGCCGGAAATGTCCAGCCAGGCCAGCGAGCCGTCCTTGCGCCGGTAGCGCCCCTGAGTCCGGAACACGCCGCCCGACCGGATGGCCGGTTGAGCCGCTTCGCGGGCTTCGCGGTAGGCGGTGTCGTCGGGATAGATGCAGTGGATCGGCATCGCGCCGAGTTCGCCGGCAGCGTAGCCGAGCATCCGGGCGATTGCGGGATTGGCCCAGACGATGTGGTGGCCGCGCACCATCGCGATGCCGACCACGTCGCTTTGCAGCACCGCGCGCTGTTCCTCGACCAGCGCGGCGATCTGGTCCTCGCTTTCCCGGCGGTGGGTGATGTCGGAAAAGCTGCCGACGATGCGCAGCGGCTTGCCGGCCTCGTCGCGCTCGACGATGCCGCCGCGGTCCTGGACCCAGATCGGGCCGCTCTTGGCGAGCAGGCGATGTTCCGATTGATAAAGCGATGTTCGGCCGTCGATCAGCGCCTGCAGCCTTGCCTGGACCGCGGGCTGGTCGTCCGGGTGGATCAGCTGGACGAAGGCGTCGACATTGCCCGGGATCTCGCCTTCGCCGTAGCCGAGCAGTTCATACCATTGCGTGTTGTGGACCACCTTGCCGCTCGGCAGGTGCCAGTCCCAGATGCCTTCGCGGGTGATGCGCAGCACGTCCTGCAGGCGGCGCTCGCTGGCCGCGACCTTGGCCTGGCTGCGGATCACGTCGGTGATGTCCTGGGCGATGACCAGAATCTGGTTGTTTCCCTCCCGGTCCTTCAGCGGCTTCTTGATCGACTTGAAGTGGCGGGTCTCGCCGCTGACCGCGTCGCGGCTGTCCTCGAGGACGATTTCGGTATGGCCGCGGGCCATGATCGCCTGCACGTTCTGCCGGAAGAAGTCGGCCATCTCGGGCGGGACGCCGAAGTCGGCGTCGTCCTTGCCGACCAGCGCCTCCGGCGTCGTGCCGTAGAGTTCGGCGACGGTCTGGTTGCCGAGCAGGAAGCGGCCGTCGGCGTCCTTCAGGATCACGGGGAAGGGGATTTCGTCGAGCACCGTGCGCAGCAGGCCTTCGCTCGCGCGCAAGGCTTCCTCGGTCAGCTTGGATTCGGTGACGTCGATGTGCGTGCCGGCCATCCACAGCGGCTGGCCGTCGGCATCGCGGGAGACCACGCGGCCCCGGTCATGCACCCAGACCCAGTGCCCGTCCTTGTGGCGCATCCGGATGGCACATTCGTAGTGCGGCAGTTCGCCGGCGAAGTGGCGGGCCAGGGTTTCCTCGGAGCGGGCGAGGTCGTCCGGGTGGGCCAGGCGCAGCCAGGTGCCGATATCGGTCGGCTCCAGTTCCGCCAGGTCGTAGCCGACGATTTCGGCCCAGCGCGCATTGAACCGGGTCTGCCCGTCCCGGACGTTCCATTCCCAGGTGCCGGCCCGGGTGCCCTCGATGACGTCGTGCAGGCGCTGGTGTTCGCGCTCCAGTTCGGCGGCCATTTCCCGTTGTCCGGTCACGTCGCGCAGGGTGCAGAGCAGCCCGCCGGGCACGGCGGTCAGCGTGCCTTCCAGCCAGCCCGATGGGGCGATCCCGGCCGCCAGTGCGCCGGTCCAGCGCCGGCTTTCGGCATCTGCTGGAGGCGGGGTCAGCGGGGGCTCGAATCCGGAGCCGAATATTTCGGCCAGGCAGGACGCGAGTTCCGTACCCAGCAGCACTTCGGCGGGCCGGCCCAGCTTTTCGGCAAAACCGGCGTTGCAATAGACCAGTCGGCATTCGCCATCGGTGATGCAGACACCATCGGCGACCCGGTCGACGACCGTCTGCAGCAGCGCGGTTGAAACGGCGTTTTCGAGGGCGGGCATGTCGACGATCCAGTCGTTTTTGTATATTTTATTATAAATTATAAATTTTTGGAAATTGCATTGCGCCTGGTGGCCCCGTTTTCCGGGCCGGAAAAACAAAACCCGCCACAGGGGCGGGTTTGTCGAAAGCTGGAGATCCGCTGAATTACTTCAGCTTCACTTCCTTGTAGGCAACGTGCTTGCGCGCCTTCGGGTCGTACTTCATGAACTCCAGTTTTTCAGGCGTCGTGCGCTTGTTCTTGGAGGTGGTATAGAAGTGACCGGTACCCGCAGTGGATTCCAGCTTGATTTTTTCGCGACCGCCTTTGCTAGCCATTTTTTAATCCTTCCTAATCAGATTTCGCCGCGGGCGCGCAGGTCGGCCAGAACGGCGTCGATGCCCTTCTTGTCGATGACGCGCAGGCCGGCGTTGGAAACGCGCAGGCGGACGAAGCGGTTTTCGCTCTCGACCCAGAAACGACGATACTGCAGGTTCGGCAGGAAGCGGCGCTTCGTTTTGTTGTTGGCGTGGGAAACGTTGTTCCCAACCATCGGGCCTTTACCCGTTACTTGGCAGACTCGCGCCATGATGGTGCTCCAGAATTCGCTAGAAGAAAGCCCGCGATTTTAGCCGAAGGGTATGCCGAATATCAAGCGATTTTTTGTCTTCTAGATCAGTCCGCGCTCGGCGAACGACAGCGGCGGCGCCTGGCCGGCGACGATGAAATGGTCGAGCAGGCGAACGTCCACCGTGTCCAGCGCACGCTTCAGGGCGCGGGTCAGCATCTCGTCGGCCGACGAAGGCTCGGCGACGCCGGACGGGTGATTGTGCGCCAGGATCACTGCGGCGGCATTGTGGCGCAGCGCGGCCTTGACGACTTCCCGCGGGTAGACGGAAGTCTGCGTCAGGGTGCCGGTGAATAGTTCGTCGGCCTGCAGCAGGCGGTTCTGCGCATCCAGCCACAAGGCCATGAAGATTTCCTGCGGCCGCTGGCCCAGCTTCAGGCGCAGCCAGTCGCGGACCCGGCCCGGGGAAGCCAGATTGTCGCGGGCCAGCATTTCCTGCTGCAGGGCCCGGCGGGCGAGTTCGAAGCTGGCCATCAACTGGGCCGCCTTGGCCTGGCCGATTCCCGGGAGACGCGCCAGTTCGGGCAGCGGGGCTTCGGCCAGCCGACCGATCTGGCCGTCGAAATGCCGGAGCAGGTCGCGCGCGAGATCGACGGCGCTCTTGCCGCGCACGCCGACACGCAGGTAGATGGCCAGCAGTTCGGCGTCGGAAAGGGCTGCCGGACCGTGCGCCAGCAGGCGTTCGCGCGGCCGCTCGGCGGCCGGCCAGTCGGTGATCGCCATGGTCTTTCCAGTAGAATGAACGAATCGTGATTCTACATTTATGACCATGGAATTGAACGGAAAGCGCGTCGTCGTCGGCGTCACCGGCGGCATCGCAGCGTACAAGGCCGCCGAGCTGGTCCGCCTGCTGACGAAGCAGGGAGCCGACGTGCAGGTGGCGATGACGGAAGGCGCGACGCATTTCGTGACGCCGACCACCTTTCAGGCGCTGTCCGGCAAGCCGGTCTATGTAGACCAGTGGGACGCCCGGATGCCGAACGCCATGGCTCATATCGACCTGTCGCGTCAGGCTGACCTGATCGTCGTCGCGCCGGCCTCGGCCGATTTCCTGGCGCGCATCGCGCACGGCCAGGCCGACGACCTGCTGGCGACCATGGTCCTGGCCCGCGACTGCCCGCTGCTGGTCGCGCCGGCGATGAACCGCCAGATGTGGGAAAACCCGGCGACCCGGCGCAACGTCGACCAGCTGCGGGCCGACGGCATCGTCGTGCTCGGTCCGGCGAGCGGCGAGCAGGCCTGCGGCGAGGTCGGCGCCGGGCGCATGCTCGAACCGGAGGACATCGCCGAGGAGATCGTCGCCTTCTGCCAGCCCACGGTGCTGGCCGGGCGCCGCGTGCTGATCACCGCCGGGCCGACCTTCGAGGCGATCGATCCGGTGCGCGGCATCACCAACCTGTCGTCCGGGCGCATGGGTTACGCGGTGGCGCGTGCTGCCCGCCATGCCGGCGCCGAGGTGACGCTGGTGTCCGGCCCGGTCGGTTTTGCCGCGCCGCAAGGCGTCGACCGCGTCAACGTGCGCAGCGCACTGGAAATGCACGCCGCCGTGCTGGCCCGTGCCGCCGCAAGCGACATCTTCATTGCTGTCGCCGCCGTGGCCGACTATCGCGTCGCCAATGCCGCCGAACACAAGCTCAAGAAGGAGAGCGGCGGCATCCCGGCGATCGAGCTGATCGAGAACCCGGACATCCTCGCCGAGGTCGCGGCGCTGCCCGACGGCCCGTTCTGCGTCGGCTTCGCCGCGGAAAGCCGCAATCTCGAGGAATACGCGCAGCGCAAGCGGCAGCGCAAGAACATCCCGCTGATCGCCGGCAACCTGATCCAGGACGGCTTCGGCGGCGACGACAACCGCCTCGTGCTGTTCGACGACGCCGGCGCCCATCCGCTGGCGCCGGCCCCGAAATCCGCGCTCGCCCGCCAGCTGGTCGAGCACATCGCCCAATTGTTGACAGGAAAAGACTGATGCACCGTATCGACGTCAAGATTCTCGACTCCCGCCTGCACGACAGCCCGCCGCATTACGCGACGCCGGGCGCCGCCGGCCTCGACCTGCGCGCCTGCGTCGCCGAGGCGCTGGTCGTCGAACCCGGCCAGACGACGCTGGTGCCGACCGGCATCGCGATCCACCTGGCCGATCCCGGCCTGGCCGCGATGATCCTGCCGCGCTCCGGCCTCGGCCACAAGCACGGCATCGTGCTCGGCAATCTGGTCGGCCTGATCGATTCCGACTACCAGGGCGAGATCATGGTCTCGGTCTGGAACCGCGGCCAGCAGGCGTTCACGCTGAATCCGCTCGACCGCATCGCGCAGCTGGTCGTCGTGCCGGTGCTGCAGGTCGCCTTCAACGTCGTCGAGGCGTTCGACGAGAGTCATCGCGGCGACGGGGGCTTCGGCAGCACCGGCAAGGCCTGATTCGCTTGAAAGCAACACGTAAGCAAATTACGATTTAATCATTTGCTTTTAAACGACAGGGGATGGGAATGCGCAAGTTCGGCAAATTGATCGCGGGGGCGGCGTTGACCGCAGTCTTTTCCGGCGGGGTGCCGGCTGCCGACCAGGCCGCTCTGGCGCGTGCCGAGGAAATCGTCGGCGGTCGCTGTTTCCTGTGTCACGGCCTGGAGGGCGAGTCGGCCAGCCCGGTCTTCCCGCGCCTGGCCGGCCAGCATGCCGACTACATCGCCAAGCAGCTGGCCGATTTCAAGTCCGGCAAGCGCAAGAGCGACACGATGGCGCCCCAGGTCGAGGAACTGACGCCGGCCGAGATGAAGGCGATCGGCCTCTTTTTCCAGACCAAGGAAATCGGCGGCCGGCCGTTGAAGGACGGCGAGCTGGTCGCCGTCGGCAAGTTCATCTTCAATCGCGGCAACCAGTTCTCCGGTCTGCCCAGCTGCGCCAGCTGCCATGGCCCGAAGGGCCTGGGCACGCCGCAGCTGCCGCGTCTCGCCGGCCAGCATCCGCGTTACATCGAGGATCAGATCAAGCAGTTCAACAAGCGCGAGCGGACCAACGACAACGCGGTGATGCACACCGTCGCGTCCAAGCTCAGCGAACTGGAAACCCACGCGGTCGCCGAATACATCGCGACCCTGGAATAAGCCGCAGCGCGGTTGTCCGCCCACCGGGGCCGCGCCGAGCGCGGCCTTTTTTTGGTTCATCGCGCTTTACCGGGGAATGCGGCCTTGATTTTCAGGAAGAAGTAGGCTGAGTCGCGAAATCCGTAGGCCATGCGCTTGATGACCTTGATGCGGTTATTGACGCCTTCCAGGATGGAG
>JAQUAX010000015.1 GCA_028687035.1 Dechloromonas sp. | reverse complement strand
CCGCGTCGATCTGGTCGTACGCCTTGGCCGCGCCGCCGTACTTGGCAGCCAGCACGGTCGTGATCGCAGCGGTCAGCGTGGTCTTGCCGTGGTCAACGTGACCGATGGTGCCGACGTTTACGTGCGGTTTCGTACGCTCGAATTTTTCCTTAGCCATTCCAGTTCCCCAATAAACAAATAAGTAAAAAATCCAGAATCCCAGCTAATCGGTGGTGCCCATGGGCAGGATCGAACTGCCGACCTCTCCCTTACCAAGGGAGTGCTCTACCACTGAGCCACATGGGCCTACCTTAAAACTCCAGCCGTACCGCATCGTGGAGCGGGTGAAGGGAATCGAACCCTCGTCTTAAGCTTGGAAGGCTTCAGCTCTACCATTGAGCTACACCCGCTTAACCCTCGCCCGCAGCACCAGCCGCTACAGCATAAAATCTGGTGGAGGGGGAAGGATTCGAACCTTCGAAGGCAGAGCCGACAGATTTACAGTCTGTTCCCGTTGACCGCTTGGGTACCCCTCCGGGAGAACCCGAGATTATCCAGATGCACCCCAACCCTGTCAACACCCGAAATGAAAAAAGCCGGCACATGCCGGCTTTTTTTGTGAAACAGGCAGCTTACTTCTGGGCGAGAACCCAGGCGACCAGCTTCTTGGCTTCGTCTTCGGTGACGTTGTTCGGGGGCATCGGGATCTGGCCCCAGGTGCCCTTGCCGCCCGCCTTGACCTTGGCGGCCAGCATGGCCGGCGCCTTGGCATCACCCTTGTACTTGGCGGCGACATCCTTGTAGGACGGACCAACCAGCTTCTTGTCGATCGCGTGGCAGGACATGCAGTTCTTGGCCTTGGCCAGGGCTTCGTCGGCTTGGGCTTGGCCTGCCATCACGATACCGGCGGCAGCCATCATGGCAACATAAACAGCTTTCATTCTCTCGCTCCGTTTGTCGGTGGGTGGGTAAATCAGCGCAGGATGATAAAACCCTTTCCCCCCCCATGCAAACCGAAAGCGGCGGCACGAAACGGAAGGGGAAGCGTTTTCCCGGAACATCCCTCGCCTCCTTTAACGCCCCATCGCCGGATGCGTTGACGGCGGACTCAGGGCGACGGAGTGGCCCCCGCCAGCGCCACGCCGGCGCCGACGAAAATGCTCCCGAACAGGCGATTCTGCACGCGCAGCGCGGCCGGATCGGAAAACCAGCGGCCGAGCCGCTCGGCGGCCAGCGCGTAGGTGCTCATCACGGCGACGTCGACCACGCACAGGGTCAGCGCGATCAGCAGGTACTGGGGCGCCTGCGGCGCCCCAGTGTCGATGAAATGCGGAACGAGCGCAGCGATGAAGACGATCGCCTTCGGATTGGTCAGATTGACCGCGACGCCCTGCAGGAAAAACCCGCCGGCGCGAACCCGCCCGGCTTCGCCATCGAGCGGCACGGCTGGCGCCCGCCACTTTTGCACGCCCAGCCACACGAGGTAGGCGGCTCCGCAAAACTTGACCGCCGCAAAGGCCATCTCCGAGGCGGCCAGCAAGGCCCCGAGCCCGAGTGCGACGATGCTCAGATGGATCAGGATCGCCACCTGCAGCCCGAGGATGGCGACGAACGCGGCGCGGAAGCCGTAGCGCATCCCGGAACTGATGCTGATCGCCGCCCCCGGGCCGGGAGCGATGGAGACGAGCACGCCCGCCGCCAGCAGCCCCAGCCAGGCGGACAGCGTCACTTGCGGCGCTGGATCTGGGTGACGTCGCGCACCGCCCCCTTGTCGGCCGACGTCGCCATCAGCGCATAGGCCTGCAGCGCGGCGGAAACGACACGCTGACGGTCGGCCGGCTTCCAGGCGGCCTCGCCCTTGGCCTCCATCGCGGCACGCCGGGCGGCCAGTTCCTCGTCAGAGACGGCCAGGTGGATGCGGCGGTTCGGGATGTCGATCTCGATCGTGTCGCCTTCCTCGACCAGACCGATCGCACCGCCGTCCGCCGCTTCCGGCGAGGCGTGGCCGATCGACAGGCCGGAGGTGCCGCCGGAGAAGCGGCCGTCGGTCAGCAGGGCGCATTGCTTGCCCAGACCCATCGACTTCAGGTACGAGGTCGGATAGAGCATCTCCTGCATGCCCGGACCGCCCTTCGGGCCCTCGTAGCGGATCACGACGACGTCGCCGGCGACAATTTTCTCGCCCAGGATCGCGTCGACCGCGGAATCCTGGCTTTCGAACACGCGGGCCCGGCCGGTGAATTTCCAGATCGATTCATCGACGCCTGCCGTCTTGACGATGCAGCCGTCGACCGCGATGTTGCCGTGGAGCACGGCCAGACCGCCGTCCTGCGAGTAGGCGTTGGCCTTGTTGCGGATGCAGCCGTGCGTGCGGTCGAGGTCGAGTTCGGTATACCGGCGATCCTGCGAGAAGGCGACCTGCGTCGGCACGCCGCCTGGCGCCGCCTTGAAGAATTCGAGCACGTCCGGCGCGGCGCTGTGCGTCACGTCGTAGGTGCGGATCGCCTCGCCCAGCGTCTTCATATGCACGGTCGGCACGTCGGCGCGGATCAGGCCGGCCCGGGACAGTTCGGCCAGAATGCCCATGATGCCGCCGGCGCGGTGCACGTCCTCGATGTGGTACTTGTCGGTCATCGGCGCGACCTTGCACAGACAGGGCACGGAACGCGAGATGCGGTCGATGTCGGCCATCGTGAAATCGACGCCGGCTTCCTGTGCGGCCGCCAGGATGTGGAGCACGGTATTGGTCGAACCGCCCATCGCGACGTCGAGGGTCATCGCGTTCTCGAAGGCCGCCTTGGTGGCGATCGAGCGCGGGAGCACCGAGGCGTCGTCCTGCTCGTAGTAGCGTTTGCACAGTTCGACGGCGAGCCGGCCGGCGCGCAGGAACAGCTGCTTGCGATCGGCGTGCGTCGCGACGACGGTGCCGTTGCCGGGCAGCGAAAGGCCGAGCGCCTCGGTCAGGCAGTTCATCGAGTTGGCGGTGAACATGCCCGAGCACGAACCGCAGGTCGGACAGGCGGAACGTTCGATTTCGTCGAGGTCGGCCTGCGACACGGTGTGATCGGCGGCCTTGACCATGGCGTCGACGAGATCGAGGTGAATCACCTGGTCCTGCAGCTTGACCTTGCCGGCTTCCATCGGGCCGCCGGACACGAAGACGACCGGGATGTTCAGGCGCATCGCGGCCATCAGCATGCCCGGGGTGATCTTGTCGCAGTTGGAGATGCAGACCATCGCGTCGGCGCAGTGGGCGTTGACCATGTACTCGACCGAGTCGGCGATCAGGTCGCGCGACGGCAGCGAATACAGCATGCCGGAGTGGCCCATCGCGATGCCGTCGTCGATCGCGATGGTGTTGAATTCCTTGGCGATGCCGCCGGCCGCCTCGATCTCGCGCGCCACCAGCTGGCCCATGTCCTTCAGGTGGACGTGGCCCGGCACGAACTGGGTGAAGGAATTGACCACGGCGATGATCGGCTTGCCGAAATCGCCGTCCTTCATGCCGGTCGCGCGCCACAGGGCGCGCGCGCCGGCCATGTTGCGACCGTGGGTGGAAGTGTGGGAACGATACTGGGGCATGGCTACTCTCCGTGTGGAACCTGGCGCCGAAATCCTGTCGCAACCGGCGCGAACTATAATCGCTCAATTCTAGCCCACTCTGCCGCCCGATGCTTCTCCACCCCCAGTTCGATCCCGTCGCCTTCTCGGTCGGCCCGTTGTCCGTCCGCTGGTACGGGCTGATGTACCTGGTCGCCTTCATCCAGTTCATCCTGCTCGGCCGGCTGCGCATCAAGTCGCGGCCCGGATTACTGAGCGTCGAGCAGCTCGACGACCTGCTGTTCTACGGCATGCTGGGCGTCATCCTCGGCGGCCGGCTCGGCCAGGTGCTGTTCTACGAACCCGGCTACTACCTGGCCAACCCGCTGGAAATCCTCGCCGTCTGGAAGGGCGGCATGAGCTTCCACGGCGGCTTCCTCGGCGTGCTGGTCGCGATGACGCTGTGGGCGAGGAAGTCGCGGCTCGCGTGGTTCGACGTCACCGACTTCATCGCGCCGCTGGTGCCGCTCGGGCTGGCCGCCGGACGGCTCGGCAACTTCATCAACGGCGAGCTGTGGGGGCGCGTCGCCGATCCCGCGCTGCCGTGGGCGATGGTCTTCCCGCAGGCCGGCGACATGGCGGCGCGCCATCCGTCGCAGCTCTATCACGTCGGACTCGAAGGGCTGGCGCTTTTCGCCCTGCTCTGGCTGTTCACCGCGAAACCCCGGCCGCGCGGCGCGGCTTCCGGCGTCTTCCTGATCGGCTACGGCGCGTTCCGCTTCGTCACCGAGTATTTCCGCGAACCGGACCACGGCATCTTCGGCCAGTCCTACACGGTCAGCATGGGGCAGTGGCTGTCGCTGCCGATGGTGCTGGCCGGCGTCCTGCTGCTGGTGCTGGCCTACCGCCGGAAGACCGTATAATTATGGATTACGTCTCCAACTCAAACAGGAATCCATCCATGACTCGTCCGTTCAAGGTTCTCGGCATCCAGCAAATCGCCATCGGCGGCCCGTCCAAGGAAAAGCTGCGCACGCTGTGGGTCGAGAAGTTCGGCCTCGAAATCACCAGCACCTTCGTCTCCGAGCGCGAAAACGTCGATGAGGACATCTGCGCGATGGGCAGCGGCCCGTTCAAGGTCGAGGTCGACCTGATGCAGCCGCTCGATCCGGAGAAGAAGCCGGCAGTGCACACGACCCCGCTGAACCACGTCGGCCTGTGGATCGACGACCTGCCCAAGGCCGTCGAATGGCTGTCGGCCAACGGCGTGCGCTTCGCGCCGGGCGGCATCCGCAAGGGCGCAGCCGGTTTCGACATCTGCTTCCTGCACCCGAAGGGCAACGAGGAATTCCCGATCGGCGGCGAAGGCGTGCTGATCGAACTGGTCCAGGCCCCGGCCGAAGTCGTTTCGGCCTTCGCCAAGCTGGCCGCCCAGTAAGGACGCATGGCGGACGCGGACGGCGAGGATTTCGAGGCGAGCCGCGCGGCGCTCGCCCCGACGCTGGACGCGGCCGCCGACCTGCTGCCCTGGCTGGCCCGCCCGGCCCCGCCGCGCTTTCCCGAAGAACTGAACCGGCGCTGGTGCGCCGCGGCACGGCAGGTCGCCGACGACTGCGCCGGGCGCCACCGCGGCCGTGATCCGAGGTCAGCGCTGTTCGCGCTGTACGCGGTCGCCGTCGATAGCGCGGATGCCGGCTGCCTGGCCCTGCTCGAAGCGCTGGCCGGCGCCGGCGATCGCTGGGACGAGCCGGAGCTGCCGCCCCGCCTCGTCGCCGCGCTGGCGGCAACCGGCGAATTTCTGGCCGACCCGGCCGGCCTGGAACAACCCAATTTCCCCGAGCGCTGCCGCCATTTCACCCAGCGGCTGCAGCAGGCGCTGCGCGACGGCGACGCCATCCGGTCGACGCTGATCGACCGCCTGTTCGTCGGCGAAGCCGAAGACCGGCTGGAAACGATGCGCGATGCGCTGGCCGCGCTGCCGCCCGACGCCTACGCGCTGAAATGCGAGGCCGAGGCGGTCGCCGAGCAGGCCGCCCAGCTCGAGTTGTGGGGCATCATGCGGCTGGCCCGCGAAGCCGCCGGACTCGCCGCGCAGATCGGCGATCCCGACGACGAGGCCGCGCTGTCCGCGGCCGCCGCGAAGCTCGACGAACTGGCGCAGGCCCTCGCCGCGGTCGACGGCTGAAACGACCGGAAAATCACTCCTCGCCGGGCGTCGTCTTGAAGACGAACGCCGCCTTTTCGACCTCGGTGATCCATACCAGGCCGTCGCCGTAATGGCCGGTCTGCGCGACCTCGATGACGCGGGCGAAGATGCTCTCGGCAACCTCGTCCGGCGCGACGATCTCGATCCGCACCTTGGGCGTGTAATCGGTCAGTTCCTCCTTGATCGTCTGCCGGGTCGTCACGTGCCGCGTCGGCGCGCTGCAGCCCTCGACCTTGCTGACCGTCATGCCGGGAAAGCCCGGCAGGACGACCAGCGCCTCGCGCAATGCCGCCAGCTTGTTGGGGCGGATGATGGCCTTGATTTCCTTCATGCTTCGACTTTCTCCTCGTCAAACCAGCGGTAGATGGTGGGCAGCACGACCAGCGTCAGCAGCGTCGAGGTGATCAGACCGCCGATCACGACGATCGCCAGCGGCCGCTGCACCTCGGAGCCGGGGCCGCTCGAGAACAGGAAGGGGATCAGGCCGAGCATGGCGACGGTCGCCGTCATCATCACCGGCCGGAAGCGCAGCGTCGCCCCTTCGACGACGGCATCGCGCACGCTGCGCCCTTCCTCGCGCAGGCCGCGGATGTAGGACACCAGCACGACGCCGTTGAGCACCGCGATGCCCCACAGCGCGATGAAGCCGACCGACGCGGGCACCGACAGGTATTCGCGGGTCACGAACAGGCCGATGATGCCGCCGATCGACGCGAACGGCAGCACGGTGATGATCAGCGTCGCGAAGCGCAGCGAATTGAACAGCAGGAAGAGCAGGAAGAAGATCGCCGCGATGGTGATCGGGATGATCACCGTCAGGTGGCCGAGCGCCCGCTCCATGTTCTGGAACTGGCCGCCCCATTCGAGGTAGTAGCCTTCGGGCAGCTTGATCTGCGCACCGACCTTCTGCTGCAGTTCGGCGACGAAGCCACCGAGGTCGCGATCCTTGACGTTGACGCCGACGACGATGCGCCGCTTACCGAGTTCGCGCGAGATCTGGGCCGGGCCGTCCATCACGCTGATCTTCGCGACGTCGGCCAGGCGGGCCTGGGCGCCGTTCGGCGAGGTGATCAGGATGTTGGAGATGGCCTCGATGTTGTTGCGGTAGCGCTCGGGCAGGCGGACAACGCCGGGGAAGCGGCGCTCGCCCTCGAAGATCTCGGTCGCTTCCTTGCCGCCGACCGCCGTCTCGAGCAGGTCGTTGACGTCGGCGACGTTGATGCCGAGGCGGGCGATCGCCTGGCGGTCGATTTCGACCGTCAGGTACTGTTGACCGCTGATCCGCTCGATGCGCAGGTCCTGCGCGCCCTGCAGCGACTGCGCAACCTTGCCGATCTGGCCGGCGACCTTCTTCAGCTGGTCCAGATCGTCGCCGAAGACCTTGACGGCGATGTCCGAACGCACGCCGGTGACCATTTCGTCGACGCGGTCGGAAATCGGCTGCGCCATGACGATCTGCACGCCGGGCAGCGCCTTCAGCTTGTCGCGCATCGCCTCCTGGATGTCGTCCTGGTTCCAGCCGGACGGCCATTCGCTGCGCGGCTTCAGGCTGACGATAGGCGTCGACTCGTTCGGCCCCTGCGGATCGGCCGGCGATTCGCCGCGGCCGACGCCGGACACCGCCGACTTGACGCCGGGCACCTGCATGACCAGGCGCATCGCCTCCATTTCCATCTTGATCGACTCGTCGAGCGAGATGTTCGGCACCCGGTTGATGCCGGGCACCACCGAACCTTCCTTCATCTCGGGGATGAAGGCGGTGCCGAGGAGGGGCAGCACGCCGACCGACAGCGCGAAGGCAGCGACCGACAGCGCGACCGTCTTCTTCTCGTTGCCGAGCGCCCAGTGCAGCATCTTCAGGTAGCGCTGCTTCATCGCGGCGATCAGCCGGGTATCGTGGTCGCCATCGTGGGCCGGCGGCTTCAGCAGGTAGGTCGACATCACCGGGGTCAGCGTCATCGACAGGATCAGCGAGATGCCGAGCGCGATCGCGATGGTGTAGGCGAGCGGCGCGAACATCTTGCCTTCCATGCCCTGCAGCGTCATCAGCGGCAGGAAGACCAGGATGATGATGCCGACGCCGAAGATCACCGGCGTCGCGACCTCGACGACAGCGCGCAGGATCACCCGCAGCGGGCTGTCGCCGGACTTGTTGCGGCCGAGCTGCAGGAAGGCGTTCTCGACGACGACGACCGAGCCGTCGACCATCAGGCCGATCGCGATGGCCAGGCCGCCGAGCGACATCAGGTTGGCCGAGATGCCCAGCTTGTTCATCGCCATGAAGGTCAGCAGCGGCGTCAGGACCAGCGTCGCGACGACGATCAGCGACGAGCGCACGTCGCCGAGGAACAGGAAGAGCACGACGACGACCAGCACGACGCCTTCGAGCAGCACCTTGGTGACGGTCCACAGCGCCGCATCGACCAGTTCCGAGCGGTCATAGTAGGGAACGACCTTCAGCCCGTCGGGCAGCATGCCTTTGGCGTTGATCTCGTCGACCCGCGCCTTGATCTTGCTGACCACGGCCTTCGCGTTGCCGCCGGCGATCATCATGACGACGCCGCCGACCGCTTCGGTGACGCCGTTCTTGATCACCGCGCCCTGGCGCACCTCGTGGCCGATCTGGACTTCGGCGACGTCCCGGACATAGACCGGCACGCCGTCCTTTTCCTTGAGCACGATGGCGCGCAGGTCGTCGAGATCGCGAACCAGGCCGACGCCGCGGATCAGGTACTGCTCGGCGTACTGCGGCAGCACGCCGCCGCCGCCATTGGCGTTGTTGCGGCCGACCGCCAGATAGACGTCGGCGACGGTCAGGCCGAAGTGGCGCAGCTTGTCCGGGTTGACCTGCACCTGGTACTGCTTGGCGTAACCGCCCTGCGAATTGATTTCGGCGACGCCGGGAATCGAGCGCAGCAGCGGGCGGACGACCCAGTCCTGAGCGATCCGGCGCTGCATCAGCTCTTCCTGAGTCAGCGCACGCTCACCGTCATCGGCGCGCTCCAGCGTGTATTGATAGACCTCACCGAGGCCGGTCGACACCGGGCCGAGCACCGGCGTGATGCCTTCCGGCAGGCGCGAGCCGACCTCGAGCAGGCGCTCCATGACCAGCTGGCGGGCGAAATAGACGTCGGTCTTGTCGGTGAACACCAGCGTGATCAGCGACAGGCCCGGCTTGTTCAGCGAACGCATCTCCTCCAGGCCGGGCAGGCCGGTCATCGCGACCTCGAGCGGCACGGTGGCGAAGCGTTCGACCTCCTCCGGCGAGCGGCCGGGCGCCTCGGTGGCGATCTGGACCTGGACGTTGGTGACGTCCGGGAAGGCATCGACCGACAGCTTCTGCGCCGCGTTCAGGCCGAAGAAGAACAGCACGGCGGCGATGACGGCGACGACCAGGCGCTGCTTGAGCGCCCCACGAACCAGTGACTCGATCACGCGCCCTCCATTTCCTTGCGGTTACGTTCGTTGTTCAGGTGGAAGGCGCCTTCGACGACCAGCTTCTCGCCGCCCTTGAGGCCGGACTGCACGACGCGCTGGCCGCCCTGCTCGGGACCGAGCTTGACCTTGACCAGACGGAACACGCCGTCCCCCTCGGCGACGAAGACGTGGTCCTCGTCGTTCTCGCGGACCACGGCACTGGCCGGAACGACCAGGCGCTCGACCGGCTTCGCCTCGATCAGCATCGATGCCAGCATCGCCGGCTTCAGCCGGCCGTCGGCGTTGTCCAGTTCGGTGCGGACGAGCACGGTGCGGGTTTCCGGATCGATGGTCTGGCCGACGAAGATCAGCTTGCCGACCAGCTTCTCGTTGCCGAGCGCCGGCACTTCGATGCTGACCGCCTGGCCGGCCTTGACCAGCGCCACCTGCTGTTCCGGCACCTGGGCGATTGCCCAGACGCGCGACAGGTCGGCGATCGTGAACAGCGCGTCGGCCGGCTGCACGACCTGACCCTGGGCCAGCTTGCGCTCGACGACGACGCCGTTCATCGTCGCGACGACCGGCGTCACCGAGTCGACCTCGCCCTGGCGGCCGAGGCGCTCGATCGCCGCCCGGCTGACGCCGAGCAGCTGCAGCTGGTCGGAGGCGGCACGGGTCTCGGCGACCGAGATCTGGTGTTCGCTTTCGCGGCGCTGCAGCTCCGCCGCGCCGATCACGTCGGCCTCGAACAGCGCCCTGGCACGTTCGGCGTTGCGCTTGTTCAGTTCGAGCTGGGCACGCGCCTTCAGGTAGGCCAGCTGCTGCTCGGACAGTTCGCTGCTGTTCAGGCGGGCCAGCACCTCGCCCTTGCGGACGGACTGGCCGAGGATCGTGTCGATCTGCACGACGCGGCCGGTGATCGTCGCCCCGATGCGGGCCAGGCGCTGTTCGTCGAAACCGATGTTGCCGGCGACGCGCAGCGTTTCGGCGACCGGCCGGGTGCTGACATCGGCCAGCTTCAGCTGCGCGAGCAGTTCCTGGCCGGGCGCGACGATGGCCGGATCGCCCGCCGGCGCCGCGCTGGTCTTGCTGTCGTCCTGGTTGCACCCGGCGAGCAGCGCCGCGGTCAACATCATCAAAATGCCTTTTTTCATTGTGCTTGTCCTTCCGGAACGGCCCGCAACCGTTCGATTTCAACCCAGGCGGCAGCCAGTTCGTAGCGTGCCGCGATCAGCTCGCCGCGCGCCGCGCGGAACACGCGCTGCGCGTCGAGCACTTCGAGAAACCCCCGTTCGCCGAACTTGTAGGCCGCTTCGGCCACCTTCAGCGCGGCCTCGGCCTGGCGGACGATGCCGGATTCCAGCGCGGCGACCTGCGCCTGGGCGATCTCGTACTGCTGGTAGGCGATGTCCAGCTGCTGGTCCAGACTGAATTCCTGGGCCGCCAGCTCGTGGCGGGCCCGCGCCAGTTGCGCCGCGGCCTCGCCGACCGGGCCGCGACGGCGGTCCCACAGCGGCACCGAAACGACGACGCCGAACTGGGAACTGCGCGTATCCGGCTCCTCGCTGACGCTGGCCTTCAGCGCCAGCCGCGGCCAGCGCTGCTGCTTCTCGTAATCGAGCAGGCGCTCGGCGCGCACCGTTTCGGCGCGTGCACGCGCCAGATCGGGGCTGATCCCGGGCAGGCTGCGCCGGACGACGTCGGCCGGCGGCACGGCCGGCACGTCGCGCAGCTGGCCCTTCAGCATGAAATCGGCGGGCAGCGCGGCACCGACCAGCTGGCGCAACTGCGCGCCGGCCTGGCCGACCCGGAATTCAGCGACCTGCACGGCCTTCTGGGCGTTGAGCATTTCGGCGTCGGCCTTGATCAGCTCGAAGCGCGGCGCCTCGCCGAGTTCGACGCGTAACGCGATCCGCGCCCGCACCCCTTCCATCAGCGCCGCATCCTCCCGGGCGTTCTTCAGCTCGGCCTGGCGGCGCAGCACGTCGTAATGGCGCAGCCGGACGCCGGCCAGCAGCTGCGCCTCGAAGGCGCGGACAGCGGCGTCGGTCGCCGCCAGCCCCGCCTCGGCGGCGCCGATGCGCGCCGAGCGCAACCACGGCAGATCGAGCGGCTGGGTCAGCGAGGCGCTGCGCGCGTCGCCCAGATTGCCGCCGACGCCGCGCGAACGCAGCGTCCCGGACAGATACTCGATTTCCGGATTGGGAAAGGCCGCCGCGCTATCGACGGCCGAACGGGCGGCGTTCAGCTGCTCGCGGGCGGCCAGCACGGCCCGGCTGGACTCGAGCGCCAGGCGCTCGAGCTGCGCGAGGTCGTAGGCCGGCTGCGCCTGCAGGCTGCCGCCCAGGCAGGCAAGGCCGATGAAAAGGAGTTTTGTGCGTCGCATCATGAAAACAAAGTGAGCAATCGGTGTGCCATCGGGAATGCATGCCCCCGGGCTTCCGCCGGGGGTATGCATGGCGCATGTTATCAGCGCCCGTTCAGGGCAGCGATGCGCTGTTCGAGCGGCGGATGGGTCGCGAACAGCGCCATCAGGCCCTGACCGCCGGCGATACCGGACGCCGCCATGTTCTGCGGCAACGGCTCGGTGTGCAGATTGCCCAGACGGCGCAGCGCGTTCTGCATCGGCAAGGCCGAGCCCATCAGCCGGGCGGCGCCGGCGTCGGCGCGGAATTCGCGCTGGCGCGAGAACCAGGCGACGATGATGCTGGCCAGCACCCCGAAGACGATTTCGCAGATGAAGCTGGTCACCATGTAGCCGATGCCGGGGCCGCTGCTTTCCTCGTCGTTGCGGCGCAGGAAGGAATCGACCGCATAGCCGACGACGCGCGACAGGAAGATCACGAAGGTGTTGACCACGCCCTGGATCAGCGTCAACGTGACCATGTCGCCGTTGGCGATGTGGGCGACCTCGTGGGCCAGCACCGCCTCGGCCTCTTCGCGCGTCATGCCCTGCAGCAGGCCGGTCGACACGGCGACCAGCGAGGCGTTCTTGGTCGCGCCGGTCGCGAAGGCGTTCGGCTCGCCGTCGTAGATCGCGACTTCCGGCATCGGCAGGCCGGCCCGGTCGGCCAGGCGGGCGACGGTATCGACCAGCCAGACCTCGGTCGAGGTCGAGGGATGCTCGATGACCCGGGCGCCGGTGCTCCACTTGGCCATGCTCTTCGACATCAGCAGCGAGATGAAGGCGCCGCCGAAGCCGATGACGCCGGCAAAGACGAGCAGCATGCCGAGGTTCAGGCCGTTCGCGGTCAGGAATTTGTTGACCCCGAGCAGGCTGGTGACGACGCTGAGCACCAGCATCACGGCCAGGTTGGTGACGAGGAAAAGCAATACGCGTTTCATGGCGAACTCCGAAAAAGAACAGGAGCGCATGTTATTGCATTGCACAAACCTGGAAAACAGGATCAAAATTGAACTTCGATTCGGTTTTTTCGGATGAACCAAATGAGCACGCTGAATTACAAGCATCTGCATTACTTCTGGGTCGTCGCCCAGGAAGGCAGCATCACGCGCGCCGCCGAGCGGCTCGGCGTCGCCGTCCAGACGATCAGCGGGCAGCTGTCGCTGCTCGAACGCCAGCTCGGCAAGGCGCTGTTCAACAGCCAGGGGCGCGGGCTGGTGCTCAGCGACGCTGGCCGCCTGGCGCTCGGCTACGCCGACCAGATCTTCCAGCTCGGCGAGGCCCTGGTCGATGCGATCCAGAGCGGCGACAGCGAATCGACGTTGCGCCTGCGCGCCGGGATTTCCGACGGCATCCCGAAGCTGCTCGCCTACCGGCTGCTGTCGTCGGTCACCGCGATGCCCAACGACGTCCGGCTGATCTGCGACGAGGACGAGTTCGAGGACCTGCTGGCCGATCTCGCGCTGCACAAGCTCGACGTCGTGCTGACCGACCGGCCGGCGCCGGTCGGCGGCAACCTGAAGGTGTTCAACACCCGGCTCGGCGATTTCGCGACCGGGCTGTTCGGCACCACCGAACTGGTCGAGCGCTACACCGAGGGCTTCCCGCACAGCCTGAACGGCGCGCCGCTGCTGCTGCCGAGCCGCCACCACGCGCTGCGCGGACGGATCGACCGCTGGCTGGAAAAGCATCACCTGCGGCCGAAGCTGACCGGCGAGTTCGAGGACAACGCGCTGCTCAACACCTTCGGGCGCGGCGGACTCGGGCTGTTCCCGGCGCCGCTGGCGCTGGCCGGGCAGATCGCCGTGCAGCTCGACGCCCGCCCGCTCGGCCCGATGGACGGGGTCAGCGAGCAGATCTACGCGATCTCCAACGAGCGGCGCATCCGCCACCCGGCGATCGAGGTGCTGTGCGCGGCGTCGGCGCAGGCGGCTGCGACGCCGGGGGTATAATTCGGCTCCCCCAACGCCATCCCCAGAACAAATCCATGTCGCTGTTCCGCAAGATCGCCCTCGCCGCCGCCCTGGCCGGCGCTGCTTCCGCTTTCGCCCAGCAGGCCCCGGTGCCGCCGTCGCTGGCCGCCAAATCCTGGCTGCTGCTGGAAATGGGCTCCGGCCAGCTGTTGACCGCGGAGAAAGCCGACGAGCGCCTCGAACCGGCCTCGCTGACCAAGCTGATGACCGCCTACCTGACCTTCTCGGCGCTGCACAAGAAGACGCTGTCGTTCGAGCAGCCGCTGCCGGTATCTGCCAAGGCCTGGCGGACCGGCGGCTCCAAGATGTTCGTCAAGGTCGATACACAGGTTCCGGTCGAGGACCTGATCAAGGGCATGATCGTGCAGTCCGGCAACGACGCCTGCGTGACGCTGGCCGAAGGCATCGCCGGCAGCGAGGAGAACTTCGCGCAGATGATGAACCGCGAAGCCGAGCGCCTGGGCATGAAGAACAGCCACTTCATGAACTCGACCGGCCTGCCCGACCCGAACCACTACACGACGGCGCGCGACCTGGCCCTGCTCGCCGGCGCGCTGATCCGCGACTTCCCCGAGGAATACCGCAAGTACTACTCGATGAAGGAATACACGTACGGCGGCATCACGCAGCCGAACCGCAACCGCCTGCTCTTCATCGACCCCACCGTCGACGGCGTCAAGACCGGCCACACCGAGGCCGCCGGCTACTGCCTGATCTCGTCGGCGCTGCGCGACAAGCGCCGGCTGCTGTCGGTCGTTCTCGGCACCGCGTCCGACGGCGCGCGGGCCAGCGAATCGCAGAAGCTGCTGAACTGGGGCTACATCGCCTACGACTCGGTGACCATCCAGGCCAAGGAGCAGCCGGTCGCCGCGCTGCGCGTCTGGAAGGGCAGCCAGAATTCGGTCAAGGCCGGCGTCCAGAACGATCTGAGCGTCGCCGTACCGAAAGGCTACGCCGACAAGGTCAAGTCCGAGTTCGTCGAGGAGCCGCTGCTGATCGCCCCGATCGAGGCCGGCCAGAAGCTCGGCGCGCTGAAGGTGACGATCGACGGCAAGCCCTACGGCGAATATCCGGTCGTTGCCCTTGAAAAAGTCGAACTCGGCAACATCTTTGTCCGTATCTTCGACACCATCCGGCTCTGGTTCGCCTGACCCCATGACCCCCTACGTCGCCGATCCCGTCTACCTGAATGGGGCCTACCTGCCGCTGGCCGAGGCCGGCGTGTCGCCGCTCGACCGCGGCTTCCTATACGGCGACGGGGTCTACGAGGTGATCCCGGTCTATTCGCGGCGCCCGTTCCGGATCGACGAACACCTGAAGCGCCTGCAGGCGACGCTGGACGGCATCCGGCTGGCCAACCCGCTCGCGGTCGACGCCTGGAAAAGCGTCGTTTTGCGGCTGATCGACGCGGCCCCGTGGGAAGACCAGTCGATCTACCTGCAGGTCACGCGCGGCGCCGACGACAAGCGCGACCACGCCTTCCCGCCGGCCAGCGTGCCGCCGACGGTGTTCGCCTTCAGCTCGCCGCTGGTGACGACGCCGGCCGCGGTACGCGCCACCGGCGTCGCCGCGATCACCGTGCCCGACCTGCGCTGGTCGCGCTGCGACCTCAAGGTCGTGTCGCTGCTGGCCAACGTGCTGGCCCGCCAGCAGGCCGTCGAACAGGGTTGCGCCGAGGCGCTGCTGATCCGCGACGGCCAAGTCAAGGAAGGCGCCGCGTCGAACGTCTTCGTGGTCAGGGACGGCGTGCTGCTGGCGCCGCCGAAGACCCACCTGATGCTGCCCGGCATCACCTACGACGTGATCCTCGAACTGGCGGCCGCCCACGGTCAACCGCTGGAAGTCCGCGAAATCGGCGAAGCGGAACTTCGCGCCGCCGACGAGGTCTGGATGACCTCCTCCACCAAGGAAATCCTGGCCATCACGACGCTCGACGGCGTCCCGGTCGGCACCGGCCAGCCCGGGCCGGTCGGCGAAGCGATGTGGCAGTGGTACCAGGACTTCAAGAACACGGTAATGCGCAATGGCTGACCAACCCGAAACCCTGCTCGAATTCCCCTGCGACTTCCCCCTGAAGATCATGGGCAAGGCCGAGGACGCGCTCGCCCAGGCCGTGCTCGAGATCGTCACCCGCCACGCCCCCGGCTTCGACGGCGCGACGATGGAAATGCGCGCCAGCTCCGGCGGCACCTACGTCAGCCTGACCTGCACCGTGGTCGCGACGTCGAAGCCGCAGCTCGACGCGCTTTACATGGAGCTGACCTCCCACCCGCTGGTCAAGGTCGTCCTGTAACGTGGACGTCGTCGTCAGGCGCCTGGGCCGGGTCGAGTACGAGCCGACCTTCCAGGCGATGCAGGACTTCACCGCAACGCGCACGGCGGACACGCCGGACGAGCTGTGGGTCGTCGAGCACCCGCCGGTCTACACGCTCGGCCAGGCCGGCAAGCCCGAACATGTGCTGCGCGACGTCGGCATCCCGCTGGTCCGCATCGACCGCGGCGGCCAGGTCACCTACCACGGTCCCGGTCAGGTCGTGATCTACCTGCTGCTCGACCTGCCGCGCCTGAAGATCAAGGTGCGCGAACTGGTCAGCGCGATCGAGCAGGCAGTCATCGACCTGCTCGGCGAGCAGGGCGTCGTTGCCCAGCGGCGCGACGGCGCGCCCGGCGTCTATGTCGGCGACGCCAAAATCGCCGCGCTCGGCCTGCGCATCCGCAACGGCTGCTCCTACCACGGCGTGTCGCTGAACGTGGACATGGACCTGTCGCCGTTCGATGCGATCAACCCCTGCGGCTACGCCGGGCTGAAAGTGATCCAGACGCGCGACCTGAACCTCCCGCTCACCGCTCACGAGGCGGGCGAGCGACTCTCGCAACACTTGCTACAGCAACTGGAACAGAAACATGGCTGACATCGAAAGCGGCGCGAAACAAAAAGGCGTCAAGCAAAAGGGCGAGCTGAAGACGGCGCGCATTCCGATCAAGATCGTCCCGGTGGACCAGCCGCTGAAGAAGCCGGACTGGATCCGCGTCAAGGCCGGCAACAGCGCCGGCCGCTTCGGCGAGATCAAATCCATGCTGCGCGAGCGGAAGCTGCACACCGTCTGCGAGGAAGCGACCTGCCCGAACATCGGCGAATGCTTCGGGCGCGGCACGGCGACCTTCATGATCCTGGGCGACATCTGCACGCGCCGCTGCCCGTTCTGCGACGTCGGCCATGGCCAGCCGCTGCCGCCCGACCCGGACGAACCGCGCCAGCTGGCCGAATCGGTCGCCGCGCTGAAACTGCGTTATGTGGTCATCACCAGCGTCGACCGCGACGACCTGCGCGACGGCGGCGCCCAGCACTTCGTCGACGTGATCCGCGCCGTGCGCGAGGCGTCGCCGACGACGACCATCGAGACGCTGGTCCCGGACTTCCGCGGCCGCATGGACGTCGCGCTCGACGTGCTCGGCCAGGCCCTGCCCGACGTGCTGAACCACAACATGGAAACCGTGCCCCGGCTGTACAAGCAGGCCCGCCCCGGCGCCGACTACGCGCATTCACTGGAATTCCTGAAGCGCTTCAAGGCGCGCTACCCGCAGGTCAACACCAAGTCCGGCCTGATGGTCGGCCTCGGCGAAACCGACGACGAGATCCTCGACGTGATGCGCGACCTGCGCACCCACGACGTCGAGATGCTGACCATCGGCCAGTACCTGGCGCCGACCGGCCATCATTTGCCGGTCGTCCGCTACGTTCACCCCGACGTCTTCAAGATGTACGAAGATGAGGCGAAAAAGATGGGATTTTCGGGCGCCGCCTGTGCCCCGATGGTCCGCTCTTCGTACTGGGCCGACCAGCAGGCACACAGCGCCGGCGTCGCCTGAGTCATCGCGCTGAACTGCGTTTCGCCCCGCGCCGGTCGCGGGCGAAACGCAGTCCGGCCGGCCTGCGCGGATCGCCGGGCCGGCCCGCTACGGGTTCGGGAAATCAGTCCTCGAACCTGACCCACTCGTCGAGCGGCGCACGCTCGGTGCGCAGCGCGTTTTCCGGCGCATCCGGATCGGCATGGCCGAGCGCCATGGCGCAGACGACGGTCTCGGCTTCCGGAATCGCCAGCTCCTCGCGCAGGATGCGGTGGAACTGCACGAAGGCGGCCTGCGGACAGGTGTCGAGGCCACGCGCCTTGGCAGCGAGCATGACGTTCTGCAGGAACATGCCGTAGTCCAGCCAGCTGCCCTGTTCCATCAGCTTGTCGATCGTGAAGACCAGGCCGACCGGGGCGCCGAAGAACTCGAAATTGCGCGCATGCTGGCGGTGCATGCGTCCGGCGTCGCCCTTCTGGATGCCAAGCAGCTTGTAGAGGTCGAAGCCGACCTTGCGCCGGCGGTCGATGTAGGGCGACACCCACTGGCTCGGGTAATAGGGATAGCACTCGGCGTGGGTCGCCGCTTCTTCCGGATCGTCGAAGGCGGCGACGATCTTCGCGCTGAGCCGGGTCTTGCGCTCGCCGGTCAGCACCCGGACCTTCCACGGCTGCGTATTGGTGCCCGAGGGCGCCCGCGCGGCGACCTTGAGGATTGCCTCGATCGTCGCCCGCGGCACTTCGTCGGGCAGATAGGCACGGCAGGAATAGCGGCGTTCGATGACGCCGTCGATGGCTTGTTGCTGGGGATCGCTCATTGTCGGGTCCTGGCGGTTCGCCATGTCGTTGGGAAAGGAGGCGGCCGACGCCGCGTCAGCCGGCACAGCGGATCACGCCGGCCGCGGCCAGATCGTCAACTTCGGCCGCGCTCAGGCCGAGCGCCAGCAGCTGGGCCCGGCTGTGCTCGCCCTGCAGCGGCGGCTCGCCCTGCACCTGGCCGGGGGTCCGCGACAGCTTGGGTGCCGGCGCCGGCTGCACGATGCCGGCGACCTCGACGAAACTGTCGCGCGCGCGGTTGTGCGGATGCTGCGGCGCTTCGTCCATGCTCAGCACCGGCCAGACGCAGTCGTCGGTATCGGCGAAGACTTCCAGCCAGTAGGCGCGTTCCCGGGTCCCGAACAGTTCGGTCAGGCGCGCCTTCTGGGCGGGCCAGCGCGCGGTGTCGTACTGTTGGCCGGCGAAGTCGGGATCGCCGGCCAGTCCCAGGCGCTCGACGAAGGCGGCGTAGAACTGCGGCTCGAGCGGGCAGACGGTCAGCCACTCGCCGTCGGCACACGGGTAGACGTCGTAGAACGGGGCGCTGGTGTCGAGCGCGCAATGGCCGTCCCAGGCACCGATCGCGTTCAGGTTGAAGAGCCCGTGCGCGAGCAGCGCGGCGCCTTCGCACATCGCCGCGTCGATCACCTGGCCCTGGCCGCTGCGCTGCGCCTCGAACAGCGCGCAGGCGATGCCCCAGGCGAGCAGCAGGCCGCCGCCGCCCATGTCGCCGACCAGCGTCGGCGGCGCCCACGGCGCGCCGCCGTGGCGGCGGCCGGTATCGAGCGCGCCCGAGATCGCCGCGTAATTGGCGTCGTGCCCGGCTCGCTGGGCGAGCGGCCCGTTCTGCCCCCAGCCGGTCATCCGGCCATAGACCAGGCGCGGATTGACCGCCAGGCAGTCGGCCGGACCGAAACCCAGACGCTCCATGACGCCGGGCCGGTAGCCCTCGATCAGCACGTCGACCTGGCCGATCAGCCGGGTGACCAGCGCCTTGCTGTCCGGGTGCTTGAGGTCGATGCACAGCGACTGCTTGCCGCGGTTGGCGACCGCCTTGCGGCCGCCGCCGAAGAGCTGCGACGCGAAGGTGCCGCCGGCGCGTTCGAGCAGGATGACTTCCGCCCCCATGTCGGCGAGCAGCATGCCGCAGAACGGTCCCGGGCCGATCCCGGCGAATTCGAGAACCTTGACACCGGCCAGCGGGCCGCGCCGCGTCGCCTGATTGCTTGTTTGCTGTTGCACGGGAATTCCTGTCAACGATGGTCGAAAGTCGGCGCCCGCTTTTCGAGGAAGGCGGTCATCCCTTCCTTGCGGTCCGCCAGCGCAAAGGCGGAATGGAAAACCCGGCGCTCGAACAGCAGCCCCTCGTTCAGGCCGCTTTCGAAGGCGCGGTTGACGCACTCCTTGATCATCATCGCGACCGGCAGCGAATACGAGGCGACCTTTTCGGCACAGGCCATCGCCTCGTCGAGCAGGCACTCGGCCGGCACGACCCGGCTCACCAGGCCGGCGCGCTCGGCCTCGGCCGCGCCGAGGTTGCGGGCGGTCAGGCACAGGTCCATCGCCTTCGCCTTGCCGACCGCACGCGGCAGGCGCTGCGTTCCGCCCGCGCCGGGCAGCACGCCGAGCCGGATCTCGGGCTGGCCGAAGACCGCATCGTCGGCCGCGATGATGATGTCGCACATCATCGCCAGCTCGCAGCCGCCGCCCAGCGCGTAGCCGGCGACCGCGGCGACCACCGGCTTGCGGCAGCGCTTCAGGCGCTCCCAGGTGGCGGTGATGTAATCGGCGGCATAGACGTCGGTGTAGGTCCAGTCCTTCATCGCATCGATATCGGCCCCCGCGGCAAAGGCGCGCGGGCTGCCGGTGATCAGGATGCAGCCGATCCCGGCATCCGCCTCGAAATCGTCGAGGGCGGCGGTCAATTCCTGCATCAGGGCGTCGTTCAGTGCATTCAGCTGCTTCGGCCGGTTCAGCGTGATCCGGCCGACCCGCCCGATGCGCTCGGGCACAACGTATTCGAAATCCATCAGGAGCTCCTCGCCGGCACGCGCTGCCGGCTCAAGATTGCGGCGGAGGCTGCCCGGCGCGATGCGCCGGGCAGCCGCTCTCACTCGATCGCCTGCGCCGACCTGGCGGCCTGGCGCAGAACGTATTTCTGGATCTTGCCGGTCGAGGTCTTCGGCAGTTCGCCGAAAACGATTTCCTTGGGCACCTTGAAGTGCGCCATGTGCTCGCGGCAGTAGGCGACGATCTCGGCGACCGTCGGCGTGCTGCCGTTGCGCAGCTCGACGAAGGCGCAGGGCACCTCGCCCCACTTCCCGTCGGGCTTGGCGACGACCGCCGCGGCGATCACCGCCGGGTGGCGGTAGAGCACGTCCTCGACTTCCAGCGACGAGATGTTCTCGCCGCCGGAGATGATGATGTCCTTGGAGCGGTCCTTGATCTTGACGTAGCCGTCGCTGTGGACGACCGCCAGGTCGCCGGAATGGAACCAGCCGCCGGCGAAGGCTTCCTGCGTCGCCTTCTCGTTCTTCAGGTAGCCCTTCATGACCAGGTTGCCGCGGAACATGATCTCGCCCATCGTCTCGCCGTCCCAGGGGACCGGTTGCATGGTATCCGGATCGAGCACGGTGACCGCCTGCTGCATGTGGTAAGGCACGCCCTGGCGGCCGTTGCGCGCCGTGCGCAGGTCGAGCGGCAGCGTCTCCCATTCCGGATGCTTGGCGCAGACCGAAGCCGGGCCGTAGGTTTCGGTCAGGCCATAGACGTGGGTGATGTTCAGGCCGATCAGCTCGGCCCCCTCGATGATCGCCGCCGGGGGCGCCGCGCCGGCGATCAGGCCGCTGACCGGATGATCGATGCCGGCACGCAGTTCGGCCGGGGCGTTGATCATCATGCCGTAGATGATCGGCGCGCCGCACATGTGGCTGACCTTGTGCTGGCGGATCAGGTCGAAGATCGCGCCGACCTCGATGCGCCGCAGGCAGACGCTGGTCCCGGCATTGGCGGCGAGCGCCCAGACGAAGCACCAGCCGTTGGCATGGAACATCGGCAGCGTCCACAGATAGGTCGCATGCGGCGGCATGCCCCAGGAGATGATGTTGCTGGCGGCGTTCAGGTAGGCACCGCGGTGGTGATAGACGACGCCCTTCGGATTGCCGGTCGTGCCCGACGTGTAGTTCAGGGTGATCGCGTCCCACTCGTCGTCGGGCAGCGACCAGGCGTAGTCCGGGTCGCCCTCGGCCAGGAAGCTCTCGTAATCCTTCTCGCCCAGCGCCTCGCCACCGGCGTAATCGGGATCGAGCGCATCGATGACCAGCGGCCGCGGCCCCTTGATCAGCGTCAGCGCTTCCTTGACGATGGCCGAAAATTCGGGATCGGTGATCAGCACCCGCGCCTCGCCGTGGTCGAGCATGAAGGCGACCATCTCGGCGTCGAGGCGGGTGTTCAGCGTGTTCAGCACGGCGCCGCACATCGCGATGCCGAAATGCGCCTCGAACATCGGCGCGGTGTTCGGGAGCATCACGGCGACGGTGTCGCCCTTGCCTATGCCGCGGCCGGCCAGTGCCGAGCCGAGCTGGCGGCAGCGCCGGTAGGTTTCGGCCCAGGTGTATTGGCGCGCCCCCTGGATCACCGCAATCCGCTTCGGGTAGACGAAGGCGGAGCGCTCGAGGAAGCTCAGCGGCGACAGGGGCACATAGTTGGCCGCATTGCGGTCCAGCCCCGCGGTAAACGGATTTTCAACGGACATTTTTCCTCCTAGTGTCTTGTCTGCTTGTTATATGACCGGGGTCGGCGGGTCTGGCCCGCCGCCCCGGGATCGCCCTTATTCGGCGGCGATCGTGCGCCCGATCACCAGGCGCTGGATGTCGTTGGCGCCTTCGTAGATCTGGCTGATGCGGACGTCGCGGTAGATGCGCTCGACCGGGAAGTCGCTGGTGTAGCCGACGCCGCCGTGGATCTGGATGGCGTCCGAGGCGATCTTCTCGGCGGCCTCGGAGGCGAACATCTTGGCCATCGACGCTTCCTTCAGGCAGGGCTTGCCGGCGTCCTTCAGCTGGGCGGCGCGCCAGACCATCAGGCGGGCGGCGTCGAGCAGCGTGTTCATGTCGGCCAGACGGAAATTGACCGCCTGGTGTTCGATGATCGGCTGGCCGAAAGTCACGCGCTCCTTGGCGTAACGGACGGCGGCCTCGAACGCGGCGCGCGCCATGCCGATGCTCTGCGCGGCGATGCCGATGCGGCCGGCTTCGAGGTTGGACAGCGCGATCCGGTAGCCTTCGCCTTCCTTGCCGAGCAGCGCGCTGGCCGGCACGCGGCAGTTCTCGAAAATGATCTGCACGGTGTCGGACGCGTGCTGGCCCATCTTTTCCTCGACGCGGCCGACGATGAAGCCGGGGGTGTCGGTCGGCACCAGGAAGCAGGAGATGCCCTTCTTGCCGGCCGCCTTGTCGGTGACCGCGAAGACGATCGCCATGTGGGCGTGCTTGCCGGTGGTGATGAACTGCTTGACGCCGTTCAGCACGAAGAAGTCGCCGTCGCGGTCGGCGCGCGTGGTGATCGCCGCCGCATCGGAGCCGGTGTGCGGCTCGGTCAGGCAGAAACAGCCGAGCTTTTCGCCGCGGGCGAGCGGCTTCAGCCATTCTTCCTTCTGCTGGTCGGTGCCGTACTTCTGCGTGATGCCGCAGGCCAGCGAGTTCTGCACCGAAACGATGGTCGAGGTCGCGCCGTCGCCGGCGGCGATTTCTTCCAGCGTCAGCACCAGCGACATGTAGTCCATGCCGGCGCCGCCCCATTCCTCGGGCACGCACATGCCCATCGCGCCGAGTTCGCCGAGCTCCTTCAGCGCGTCGGCCGGGAAGGTGTGGTGGCGGTCCCAATCGGCCGCGAAGGGGGCCAGACGCTCCTGCGCAAATGCGCGCATCGCGTCGCGGATCATTTCCTGTTCCTGGGTCAGAATCATGTTGGTCTCCTCGCCCGGTTGATTACAGCAGCTCGACGCCGAGCGCGGTGGCTTCGCCGCCGCCGATGCACAGGCTGGCGACGCCGCGCTTGCCGCCGGTCTTCTTCAGCGCGCCGAGCAGCGTGACGATGATGCGCGCGCCGGAAGCGCCGATCGGGTGGCCCAGCGCGCAGGCGCCGCCATGCACGTTGACCCTGGCCGGGTCGAGCCTGAGGTCGTGCAGCGCCGCCATCGTGACGACGGCGAAGGCTTCGTTGATCTCGTACAGGTCGACGCTTTCCGCGGTCCACCCGGTTTTCGCGAACAATTTCTGCAGCGAGCCGACCGGGGCCGACGGGAACAGCGCCGGCACGCCGGCATGCGTGGTGTGGCCGACGATGCGGGCGACCGGGTTGAGGCCGAGCTTTTCCGCCTGGGACGCGCGCATCAGCACCATCGCCGCGGCGCCGTCGGAAATCGACGACGAGTTGGCGGCGGTGACCGTGCCGTCCTTCTTGAACGCCGGCTTCAAAGTCGGGATTTTTTCGACGTTGACCGCGAACGGGCCTTCGTCCTTGTCGATGACGACGTCGCCCTTGCGGCCGGCGACGGTCACCGGCGCAATTTCCCAGGCGAAGGCGCCGTTGTGGCTGGCCTCGATGGCGCGCGTCGTCGAACGCACCGCGAACTCGTCCTGCGCTTCGCGGGTGAAGCCGTAAGTGGCCGCGCACTCTTCGGCGAAGGTGCCCATCAGGCGGCCGCGGGTTTCCTTGCCGTAGCTGTCTTCCAGGCCGTCGAGGAACATGTGGTCGAAGAGCTGGCCGTGGCCGAGGCGGTAGCCGCCGCGTGCCTTCGTCATCAGGTAGGGGGCGTTGGTCATCGACTCCATGCCGCCGACCACGGCCGCGCCGTAGGAGCCGGCCAGGATGCCGTCGTGGCCGAGCATGGTCGCCTTCATCGCCGAACCGCAGACCTTGTGGATGGTGGCACAGCCGGCGGTGAGCGGCAGCCCGGCCTGCAGCGCGGCCTGGCGGGCCGGCGCCTGGCCCTGGCCGGCCTGCAGCACGCAGCCCATCAGGACTTCCTCGATCAGGTCGGCGTCGATGCCGGCACGCTCGACGGCGGCCTTGATCGCGACGGCGCCGAGGTTGGCGGCGGTCAGACTGGAGAAGCCGCCCTGGAAGCTGCCCATCGGGGTGCGGGCGGCGGAGACGATAACGATAGGATCTTGCGACATGTGTTTTCTCCCGGTGGCTGGATTACTTGGCGGCCATGCGGATGGCGCCATCCATGCGGATGACTTCGCCGTTCAGGTACTGATTGCTGAAAATGTGCTGGACCAGCGCGGCGTATTCGGCCGGCTTGCCCAGGCGCGACGGGAAGGGAACCATCTTGCCGAGGGCCTCCTGAACTTCCGGCGGCATGCCGAGCAGCATCGGCGTTTCCATGATGCCCGGCGCGATGGTCATGATGCGGATGCCGGAACGCGCCAGTTCGCGGGCGATCGGCAGGGTCATCGCGACGATGCCGCCCTTCGACGCGGCATAGGCCGCCTGGCCGAGCTGGCCGTCGAACGCGGCGACCGAAGCGGTATTGACGATGACGCCGCGCTCGCCGGTGGCGTCGGGCGCCGCGGCACTCATGATTTCGGCGGCCAGGCGCAGCATGTTGAAGCTGCCGATCAGGTTGATGTTGATCGTGCGGGCGAAGCTCTCGAGCTTGTGCGGGCCTTCCTTGCCGACCACCTTTTCGCCCGGTGCGATGCCGGCGCAATTGACCAGGCCGCGCAGCGTGCCCAGTTCGCAGGCTGCGGCGAAGGCGGCGCGGGCGCTCTCCTCGCGGGTGACGTCGGTCTGCACGAAACGCGCCGCCGCGCCGAGCTCGGCGGCGTAGCGCTCGCCGGCCTCGGCATTGACGTCGGCGAGGACGACCTTACCGCCGGCATCGACGATCATCCGGGCGGTCGCCGCCCCCAGACCGGACGCACCGCCGGTGACCACGAACACATTGTTTTCGATCTGCATGATCGCTCTCCTCCTGGACTGGAATCCGATGAAACAAAAATGAAATTCGGCCAGCATGTTAGGGGAAGCCGGGGGTGGGCATCAGTGACTGAATCGCTCAATCTGAGTGATAAAATCGGTCCCCATGCATTCGCCCCGACCGGCCGGCGGCCTGGACAACACGACCACCGCCAAGGGAACCATCGCCATCGCCTTCGTCAACGAGGCGCTGCAATGCATCCGCGGGCGAGGCCTCGACGAACGGTCGCTGCTGCAAAATGCCGGCATCTCCCCGGAACTGCTGGGCTCGCCGCAGGCGCGGGTCTCCTCGGTCAATTACGGCCTGCTCTGGCACGGCATCGCGCAGGCGATCGACGACGAATTCTTCGGCCTCGACAGCCACCGCATGCCGGCCGGCAGCTTCACGCTGCTCTGCCATTCGCTGATCCACGCCGACACGCTGGAACGCGCGCTGCGCCGCGCACTGCGCTTCCTGCGCCTGGTCATCGACGATCTCGAGGGGGAATTGCAGATCGACGGCGGCGAGGCCCGCCTGGTCATCCGCGACAAGGCGCCCCCCGGCGCCCCGGGTCCGGTGCCGCCGAAGCGGGCCTTCGCCTACGGCACCTACCTGATGATGCTGCACGGCCTCGCCTGCTGGCTGATCGGCCGCCGCATCCCGCTGCACTACGCGGCGTTCCGCTGCGCCGAGCCGGCTTTCAGCGACGAGTGGCGCGTGCTGTTCGCGCAGGAACTGCGCTTCGACCAGGAAAATTCCGGCATCGCCTTCGCGGCCGACTGCCTGGCGCTGCCGAACCTGCAGAACGAGCGGACGATGAAGGAATTCCTGCGCCGCGCGCCGGCCAACTTCCTGGTCAAGTACCGCAACAGCAGCGGTCTCGCCGCGCAGATCCGGCGCCGCCTGCGCGAACTCCCGCCGGGGGCCTGGCCCGACTTCGGGACGCTGGCCGGGCAATTCCATACCTCGACGGCGACGCTGCGCCGCCGGCTCGACGAAGAAGGCAGCACCTACCGCTCGATTCTCGACGAACTGCGCAAGGACCTGGCAATCACGATGCTCAGCGAAAGCGAGCTGAACATGGCCGCGATTGCCGAAACGCTGGGTTTCACCGAAACCAGCGCCTTCCGCCGCGCCTTCAAGAAATGGACCGGCGCCCGCCCGGGCGAATACCGGCTCGGCAAGGAATAGCCTCCCGCCGGAAAGCCCGGAATCCGCCCCGAAAAACCCGCGCCGGCGGCCGTCCACCGCGTCAGGCCGCAGCCGGCTCCGGCGGATCGGCGTAGCGCTGCGCGATGTCGGCGAATTCGCCCTCGGTCGCCAGAAAGGCGGCGACGACGTCCGGATCGAAATGGCTGCCCGACGCCTGCACGATGAAATCGCGGACGTCGGCGTGGCTCATGCCCTGCTTGTAGACGCGCCGGCTGACCAGCGCGTCGTACACGTCGGCCAGCGCCATCAGGCGGCCGGGCAGCGGAATCGCGTCGCCGCACAAGCGGTGCGGATAGCCGCTGCCGTCCCAGCGCTCGTGGTGGGACTCGATCATCTGCTTCGCGTAATCCAGGAAGGCGTGCTTTTCCGGATGCCCCGTGCCGACGACGACTCGGGTCAGCGCATCGGCACCGATCAGCGGATGCTGCTGCATGACGCCATACTCTTCGGGCGACAGCTTGCCCGGCTTGTGCAGGATGCTGTCCGGGATGCCGACCTTGCCGATATCGTGCAGCGGCGCCGACTTGGCCATCAGTTCGATGTCGTGCGGCTGCAGATGCGCGTATTTCGGCGTCCGGCTCAACTGGCGGGCGAGCAGTTCGACGTAGCGCCGGGTGCGCAGCAGGTGGTGGCCGGTCTCCTTGTCGCGGGCCTCGGCCAGCGCCGACATGCCGATGATGATCGTGTCCTGCGCCTCGAGCAGGTCGCGCGTGCGCAGGCGGACCTTGCGCGCTTCCAGTCCGTATTTCAGCAGGCTGAGCACCGTCGAGATCGCGACGGGCAGCAGCATCGGCAACAGCGGCGACAGGTAGATTCCGCTCGCGACCAGCAACTGCCGCGCTCCCCAGTAACAGCCGGCGCCGACCGCCAGCACGGCGAGCAGCGACAGACGGAACCCGGCCCGGCTGAGCACCCAGGTCAGCCCGGCGCCGATCAGCACCAGCGCGAGCAGCTCGACGGCCGGCGCCCACGCGGGGCGGGTCACGAAACTGCCGGACAGCAGGTTGTCGACCACCGTCGCATGGACCTCGACGCCGTTCAGCAGCCGGCCCGACGGGGTCCGGTGCAGGTCGCCCAGGCCTTTCGCCCAGGCGCCGACGAACACGATGCGCCCGGCTAGGTCGCGCTGTCCGGGCGCATCGTGCAGCACCCCGCCGGCCGACAGATAGGGAAAGGCCGGCGAGCCGCTGCGGAAATCGACCAGCAGGTTGCCTGCCGCATCCAGCGGAATCCGCCGGCCGTTCCATGCCAACGCGCGTTCGCCCCCGTCGGCGAGCAGTTCCAGCTGCCGCTCGCCGGTACTCAGCATCAGCGCGGCCAGCGCCAGCGACACCCGCTCGTCGCCGGCGGCCGGCAGCAGCAGCGGCACGCGGCGCAGCGTGCCGTCCGTGTCGTGCAACGCGTTGGTGAAGCCTTCGGCGGCCGCGGCGGCGGCCAGCTGTGGGTGGCTGCGCAGTTCGCCGCGGGCCAGCGGCCGGGCGAGGTCGGACGCCTCGCTGCGCAGCACGGTCCCGGTCGGCAGGGCCGGCGGCGGCTGTTCGACGCGCCGCGGCGGCGCTGCGGAAAAATCGAGGTAGTACCCGAGCGCCGCCTTGCCCCGGCGCAGGCTGTCGGCCAGCCGGGCGGTGTTCTCGTCCGAGCCTTCGCCCCCCGGGAGCGCACCCGGATCGGCCCGGTCCCGCCGGCGCTCGGCGCGGATGATGCCGGGCGACGTGCGGTCCGCCTCGGGCATCAGGAAATCCAGCGCGACGACTTCGGCGCCCCGCTGCTGCAGCCGGTCGACGAGCATCGCGAGGCGATAGCGGGGCCACGGCCACTGCCCGAATTTGGCCAGGCTGGCGTCGTCGACCCCGACCAGTACCGGCACCGGAGACAGCGCCGCCTGCTCCCGGGCGCCCAGCATCAGGTCGTACAGCCGGTTCTGTGCCTCCCGAAGCGGAGCCGGTGCAAAGGCCTGCAGCAGCGCGACAGCGGCGGTCAGCAGCCAGCCGGCCAGCAGCAGCGCCCCCCGTCCGCCCAGGCCGGGAAAGAAACGCCCAGCCTCCTGTCCCGGGATGGACGACATGGCGGCCCTAATGGAGGATGACCTCGACCCGGCGGTTGCGCGGTTCGGCGACGCCGTCCGCCGTCGGTACGGCCGGATTGCCCTTGCCGTGCGACGACACCGCCATCCGGCGGAATTCGGCTCCCTGACCGACCAGCAGTTGCCGAACGAACTCGGCGCGCTCGCGGGCCAGGCGCTCGTTCAGCGCGATCGAGCCGGCGGTGTCGGTATGGCCGCTGACGGCGATGCCGATCGCCCGCCGTCGATGGCTGGCCGCGACGATCGCGGCCACTGCCCGCGCCGATTCGGCGGTCAGTGTCGTGGTTCCGGTTTCGAAATACAGCGTGAACTTTTCCGGCGGCGGCGGCTCGATCGCCAGCGCCTCGCCGAAGGTCCGGGCCAGATAGTCGGCCCCGGCGGTCGAGACGGCGCTTGGAGGGGCATCGCCCCCGGCCACCTTCGTCATGTCGCCGGACTTCGCCAGCACCTGCTTGCCGCCGGCGGTACTGACCTCGGCCGAGCCGACATGGCCGTCGGGATCGGGCACCAGCACGACCGACGACCGCCCGCCGCAGGCGGCGAGCAACACGCAGGCGAGGCCTGCCGCAAGACAACGCATCGCTGAATTCATCACGGCCTCCCCTGCGTCATTCCGGAATCTCGACCAGCAGCTTGGTGCCGCGCACCGCGATGGTCGCATCGGGCACCTTCAGCCGGATCGACTCCGGCGACAGCTTGCCGATCAGCCCGGACAGGTAGGCGAAACTGCCCCTGACCATGCGCATGACCAGCGCGAAGCGTCCCTCGCGGGGATCGAAATCGTAAGTTTCCATCGCGAGCTCGCTGCCCGAACCGAGCGAGACGCTGCTGTGATCGGAGAGCACGATGCCGACGGCACCGGGCATCCCGGTGCGGATCAGGTCGCCGCGCCGGACCTCGGTGCCCGGGGCAACGGGCAGGCGTTGCCCGCCGCGCTCGATCCAGACGCTGCCCTGCAGGGTCTGGATGTGGCCGATTCCCTCGTCGGCCGCCAGCGCCGGCCCGTGCAGGGCCAGCAACAGGAGTCCGCAAGCCAGTGTTTTCATGATTCCTCCGCCCGGCGACATGGTGTCGTCATCATAGGCGGATTCGTCCGGCCTGGACAGCGGTCGGAAAATTTCGCTCAGCGCCCGGGCGGCGGGGGCGGCGGCGATCCCGGAGGCGGCGGCGGCAGGCCGGCGTCGCCGGCCCGGACCGGGCGCGAATAGCTGACGTTGCCCGGCACCGGAACCCGGTGCCCCTTGCTGTACATGCACTGGACGTAGGCGTTGTCGTACTGGCGCTGGGTGCCAACGCCGGATACGCGCGCCGCGTCGGAGCCGGAAGCGCTACCGATCAGCAGGCCGCTACCGGCGCCGATCGCCGCACCGCGGCCGTCGCCGCCGATCGCCGCGCCGGCGGCGGCACCGATCACGGTACCGACGACGGCGCTATTGACGGCCGATTCGCGCTGCGCCTGTTCGGCGCTGCGGCCGCCGATCTGCGCCAGGGCGTACTGGCGGCACCAGGCATCGTCGCTGCGGAAGGCCTCAAGGCTCTGCCCGGTTCCCGGCAGCACCATCACGCTGGGGCCGGTCGGCAACGACGTGCAGGCGGCGAGCAACAGGACGCCGGAAGCGGCGGCGACCCGGAAAAGCGAAGGAAAGCGCGCGTTCATGACTCATTTCTCCTGGTTCGGCAGCACCTTGCGCCAGCCCTCGGGGCATTCCTTGACGTAAGGATAGTAGCCCTTGGCGCCAGGGCAGTAGTACCAGTACTGCTGCGCCTCCGGCACGGCCGGCTCCGGATTCTGCTCGATGTAGACGGGCGGCGGCGACGGCGGCACGACGACGACCTGTGGCGGGTAGTAATACGGCGGCGGATACCAGCCCGGACCCCAGACCGGCCCCCACAGCGGCACGCCGACATAGACGCCGACCCGGCCACCGGAATGGCCGCGGTGCGCCCAGGCGCTGCCGGCGGACAGGGCCGCGACGAGCAGTGCGATCAGGATTTTGTAGCTTTTCATGGGAATACCCGGTCTGCCGATGATCCGCTTTGAAGATAGCGGATCATCGGGCCGACCGGGCGGGACAAATTGCAACCGTTTGTAAGCGGCTTAGAGCAGCTTCAGCTTGCGCGCCGCTTCGCGCAGTTCGCCGCGGAAATCCGGGTGGGCGATGGCGATCAGCTCGGCGCAGCGCTGCTTGGCGGTCTTGCCGCGCAACTGGGCGACGCCGTACTCGGTGACGACGTAATTGACGTCGTTCTTGCTGGTCGTCACGTGCGTGCCCTGAGCCAGCGTCGGCACGATGCGCGAGATCGTGTCGTCCTTCGCGGTCGACGGCAGCACGATGAAGGATTTGCCCCCCTTCGAGCGGTTTGCTGCGCGGACGAAGTCGGCCTGGCCGCCGGTCCCGGAATACGGCGCCGTGCCCAGGCTTTCCGAGCCGCACTGGCCGAGGAAGTCGATCTGCATCGTCGCGTTGATCGCGTGCAGGTTGTCATTCTGGCCGGCCAGGTAGGGGTCGTTGGTGAAATCGACCGGGTGCATCTCGAGCGCCGGGTTGCGGTTCATGAACTGGTACAGCTTCTTCGAGCCGAGCGCGAAGGTCGCCAGCATCTTGCCGTGGTGGTAGTTCTTCTTGCGGTTGGTGACGACGCCGGCCTCGACCAGCGTCATGATGCCGTCGCCGACCATCTCGGTGTGGATGCCGAGGTCGCGCTTGTCGGTCAGCTGCATGACCACGGCGTCGGGAATGCCGCCGTAGCCGATCTGCAGCGTCGCGCCGTCCGGGATCATGTCGGCGACGTACTTGCCGATCGCTTCCTGGACCGGGCCGATCTTCGGCAGGCCGACCTCGAGCAGCGGCTCCTCGCTCTCGACCAGCGCGGCGACCTGCGAAATGTGGATGTGGCAGTCGCCGTTGGCGAACGGAACGTTGGGATTGACTTCGAGCACGATGGCGCGCGCCTTCTCGAGCGCCGCCATCGTGTAGTCGACGCCCAGCGACAGCGAGAAGAAGCCGTGCTCGTCCATCGGCGAGGCCATGCTGAACACCACGTCGGCCGGCGTCAGGCCGCGGTCGATCAGCATCGGCAGTTCGGAGAAATAGGCCGGAATGAAGTCGATCCAGCCCTGCTGGCCGCCGGCCCGCGTCGCGCCGCTGAAGAAATAGGCGGTGTGGCGGATGTGCTCGGCCGTTTCCGGATCGAAGTAATCGTACTTGCGGACCGGCAGGATCTGCGACACGGTGACGTTGCGGAAATCGCGCCGCGCCGCCGACAGCGCCGTCAGCAGCGACGGCGGCTCGCCGACCGCGGTCGGGACGACGACCGTGTCGCCATCCCGGACGACGCGGATCGCATCGTCCGCCGCCATGCGCTTTTGCAGATACTGAACCCTTGCAGACATCGACTTCTCCTCTACTTTTCTTATTGAAAATGGGTATGCTCGCACGCCGCGCGGCCACAACTTCTGACCGACATCAATTGCGCGCGGCGATCAGGCCTTGCGGTTGCTGCCCGCGACCATGCGAATCTCGAACAGCCGGCACTCGAGCGGGCCGTTGAACAGCGGCGTCTTGCGGCTCGGCTTCAGGCCGACCAGCTTGGGCAGGCGCAGGTCGGCGGTGAAGAAGAAACAATTCCAGCCGGCCCAGCGCCGCTTCAGCGCGCTGCCCAGCTCCGGGTAGAAGGCCGCCAGTTCGTCCTGTTCGCCGATGCGTTCGCCGTAGGGCGGGTTGGCGAGCAGGATGCCGTGGTCGGCCGGCGGCTCGATATCCAGCACGTCGCCGCGGTCGACCGCGACCAGGTTGCCGAAACCGGCTTCCTGCAGGTTGCGCCGGGTCGCGCGGACGGCGCGCTCGTCGATGTCCCAGCCGCGGATGTCCAGATGGTCGACGGTCTTCACGCGGGCCTCGGCGGCGGCGCGGATGTTGGCCCACTCGAGCGCCGCAAAGCGCTTCAGGCGCTCGAACGCGAAGGTCCGGTCGAGGCCGGGCGCGCGGTCGAGCGCGACCTGCACGGCTTCGAGCAGGAAGGTGCCGCTGCCGCACATCGGGTCGACCAGCGGCATGCCGGGCTGCCAGCCGGTCATTTTCAGGATGCCGGCCGCCAGGTTCTCCTTCAGCGGGGCCTCCACGCTGGCCTTGCGGAAACCGCGCTGCCACAGCGGCTGGCCGGAGGTGTCGAGGTAGAGCGTGCATTCCCGGTCGGTCAGGAAGACGTGAATGCCGACGTCCGGGTTGCGCGTGTCGATGTTCGGGCGCTCGCCGAGGTCCTCGCGGAAGCGGTCGCAGACGGCATCCTTGACGCGCAGCGTGACGAAGTCGAGCGACTTCAGCGGACACTTGATCCCCGTCGTGACGACGCGCATCGTGCAGCTGACCGCGAAATGGTTGGGCCACAGCTGGCGGACGGCCAGCCGGTAGATGTCCTCTTCCTTCTCGTACGGCCCCTTGACGATGTGCCACAGGATGCGCGTCGCGATGCGCGACTCGAGGTTGGCCCGGTAGCAGACGGCCCAGTCGCCGGAAAAGAACACGCCGCCGGCCGTCGACCGCAGGTCTTCGGCGCCGACGCCGCGCAGTTCGTCGAGCAGCAGTTCTTCGAGCCCGCGCGGGCAGATGGCGAAATAATTGTTCATAGTCAGAAAGGCTTGAGGACGGCGAGGAAGACGACGGCGAACAGCACCAGCACCGGCATCTCGTTGTAGAAACGGAACCACACGTGGCTGCGGGCATTGGCGCCGCGCTGGAAGCGCTTGAGCACGATACCGCAATGCACGTGGTACGCAACCAGCAGGGCGACCAGGAAGGTCTTCGCATGCAGCCAGCCGCCGGCGAAGCCGAAGCCGAACCACAGCCACAGGCCGAGCAGCACGGCGAGGATGCCGAGCGGCGTCATGAACTTGAACAGCTTGCCCGCCATCAACAGCAGGCGGTCGTGTTCGGCCGGGCTGTCGGCCGGCACCATGGCCAGGTTGACGAAAATGCGCGGCAGGTAGAACAGCCCGGCGAACCAGGCGACGACCAGCGAAATGTGCAGCGCTTTGACGATCAGCATGCGTTTCTCCTAGAGCGCGCCCCGGCAATCCCGGCGTCCACCGTCGGGTAGGCGAGGCTTAGTTTTAATTCTGTTTTCAGGCGCCGGTTGCCGATGCGCCGCGACTCCCGCATGAAGGACATCTGCAGCGGCGACAGGCGGCCAGCCGCCTCTTCCCGCGTCAGGCGCGGCGGCCGCGGCAGGCCGAAGGCATCGGCGACGCGGTCGAAGTAGTCGCCCATCTTCAGCCCGGAATCATCGACGACATTGTAGGCGCGATTGGCCCGGCCGCGGCGCAGCGCGGCGATGCAGGCGGCGGCCAGGTCGTCGGCGTGGATGTGGTTGGTGTAGGCGTCGTCGCGGTCGACCAGCGCCGGCAGGCCTTTTTGCAGGCGCTCGAACGGCAGGCGGTCGGCCGCGTAGATGCCGGGCGCGCGCAGGATGCTGACGGCGACGCCGCGGCGGGCGCCCCAGTCGCGCAGCGCGCGTTCGGCATCAACGCGCCGCCCCGCCCGGGCGCTTTCCGGATTCAGGCGCCGGGTCTCGTCGATCGCGGCGCCCCCGCAATCGCCGTAAACCCCCGTCGTGCTTACGTATACGAGGTGCCGTGGTAGACTTTTGACCTTGTCCAGCGCGGCCAGCAGGTGCCGGGTTCGCGTATCGCGCGCCCCGTCGTTCGGCGGCGGCGCGAGGTGCAGCACGCTGTCGGCCAGCCCGGCCAGCCGCGTCAGCGAGCGCCGGTCGTCGAGGTCGGCGAGCACCGGCGTCGCGCCGGCCGACCGCCAGTCCGCGGCGCGGCCCGGATCGCGCAGCAAGGCGTAGACGCGGGCGCGGTGGGCGAGACGGGAGAGGATGCGGCGGGCGACGTCCCCGCTGCCGACGATCAGGATTTTTTGCACGCCGGCATTGTAGCCGAGCACCATGAAGGGGAACCGATGAGCTACCAGATCACTGTCCAGCCGAGCGGCCGCCAGTTCGCCGCCGAGCCCGACGAAACCCTGCTCGACGCCGCACTGCGCCAGGGCCTGACGCTGCCCTACGGCTGCAAGGACGGCGCCTGCGGCGCCTGCAAGGGCAAGGTCGTCGAGGGCGCCGTCGATCACGGCAAGGCGCAGCCGCACGCACTGAAGGACGACGAGAAGGCGGCCGGACTGACGCTGTACTGCTGCGCCAGGGCGCAGTCCGACCTGGTCATCGAATGCAAGCAGGTCGGCTCGACCCGTGACATTCCGGTCAAGACGCTGCCCGGCCGCATCGAGAAGCTCGAGAAGCTGGCCCCCGACGTCATCGAACTGCACCTGCGGCTGCCGGCCAGCGAGCGCCTGCAGTTCTGGGCCGGCCAGTACATCGACATCCTGATGAAGGACGGCCGCAAGCGCAGCTTCTCGCTGGCCAACGCGCCGCACGACGATGCCGTGCTGCAGCTGCACATCCGCCACGTGCCGGGCGGCGCCTTCACCGAGCAGGTGTTCTCGACGATGAAGCTGCGCGACATCCTGCGCTTCAACGGCCCGCACGGCAGCTTCTACCTGCGCGAGGAGTCGGCCAAGCCGGTGATCCTGCTTGCCGGCGGCACCGGCTTCGCGCCGATCAAGGCCATCGTCGAACACGCCATCGCCGAAAACAGCCAGCGCCCGCTGCACATCTACTGGGGCGCCAAGGCGCGCGTCGACCTGTACCAGCACGCGCTGCCCGAGCGCTGGGCGGCCGAGCACGCCCACATCCGCTACGTCCCGGTGCTGTCCGGGCCGGCGCCCGACGACGGCTGGACCGGCCGCACCGGCTTCGTGCACCATGCGGTGCTCGCCGACTTCCCGGACCTGTCCGGCTACCAGGTCTATGCCTGCGGCTCGCCGGCGATGATCGACAACGCGAAGCGCGACCTGGTCGAACGCTGCGGCCTGCCGGCCGAGGAATTCTTCGCCGACGCCTTCACGTTCGCGGCGAACTGACCGCCATGCCCGCCCCGCTGCCCGATTCCGAACAACGACCGGGCAGCCTTTTCCCGGTCGGCGATCCTCACTGGCGTGACCAGGCGCCGCTGGTCAGCATCTGCTGCATCACCTACAACCACGAAGCCTTCATCGCCGAGGCGATCGACGGCTTCCTGATGCAGCGGACCGGCTTCCCGGTCGAAATCCTGATCCACGACGATGCTTCGACCGACCGGACCGCCGACATCGTACGTGCCTACGAACAGCGATACCCCTGGCTGATCCGCCCGATCTACCAGAGCGAGAACCAGTACTCTAAGAAGGTCAAGGTCGCCCACCTGAACTACCAGCGGGCAACGGGCGATTTCTTTGCGTACTGCGAAGGCGACGACGCCTGGACCGATCCGCTGAAGCTGCAGAGGCAGATCGGGCAGATGCAGGCGCACCCCGAATGCCGCCTGTCCTTCCATCCTGCGCTACGTATCGACTACGCGCGGGCTGGCCGTAGAAAAACGGTCGGGCACTACGGAGACCAGGCACGGATCGTCCCCCCCGAAGAAATCATCCTGAAACGACACGGACAGATTCCGACGGCTGCCTGTGTGGTCCGCCGCGACGCGCTGGACGAATTCCGTCGTTTCACCGCCGCCCGCGCCTACCTGACCGTCGGCGACATCTACATGCAGATCATCTCGGCCATCCCCGACGGGGCGCTTTACCTGCCGGAACCGATGTCACTGTACCGCGCCCGGACGAACGGATCCTGGACCGCGCGCGTCGGCAGCGACCCCCGGATGCAACTCGAGCACGCATGGGCAGTCGCCCGCTCCCTGAAGGAACTGGACGACATGACGGCCGGGCGCTATCACGATGCCTTCGTCCGGCGAACCCGGAAATATGTCCGGGGCGTGCTGCGTTCGCCCCGCATCGGGGCCGCCGAACAGGCGGCGCTAGTCGCCGAGTTCGGCTCGGCGCTGGGGCCGGGAGACAGACTGGCCGCCCTGCTGCGCCGACTATTCCGGAAATGGCGCGAACCGCGGAGAAGCGTCCGATGAGCCGCCCTATCTACGTCACCCGCCCCCACCTGCCGCCGCTGGAAGAATTTCTTCCCTATCTGGAAAGCATCTGGGAAAGCGGCCAACTGACCAACGGCGGGCCGATGCACCAGCGCCTGGAGCAGGCGCTCGCCGATTACCTCGGCGTCGAGCACCTGTCCCTGGTCGGCAACGGCACGCTGGGCCTGATCATTGCCCTGCAGGCGCTGGACATCCGCGGCGAAGTCATCACCACCCCTTATTCCTTCGTCGCCACCGCGCACGCACTGCGCTGGAACGGCATCGAGCCGGTCTTCGCCGATATCGACCCACAGACCTTCAACCTCGACCCGGCCCGGATCGAGGCGGCGATCACGCCGGCGACCACGGCGATCCTGCCCGTCCATTGCTACGGGACACCCTGCGCGGTCGAGGCCATCGAAGCCATCGCGCAGCGACATGGGCTGCGAGTGATCTACGACGCCGCCCATGCCTTCGGAGTCGGCCAGCGGGGCCAAAGCCTGTTGCTGCACGGCGACCTCAGCGTCCTGAGCTTCCATGCGACCAAGGTTTTCCACACTTTCGAGGGCGGCGCGATCGTGTCGCCGGATGCACGGACCAAGGAACGCATCGAGCACCTGAGGAACTTCGGCTACGTCGATGAAACGACCGTCGTCTCGGCCGGTATCAACGGCAAGATGAGCGAGGTCAATTCCGCCTTCGGGCTGCTCGAACTGAAGCACATCGACGCCGCACTGGCCCGGCGCCGCGAAATCGACGGCCTCTACCGGCACCTGCTCGCCGGCATGCCCGGCATCCGCTGCCCGCTGCCTCCCGCGGTGGACGGCGGCAACGCCTCGTATTTCCCCATCCTGGTCGAGCCCGGCCCCCGCCCCGGACGGGATGCGCTCTATGAACGGCTCAAGCAGCATGGAATCTACGCCCGGCGCTATTTTTATCCGCTGATCTCCGACTTCCCGGTCTACCGATCGTCTCCAGGCGCGGCCCGCTACAATCTGCCGAACGCCGCCCTCGCGGCGGATTCCGTTCTGTGCCTGCCGATCTATCCGGCACTGACCGACGCCGAAGTTCAACGCATAGTCCAGCTGATTGCCGACCGATGACACAAGACGCCACCGCCAGCCCTGATCTCCTGCGCCCCCTGGTCATTTTCGGGGGAACCAGCTTCGCCAGCCTCGCCGCCCACTGCCTGCAGCACGATGCCGGCCGTCGTGTGCTCGCCTTCACCGTCGACCGGGCCTACCTTGACGGCGGCACGATGGACGGACTGCCGGTACTGCCCTTCGAGGACCTGCCCCGACATGTCCCGCCCGGGCAGTGCGAACTCCTGATCACACTCGGCTACCGGAGAATGAACGGGCTGCGCGAGGAGCGCTGTGTGCAAGCACAGGCGATGGGCTATGCGCTGGGCAGTTTCGTTTCCCGATACGCCCGCGTCTGGCCGGACACGCCGATCGGCGAAAACGTCATGGTCTTCGAGCAGGCCATCCTGCAGTCCCATGTCCGGATCGGCCGCAACGTGATCGTCCGTGCCGGCGCCAACATCGGCCACCACAGCAGCATCGGGGACCACAGCTTCATCGCGTCCGGCGTGGTCACCGGCGGCAATGTCGCCATCGGCCGGAATTGCTTCATAGGACTCGGTGCGGTCGTTCGAGACGGGGTCCGCATCGGCGACCGCTGCTTCATCGGGGCAGGCGCCGTCGTCACCGCCGATACCGAAGCGGACGCGGTCTATGTCGGCAACCCGGCCCGACGCGCCGCCAAGACGGCCCGGGAGGTCACGCGATGAACGAACTGATCATCAACCTGGCCTGCACCGGCGTCATCCCGACACGCCAGACGAGCCCGCACGTGCCCCTGCAGCACGACGAGATCGTCGCCGACGTCGCGGCCTGCCTCGAACTCGGCGTCCAGATGTTCCACCTGCACGCCCGCGACCAGCACGGCGTGCAGGTCGGCGACCCGGAACCCTACGGCCGGCTGATCGAGTCGATCCGCCGCCTGCCCGGCGGCCGCGAAGCCGTTCTCTGCGTGACGACCAGCGGCAGGAAACAGGCCGATTTCGAATCGAGGGCCCGGGTTCTCGATCTCGATGGCGACATGAAGCCGGACATGGCCAGCCTGACGCTGAGTTCGCTGAATTTCGTCCAGTCGGCCAGCGTCAACGCGCCCGACACGATACGGAAGCTCGCGGCGCGGATGCAGGAGCGGGGCATCCGGCCTGAACTCGAGATTTTCGACATCGGCATGGCCAATTTCGCCGGCGTGCTGAAAAGCGAGGGATTGATCAGCGGGACGCCTTACGCCAACGTCCTGCTCGGCAATATCGCCGGGGCCCAGAGCCGGCCGCTCGACCTGGCTGCGACGCTGGCCGGCATTCCGGACGGAACGGTCGTCTCGCTGGCGGGAATCGGGCGCTTCCAGTTGCAGGCCAACCTGCTCGGCCTGATTTACGCCGATGGCGTCCGTGTCGGCCTCGAGGACAATCTCTGGTACGACACCGGACGTCGCCAGCCAGCCAGCAATCGAAGCCTGGTCGAACGAATCCTGCGCCTGGCCGGCGAATTGGAACGCCCCCTGGCCAGCGCCGGCGAAGTGCGCCGCCGCCTGGAGCTTTGACCACCATGGCAATCGGCGACGACGTGGCTTCGAATGAACTGCTGATCTACGGTGCCGGCGGACACGCGAAGTTCTTGATATCGGCGATCGAGGCCGGAGGAAGGCAGCAAATCATCGGGCTGCTCGAAGACCAACCATCTGCGATGCCGCGAAACATCATGGGCTACCCGGTCATCGGAGGCCCCGATTTGATCGATGCGCTGCTCGCCGCGAAACAAACCCGGATCGCACTGGCCATCGGCGATAACCCGGGCCGCCAGCGCATCGCCGAACAGCTGAGCGCAGCCGGGTTCGAACTGGTCACGGTCATTCACCCGGCGGCCTGCATCGCCCGCGGGTGCGAAATCGGCGCCGGCAGCTTCATCCACGCCCAGGCAGTGATCGGCCCCGATTGCACCATCGGCCGCGGAGCGATCATCAGCGCCCAATGCACGGTAGGGCACGACAGCCTGCTCGGCGACTGGGTGCACCTGACCCGGGCTGCCGGCTGGGCGGCGGGGCCTCGATCGAAAGCGGGGCCTTCCTCGGGATGGGCTGCGTGGTCTTGCCGCGGATCCGGATCGGCCGGCATGCGTCGATCGGCGCCAACTCGACGATACACCGCGACATCCCGGCTGACGCCGTGGCCGCTGGCAATCCGGCCCGCCTGATCCGCAGCGGGACTCACTCCCCGAGATAGGCCGCCCGCACCTTGGGGTCGTCGAGCAGTTCGGCGGCGTCGCCGGACAGCGTGATGCCGCCGCTTTCCATCACGTAGCCGCGCTGGCTGCTCTGCAGCGCCAGGCGCGCATTCTGCTCGACCAGCAGGATGGTCATGCCGGCCGACGCGACGGCGCGGATCACCTCGAAGATCTTCTGGACCATGATCGGCGCCAGCCCCATCGACGGTTCGTCGAGCAGCAGCAGCTTCGGCCGGCTCATCAGCGCGCGGCCGATCGCCAGCATCTGCTGCTCGCCCCCGGACAGCGTGCCGGCCAGCTGGCTTTCCCGCTCCTTCAGGCGCGGGAAGTAGCCGAAGACCATTTCCAGGTCGGTTTCGATGTCGACCGCGTCGTCGCGGATGAAGGCGCCCATGCGCAGGTTCTCGAGCACGGTCAGCCGCGGGAACACGCCGCGGCCTTCCGGGACCAGCGCGATGCCTTTGCGGATCAGCGCGTGCGGCGCGATGCGGCTGATCTTCTCGCCGCGGAAATGCACGTCGCCGCCAGCGGCGTCGATGACGCGGGCGATCGCCTTCAGCGTGCTGGTCTTGCCGGCGCCGTTGGCGCCGATCAGCGCCACCGTCTCGCCTTCGTTGACGTGGAAGGTGATGCTGCGCACCGCCTGGATGCCGCCGTAGGCGACGTGGAGTCCGGTCACTTCGAGCATCAGGCCCCCAGGTAAGCTTCGATCACGCGTTGATCCTTCTGCACCACCGCCGGCACGTCCTCGATGACCAGCGCGCCGTAGTCGAGCACCGCGACGCGGTCGCACAGCCCCATCACCAGCTTCACGTCGTGCTCGATCAGCAGCACCGTCGTGCCGTCGGCGCGGATGCCGGCGATCAGTTCGCGCAGTTCGGCGGTCTCGGTCGCGTTCATGCCGGCCGCCGGCTCGTCGAGGCACAGCAGCTGCGGCTCGGTGGCCAGCGCACGGGCGATTTCCAGGCGCCGCTGGTCGCCGTACGACAGGTTTTTGGCGAGGTCGTCGGCGCGTTCGGCGATATCGACGTAATGCAGCAATTCCATCGCGCGCTGGCGGATCGCCGCCTCCTCGGCGCGCGTCGCGGCCGTCCGCAGCATCGCACCGAAGACGCCGGCGCGCGTCCGCACATGGCGGCCGACCATGACGTTTTCCAGCGCGCTCATGTTGCCGAACAGCCGGATGTTCTGGAAGGTCCGCGCGATGCCGCGCGCCGCCGCCTTCTGCGGCGCGTCGGCGACGAGCGGCGCGCCGCAGAAGGTAAAACCGCCGCCGTCCGGCACGTAGAGGCCGGTCAGGCAGTTGAAGAAGGTCGTCTTGCCGGCACCGTTCGGGCCGATCAGCCCGTAGATCTCGCCGCGCCGGATCGACAGCGTGACGTCGCGCAGCGCCCGGACGCCGCCGAAATGCTTGGCGACCGCGTCGGCCTGCAGCAGCACTTCGCTCATCGCGCCGTCTCCTGCAGTTCGCGCCGGCGTTCCGGCGACGGCCACAGGCCGGCCGGACGGAAGCGCATCACCAGCACCAGCGCCAGCCCGAAGACCAGCATGCGCAGGCTTTCCGGATCGACCAGCTGCTTGCCGAACAGCGCCGTCTGCAGCGGCCCGACGCCGTAGCGCAGCGCCTCGGGCAGGATGGACAGCAGCACGGCGCCGAGGATGACGCCGGGGATGTGGCCCATGCCGCCCAGCACGACCATCGCCAGTACCATCACCGACTCGATCAGCGAAAAGCTCTCCGGCGACACGAAGCCCTGCATCGCCGCGAAGATGCCGCCGGCGATGCCGCCGAACGATGCGCCCATCGCGAAGGCGAGCAGCTTGATGTTGCGGGTGTCGATGCCGACCGCCTTGGCGGCGATCTCGTCCTCGCGGATCGCCTGCCAGGCGCGGCCGATCCGCGAATGCTGCAGGCGCAGGTTGATGACGATGACCACGATGGCCAGCGCGACCAGCAGGAAATAGTATTTCTGCGGTCCACTGAGCGTCAGGCCGAAAAACTGGCTGTTGCCGGACAGCCGGAAGGCGCCGAAGGCGACCGGGTCGATCAGCGTGATTCCCTGCGGCCCGTTGGTGATGTTGACCGGCGCATTCAGGTTGTTCATGAAGATGCGGACGATCTCGCCGAAGCCGAGGGTGACGATGGCCAGGTAGTCGCCGCGCAGTTTCAGCGTCGGCGAGCCGAGCAGCACACCGGCGACGCAGGCCAGCCCGGCGCCGATCGGCAGGATCGCCCAGACCGGCCAGTGCAGCCCGAAATGCGGGCTGGCGAGCAGCGCCCAGGCGTAGGCGCCGACCGCGTAGAACGCGATGTAGCCGAGGTCGAGCAGGCCGGCGAAACCGACGACGATGTTCAGGCCGAGCGCCAGGAAAACGTAGAGGATCGCGAAATCGAGGATGCGTACCCAGGCCTGGCCGCCGGACGCCGCGACGAAGGGCAGCGCGACCAGCGCGACCGAAATCAGCGCGATTCCCGCGGTCGACCGCGGATTGAGCCAGTTTTTCATGCCCGCTCCCCCGTCTTCTCGCCGAACAGCCCCGACGGCTTGAACATCAGCACGCCGATCAGCACGACGAAGGCGAAGATGTCCTGGTAATGGCTGCCCAGGAAGCCGCCCGTCAGGTCGCCGATGTAGCCGGCGCCGAGCGCCTCGATGATGCCGAGCAGCACGCCGCCGGCCATCGCGCCGCCGAGGTTGCCGATGCCGCCGAGCACCGCGGCGGTGAAGGCCTTGAGGCCGAGCATGAAGCCCATCTGGTAATGCGCGATCTCGTAGTAGGAGCCGACCATGACGCCGGCCAGCGCGCCGAGCGCCGAGCCGATGACGAAGGCCGCGGCGATCACGCGGTCGACATCGACGCCCATCAGGCGGGCCACGGCGGGACTCTGCGCGGTCGCCCGCATCGCCATGCCGAGCTTCGTCCGGTACACCAGCGCCAGCAGGCCGGCCATGGTCGCCGCCGAGACGACGACGATGACGACCTGCACCGCGGTGAAATGCGCGCCGGCAACCTCGAACCCCGCCTTCGGCAGCAGCGCCGGAAAACCGAGGTAGTTGCGTCCCCAGACCATCATCGCCAGGTTCTGCAGCACGATGGACATGCCGATCGCCGTGATCAGCGGCGTCAGCCGCGGCGCGTTGCGCAGCGGCCGGTAGGCGACGCGCTCCAGCCCCCAGCCGAGCGCCATGCAGCCGAGCACCGCGGCGGCCAGCCCGGCCGGACCGGCCAGCGCGACCGGCCAGCCGGCCTGGAGCAGGCCGCCGGCGACGCTGATGGCGAGCAGCGTGCCGATCATCACGACCTCGCCGTGCGCGAAATTGATCAGCCCCATGATGCCGTAGACCATCGTGTAGCCGAGGGCGACCAGGGCGTAGATGCTGCCCTGGACCAGCCCGTTGATGAGTTGCTGGAGAAAGATATCCATTCTGTATATCCGGCCGCAGGATAAGGAAACGGCACCTTGCGGTGCCGTTTGTCCCGGGGCGGTTGTCCCTATTTCTTCTCGACCGCTGCCTTGGTCGCCTCGGCGGCACCCTTGACCGCCTCGGCGCCGGCCTTGACGGCATCCGCCCCGGCCTTCACGGCTTCCTTGCCGACCGCGCCGGCGGCGCCGGCCACGGCGTGGGCCGCTTCCTTGACCTCGGCGACGGCTTCCTTGACCTCGGCCTTCGCGCCATCCAGCGGACCGCCGCCCAGCGTCTCGACGTAATCGAGCCGGCCGGCCTGGTAGCGGTAGATCGAGATCGCGCCGCCCTTCAGGTCGCCGAAGGCGTCGAACTCGACCAGTGCGGTGACGCCGTCGTAGCGGGTTTTGCCGATTTCCGGCAGGTACACCGCGGGATCGACCGAATTGGCGCGCTTCATCGAATCGGCGATCACCATCACCGCGTCGTAGACGTAGGGCGCGTACAGCTGGATCCGGGCATTGAACTTCTTCTCGAACCTGTCGCGGAATTCCGGCCCCTTGGCCAGCTTGTCGAGCGGCATGCCGGGCAGCGAGCAGTAGTGGCCGTCGGCCGCCTCGCCGCCGAGCTTCATGAATTCCGGCGTGCACACGCCGTCGCCGCCGAGGAATTTGGCCTTGATGCCGAGTTCCTTCATCTGCCGCGCCATCGGGCCGCCCTGCGCGTCCATGCCGCCGTAGAAGACCAGTTCGGCCTTCGTCGACTTGATCTTGGTCAGGATGGCCTTGAAGTCGGTCGCCTTGTCGTTGGTGTATTCGGTGGCGACGACCTGGATGCCGGCCGCCTCGGCCGCCTTGCGGAACTCGTCGGCCAGGCCCTGGCCGTAGGCGGTGCGGTCGTCGACCACGGCGACGCTGCGGATGCCCTGGCGGGCGGCGAACTCGCCGAGCGCGCGGCCCTGCTGGACGTCGTTGGCCATCACCCGGAAGGCCGTCCTGAAGCCCTGCTGCGTGTATTTCGGATTGGTCGCCGAACCGGAGACCTGCGGAATGCCGGCGTCCGCGTACAGTTTCGACGCCGGTATCGTCGTTCCCGAGTTCAGGTGGCCGACGACGCCATTGACCTTCGCATCGACCAGCTTCTGGGCGACGATCGAGCCCTGCTTGGGATCGGCCTGGTCATCCTCCGGCAGCAGCTCGAAGCGCACCTTGGCCCCGCCGATGCTCAGGCCCTGGGCGTTCAGTTCGTCGATCGCCAGGCGGGCGGCATTCTCGTTATCCTTGCCGAGGTGGGCCTGCGGGCCGGTCATCGGCGCGACGTGCCCGATCCGGACGACGGTTTCCGGCGCACCGGCCGGCTTCGGTTCTTCCTTCTGGCCGCAGGCTGCGAGCGCGCAGGCGACGGACAGCGCAACGACGGAAAGCTTGGCGTGCATCGGAGATTCTCCTGATTGTCGGGGTGGGAACGCAAACGGGACGATTCTCCGGATGACATTGATCAACGTCAATACGCGATCCGGCCGGCATCGCGGGCGGATCGAAAAATATGCCGAAAGCAGGAAAAGGGGACGTTCCGACCCACAAGGGATACAATCTTCGCATTTTCCGCGCCGCACAACCGTCCATGCCCCAGTCCAGCCTGAAATTCAAGCTCACGCTCGGCGCCATCGGGATCGGCCTGCTGCTGTTGCTGGCGCAATCGCTGATCCAGTTCCACGCCTTGCGCGGCACGCTGGCCGAACGGATCGAGGCAGAGCAGTACCACCTGCTGACGGAGCTCGGCCGCCATCTCGACGACAAGCTCAGCGAACGGGTCACCGCGCTGTCGCGCAGCACCGAACGCATCCCGCGCGCCGCGCTCGGCGACCCGGCAGCGCTCGAGGCCTTCCTGAAGGCGCGCCCGGCGCTGCTGACGCTGTTCGACGACCTCTACATCTTCGATCCGCGCGGCATCCTGCTCGCCGACTGGCCGGTCAAGCTCGGCCGCCGCCAGCTCGACATGTCCGAGCGCGACTACATCAAGGTCGTCCGCGAAACCGGCAAGCCCTACATTTCGCAACCCATCATCGGCCGCGCCACCGGCCAGCCGATCATCGTCATCGCGGTGCCGCTGCTCGACGAGCGGGGCCGGCTGCAGGCGATCGCCGGCGGCGTGCTGAACCTGTTCCAGCCCAACCTGCTCGGCGCGCTGAGCAGCCGCAAGATCGGCAAGACCGGCTACCTGTACATGGTGTCCCGGGAAGGCCTGATGGTGGTCCATCCGGACCGCGAGCGGATCATGAAGCCGGCCCCCGGCGCCCAGGAGAACCCGGCGCTCGGCCGCGCCCTCGAGGGCTTCGAAGGCACGCTGGAGGGACGCAACAGCCGCGGCCTGCACGGCCTGTTCAGCTTCAAGCGCCTGCAGACGACCGGCTGGATCCTCGCGTCGGTGATCCCGGTCGCCGAGGCCTTCGAGCCGATCGCCGAGATCGAGCGGCGCATGGGACTGGTCACCGTCGCACTGATGCTCGGCGCGATCCCGCTGCTCTGGTACCTGTCGCACGGGCTGGTCAGTCCGCTCGGCGAACTCGCCGCGGCGATGCGCCAGCGGGCCGCGGCGATGCGCCCGCAGCAGCCGTCGGCGCCGGTCCCCGAGGAGGGCAGCACCGAGATCCGCACCGTCGCCGCCGCGTTCAACGACTTCCTGGCCGCCCGCAACGACGCCGAGGCGGCGCTCGCGCTCAGCGAGGAGCAGCGCTCGCGGATCATGCAGAACCTCGAACAGGCCAAGGAGGAAGCCGAGGCGGCGAACCGGGCGAAGAGCGAATTCCTGGCCAACATGAGCCACGAGATCCGGACCCCGATGAACGGCGTGCTCGGCATGATCGAGCTGGCGCTGATGAACGACCTCGACAAGGAAACGCGCAGCTACCTGAACATTTCGCGCAACTCGGCGGAAAACCTGCTGGGCATCCTGAACGACATCCTCGACGTGTCGAAGATCGAATCCGGCAAACTGGAAATCGAGCACACGCCGCTGAACCTGCCCGAGGTCATCGACGAGGTCACCGGCCTGATGCAGTCGCAGCTGAAGGAAAAGGGCCTGGACTGCCGCGTCGTCATCCCCGACAACCTGCCGGAAACCCTGGTCGGCGACCCGTTGCGCATCCGCCAGGTGCTGCTGAACCTGGTCGGCAATGCGATCAAGTTCACGCCGCAGGGCGGCATCACGATCCGCGTCGACTGGCGCGACAAGAACTGGTCGCAGGTCGTCGTCGGCATCGCGGTGACCGACACCGGCATCGGCATCCCGGCCGACCGCCTGGAAACCATCTTCCAGGCCTTCGCGCAGGCCGACGGTTCGACGACGCGGCGCTTCGGCGGCACCGGGCTGGGGCTGACCATCTCGCGCCAGCTGGTCGAGCTGATGGGCGGCGAACTGACGGTGGACAGCGAGGAAGGCGTCGGTTCCAGCTTCCGCTTCACGCTGACGCTGGACCTGCCGCTGCAGCTGGGCTGAACCCCGGGGCCGGCGCGCCACTCCAATCCGCAGGCGCCTCCACCGGGGCGCCGCCCGCTGCACCGGGCGCCCACCAGGCGCGAAGGAGAGGACGATGGGCAAACCCGCCGAAGCCGCTGCGCTCGCCGCGGCGCTTGACGACCGATACACGCGCGCCGCCGGCCGCGTCTTCCTGAGCGGCACGCAGGCGCTGATCCGCCTGCCGATGCTGCAGCGCGAACGCGACCTCGCCGCCGGGCTCGATACCGCCGGCTTCATCTCGGGTTACCGCGGCAGCCCGCTCGGCAACCTGGACCGCGGCCTGTGGCAGGCCCGCGCGCATCTCGCGGCGCATCAGGTCGTTTTCCAGCCGGGCATCAACGAGGATCTGGCGGCGACCGCGGTCTGGGGCAGCCAGCAGGTCGGGCTGTTCCCCGGCGCGAAGCACGATGGCGTGTTCGCGATGTGGTACGGCAAGGGACCGGGCGTCGACCGCTGCGGCGACGTCTTCCGCCATGCCAACGCCGCCGGCAGCGCCCGCCACGGCGGCGTGCTGGTGGTCGCCGGCGACGACCATGCGGCCAAGTCGTCGACGCTGCCGCACCAGACCGAGCACGTGTTCAAGGCGGTGATGATGCCGGTGCTCTACCCGGCGAACGTCCGGGAATATCTGGATTTCGGCCTGCACGGCTGGGCGATGAGCCGCTATTCCGGCTGCTGGGTCGCCTTCAAGGCGCTGGCCGACACCGTCGAGACCTCGGCCTCGGTCGACCTCGACCCGGCCGCGGTGAACATCGTCGAACCGGCCGATTTCGCGCTGCCGCCGGACGGCCTGAACATCCGCTGGCCCGACCCGCCGCTGGTCCAGGAAGCCCGCCTGCTGAACTACAAGCTGTACGCGGCGCTCGCCTACTGCCGGGCCAACCGGCTCGACCGCCTGGTCATCGACTCGGCGCAGCCGCGCCTGGGCATCCTGACCGCGGGCAAGAGCTACCTCGACGTCCGCCAGGCGCTCGACGAACTGGGCATCGACGACGCGCTGGCCGCGCAGGTCGGCCTGCGCGTCTACAAGGTCGGCATGGTCTGGCCGCTGGAGCCGGAAGGTGTGCGCCGCTTCGCCGAGGGGCTGGAGGAAATCCTCGTCGTCGAGGAGAAGCGCCAGCTGCTCGAATACCAGCTCAAGGAGGAGCTGTACAACTGGCGCGAGGACGTCCGCCCGCGCGTGATCGGGAAATTCGACGAAAAGGGCGAGTGGACCGTCGAAGGCGACGGCGGCTACCTGGCGCACGCCGACTGGCTGCTGCCGGCGGCCGGCGAACTGAGCGTCGCCGGCATCGCGCGGGTCATCGCGCAGCGCATCGGGCGCTACGTGACGTCGCCGGCGATCCGCGCCCGGCTCACGCTGATCGAGGCCAAGCAGCGGGCCGGCGGGCTGCCGCCGGTGGTCGTCGAGCGCAAGCCGCATTTCTGCGCCGGCTGCCCGCACAACACCTCGACCCGGGTGCCGGAAGGATCGCGCGCGGTCGCCGGCATCGGCTGTCATTACATGGTGACCTGGATGGACCGGCAGACCGCGACCTTCACCCACATGGGCGGCGAAGGCGTGCCCTGGGTCGGCCAGGCGCCGTTTTCGGCGGAGCGGCACATCTTCGCGAACCTCGGCGACGGCACCTATTTCCACAGCGGCCTGCTCGCCATCCGGCAGGCGCTCGCCGCCGGCGTCAATATCACCTACAAGATCCTCTACAACGACGCCGTCGCGATGACCGGCGGCCAGCCGGTCGACGGCGCGCTCGACGTGCCGCGCCTGAGCCGGCAGCTGGCCGCCGAGGGCGTCGCGAGAATCGTCGTCGTCACCGGCGACCCGGGCCGCTACGCCGGCATCGACGGCCTCGCGCCCGGCGTGCCGGTCCGCCACCGCGACGAGCTCGACGCGGTGCAGCGCGAACTGCGCGCGACGCCCGGCGTCAGCGCGCTGATCTACGACCAGGTCTGCGCCACCGAAGCGCGCCGCCGGCGCAAGCGCGGCCGCCTGCCGCCGGCCGCCACCCGCGCCTTCATCAACGAGGCGGTGTGCGAAGGCTGCGGCGACTGCTCGGTGCAGTCCAACTGCCTGGCCGTGGTGCCGGTCGATACCGCGTTCGGCACGAAGAGGCGCATCGACCAGTCGGCCTGCAACCAGGACCTGTCCTGCCTGAAGGGCTTCTGCCCGAGCTTCGTGACGGTCACCGGCGGCCGCCTCCGGCGCGCCGCGGCGGCGATCGACGATGGCGACTGGCCGGCGCTGCCGGCGCCCGCGCTACCCGCCACCGCGCGGCCGTGGAACCTGCTGCTGACCGGCGTCGGCGGTACCGGCGTGGTGACGCTGGGCGCGCTGGTCGGCATGGCCGCCCACCTCGACGGCAAGGGCGTCTCGGTGCTCGACATGACCGGGCTGGCGCAGAAGTTCGGCGCCGTGCAGTCGCACCTGCGCATCGCCGATGCGCCGGAAACCATCCATGCAGCCCGCATCGCAACCGGCGAGGCCGACGCCGTGCTCGGCGGCGACCTGGTGGTCAGTGCCGGCCCCGAGGCGCTGGCCCGGATGCTGGCCGGGCGCACGCGCGGCGTGTTCAGCAGCAGCGAGACGCCGACCGGCGAATTCACCCGCGACCGCGACTGGTCCTTCCCGCAGGCGGCGCTGCGCCGCCGGCTGCTCGACACGCTGGGCGACGAGGCCGCCCGCTTCGTCGATGCCGGGGCGCTGGCCGCCCGCCTGCTCGGCGACGCGCAGCCGGCCAACCTGCTGCTGCTCGGCATCGCGTGGCAGCAGGGACTGGTGCCGGTTTCGGCCGCCGCGCTCGACCAGGCGATCGTGCTGAACGGCGCCGCCGTCGAGCCGAACCGGCAGGCCTTCCGCTGGGGCCGCCGCTACGCGCTCGACCCGCAGCGCGTGCTGGCCGCGGCCGGCCTCGGCGAAGCACCGCCGCCGGCGACGCTCGACGTGCTGGTCGAACAGCGCGCCGCCCATCTCGCCGCCTACCAGGATGCCGCCCTCGCCGCCCGCTACCGGGAACGCGTCGCGCGCATCCGGGCGCTCGGCGACGATGCGCTCGCCCGCAGCGTCGCCGTGCAGTACGCCCGGCTGCTCGCCCCGAAGGACGAATACGAGGTCGCCCGGCTGTACACCGACGGCGAATTCCGCCGCCGCCTGGAACAGGCCTTCGCAGGGGATTACCGGATCGCCTTCCACCTGGCGCCGCCCTTCCTCGCCCGGCCGGGGCCGGACGGCCGGCCGCGCAAGCGCCGCATCGGCGGCTGGCTGCTGCCGGTGCTGCGCGGTCTGGCCGCGCTGCGCCGCTGGCGCGGGAGCTGGTTCGATCCCTTCCGTTTTTCCGCCGAACGCGCGGTCGACCGCGAACTGCTCGCCGATTACGAGGCCGATCTCGACCTGATCGCGGCGCGCGGCGCCGGCCCCGCCGCCCGCGAACTCGCCGGCTGGCCGGGCGAGGTGCGCGGCTTCGGCCCGGTGCGCGGCGCGGCGCTGGCGCCGGCCGCGGCACGGCGGCAAAAGGCCCGGCTGGCGGTAATGGCATAATCGCGCCATGTCCGCGACCCCGATGCGACAGTTCGCCCTGCAAGGGGCGGCCGTCATTCTCGTCCTTTCCCTGGCCTGGCCCTACTTCGGCTGGCGCGCCGAGGCCATGCCGTGGCTGGAAACCAGCCTGGCGATCGGCGGCGTCGCACTGCTGCTGGCGACCCTGAGCCGCCAGCCGTGGTGGTGGCGGCTGATCCACGCCGGCTTCATGCCGCTGGTCTGGGCGACCCAGCGCCTGGCGATCGATCCCGGCTGGTTCCTGCTCGCATTCTTGCTGCTGCTGCTCGTCTACCGCGGCGCACTGTCCGGCCAGGTGCCGCTCTACCTGTCCAACCGCCAGACCGTCGCCGCCCTCGCCGACCTGCTCGCCGAACGCGGGCCGTGCCGCTTCATCGACCTCGGCGCCGGCCTCGGCAGCACCGCGGTACCGCTCGCCGATGCCCTGCCCGAGCACCACTTCACCGGCTACGAGAACGCCCCGCTGACCTGGCTGGCCGGCCGCCTGCTCGGCCTCGGCCGGCCCAACCTCGACTGGCGCTGGGACGACCTGTGGCAGGCCCGGCTCGGCGACTACGACGTCGTCTATGCCTTCCTGTCGCCGGCGCCGATGGCCCAGCTGTGGGACAAGGTGCAGGCCGAGATGAAGCCGGGCAGCCTGTTCGTCAGCAACAGCTTCCCGGTGCCCGGCGCGACGCCGGAGCGCATCATCGACGTCGATTGCGTGCCGGCCCGGCCGCTTTACTGCTACCGCCGCTAGGCCGCATGCGCAAGAAGCCGGAAACGCTGGCGCTGTCCGTGGCCCTGATCGGCACGCTGAGCGTGCTGCTGGTCTTCTTCATCGACCTCGCGCTGTCGCGCGCCCGCGACCTCGAGAACGGCGAGCACCGCCTGCAGCACTTCGGCATCATGATGGCCGAGCACACGGCGCGCACCTTCGAGGCGCTCGACGTGCTGCTGCGCGAGATGGCGACCGACCTCGCCGGCAACCGCCGGGACTGGGAAAAATGGGAGCCGAACAAGGGCTGGGAATACGTCGCCCAGCGCCACTCGCGGGCGATGCCGCAATTGCGCGACCTGATCATCTTCGACCGCAACGGCGACCAGCGCTTCATCTCGACCTACTTCCCGGCACCGCAAATCAACGTCGCCGACCGCCCCTATTTTCAGGCGCTGGCCAAGGGCGCCGAGACCGCGTCGTTCGGCCCCTACATCGGCCGCAACTCGGGACGCTACACCTACGCGATCGCCCGCCGCATCAGCGGACCGGACGGCCGCTTCGCAGGTGCCACCTTCGCCGCGATCGAGCCCGCCTACCTGCAGGACTTCTGCTGGTCGAACCGGCTGTCCGACGATTTCGAGGCGGTGCTGATCAACGAGCGCGGGCAGGTCATCGCCTCCTGCCGGCCGGCCGACCTCAGCCGGCAGTCGCCGCTGCTCGGCAAGCCGGCCGAGGAACTGCTGTTCGGCGGCCGCCTGCGCGACCGCATCCCGGCCGGCGGCGTCGCCTCGCACCGCGGGCTGCTGATCTCGGTGTCGCCGGTGTCCGGCTTTCCCGACCTGCGCATCCTGACCGCGATCCCGGAAGCCAGCGTGCTGGCCAACTGGCGCAGCCGCCTGGTCGAACTGGGCACGCTCGGCTCGCTGGTCGCGCTGGTGCTGCTGGTCGGGGCGCTGCTGATCCGCCGCCAGGTCCGCGACATGGCGGCGATCACCGCCGAACTGGCGGCCAGCCGCGATACGCTGGAGCAGCGCGTCGCCGAGGCGACCCACGAACTGGCCGGCCGCAAGGACGCCGCCGAGCGGGCCAACCGCGCGAAGAGCCGCTTCCTGGCCGCGGCCAGCCACGACCTGCGCCAGCCGATGCACGCGCTGTCGCTGTTCGCGACCGACCTGCAACGCCAGGTCGGCAGCGGCAACCTGCGCGACCTGCCGCGCCTGGCCGAGCAGATCTCGACCTCGAGCGCGCTGCTCGGCGAAATGCTGGACGCGCTGCTCGACGTGTCGCGCCTCGACGTCTCCGGGATCAAGCCGGAAATCCGCGCCTGCCCGCTGCAGCCGCTGTTCGAACGGCTCGACGGATCCTGCCGGCGCGACGCGGTCGACCGCGAACAGCGCCTGCGTTTCCACCCGACCCGGCTGTGGGTCGAATCCGACCCGGTGATGCTCGAGCGCATGATCGCCAACCTGGTCTCCAACGCGATGCGCTACACGCCGCCCGGCGGCCGCATCCTGGTCGCCGCCCGCCGGCGGGACGGACGGGTCGTCGTCGAGGTCCGCGACAGCGGCATCGGCATCGCCCCGGAACACCAGTCGGCGATCTTCGCGGAGTTCTACCAGGTCGGCAACGCGGCGCGCGAGCAGGGCAAGGGGCTGGGCCTGGGCCTGTCCATCGTCGACCGTCTGGCCAAGGCCCTGCAGATCGAAATCGGCCTGCGCTCCCGGGTCGGCGAAGGCACGACCTTCATGCTGAGCCTGCCGGCCGCGCAGCCGCAGGAGACCATCGAGACCGTCGGCACCGCCGAGCGCCTGCACGTGGTGGGCGATTCCGAGGCACTGCTCGCCTGCATCGAACTGGCCGCCCACTGGGGCTACGCGATCAGCCAGGACGACGGGCTGCCGCCGCTGGCGCCGCCGCCGGGCGTGCTGGTCATCGCCGACGCCGACCGCGCCGCGGCGCTGGCCGAGCGCATGCCGGCCGACTCACCGCTGATCGTGCTCGGCAGCAACGCGCCGCCGGCCGGCGCCCACGCGCTGTCGCTGCCGGTCCGCCCGGCGCGGCTGCGCGCGCTGGTCAACCAGCTTCAGAAAACGTTGCCGAAATCGATGCCGTAGCGGGCGACGGCGACCAGCGCCTGGGTCCGGCTGGAGACGCCGAGCGCCTTGAACACCGCCGTCGCGTGAATCTTCACGGTGCCTTCGGAAAGGTCGAGCTGCTCGGCGATGTCGCGGTTGGACAGGCCGCGCACCATCAGCGCCAGCACCTGGGCCTGGCGCTCGGTCAGGCCGACCTCGTCGGGACGAACGCTGACCTTGTGCGGCGGCAGCGGCGTCTGGTCGTCGAGCTGGGCGCGCTGGCCGCCGCTCGGCCGGTAGATGTTGCCGGCCAGCACCTCGCGCACCGCGGCGAGCAGGGCCTCGCCGGAATAGGCCTTGGGAATGAAGCCGGACGCGCCGAGGTTGAGCACCCGGTTGATCGTCGTTCCGTCGTCGAAGGCCGACACGACGGCGACCGGCATCGCCGGGTAGCGGCGGCGCAGGATGTCCAGGCCGGCGAAGCCGTCGATACCCGGCAGCGCCAGATCGAGCAGCACCAGATCGACGTCGCCGGCATTGTCGAGCACCGTCAATGCGGTCTCGAAATCGGGCGCATCGAGCACCGCCGTCTCCCCTTCGACCTGCGCGAGCAGACGGACGAGCCCCTCGCGGACCAGGGCATGATCCTCGACCACCAATAGCTTCAGCATGCTTCCTCCCGTCATTGCTGGGCAGCTAATTTATCACCGATTGGGGTTAATATGACGCCAACCAACCCCGGTGGAGAGAGACATGGCCGACGAACAAGTACACGATCCGCTCAACTTCATGCGCAACATGTGGGGCAACATGGGTTTCTCGTTGCCGGGCATGGTCGCCCCGACTTTCGACCTCGACGAGCTGGACAAGCGGATCAAGGACCTGAAGGCCGTCGAAGGCTGGCTGCGCATGAACCTGTCGATGCTGCAGATGACCATCCAGGGGCTGGAAATGCAGCGCACGACGGTGTCCACCGTACAGGCGATGGGCCAGATGGCGACCGACGCCGCGCGCAAGATGGGCGAATCCGCCCCCGCCGCCGAGGAAGTCCCGCCCGCGGCCGACGCCGCGACCAGCGCCTTTTCCGGGGCCGCGATGTGGCCATGGCAGATGATGCAGCAGATGCGCGAGCAGATGCAGCACAGCGCCGAAGCGGCAGCCCAGGCCGCGCAGGAGGCGCCGGCCGACAAGCCGAAGGCGCCGCGCGCCCGCAAGTAAGCGAAGGGGTCAGCGGAGCAGCCAGGCCGCCCACAGCGGCAGCGTCAGCATCGAGCCCAGCGTCGTCGCCGAGATCAGCCAGGCGACGCTGCGCCCGTCGCCGCCCATGCGCATCGCCAGGATGTAGGCCGACGACGCGGTCGGCAGCGCGGCGAACAGCACCGCGACCTGGTAGTTCAGTCCGGACAACCCGAACAGCGCACCGGCGGCGAGCGCCGCGGCCGGCACCGCGAGCAGCTTGACCCCGACCAGCCAGCCGGCGAAGCCGCGCATGCCGGTCGTTCCGTCGAGGCGCAGCGCGGCGCCGACGGTGATCAGGCCGAGCGCGATCGACGCGTCGGCCAGGCGCTGCAGGAAGGCCTGCAGCGGTGCCGGCGGCACGAAGCCGGCGAGGTTCAGCACGAAGCCGGCGGCCGTTCCCCAGATCAGCGGATTGCGCGCGACCTCGCGCCACAGCCCGGATTCGCCGTGGCGGGCGAGCATCCACACCGACACCAGATTGACCACCGGCACCGCGGCGCCGACGATCAGGCCCATGGTCGCGATGCCCGGCGCGCCGAACAGCATGCCGGCGACCGCCAGCGCGATGTAGGAGTTGAAGCGGTAGGCGCACTGGAACATCGACGCATAGGTCAGCGCCGGCAGCTTCGTGAACAGCTTGGGCAGCAGGCCGAGCGCCATGCCCGCGGCCAGCGCGGCGAACGCGGTGGCGAGCAGCGGCAGCGCCGCGGCGAGGTCGAGCCGGGTGCGGACGATGGCGTTGATCAGCAGCGCCGGGAACAGGATGAAATAAACCAGCTTCTCGACGCCGTTCCAGAAATGGTCGCCGAGGTGCATCCAGCGGCGGATCGCGGCGCCGAGCAGGATCAGCGCGAAGTCGGGGAGCAGCAAGAGTGCAGTATTCATCGGGCGATTCTAGCCTCCGCGGTCGACCTCCTGCCATCCGTGAAAACCGCAGGCCGCCTTGACCCTGCCGGGCAAACCCGAAATACTCGCCGGACAAGGAGAAAATCATGCAACCTGAATGGTGGCACTGGATCGTCGGCGGCATCGTGCTGACGCTGGCCGAGCTGGCGATCCCCGCGTTCTTCGTGATCTGGTTCGGCCTCGGCGCGCTGCTTGTCGGCCTCGCGCTGCTGCTCGCGCCCGGGCTGTCGCCGACTGCGCAGCTGGCGTTGTGGACGGTCGCGTCGCTGGCGATGGTCGCGCTGTGGTTCCGCGTCTTCCGGCGCAGCCGCGGCGACAGCCGGATCGGCCAGGCGGCCGGCGAGGCGATCGGCGAGATCGGCCTGCTGGCGACCCCGGTCGCTCCCTTCGCGCGCGGCCGGGTGCGCTTCCAGAAACCGCTGCTCGGCGCCGAGGAATGGGCCTGCCTGGCCGACCGCGAACTGCCGGCCGGCGAGCGGGTCCGCGTCGTCGCGGTCGAAGGCAGTTTCCTCAAAATCGAAAAGGCTTAGGAGCATGGACATGAGCGCAGGATTCGTCGTCGTACTGGCCCTTCTCGTCTTCGCGGCGGTCACCGTCGCCAAGGGCGTGCGCATCGTGCCGCAGGGCGAGGAGTGGATCGTCGAGCGGCTCGGCAAGTACCACGGCACGCTGAAACCGGGCCTGAACCTGGTGATCCCCTACATCGACCGCGTCGCCTACCAGATGGTCACCAAGGACATCATCCTCGACGTCCAGGAACAGGAGGTGATCACCCGCGACAACGCGGTGATCCTGACCAACGCGATCGCGTTCGTGAAGGTCACCGACCCGGTCAAGGCAGTCTATGGCGTCACCGACTTTTCGGAAGCGATCCGCAACCTGATCATGACCACGCTGCGCTCCATCGTCGGCGAAATGGAACTCGACGAGGCGCTGTCGTCGCGCGACAAGATCAAGGCCCGGCTGCGCGAGAGCATCGCCGACGAGGCGGTCGACTGGGGCCTGACCGTCAAATCGGTCGAGATCCAGGACATCAAGCCGTCGCAGTCGATGCAGAAGGCCATGGAAATGCAGGCCGCCGCCGAGCGCGAGCGCAAGGCGGTGGTCACCCGCGCCGAAGGCGCCAAGCAGTCGGCGATCCTGGAAGCCGAGGCGCGCCTCGAATCGGCCAAGCGCGACGCCAGCGCGCAGGTGATGATGGCCGAGGCCTCGGCCGAGGCGATCCGCCGCGTCAGCGCGGCGATCGGCGACCAGACCGGGCCGATGGGTTTCCTGCTCGGCGAGAAGTACATCGCGGCGCTGGAACGCCTGGGCGACAAGGACAACGCCAAGCTGGTCGTGCTGCCGGCCGACCTGCAGCAGGCCGTGCGCGGCCTGTTCGGCGCGCGTTAGCGCTCGCCGCGGTCGACGTCGTCGTACTGGCGGCGCAGGCGGTTCAGCCCCTGCTGGAAGGCCTCGGCGTCGCCGTGGTCGAAGAATTTCGGATAGTGGTCGTGCGCCGCCTTGACGCGGCGGGCGTGCTTGATCGGGCACCAGTACTGTTCGGTGCGCGCGGCGACCTCGCGCACATAGGCGGCGACGCCGTTGCCGTACGAGCAGTAGAAGCAGTTGAATTTCTCGATCGCGTTCAGGTAGGGCAGGTCCTCGCGGTCGAAGATCAGGTAGTCCGAACGCTTCACTTTCGGAATCCGGTAGATCGGGAAGCAGATCGACTGGTAGACGGTGACGAACAGGTCCATCAGCAGGAAGGGAATCCAGCCGGCGTAGATGACCGGTGCGCTGAGCAGGACCAGCAGCCGCGAGCGCAGCAGGAAGCGGAACAGGCCGGTCTTGTAGCGGCGCTGCTGGCGCAGGAACTCGCCGGCCAGTTCGGCCTTCTTCGCCGCCCACTCGTCGCGCGCCTTGCGGTATTCCTCTTCCAGCTCGTTCTGCAGCGCATCGATGCGCGCCAGCAGTTCGTCGATGTGCTGCTTCATCGCGGTCTCCTCCGGGAGCCGGCATGATGCCCGAAGCGCCCGATCCCGTCACCCGCTGCCGGCAGACCGTGGCGCCGAACAGACATTTCAATTATTCTATAAATATGGATACGAAAACCGCCGTCGCCGCGCTCGGTGCACTGGCCCAGGAAACCCGCCTCGACATCTTCCGCCAGCTGGTCCGTGCCGGCCCCGCGGGCCTGCCGGTCGGCGCCATCGCCGCGCGGCTCGGCGTCGAGGCCAACGGCCGGCTCAGCTTCCACCTGAAGGAACTGGTCGGCGCCGGACTGGCGACGTCCAGCCAGTCCGGGCGCTTCGTCTATTACGCGGCGAACTACCCGGCGATGAACGCCCTGCTCGCCCATCTGACCGAGGCCTGCTGCGCCGGCGAACCCTGCGGTGCGCCGCCGCCCCTCTGCATCCCATCCCCGACCGCCAACGACCACGAGGCCCGCGATGCCTGATCCGATGTTCAACGTGCTGGTGCTATGCACCGGCAATTCCGCCCGCTCCATCCTCGGCGAGGCGCTGTTCAACCACCTGGGTCGCGGCCGCCTGCGCGCCTTCTCGGCCGGCAGCCGGCCGACCGGCCGCGTCCACCCGGTCGCGCTGGAAACCCTGGCCGCCCATGGCGTGCCGCTGCCGGAAGCGCGCAGCAAGTCCTGGGAGGAGTTCGCCGGCGACGGCGCGCCGCGCATCGACTTCGTCTTCACGGTCTGCGCCGCGGCCGCCGGCGAAGCCTGCCCGGTCTGGCCCGGCCGCCCGGCGACCGCGCACTGGGGAATCGCCGATCCCGCCCACGTCGAGCCGGCGGAAGCCTGCCGGGCCGCGTTCGAGGCGGCCTACCGGGCGCTCGAACGGCGCATCGCGGCCTTCGTCGAATTGCCGCTCGAACGCCTGTCGACCGCGGAAATCGCCGCGGCCGCCCGCCGCATCCACAAGGAGGAAAACGCATGAGCACCCAGTGCGACGTGACGGCCCGCCGGGCCGCCGGTAGCCCGATGGGCTTTTTCGAACGCTGGCTCAGCCTCTGGGTCGGGCTCTGCATCCTGGCCGGCATCCTGCTCGGCCAGGCCTTCCCGGGCTTTTTCCAGGCGATCGGACGGCTCGAGGTGGCCCAGGTCAACCTGCCGGTCGGCGTGATGATCTGGGTGATGATCATCCCGATGCTGATGAAGATCGACTTCGGCTCGCTGCACGAGGTCCGCCAGCAGGGCGCGAGCATAGGCATCACGCTGTTCGTCAATTGGGCGATCAAGCCCTTCACGATGGCAGCGCTCGGCTGGCTCTTCATCCGCCACGTGTTCGCGCCGTGGCTGCCGGCGGAACAGCTCGACAGCTACATCGCCGGCCTGATCCTGCTCGGCGCCGCGCCGTGCACGGCGATGGTCTTCGTCTGGAGCAACCTGTGCCGCGGCGACGCCAATTTCACCATCTCGCAGGTCGCGCTGAACGACCTGGTGATGGTCTTCGCCTTCGCCCCCATCGTCGCGCTGCTGCTCGGCGTGTCGGCGATCCCGATCCCCTGGGACACGCTGCTGCTGTCGGTCGTGATGTACATCGTGATCCCGCTGGCGATCGCCCAGGGCCTGCGCCGCCACTTCCTGCGCGACGGCGAAAAAGCCTTCGAGAAGGCGGTCGACCGCATCGGCCCGTTCACAATGCTCGCGCTGCTCGCCACGCTGGTGCTGCTGTTCGCCTTCCAGGGCGGGGCGATCGCCGCGCAGCCGCTGATCATCGCGATGCTGGCCGTGCCCATCCTGCTGCAGGGCCTGCTGATCGCAGCGATCGGCTACCTGCTGAACCGGCGCTTCCGCGTCCGCCACGACATCGCCGGCCCGTCGACGATGATCGGTGCGTCCAATTTCTTCGAACTGGCGGTCGCCGTCGCCATCGTGCTCTACGGCTTCGACAGCGGCGCAGCACTGGCCACCGTGGTCGGCGTGCTGATCGAGGTGCCGGTGATGCTGTGGCTGGTGCGCACCGTCAACGCGACGCGGGCCTGGTACGAGCGGCGCCTGTGAGCCCTCGGCCGGACCCGCTTACGGCGAGCAGACGCCGAGCAGGTCGGCCTCGAGTTCGATTTCCATGCCGATTTCCAGCGGCCGGTCTAGGAAGAGACCGCGGTAGAGCCGCCCGGCGTTCTCGGCCGGCCGCGCATGCGGTGTTTCCCAGTCGGTGACGCGCAGGCGGACGATGCCGAGCTGGACCTCGCTTTCCGGCACGCCCTCGGCGACGCAGGGATAGGCCAGCGCATGGCGGACGAATTCCTCGCGCGTGTATTGCCGCATCTGCTTGCCCGGAACGACCGGGCAGCGCCCGGCATGGCGGGTCCGGATGTCGGCCGACACCACTTCGCCGCGCAGGTAATAGACGGGGTCGGTGACCACCCAGCCCGAGCCGCCTTCGCGGTAGGCGACGCAGCGCCCGGGCTGCAGCATCTCCGGCTGCTTGAAGAGCAGCCGGGCGGAAGGACGCAGCACGGGTTCCTGGGCCTGGACGGACACGGCGAGGAGAGCGGGAAGGGCGAACAGCAGCGGGAGAAGACGCATGAAGGAAGATGCCGGATCAATAAACCCGGCTATCTTCGATCACCTTGCCGTCGTTGGGCAAGCCCCCGGGCGCCGCGAAGGCGATCCCGCCGCGCAGTTTGGTGACTTCTCGCAGGTCGGCGACGACCCGTTCGGCCAGGCTTTCGGCGCCCTCGCCGATCTCGCAGTGCAGCGTCATCCGGTCCTGGCCTTCCGGATTGTCGACGACCAGGCGCAGGCGGCGGATCTCCGGATGACGCCGGCCGATCTCGGCGACCTGCTCCGGATGCACGAACATGCCGCGCACCTTGGTCGTCTGGTCGGCCCGGCCCAGCCAGCCGCGCAAGCGGACGTTGCTGCGGCCGCAGGGCGAACGCCCGGGCAGCAGCGCGGACAGGTCGCCGGTCGCGAAACGGATCAGCGGATAGTCCGGGTTGAAGCCGGTGACGACGACCTCGCCGACCTCGCCCGGCGCGACGGGGTCGCCGGTGCCCGGGCGGACGATCTCGACCAGCAGTTCCTCCTCGACGACCAGGCCGTCCTCGGCCTCGGTCTCGTAGGCGATGGCGCCGATGTCGGCCGTCGCGTAGCACTGGCGCACCGCGATGCCGCGCTCGGCGAGCCAGGCGCGGGTCACGCCGGGCAGCGCCTCGCCGGACACGCAGGCCTTCTTCAGCGACGAGATGTCGGCGCCCGTTTCCTCGGCCTTCTCGACGATGATGCGCAGGAAGGACGGGGTGCCGACGTAGCCGTCCGGGCGCAGGTCGGCGATCGCCCGGACCTGCTGTTCGGTCTGCCCGGTGCCGCCCGGGAAGACGGCGCAGCCCAGCTTGCGGGCGCCGCCTTCCATCATGAAGGCGCCCGGCGTGAAGTGGTAGGAATAGCAGTTGTGGATCAGCTCGCCGTGCCGGAAACCCGCCGCGTACAGCACGCGCGCCATGCGCCACGGGTCCATGTCCATGCCCTGAAGTTCGTAGATCGGCCCGGGCGACGCGAAGACGCGCTTCGCCCGGCCGCTGGCCAGCGCGTTCAGGCCACCGAAGGGCGGATGCTTCTTCTGCAGTTCGATCAGGTCGCGCTTGCGGGTCAGCGGCAGCCGGGCCAGCGCGTCGCGCGTCGTGCAGTCGAAGGGATTGATGCCGGCCAGGGTCTGGAAGTAATGGTGCGTCGTTTCCTTGGCGTGCGCGACCTGCCGCGCCAGCTTGTCCATCAGGTCGGCCTCGCGCTCCTCGGGATCGCGGGTTTCGAGCGGGTCGTAATAGCTCATGACAGCCAGCGCTTTCTTCTGCGGTAATGTTTGATGTCCCGGAACGACTTGCGCCCGGCCGAACTCAGCCCCAGGTAGAACTCCTTGACGTCCTCGTTGCTGCGCAACTCCCCGGCGTCGCCTTCCATGACGACGCGGCCGTTCTCGAGGATGTAGCCGAAGTCGGCGTATTTCAGCGCGACCATGGTGTTCTGCTCGGCGAGCAGAAAGCTGATGCCCTCGCGGCTGTTGAGGTCGCGGACGATCTCGAAGACTTCCTCGACGATCTGCGGCGCCAGGCCCATCGACGGCTCGTCGAGCAGGATCATCTCGGGCTGCGCCATCAGCGCCCGGCCGATCGCGCACATCTGCTGCTCGCCGCCCGACGTGTAGCCGGCCTGCGAGCTCCGCCGCGTCTTCAGGCGCGGGAAGTAGTGATAGACCTTTTCGAGCTTTTCCTTCAGTTGACCGCGCGACAGCGGCTGCGTGTAGGCACCGGTCAGCAGGTTTTCCTCGATCGTCAGGTGGCCGAAGCAGTGCCGGCCCTCCATGACCTGGATCACGCCGCGCCTGACCAGCTCGTTCGGCGACAGCTGGTCGATGCGCTGCCCCTTGTACTCGACCGAGCCCTTGGTGACATCGCCGCGCTCGGCGCGCAGCAGGTTGGAGATGGCCTTCAGCGTCGTCGATTTGCCGGCGCCGTTGGCGCCGAGCAGCGCGACGATCTTCCCCTTCGGGACGTTCAGCGAGACGCCCTTCAGCACCAGGATCACGTGGTCGTAGATGACCTCGATGCTGTTGATGGACAGGTAGTGCTCGACGGCAGGTGTCGTCATGGAAGCTCCCGTGCGTTGCGGACGGGCGGGCCGGGGGCCCGCCCGGTGCGGCTTACTTTTCCTTGGCGCAGTCGCGCGGCGTGATGCCCTTCTCCTTCGCGTACTGCTTCGCGGAGGCCTGGAACAACGGGTGGATCAGCGCCTTGTTGCCTTCGATCCAGCCGGACACCGGCACCCACTTCGCGCCGTCCCACTGCTGGATCTTCACCTTGCCGGAGCCTTCGTGGTTGTCGCAGGAAGTCCTGATCTCGGGCAGCAGGTCGGTGGCGCCCAGCGCCTTCAGGCGGGCCTCGGTGATGTTCAGGTTCTCCAGCGCCCAGCGCGTCTGCTCGCCGCTCAGCGCCTTGCCCTTGCCGTACTTCTCCTGGCCCTTGCGGATTGCCTCGACCGACAGCACGGCCGCCGACACGCCGCGGTTGTACAGCACGGTGCCGATCCTGGCCTTGTCCTGCAGGTTGCCCTTGCCGGCGCCGTAGACGACCTTCTCGATGTCGGCGATCACCGGCACCTGCTTGCCGGCGACGTTCCAGGTCGCCGCCATGTAGCCCTTGGCCGCGTCGCCGGCCGGCACCACGTCTTCTTCCGAGCCGGTCCACCACGAGCCGATCATCTTGTCGCGCGGATAGCCGACCTTCTGGGCGCCCTTCAGGGCCGTCTGGTTCATCACGCCCCAGCCCCAGAAGACGACGAAATCCGGCTTTTCCTGGCGGATCTTCAGCCACTGCGCGCCCTGCTCGTTGCCCGGGTGGGCGACCGGAATCTGGACCAGCGCGAACTTGTTCAGCGCGGCCTCGGCCTCCAGCGCGACGATGGCCTCCTTGCCGTAGGCCGAGTCGTGGTACAGATAGACGATCTTCTTGCCGGCCAGGCTGCCGCCCAGCTTGTCCTTGACGAACCTGACGATGGCCGAGGCCTGCATCTGGTAGGTGGTCACCAGCGGGAAGGCGTACGGGAACACCGAGCCGTCGACGGCGTCGGTGCGGCCGTAGCCGACCATCGCCAGCGGCAGCTTGTCCTGCGCCGACTTGTCGATCAGCGCGTAGGAGATGCCGGTCGACATCGTGTGGATCGGCCCGGCCGATTTCGCCGCCTTGCCCTTCAGCCGCTCGTAGCACTCGACGCCCTTGGCGTTGTTGTACTCGGTTTCGCATTCCTCCCAGGTCAGCGCGACGCCGTTGACGCCCTTTTCCTTCAGGTTAACGTAGTTCAGGTAATCGACGAAGCCGCCGTAGAAGGCCTGGCCGTTGGCGCCGTAGGGACCGACGCGGTAGCCCGGGATCGGGAAGAACTGCTCCTCGGCGGCGGCCGCTCCCTGGGACAGCATGGCCAGCGACAGCGCGACGGCGCTCAGGACGGGTTTGCAGCGATGCATCATGGTTTGTCTCCTTGGTTTTGTGGGATGGCCCGCCGCTAGTGCGGGAAGGGCCACAGGCGCAGCTTTTCCTTCGCGATCTGCCACAGGCGGGCCAGCCCGTGCGGCTCGACGATCAGGAAGAACATGATCAGCGCCCCGAACACCAGGATCTGGATGTGCGACACGGTGGCGCTGGAGAACGGCAGCCCGAACAGGCCGGCGGCGGCCGGCAGGGCCACGTCGAGGAAGATCGGCAGCAGCAGGATGAAGGCGGCGCCGAGGAAGCTGCCGAGGATGGAGCCGACGCCGCCGATGATGATCATGAACAGGATCTTGAACGACATGTCGAGCGAGAAGCCGTCCGGTTCCACCGAGCCGAGGTAGCAGAACGCGTACAGCGCGCCGGCAACGCCGCAGTAGAAGGAGCTGACCGCGAAGGCGAGCAGCTTGGTCGGCATCAGGCGGATGCCGATCACCGAGGCGGCGACGTCCATGTCGCGCACCGCCATCCAGGCCCGGCCGGTCGAGCTGCGCACCAGGTTCTTCGCGGCCAGCGCGAGCAGCGCGACGACGGCGAGCACCAGCAGGTACTTTTCGCGCGGCGTATCGACGGCAAGACCGAGGATTTCGATCGGCTGCGTCGAGATCACGCCGGACGACGAGTTGTTCGACAGCCACGGGAACTTGGTCAGGCACCAGACGATGAAGAACTGCGCGGCCAGCGTCGCCACGGCCAGATAGAAGCCCTTGATGCGCAGGCTGGGCAGGCCGAACAGCACGCCGACCCCGGCCGCGGTCAACCCGGCGCAGGCGAAGGAAAGCAGCACCGGAATGCCCTCGACGCGCAGCTGGAAGTTGTACGCCGCGTAGGCGCCGACCGCCATGAACGCGGCCGAGCCCAGCGACAGCTGACCGGCGTAGCCGGTCAGGATGTTCAGCCCGAGCGCCGCCAGCGCGAAGATCAGGAAGGGAATCAGGATCGCCGAGAACCAGTACTCGCTGGCCAGCAGCGGCACGCCGACGAAGGCGACGGCGAGCAGCAGCAGCACGCCGATGCGGTCCTGGCGGATCGGGAACAGCTGCTGGTCGGCGGCGTAGGAGGTCTTGAACTGGCCGGCTTCGCGGTAAAGCATGTTTCAAACTCCGGTTTGCAGATCATGCGCCGGCGCAACGAGGCGCGAGGACGCAGACAGTACGATCAGTACGGCCAGGGCGGGTAATGAAGTTGCGGCAAGCATGGCGGCAAACTAGACCCGGTCGATATGGCGTTCGCCGAACAGCCCTTCCGGCCGGACCAGCAGGAAGAGCAGCGCGAGGATGTAGGGGAACCAGCCTTCGATGCCGCCGAAATTGCCGCCGAACCAGCCGGCGAGCACCGGCGGGATGTAGATTTCGGCGAGTTTCTCGGAAGCGCCGATGATCAGCCCGCCGACGATCGCCCCCGGCACCGACGTGAAGCCGCCGAGGATCAGCACCGGCAGCGCCTTCAGCGCGGTGAAGGTCAGCGCGAACTGGACGCCGTTGCGGGCGCCCCACATCAGGCCGGCGACCAGCGCGACGAAACCGGCGACGCCCCAGACGATGGCCCAGATGTGCTGCAGCGGGATGCCGATCGACAGCGCCGCCTGGTGGTCGTCGGCGACCGCGCGCAGCGCCCGGCCGACGCGGGTGGTCTGGAAGAACAGCGCCAGCGTGGCGACCAGCACCGACGCGACACCGGCGGCGACCAGGTCAAATTTCGAGATCACCATGTTCCATTGGTCGAGGAAATACGGGATCGGCTCGTCGACGATGCCGAGGTCGAGCGCCCGCGGCTCGCTGCCGAAGACCAGGGGCGCCAGGCCCTCGATGAAGAAGGCAAGGCCGATGGTCGCCATGAACAGCGCGATCGGCGGCTGGTTGACCAGCTTGCGCAGCACGAAGCGCTCGGTCGCGATGCCGAACAGCGTCATGATGACGAAGGCCAGGATCACCGCCAGCCACAGCGGCGCCCCCTTCTCCATGCAGCCGGCCACCGACAGCGCGGCGAGATAGACCATCGCCCCCTGCGCGAAGTTGAACACGCCGGAAGCCTTGTAGATCAGCACGAAGCCGAGCGCGACCAGCGCGTACATGACGCCGGACAGCAGGCCGCCGATCAGCACTTCGAAAAAGAATTCCATCGCCTAGTCCCTCCGGCCGGCGCCGCGCCGGCGGGCGGCAAGGGGGGCCGGACGCAGCGCGCGGCGCGGCACGGCAATCCACATCAGCAGCGAAAACAGGCTGGCCGCCACCACGAATTCCATATTCGTCTCCTCAGTGCCCGGCGCCGAGGTAGGCGCGGATCACTTCCTCGTTGTTCTTGACCTCGTCCGGCAGGCCGTCGCCGATCTTCCGGCCGTAGTCGAGCACGACGACGCGGTCGGAAATGTCCATGACGACGCCCATGTCGTGCTCGATCAGCACGATGGTCGTGCCGAACTGGTCGTTGACGTCGAGGATGAAGCGGCACATGTCCTGCTTTTCCTCGACGTTCATGCCGGCCATCGGCTCGTCGAGCAGCAGCATCGCCGGCTCGGCGGCGAGCGCCCGGCCGAGTTCGACGCGCTTCTGCAGTCCGTAGGGCAGGCGGCCGACCGGCGTCTTGCGGATGTGCTGGATTTCCAGGAAATCGATGACTTCCTCGACCTTGCGCCGGTGTTCCAGCTCTTCCCTCCTGGCGCGGCCGAACCACAGCGCATGCTCGAGGAAGGTCGACTTCATCTTGGTGATGCGCCCGGTCATGATGTTGTCGAGCACGCTCATGCCCTTGAACAGCGCGATGTTCTGGAAGGTACGCGCGATGCTCTGCCGCGCCGCCATGTGCGGTTCCATCTTCCGGCGCTCGGCGCCGCGCCACAGGATTCTGCCCTGCTGCGGGTGGTACACCCCGTTGATGACGTTCAGCATCGAGCTCTTCCCGGCGCCGTTCGGGCCGATGATGGCGCGGATCTCGTGCTCGCGGACGTCGAAGGAGATGTCGGTCAGCGCCTTGACGCCGCCGAAGCGCAGCGAGATGTTCTGCAGGTCGAGGATGACGTCGCCGATGTGTTTCGTCATGTCAGGCGGCCTTTCGGGCGACCGGGAAGGTATTCGCGTCGACGATCTTCAGGTCGGCCGCGACCTTGCCGCGGCGCCCGTCCTCGAACTTGACCTCGGTCTCGATGAACTGCGACGCGCGGCCGGCGTACAACGCATCGATCAGCACCCGGTACTTGTCGGCGACGAAATTGCGCCGCACCTTGCGCGTCCGGGTCAGCTCGTCGTCGTCCGGGTCGAGTTCCTTGTGCAGGATCAGGAAGCGATGCACCTGCGAGTCGGCGACCATCGCGTCGCCGGCCAGGCTGGCATTGACTTCCTCGACACACTGCCGGATCAGCTCATGGACCTCCGGCTTGCCGGCCAGGTCGGTGTAGCCCGCATAGGCGATGCCGCGCCGCTCGGCCCAGTTGCCGACGGCGCCGAGATCGATGTTGATGAAGGCGCAGACGTGGTCGCGCCCGGCGCCGAAGCAGACGGCTTCCTTGATGTGCTGGAAGAACTTCAGCTTGTTCTCGATGTAGTTGGGCGCGAACATCGCGCCGTTCGCCAGCTGGCCGACGTCCTTGGCGCGGTCGATGATCCTCAGGTGGCCGTCCTCGTCGAGGAAGCCGGCATCGCCGGTCATGAACCAGCCGCCGGGGCCGATCGCCTCGGTGGTGGCGTCCGGGCGCCTGTAGTATTCCTTGAGCAGCATCGGGCCCTTGACCAGCACCTCGCCGTTGTCGGCGATCCGGATGTCGACGCCGGGGGCGGGGCGGCCGACCGAGTCGAACTTGATCTCGCCGTCCGGCTGCAGGCAGACGTAGGCGCAGGTTTCGGTCTGGCCGTAGAACTGCTTCAGGTTGATGCCGATCGACCGGTAGAAGCGGAACAGGTCGGGGCCGATCGCGGCGCCGGCCGTGTAGGCGACCCGGATCCGGCTCATGCCGAGCACGTTCTTCAGCGGTCCGTAGATCAGCAGCCTGCCGAGCGCGTACTGCAGGCGGTCCGCGGCCGACACCGGCTTTCCGTCCAGAATGTCGGCGCCGCAGCGCCTGGCGACCGCCATGAAATGGTGGAACAGCGTCTGTTTCAGGCGGCCGGCGTCCTCCATGCGGATCATCACCGAGGTCAGCAGGCTCTCGAAGACGCGCGGCGGCGCGAAGTAATAGGTCGGACCGATCTCGCGCAGGTCGGTCATCACGGTGTCGCCCGATTCCGGGCAGTTGATCGTGAAGCCGGCGACCATCGCCTGCGCGAACGAGAACAGGTGGTCGCCGACCCAGGCCATCGGCAGGTAGGACAGGATGTCGCCGTCGGCGCCCATGCGGTCGACCTCGATGCCGCCGCGCGCCGCGGCGATGAAGCCGGCGTGCGTCTGGCAGACGCCCTTCGGCTTGCCGGTCGTGCCCGAGGTATAGAGCGTCACCGACACGTCGTCGTGGCGCCCCCGTTCGATCTCGGCCTCCAGGAAGTCCGGATGGTTGCGGTCGTGGATGCGCCCCATCTCCATCAGCTCGCGGATGTCGTGCAGGAAGGGCTGCGTGTAGTGCCGCATGCCGCGCGGGTCGTCGTAGATCACGTGGGCCAGGCCGGGCAGGCGGTCGCGGATCTCGAGCAGCTTGTCGACCTGCTCCTGGTCCTCGACCACCGCGAAGCGGATGCCGGCATCCTGCAGCACGAACAGCATCTCGTCGGCGACCGCGTCCTGGTACAGCGGCACCGGCACGCCGCCGAGGCACTGGGCGGCGCTCATCATCATGTACAGGTGCGGCCGGTTGTCGCCGACGATGGCCAGGTTGTCGCCGCGCCGGAAGCCGAGTTCGGCCAGGCCGCAGGCCAGCGCCCGCACCCGGTCGGCGACGGCGGACCAGGTCCACGTCTGCCAGATGCCGAGATCCTTCTCGCGCATCGCCGGAGCGTTCGGGCGGGTCCGCGCGTGATGCAGCAGCAGCCGCGGGAAGGTGTGCAAACCGTCCGGCGCGGCGTGATTCGCCTGCGTGGGCATTCGTTGTCTCCTCCGCCGCGGTTCTTCGCCCGCGGTCTAAAGTCTGGTCCGGCCATTGTGCGCGCGGCCGGCTTACAGAAACCTTGCACCGGACGTGACGCCTGCGGTCCAGTGTAGTCAGGCCGGCGGCTTATAATTGTCGCCCGGCGGACAATCGGATCACTTATTTTGAAAAACGCAGAGGAACTGCTGCGCAGCTCGCTGTGGGGCCCGTCGCTGACCGATGCCGAGATGGCCCGGGCGCTCGCCGGCACCACCGAGAAAAGCTTCGCACCCGGCGCCTTCATCTGCATGAAGGGCGAACCGGTGACGCACTGGATGGGCATCATCGACGGCCTCGGCAAGATGGCCAGCCACTGGACCACCGGCAAGACCACGTCGCTGACCGGCATCAGCAGCGGCGGCTGGTTCGGCGAAGGCTCGCTGCTCAAGGAGGAGCCGCGCCGCTACGACGTGATGGCGATCCGCGAAACGCGCGTCGCCTTCATGAACCGCGCGACTTTCCTGTGGCTGCTCGACCACAGCATCCCGTTCAACCGCTTCATGATCGCCCAGCTGAACGAGCGCCTCGGCCAGTTCATCGGGATGATGGAAAACGAGCGCCTGCTCGACATCGACACGCGGATCGCCCGCGTGCTGGCCGCACTGTTCAACCCGGTGCTGTACCCGGGGACGCAGCGCTTCCTGCACATCTCGCAGGAGGAACTCGGCTATCTGGCCGGCGTCTCGCGCCAGCGCGCCAACCAGGGACTGAAGGTGCTCGAGGACGCCGGGCTGGTGAAGAGCGAATACGGCGGCATCCACGTGCTCGATCTCGACGGCCTGCGCGGCTTCGGCGACTGAAAAAGGCCGTTCCGCCGCGGTCGACCGCGGCGCGGCAGGCTATTTCACGTAACCCCAGCCCTGCAGCCGGCTGTACGCATACTCGGCGGCCTTGCCCTGGCGGGTCCGCTTCAGGTACGCGGCGTACTGGCCGGCCGCTTCCTGGCGTTTGCCCATGCCTTCGAGCGACACGCCCTTCAGGAAGGTGATGCCGGCATCGCCCGGCAGCAGGCGGTCGTAGCGGTCGAGGTGTTCGTAGGCGGCGCCCGGCTCCTTGCGGCCGAGCGCGAGCAGCGCGACCAGCTTGTGCGCCTGCGCCTCGGCCGGATAGACGGCGCTCGCCGTCTCGGCATGGCGCTGCGCCGCTTCGTCCTTGTCCTGCGCCTGCAGGCACTGCGCCATCCGGAAATTCGCCGCGTAGTCGCGCGGCGCCGCCTTCAGCGCCCGGGCGAACTGGGTTTCGGCCACCGCGTACTGCTTGCGCGACATCACCAGCTCGCCCTGCTGGCATGCCTCGATCGCCGGCTTCAGCCGGCGCAGGCCGGCCGTGTGGTCCATGAAGCGCTCGCGCCCGGCGTCGCGCTTCAGGCTGCCGGCGTAGCGCCCCTCGGCGAGTTCGCGCGCGCTGTCGCGCCGCTCGCGGCTCATCGGGTGGGTCGAGAACATCGTCTGCATCAGGCCGGGCGCCGCCTTGTCCTGGTCGACGAGCAGCTGCTGCAGGCCGACCATGCCGCTCGCCGGGTAGCCGGCCCGGACCATGTATTCCTGCCCGAGCGCATCGGCCTCGCGCTCGTTGTCGCGCGAATAGCTGGAGAGCAGCGCGCTGGCGCCGAGCTGGCCGCCGAGATCGACCAGGCTGCCGAAGCCGCTGCCGGCGGCGATCAGGTTGGCGCCACTGACCGCGACCTGGGCGACCAGCGCCTGGCCCTTGCGCTGCGCGGCATGCCGCGCATTGACGTGGCCCAGTTCGTGGCCGAGCAGCGCGGCGAGTTCGGCCTCGTCGTGCAGGTCGGCGACGATACCGCGGGTGACGCCCATCGCGCCGCCGGGAAAGGTGTAGGCATTGACGTAGTTGGCGTTCAGCACGCGGTAGGAATAAGGCATCTGCGGCCGGTGCGACTTGGCGTCGAGCCGGCTGCCGATCTCGGCGACATAGGCGTTCAGCGCGTCGTCCTGGATCGCGCCGAGATCCTGCGAGAACTGCTGCGGTGCGACCTGGCGGTCGACGGCCTTTTCCTCGTCCTCGTCCATGCCGACCAGGATCGCGCCGCCGCCGATCGGCGACGCGGCGCAGCCGGACAGCGCGCCGGCGCCGAGCAGCCAGAGCACCTGGCGGCGGCTCAGGCGGTTGCGTTGCAGTGCAGCGGCGAGAGAATCGTCAAAGCTCATGCGGGTCTCCTTGCAAATGGCGCGCCGACGCCGGGCCCCCCTGTCCGTCGGGCCTCATGCGTTCCACGCGGTCGCGAGCTGCCGCGAAGTCGGCAGGAAGCGGCAGGCCGGGGCAGCGTTGATCAACACCGGCCGACGCAGCAGCGCTCGCTGCCCTGACGACGGCGGACGGCACGCCCCCCCCCCCGGCGGGGTCGCTGAATCTCCCCGGATGGTATGGCAATAAACATCCGCCAGGCAATGCGCTCACCACGACGGCTCAGGCAGCGTCAGACCCGGCGCCGCGCTCCATGAACCCGCTGCCCGCCTCGAGGACGGAGGAAACGGCCGGATGCTGCAGACGCCGCTGGGTGGCGATGGCGTACCAGCTTTCGCTGATCCCCGGCAGCTCGCCGATGGGCAGGGCGCCGTACTGGACGCGGATGTCTTCCTGCAGGGCGAGCGGCGCCGGGAAGATGCCGAGGCCGGCACGGCCGAAAGTCTTGAGCAGGGCGCTGTCGGAAAACTCCCCAATCACCTGCGGCTGGATGTCGCGTGCCTCAAGCCAGGCATCGATGCCGGCCCGCAACGGGTCGCTGCGCACCGGCAGGAGCATCGGCGCCCCCTGCAGACGGCCGGGAAAGTCGGCCCCGTATTCGTCCTGCAAGCGTGGCGAAGCGAAGAAGGCGATGGCGAGCTTGCCGAGCAGTTTCGACTGCAGGCGCAGGTTGGCGCGCTGCGGCGCCGAACGGTCGGCCAGCACGAGATCCAGGCGGTTGACCGCCAGTTCGCCGAGCAGGTGATCGAATTCGCCCTCAATGCACTCGAGGCGGAGACGGGGATGCAAACGCAGGACATCTTCGAGGACGCGGAAAGCGATCAGCTTGGGCACCGCGTCGGTGATGCCGACGGCGAGCCGGATGCGCCCGGCCGAGGGCTCCGCCAGCGCATCCCGCAGCCGGTCGCCGAGCTGGAAGATCTGGTCGGCGTGAGCCAGGGCGGTCCGCCCCGCTTCGGTCAGCGTCAGCGAACGGCCGCGCGGCGCCAGCAAGGCCTGGCCGAGCTGGCGCTCGAGCTGGCCGAGCTGGGTGCTGACCGCCTGCACCGACAGGCCGAGACGCTCGGCAGCGCGGGTGATGCTGCCCTCCTTGGCCACCGCCCAGAAGTAGAGCAGATGTCGGAAGTTGAGGTCGTCAGGCTTCATACATTTCCAGAAAACGGAAGTTGGAACACCATTATTATCCATTCAATGGAAATCATTGTGGCCTTAGATTGCGTCCATGCGCCGCGGACTTCCCGCAGCCGATCCCCCGAGGAGACCTCATGATCACCGTCGAAGACTGCAATGCCTTTTGCGATGCCCCGCATGGCCAGGTCGATGAACCCGCCCACTGCGAGGGAGCGCGCCCGGTACCGGCCTTTGCCCGCCGCCGGACGTCGGGAGCTTCCGCCGCCACACCGCACGCCACGATGCAACTCGAACGAAAGGAAATGACGATGATGACGCTTCAGGCCCGTGCCATGTTCCAGTCACCGACCCCGTCCCGCCACCCGCTGCGCCGCTACCCGATCAACAGTCCGCAGGCCAGGGCACGCCTGGTGGTCCTGGCCCTGCTCGCCGACGGCCGCCTCGACGAGTGCGAACTGGAAGTGCTCAACCGGCGCGGCAGCTTCGCCGCGCTGAACATCAGCCGCGAAGGTTTCGTCCAGGTGCTGCACGAGTTCTGCGCCGATGTCTCGCGTCTCGCCGGCGGCGCCGCCGACTGGCGCGTTTCGCCCGGCCTGCTCGCCGGCCTCTTCGCCGAAGTGACCGAGGTCGAGGCCAGGCACAGCGTGCTCCGGCTGATCATTTCGGTGATCAGCAGCGACGGCCACCTGGCTCAGGGCGAGGAACGCCTGTTCCTCGGCGCGCTCGATGCCTGGGGCGACGGCCTGGCCGCCGGTGCGGCGCCTGCGCGCGGCACGGCCGGCAACCCGATCCGCATCAGCTGAATACGTTAAGACCGAAGCACGGGAGGGAGCATGGAAACCATCGGCAACGTCTGGCTATGGACGTCTTTCGGCAGCATCGTGCTGGTCATGCTGGCCATCGACCTGTTTCTGGTCGGCGGCGGCAAGCAGCACCGCGTCAGCATCCGCGAGGCCGCCACCTGGTCGGGGATCTGGGTTTCCGTGTCCTTCCTGTTCGCGGCCGGCCTCTGGTGGTATCTGGACGGTGCCGCCGGGCGCGAACTGGCCAACCAGAAAACGCTGGAATTCATCACCGGCTACCTGATCGAGAAATCGCTGGCCGTCGATAACGTCTTCGTCTGGCTGATGCTCTTCGCGTTCTTCGGCATCCCGCTCGAATTGCAGAAACGGGTGCTGATCTACGGCGTGCTCGGCGCGATCCTGATGCGGACCGCGATGATCTTCGCCGGCGCCTGGCTGATCGCCCAGTTCCACTGGATTCTCTACCTGTTCGGCGCCTTCCTGCTGGTCACCGGCATCAAGATGTGGTGGTTCGCCAACGAACAGCCGGATCTCGCCAACAACCCGCTGCTCAAGTGGCTGCGCGGCCACATGAAGATCACCGAGCGCCTGCACGGCGAACGCTTCATCGTCCACCAGGACGGCATCCGCTACGTCACGCCGCTGTTCCTGGCGCTGGTGCTGGTCGAGATTTCCGACCTCATCTTCGCCGTCGATTCGATCCCGGCCATCTTCGCGATCACCGGCGATCCCTTCATCGTCCTGACCTCGAACATCTTCGCCATCCTCGGCCTGCGCGCCATGTACTTCCTGCTCGCCGACATGGCCGGCCGCTTCTCGCTGCTCAAGTACGGGCTGGCGGCGGTGCTCGTCTTCATCGGCGTCAAGATGCTGCTGATCGACCTCTACAAGATCCCGATCGGCTTCTCGCTGGCCGTCGTCGCCACCTTCATCGGCATCTCCATCGCGCTGTCGCTGCGCAAGGAAAAGCTGCTCGCCCGCCAGGGCTCTGACCGCGAGGGCTGAGCGACAGATGGACGGCGCCTGGAGCAAGCCGAACCCTGAAGAGCCAGGCCGCAACGCCCGCCCAAATGAAAAGCGGCGAGGTACATCGCCTCGCCGCCGTTGTTTCTCCTCCACCCTGTCGGGTTCGCTTACATGCTTCTGCGGTACTGGCCGCCGACTTCGTACAGCGCCGAGCTGATCTGGCCGAGCGAGCAGCAGCGCACCGCGTCCATCAGCACCGCGAAGACGTTGCCGTTGTCGATCACCGTCTGCTTCAGCTTTTCCAGCATGGCCGGCGCGGTCGACGCGTTGCGTGCCTGGAATTCGCGCAGGCGCTGGATCTGCGACTGCTTTTCTTCCTCGCTCGACCGGGCCAGTTCGATTTCCTGCTGCGCCATGCCCTTCGGGTTCAGGAAGGTATTGACGCCGATGATCGGGTACGAGCCGTCGTGCTTCTTGTGCTCGTAGACCATCGACTCTTCCTGGATCTTGCCGCGCTGGTAGCCGGTTTCCATGGCGCCGAGCACGCCGCCGCGGCTGGCGATGGCTTCGAATTCCTTCAGCACGGCTTCCTCGACCAGGTCGGTCAGTTCGTCGATGACGAAGGCGCCCTGGTTCGGGTTCTCGTTCTTCGACACGCCCCATTCGCGGTTGATGATCAGCTGGATCGCCATCGCGCGGCGCACGGACTCTTCCGTCGGCGTCGTGATCGCCTCGTCGTAGGCGTTGGTGTGCAGCGAGTTGCAGTTGTCGTAGATGGCGATCAGCGCCTGCAGCGTCGTCCGGATGTCGTTGAAGTCCATTTCCTGCGCGTGCAGCGAGCGGCCCGAGGTCTGGACGTGGTACTTCAGCTTCTGGCTGCGCTCGTTGGCGCCGTACTTGTTCTTCATGGCCACGGCCCAGATGCGGCGGGCGACGCGGCCGATTACCGAGTATTCCGGGTCCATGCCGTTGGAGAAGAAGAAGGACAGGTTGGGCGCGAAATCGTCGATGTGCATGCCGCGCGCCAGGTAGCTTTCGACGTAGGTGAAGCCGTTCGACAGCGTGAAGGCGAGCTGGCTGATCGGGTTGGCGCCGGCTTCGGCGATGTGGTAGCCGGAAATCGACACCGAGTAGAAGTTCTGCACCTGGTTATGGACGAAGAATTCCTGGATGTCGCCCATCATCTTCAGCGCGAACTCGGTCGAGAAGATGCAGGTGTTCTGGCCCTGGTCTTCCTTCAGGATGTCGGCCTGCACGGTGCCGCGCACGGTCTTCAGCACCCATTCGCGAATCTTCTCGGCTTCGTCCTCGGTCGGCTGGCGGCCGTTGTCGGCCTTGAACTTGGCAATCTGCTGGTCGATCGCGGTATTGAAGAAGCAGGCCAGGATGATCGGCGCCGGGCCGTTGATCGTCATCGACACCGAGGTCGTCGGGCAGACCAGGTCGAAACCGTCGTACAGCACCTTCATGTCGTCGAGCGTCGCGATCGACACGCCGGAGTTGCCGATCTTGCCGTAGATGTCCGGGCGCTCGTCCGGGTCGCAGCCGTACAGCGTCACCGAGTCGAAGGCGGTCGACAGGCGGTGCGCCGGCATCCCCTCGGAGACCTTCTTGAAGCGGCGGTTGGTCCGGAAGGCATCGCCTTCGCCGGCGAACATCCGGGTCGGATCCTCGCCTTCGCGCTTGAAGGCGAAGACGCCGGCGGTGTAGGGGAAGGAGCCGGGAACGTTTTCCTTCATCAGGAAGCGCAGGATTTCGCCGTCGTCGGTGTACTTCGGCAGGATCACCTTGCGGATCTTGGTGCCGGACAGCGATTCGCTGGTCAGCTTGGTGCGGATTTCCTTGTCGCGGATCTTCACGACGTATTCGTCGCCCGAATAGGCCTCGACGGTCTGCGGCCACATGTCGAGCAGCTTCTTCGCCTTGGCGTCCTGTTCGCCGTCCTTGGCGACGAGCAGTTCGCCGAATTCCGCGGTCGACTTGTCGCAGGCGGCGAAAATGCCCTGGCTGATGCGCAGCGACTGGCGCTCGCGGGCGATCTTCACCTGTTCGTCGACATGCGCGTGGTAGCCGCGCACGGTGTCGGCGATCTCGGCCAGGTAGCGGACGCGCGCCGTCGGCACGATCGCGCGGCTGGCCGACGACTGGCGGACGGTGACCGGCGGCAGCTTGCCGGCCTTCAGCTTGAGGCCCTTGCCGGCGAGCGCCGGGACCAGCGCCTGGTACAGCGCGGTGACACCGTCGTCGTTGAAGCGGGCGGCCATCGTGCCGAACACCGGCATCTCGTCGGTCGGCGTCGTGAACAGCTCGCGGTTGCGCTGGTACTGCTTGCGCACGTCGCGCAGCGCGTCCTCGGCGCCCTTGCGGTCGAACTTGTTGATCGCGACGAAATCGGCGAAGTCGAGCATGTCGATCTTCTCGAGCTGGCTGGCGGCGCCGAACTCCGGCGTCATCACATACATCGACACATCGACGAAGGGGACGATCGCCGCGTCGCCCTGGCCGATGCCCGAGGTTTCGACGACGACCAGGTCGAAGCCGGCCAGCTTGCAGGCGGCGATGACTTCCGGCAGCGCGGCGGAAATTTCCGAGCCGGTGTCGCGGGTGGCCAGCGAGCGCATGAAGATGTTCGGATGCTCGATCGCGTTCATCCGGATCCGGTCGCCGAGCAGCGCGCCGCCGGTCCGCTTGCGCGACGGGTCGATCGAGACCAGCGCGATCTTCACGCGGTCTTCCTGGTCGAGCCGGAAACGGCGGACGATTTCGTCGGTCAGCGACGACTTGCCGGCGCCGCCGGTCCCGGTGATGCCGAGCACCGGCACGGTGGTCGCCGCGGCCGCCTTGAGCAGCGGCTCCTTCAGTTCCGGCGCGGCGCCGTTCTCGAGCAGCGTGATGACGCGCGCCAGCAGGCGCTTGTCGCCGGCGGCCAGGCCGGCCAGCACCTTGTCCGGCGCCGGCACGCCGTCGCTGGCCAGGTTGAAGTCGGACTTCTCGACGACGTCGTTGATCATGCCCTGCAGGCCCATGTGCACACCGTCCTCCGGCGCGTAGATGCGGGTCACGCCGTAGTCGTGCAGTTCGCGAATCTCGGCCGGCACGATGACACCGCCGCCGCCGCCGAAGACCTTGATGTTCTCGCCGCCGTTGGCCTTCAGCAGGTCGATCATGTACTTGAAGAATTCGACGTGGCCGCCCTGGTAGGAGGTGATGCAGATGCCCTGCGCGTCTTCCTGCAGCGCCGCGTTGACGATTTCCTGCACCGAGCGGTTGTGGCCGAGGTGGATGACCTCGGCGCCGGTCGATTGCAGGATGCGACGCATGATGTTGATCGACGCATCGTGGCCGTCGAACAGCGATGCGGCGGTGACGAAGCGGACCTTGTTCTTCGGCTTGTAGGGGGCCAGTTTCTTGGCAACGGACAGATCGGTCATGACGCGGGCCTCGGCGAATGGAATGAAGAGGCAGCCATGGTATGCCGTCCGGCTCGCCGTGCCATTGCCGTCAACGACGCCTATCGTGCAAATTCCGCCAAGATGATAGCCTGTCGCGGTCGACCACCCGGAATGCAGCGAAATGCTGCAATGCAACATGCCGAACCCCGCCCGCCGTCCGCAAGCTACTGTCGCCATGGGATTTGTGACCGGAATGCTGGCCGGCCTGCGCCGCCGTGGCAGCGATCCGGAGCCGCTGCTGACGGCCGTCGGCATCGACATTGCAGACAGCGCCAGCCGGATTCCGATCGACCGCTACGCCGCGCTGTACAACCTGCTGAACCGCGAACTCGATGACGAGGGCTTTGCGCTGTTCGCCCAGCCGATGCGCGGCGGCAGCTTCGAATTCCTGTGCCGCGGCTGCATCGCGGCGCCGACGCTGGCCGAGGCACTGGCCCGGGCCAGCCGCTTCCTGCGCCTGGTGCTGCCCGATCTCGCGGTCGCCGTTCGGCGCAGCCACGGCCACGCCGAGCTGGTGATCGCCGAGACCCGCCGGCTGGCCGACGACCCGGACGACCCCGGCCGCATCTTCGCCTTCGAATGGCTGCTCCGCCTGCTGCACGGCCTGTCGTGCTGGCTGGCCGGGCGCAGCGTCGCGCTCGACAGCGTGATATTCCCCTACCGCAAGCCGGCGCACTTCGCCGACTACGCGCTGATCTTTACCGCCGATTCGCGCTTCGCGCCGACCGTGCCGGGCGGCCAGGGAACGCTGGTCGCCGCTTTCAACGCCAACCTGCTCGACCTGCCGGTACGCCGCGACGAGGCCGCGCTGGCCGCCTTCCTCGACGGCGCGCCGGGCAAGATCACGACGTTGTACCGGCGCGACCGCGAAATGGTCGGACGCGTCCGCGACCTGCTGCGCGACGCGCTGCCGGCGACGCCGGGGCTCGACGAGATCGCCGCCCGGCTGCACCAGTCGCCGCGCACGGTGTCGCGCCGGCTGGAAGAGGAAGGATCGAGCTTCCGGGCGATCAAGGACGCGCTGCGCCGCGACATGGCGCTGGCCCGGCTGGCCAAGACCAAGGACAGCATCGCCCAGGTCGCTGCCGACCTCGGCTATGCCGATCCCTCGGCCTTCTACCGCGCCTTCGTCGACTGGACCGGCATGGCGCCGCTGCACTACCGGCGGCGCTGCAACGAGGGCGGCTGAAGGCGCTCAGTCCGCCCCGAATTCGCGGGCGTAGGGCTCGCGCAGATCGACCGGCTTGACGTCCTTCTTGCGCATCCGGATGTTCAGCATCTCGACGGCGACCGAGAAGGCCATCGCGAAGTAGATGTAGCCCTTCGGCACGTGGTGGCCGAAGCCGTCGGCGATCAGCACGACGCCGACGACGACCAGGAAGGACAGCGCCAGCATCTTGATCGTCGGGTGATTGGACACGAATTCGCCGATCGAGCGGGCGAACAGCATCATCAGGCCGACCGAGGCGATCACCGCGGCGATCATCACGCCGACCTGGCTGACCATGCCGACCGCCGTGATGATCGAGTCGAGCGAGAAGACGAGGTCGATGACCATGATCTGCGCGACGACGCCGGCGAAGCTCGACGCGACCTTGCGCGATTCCTCGCCTTCCTCGCCCTCGAGCAGCTGGTGCACCTCGCCGGTGCTCTTCCAGATCAGGAACAGGCCGCCGGCGATCAGGATCAGGTCGCGCCCCGAGATGTCGATGCCGAAGGGCGACATCACCGGCGCGGTCAGGCCGACGATCCACGACAGGATCAACAACAGGCCGATGCGCATGAACATCGCGAGGAACAGGCCGATGCGCCGCGCCAGCTCGCGCTTCTCCGGCGGCAGCTTGTCGACCAGGATCGAGATGAAGATGATGTTGTCGATGCCGAGCACCAGCTCCAACGCGGTCAGCGTGAAGAAGGCGACCCAGATTTCGGGGGAAAGCAACAGTTCGGGCATGGCGATGGGCCTGGATGGAATTCGGCGATTTTAGGCGGTCGACCGCGACGCGGCCACCTGCGCAACATAGCCAATTTTTCGAAAAAACCGAAATGAAAAAGGGCGCCGGCCGAAGCGGCCGGCGCCCTGCGTTCCGCTCGCGCGCGGATCAGCGGATTTCGAGCAGGCTGTCGTCCCAGCTCGGGTGCTTGTCGTAGCCGAGCAGGTTGGCGACGGTGGCGGCGAGGTTGGACAGACCGGCCGTCGCGGTCTGCTGCAGGGCGAGGCGATCGCCGCCACCAAACAGGATCAGCGGCACCGGGTTCAGCGTGTGCGCGGTCTTCGCCTTGTAGCTGCCGTCCTTGTTCAACGCCGGCTGCTGGGTCTTCTTGTCGAGCTCGAACATTTCGTCGGCGTTGCCGTGGTCGGCGGTGATCAGCGCGACGCCGCCGGCCGCGGCGATCGCCGGCAGCAGCCGGGAAAGCGCCAGGTCGACGGCTTCGACGGCAATCGTCGCCGCCTCGAAATTGCCGGTGTGGCCGACCATGTCGCCGTTGGCGAAGTTGCAGCGCAGCACCTTGTACTGGCCGGAGCGCACGGCGGCGATCATCGCGTCGGCGATTTCGGCCGACTTCATCCACGGCCGCTGCTCGAAGGGGACGACGTCGCTCGGGACTTCCTGCCAGGTTTCGCCGTCGAACCTGCCGGAGCGGTTGCCGTTCCAGAAATAGGTCACGTGGCCGAACTTCTGGGTTTCGGAGCAGGCAAACTGGGCGAGGCCGAGCTTGCTGAACCATTCGGCCGAGGTGTCCTTGATCGCCGGCGGGGCGACCAGGAAGCGCTTCGGCAGTTGCAGGTCGCCGTCGTACTGCAGCATGCCGGCGTAGGTCACCTGCGGCCAGCGGACGCGGTCGAACTTGTCGAAATCGGCCTCGACGAAGGCGCGCGTGATTTCGATCGCGCGGTCGCCGCGGAAGTTGTAGAAGACGACGGCGTCGCCGTCCTCGATCGTGCCGATCGGCTGGCCGGCGTCGGCGATGACGAATTCCGGCAGATCCTGGTCGATGGTGCCGGGATGGCGCTCGCGCAGGCCGTTGACCGCGGCGGTGGCGTTGGCGAACTGCGGGCCTTCGCCGAGCACGTGGGTTTTCCAGCCTTTTTCGACCATCGCCCAGTTGGCGTCGTAGCGGTCCATCGTGATGTACTGGCGGCCGCCGCCGGAGGCGATGCGGGCGTCGAAGGAAGCATCGCTGATCTCGGCCAGGAAGGCCTCGAAGGGAACGACATAGTCGAGGGCGCTGGTTTCCGGCACGTCGCGGCCGTCGAGCAGCGCGTGGATGCGCACCTTGGCGACGCCTTCTTCCTTGGCGCGGACGACCATCGCCTTCAGGTGGTCGATGTGGCTATGCACGTTGCCGTCGGAAAACAGCCCGATGAAATGGATGACGCCGCGGCCTGCTTTCGCGCCGGCGACCACCTGCTGCCAGGCCTCACCCTGCCAGATCGCGCCGTCGGCGATCGCGTTGGCGACCAGCGCGGCCCCCTGCGCATAGACCTGGCCGGCGCCGATCGCGTTGTGGCCGACTTCCGAATTGCCCATGTCGTCGTCGGACGGCATGCCGACCGCGGTGCCGTGGGCGCGCAGGCGGATGTGCGGGCATTCGGCGAACAGGCGGTCGAGCGTCGGCTTGCGGGCGGCGGCAATGGCGCTGCCGACGTCGGACTTGGGCAGGCCGTAGCCGTCCATGACGATGACGACGACGGGACCGGCGACTCCGGGGAAATGGGGGAGCTTGTTCAGCATGGATGTGGTTCCGGCGGGCGAAAAAAGTGGGATTTTACCGCGGGGCGGGTTTTGGGACATGGGCATGGTTCTGATGCACTGGGTTTCGCGCCGGACGCGCGACGTTACTTTCTTCTTGCTTCGCCAAGAAGAAAGTAAGCAAAGAAGAAGGCGACCCCGGGTCGGCGCCGGGCTGCGCCCGGTTCCCTGCGCTACTCGGCCTTGGCGGGGGCTGCGGAACTCGGCCCTGCGGGCCTCGGACAGTCCTCGCCCTTTTTCCGCCAAGCCCTGCGTTGCTCGGCGCCTCCCAGGGGGCAAGTCGACACCGATCGGAGTTTTGCGGTGGACGCGGAAAATGGGAGAAAAATGCGGTGCACCGCGGAATTCAATGGGTGGCTGCTGGCGTTTCAGCGTCGACGCCTTAGGGCCCCTTGGGAGGCGCCGAGCAACGCAGGCGGGACGGGGGAAGTCGGCTCGCATTGTCTGAGCCGCAGGCGAGTTCATGCGAGCCGCCCGTCCTGCCGAGTAGCGCAGGGGACCCGCGCAGCGGGCGCCGACCCAGGGGTCGCCTTTTTCTTTGGTTACTTTCTTTTTGGCGAAGCAAAAAGAAAGTACACCCGCGGTCATACGCGGAATACAGCGCATCAACCCGCTGTGGGATAATCCCCGCCCTCCCCGCAACGCCCCGCCGCACAATGGCCAAGGATTCCACGCTCCAGTTCAAGGGCACGACGCTCAAGATCATCCAGACGCAGCTGCGCACCGCCGATCCGGCGGCGCTGCACGCGGCGCTCGCCGAACTGACCGGCAACGCGCCGGACTTTTTCGACAACGACCTCGCCGTGCTCGACTTCACCGGCACCGACGCGCTGCCGGCCGGCATCGACTGGCCGGCGCTGCGCACGCTGCTGCGCCAGTCCGGTCTGCATGCGGTGGCGACCTGCGGCCTGCCGCCGGCGCTCGCCGCAGCGGCCGAGGCGGCCGGGCTGCCGGCGGTGCCGGCCGATGCCTTCGCCCGCCCGGCACGCGGCCGGCCGGCCGCCGACAGCCC
>JAQUAX010000003.1 GCA_028687035.1 Dechloromonas sp. | reverse complement strand
AGCCAGCGCGCCCAGCACTTGCCGCTTTGGCTGCATCATTACAACTGGCACAGACCTCATGCCAGCCTTCAATATCTGCCGCCTATCTCCCGAATCACCGGACTGAACAACCTGGTGGGTTTACACAGCTAGCCGCCCGCGGCCGGCGCTTCGTCAAGCCGGTACTGCCAGCGGGATTCCCGGTACCACTGCGGCTTCCACAGATGCCGCCAGGACAGGCGCAAATTGACTGGCGCAACCCCGTCGACCGCGGACAGGTAAGGCGCCAGTTCGGCGGGCGGCGGTTCGCCCGCCTCGCCCGGCTGGCCGGCCGACCAGATCACCAGCGTCTGGCCGCCGACTGCCGGCAGCCCCTCGCCGGCCCGTCCGGGCACGACGAAACGCGAATCCGGGAAGAAGCGGCGCAGGTTGGCCGCGATGTGCTGCTCGTCGCTGACCACCGTGCCCCCCTTGAAGCCGCGCTGCTTCAGCTGCTCGGCCAAATCGGGATAGGGCACGCCCCAGCGGCAGCGCTGGCAGAAAGGATCGTAGACGTAGAGGTTGCCGCTGCGCACCAGGAAAGCGGTCACCGTGAACCCGGCCAGCACCAGCATGAAGACGCGGACGCGCTTCGGCGACGGCAACGTGGCCCGCGCCTTGTCCGACAGCCAGGCGATGGCCAGCACGAACATCGGCAGCAGACTGTGGACCGGGTAGTCGGAACGAGGGAAGAGCAGCACGTCGAAACACAGCAGGTAGGCGAACTCGATCAGCAGCAGCCAGGCCAGCAGTTGCCCGAAATCCGGCGCCGCACCGGCCGCGGGCCGCAGCGGCGTCTGCCGGAAGATGCTGCGCCAGATGCCGGGAAAGACCATCGGCACGATCAGCACGTAGGGCGACAGCACGAACAGCGGGAAGGTCAGCGCATCGCGCAGCCCCTTCAGCATCGCCGACACCGAATGCCCGCCGCGGGCCGGCCACTGGGCGGCGGCGAACTCGGCCAGGCGCTGCGGCTCGGCGAACAGCCAGGCGGCATAGGGCGAGACGATCAACAGGACGACCGGCAGCACCGCGAGCAGCCGGCGCCCCGACAGCCGCCGGCGGATCGCCGGCTGCAGCGCCACCGCGCCGAGCAGCGCGCACAGGAAGACCACATAGGGACGCTCGGTCAGCAGCCCGAGGCCGACCGCGACGGCCAGCCCGACGTAGTCGCGCCGCCGACCGCGGTCGACGACGCAGATCAGCGCCCAGAAGGTGGCAACGGCCAGCGCCATCGCGCCGACCCGATGCGTGAAGCCCTCGTGGAAACGCCAGAAGATCTGGTAGACGCTGGCCATCGACTCGACGGCGATGAAGCCCCACAGCGCGCTGCCGGTGATGCGCCGGGTGATCAGGAACAGGCAGCCGGCCATGCCGACCAGGCACGCGTACTTGACGAGCAGGAAGCTCGGCAGGCCGGTCCCGGCGAAGCGCTGAACCGCCCACAGCAGCCAGTCGTACAGCGGGCCGTGCTGCAGGCTGTAGCCGGGCGCCAGGACCTGGACCAGCAGGTTGTCGAGCGGATCGTCGTCGCCGAGATTGCCGGAAGCGACCAGGCGCAGCGTCGCATGGACCAGCGCATAGGCGGCGACGATGACCAGCACGCCGGGCAGGGTCCGGGAAAAGGTGATGCGCCCTTCCGGCTCGGGAAGGGAAATAGCGTCGTTTAGGGCCATGGACGGAATCGGGCTAGGTGGCGGCGGAGCGGGACGGCCAGCCGCCCGTCCCGGCGGCGCCCATTATAGCCGGGCGCTCAGGCGGCACCGAGCCGCCACAGCGACGTCACCTCGGCGGCCCGGGCGGCGTGCAGCGGATCGGCCGCGTCGCGGCTCTTCGGATGCTGCGGCCGGGTATCGATGCGGCCGAGCACGCGCAGGCCGGCCGCGGCGATCCAGCCGAGCAGCTCGTCGCGCGAGCGCAGGCCGAGGTGTTCGGCGATGTCGGAAATGATCAGCCAGCCCTCGCCGCCCGGCGCAAGATGGGCCGCCAGCCCGGACAGGAAGCCGCGCAGCATCCGCGACTCCGGGTCGTAGACCGCGTACTCGACCGGCGAGCTCGGCTGCGCCGGCAGCCACGGCGGATTGCAGACGACCAGCGGCGCCCGGCCGTCCGGAAAGAGGTCGGCGCGGATCACGTCGATGTTCGCGGTCAACCCGAGTTTTCCGGCATTTTCCGCGGCGCAGGCCAGCGCCCGCGGGTCCTGATCGGTCGCGACGACGCGGGCGACGCCACGGCGCGCCAGCACCGCAGCGAGGATGCCGGACCCGGTGCCGATGTCGAACGCCAGCCCGCAGCCGGCCGGTAGCGGCGCGTTCGCAACCAGGTCGACGTATTCGCCGCGCACCGGCGAAAACACGCCGTAATGCGGATGGATGCGCCCCTGCACGGCCGGCACCGGAACCCCCTTCCGGCGCCACTCGTGCGCGCTGACCACGGCCAGCAACTCGCGCAGCGCGACGACCGAATCCTCGCCTCCCGGTTCGCCCCAGGCCTCGCGGCAGGCGGCGGCGACGTCCTGCGCCCGGCGCAGCGGCACGCGGTAGTCGCCATCGACCGGCACCAGCAGCCGGGCGAGCAAGGCGGCGCGCCGTCCCTGCGTCTCGCGGTGGCGGGCGAAGGCCTCGGCCGGCGTCGCCGGCGGCTTGCCGCGGGCCGCGCCGAAGCGCCGGTCGGCGCGCCGGGTCAGCGCCTGCATCAGGTGCCGGGCATTGACCCAGTCGCCGCGCCAGAGCAGCGCCGTGCCGGCTTCCATCAGCCGCCACGCGGCGTCGGCGGAAATCCGGTCGTCGGCGATGTCGACCGCGGCGGGCGCCGCCAGGCCGGCTTCCGAACGCCAGCGGGCGACGCGCCGTTCGCCGGCTTCGGTCCATTCGATCTGTGGATTCATATCGGGAATTCTGTAAGTGGAAAGCCGGCCGATAAGCCGGGTTTTGTTCCCCCCTTGCGGGGTTCGGCAATCATTCCTCTAGGCCTGCCGTCACCGACAGGCTCAAGCAACCTACCCGGAAGCAGCGTGGGCCACGCCTGATGCTTCCCTATTTGGTCTTGCTCCGGATGGGGTTTACCGTGCCGTCCGTGTTGCCACGTCCGCGGTGGGCTCTTACCCCGCCGTTTCACCCTTGCCTGATCCCCTCGCGGGGCCATCGGCGGTCTGCTCTCTGTTGCACTTTCCGTCGCTTTTGCCTTGCGGCTTATGGCGCCCAGCCGTTAACTGGCATCCTGCCCTGCGGAGCCCGGACTTTCCTCCCCGTGCTTGCGCACGCGGCGATTGCCTGGCCGACTTTCCGGGGCGGATTATACGCGAGCGTGGGCTCGGCGGAGGGGGATCAGTTGTAGGTCACGGTCACCGTCATGGTATCGGTATAGGTACCCGGCACCACCGTGGCCTGTCCACCAGGAATCAGGCCATACACCGTACGGGTTTTCGATGCACTACTGAGAAGACCGAGAATGAAAGGGACGGTCAGCGCGTCATTGACCAGCACCGTTCCGCCGGATCCGTCTCCCCAGACGCTCAAGTGGTTGCTGGCCGTATAGAGGTTGTAGTTGAGGCGATTGCTACCGCTGGCCATCTTGCGGGGAGAATAGGTACCACTTCCCCCTGCACTGAGTCCGATGCTGAAAGAAACCTCGCCATTGGGCTGAAGCAGAGTCAGAACTGCAGAACAGGTGACGGTGATATCGCCCACCCCCGTAATGTTGCTCGGCGATAGCGGATTGTAGGTACCAAACGCAACGGAGTTGGTGCTGGCCACGCAGTCGCAGAGTAGGCACAGCCCCCACGCCTGCCAGGACAGCCCAAGCAGCGCAAATCCAAGCAAAAAATTCTTCATTCCCCCATCCTCCTGCAAATCAGCGTTCCCAGGTCGGGCAACGGGTCTGGACCGTCGTCGAGGGCTGCTTCGGCCCGGCAGCGGCCATCGGCCTCGAGGGCAAAGGTACCGTTCGGCTTCAACCCGTTGACGAAGCCCACCCCATCGTAGCCCAACGCGAATTCCACATCCCGTCCGACCACCCTGAACCGGCTGCCCGGCGGCAGCGCCGCGCCGGATTCATCGACCAGACGGAAGCTCGCGCCGCGACCGCGGCGTACCGGAAAATCGGCAACGACGCCACTGCGCAACGCCGGCGTCAGTTTCAGCTGCAAGCTATCGACTTCGACGTCGAGCGGCAGGTCGGCCTGCTCGACGCCGATCGGGTTAGCCTGATAAGGACGTAGCCGGGTAACCAGAATCATGCCGTTCCGGTCGGTGCGCCCGACTTCCTGATTGTCGCGGGTAACTCGCACGCCGGCGTAGTCGCCGACCTTGACGATCGCGAAGCTATCGTCGATACGCCGACTGAAAAACACGCCCCCGCCGGCCGTAGCAACGCCACCGCTGATCCCGGCCCGATAGGCCGTCTGCTCCCAGGCATGGGCCACCTCGGCAGTCAGCGTGCCCTGCGCCGTCTGCCAGACCCCGCCGGCCTGCAGGCGATCGGAATCGCCCAGCCCGGCCAGCAGCCGGTAGCCATAGCCCTCTCCGGCCGGCAGGCTGCGCTGGACCTGGACGCTGCCCTGGCGCATGCCGGTGGCCGCGCTGAAATCCAGACTACCACTGGTACGCTCGTCGAAGGCCATGCTCAGGACCAGGCCGAGCGACGTCTGGCGCGTATCTCCCAGACTGCGCAACGCATACAGCCCCAACTGGGCACTGCGTCCGACGCGCAGGCTGTAGCTGGCCGAAACCACGCGGTTCTCCTCACCTTCCCAGGTTTTCCGCCAGATATAGGAAAGCGCCAGCGTGCCGGAACCGGCCGGCAGGCCGACATTGGCGGCCAGCGAATGGCGGGGACGGGCGCCGGGTAGCGTACCCAGCTGGACGAAACCGCGCTCGGCATACTGCATGCGCAGCCCGAAACTGATATCGCGTGCCTGGCGCTCGAAGGCGGCACCATACTGCAGGCCATTGCCGTCCGGCCCGTGGCTCGCGGCAGCGTTCAGCCCGACCGTTCCCACGCGCGGCAACAGCCAGACACCGCCGCCCCCCAGCGTCTGCTGTTCGCGCTGCAGTTCGACGCGGAATTCCCGAGTGAACCCCGGCGACACGCCCAGCCGGTCGTTGGCGACCAGAACCAGGCCGCGGTAGCGGGCCTGTTCGATGCCGTAATCCTCGCGCAGGCTGCCGAACTCAACCGAAAAATCGTGCAAGCCCGGTTTGAGCAAGGCCGGGCTGACGTAATACGGCAGGCGGACGATCTGCTGGCGACCGAGCTGGTCGCGCACGGCAAGCTGCATCTCGCCGAGGCCGGTGGTCACCGGCACATTGGCCAGATCGAACGGACCGGCCGGCACCTCGCCCTCCATCCGCCGCACGTTGTCGACATAGACCTCGACGCTCGACGGCAACGTCGCCGCACCGCGCACCGCGGGCAATGCGAAAGGGATGAAGCCGGGCTGCGTTGCGAAATTGCGCCCCCACTGGAGGCCGCCAAAGCGGAAGGCGCGGCCCCAGCTTCCGGCGTTGCTGATCGCATCGCCCAGGCGCAGGCTCTGCATGCGTTCCGGAAAATCCAGCGTCCAGGTGGTATCGAGGCGAACCAGCTGGCGATAGGGGCTATCGCTGTTCCACAGCGCAGTCAGGTTGCCGCTGCCCCAGCGGTTGAACAGACCGAACTCGAACAGCCCGGTGCTGCCGGCCCGCCCACCGGCCTGGGTCATCAGCAGGTCGTAGTTGAAGAAGCCACCGGTTCCGGCTGTCTGGATCGGAACACCAGGCCCCGCGGGCGACAGGCTGCTGGCCTCGAAGGCCTCAGGGGGAACCGTCAACCACAGGGTCTGGCTGGCCGGATCGAGGCGCTGGCTCAGCCCGGGAATTTCATCCAGCGACACTTGCGCCGACTGGCCGGGGAATTTCAGGCGCCAGGCCCGCAGATCTTCCGCGTTGGCCGCCAGGCGGCCGTCCGGCAGGCGCTGCATCCAGATTGCATCGCCGACCGCGATCCCGTTAAGGCGCACCGCCAGCAGCAGGAGCTCGGCCTCGCCGGTCGCCTGCGTCGCGACAGGCAATCCGGCCATGCCGAGAATCAGCAGATGGAAAGCCGCCCGCAGGCTCCGGAGCAGGCCACGCTCAACTCCCCTCGAGATCCAGTGCGACATGCTGTGAACCGTTTTCACCCCGGACCTCGAGCACGAAGAAGCGTCCGTCCGGTGCCGGCGGTGCCAGGTGCCAGACCCGGCGCTGACCGGCAAGCACCGAACCCCCACCCTTCATTTCGGCCAGGGGCGCCGCGCCCGGCAACGCGCCCGGCGCCAGCAGGCGCAATCCGCCGACAACGACATGGGCATTTCCGGTATTGGCGAGTTCCAGCTCGATACCGCCGTCGGCACTGCGGCTGGCTCGCCAGCGCTGGGCCGGCTGCGGCCTGGCCGGCGCGACATAAACCGGCAGACGCAACTCGAGCAACACGCGGATCTGCTGCCCCTTGTCGCCAGCGGCGGACGGCGGCGCACCGGGGACTTCGCGCAGGAAAATCCGGTAGCTCAATTCGCGTTCCGCATCGACCGGCCGGCGCAGACCGACCCGCACTATCTGCGAACCGCCGGACGGAATCGTGAAGAGCGGCGGATTGACCAGCAGTTCGCGAGTCGGGGTGTACTGGTCCTCGCCGTCCGTTTGGACCCAGCTTACGGTTTCGGCCTGGATCAGCACCGGCTCGGCGCCGCGGTTGCTGACCGTGATCGCCTGCCGGTCCTGGCGGGCACTCAGTTCAACACGAACCGGCATCACCCCGAGGTCCGCCGCCCCGGCGCAGGCTGCGGCCAGGCCGGCGATCAGTGACAGTAACCGCCTGAACATCAGTAAGTGACGGTAACTTTGACGCTGTCGGCGTAGTCATTTCCCGGGGCCACATACTGCCCAGCCGGGATGCGACCGTAGGCGGAAAAGGACTGGGCGTCACCGCTACCAGTATTCGACTGCGTGGATGATCCATTAGCCCCGTCACCCCACACCGTAGTCCGCCCAGCATTCGTGTAAATCTGATAGGGCAAAAAACTGGAGGAACCAGAGAGCATCCGGCGGGTCGTCACGTCTCCCGCAGTGCCAGCGTGTGCGCCAGCATCCAGCGCAACCGTGTAGGGTGTGCCATTGGTGCAGGTCACGCTGACCGAACCGGTGTTGTCGTTGGCGCTGCCCGAGGACGGATCGTAGGATCCGAAGTTAAGTGCGGTCGTCGTTGCAGTGCAGGTGGCGCTGACCGTCGCTGTAACCGTCAGACTGGCGTCTGCCGTCGCGGCCATCGCTCCCCCCGTAAAGCTGGCCAGGAAGGAAACGGCCAGGATGTTTGCCGATAGCTTGTTCATGATCAACCTCTTCTTGCGAGAAACAATGTGTTAACCGTGTCTCCTTTATACTCGATGCCAGAAGAATATGAAAGCAAAATTTGAAATTAATACGAAAAACGATACAAAAATCGTAAACATCAAGCGCCCACCGGCAGCGCCGTGCGGTCGACGACCTTCCTGAGCACGAAACTGGTATGCACGCCGGTGACACCGGGAATGCGCGTGATCCTGTTGAGCAGCAGGTCCTGGTAGGCGTCCATGTCGCGGACGACGACCTTCAGCTGGTAGTCCGACTGCTGGCCGGTGATCAGCAGGCATTCGAGCACTTCCGGGATGTCCGAGATCGCCGCTTCGAGGTTGGCGAAGCGCTCCGGCGTGTGCTGGTCCATCGAGATGCCGATCAGCGCCATCAGCGTCAGGCCGAGCTTCTTCGCGTCGAGCAGCGCGCGGTAGCCGGCGATCAGCCCGGCCTCCTCGAGCGACCGGACGCGGCGCAGGCACGGCGACGGCGACAGGCCGATGCGGTCGGCCAGGTCCTGGTTGCTGATCCGTCCATCCTGCTGCAGCACGGCGAGAATCTGCCGGTCGTAACGGTCGAGCTGTATCTGATTGTTCATATCGAATGACTCGCGCAATTTTCTGCCAATAACAAGGCCAATCATGCCACGGAACGCAAGCACCTGCTGCGGGCTTTTGCGTAAGATTTCGCCATCGCAATCCGTTTCGTGGAGCCCCGCATGATCGCCAATCCCGCCGCCAAGTACAGCGCCTTCGCCCCGGTCCGCCTCGCCGACCGCCAGTGGCCGAACCGCGTCATCGAACGCCCGCCGGTCTGGATGAGTACCGACCTGCGCGACGGCAACCAGTCCTTGTTCGAGCCGATGAACGGCGACAAGAAGATGCGCATGTTCAAGACCTTGTGCGCGGTCGGCTTCAAGGAAATCGAAGTCGCCTTCCCGTCGGCGTCGCAGACCGATTTCGACTTCGTGCGCAGCCTGATCGACGACGGCCACATCCCGGACGACGTCACCATCGAGGTGCTGACCCAGGCCCGCGAACACCTGATCCGCCGCACCATGGAAGCCGTGCGCGGCGCCCGCCGGGCCATCGTCCACGTCTATAACGCGACGTCCAAGCCCTTCCGCGACATCGTGTTCGGCATGAGCCAGGACGAGGTGGTGCGGATGGCGGTCGACGCCGTCAAATTGATCAAAACCCTCGCCGCCGACATGCCGGAGACCGAGATCGTGCTCCAGTACAGCCCGGAGACCTTCACCGCGACCGAACTCGAATTCGCCCGCGAGGTCTGCGACGCGGTCACCGCTGCCTGGGGCGCGACGCCGGACAACAAGGTCATCCTCAACCTCCCGACCACGGTCGAGGTGGCGACGCCGAACATCTACGCCGACCAGATCGAGTGGATGCACCGCAACCTCGCCCGCCGCGACAGCGTGCTGATCAGCCTCCACCCGCACAACGACCGCGGCACCGCGGTCGCCGCCGCCGAGATGGGGCTGATGGCCGGCGCCGACCGCGTCGAGGGCTGCCTCTTCGGCAACGGCGAACGCACCGGCAACGTCGACCTCGTGACCCTCGCCCTCAACATGTACACGCAGGGCGTGCATCCGGGCCTCGACTTCTCCGACATCAACGCCGTCGCCCGCACCGTCGAGCACTGTACGCAGTTGCCCATCCACCCGCGCCACCCCTACGTCGGCGATCTCGTCTTCACGGCCTTCTCCGGCTCCCACCAGGACGCCATCAAGAAGGGCTTTGCCGCTCAAAAGGCGGACGCGCCGTGGAACGTGCCCTATCTCCCGATCGATCCGGCCGACGTCGGACGCAGCTACGACTCCGTGATCCGGGTCAACAGCCAGTCCGGCAAGGGGGGCATCGCCTACCTGATGGAAACCGAGCACGGCGTCGCGATGCCGCGCCGCCTGCAGGTCGAGTTCTCGGGCGTCGTCCAGCGCCACACCGACACGCACGGTGGCGAACTCGGCGCCGGCGACATCTGGCACCTCTTCGCCGGGACCTATCTCGACGCGGCGGCGCCGGTCCGCTACCGCGAGCACCACCTGTTCGAGCACGGCGACGTCCAGGGCATCCGCCTCTCGGTCGACATCGACGGCCAGCCGCACCTGCTGGTCGGCGAAGGCAACGGCCCGATCAACGCCGCGGTGCACGCGCTGCAGGGCGCCGGAATCGCCGTCCAGGTCCGCAGCTACGAGGAACGTTCGATGAAGCCGGCCGGCGACGACGGCAACGCCCGCGCCTGCGCCTTCATCGAGATGGCGGCGGCCGGCCGCGGCGAATGTTACGGCGTCGGCATCGACGGCAACATCGTCACCGCGTCGATCAAGGCGCTGATCAGCGGCATCAACCGGCTCGGCGCCGCCGGCCGCGTCGATCAGGCGGCCTGAGCCGCGGGCCGGAGGCTGCCGCCGCCTAAAGGGCGAGCGGCAGCCCGTGCAGCCAGCGCTGCCCGGCCGGCGACGCCAGCCAGAACAATGCGGCCAGGTTGCCGGCGACCGTGACCCGGAACACCGCGCGGAAGCCGGCCTTGACCGATTTGTGGCGCAGCGCGTGCTGCGCCAGCAGCGCCCCCGGCCAGCCGCCGACCAGCGCCCAGAAATGCAGCGTGCGCTCCGGCGTGCGCCGGCGGCCGGCCACTGCGGCCGACTTGTCGATGGCGTACAGCGCGAAGCAGATCGCGCTGGCGACCAGGTAGACCAGCGCCCAGCGGCCGGGCACCCGGCCGGCCAGTGCCAGGCCGGCGAACAGAAGCGCAAACAGCGGAATCGGCAGCAGCGCGGAGCGGCCCCGCAGCCGGTCGGTCAGCCCGGCGGAGGGACGCCTGACGCGCACCGCGCGCCGGCGGCCGTCGGCGGCGGTCTCGACGGCGAAGCGCAGGCGCTCGCCGATCTGCGGCCGCCGTCCCGCCGGAAAAACGCTGATATGCACGAAGACCTCGTCGCCGCCACCATCCGGCGCGATGAAGCCGAAACCGCGGGCGTCGTCCCAGCGGCGGAGCCGTCCGTCCATCGTCATCGATCAGCCCGAACGCCGCCGCCCCGGCCGGAACTGCCAGGCGTCGTCGTAATAGTCCGGCGACTCGCTGTCCGGCGTCACGCCGGGAATGCCGAGCAGCGGCAGCGGCTGGAAATCGCGCGGGCGGACGTAGCGCCCGCTCGCCAGATCGGCCGCCAGCCGGGCGTCGACCGCGGCCAGCCGCGCGTCTTCCGGCAGCGCGAACCAGGCGTCGTCGGCGTCGTACAGCACGGCCTTGGCGGTCAGCCCGCGGAACGGGGAAAGCAGCGCTTCGTAGGTCGCATGGCCGAACACGACGAAGCGCATGTGAGCGATCACTTCGTCACGATGCTCGACAAAAAGCCGCTTCCATTCGAAGGCGCGCAGCAGATCGAGGAGTTCCGGGCGGCGCGACAGCACGACGATGCCGCATTCGTCGAAATGGGTCAGCGCGTCGCGCACGCTGCCGCGCGCCTCGCCGGCCGGCCGCATCGCGGCGACGTGGGCGGCGGTGACCGCCCGCTTGGTCCGCGGAAAGGACAGCCAGACCAGCGCATTGAAGAAGTCGTGCCAGTTGTCGGGCCGCGTCTCGACCTCGCCGGATGCCCAGACCCGGCACTCGTAGACCAGTCCGTCGGCCTGCGGTGGAACGAAGCGGACTTCGGTGCCGGCGTCGAGGCAGACCGGAAAACGCCTGGCCAGCGCGTCGACCGCGTCGGCATCCGGACGGTCCGGCAGCCGATCCAGCCAGTGGCGCAGCGGCGCGAAAAGCGGCGACGCGTAGCGGGCGCTCACTCTTCAGCCGAGCCGCTGCCGCCCTCTTCCTTGACGAAGACCAGTTCGCCGTTCCTGACCCGGAAGGTACCGACCCGCAGCCCGATGCCCTCGACCGGCTCGGCGTCGAGCTTGGCGAAGCCCTCGCAGGTCTGCGTCTCGGTCGCGTACAGGCGCTTGCCGACCTTGACGACGAAGGCGCCGGACGGCACCTGGTAGACCTCGACGCGGGTCCGCGCGGTGCCGCTGCCCAGGCTGTGCCGGCGCATGCAGGCCGGCATCCGGGCGACGACCAGCGCCAGCTCCAGCTTGTCGTCCCAGAAATACGGCTGCTCGCGGATCAGCGACAGCACGTGCTCGCGGGTGCCGTCGATCTCGTAGGTGGCGCCGTCATTGACGCAGGCGGCCAGCAGCGGGACGGCGAACAGGGACAACAGCACGGAGCGCAGGCGCATGGTCGGTTTCCTCAGCGCATTTTCCAGGATAGCGTTTCGCCGGCGCGCAGCGGCACGATGCGGTCGCCGGTGACGTAGGCGTAGTCGGCCGGCACCGTCCATTCTTCCCTGACCAGCGTGACGCTGCCGCTGTTGCGCGGCAGGCCGTACCAGTCGGGACCGTTGAAGCTGGCGAAGGCTTCCAGCTTGTCGAGCGCGCCGGCGCGTTCGAAGACCTCGGCGTACAGCTCGATCGCGGCGTAGGCCGTGTAGCAGCCGGCACAGCCGCAGGCGGCTTCCTTGGCGCCCTTCGCGTGCGGCGCCGAGTCGGTGCCGAGGAAGAACTTCGGGTTACCGGAGATCGCCGCGGCGACCAGCGCCTCGCGGTGCGTCTCGCGCTTCAGCACCGGCAGGCAGTACCAGTGCGGGCGGACACCGCCCTGGAAGATCGCGTTGCGGTTGTACAGCAGGTGGTGCGCGGTGATCGTCGCCGCCACGGTCGACGGCGCCGCGGCGACGAATTCGGCCGCGTCCTTCGTCGTGATGTGCTCCATGACCACCTTCAGCTTCGGGAAGCGCGCGGTCAGCGGCGCCAGCACGGTGTCGATGAAGACCTTCTCGCGGTCGAACAGGTCGATCGCAGGGTCGGTGACCTCGCCATGCACGAGCAGCGGCAGGCCGACGCGTTCCATTTCGGCCAGCGTGTCGTAGGCCTTGGCGATGTCGGTCAGGCCGGCGTCCGAATTGGTCGTCGCACCGGCCGGGTACAGCTTGACCGCCTTGACGAAGCCGGACGCGGCCGCCTTGGCGATCTCGGCCGGCGGCGTGTTGTCGGTCAGGTACAGCGTCATCAGCGGCTCGAAGGCCATGCCGTCCGGCAGCGCCGCGAGGATGCGGTCGCGGTAGGCGGCGGCCTGATCGACGGTGGTCACCGGCGGCTTCAGGTTGGGCATCACGATGGCGCGGGCGAACTGGCGGGCGGTGTGCGGCAGCACGGCGGCCAGCGCCTCGCCGTCGCGCAGGTGGAGGTGCCAGTCGTCGGGGCGGGTGATGGTCAGTTGCATGAATCAGTCTTTCTGTCGGTAATTTCCGCGATTTTAACTTTTCAGCGCCAGCGCGCGCTGGTAAAGCGCGTTTTTCGCGGCGCCGGTGATCGCCGCGGCCAGCTTCGCCGCCTGCTTGACCGGCAGGCCGTCGTCGAGCAGCAGCTTCAGCACGCGCTCGCCTTCACCGTCGTCGGCGCCTTCCGGCGCGCCCGAGACGATCAGCACGAACTCGCCGCGCTGGCGGTTGGCGTCGGCCTGCAGCCAGGCCGCGGCCTCGGCCAGCGGCAGGCTGTGCACGGTCTCGAACAGCTTGGTCAGTTCGCGGGCGACGACCAGCGTGCGTTCGCCGCCGAGCACCGCGGCGAGGTCGGCGACGGTTTCCAGCACGCGGTGCGGCGCCTCGTAGAAGACCAGCGCGTACGGGTGTTCGCGCAGCGCCTCGAGCGCCTGCCGGCGCTGGCCGCCCTTGCTCGGCAGGAAGCCGTAGAACAGGAAATGTTCGTCGCCCAGACCGGAAGCCGACAGCGCGGTGGTCGCCGCGCACGGGCCGGGCAGCGGCACGACGCGGCCGCCGGCGGCGCGCACCGCGGCGACGACGCGGGCGCCCGGATCGGAAATGCCCGGCGTACCGGCATCGGAGACCAGCGCCACCGAGTCGCCGGCCTGCAGGCGCTCGACGATGCGGGCGGCGGCCTCGTGCTCGTTGTGCTGGTGCGCCGGCAGCAGCCGCGCCGACGAGCCGAGCTGCTTGAGCAGCGGGCCGCTGTGCCGGGTGTCCTCGGCGGCGACCCAGGGCACCGCGCGCAGCACCTCCTCGGCGCGCCGGGTCAGGTCGGCGAGGTTCCCGAGCGGCGTCGGGACGACATACAATGCCGGAGATTCCAAAGTCATATATTTCGCGATGCGGGCAAAGGCCAACGATACCACCACGGCGCGCGGCCGCGAAGCCGAGGCGCAGGCTGCGGACTACCTCGAAAAACGCGGTCTGCGCGTCGTCGACCGCAATTTCCGGGTCCGCGGCGGCGAGATCGACCTGATCGCCCGCGACGGCGCGACGCTGGTCTTCGTCGAGGTCCGCCAGCGCAGCCGCAGCGACTACGGCGGTGCGGCGGCCAGCATCACGGCCGCCAAGCGCCGCCGGCTGGTGCTCGCCGCCCGCCACTGGCTGGCCCGCCACGGCGATGCCGCCTGCCGCTTCGATTGCGTGCTGATCGACGGCGGCCGCCTCGAATGGCTGCGCGATGCGTTTGCTGACGGCGATTAGCCTGCTCTGCTGGCTGTCCGCAGCGGCCGCCGGCGGGCTGCGGATGACGATCCAGCGCCTGCCGCTGGCCGGCAGCCAGTACCACGCGCTGGCCGAAGTCCGCGCCCGGCTGAAAGTCGGCGACGCGCTGAGCCTGGTCCGCGAACCCGGCAACCGGCACGACGCCAACGCGATCCGCATCGACTGGCGCGGGCGTCCGCTCGGTTACGTGCCGCGCGCCGCGAACCGGGCGCAGGCCGCCGCGCTCGACCGCGGCGAAGCGCTGAGCGCCCGGATCACCCGCCTCGGCGACGACGCCGATCCGTGGCGCCGGCTCGAATTCGAAGTCCTCGCCGGGCTGTGAGGTAGAATGCGCCGATCATCGAGTATCGCAAGAAGCGCCCGCATGGACCTGATCGCCCGCGTCTCCCGGCATTTCGAGGAGAGCGCCCAAACCCAACTGAATGCCGTCGAACTGCTGGCCGCCCCGATCGCCGCCGCGATCGAGACGCTGACCCAGTGCCTGCTCAACGGCGGCAAGATCCTCGCCTGCGGCAACGGCGGGTCGGCGGCCGACGCCCAGCGTTTCGCCGCGCGCCTGATCGGCCGCTTCGAGGCCGATCGCCAGGAACTCGCGGCGATCGCCCTGAATACCGACGGTGCGCTGCTCAGCGCGGTCGGCGCCGAATTCGGCTTCCCGCAGATCTTCGCCCGCCAGGTGCGCGCCTTCGGCCATGCCGGCGACGTGCTGCTCGCCATCTCGGCGACCGGCGAGGCGGCCAACGTCGCCGAGGCGATCCTCGCCGCGCAGGAGCACGACATGACCGTCGTCGCGCTGACCGGCGGCCACGGCGGCCAGATCGGCGAGATGCTCGGCGACAACGACATCCACCTGTGCGTGCCGGCCGACCGCCCGGCGCGCATCCAGGAAACCCATCTGCTGGTCATCCATTGCCTGTGCGACGGTATCGACGCACTGCTTCTGGGAGTCGAATGATGCAAAAAACCAAACTGTTCCTCGCCGCCGCCACCTTCGCCGCCGCCCTGCCGCTGTTGCAGGGCTGCTTCCCGGCCGTCGTCGCCGGCGGCGCCGTCGGCGTGCTGTCGGCCCACGACCGCCGCTCGACCGGCACGCAGACCGACGACGAAACCACCGAGTGGCGCGCCAACAACCGCGTCCCCGACGCCTACAAGCAGGTCGCCCACGTCAATTTCACGTCGTACAACCGCCGCCTGCTGATCACCGGCGAAGTGCCGACCGACGAGGCGAAGGCGGCGATCGAGGCCGAAGCCCGCAAGCTCGACGGCGTCCGCGAGGTCTACAACGAACTCGGCGTCGGCCCGGCCTCGTCGCTGGGCAGCCGCAGCACCGACAGCTTCATCACATCCAAGGTCAAGGGCCGCCTGGTCGATTCGAACCAGATCTCGGCGAACCACATCAAGGTCGTCACCGAGCGCGCCATCGTGCACCTGCTGGGCATCGTCAGCGAGCGCGAGGCCAAGGTCGCCGTCGATGTCGCCCGCACCACCTCGGGCGTCAAGAAGGTCGTCAAGCTGCTCGAAGTGGTCGGCGACGACGAAATCCGCCGCATCGACAGCCAGACCCTGGGCACGCGCAATCCGCCGGCCGCCGCCGCGCCGGTCGAAAGCCGCTGATCCGCCGCGGTCGACCGCCTTCCGGGAGCCAAAATGAATCTCGAGAAAGTCATCTTCGGTTTCTTCATCGTGCTGGCGGCGACGCTGAACTTCGGCTTCTTCATCGGCGACATCGGCCGGCCGGAACTGCACCACGTTTATGAACTGGCCGCTGCGCTGGTCGTCAGCCTGGTCGCCACCGCGCTGAAGTTCGGCGACCGCACGCAGATCGGCGCCATCCACCTGTCGACCAGCCTGGTGGCCGACTTGCAGCTGATCGCCGCGGCCATCGTCTGGGCGATCGCCGAGCACGTCACGGGTACCGGCATGACGGTCGAGGTCACCTCCAGCGTCGTCTCGCTGTCCGGCGGCGCGCTGGTCGCCAACATCGTGTCGGTCGTCATCCTGATCGTCGAAACCGTGATGCTGCGCCGCTAGGCGGAGGCGGGCATGAACAGCGCCTTCTTCCTGGTGTTGCGGCGCATGCGGGCGCCGATCATCGTGCTGATCGTCATCTACGCGATCTCGGTGGTCGGCCTGACGCTGGTGCCCGGCGTCGATGCGGACGGCCGGCCGGCGCCGCCGCTGTCCTTCTTCCATGCCTTCTACTTCATCAGCTATACGGCGACGACGATCGGCTTCGGCGAGATTCCGAACGCCTTCTCGAACGCCCAGCGGCTGTGGGTCACCGTCTGCATCTACCTGACCGTCGTCGGCTGGTCGTACTCGGTGGTCACGCTGATCGCGCTGCTGCAGGACAAGGGCTTCCAGAACACGCTGACGACCAACCGCTTCGCGCGCCGCGTTCGCCGGCTGCGCGAACCCTTCTACCTGATCTGCGGCTGCGGCGAGACCGGCGGCCTGCTCGCCCACACCTTCGACCGCATCGGCCAGGCTTTCGTCGTCATCGAGAAGGACGAGCTGCGCGTCCAGGAACTCGACCTGCAGGACTTCAAGACCGACACGCCGGCGCTGGCCGCCGACGCCCGGCTGCCCGACACGCTGCTGCTGGCCGGCCTGACCCACCGCAAATGCCGCGGCGTGCTGGCGATGACCAACGACGAGGAGGCCAACCTCGCGATCGCCATCGCGGTCCGTCTGCTGAACCCGACGATTCCGGTCATCGCCCGCGCCCGCAGCCCGTCGATCCAGGCCAACATGGCCTCCTTCGGCACCGACCACGTGATCGACCCCTTCACCCGCTTCGCCGACTACCTGGCGCTGGCGGTCGGCTCGCCCGAGCGCTTCCGGCTGGTCGAACTGCTGACCAGCCTGCCCGAATCGCCGCTGCCCGAAGCGCACCGGCCGCCCGGCGGCCGCTGGATCCTGTGCGGCTACGGCCGTTTCGGGCGCGTGCTGGCACCGCGGCTGCAGGCTGCCGGCATCACGCTGACCATCATCGACCCGGCCGCGGCCGGCGCCAGCCACGACATCGTCGGCGACGGCACCGAGGCCGCCACGCTGAGCCAGGCCGGCATCGAGTCGGCCTCCGGCATCATCGCCGGCAGCGACAACGACGTGAACAACCTGTCGATCGCCGTCACCGCCAGCGAACTGATGCCCGGCCTGTTCGTCGTCGCGCGCCAGAACCAGGCGACCAACAGTCCGCTGTTCGACGCCTACGGCGCCGATTTCACGATGGTGCCGAGCCAGGTCATCGCCAAGGAGGCGCTGGCCATCCTGACCACGCCGCTGCTCGCCCGCTTCCTCGAACAGCTGCGCGGCCGCGACGAAGCCTGGAGCGCGGCGCTGGCCGCCCGGCTGCAGGCTGCCGGCGGCGAACGGACGCCGGCCGTGCGCGACGTCTGCCTGAACATTTCGGAAGCGCCGGCCGCCTACCAGGCGCTGATGCGCGGTCGCCGGCTGCGCCTGGGCGACGTGCTGCGCGACGGCGGCGACCGCGAGCGCCAGCTACCGCTGGTGCCGCTGCTGATCGACCGGGCCGACCGGCTGTTCATGCTGCCCGACGAGGACTTCTCGCTGGCCGCCGGCGACCAGCTGCTGCTGGCCGGCCCGCTGCACGCGCTGCGCGACCTCGACCTGACGCTGCGCAACGCCAACGAACTCGACTACGTGCTCGACGGCCAGCTGCGCAGCGGCGGCTGGCTGTGGCGCATGCTGGCCGGACGCGACCCCGTATAATCCGCGCTCCATCCACCACCCCGCCGCCGCGCCCATGTCACGCCTTGCCGCCTGCCTGCTGATTTCCGTCGCCTGTCTCGCCGCCTGCGGCGAAGTCGAGGACACCCGCCCCGGCCAACCGGTCAAGCAGCGCCAGCAGGCCTTCAAGGCCATGCTGCGCAGTTTCGAGCCGATGGGGAAAATGCTGCGCGACCAGCGCTACGACGCCGACCGTTTCGCCGCGCTGGCCGCCGAACTGGCCGCGCTGCGCGACGCCCCGTGGCCGCATTTCGGCCCGGACACGCTGTATCCGCCGAGCAAGGCGACCGCCGCCGTCTGGCAGCGGGCCGGCGATTTCGAGCGCGAGCGCCTGAATTTCGCCGGCGCCGTCGACCGCCTGCAGGCCGCCGCCGGCAGCCGCGACAAGGCGGTCATCGAGCCCGCCTACAAGGCCGTCTACGACAGCTGCCAGTCCTGCCACCGCGACTTCCGCGAACGCTGACCCGGTTTTACCGCCTGCCGCGCGGTCGACCGCGGCAGGCGCTCAGAGCACGACCTGGGTGCCCAGTTCGACGACGCGGTTGCTGGGAATCTGGAAGAAGGCGGTCGCCGAGCCCGCATTGCGGAACATCGCGACGAACAGCTTCTCGCGCCACAGCGCCATGTCGGTACCGAGGCGCGGGATCAGCGTCTCGCGGCCGATGAAGTACGAGGTCGCCAGCGAGTCGAAGGTCAGGCCGGCCTCGCCGCACAGGACCAGCGCGGCCGGGATGTCCGGCTCGTCCTTGAAGCCGTACTGCACGATGACGCTCCAGAAGTTCTCCTTCAGCTTGCGCACCTCGACGCGGTCGATGTCCGGCACGTAGGGCACGTCGAAGAACTGCACCGAAACCAGCACGACGCGCTCGTGCAGCACCTTGTTGTGCATCAGGTTGTGCAGCAGCGCATGCGGCACGCCCTTCGGGTCGGCGTTCAGGAACACCGCGGTGCCATCGACCCGGGTCGGCATCGACGCCGACAGCGAATCGAGGAAAGCCTGCAGCTCCAGCCGTTCGCCCTGCAGGCGGTCGGCGAGCAGCTGGCGGCCGCGCTTCCAGGTCGTCATCAGCACGAAGATGCCCATCCCGGCGACCAGCGGGAACCAGCCGCCGTCCGGAATCTTCAGGATGTTGGCGGTCAGGAAGACCAGTTCGACGGCGAGGAAGCAAGCGAACAGCGCGGCCGCCCGCGGCCAGCCCCAGCCCCAGACCTTGGCAACGACGACGGTGGCCAGCACCGAGGTGATCACCATGTCGCCGGTCACCGCGATGCCGTAGGCCGCGGCCAGGTTGTTCGACGACTTGAAGCCGAGCACCAGGATCATCACGGCGACCATCAGCCCCCAGTTGACCGCCGGCAGGTAGATCTGCCCCTGCTCCTTCTCGGAGGTGTGCTGGACTTCCATGCGCGGCACGAAGCCGAGCTGCATCGCCTGCCGGGTCACCGAGAAGGCGCCGGAAATCACCGCCTGGCAGGCGATCACGGTGGACAGCGTGGCCAGGCCGATCAGCGGGTACAGTGCCCAGTCGGGCGCCAGGTGGTAGAAGGGATTTTCGGCGGCGGCGGGCTCGGCGAGGATCAGCGCACCCTGGCCGAAGTAGTTCAGCACCAGCGCCGGCAGCACGAAGGCGAACCAGACGCGGGAAATCGGCTTGCGCCCGAAATGCCCCATGTCGGCGTACAGCGCCTCGGCGCCGGTCACGGCGAGCACGACGTTGCCCATCGCCATCAGCGCCATCGCCTTGTTGCCGAGCAGGAATTCGATGCCGTACAGCGGGTTCAGCGCGGCCAGGATGGCCGGGTGCGCGACGATCTCGGCGAGGCCGAGCAGCGCCAGCACGCTGAACCAGATCAGCATCACCGGACCGAAGAAGGCGCCGACCACCGCAGTGCCGCTGCGCTGCACGAAGAACAGCCCGAACAGCACGACCAGCGTGATCGGAATCACGAAGGGATGCAGGCCGGGCGCGCCGACCTCGAGCCCCTCGACCGCCGACAGCACGGAAATCGCCGGCGTCACCATGCCGTCGCCGTAGAACATCGCGGCGCCGAGCACGCCGAACAGCATGATCGCCTTCGCCTGGTGCGGCTTGCCCTGGGTGCTGTGCAGCGCCAGCGCGATCAGCGCCATGATGCCGCCCTCGCCGCGGTTGTCGGCACGGGTGATGAACATCACGTACTTGACCGAGACGACGATGACCAGGGCCCAGAAGAACAGCGACAGGCTGCCGAACACGTTGGCCTCGCCTACCGGAATCGGATGGTTGCCGGCGAAGACTTCCTTCATCGCGTACAGCGGACTGGTCCCGATGTCCCCATAGACCACCCCGAGCGCGGCCAGCGCGAGGACGGCCAGGCGCTGGCCGGTGACGTCGCCGGCGGCATGCTGTGCGTTCATGTTTTACCCCCTGATCTCGGGGCGGCCTCGCGGCGGACCGCTCCCGGTAAGCTTGCAGGCAAGGGCCAGTCCCCCGACGGCCCGTTTGCGGATCAGCCGCCGAGGGCGGCCTTCAGCGACTGGACCTCTTCTTCCGATTCCTCGATCAGTTCGGCCAGGGTTTCGGCATCGAACAGCCGGTCGACCACGGAAGTATCGACGGCGCCGTCGAGTTCGGGATCGCGCCAGCTCGACGTCCGGTTGGCGATCTTGTTGGCGATGTACAGCACGTCGGACAGCGTCTTGAGCTGGGCGACCTCGCGGTCGGTCTCGTGCTCCTGCACGGCGACCAGCACCGTTTCCGGCGAGCCGAGCGCCGACAGCAGCGCGTGGCCGATGTTGTCGTGCCAGCCGACCAGCAGCGAGTGCAGTTCGGCCTTGTCGGCGACCAGTTCCGGGAAATTGGCGGCGCGCGACATCAGGTAGAAGACGCCGAGATCATGGACGAGGCCGGTGAACATCGCCTCGTCGCCGTTGATCTTGGCGACCTTGCGCGCCAGCACGCGGCACAGCGCGGCGACGTGCGCCGTGTGCTCCCACAGCCGCTGCGAAATCTTCTCGAAGGGCTGCATCTGCTTCGACTTCAGCAGCTGCTCCATGGCCACCGAGAAGGACACGGTACGCACCGCCTCCATGCCGACCCGGACGATCGCGCTCTTGACGTCGGCGATCTCGCGGCCGGACGGGTTCATCGCGACCGAGTTGGCCATCCGGATGATCTTGGCGCTCATCAGCGGCTCGGCACCGACCAGCCGGGCCAGCTGCTCGACGTTCAGGTTCGGGTCCTTCAGCGCGGTGCGCACCTGGAAGGTGATGTCGAGGAAAGTCGGGAAATTGATCTCGTTGCCCGACAGATCCTTGGCAATGTCTTCGAGTATCTTGAAGGTGGTCGCGTTGGCCATGTTGCAGTCCTCGGCCGGCCCCGCCGCGAAGCGGAAGCCGGCGCAGGCGTTTTAGAAGGGAATGTCGTCGCCGAGGTCGTCGAAGGACGGCTTCGGCTTGTTCTTGGCCGGTGCCGGCGCGTAGTCGGTCGGCTCGCTGTCGTAGCCGCCGGACTGGGCCGGGGCACCCATGCCCTGGCGGCCGCCCAGCATCTGCATTTCGGTCGCCTCGATCTCGGTCGTGTAGCGGTCCTGGCCGTCCTTGTCCTGCCACTTGCGGGTCTTGATGCGGCCTTCCAGATAGACCTGCGAACCCTTGCGCAGGTACTGGCCGGCGATCTCGGCCAGCTTGCGGTAGAAGACGACGCGGTGCCATTCGGTCATCTCGCGCTTCTCGCCGCTGTTCTTGTCCTTCCAGCTGTCGGTCGTCGCCAGGCGGATGTTGCAGACCGCGTCGCCGCTGGCCGTGTAGCGGGTTTCCGGATCGGCACCGAGGTTGCCGACGAGAATCACCTTGTTGATGGATGCCATTGTCCAAGTCTCCTAAACGTTTTCGGCCGCAGGCGCCGCGCGGCGCTGCGGAAAGTTCATCGTGCCGGCCACCGCCAGCCAGACCAGGGCCAGGCCGGCGCACGCCGCAAACACCGCATTATCGCCGAAATGCTGGGCGATGTAGCCGCCCGCCGCACCGCCGACGAACAGGCCGATCGCCTGCGTCGTGTTGTAGACGCCGAGCGCGGCGCCCTTCGCGGCCGGCGGCGCAGTGCGCGAGACCAGCGACGGCAGCGTCGCCTCCAGCACGTTGAAGGCGACGAAGAACAGCAGCAGCCAGAAAGCCAGCGTCCATAGCCCCTGCCCGGCGAGCAGCAGGCCCAGCTGGACGACGACGAGCAGCGCGACGGCGCCGCGGAACACCGGGCGCATCCGGTCCTTGCGCTCGGCGGCAATGATCGCCGGGATCATCACCGCGAACGACACCAGCACCGCCGGCAGGTAGACCTGCCAGTGCGCGGCGGCCGGCAGGCCGCCGTGGTCGACCAGCGCGTGCGGCAGCACGACGAACATCGCCATCTGGATCATGTGCAGCACGCCGATGCCGAGATTGAGCTTCAGCAGGTCCGGATCGGCCAGCACGCGGCGCAGCGGCAGCTTGGCGTGGCCGTGCAGCGGCGGCGCCGGCGGCACCGCCTTGAGCAGCAGCCCGATCGCCGCGAGCGCCAGCACGCCGGTCATCGCGAACAGCCCGGCCATGCCGATCCAGCCGTACAGGATGGGCGCGCCGACCAGCGACAGCGCGAAAACCAGGCCGATCGACGAGCCGATCATCGCCATCACCTTGGTCCGGTGTTCCTCGCGCGTCAGGTCGGCGGCAAGCGCGGTGACCGCGGCGGAGATCGCGCCCATGCCCTGCAGCACGCGGCCGGCGATCACCCACTGGATGTCCGGCGCCCACGCGGCGACGAAGCTGCCCAGTGCGAAGACGAGCAGGCCGGCGACGATGACCAGCTTGCGCCCCCAGCGGTCGGAAGCGACGCCGCAGGGAATCTGGAAAATGGCCTGGGTCAGGCCGTAGGCGCCGAGCGCGAAACCGACCAGGGCCAGGTTGTCGCCGCCGGGCAGCGTCTTCGCATGGAGGGAGAAGACCGGCAGGATCAGGAAGAGGCCGAGCATGCGCAAGGCGAAGATGGAAGCCAGCGAGGCGCCGACGCGGCGTTCCTCGGGGCTCATGCGATCGGTTGGGGGAGACATGGTCCTTGTTATTGTTGCATTGCAGCGAAGCGGGAATATTAGCAGGTTTGCCGACGCCGCCCGCTGACCGCGGCCCGTGGCAAAACGGGGCCTGAAAACCCGGGCGTGACATCATTGCGACACACTGTGGACAAATAAGCCTGCAACCCCTGTGGCTAAACGCCATATTGGCGTACAGTGTTGCGTGATTTTTAACCAACCACAGCTATACAAGGGGATTAGCATGGGAAAGAGCAACGAAGGACAAGGTATCGGATTGGCCGCGATCGGAGCGGGGGTCTCCCTGGTCGCCATCGGTTTCGTCAGCATATTCCTCGAATTGCCGTCCACGCCGCCGGCCGGGAGCGAAATCGTTCTGCAGGCGGCCGCCCCGGCCGCCGCACCGGTCGCGGCGACGCCCGAAAAGCTGGTCGAGAGCGCGCCGACGGCCGCCGGCATCGCGCCGCAGGAAGAACTGAAGGACGTTCTGGAAGCCTGGCGCAAGGCCTGGTCCAGCCGCGACATCGCCGCCTACCTGAGCTTCTACGTGCCCGAATACCAGGGTAACGCCGGCAGCCCTGACAAATGGCAGGCCGACCGCAAGCGCATCATCGGCCAGACCAAGTCGATCGAACTGCAGTTCGGCACGCCCGACATCCAGCTCGAAGGCGCCGACCGCGCGCTGCTGACCTTCGAGATCGACTACCGCTCCGAACGCCTGCAGGACCACGGCGTCAAGCAGCTGCAACTGCGCCGCAGCGGCGGCCGCTGGCTGATCGAGCAGGAAGTGTTCACGGCCGGCTGAGCCCCGCCGACGACGCCCAGGCCAGCCCGGCGGCACGCGCCGCCGGGCTGGCCTTTTTTTCGTCTGCGGGCGACGGCATTCCGGGTCGCGCTTGCGTATAGTTCACCTTCCCCCCAGCCGATCGCCTACACGAAGATGGAAACCCTGCGCATTCGCGGCGCCCGCACGCACAATCTCAAGAACATCAACCTCGACCTGCCGCGCGACCGGCTGGTCGTCATCACCGGCCTGTCCGGCTCCGGCAAGTCCTCGCTCGCCTTCGACACGCTGTACGCCGAGGGCCAGCGGCGCTACGTCGAATCGCTGTCGGCCTACGCCCGCCAGTTCCTGCAGCTGATGGAAAAGCCCGACGTCGACCTGATCGAGGGCCTCTCGCCGGCGATTTCCATCGAGCAGAAGGCGACCAGCCACAACCCGCGCTCGACGGTCGGCACCGTCACCGAGATCCACGACTATCTGCGCCTCCTGTACGCCCGCGCCGGGACGCCCTACTGCCCCGAGCACGACCAGCCGCTCGAAGCCCAGACGGTGTCACAGATGGTCGATAGCGTGCTGGCGCTGCCGGCCGAGACCAGGCTGATGATCCTGGCGCCGGTCGTCGCCAACCGCAAGGGCGAACAGGTCGAGCTGTTCGCCGAACTGCGCGCCCAGGGTTTCGCCCGCGTCCGCGTCGACGGCACCGTCTACGAGATCGACGCGGTGCCCAAGCTGACCAAGTCGCAGAAGCACACCGTCGATGTCGTCGTCGACCGGCTGAAGGTCCGCGAGGACATGCGCCAGCGCCTCGCCGAATCCTTCGAGACGGCGCTGCGCCACGCCGACGGCCGGGCCATCGCGCTCGAGATGGACAGCAATGCCGAACACCTGTTCTCGTCGAAGTTCGCGTGCCCGGTCTGCTCCTACGCGCTGCAGGAACTCGAGCCGCGGCTGTTCTCCTTCAACAACCCGATGGGCGCCTGCCCGAAGTGCGACGGCCTCGGCGTCATCCAGTTCTTCGACCCGAAGCGCGTCGTCACGGCGCCGCAGCTGTCGCTGGCCGCCGGCGCGATCCGCGGGTGGGACAGGAAGAACCAGTTCTACTTCCAGATTCTCGAATCGCTGGCCGAGCATTACGGTTTCGCGGTCGACACGCCTTTCGAGCAGCTTTCCGACGCCGTCCGCCAGGTCATCCTGTTCGGCTCGGGCAAGGACGCGATCAATTTCCGCTACGCCAACGAGAAAGGCACGCGCTTCGACCGCAGCCATACCTTCGAGGGCATCGTCCCCAATCTCGAGCGGCGCTACCGGGCCAGCGATTCCAACGCCGTGCGCGAGGAACTGGCGAAATACATCAGCAACTCGACCTGCCCGCACTGCAACGGCACCCGGCTGCGCGTCGAGGCCCGGCACGTCCGGGTCGGCACGCGCACGCTGTACGAGATCAACCGCCTGCCGCTGGGCGAGGCGCGCAACCATTTCAACTGCCTGCAACTGCCCGGCCACAAGGCGCAGATCGCCGACAAGATCCTCAAGGAAATCACCGCCCGGCTGACTTTCCTGATCGACGTCGGTCTCGACTACCTGTGCCTCGAACGCTCGGCCGAGACGCTGTCCGGCGGCGAGGCGCAGCGCATCCGGCTGGCCTCGCAGATCGGCTCCGGGCTGACCGGCGTCATGTACGTGCTCGACGAGCCGTCGATCGGCCTGCACCAGCGCGACAACGACCGCCTGCTGCAGACGCTCAGGAACCTGCGCGACATGGGCAACAGCGTGCTGGTCGTCGAGCACGACGAGGACGCGATCCGCACCGCCGATTACGTCGTCGACATCGGCCCGGGCGCCGGCGTGCATGGCGGCTCGGTGGTCGCCGAAGGTACGCCGGCCGAGGTCGCCGCCAACCCGGCGTCGCTGACCGGCGCCTACCTGTCCGGCGCCAAGGCGATTTCGGTGCCGGCCAGGCGTCGACCGCGGAATCCCGACAAGCAGCTGGAAGTCGTCGGCGCGCACGGCAACAACCTGCGCGACGTCACGCTGGAACTGCCGGTCGGGCTGTTCACGTGCGTCACCGGCGTTTCCGGCTCGGGCAAGTCGACGCTGATCAACGACACGCTGTACGCCGCGGCGGCGAAACACCTCTACGGCTCGACGGCGGAGCCGGCGCCGCACAAGGAGATCGTCGGCCTCGACCTGTTCGACAAGGTGATCAACGTCGACCAGTCGCCGATCGGCCGCACGCCGCGCTCCAACCCGGCGACCTACACCGGCCTCTTGACGCCGATCCGCGAGCTGTTCGCGCAGGTGCCGGAATCGCGCGTGCGCGGCTACGGACCGGGGCGCTTCAGCTTCAACGTCAAGGGCGGGCGCTGCGAGGCCTGCCAGGGCGACGGCATGATCAAGGTCGAGATGCACTTCCTGCCCGACATCTACGTCCCCTGCGACGTCTGCCACGGCAAGCGCTACAACCGCGAGACACTGGAAGTCCAGTACAAGGGCAAGACCATCCACGACATCCTGCAGATGACCGTCGAGCAGGCGCGCGAATTCTTCGACCCGGTGCCGGTCGTCGCGAGGAAGCTGCAGACGCTGGTCGATGTCGGCCTCAGCTACATCACGCTCGGCCAGGCCGCGACCACGCTGTCCGGCGGCGAGGCGCAGCGCGTCAAGCTGGCGCTCGAACTGTCGAAGCGCGACACCGGCCGCACGCTGTACATCCTCGACGAACCGACCACCGGCCTGCACTTCGCCGACATCGAACTGCTGCTGAAGGTGCTGCACCGGCTGGCCGACCACGGCAACACGATCGTCGTCATCGAGCACAACCTCGACGTGATCAAGACCGCCGACTGGATCGTCGACCTCGGCCCCGAAGGCGGCGGCGGCGGCGGCCGCATCCTGGTCGCCGGACCGCCCGAGGACGTCGTCAAGTGCAAGGCCAGCCATACCGGGCGCTTCCTGAAGCCGCTGCTCGAGCGCAAGGCGTGAGCGGGGACGGCGGCCCCGGCAAGCGGCGCGGCCTGGGCCGATTCGTCGCCGCCTTCGGCTACTCCTGCGCCGGGCTGGCCGCCGCCTGGCGCGGCGAGGCGGCGTTCCGCCAGGAAATGGGGCTGCTCGCGGTCGCCGTGCCGCTAGCGCTTTTTCTCGGTCGAAACGGCGTCGACCGCGCGCTGCTGGTCGGCAGCGTGCTGCTGGTGCCGGTCGTCGAACTGCTGAACTCGGCGATTGAGGCCGTCGTCGACAAGGCGTCGCCGGAACGCCACGAACTCGCCAGGCGGGCCAAGGACATGGGCAGCGCCGCGGTGCTGTTCGCGCTGATCGCCGCGGCCGCGGTCTGGGCCTGCGTGCTGGCCTGACAGCCCGACGGCGCGCCGCCGGCCGACGCCCCGGCAGCGCTCTCAAGACCGGGTTTTGTCAGTGTTGTCCTCTTCGCAAACGCTTTCCGCCGCTGGCGGCGCCTGGGATGCTCAGAGTTCGACCAGCACGCCCTGGCGCGTGAAGAAGATCGCCTTGCGCAGCGGCAGCGGGTCGCCGGCGAACAGCCCGGCGTAGCGCTCGAGCTGCGCCCGGTAGCCGGCGGCGCGCGCCGGCAGTTCGTCGGCCGCGGCGCGCACCGTCTTGTAATCGACGATCCAGCGGCAGCCGTCGGCGACGAAAATGCGGTCGATCACGTGGTTGACCGCGGCATCGCCGGACCGGCTGGTCCACGCCTCTTCGGCGGCGGCCTGCGCATGCTCGGCGAGCAGCCAGCGGCCGGCCGCCGAATCCAGCGTCGTTTCCAGCACGGCCAGCGCATCGGCGGCGCCGGCCGCCGCGTCGTCGCCGGAAAAGCCGCGCCCGGCCAGCCAGCGCCGCCAGGCCGGCTGCAGACCGGGCAGGCGCGACACCGGCCACTGCGCCAGGCCGTCGCCGGCGACCAGTTCCAGGCAGCGATGCACCAGCGTGCCGACCGCCGCTTCCAGCGTCGGCGCCTCGGCATCGGCCGCCTCGCCCGGCGGATTGTCGGCGCCGGCCGCGCCGGCCGGCAGTTCGCGCAGCGCGTCGGGCAGCCCGACGTCGGCCAGGCGCAGCAGCGGCGGCACGAAGGCGGCGGCGTCGGAGGCCTGCGCCGTGCCGGCAGGGTCCGCGGCGCCGGCCAGCGCGGCGGCGAAGGCCGGCCGCGCCGGGCCCGGCCACAGCAGGCGGAGCAGTGTGCCGGCCGCCGGCGGGCGCAGGCCGTCGTCCTTGCCCTCGTCCGGCCGGGCGACGCCGACCAGATGCAGGCGGCGGATCGCCCGCGTCGCCGCGACGTAGAGCAGGCGCTCGTCCTCGTGCGCGGCGCGCTCGGCCTCCAGGCGCTTCAGGTAGTCGTAGACGGTCGGCCGGCCGTCGTCGTCGGCGCCGCGCGCGCGCATCGGCGCGACCAGCAGGGTCTCGCCGTCGGCGCCGGCGACCTGGTCCCACAGCAGCAGCGCGCTGTCGTTGCCGCCGGTCTCGCGGTGCAGGCCGGGAACGATCACCGTGTCGAATTCCAGCCCCTTGGACTTGTGCACCGTCATCATCTGCACCGCGTCGCCCAGCGGGTCGGCCGGCGCGAACAGTTCGGCGGCGCGCAGCGCCAGGTTTTCCGGGGTCAGCGCGCGGGCCGCGGCGAGCCGGTCGACGAGGCCGAAGAAGGCCTCGACGTCGGCCAGCGCGGCCGGCGACTCGAGACAGCGCGGGCCGCCGAGCATCAGCCAGACGCCTTCGAGCCAGCGCCGCGGATGCTGGCGGCCGCGTTCGGCGAGCGCCTCGCCGAGCACCGCGCGGACGTGGCCGAGGCGATGCCGGCCATCGTCGGACAGCCGGGCGCAGCGTTCGGCGTCCTGCATCAGCTGCCAGACGGTGCGCTGGCGGTCGCCGGCGGCCAGCGCGTGCAGGTCGGCCAGCGTCAGGCCGCACCATGGCGCGCGCAGCACGGCCAGCCAGTGCACGCGGTCAGCCCGGTGATGCAGCGCGCGGAACAGCGTGATCAGGTCCTGCACGTGCTGGCGGCCGTCCAGCCCTTCGATATCGACGGCCTGGAAGCGCAGTTCCGGGGCGTCGCGGCGGAACGCGGCGACCAGCGCGTCGAGGTGGCGGCGGGCACGGACCAGCACGGCGATGCGCTCGTCCGGCGCCTCGGCGCGGGCGGCGCGGATCAGTTCGAGCACGCGGGCGGCCTCGGCGGCGTCGGCATCGACGCCGGGTCCGGCGATCACCGGGTGGATCCCGACGCCGGCGTCGGCACGGGCCGGCCGGGTCGCCGCCGACGCGGCGTAGCGCACGGCGCCGGTGGCCGGCGCGTCGGCGGGCGGGAAGACGCCCGGAAACACGGCATTGACCCAGTCGACGACGGCCGGGTAGGAGCGGTTGTTGCGGTACAGGCGCAGGTGTTCGAGCCGCAGGCCGCCGATGCCGCGCTCGCGGACGGTCAGGAACAGCCCGACGTCGGCCTTGCGGAAGCGGTAGATCGACTGCATCGGATCGCCGACGACGAACAGCGTGCGCCCGTCGTCCGGCATCCAGCCGCGCATCAGCCGGCCGATCAGCTCGACCTGGCCGGGGCTGGTGTCCTGGAACTCGTCGACCAGCAGGTGGCGGATCCGGTAGTCGAGCGCCAGCGCCAGGTCGGTCGGCGCCTCGTCGTCGCCGAGCGCATCGCGGGCGCGGAAGGCGATCTCGATGAAATCGACCTCGCCGGCTTCCTGGAAGACCAGCCACAGCTGGCCCGCGGCCAGCTTGAGCAGCCGCGCGAAGCCCTCGACGGTCGCCCATTCGGCGTCGTCCAGCGTCGGCGCCGGCAGGCCGGGCAGCGCGGCGAGCGCCGCCTCCAGCCCGGGCTGCGCGGCGAGGTCGGCGAGCAGTTCGCCCATCGCCTTCTTCTGGTCGGCGAATTCCTTGCCGGCGGGAAAGCCGACGTTCTTGTTCAGCGCCTTGCGGAAACTCCCGGTGCCGGTCAGCAGCAGGCCGGCCAGCGCCTGCCAGGCCGCCAGGTCGGCCAGATCGGCGGCGAGCGGCGCAACGCGCTCGAGCAGCGGATCGAAGGCGCCGGGCGCGTTGGCGGCCGCGAAGCGGGCGAGCGGCAGCAGCCGCGCCTGTGTGCCGGCATCGAGCCGCGCCGCGGCGTCCGCCAGGTCGCGTTCGACCAGCGCCGAAAAGCCGGCCTCGACCTCGGCCCGCAGCCCGCCGCCATCGACGCGGGTCGCATGCTGCAGCCACTGGTCGCGCCGGCCGAGCATCGCGACCAGCAGGCGCTCGAGTCGGCCGGCATCGTTGTCCATGAAGGCCAGCGCGGCGGCGACGACGTCGGCGTCGGGGCCGCCGGCCTCGAGCATTTCCAGCGTCCGGCGCGCCGCCGTCGCGTAATGCGACTCGGCGTCGTCGGTGACCGCCGGCTGGCCACCGAAGCGCGACAGGTAGGGCATCTGGCGGGCCAGCCCGGCGCACAGCGCGTCCAGCGTCGTGATGCGCAGCCGCCCCGGGTGCTCGAGCAGCTTCCAGCCGCGCTGCGCGTCGCGTTCGAGCACGCGGCGCGCCAGCCCGAAAGTCAGGCGCTTGTGCGGCGCCTCCGGCTCGCTGCCGCCGCCGGCCAGTTCCAGGCTGCCGAGGATGCGGTCGCGCATCTCGGTCGCCGCCTTGTTGGTGAAGGTCAGCGCCAGCACCTCCTCCGGATGGTCGACGACGGCGAGCAGGCGCAGGTAGCGCTGGGTCAGCAGCTCGGTCTTGCCGGCGCCGGCCGGCGCCTCGACGATGAAGGACGCCAGCTCGAGCGCCCGCTCGCGCGCCGCCGCGTCGCCGGCCAGGCGGTCGTCGGCGGAAACGGGAAGCGGGGCGGCGGTATCGGCGGTCATCGGGGCGGGCGCGTCGGGGAGCCCGCCATGCTACGTCCCGGGCGCGCCGGGCTCAAGCGCCGGCTCAGAACGAATAGCGCCCCTGCAGCCAGAAGCGCTCGCCCTCGGCGCGGTTGCGCGCGCCGGATTCGAACTGCAGCTTGCCGATCAGGCTGAGCTGCTTCGACACCGACCACGCGAGGTAGGGGCCGACCGCCTCGACTTCGCCGCGGTTGCCGTCGGGTGCGACGCGCCGTCCGGCCTGGCGGTCGTCGGTCAGCTGGCGATAGACGTAGCCGTTGACGCCGGCCGACCAGCCGGGCGCGAACTTGTAGCCGCCGCTGAATTCCAGTGTCAGTTCCTCGCCGGAGCGGTAGTCGGTGGCCTGGTTGCGGCCATTGACGCCGTAGCGCACCCGGGCCGAGGCCTCCCAGCGACCGGGCAGCCAGGTCACGCCGTACAGCGCGGCGAGCTGGCGGTAGTTGCGGCCGGTATTGACCGGACTCGTCGCGTCGTAGCTGCCGGTCGGCAGGATGGTCTCGAGGCCGGCCATCTGGTGCACGGTGTCGCCGTGCCAGCCGAGGAGCAGCGGGGCCAGCGTCATGTCGCCCGGACCGCTGGCGGTGCCGCTGCGGTCGAGCGGTGCCAGCGGCGAGCGGTCGATGCCGAGGCTCAGGTCGAGGCTGGGCAGCGGCAGCACGACGCGCGTCTCGAGCGTCGCGCCGGCCAGCCGGGCGCCCGGCCAGACGTAGGACAGGCGCAGCGCCAGCACGTCGGCCCGGGTCCGGAAATAGGCGAAGCGGCGGTTGTCCTCGCCGTCGTCGCCCTTCGCATGGTCGGCCGCGTAGTGCTGGTAATAGGCCAGCAGGTTGGCGCCCTCGGGCAGCATGATCCCGGAAAAATTGGTTTCAACCCCGACCGGGTAGGAGCTGCCGCCCCCCTCGGTCGCCGGCGCCGGGCCGGCCAGCCCGGCGAGCAGCGCGCACGCCGCCGTTGCAATCTTCTTCATGATCTCTCCTCCGCCGCCGCGTCCCGGCGGCCGGCGCCGATGATAGCCGGCCCGGCCGCGGTGGACCACGAGGCAGATCAAGAAACGCCGGCCTCGGCGAGCAGCCGCCGGCGCTCGGGCAGGCGCAGCAGCGGCAGCACCTCGCAGTATTTCAGCGCCCCTTCGTCGGCGAAGGCGACGCCGGCGACCCCGTCGCCGACCTCGCGGGCGACCGCGTGCAGGCGTTCGCGCCAGTGCGCGACGACCGCCGGCCAGTCCGGGAAAAGCGCCGGATCGAACAGCTTCTGGCGCTCGTCGCCCAGCCCGGCGACGCCGGGCAGCAGGTCGGCCTCGTCGGCGACGCCGGCGAAGGCCGGCTTGTCCGGCAGCACCTTGGCGAAGACCACGGCGGCGACCTCGTCGGCGACCAGCGCCGCGTAGATCGGCAGCTGCGGCTCGGTCAGCCGCTCGCCGGCCCAGTTGGCGACGTCGATCGCGCGCCCGGTCTTGTAGTCGATGATGACGCGGCGGCCGTCAGCCAGCCGGTCGATGCGGTCGACGACCATGCGCACGCGGATGCCCTCGATCTCGACCTCGGCCGGCTGCTCGCAGGCGACGACCGAGAAATCACGGCCGCGCCGGGACTCGACGTCGAGCCAGCGGCCGAGCAGGCGCTGCAGCCGCCCGGCTTCGAGTTCGCGGAAGCGCGCCGGCAGCGCGATCCGCCGCGCCGCCTCGTAGGCGTCGAGCGCCGCCCGCACCGCGTCGGCGACGGCGCCGTCGCGCCCGGCGCCGAGCGCCGCCAGCCGCGCCGAATCGCCGGTGGCGCGCCAGAAGGCTTCGAGCGCCGCGTGCACCAGCGTGCCGCGCGCCGCCGGGTCGAGCCCCTCGACCGGCTCGTCGACCGCCTCGGCGCCGAGCCGGTACTGGAAGTAGGCCCAGGCCGGGCAGATCGCCTGCGCGCGCAGCAGCCAGCTGCCGCCGGCGACCTTCTCGCCGGGACCGACCGGCGGCGCCCGGTCGTCGGCCAGGCGTTCGCAGCCGGCCGCGGCGGCCAGCGTCGCGGCCAGCGTCGGCGGCGGCACGGGCGCCTCCCCGGACCCGGGCAGGCCGGCGAGCAGCGGGCTGGGCCGCAGCACGCGGTTGCCGTCGGCCCGCGCGTACGAGAAGCGGACCTCGGGCGCCGAGCGCAGCAGCCGGGCCTGCACGCGCTGCGCGAAATCGAGTTCGACCTCGGCGCTGGCATGCGCCGCGCCGGCCGTCCGCTGCGCGTCCGCCGGCAGCAGCGGGCTGGGCCGCGGCGCCGGCGGCCACTGGTCGTCGTTCATGCCGATCACCCACAGACCGTCGAATTCCAGCCCGGCGCTCTCGAGCACGCCGAGCACCTGGATCGCCGGCCGGCCGCGCGTCTCCGGCTGGAACAGGCGCTGCCGGCACAGTTCGCGCAGCCGGCGCACGGCCTCGGCGAAGCCGACCGGCCCGAGCAGCGCGTCGAAGCGGCCGAAACCGGCGAGCAGCTCGGCAAAGGCCCGCGTCGCCTGGAACTCGTGGCTGGACAGCTCCCGGTCGCCGGGCCAGCCGGCCGTCTTCAGCGCGTCGCGGAAGGCGGCGGCCCAGGCGCCCGGCAGCTGCTTCCTGGGCCATGCCTCGAGCCGCGCCAGCAGTTCGCCGAGCGCCGCGACGCTGTTCGGACAGGGCATCTCGCCGCGTTCGCCGAGCCGCCGGGCCAGGCGCAGCACGCCGTGCGCGGTCGTGAAATACGGCAGGTCGCGGCGCAGCGCCAGGTCGAAGCCGGCGCGGCCGTCGGCCTCGGCCTCGCTGCCCCAGCCGCCGCCGAGCAGCAGCGCCGACCAGCGCGACTGCTCGAGCGCGCCGCGGCTGCCGACGACGGCGAGCAGTTCGAGCCCGGTGGCGACCAGCGGCTGGTCGGCCAGCGGCCGGCCGAGCGAGAAATTGAAGCAGCGCGGCGCACCGGCCGCCGCCGGACGCACCGCGGCCGGATGGAAGACGTCCTCGAGCAAAAACTCCAGCCGGTCGCGGACCCCGGCCAGATCGGGCGCGACGATGCCGAGGCAGGCCTGCGGGTCGGCGGCCAGCCGCTGGCGCGCCCAGGCGACCGCGGCGGCGCATTCGGCGGCGCGGTCGGCGCATTCCAGCCGGCGCGCGTCGCCCGCCCCCGGCTGCCCGGGCGGCAGCTCGCCGACGGCGACGCCGCGGGCGGCCAGCGCGCGGCGCAGGCGCAGTTCGAGCGGCGTCGGGCGGTCGAATCCGGCAAATTGCACCGCTTCGGGCAGTCGACCGCGACCGGCCTCGATGCGGGCGATCACCTCGGCCTGGAAACCGGCCGCGTCCAGCCAGCCGGCGGCCCGGCAGCGCCGCTCGAAATCGGCCTGCCAGGCGGCGAACAGCCGGCATTCGTCGGACACCGCAGCCGGCGTCAGCCCCCAGGTCCGGCACAGCGCCTGCGCGTCGGCCGCCGCGGCCGCCATCGCCGGCAGGTCGAACAGCGGCGACGCGGCATCGAGCGACGCGGCGACGACCCTTTCCCACAGCAGGCGCTCGGCGTAGGGATCGAGCGGGGCCGGCAGTTCGGCGTCGCCGGCGACCTGCATCGCGTCGGCCTGTTCGGCCAGCCACTGGGCCAGCGTCGCCGTCCGCGGCGTGCGCCAGACGGCCCGGCCGAACGGCAGTTCGCCGCGCAGCGTCTGGGCCAGGCGGGTGGTCGCGCAGAGGATCAGGGTTTCGCTCAAGTCGGCTCCGGGAAAAACGGCCGCCGGGCGCGGTCGACCGCGCGCCAGGGCCAGCCCGCGGATTCTATTACGCCGGGGGCCGCACCGGGACGGCTTCGGGGCATGGGGTACCATAAGGCCCATGAAGACGCTGCTCACCCACCTGTTGCGCCGCCTCGCCGGCCGGGCGGCCGGGACGCCGGACGCCCTCGGCGCCGCACTCGAAGCCTTCCGCCAGCCCGACGTCGAGCCGCTCGACGCGCTGCACCGGCTGGTCGCCGTCCTCCGCCCGCGGGGGCGCGACGACGATGCGGCCGGACGCTACGCGGCGATGCTCGACCGCCTCGAGGCCGATCCCGGACTCGCCGCCGCCTTCCGCAGCCGCGTCGTGCATTTCGTCGCGACGCGCCGGCTGGTCACCTTCTTCACCGACAGCGGCGTGCTGCCGGGCACCGGTTTCTTTTCCGAATGGTGGCGCATCCTCGGCCACCGCGTGCTGCCCGAAGCGCCCGACGAGCGCCGGCTGAAGGACTGCCTGCACGTGATCTACGACCGGCCCGACGACTGGCGCTGGCTCGAGGCCATCCCGGCCGAGCATTCCCGGCGCTTCTGGGCGCTGCTCGCGCCGGCCGGCGCCGATCCGGGCATCGACTGGCGCGGCATCCAGGAGCAGATGCTCGACGCCGTGCTGCTGCTTGCGCACCGGATCAGCGGCCTCGGCGTCGACGGCGAACTGATGCGCGCGGCGCCCGATTTCGACGACCATACGCCGCGCTTCGTCGCGCTGTCGGCCGAGGCGCTGGATTTCGTCACCGCCTTCCGCGCGATGCTCGACGGCGACCGGGAAGCCTTCGACGACGGCAGCCAGCTGCGGGTCATCATCGACCAGTGCGAGGAGACGCTGAAGCGCATCCGCAAGCGGGCGATGACCATCGGCACCAGCCTGCACCTGTCCTACCTGCTGACCCGCGGCGAGCAGAGCCTGGCCCGCCTGGCCGAACTGGCGTCGATCCTGGCCGATACCGGGCAGGCCACCGTGCAGGCCGGCGCGCTGCACGCCTGGGCCGAATTCGCCCGTGCCGCCTTCCTCGCCGAAAACCGGCGCAACAGCCTGCCCTTCTACCTCGGCCAGCTGTCCCGGCTGCTCGCGGTGCGCGTCACCGAGAACGCCGCGCGTTCCGGGGAGCACTACATCTGCGACAACGACGCCGACTACCGCGGCATGTGGAAGTCGGCGGCCGGCGCCGGCGTGCTGATCGGCGCGATGGCGCTGCTGAAAATCCAGGCCGCGGCGCTCGGCGCGCCGCTCGCCGTCGAGGCGCTGCTGTTCAGCCTAATCTACGGTCTCGGCTTCGTCGCGATCTTCCTGCTCGGTTTCACGGTCGCCACCAAGCAGCCGGCGATGACCGCGCAGGCGCTCGCCGGCCGCCTCGGCGACCTGCGTCCGAACAGCGCCGCCGACGTCGAGCGCCTGGTCGACGTGGTCGCCGCGGTCAGCCGCAGCCAGTTCGCCGCGATCGCCGGCAACGTCGCCGTCGCGCTGCCGGTCGCCATCGCACTCGGCGCCGGCCTGTCGCACTGGCTGGGCAGCCCGGTCGTCGATGCCGGCAAGGCCGCCCACCTGGCCGCCGACCTCGACCCGCTGTCGTGGGCGATCCCGCACGCGGCGATCGCCGGCTTCTACCTGTTCCTGTCCGGCCTGATCAGCGGCTATTTCGACAACCACGCCGCCTACGCCGACATCGGCCGCCGCGTCGGCCGCCTGCGCTGGCTGGTCCGGCTGGCCGGCGCCCCGCGCGCAGCCCGGCTCGGCGAGGCGCTGCAGCAGAACCTGGGCGGCATCATGGGCAACTTCCTGTTCGGCTGCATGCTCGGCTCGACCGGCGTCGTCGGCACCATCCTCGGCCTGCCGCTGGACATCCGGCACATCGCGTTCTCGTCGGCCAACCTCGGTTACGCGCTGACCGGTTCCGGCTTCGCGCTGCCGCTGCAGGTGATCCTGTGGAGCGCGCTGGGCGTCGTCGCGATCGGCCTGACCAATCTCGCCGTCAGCTTCGTGCTGGCGCTGCGCACCGCGCTCGGCGCCCGGCAGATCCGCTTCATGCACTGGGGCCCGGTGCTCGGCGCCGTCTGGCGCAGGCTGCGCACGCAGCCGCGCAGTTTCGCGCTGCCGCCGCGCCCGACCCCGCCGGCCGACGCCGGCGGCTAGGCGAGCGCCGCCAGGCTGCCGCGGACGCGGGCCAGTTCGTCGAACAGCGCCGGCAGCGCGGGCGGCGGAACGGCGGCGTCGGCCTTCAGTTCGCGCTCGACCTGCTCGGCGAGGTCGCCGACGCCGCGGATGCCGAGGTTGCGCGCCAGCCCCTTCAGCGTATGGGCCAGGCGGAGCGCCGTCGCGCGGTCGACGGCGAGCGCGGCCTCGAAATCGGCGACGAACTCGACCCCGTAGCTGTCGCGGAAGCGGGCCAGCAGCCGGCGGAACAGGGCCGTCTTGCCGCGCACCGCCTCCAGGCCGGCCGCGATGTCGATGCCCGGCAGCTCGGGCAGCGGCCTGTCCTCGTCCCCGGCCGACGCGACCGCACCGGGCGCCGGCGTCGGCGGGATTGCCGTCGCGGCCGGCGCGGTCCGGCGGACCAGCCCGCCCAGCGTGCGCAGCAGGGTGTCGAGATGCACCGGCTTGGTCACGAAGGCGTCCATGCCGGCGGCCAGGCAGCGTTCGCGATCCTCGCTGAGCGCCCCGGCGGTCAGCGCGATGATCGGCAGATCGGCGAGTTCCGGGTGTGTGCGCAGTGCGCGGGTCGCCGCGATGCCGTCCATGACCGGCATCTGGCAGTCCATCAGCACCGCGTCGGGGCGCCGTTCGAGCACCGCGGCCACCGCCTGCGCCCCGTCGGCCGCCTGGCGGACGCGCAGGCCCGCGGTCGCCAGCAGGTCGGCGACCAGTTCGAGATTCAGTTCGTTGTCGTCGACGAGCAGCACTTCGGCGCCCTGCAGGTGGGCGACGGCGTCGAGGTCGGGAACGACCGGCGCGGGCGGTTCGGGCACTTCCGGCAGCTCGCCGGCGATGATGCCGGCCAGCGCCCGGTGCAGGCGGCGCGTTCCGCAGGGCTTGGCCAGGCGCGCGATGCCGCCCGCCAGTCCCGATCCGGCCGGGTTGCCCGAATGCGGCGTCAGCAGCAGCATCGGCAGGCGGCCGGCCGCCTGCTGGCGCAGCGCGAGCACGGTCCGGACGCCGGACGCGCCGGCCAGCCGCCAATCGACCAACGCCGCCGCATAGCCGTCGGGCGCCGCTTCGAGCGCCGCCATCGCGGCGCCGGCCGACGCGCGGCAATCGACCGCCAGGCCGAGCGCCGCGCACTGGCGGCCGAGCACCCCGGCCAGCCGGGGATTGTCCTCGACCAGCAGCACGCGGGCGCCGGCCGGCAGCGGCGGCAGCACGGCGCTTTCGGCGCTGCGGCTGGGGGCGACGCCGAGGCGGACCGTGAAATGGAAGGTGCTGCCCTCGCCCGGCCGGCTGTCCAGCCAGATCCGGCCGCCCATGAATTCGACCAGGCGCTTGCTGATCGTCAGCCCCAGCCCCGAACCGCCGTAGCGGCGCGTCGTCGAGCCTTCGGCCTGGCCGAAGGGACAGAACAGCGCGGCCTGCTGCTCGGGCGAAATGCCGATACCCTCGTCGCTGACGCGGAAGTGCAGCACGACCCCGCCGGCGCCGAGCGACTGCTGCGCGACGGCCAGCGTCAGCGTGCCGTGCTCGGAAAACTTGATCGCGTTGCCGAGCAGGTTGATCAGCACCTGCTTGAGGCGCAGCGGATCGCCGACGAATTCGCCGGAGGCCGACGGATCGAGGTCGACGCACAGTTCCAGCCCCTTTTCCTCGACGCGCGTGGCGAGCAGCTCGGTCAGCTCGTCGAGCAGGTCCTCGAGGTCGAAAGGAACCCTTTCCAGGCTCAGCTTGCCGGCCTCGATCCGCGACAGGTCCAGGGTGTCGTTGATGACGCCGAGCAGGTGGTCGGCTGCCCGCCGGATCTTGGTCACGTAGTTGCCCTGCTGCGCGTCGAGCCGGGTCATCAGGCACAGCTCCGACATGCCGAGGATCGCGTTCAGCGGCGTGCGCAGCTCGTGCGACATGCTGGACAGGAAATCGCTCTTGGCCCGGCTGGCCGCTTCGGCCTGCTCGCGGGCGACGCACAGCTCGGTGATGTCCATCCGGAAACCGACGATGAAGCCGTCGGCGGTCCGCCGTTCGCGGATGCGCACCCAGCGGCCGTCGTCGAGCGCCTCGACGAGGTCGCAGGCGCCGCCCCGGTGCTCGGCCAGGCGCTCCGCCACCCAGGCGTCGATGCGCCCGACCGCCTCCTTGAACTGGCCGCGCGCCGCGGCGGTCCGCAGAATGTGCTCGTAGGAATTGCCGGGCACCAGCAGGTCGGCCGACGTCGGGTAATAGGCGCGGTACTGGTCGTTGCAGTAGGCCAGCCGGTCGTTGCCGTCGTAGATCGCGAAGCCCTCGCCTATCGTGTCGATCGCCGAATTCAGCATCGCCCGGCTCTCCGCCAGCCGCGCCTCGCTGCGCCGGCGGGCGCGGCGTATCCGGTGGAAGGCCAGCGCCAGCGCCAGCATCGCCAGGCTGAAGCCGGTCGCGCTGGCGAGCACGATGCGCTGCTCGGCTTCCTGCGGCGCCAGCACCTCGCCCAGTTCGTAGCCGATGACGAAACTCATGCCGTAATCGGGCACGCGGTGGTAGCCGTAGATGCGCTCGACGCCGTCGGTCTGCGCAACCCGCCGGAAATGGCCGGACAGCGGCGCGTCCGGCGCCAGGAAGGGGACGTTGTCGACGCGCCGGCCGACGACGCTCGCGCCGCCCGGATGGCGGGCCATGATCTCGCCGCTGTCGGCGACGACGCTGGCCGCTGCCAGCTCGCCGGAGACCAGCCCCTTGCCGTAGCCGGCGAAGCGTTCGGGCGAAACCCACGCGAACAGCGCGCCGCCGCCGGGCAGCGGGCGCGACAGCGGAAACAGCCAGGCATCCGGCGACCCGCCGGGGCGCGGCCGGCCGATGTGCAGGCGGTCGCTGGCCGGCGTCCGGAAAAAGCCGAGATCGGCCGCCGTGCCGCCACCGCCCAGGCTGTCATGGACCACCTCTCCGCGCGCGTCGACGGCGACGACGCGGAGGATCAGGCCGTCGAGCAGGCTCAGCCGGCGCCGCACCCGCTCGGCAAAGCCGCCCGGGTCGACCGACCACAGTTCGCGCAGGTCGAGCAGGGCCTGGTCGGCCTGCTGGATCTGTCCCCGGCCGTATTCGGCGAAGACCTGCGCCTGCAGTTCGGCGCCGTGCCGCGCCTCGGCCAGCGCAGCGGCCCGGCCGGCGGCCAGTTCGCGGAAGGCGAGCAGCCAGATCACCGCGAGGGCGGCAGCCAGCAGCAGCGCCGAATGCCAGGCCGCCGAGCGCAGCGACCGGGAAACGAAGGGCGTGGTGGGCGAAGGAGAAGCCAAAAGAGGAAAGCGGAACGGTTTCTACAAGTGCCAACAATAACATATCTATTGTTAATACCAATAATACAAAGTTCATCAGATGGTCATCGCCGGCGAAGGCGGGCACAATGTGCCGCTCCGGATTCCTGACCGCCGTGCCCCGCTTGTTCATTTCCCTCCGCTGCCGCTGGCTGCTGCTCGCCGCCCTCGCCTTCGCCTGGCCGGCGGCGGCCGGGACGCAACTGGACGGACCGGAGGAAATCGTCGAACTGCTGTCGCCGCACCTGCCGGCCGGCGAGGCCGGGCGGGGCCGGCTGCGCGAACTGCTCGGCGAAATCCTCGCCACCGAGGGCTGGTTCTCGCCCGCCTTCGCGTTCCGCCGCGACGGCGAGACGCTGCACCTGACCATAGACCCCGGGCCGCGGACCCGCATCGCCGCCGTCGATATCGCGGTCGACGGCCCGCTCGACGACAAAACCCGGGCCGAACTGGTCGCCGGCTGGACGCTGCCGGTCGGCCGCCCGTTCCGCCAGGCCGACTGGAACGACGCGAAGCAGGCGCTGCTGCTCCGCCTGCTGGCCGGCGAGCACGCCGACGCCCGGCTCGACGACAGCCTGGCCGACATCGACGCCGAAGCCGCCCGCGCCAGCCTGCGGCTGCGCTACGCGACCGGCCCGCGCTACCGCTTCGGCGAACTGCGCGTCGAGGGCCTGCAGCGCCACCCGCCCGAACTGGTCGAACGCTACAACCGCGTCGTCCGTCCCGGCCGCCCGTACAGCGAGGCGGCGCTCGCCGACCTGCAGCGCGCGCTGCAGGCGACGCCCTACTTCGCGTCGGTCGAAACCGAGCTCGACCGTGCCGCGGCGACCACAGACGCCGACGGCACGGCCCGCGCGCCGGTCATCGTCCGCGTCCGCGAGCGGCCGGCCCACCGCGTCGCCTTCGGCGCCGGCGTCAGCTCCAACACCGGCGCGCGCGTCGAGGCGCGCTACCACACGCCCGACCTGTTCGGCCGCGACTGGTCCTTCGACGGCGGCCTGCGCTACGAGCAGAAACGCCAGACGCTGTACGCCGACGTCTTCCTGCCGCCCGACGGGCGCGACCGCCGGCACAGCGTCGGCGCCGTGCTCGAGGCGTCGGACATCCAGGGCCTGCGCACCGAGCGCCGCGCCTTCGGGGCGCGGACGGTGCAGCAGCGCGGCCGCGTCGAGCAGCGGCTGTCGCTGCACTGGGAAGTCGAGGACCGGACGCCGGACGGCGGCGCGACGGTGACCAGCCGGGCGCTGGTGCCCAACGCGATGTGGACGTGGCGGCAGCTCGACAGCGTGCTGAACCCGCGTTCCGGCACCGTGCTCCAGGGCCAGGTCGGCGGCGGATCGCGCGCCGTGCTGTCCGACCAGGATTTCGTCCGGCTGCACGCCCGCATCCAGCACTACCTGCCGCTCGGCCGGCGCGACACGCTGGCGCTGCGCGGCGAGTTCGGCGCGACGCTGGCCGATTCGCGCGACCACATCCCGCAGGACTACCTGTTCCGCACCGGCGGTGCCGGCTCGGTGCGCGGCTACGGCTACCAGAGCCTGGGCGTGCACGAGGCCGGCGCGACGCTGGGCGGCCGCTACCTCGCCGTGCTCAGCGCCGAGGCGACGCACTGGCTGGACGAGGCCTGGGGCATCGCCGCCTTCGTCGATGCCGGCAACGCCTACGACGCGCCGGCGCAGGCCCGGCTGGCGCTCGGCTACGGCCTGGGCGCGCGCTGGCAGAGCCCGGCCGGACCGCTCGGCGTCGATCTCGCCTACGGCCAGCGCACCGGCGAGATCCAGCTGCATTTCTCGCTGGCCATCCCGTTCTGACATGCGCCGCACCGCCCTGATCCTCCCCGTCGCGCTCGCCGGACTGGCCGCCGCCGGCGGCTGGCTGGCCGGCAGCGACAGCGGGTTGCGCGCCATCGCCGCGCTGGCCGAACAGGCCGCCGGCGGCCGGCTGCGCATCGAGGCGCCGCGCGGCCGGCTGGCCGGGCCGCTGCAGATCGGCGCGCTGCGCTGGCAGACGCCGGACCTCGAACTCGCCGCCGAGGAGGTCGCGCTCGACTGGACCCCGTCGGCGCTGTGGGACGGCCGGCTGCAGCTCGTCGCGCTGCACGCCGGGCGGATCGCGGTCCGCCCCGCCGCCGGCCGCCCGCCGTCGCCGCCGCCGGCCGACCTGACGCTGCCCTTCGCGGTGGACGCCCCGGACATCGCGATTTCCGCGTTGCGCTACGACGGCGTCGAACTGGACGGCCTCGCCGCGAGCTTCGCCAGCGACGGCCGGACGCACCGGCTGAGCGGCCTGCGCGGCCGCTTCGGCGACGTCACGCTGGCCGGCGAGGCGAGCCTGGACGGCGCGGCGCCTACCGTCGCCGCCCGGCTCGACGTGCGCGGCGAGGTCGCCGACCGGCCGCTGCGCGCCGAACTGTCGGCGCACGGCCCGCTGACCCGGATCGCCGTCGAGGCGGTCGCCCGCGAAGGCGTGGACGGCCGCGCCGACGCGGTGATCACGCCGTATGCGGCGACGCCCTTCGCGTCGGCCCGGATCGCGCTCGACGCCCTCGACCCGGCGGCCTGGCACGCCGCGGCGCCGGCCGCCCGGCTGGCGCTGAAGGCCGACCTGCGGCCGGCGGGCGACGGCGTCGCCGGCCGCTTCGCGGTCGAAAATTCCCGTTCCGGGCCGGTCGACCGCGACCGCCTGCCGCTCGACAGCCTGCGCGGCGAGCTGGACTGGCAGGGCGCCGGCATCGACTTCCGCGGCCTGCTCGCCCGGCTGCCCGGCGGCGGCGAGCTGGCCGGCCGCGGCGCCTGGCGCGGTGCGGCGCTGGAACTGGCGCTGAGCGCCCGGCGGATCGACGCCGCCCGCATCGTCTCGACGCTGCGCCCGACCCGGCTCGACGGCCGGATCGCGGCCGGGCTGAGCGGCGAACGCCAGACGCTGGACCTCGACCTGAGCGACGCCCGCTTCGCGCTGCGCGCCGAGGCGGCGCTGGCCGGCGGCCGGCTCGACCTGGCGCGCGCCGAACTTTCCGCCGGCGACGCCCGGCTGAGCGCCCGCGGCGAACTGCAGCTGAGCGGCGAGCGGCAGTTCCGCGGCGAAGGCGAATTGCGGCATTTCGACCCGGCCCGCTTCGGCGACTGGCCGGCCGCGCGGCTGAACGCGACGCTGCAGGCGAGCGGCCGGCTGGCGCCGCACGCCCGGATCGATGCCGGCTTCGCGCTGCGCGACAGCGAATTCGCCGGCCAGCCGCTGACCGGCCGCGGCAGCGTCGCGATCGACTGGCCGCGGCTGCCGCGCGTCGACATCGAACTCGCCGCCGGCCCGAACCGGCTGGCCGCGCGCGGCGCCTTCGGCCGGCCTGACGAAGTGCTGAGCGGCGAGATCGCCGCGCCGCAGCTCGCTCCCTACGGCCTCGAAGGCGGGCTGGCCGGCGATTTCGCGCTGTCCGGCGGCGTCGACCGCGCGCGGCTGAAGCTGCGCCTCGACAGCGAACGCCTCGGCCGCCCCGGCCGCTTCCGGATCGACGGCCTGCGGCTGGCGGCCGACGCCAGCCTGGACCCGGCGGCGCCGCTCGCGCTCGACCTGGCGATCGCCCGCCTCGACCTCGACGGCCAGCTGATCCGCCGCCTGCAGCTGGCCGGCAGCGGAAGCCGCCAGGCGCACCGGCTGCAGGCGAGCGCCGTGCTGCCCGGCCGCCACCGGCCGCGCGTCGCGGTCGACGGCGGCCTGGACGCCGATTTCCGCTGGCAGGGCCGGCTGACCGAGGCCGTGCTGGAGGCGCCGGAAGCGGCGCGCCATGTCCGCCTGCTCGAACCGGCGGCGCTGCGCGCCGGCGCCGACGGCTGGTCGCTCGGTCCGGCCCGGCTGGGCGGCGACGCGCTGGACTGGCGGGCGACGCTGCAGGCCGCCGCCGACGCGAAGCGCCTGCGCGCCCGGATCGACGCGACCGGCAGCCGGATCGGGCGCATCGACGGCGAACTCGACGCCGCGATGGAATCGCCGTGGGCGCTGGCCCGGCTGTCGCCGTGGCGCGGCCGGCTGCGCGCCGAGGTGCCCGACCTCGGCTGGATCGGCGAACTGCTCGGCGAAGGCTGGCGCAGCGGCGGCCGGCTGAGCGGCGAACTGACGCTGGCCGGGACGCCGCAGGCGCCGCTCGGCGACGGCCGGCTGAGCGGCCGCGAACTGGCGCTGCGCCTGCCCGAACAGGGCCTGCAGCTGGTCGACGGCGAACTGTCGGCCCGGCTCGCCGGCAACCGGCTGGAACTCGATCGCCTGGGCTTCGCCAGCCTGCTGCAGCCGCCCCCGCGCGCGCTGCGCCGGCAGGCCGGCGACACGCTGCCGGCCGGACCGGGCCGCGTCGATATCAGCGGCCGGGCCGGCGTCGACCGCGGCCGCGAATACGCCGAATTCGACATCGTTCTCGACCGCTTCGGCGCCTGGCAGCTGCCGGAACAGTGGATCGCGCTGTCCGGCCGCGGCCGGCTCGGCTGGCAGGACGGCACGCTGCTCGCCCGCGGCGGGCTGAACGTCGACGCCGGCTACTGGCAGTTTGCGCCGGGCGGCACGCCGCAGCTGTCGGACGACGTCGTCGTCCGCCGCCCCGGCGTCCAGGCGACGACGGCCGCGCCCCGGCCGACGCTGGACATCGACGTGACGACCGGGCTGGGCGGGCATTTCCTGTTTTCCGGCGCCGGGCTGTCGAGCCGGCTGGCCGGCGACATCCGGATCAGCGCCCGCGGCCGCGACCTGCCGCGGGCCGGCGGCACGATCCGGATGGTCGACGGACGCTTCGACGCCTACGGCCAGCAGCTGGACATCGAGCGCGGCAACCTGCATTTCCGCGGCCTGCTCGACAACCCGGCGCTCGACGTGCGCGCGATGCGCCGCGGCCCGGCCGTCGAGGCCGGCGTCGAGGTCGGCGGCAACGCGAAGAAGCCGGTCGTCCGGCTGGTCTCGGAACCCGAGGTGCCGGATGCCGAGAAGCTGTCGTGGCTGGTGCTCGGCCACGGCTCGGAACAGATGGGCAGCGGCGACGCGACGGTGCTTCTGTCGGCGGCCGGCGGCCTGCTCGGCAACGACGCCGGCGGCCTCGTCCAGCAGCTCAAGCGCGGCTTCGGCATCGACGAACTGGGCGTGCGCCAGGGCGACATCGGCGGCAGCGGCGGCCGCCTGCCGACCAGCCGGGTCGCCGGCTCGGGCTTCGACGCCGGGGCCAGCACCGGCCAGCAGATCTTCAGCATCGGCAAGCGGCTGTCGGCCAACGCGCTGCTCTCCTACGAGCAGGCGCTCGGCCGCGCCGAGAGCGTCGTCAAGCTGACCGTCGACCTGAGCCGCCAGGTCTCGGTGGTCGGCCGCGCCGGCAGCGACAACGCGCTCGACGTGTTCTACACGCTGAGCTTCCCGCGCGAGCCTAGGACGAAGCCCTGAACCGGCGGACGCGGACGATCAGGTCGTCCACGTAGGTGAAGACGACCGGGATCACCAGGAGGCTCAGGAAGGTCGAGGTGATCAGGCCGCCGATCACGACGATCGCCATCGGCGCGCGGAAGCTCGGGTCGGTACCGATGCCGAGCGCGATCGGCAGCATGCCGGCGCCCATCGCGACCGTCGTCATCACGATCGGCCGCGCCCGCTTGCGGCAGGCGTCGAGCAGCGCGTGCCAGCGGTCCAGCCCGTGCTCGCGGCGGGCCAGCACGACGTAGTCGATGAGCAGGATGGAATTCTTGGTCGCGATGCCCATCAGCATGATCAGGCCGATCATCGACGGCATCGACAGCGCCTTCTGCGCGACGAACAGCGCCAGGAAGGCGCCGGGCACCGACAGCACCAGCGCGGCGAGGATGGTCACCGGCTGCACGAAGTCCTTGAACAGCAGCACCAGCACGATGTAGATGCACAGCACGCCGGTCAGCATCGCCAGCCCGAAACTGGCGAACAGTTCGCCCATCGCCTCGGCGTCGCCGACCGTGGTCTGGATGACGCCGGGCGGCAGATTGCGGATGCTCGGCAGGTTGACCGCAGCCGCCTCGACCTCGCCGAGCGGCTGGCCGTTCAGCTCGATCTCGAAATTGATGTTGCGCAGCCGGTCGTAGCGGTCGATCTCGGCCGGGCCGCCGCCGATCGCGATGTCGGCGACGTTGGCCAGCAGCACCGGGCCGTTCCGGCCGGGCACGGTCAACTGCCGCAGCAGCGCCAGATCGGCGCGTGCGGCCTGCGGCAGGCGGACGACGATGGGCACCTGGCGCTGCGTCAGGTTCAGCTTGGCCAGGCCCTGGTCGTAGTCGCCGGCGGTCGCGATGCGCAACGTGTCGGCGATCGCCGCCGAGGTCACGCCGAGGTCGGCCATCCGGGCGAAATCCGGGCGGATCACCAGTTCCGGCCGGACCAGGCTGGCCGTCGTCGTCACGTTGCCGATGCCGCCGATGCCGCGCAGTTCGCGCTCGACCAGGCGCGCGTGCTCGGCGAGCAGCGGGCCGTTCTCGCTGGCCAGCACCAGCACGTACTTCTCGTTGGCCGAGCCGAGGCCGACCTTGGCCTGGACGCCGGGAATCGCCGTCAGCCCGTCGCGCAGCTGCGCCTCGATCATCTGCTTGGTGACGCCCGGGCGCTCGGCGCGCGGCGTCAGGTTCAGCGTCAGCGTCGCCTTGCGCACCTCGGCCGCGCCGCTCGGCGCGAACGGGTCGCTGCCGGCCTTGCCGCCGCCGACCGCGGTGTACACCAGTTTGACGTGCGGATTCGCCTCGGCGACGGCGCGCGCCTGCTCGGCGGCGGCCAGCGTGTCGCGGAAAGTGACGCCCGGCGGCAGCGACAGGTAGATCTGCGTCTGCGACAGGTCGTCCGGCGGCAGGAAGCCCTTGGGCAGCAGCGGCACCAGCATGAAGGAACCGACGAAGAAGCCGGCCGCGGCGAGCAGCGTGATCAGCCGGTGGCGCAGGCACCAGGCCGCCCAGCCTTCGTAGATGCCCAGCCAGCGCGGCGGCGCGTGCTCGTCGGCGACCGGGCGCAGGATGTAGGCGGCCATCATCGGCGTCAGCATCCGGGCGACGACCAGCGAGAAGAACACCGCGATCGCCGCGGTCCACCCGAACTGGACGAAGAATTTGCCGGCGACGCCGCTCATGAACGCGGTCGGCAGGAAGACCGCGATCAGCGTGAAGGTCGTCGCGATGACCGCCAGGCCGATCTCGTCGGCGGCTTCCATCGCCGCCTGGAAGGGCGTCTTGCCCATGCGCAGGTGGCGCATGATGTTCTCGATCTCGACGATCGCGTCGTCGACCAGAATGCCGACCACCAGCGACATCGACAACAGCGTCACGACGTTCAGCGTGAAGCCCATCAGGTACATCGCCGCGAAGGTCGGGATCGCCGACAGCGGCAGCGCCGCGGCCGAGACCACGGTCGCCCGCCAGTCGCGCAGGAACAGCCAGACGACCAGCACGGCGAGCAGCGCGCCCTCGATCAGCAGCTTCATCGAACCGTCGTAGTTCTCGATCACCGGATCGACGAAATTGAAGGCCTCGGTGATCTCGATATCCGGGTGCTCGGCCTTCAGCCTGGCCAGCGCGGCGAGCACGCCGTCGGCCACCTCGACCTCGCCGGCGCCCTTGCTGCGCGTGATCTCGAAGCCGACCACCGGCTTGCCGTTGAGCAGCGCCGCGCTGCGCTGCTCGGCGACGGTGTCGGACACCGTCGCCAGCTGGTCGAGTCGGACCCGGCGGCCGTCGGACAGCACGATGTCCATGCCGGCCAGCTCGGCGGCGCTCTGCACCGTCGCCAGCGTACGCACCGACTGCTCGGCGCCGCCGATGTCGGCGCGGCCGCCCGAGGCTTCCTGCTGGATGCGGCGCAACTGCCGCGAAATGTCGGCCGCCGTCGCGTTGACCGCGAGCATCCGGGCCGGGTCGAGCTCGATGCGCACCTCGCGGGTCACGCCGCCGACCCGCGCCACCGCGCCGACGCCGCGCACCGACAGCAGCGCCTTGGCGACCGTGTTGTCGACGAACCACGACAGCGCCTCGTCGTCCATCCGCGGCGACGCGACCGTGTAGGTCAGGATAGGCGCCCCGGCCAGGTTGACCTTGCTGACCACCGGGTCCTTGAGGTCGCCGGGCAGGTCGGAGCGGATGCGCGACACGGCGTCGCGCACGTCGTCGAGCGCCTCCTGCGTCGGCTTCTCGAGCCGGAATTCGACGGTGACGATGGCGGTGCCGTCCTGCACCTTGGCGTAGATGTGCTTGATGCCCTGCAGCGTCGCGACCGAATTCTCGATCTTGCGCGCGACCTCGGTTTCCATCTGCGCCGGCGCGGCGCCCGGCAGCGTCGCGGTGACGGTGACCATCGGCAGGTCGATGTCCATGAACTGCTGGATCTTCATCGCCTTGAAGGCCATCAGGCCGGCCAGCGTCAGCAGCACGAAGAACAGGATGGCCGGCGTCGGATTGCGGATCGACCAGGCGGAAACGTTCATTTGGCGTCGCCCGCGACGACCTTGACGACATCGCCGTCGGCCAGGAAGCCGGCGCCGCTGGCGACGACCTGCCCCCCGGCCGGCAGCCCGTCGACGATCTCGACGCGCTCGCCCTGGCGGCGGCCGAGCCCGACCTTCTGCTGCGCGACGCGCTCGCCGTCGAGCCGGAACACATAGGCGAAGCCCTCGCGCAGCACCACCGCCGCCTGCGGCAGCGTCTGCGCCGGGGCGCGACCGAGCTCGAACTCGCCGCGCGCGAACATGCCGGCGCGCACCGCGGTGGACGCCGGCAGATCGACATAAACCAGCCCGTTGCGCGTCGCCGGATCGACGCTCGGGGCGACCGCGCGCACGGTGCCGCGCACCGTTTCGCCGGCCGGGCCGGTCAGCGTCGCGGCGACGCCGGGGCGCAGCCGGCCGAGTTCGGCCGACGGCACTTCGGCGCGCCATTCGAGGCGGCCGCCGCGGATCAGCCGGAACAGTTCCTGGCCCTTCTGGGTTTGCGAGCCGACCGTCGCGCTGCGCGCCGAGATCACGCCGTCGTCGGGCGCGACGATGGCCGTCCGGTTCATCCGCAGCTGCGCCGACTGCAGCCGGGCGCGCGCCGCGGCCAGGCGGGCGGCGCTGGTCTGCTCGCCGGTCCGGTACTGCGCGTGCAGTTGCGAACTGTAGAAGCCCTTCGCCTGCAGTTCCTGCGCCCGGGCCGCGTTGGCCTTCGCGTCGGCAGCCGCGGCCTCGAGCTCGGCGACCGCGGCCTGCGCCTCGGCCAGCTCGCTGGCCACCGCCTCGCCGTCGATGCGGGCGAGCAGCTGGCCCTTCTTCACGACATCGCCGACCTGGGCGCGCACCTCGGCGATCCGGTAATTGTCGATTTCCGGCGCGATCACCGCTTCCTGCCACGCGACGACGCTGCCGTTGGCGGCCAGCGTCTGCGGCCAGTCTTCGGGCTGCGGGGCGGCCAGCGTCACCGACAGCGCCGGTCGGGCGGCGGCCCGGCTCGTTTCGGGCGGGGCTTCGCCGCCGGAACAGGCGGCGATCAGCAAGAACAGCGCGGCGAGCGCAAGGCTGCCGGAAGGAGGGATTTTCATGCTCGGGACCGTGTCGACCGCGGAAAGGCCGCCATGATAGCGCGCCGGCGGCCCGCATCCCAAAGGCATGGCATCAAATGAAAACGGGGGGCTGGCGCCCCCCGGTCGGACGACGGCCGGCCCGGCTCAGTTGGCGAGCGCCGCCTCGATCTCGGCGAAGGTGCGCGGCAGGTCGAAGCCGAGCACCGGCACGCCGAGCAGGCGGCCGATGTGGGTCGCCGAGAACAGGCCGCGGACGCGCGGCAGGCCGGTCACCGGGTCGATGTCCTCGACCAGGATGTGCTGGCGGCCGAGCGCCTTCAGCGCATCGAGCACGTCGGCGACGCGGGCCTTCAGCACGTCGCCCAGATGCAGCGTGTCGAGGCTGCCGACCGGCGTCATCAGGTCGCCGACGGTCAATTCGGAACGCTTGCCGCCGCGGGCCTGGGCGACCTGCATCGGCTTCTCGCCGAGGATGTCGCGGGCCGTGATCAGGCCCAGGACGCGCTCGTCGGGGCCGACCACCATCAGCAGCCGGACGCCGCGCGAGATCATCCGCGCATTGGCCTCGTCCACCGGCGCTTCGGCGCCGATGCTGACCGCGTTGACGCGGGCGAAGTCGGTCATCGCCTCGATCGCCGGCGAATCGGCGCCGACCAGATTGAAACCGGACGCGCACAGCGTCGCCGACGGGGACAGCTTGTGCGCACGCACTTTGTCTGCAAGGGTCATGTCTCTTCCTCCTAGCGGGGTTCGCCGCGCAGGCCGCGGCGGGCTGCGGATCATGTCTTTGTGTTATTCCGCTGGCAGCCAGTATTTCCCCGTTCGCGGACGGCGACAAGCCCCCCGCGGGAAAACCCTGAGCCGCTTCAGACCGACTGGCGGACCGGCAGGAAGATGCGGAAAACGGAGCCCCGGCCGACCTCGCTGTCGACCTCGATGCGCCCGTGGTGCTTCTGGACGATGCCGTAGGACAGCGACAGCCCGAGCCCGGTGCCCTTGCCGACCGGCTTGGTCGTGAAGAAGGGATCGAAAATGCGTTTGAGGTGATCGGCCGGGATGCCGCAGCCGTCGTCGGCGATCTCGACGACGACGCCCTCGGCGCCGCCCGCCTCGTCGTTGCGCGTGCGCACGGTGATCGTGCCGCGCCGGCCGTCCGGGATCGAATGCGCGGCATTGACCAGCAGGTTCATGAACACCTGGTTCATCTGCGACGGCAGGCACTCGACGCGCGGGATGTCGCCGTATTCCCGCTTCACGTCGGCCCGGTACTTGATCTCGTTGGTGACGATGTTCAGCGTCGATTCCAGGCCCTCGTGCAGGTTGGCCCACGCGAACTCGCCGCTGTCGGCGTGCGAGAAGTCCTTCAGGTCCTTGACGATCTTGCGGACGCGGGCGACGCCCTCCTGCGACTCGCCGATCAGCGCGCGCAGTTCCGCCTTCACGTAGGGCAGCTCGATGCGCTCGCGCTGCGCCGCCAGCGCGTCGCGGGTCGCCGTCGGCAGTTCGGCCTCGGCCTGCTCGTAGTGGTCGACCAGGCCGAGCAGGTCGTCGAGGTAGCCTTCGAGCGCATTCAGGTTGGAGCCGATGTAGCCGACCGGGTTGTTGATCTCGTGCGCGACGCCGGCGGCCAGCTAGCCGATCGACGACATCTTCTCGGACTGCAGCAGCTGGTTGTGCGCGTCCTCGAGGCGGCGTGCCAACGCGCGCTGTTCGTCGCGCTCTTCGCGCAGCGCGGCGTTGCGCTGGATCAGCTCGCCCGAGATTTCCTCCAGCGAATGCGACAGCAGCTCGAAATCGGCATCGGCCTTCACGTAGGCGGCGCTGACCGCCTCGACGAAGGGGCGCATCGCCGCGGGTACCGCGTCGGCGCTGCCGAAATGCTGCTCCAGCTGCTGGATCAACAGGCGATGCATGGCCGCTAGCGCTCGTCGTCCAGGATCACCGAGCCGTCCGGCCCCCAGTTGACTTGCGTGATGCCCGGTTCCTCGCTCTCCAGCCGGCGGCGTTCGGCTTCCTCGGCGCTGATCCCGGCGATGCCGCCGCGCCGCGCCGCATCGGCCAGGCGCAATTCCTCGAGATGGCGTTCGCGGGCCAGGCAGGCGGCCTTGATCGTCGCGATGAAGTCCTCGTCGATCCACGGTTTCGGCAGGTAGCGGAAAATGCCGACCTCGTTGATCGCGACGACCAGCGCGTCGAAATCGGTCGCCGCCGACAGCAGCAGGCGCGTCGCGTCCGGCTGGATGCCGCGGAAGCAGCGCAGGAAGCTGACGCCGTCCATGACCGGCATCCGGTAATCCGACACGACGACATCGAATTCGACCTCGCCGGCCCGCTGCAGCGCGAGCTCCGGGTCGTCGAAAATCTCGACGGCGATCTCCCCGCTGCCGAAGCTGCGCAGCAACAGCCGCTTCAGCGAATTGAGCAGGTTGATCTCGTCATCAACCAGCAGCAGTCTTTTCATTGGAGGCTCCGGTGTTGCGGACGAAAACGTTCATCAGTATGCCCTCGGTCCGGGCGTAGGTGCGAATCTGCCGGATCAGGGCCTCGTCGAGCAGGTAGTCGGCCGACAGCAGCAGCACGCCCTCGCGGCTCATCAGGTCGCGCAACAGCACCATGCCCGGCTTCAGGTGTTCGGCCGACACGGCGACTTCGGCGCGGTACTCGGGCTCGACGTGGCCGACGATTTCCAGGAAGGCGTCGAGGACCTCGGGGTCGTAGCGCCGGCCGCGTCCCTCGGCGATCAGCTTGCGCGCCTCGTCCTCGGGGTAGCGGCGCTGCGCCAGCACGCCGATCTGCAGCCCGTCGTAGTCGTTGGCGACGGCCAGGATGCGCGCGCCGACCGGGATCGCCGGGCCGGCCAGGCCGTCCGGGTAGCCCTGGCCGTCGAAGCGCTCGTGGTGCGCGCGGACGATGCGGGCGGCACCCTGCAGGTCGGCCAGCGGCATCAGCGACTGCTCGCCCTTGACCGGGTGCTTGCGGTACAGGCCCAGCTCGTCGCCGTTCATCTGGGCGACCGGCTTGGCGAGCAGCGCGTCGGGCAGGCCGATCTTGCCGACGTCGTGCAGCAGGCCGGCCAGGAACACGTCCTGCGCCTCGGCCGGCTTCAGCCCGAGCCGGTTGGCGATCTTGCGCGAAAGGTCGGCGACCCGCCGCGAATGGCCGGCCAGCGTTGATCCGCGCAGTTCGATCAGGTTGGCGAAGACCTTGATCGACGTCAGGAAGCTGTTCTTGATCCGCTCGTTGGCCTGGCGCAGCTCGACGGTGCGCTCCATGACCTTCAGCTCGAGGTTGGCGTTGAGATCCTTCAGCTCCTCGTTCTGCTGCGCGGTCAAGGCTTCCAGCCGGGCCTTTTCGCGCTCCAGCGCCTTGGTCTCCAGCGCCTGGCGGACGACCAGCAGCAGGTCGTTGTCGTCCCACGGCTTCGAGATGTAGCGGTAGATTTCGCCCTTGTTGATCGCGTCGACCGTGGACGTGATGTCGGCGTAGCCGGTCAGCAGGATGCGCACCGTGTCCGGCCAGCGGGCGCGGACCAGTTCGAGGAAGCGGGCGCCGTCCATCTCGGGCATCCGCATGTCCGACACCACCAGGTCGAAGGACTGCCCCTCCATCAGCTGCAGGCCCTCGGCGCCGCTGCCGGCGACGACGATCTGGTAGCCGTGCGGACGCAGCAGCCGGCGCAGCGACGACAGGATGTTCGGCTCGTCGTCCACGCAAAGAATCCGCCAGCCCTCGCCGGGCTTCACTGCCGCCGCCTGAACGGCCAGCTCCTCGCTCATCGGGCCTCCCCTTCCTTGCGGACGTGACGCACCGGCAGTTCGATCCGGAAGGTCGTCCCCCGGCCCGGTTCGCTGGCCACGTCTATCGTCCCGTCATGTTTCCGGATGATCCCATAGGACAGCGACAAGCCCAAGCCCGTGCCCTTGCCGACCGGCTTGGTCGTGAAGAAGGGATCGAAGACGCGCTGCCGGACCGACTCGCTCATGCCCGAGCCGTTGTCGGCGAATTCGAGCCAGACGCGGTCGCCGCTGCAGCCGGTGCGGATCACGATGCGGCCGCGCTCGGCGCCCATCGCCTGCGCGGCATTGACCAGCAGGTTCATGAACACCTGGTTCAGCTGCGACGGCAGGCACTCGACCTCGGGCAGCATGCCGTATTCGCGGATCACGTCGGCCTTGTACTTCAGCTCGTTGGCCGCGATGTTGATCGTCGATTCCAGCCCCTGGTGCAGGTTGGCCCATTGCCATTCCTGGCTGCTGTCGACGCGCGAGAAGTCCTTCAGGTCCTGGATGATCTTCTTGACGCGGTCGATGCCTTCCTTCGACTCGCCAAGCAGCGAGGGCATGTCCTCGCGCAGGAAATCGACGTCGATCGCGGCGCGCACCGCGGCGATGCGCTGCGCCGCGTCGGCCGGCAGGCTGCCGGCTGCCGCCTCGTAGGCGCCGAGCAGGCGGAACAGGTCGGCGATGTAGCTCTCCAGCGTGCCCAGGTTGGAATGCACGTAGCCGATCGGGTTGTTGATCTCGTGCGCGACGCCGGCCGCCAGCTGGCCGATCGACGCGAGCTTCTCGGACTGGACCAGCTGTTCGCGGGTTTCCGACAGCTCGATGTTCAGTTCGGTCAGCTCGGTGTAGCGCCGCCGCAGTTCGGCCTCGGCCAGCTCGCGCCGGGCGTTGTCCTCCTGCAGCTGGCGGTTGACCTCGCGCAGCTCGGCAGTGCGCTGGCCGACCAGTTCCTCGAGGTGGGCCTGGTAGGAACGCAGATCGTCCTCGGCCCGGTGCCGCTCGGTGACGTCCTGCAACGTTTCGACGGCGCCGATGATGCGGCCGCCCGCGTCGCGCAGCGGCGCCGCGGTGAAGTACAGCCAGCGGCCGCCGGCGCCGAGGTGCGGGAAGAAATCCTCGGCCTCGTAGGCGCCGTCGATGATCGGCGACGCGCGGCACTTGCCGTGGTAGAAGGTTTCCAGTCCCTCGCGCCCGGCGCCGTCGACGACCAGGTCGGCCAGGATCGGGCGCTCGTCCGGGTAGAAGGCCGCCCAGTGGCGGCTGCGGCCGACCATCTCGGCAGCTTCCAGGCCGGTGACCACGGCGCAGGCCTTGTTCCAGTGCGTGACCCGGTGGCTGGCATCGATCACCAGCGTCGGCACCGGGTCGCCGTCGACGATCTGCGCCAGCATCTGCTGCAGCGAGCGCTGGGCGCCGAGCGCGGCGCGCTTGCGCTCGGATTCGACCAGCTGCTGCTGCGTCGCCTCGAGGCGGGCCAGCATTTCCTTCTGCTTGGCGTCCTCCTCGGTCAGCCGGCGGTTCGACTGCTGCAGTTCGGCGATGCGCCGCTCGACGCGTTCCTCGAGCTGGCGGTTCAGATCGACCAGCACCTGGTTGCGCCGGCCGAGCACGCGGTACAGCCCGTTCAGCGCATCGAGCAGGCTGCCGGTCGCCGGGTCGGCCAGACGCCCCTCCTCGGCGGCGTAGGCCTCGGCCGGCGTCAGGCCGGACTCGATGTCGCGGAACTGGCGGACCATCGCCTGGTCGGTGCCGAGGATGTGGTAGGCCAGCCAGTTGCTGAGGAAGCGCAGCAGGTACTCGATGTCCGACGGGCCGCTGCTGACCGCGCGCATGTTGACGATCTGGCTGGCGAAATCGGCGTGGATCTTCTTGTGCAGATCGACATGCCGGGGATCGCAGCCGATCCGCTCCATCAATTCCTCCTCGTGCGCGAAGTGCACCGCGGCGTAATCGACCAGCGCCTCGAGGATGTCGGCGATCTGCCCGCCGGCCCCGGATTCGCCGGCGCTCAGGGTGCCGACGCGGTTGATCAGGCGGACGAGTTCCTGGTGCTCGTCGTCCACCTGCGGCTGGCCGGTGACGAAACGCTCGCTCCAGATGAAGGTATCCATGGGTTCTCCGGGCAAGATCAGTTGAACAGCGCCGAGCTCAGCGCCTGGAATTCGCGTTCGATGTCGGCGAACAGCCGGCGGCCGGACTCCCGGTCCAGCGCGAGCCGCGCCCAGCATTCCGGGCTGATCGGCAGCACCCGCTCGGCCGGATCGCCGGCGAGATCCAGCGCATGCGCGAGCACGTCGCCCAGATGCACGGTGCAGGCGAGCAGGCAGCCGCGCTCCGGCGAAACCCGGTGATGGCAGCTGATCGCGCAGCAGATCTGGCTGGGGAAATTCCAGCGCTCGGCCAGGGTGCCGCCGATCTGCGCGTGGTCGATGCCGAGCAGCGCCTGTTCCGCGTCGGCGATGTGCAGGCCGTGCTCGGCGGCGTGGGCGAGCACGGCGGCCCGCTGCGCCGGGAAGACGCTGGCCAGCATCAGGGTCCCGATGTCGTGCAGCAGGCCGGCGACATAGGCGACGTCCTCCGACGCCTTGACCCGGCGGGCCAGCGCCCGCGACGCGATGGCGACCGCGAGGCTGTGGCGCCAGAAGACGCCGGTATCGAAGCCGGGCGGCGCGATGCCGGCCAGTCCGCCGGCGACCGCCGAGGTCGCGGCCAGGCTGCGCACGGCGCGCAGGCCGAGCACGGCGATCGCGTCGGCGATGCTCTCGACGCGGCCGCGCAGTCCGTAAAAAGGCGAATTGGCGATGCGCAGCATGCGCACGACCAGCGCCTGGTCGCGCGCGATGATCCGGGCCAGCTGGGTCGAGCTCATGTCCTCGTCGTCGATGCGCTGCAGCAGTTCGACGACCACCGCCGACGGCGACGGCAGCTTGTCGACGTGGCGGGCGACCAGGTCGAGATCGATGCCGGAGGTCGGGACCTCGCTCATGCGCCCTTCTCCTCCAGGCGGTAGGCGAGCACCATGGCCTGCAGTTCGGCGGCCGCGGGGCTGCCCTCGACCATCCGGAACAGGTAGCGGACGCGGGCGGCGATCGCCTCGGCGTCGCTGTCCGGCGTGGCCATCGGGACCGGGGGAAGCGCGGCCGGGCGCAGTTCGTCGCTCATCGCGCGCCTCCGGCCGGCAGCAGCAGCAGCAGGCGGCCGGCCTCGTGGCCGCCGTGGCCGAGCCGGCGATGCAGCGCCCGCCAGCAGCCGCCGCCTCCGTTCCAGTCGATCGCGGCGCCGTCCGCGCCGTCGAGCAGCTCGCGCAGCGGCGGCGCCAGGCGGTCGTCGAGCGGCACGCCGAGCAGCGAGCCGCCGTCGCCGAACATCCGTTCGGCCTCGACGTTGGCGAACACGACGGTGGCGCCGGCATCGAAGCCGACGATCGGGAACGGGATGCACTGCAGCAGTTCCTGGGCGACGTCCAGCGACGTCTCGTCGCGCTCGATGCGCCGGTCCTTCTCGGCCAGCGTCTCGAGCAGCTGTTCGTTGGCCCGGGCCAGATGCAGGTTGGCGACCTGCAGTTCGGCGCTCAGGCGCCGGTTCTCGTCGGCCAGTTCCTTGTAGCGGAAGGCCTCCTCGATGTTGGCGCGGAGCAGGTCGTCCTCCCAGGGCTTGGTCAGGAACTTGTAGATCGCCCCCTCGTTGATCGCGTCGGTGATCGACTGCAGCTCGGTGTAGCCGGACAGCACCAGGCGGACGGTTTCCGGGTACAGCGCCTTGACCTGGCGCAGGAACTCGACGCCGGTCATGTTCGGCATCCGCTGGTCGGAAACGATCACGTCGACGGTGTTCTCGGCCAGCAGCTGCAGGCCGGCCTGGCCGCCGCCGGCGGTCAGGATGCGGTAGCCGTCGCGGCGCAGCAGCCGGCGCAGCGCGGCGAGGATGTTCTCCTCGTCGTCGACGAGCAGGATGGTGCGTTCGCGGGGCGGCTGGCCGGCCGGCATCGGGGGCATTGCGGCACGGTCGGCAAGTAGATTTTCCATGGCTTCGGCGGGGATGACTTGACTGAAATGATAGCCCTGGATGCGGTCGCAGCGGTTTTCCTGCAACGCGGCCAGTTCGGCTGCGGTTTCGACGCCCTCGGCGCTGACGGCGAGCTTCAGGTTGTGCGCCATGCCGATCAGCGCCCGGGCGATCGACGCGCGGCCGGTATCGGCGGTGATTTCGCGGACCAGCGTGCGGTCGAGCTTGACCACGTCGACCGGGCAGTCGCGCAACCGCGACAGGCCGGTACAGGCCCGGCCGAAATCGTCGATGGCCAGGCGCACGCCGAGCCTGCGCAGCTGCTCGAGAACGCGGACGGTGTCCGCCATGTCGCCGTCGAGCAGCGATTCGGCGAATTCCAGTTCGAGGCTGCCGGGCGGCAGCGACGACGCCGCCAGCGCCCGGCCGACCGAGGCGACGAAATCCGGCGCGGAAAACTGGGCCGCCGACACGTTGACCGCGACCGCCGGGCAGCGCAGCCCGCGGTCGAGCCAGGCGCGCAGCTGGCGGCAGGCGGCATCGACGACCCAGCAGCCGACGTCGGCCGGCAGTCCGCCGGATTCCGGCGGCGGCAGAAAATCCGCGCCGGCGAGCAGGCCGTGCACCGGATGGTGCCAGCGCAGCAGGGCCTCGACGGCAACGATCTCGCCGCTGCGGCCGTCGAGCAGCGGCTGGTAGTGCAGCTCCAGCGCCCCGCCGGCCTGGGCCTGGAGCAGGTCCGCAGCGGACGCCCCGGCGGATTGCAGCAAATCGGTGTTCATCGCCATGAATCAGGAAAGCCCGGGCTGGAAAGGCCGGCGGGCGGAAGACGGGTCGGGAACCAATTTTGTTCTTTTTCGCGCTTATTGTCACTTTGGCCCTGCGCGGCGGACGTTCCGCCCCGGTGGAAATCGACGGCGCGCCCACCTAGAATGACCGGACGGGCAAGCCAGCGCCACCCGGCCAGCCAGCCGATCCGATCACCACGACCTGCGGAGAATGCCATGAAGGGCGACAAGAAGATCATCGACATCCTGAACGGCCTGCTGGCCGGAGAACTGACCGCGGTGGACCAGTACCTGATCCACGGCGAGATGTACGCCGACCTCGGCCTCAACGAACTTGCCGAAAAGGCGCTGCACGAATCCGACCACGAACGCCAGCACGCCCGCGCGCTGATCCAGCGCATCCTGTTCCTCGAGGGCAAGCCGGACCTCGGCCAGCGCGAGGCGCTGAAGGTCGGCAGGAACGTCCGCGACATGATCGAGGCCGACCTGGCCGTCGAATACAAGGTGGTCGGCGAACTGAAGAAGGCGATGGCCGCCTGCGAGAAGGCGCAGGACTACGTGACGCGCGACATGCTCGCGGTACAGCTCGAGGACACCGAGATGGACCACGCCTACTACCTCGAGAAGCAGCTGCGCCTGATCGGCCTGGTCGGCCTCGAGAACTACCTGCAGAGCCGCATGGGCTCGGGCAGCCCGGCCTGAGGAGCGCGCGATGAAAGGCGACAAGAAGATCATCGACCTGCTGAACAAGGTCCTGAAGAACGAGCTGACCGCGATCAACCAGTATTTCCTGCACGCCCGGATGTTCCGCCACTGGGGCCTGGAAAGGCTCAACGACTACCAGTACCGGCAGTCGATCCGGGTCATGAAGGAAGCCGACGAACTGATCGAGCGCATCCTGTTCCTCGAGGGCCTGCCCAACCTGCAGAACCTCGGCAAGCTGCTGATCGGCGAGGAAGTCGCCGAATGCCTGTCCGGCGACCTGAAGTACGAGCGCGACATCCAGCGCCCGCTGCTGGTCGAGGGCATCGCGCTGTGCGAAAGCCTGCACGACTACGTCAGCCGCGACCTGCTCGAGGACCTGCTCGAGCACTGCGAGCAGGCGATCGACTGGCTGGAGACGCAGCAGACGCTGATCGACAGCGTGACCCTGCCCAACTACCTGCAGTCGCACATGGACACCGGCGGCGACTGAAGGCCGGCCGCCCGGCGAAAGCGCCCGGCCCGGCCGGGCTTTTTTTCGCAGAATTTTTACGCAGAACGTTATTGACATTCATTCTCATCTCTCTACAATGCGAATTGTTCGCATTTATAGGAAGCGATCCATGTACGTCTGCGTCTGCCAGGCGGTCACCGACCGCCAGATCCGCGAAGCCGCGCGCAACGGCGCCCGCACGCTGAAGGACCTGCGCCGCGACCTCGGCGTCACGCGCGACTGCGGCCGCTGCGCCTCCTGCGCCCACGAATGCCTGCAGGAAGCGCACGGCGGCCAGGGCAAGCCGGGCAAGGCCCAGCCCCGGCTGGCCGCCTGAATAGCCGGCGCCTCAGGCGCTGACCGACAGCCCCGTCCCCGAACTCCCCTCCACCGACTGCCCGATGCCGTAGGCCTGCATCAGGCGGACGATCTGCATCATCAGCTGCGCCGCGTCGGGCTCGACGCGCTGCGTGCCGGCATCCGACGCCGCGACGGCAGTCGTCGTCGACGCAGTCGCCGTCGCGCTCTGCTCGAAGGCCATCGCCTCGTCGAAATTCACCCGTCCGTCCCCGTCGCTGTCCGCCGTCGAGAAATTGTCCAGGATGTTCGAGATCAGGCTGCCGCGGCGGCTGTCGCTGCTGCCGATCTCCGACAATTGCGCGGTCAGCTCGTCCTCGGTGTACCCCTGATCGTCGGCCGGCGGCGGGGGTGGCGGCGGCATCATGCCGGCGCCCCCCGCCTCCTCCATCCGGCGCGCCATCCGCTCGGCATCGAGCTGTTCGGACAGCTGCTGCAGCACGTCGGTGAATTCCTGCTCGGTGACCTTGCCGTCGGCGTCGGTGTCGAGTTGCGAGAACAGATCGTCGACGTCGGAGCTGACCGCCGACGCCGACGAAACCTGTTCGAGGACCGCGGCGAGATCCGTCTTCTCGATGTAGCCCTGGCCGGAAGCGTCGAGCTGCGCGAACAGCGATCCGGCCATCTCGGCCGGATCGGGACGCCGCCGCTGCAGCGCGCTGACGGCGCTGCCGGTGTAGCTGGTGATCGAACTGATGCTGCTCATGATGGGCTCCTTGCGTTGATGAATGGTTTCCGGTGCGCCCGATGCGGGCCTTGCCGTTCAGCAACTTATCGGCCAGAAGCGACATTTTCGGCGACGAAAATACGTAAAATCCGGTTAATTGCAGTTAATGCGCAGACATCCTGCGGCCTTCCCCGGCCCCGTCGGGCACGGAAACGGAGGCACCGGCGGAGCGGCCGGCAAGCGTTGCCGCCGCTGCCGGGACGTAAAGCCGGGTTAATGCGCCGCAGCGGCAAGGACTTGGCACGCTGCCCGCCGGGGTCCGGCAGCCGAGCGGCCGGCGGCTTCGGCAAGCCTTGCCGGGCGACGCGGAATCGCGCCGCGGTGGACGTAAATTCATGTTAAAAAATGCGGCCCGGCGCCCATGCCGCCCTAAGATCGCCCCATGCTGCCCGACACGTCCCCCGCTCCGCCCCGCGTGCTGCTCGTCGACGACGACGCCGAATTGCTCGAACTGCTCGGCGACTACCTGGAACGCGACGGTTTCGCGGTCGACCGCGCCCACGACGGCAAATCCGGCGCCGCCGCGGCGCTGTCCGGCACCCACGACATCGTCGTGCTCGACATCATGATGCCCGGCCTGAACGGCATCGAAGTGCTGCGCTCGATCCGTTCCGCCGGCGCGCTGCCGGTCGTCATGCTGAGCGCGCGCGGCGACGATACCGACCGCATCGTCGGCCTCGAACTGGGTGCCGACGACTACGTGCCCAAGCCCTGCACGCCGCGCGAACTGGCCGCCCGGCTGCGCGCGATCCTGAAGCGGAGCGGACCGCGCCCGGTACCGCAAGGGGCGCTGGTCGTCGGCGACCTGGTGCTCGACCCGGCGCGGCGCCTCGCCGAACTGGCCGGCACGACGCTGGCGCTGACCGGCACCGAATTCAACCTGCTCGAGCTGCTGGCCCGCCACGCCGGCCAGCCGATCGCCAAGGAACGGCTGTCGGAAGAGGCGATGGGCCGCCCGCTGACCCGCTTCGACCGCAGCATCGACGTCCACATCAGCAGCATCCGGCACAAGCTCGGGCCGCTGCCGGACGGCCGCTCGCGGGTCCAGACGGTGATCCGCAAGGGCTACCAGCTGCTCGCCGGCTGAGGACGCGGGAATGCGCCTGGGCCGGCTGTTCTGGAAATTCTTTTTCTTCTTCTGGATGGCGCAGTCGCTGACCGCCGCCGGCGTCGGGCTGACCATCTGGCTGACCCACCCGGACCGTCCGCCGCCGCATGCCCGGGCCGAGCGCCCGCCGCTGCCGCCGCCCGGGACCGGCGATTTCCGGCCGCCGCCCCCGCCGCCTGAGCGCGGTCTGCGGCCGCCGTTGCTGCCGCTGCTGGCCGGCAGCGTGGTCAGCCTGCTGTTCGCCGCGCTGCTCGCCTGGTATTTCTCGCGCCCGATCCGCAGCCTGCGCGACGCATTCGACGCGGTCGCCGCCGGCCGGCTGACGACACGGATCGGCGCCGGCATGGGGCGCCGCCAGGACGAGCTGGCCGACCTCGGCCAGGATTTCGACCGCATGGCCGAACGCCTCGAACGCCTGATCGAAGGCCAGCGCCGCTGGCTGCACGACATCTCGCACGAGCTGCGCTCGCCGCTCGCCCGGCTGCAGGCGGCATCCGATCTGCTCCGCCAGCAGCCAGAGCGGGCCGCGGAATTCGCCGAGCGCATCGACCGCGACACCGGGCGCATGGACCGCCTGGTCGGCGAACTGCTGACGCTGGCCCGGCTCGACGCCGGCCTCGCCGGGCGCTTCGACGAAACGGTGGAGCTCGCCGAGCTGCTCGCCGGCATCGCCGACGATGCGGCGATCGAGGGCGAAGCGCGCGGCTGCCGGATCGAGCTGGCCGCCACGGGCCCGCTCGCCGTGCGCGGCAGCGCCGAGCTGCTGCAGCGGGCGGTCGAGAACGTCGTGCGCAATGCGCTGCGCCACTCGCCGGCCGGCGGCCGGATCGCGATCTCGGCGCAACGGGACGGCCCGAGGGTCCGCGTGGCGGTCGCCGACGACGGCGCCGGCGTGCCGGACGAGCTGCTCGAAAGGATTTTCGCCCCCTTCTTCCGGGCCGACGACAGCCGCGCCTTCGCCGGGCACGGCCTCGGGCTGTCGATTGCGCGCCGCGTCGTCGAGGCGCACGGCGGGCGGATCGCGGCCGGCAACCGCCCGGCGGGCGGGCTGGCCGTCGCGATCGACCTGCCGGCCGCCTGAGCCGTCAGGCCGCCAGGTAGCGGCGCAGGCCGCGCATCAGCGGGCCGAGCAGCGGCAGCTTCATGTACAGCTCCTCGGCCGTGTCCCAGTAGTCGCGGTGGCTGGCGACGCGGCCGTCGGCGGCGAACTTCAGGTGCGACACGCCGCGCATCACCTGGGCGTCGCAGCGGCCGGGCAGGCGCATCCGGTAGTGGAATTCCCAGACCAGCACGGCGCCGCCGGCATCGACGACGCGCTCGGTGACGACGAAACGCGGCTCGGCGACCTGGCTGAACATGTGCGTGAAGATGCGCCGGATCGCCGCGACGCCGCGCACGTCGTTGAACGGGTCCTTGAACGCGGCGTCGTCGGCGTAGAACTCGGCGAAGCGGGCGACGCGGTCGACGTCCAGCGTCTGGTAGAAATCGATCAGTTCGTCGAGCGTCATCGGGAAGCTCCGGTCAGGCGGCGGATCAGCGGGAAATACACGCGGTAGGGCAGCAGCGCGAGCAGTTTCAGCACGCGGGTGAAACGCTTCGGGAAGTGGATTTCGAAATCGCCCCCCGCAAAGCCGTCGACCGCGGCGAGCGCCGCCTGTTCCGGCGTCAGCAGCGCCGGCATCGCAAAATCGTTGCGCGCGGTCAGCCGGGTCGAGACGAAGCCCGGGTTGATCACCCAGACGCCGATGCCGCGCGGCGCCAGATCGAGGTGCAGGCATTCGGCGAAATGGATCAGCGCCGCCTTGCCCGGCCCGTAGCACAGCGCGCGCGGCAGGCCGCGGTAGCCGGCGACGCTGGCGACGAAGGCGATGCCGCCGCCGGCCGCGAGTTCGGGCAGCACGCAGTCGGCCAGGCGCAAGGCGCCGCCGAAATTGACCTCGATGACGCGCTGCGCGGTGGCCAGGTCGAAGTCGTCGGCCGTCATCGGCACGTAGTCGCCGGCCAGGTAGATCGCCAGGTCGATGCCGCCCCACGCGGCGAGCAGTTCGGCGCGGGCGGCGGCCAGGCTGGCCGGATCGGTCGCGTCGCACGGCAGCAGCAAGGCGCCGTCGACGCCCAGCCCGGCCAGCCGGTCGGCGCGCCGGGCCGACAGCGCCAGCCGCGCGCCGCGCCCGGCCAGCTCGCCGGCCAGCGCCGCGCCGATGCCGCTCGACGCGCCGACCAGCCAGACGCGACGCCCCCGCCAGTCGGTGATTTTCGGATTCATCGCGCGTTTACCGCTTGACGAAGGTCAGCGTGACCTCGCCCAGCCGGAAGCCCCATTTGGACATCGTCGAGCGGTTCAGCATCACCTTGTCGTCCATCAGGTACATCCAGTCGTCGAAATCGACGTGCCAGACCTTGCCGTCGACCGGCAGCGCCAGCACGTAGCGCCAGCGCAACGCGTTGCCGGCGACTTCGCCGACCGCCTCGCCGACCACGTCGTCGGCCCGCCCGCGCCAGCTGCCGTCCGGCTGGCGGACCAGCGTCCAGACGCGGCGCGAGGTGCTGCCGTCGGACCACTCGAACTTCTCGTCGAGGACGCCGGTGTCGCCGTCCCAGCGGGCGTCGATGACGACGCGGAAGCGTTTCTGCACTTCGCCTGAGCGTCCCTGGAACATGCCCCAGGCGTCGAGCGTGCCGTTCAGGTAGCGCTGCAGGTCGAGCGCCGGCTGTTCGCCGCGGTAGCGCTCGATGCCGGGACCGGCGCAGCCGGCCAGGCCGAGGAAGAGGAAGAGGAAGGTCAGCATCAAGAGTTTCATCATCGGTTCTCCAGAAAATGCCGCCAGCGCCACAGCAGCGCGGCGGCCAGTGCCTTGAAGGCGAGCGGCAACAGGGCGTAGGCGAGGCCGAGCGCCGCCAGGCCGGATTCGCCGCCGGGCGCATAGCCGAAGGCGGCGAGCAGCGGCAGCGCCAGTCCGGCGGCCAGGGCCAGGTTCAGCTTGGCGACCAGGTTCCAGACGCCGAAGCAGGCGCCGGCCTGGCCCAGGCGCTCGCCGTGGTCGGCGGCGAGCGCCGCCGGCAGCGCCAGGTCGGCACCGAGCGCCAGCCCGGACAGCAGGCAGATCGCGGCGAAGGCGGCGACGTCGCCGGGGCCGAGCAGCGCGGCGCCGGAAAAAGCGACGATGGAAAGCGCCATGCCGGCCAGCCAGGCGCCGACGCGGCCGAAGCGCGCGGCCAGCCGGACCCACAGCGGCAGGCCGGCGGCGCCGGCGACGAAATAGAGGGCGAGCAGCGGGCCGCCGGCCGCACCGGCGCGCAGCACGTCGGCGACGAAGAACAGGAACAGCGTCGCCGGCAGCGCGGCGGCGATCCCGTTCGCCACGAAAACGGCAAGCAGGCGCCGGAAAGCGGCGTCGGCCAGCACCCGGGACAGCGCCGGCCAGGGCGCCGCGGCCGGCGCGGGTTGCACCGCACCGGGGCCGACCAGCGCGAAGGCCGGCAGCGCGGCGAGCAGCAGCAGGGGCGGCAGCAGCCAGGCCAGGCGGGCGACGCCGGCCTCCGGATCGGCCGCGAGCAGGCCGGGCAGCGCCGCGGCGAGGATCACGCCGAGCAGGCCGCAGCCCTCGCGCGCCGCGGTCAACCGGGTGCGCTCGACGGAATCGGCGCCGACGTCGGCACCCCACGCCTGGTAGGCGACCGAGGCGGCCGAGAAGCCGAGGTAGGTCAGCGCCAGCGCGCCGAGCAGCCAGCCGGCGGCGCCGTCGGCCGGCGGGCTGAACAGCGCGACGAAGCCGGCGGCAAAGGCGGGCAGCGCAAGCGCCAGCATCCGGCGGCGCGGCACGCGGTCGGCCAGCCAGCCGAGCCAGGGGTCGACCGCGGCGTCGAGCAGGCGGGCGGCGAGCAGGATGCCGCCGAGCAGCGCCAGCTCCATGCCGGCGACCGCGGCGTAATAGCGCGGCAGGTGGACATAGACCGGCAGTGCGGCGAAGGCCAGCGGCAGCCCGAGCAGGCCGTAGGCGAGGACGCGGCCGCCGGTCATGGCTCAGGCGCCCGGCCGGCGCAGCAGCGCGGCGCGCAGTTCCGGCGCGCTGGTCCGCGGGTCGAGCCAGATCGCGAAGAAGCGGCGGGCGAATTCGGGATCGGCGATGCCGCCCAGGTCGCGGCCGTTGTACAGGAAGTGGGCGCCGTCCGCGCGGTGGATGCCGGTGATGCTGTCGCCGGCCCGGACGTCCGGGAACAGCGCGGCCATCCGCTCGCCCCAGGCCGCCGGCAGCGGCGCCTCGCCGCCGAGCTGGCGCATCTCGCGCAGGCTGGCGTCGGCGATCGCCCGCCCGGACAGGTTGCGCCGGTAGTCGAGGCGCAGCGCCAGCGGCGGCCGGGTCGGGTCGTCGCCGGCCCACAGCGTCGCCTCGTAGACCAGGAAGCCGAAGCGCCGGAACTCGCCGCTGCCCCAGCGCCGCAGGCCGGGCAGCGGCGCCTCGGCCAGAGCGGCCAGCGGCCAGGCGGCGAGCGCCAGGCAGAAGCGCCGCCTAGCGGTGGCGCAGTTCGAACTGGACGACATCGATGTTGCCGGCCAGGAAGCCGGCCTCGCAGTAGCACAGGTAGAAGCGCCACAGGCGGCGGAAGGTCTCGTCGAAACCGAGTTCGGCGATGCGCGGCCAGTTGGTTTCGAAGGACTGGCGCCATTCGGCCAGCGTGCGCGCGTAGTCGGGACCGAACGCGTATTCGTCGACGACGGCCAGCCCCTGGCGCGCCGCGGCGGAACGGAACGCGCTGCGCGACGGCAGCATGCCGCCCGGGAAGATGTACTGCTGGATGAAGTCGGTGCCGCGCCGGTAGGACGAGAACAGGTCGTCGCGGATCGTGATGCTCTGCACCACGGCCCGGCCGCCCGGGCGCAGCGCGCGGGCGACGCCGCTGAAGTAGGTCGGCCACCAGCGCTCGCCGACGGCTTCGAACATCTCGATCGACACGACGTGGTCGAAGCGCTCGTCGAGGTCGCGGTAATCCTGCAGGCGCAGGTCGGCCTGCGGCACGCGACGGCGCGCCCATTCGAGCTGGGCCGGCGACAGCGTCAGGCCGGTCAGCTGCAGCCCCTCGGCGACGGCGAGTTCGGCGAAGCCGCCCCAGCCGCAGCCGATCTCGAGCACCCGCTGGCCGGGGCCGGCGGCCAGCCGGTTCAGGATGCGCCGGTACTTGGCGTCCTGCGCGGCCGGCAGGCTGCCGTCGTCGGCGGGCCGGTACAGCGCCGACGAATAGCTCATCGACGGGTCCAGCCACAGCCGGTAGAAATCGTTGCCCAGGTCGTAGTGGGCCATGATGTTGCGCCGGCTGCCGTCGCGGCTGTTGCGGTTCAGCCAGTGGCGCAGGCGGGCGCCGAGCAGCTGGCGCCACGAGCCGTACACCGCCCGGCGCAGCGCGTCGCGGTTGGCGGCGAACAGCCCGAGCAGCCCGGTCAGGTCCGGCGTGTCCCACTGGCCGTCGAGGTAGGCTTCGGCCAGGCCGATGTCGCCGCGCGCCAGCACGCGGCCGAACATCGCCTCGTCGTGCACCTGCAGCACGACGCCCGGCTCGCCTTCGCCGAACAGGCGGCTGCCGCCGTCCGGCAGGCGGACTTCGAGCAAGCCGTGGCGCAGGCCTTCGAGCAGGGACAGCACGCTGCGCGTGTCGCGGGCCAGCGGCGGATTGCCGCGCAGGGTCAGGGTCTCGTTCATTTGGTCGATTCCTGTAGTGAGGTGGCGGGACGGGCGCCGCGGAAGGGGACGCCCTTCAGCCAAAGTTTCAGCGCCTGCCAGTGGATGCGCGCGATGACGCCGAACGTGAGCAGCGGCATGCGCAGGAAGGCGGCCAGCAGGCGGCTCGCGGTCCACGCCTGCGGACGGCCGGAAATCGAGGTCAGCAGCAGTTCGCCGTCGGCGTCGTCGTAGTCGATGCGGACCAGCGGCACCGGCCGGTCGAGATGGAAGCGGAAGCGGTAGCCGCCTTCGACCTCGCAGAACGGCGACACGTGAAAGGCCTTGGTCGCGCGCAGCTCCTCGCCGTCGCGCAGCGGCGAGCCGTCCGGGTGGTGCAGCAGGTAGCTGTGGCGGCCGCCGAAGGTGTTGTTGACCTCGGCCAGCACGGCGATCAGCGCGCCGGCGCGGTCGCGGCAGAACCAGAAGCTGACCGGGTTGAACACGTAGCCGAGCACGCGCGGGAAGGTCTGCAGCACGATGTCGCCGTCGGCCGGCAGGCCGCGCTCGCGCAGCAGCCCCTCGATCCACGGCAGCAGCGGGCTGCCGTCGCGCGGGCCGTGGTCGGCGCTGCGCAGGCTCAGCAGGTTGGCGCGGTCGACCGAGAAAATGCCGCAATTTCCGGACGCCAGTCCGCGCAGCGGCAGCTGCACGTAGAACACCGGATAGACGAAGGCGTTGACCGCCGGCCGCAGCCGGCGGTGCATCACATGGCCGACGAAGAGGCGCGCCGCGCTGGACATCGCGGACCTCAGGCGCCGGCCGGCGCCGCGTGCGCCGGTTCGGCCGCGGCCTGCCACGGCGCCTGGACGCCGAGGCCGTTGGCGACGCGCAACGCGGACTTCAGGCCGTCCTCGTGGAAGCCGTAGCTGCCCCAGGCGCCGGCCAGCCACAGGCCGCCCTCGCCCTGCACCGACGCGAGGCGCTGCTGGGCGGCGATCGCCGGACCGTCGAAGATCGGGTGGGCGTAGTCGAACTCGGCGATGATCCGGGCCGGGTCCGGCTCGCGCGCCGGGTTCAGCGTGACGACGACGGGCATCGAGAAGGGCAGCGGCTGCAGCTTGTTGATCAGGTAGGAGACGCCGACCGGCTGGCTGCCCGGCTCGCCGCGGCCGGCGAAGTAGTTCCAAGCCGACCACAGCTTCTCGTCGCGCGGCAGCAGCGCCCGGTCGGTGTGCAGCACGGCGCGGTTCGGCTGGTAGCGGATCGCGCCGAGCACGGCGCGCTGCCCGGCACTGGCCGCATCGCCGGCGATGGCCAGCGCCTGGTCGCTGTGGCACGCGAGCACGACCTGCTCGAAACGCTCGACGCCGTGCGCGTGGTGCAGTTGCAGCCCGTCGGCGGTACGCTCGATGGCGCGGACCGGGCAGGACGTCCGCACGTCGGCCAGCTGCGCGGCGATGCGCCGCACGTATTCGCGGCCGCCGCCCTGCACCGTGCGCCAGGTCGGCCGGTCGAAGACCTGCAGCAGGCCGTGGTTGTGGCAGAAGCGGATGAAGGTGGCGAGCGGCATGTCGAGCATCTGGCCGGTCGGGCAGGACCAGATCGCGGCCGCCATCGGCAGCAGGTACCAGTCCGAGAAGGCGTCGGAATAGCGGCCGGCGACCAGGAAGTCGCGCAGGCTGCGCCGGTCGTCCGGGTGGCTGGCCAGCCACGCCGTGCTCTCGCGGTTGAAGCGCAGGATGTCGGACAGCATGCCCCAGAAGCGGCGGCGCAGCAGGTTGCGCTTCTGGCCGAACACGGTCGCCAGGTTGCTGCCGGCCCATTCGAGGTCCGGCTTTTCCAGGCTGACCGCGAAGGACATCTCGGTCTCGACGCTGGCGACGCCGAGTTCGTCGAACAGCGCGATCAGGTTCGGATAAGTCCGCTCGTTGAAGACCAGGAAGCCGGTATCGACCGGATGGGTTTTGCCCTCCAGCGTGACGTCCACCGTGTTGGTGTGCCCGCCGAGGTAGTGGCCGGCCTCGAACAGCGTGACCGCGTAGCGGCGGCTCAGCAGCCAGGCGGTGGCGAGGCCGGCGCCGACGACCGCGATGCGTTGTGGGTGATGGGCGGGCATGTCGCTTCCTCAGCCGTTGGTGCCGTACAGCTCGGCGTAGGCGGAATGGTTGTGGATGGATTCGAAATTCTCGGAAGCGACCTTCCACGCCGCGATGCGCGGTTCGTTCATCAGGCGCAGCGCGATGTCGCGGACCAGGTCCTCGACGAATTTCGGGTTGTCGTAGGCGCGCTCGGTGACCCACTTCTCGTCCGGCCGCTTGAGCAGGCCGAACACCTCGCACGAGGCCTCCTGCTCGGCGATGCGGACCAGGTCCTCGATCGCCATCGCGTCGCGCAGCGTCGCCTCCAGCGTCAGGTGCGAGCGCTGGTTGTGCGCGCCGTAGTCGGAAATCTTCTTCGAGCACGGGCACAGGCTGGTCACCGGCGCCGTCACGCGCAGCGTCAGCGCCGCCGCCTCGCCTTCGCGGCGCTCGATGCGCAGCACCGCGTCGTAGTCGAGCAGGCTCTCGACGCCGGACACCGGCGCCGCCTTGCGGATGAAATACGGGAAGGCCAATTCGATGCTGCCGCTGAGCGCGTCCAGGCGCAGCAGCATGGACTCGAGCAGCTCGAACAGCCCCGCCTGGGTCAGCGCCTCGCGCGGCGCCTCGATCAGTTCGACGAAGCGCGACATGTGCGTGCCCTTGACGTCCGGCGACAGGCCGACCGTCATCGTCAGCGTCGCGACGGTATTCAGCGTGTCGCCGGCGGCGGTCTCGAGCTGCAGCGGATAGCGCAGGCCCTTGACGCCGACTTTCTGGATGGCGAGGCAGCGCAGGTCCGCGGTGGACTGCACGTCGGGCAGGAAAATGCGTTCAGGGGCGTTCATTTGCGGCTTCCCTCCGGGATCGGGCGGTTGAGGAATTCATCGATCTTCTTCAGCAGGTCGCGGTCGTCCGGCTTGGTCAGGCTGCTGAAGGCGACCACTTCGCCGGTATCGCGGCTGATCAGGTACTTGTGGAAATTCCACTTCGGGCGGCTGTCCGTGATCTCGGCCAGCCGGCGGTAGAACGGGTTGGCGCCGGACCCCTTGACCACGGTCTTGCCGACCATCGGGAACTCGACGCCGTAGGTCAGGCGGCAGAATTCGGCGATCTCCTTGTCGCTGCCCGGTTCCTGTTCGCCGAAATCGTTGGACGGGAAACCGAGCACGACCAGACCGCGGTCCTTCAGGCGGGCATACAGCTTTTCCAGCCCGTCGTACTGCGACGTGAATCCGCAGTAGCTCGCGGTATTGACGACCAGCACGACCTTGCCGGCGTACTGACAGAGCGGCATCGGCTTGCCGTCCTTCAGCGACGGGAAGGTGTGATCGAGCAGCGGGGGGCACGCGGCACCGGCGGCGCCGGGGACGACGCCGAGGGCGCAAAGACTGGCGACCGCCAGCCAGCGACGAGAGAGGATATTCATGACCAGACTCCTTTTTGTCCTGGACAAATGTCCGTTTTGTTCGTAAGATAGACCTCGGATATCGACAAGTCAACAGTTTGTCTAACTTTTGTTCAGGACAAATATGAACAACCCCTGCTTCAACATTGCCGCCGTCGAGCGCGACACCGGGCTCTCCAAGGATGTCCTGCGCATGTGGGAACGCCGCTACGGCTTTCCGGTTCCCGAGCGCGATGCGAACGGGGAACGCCTTTACCCGGCCGACCAGGTCGAACGCCTGCGTCTGGTCAAACGCCTGATGGATCAGGGACATCGGCCGGGCAAGCTGCTCGCGCTGCCGGCCGACGAACTGGCCGGGCTGGCCCCGCGCCGGCCGCGGGCCGGCGATGCCGGGGCGCCGCCCTCGCTGAACGGGGAACTCGGGGACCTGCTGGCGCTGATCAAGCAGCACGATGCCGTGGGCTACCAGCAGGCGATGCAGCAGCGCCTGGTGCGCCAGGGGCTGCTGGGTTTTGTCCAGGACACCGTGGCACCGCTCACGCAGCAGGTCGGCGAAGCCTGGGAGGAAGGACGCTTCGAGGTGTTCGAGGAACACCTCTACACGGAGCTGACCAAGCGCCTGCTGCGCCAGGCCATCGCGACGCTGCCGGCCGGCCGGCAGGGACCGCGCGTGCTGCTGACCAGCCTGCCCGACGAGCAGCACGTGCTCGGCCTGCTGATGGTCGAGACGCTGTTCGCGCTCGAGGGCGCCGAATGCATCCCGCTCGGCACCCAGATGCCGTTGCTCGACATCGGCAGCGCGGCCGGCGCCTACCGGGCCGACGTCGTCGCGCTGTCCTTTTCGTCGGCCTTCCCGGTGCGCCAGATCGCCGGGCTGCTGCAGCAGCTGCGCATGGTGCTGCCGGAAGACATCGAGCTATGGGCCGGCGGCGGCGGCGTCCGCCGGCTGACGCCGCCCGCCGGCGTGCAGTTGCTCGACAGTCTGGAGGATGCGCTGGACGCGCTCAGGCTGTGGCGCGAGCGCCACGGCTGAAGACGGCGGCTCAGGCGGCCGGGCGCTTGCCGAACAGGCGGTCGGTCAGCCTGACGTACCACGCCGCCGACTGGACCTGGATCACGTAAGCCAGCGTGATCACCAGCGCGGCCTCCGAGCCGGCGCTGCCGAAGGCGTTCATCGCCAGCGCCAGCGCGATCGACAGGTTGCGCATCACCGTGCCGTAGACCAGTGCGATGGCGTCGCCGCGCGGCAGCAGCAACCTGGCGACCACGGTGCTCAGCAGGTAGTTGATGCCGTACAGCGCCAGCAGCGGCAGCAGCAGGTGCACCAGCTCGCCCGGCCGGTCGACCAGTTGCTGGGCCTTCAGCGCCATCGCGACGAACACGATGCCGAGCACGCCCAGCGTCGACCAGGGCGGGAAACGCGGCCCCCATTCGGCCTGGAAAGCCTTCTGGCCGTACTTGCGGACCAGGTGGCCCTGCGTCAGGTGGCCGGCGAGCATGGGCAGGAAAACGATGAAAACGATCTGGCCGAACACCGCCCACAGGTCCACCGGCACGCTGGCCCCCATCAGCCAGCGCACGTAGAAAGGCGTCGCCAGCGAACCGAGGATCAGGCCGAGCACGGTCATCTTGACCGCGGCGCCCAGATTGCCGCCGGCGAAGCCGGTCCACGAGATGGTCATGCCCGAGGTCGGCAGCAGCGCCGCCAGCAGCAGGCCCATCGCGTAGTACGGCTGCGTCGGGAAGAAGAAGGCGCCCAGACCGTAGGCGACGAAGGGAATGATCCCGAAATTGATCGCCTGGGCCAGGCCCTGGGCGCGCAGGTCGCCGCCCTCGACCACCTTGGCCAGCTTCAGCGTGACCATCATCGGATAGACCATCAGGAAGGTCAGCGGCACGATCAGGCCCTTCAGCCAGCCGACCGGCGCCAGCAGGCCGGCGACGAAGCCGGCGACCATGACGACCGGGATGGCCAGGATCAGGTTCTTGGATATCAGCGACAGGAGTTTCTGCATCGACATTCTCCGAGGCCCCGCAGGCGGCTCGCCGTTTATAAGCATTCGATTATACGTGACGAAGCGGCCGCTCCGGCCGTCGCGATGCAGAAATTCAGTCGTCGACCTTGCGCCAGCCCCGCGCCTCCATGCAGGCATGCATGCGGCGGACGCTGGCCCGGGTCACCGCGCCGTTGTTGAACGCGTAGGTCTCGACCTTGCAGATGCGCTCGTCCTCGGCGTAATCGGCCGGCGCCGCGCCCGGGCGTTCCCAGTGCCAGCCGGGCGCCAGCGCGCAGCCGGCCAGGCCGGCAAACAACAGACAAAGAATCTTCATTTTCCCTCCCGCCGGCCCGCTCCGGGCGGCACAGGCCGCCATCCTACCGCCGGACGCCGCGATGCGCCGCGCAAGGGACAACTTTCGCCGCACCGAATGCCGGATTGCCGGTCGAACGGCAACTATACTGAAATCGTCGCCCCCCTCCGCGCACCGGCTTCCCGGGCCCGGATTGCAGACAGGCCCACCATGGACAGACATTTGTCGAAGGCTGCCAGGCATCTGTTCCTTCTCGTCGCGGGGATCGGCTGCGTCTTCGGCCCGGCCGCCGCCGGAGCGCCGGCGGCCGAGGACGAGGCCCCGCGGGTGCTGGCCCTGCTCGATCAGGGCCGGGCCGCCGAAACCGGCCGGGGACTGGTCCGCTCGCCGGCGCTGGCCGCCTCCCTGTACCGCGAGGCCGGACGCCTGGGCAGCAGCGAGGGCTATTACCGCGCCGCCCTGATCTATCTGCCGGGCAGGACGCCCGCACTGAATGCTGCCGCCCGCTGCAACCTGGAAATGGCCAGCCAGCTCGGCCACCTGGAAGCCTTCCGGCGACTGGATGCGGAACGCCGGCGCGGCGGCGACGCCGGCGCCGGCTGCAGCGAACAGGAAACGGCACAGATGCCGGACCTCGCGGAATTCGACCTGCAGGGCTACATCGCCGACCTGCCGGTCGCCAAGCAGCGGGTCGCCGGGCTGATCCGGCGGATCGCGCCGCACTACGGCATCGACCCCGAACTCGCGCTGGCCATCGCGGCGGTCGAATCCAACTTCAACGTCCGCGCGCTGTCCCCGAAGAATGCGATGGGCGTGATGCAGCTGATCCCGGACACCGCCGAGCGCTTCGGGGTACGCAATCCCTTCGAGACGGAACAGAACATCCGGGGCGGACTCGCCTACCTGCGCTGGCTCAGCGAATATTTCGGCGGCGACCGGGTCCGCATCATCGCGGCCTACAACGCGGGCGAAGGCGCCGTGGACCGCTACGGGGGCATTCCCCCCTACCCCGAAACGCGGGCCTACGTGAAACGGGTCATGGACTATTCCGGCACCGGCGGCGCCCGGAAAGGCGGCCCGCGGGAAAAGCGCATCTGAAGCGCAGCGGCCGGCCGGAAAGCAAAAAGCCCCGATGGCTCGGGGCTTTTTCACGGGTGTTTGGTGGCATAGTTTAACAAGAAACAAAACCCGCGTCTCCGCTGAGCCTCAGACCCGGTCGGAAGGCTCGCCAGATGCGCGCGATTCCGGGGAAGGATTCCGCGCACCCGCACATGCCCACGACCGGAAGTTCAGAGAGGTAAATTGGCACTCGCAGCCGTCGCCAATACCGGGCGCTTCCGGGCCTGCAACTTGGCTTTCGTCGCGTTCGACGCCGTAATGCCCGGCACGAACGACGAAAGGAGCGCCATGTTGACCGAACCCGCCTTCACCGAAACCGAGCTGGCACTACGCTGGAACGTCAGCGCCAAGACCCTGCAACGCTGGCGCTGCGATGGTGTCGGCCCACCGTACATCAAACTCTCCAAGGCCGTCCGCTATCCTGTGGACGAAATCGTCGCCTACGAACAGGCGAACCGTCAGGGGATGCCCAACGACGCGGCCTTGCCGCCGCTGACTGCCGCGCCGCCCGTCGTCGAACCTCCGTCGCCCACCGCACCGGAGCCGAAGCGATACTACCTGAGCGAGGCCTTCGCGCTCATCGCGCAGTACGGCAGCCTTGCAGCTGCCGAGGCAGCCCTGATGGAGGCGCACGATGAAACCCAAGGTTGACGCGACCGTCCGCCACGCAGACCCGGGCTCGGACGAACCAGCCATCCAGTATTCGGTTCTCAACGAAATGCAGTTGTCTTCGAGGTGGAACCTCGCGCCCAGTACGCTGCAACGCTGGCGGTCTGAGGGCATCGGCCCACCCGCATGGCACATCGGCAGAACCGTCCGCTACCTCCTAATGGAGGTCGAGGCCTTCGAGCGCAAGGCGCAGGTGACGTGGAAATCCAGCGCGGGACACGCCTTGTCCGAATCCTCACCGACGGCGCGTGAAGATGCCATCGAGAAGGTGATGCGGCAGCGGCCCGGTCGGCGCGACCAGATTTTCTACTCCGGCAAGGAAGTGGCCGCCATCACTGGACTGCCCACCTACTGGTTTCAGCAGAAGCAGGAGCGCCAGCGGCTCGACCTTCCTTGCTACAGGCTGATCAAGGGTGACGTCGTCCGTTTCAGCATCGAAGAAATCTTTCGCTGGGAAGTGCATCACCTGCGTCCGTGCCGCAGCAACGCGGATACGGTCGTCGATGCGCCTCAACCGTCCGCTAATTCGTAGCCGGTGCTTCGTCCGCCGCCGGGCGATTTCTTCAAGACGCCCAGTTCCAGCAACTGCGTGATGTCGCGCAGCGCGGTGTCCGGCGAGCACTTGGCGATGGCGGCCCACTTGCTGCTGGTGAGCTTGCCATCGAAACCGTCGAGCAGGCGGTTGAGCAGCTTCGCCTGCCGCTCGTTCAACGGCGTGCCCGCCCAGCGTTGCCAGAACCGCGCCTTGACCAGCACGGCGTCCAGCGTGGTCTGGGCGCTGGTGACGGCGCGCCCGAGCGTACCGAGGAACCACGACAGCCAGTCCGTGACGTCGAGCGTGCCCTTCTGCGTGCGCTCCAGCACGTCGTAGTAGTCCTTGCGCTCGCGCTGGATCTGCGCCGACAGGCTGTAGAAGCGTTGTGGGCTGCCGTCGGCGCGCGCCAGGAACAGATCACCCACGGCACGGGCGATACGCCCGTTGCCGTCATCGAACGGGTGCAGCGTGACGAACCAAAGATGGGCGAGGCCTGCCTTGACGAGAACAGGCTCGCCGGTTTCCTCATTGGCCCACGCCAAGAACCGCGCCATCTCGACGGGCAGTGCCTCGGCGGGCGGGGCCTGAAAGTGAACCCTCCGCCGCCCCAGCGGGCCGGACACCACCTGCATCGGCCCGTCAGCATCGTTGCGCCACTGGCCGACGGCGATCTTGTTCATGCCGGAGTAGCCGGTCGGGAACAAGGCCGCGTGCCAACCCCACAGACGCTCGGCGGTCAGCGGGGCAGCGGCATGGGAAGTGGCGTCGAGCACCATCTCGACCACGCCTTCGACGTGCCGGTCCACCGGCGCCACTGCGCCGATGTCCACGCCCAGACGGCGGGCGATGGACGAGCGCACGGATTCCACGCTGAGGACTTCGCCTTCGATTTCGCTGGTCTTGACCACATCCTCGGTCAAGGCGGCGAGGCTGGCCTGATCGCGCAGCGCCAGCCCCACATCGGCCAGGCGGCCCAGCAGCACGCCCTGGGCGCGGCTGGCCTCGGTCAGCGGCCACGTCAGCGCGGACAGGTCGTAGCGCCAGTTCGGCCAGTCGTCGGCCTGCCAAATGTAGGGGTTTTCTCCGCTAGTCATGCGGAGATTAGACACCCAATTCGCCGCAAGGGCAAGTCATTCTCCGCTCGGTGTGCGGCGAATATGGTGGCTAATCGCCGCATCCGGCACCCCGGTCGTCACCTCCAAGACGTTCCTATTGTTCTCCAGAATGCTACATTGAGCGAATATATGGAACACAATACGGCCATGCCTGCCGACACGCACAGCCAGCGCGTCCTCGATCTGGCCCACCAAGGACTTTTACTAAAACGCCCTTGGCACTAAAACCGGGGGCACCTCACCGGCCTTGTACGAGGCCGCCGCAGTCCATTGTAGCGACCACCAACGCCGTGTAGCTTGTCCCAAATCTGTCCCACTAAAGAATGAATTTTTCCGGGATTGATTCGGATACCGGAACATCCCCGCGACTACCGAAAAGGCCCGATTAGACATCGTCGCATCAGACCCCATGCAGCCGAAAGCCAGGATAAATCAAGGCGTTGAAAACAAAAAAGCCCCGGAAAATCTTGTTTTTCCGAGGCTTTACAATGGGGCATTCCTGGTGGACCGAAAGGGGATCGAACCCTCGACCTCCGCATTGCGAACGCGGCGCTCTCCCAGCTGAGCTATCGGCCCGTGGGCGCGGATTATATCAGCCTACTCCGCCGAGTCAAAACAAAAGTCCGAAATTTCGCCGATTCCGGCCGTCGACCGCGTCAGCCCTGGCCGGCGCCCGCTGCGGCTCGGCGCAGGCGGTCGGCGACGGCCGTCCAGGCGGCGTCGCCGGGCAGCGATTCGACGACGATCAGGTCGGCGCCGGCGTGGTCCATGTCGCGCAGCGCGCCGTAGAGGTCGTGCGCGTAGCCGACCGGGTCGGCCGGCAGCAGGCGCCACGGATGCGGCATGCCGGCCTGCGGCGGCTGGCTGTGGGCGATCACCGCGCAGACGCCGCCGCGGTGACGCTGGCTGTTCAGGAAATCGAGCAGGCGTTCGCCGGCGACCAGGCGCAGCGGGGTGCGCGGCGCGTAGTGCGCCTCCAGCGAGCCGGAAACGCGCGGCGCGCCCTGCGCCGTCTCGATCGACGGGCGCAGGCCGAGCACGGCCTCCAGGTGCTCCGGCGCGATGTGGCCCGGACGCAGCACGACCGGCTCGCCGCGCGAGCAGTCGACGATGGTCGATTCGATGCCGACCTTGCACGGTCCACCGTCGAGAATCATCGGAATCCGCTCGCCCAGTTCCTCGGCGACATGCGCCGCGGTGGTCGGGCTGATCCGCCCGAAGCGGTTGGCCGACGGCGCAGCGATGCCGGCATGTTCGCCGGCCCCTTTGCCACCACTCGCGGCGAAGCGGCGCAGCAGTTCGAGCGCGACCGGGTGGCCGGGCACGCGCAGGCCGACGGTGTCCTGGCCGCCGGTGACGGCGTCGGGCACCCAGGCCTGTTTCTTCAGGATCAACGTCAGCGGGCCGGGCCAGAAACTTTCCATCAGTTCCCAGGCGACGTCGGGAACCGCCTCGGCCCAATGGTCGACCGCGTCGTGGCCGGCCAGATGGACGATCAGCGGGTGGTCGGCCGGGCGGCCCTTGGCGGCGAAGATCTTCGCCACCGCCGCCGGGTTGGCCGCATCCGCGCCCAGGCCGTAGACGGTCTCGGTCGGGATCGCGACCAGTTCGCCGGCGCGCAGCAGCTCGACGGCGCGCCGGTAGTCGGCGTCGGAAGGAATCATGCGTCCTGGATGCCGATCGCCGCGCGGGCGGCGAGCGCGGCCTGCTGCACGGCTTCGGCGTTATCGCCGATCACCGTGAAGTGGCCCATCTTGCGCCCCGGCCGGGCGTGGTGCTTGCCGTACAGGTGCAGCTTCAGGTTGGGGACCGCGTGCAGCTTCGCCCAGTCCGGCTCGCGGTAGGTGTCGCCGTCGTACCACAGGTCGCCCAGCAGGTTGACCATCACCGAAGCAGAGTGAGCACGTGCTTCGCCCAGCGGCAGGCCGCACAGCGCGCGGACCTGCTGCTCGAACTGGTCGGTGACGCAGGCGTCGATCGTGTAGTGGCCGCTGTTGTGCGGACGCGGCGCCATCTCGTTGACGATCAGGCGGCCGCGGCTGACGAAGAACTCGACACCCATCGTGCCGATGTAGCCGAGCTTTTCGGCGATGCGCGCGGCGACGTCCTCGGCGTCGCTCTTCATGCAGGCCGACGTCCGGGCCGGCACGATGGAGACGTCGAGGATGCCGCGGGTGTGCTGATTCTCGCCGGTCGGGAAGCAGGCGACCCGGCCGTTCCCGTCGCGCGCCAGCACGACCGAGACTTCGTAGTCGAGCGGCAGGCGCTGCTCGAGCACGCAATGCTCGCCCTTGAAATGCCCGAAGGCGACCAGCGCCTCCTCGACGTTGTTGACGGTGGCCTGCCCCTTGCCGTCGTAGCCGAAGCGGGCGACCTTCAGGATCGCCGGGAACAGCTCGGCCGGCGCGGATTTCAGGTCGTTTTCACTGTTGACCGCGATGAACGGCCCGTGCGGGAAGCCGTTGTCGCGCAGGAAGGATTTTTCGGCGATGCGGTTCTGGCAGACGGCGACGGCTGCCGCATGCGGACGCACCGGGACGAACTTGGCGAGATAGTCCAGCGTGTCGGCCGGGACGTTCTCGAACTCGGTGGTGATCGCCGCGCAGCCGGCGGCAAATTCGTCGAGTGCCGCGTAGTCGTCGTAGGCAACGCAGAAATGGCGTTCGGCGATCTGGCCGGCCGGCGAGTTCTTGTCCGGATCGAGGACCCAGACCCGGTAGCCCATCTCATGGGCGGCGGCGACGAAGAAGCGGCCGAGCTGGCCGCCACCGAGCATGCCCAGCGTCGCGGGCGGCAGGATCATCGCGCTCATACTTCGGGCAGCTTCATGGCCAGGACCTTGGCGGTCTGCGCCTGGCGGAAGGCCTGCAGCCTGTCGTTCAGCGCCGCGTCGCCGTTGGCCAGCATGGCGACCGCGAACAGCGCGGCATTCGCGGCGCCGGCTTCGCCGATCGCGAAGGTGGCGACCGGGATGCCCTTCGGCATCTGGACGATGGAGTGCAGCGAATCGACGCCGGACAGCGCGCGCGACTGGACCGGCACGCCGAGCACCGGCACCGTCGTCTTGGCGGCGAGCATGCCGGGCAGGTGGGCGGCGCCGCCGGCGCCGGCGATGATCGCCTGCAGGCCCCGCGGGCCGGCCGTTTCGGCGTATTCGAACAGCAGGTCGGGCGTGCGGTGGGCGGACACGACGCGGGCCTCGAAGGCGACGCCGAATTCCTTCAGGATCACGGCGGCGGCCTGCATGGTCGGCCAGTCGGAGTCGGAGCCCATGACGATGCCCACGGAAATCTTGTTGTCAGACATCAGCGCAGCCCCGCCTTTCGTTCAGCCGCCTCGATGGTATTGGCGAGCAGCATGGTGATGGTCATCGGACCGACGCCGCCCGGCACCGGGGTGATCTGGCCGGCGGTTTCGAGACAGCCGGCGTAATCGACGTCGCCGCACAGCTTGCCGTCCGGCAGGCGGTTGATGCCGACGTCGATGACGACGGCGCCCGGCTTGATCATGTCGCCGGTGACGAATTTCGGCTTGCCGACCGCGGCGACGACGATGTCGGCGCGGCTGGTGTGGAATTTCAGGTCACGGGTCCGTGAATTACAGACGGTGACGGTGGCGCCGGCGTTGATCAGCAAGAGCGCCATGGGCTTGCCGACGATATTGGAGCGGCCGATGACCACGGCTTCCTTGCCGTTGAGATCGACGTTGCCCTTCTCGAACATCTTCATGACGCCGTACGGCGTGCAGGGGATGAAGCGCGGATTGCCCTGGGCCAGCGCGCCGACGTTCTCGGCGTGGAAGCCGTCGACGTCCTTGTCGGCGGCGATCGCCTCGAGCACCTTCTCCTCGTCGAAGTGCTTGGGCAGCGGCAGCTGCACCAGGATGCCGTGGATGGACGGATCGGCGTTCAGCTCGGCGATCTTGTCGAGCACGACCTGCTGGTCGACGGCGGCGTCGTAGACGATCTTCTCGGAATGCATGCCGATGGCCAGGCAGCCATTGACCTTGTTCTTCACATAGACCTGGGAGGCCGGGTCCTCGCCGACCAGAATGACCACCAGGCCGGGCTTGTGTCCTTTGGCCGCCAGCGTTTCCACGCGGGCCTTGAAGCTCTGGCGCAGTTCTTCGGCCAGGGCCTTGCCGTCAATGATTTGTGCCGTCATCGTCGCATCCAACAAAAAAGAAAAGGGGAAAGGCGACGGCCTTTCCCTTTGAACTTTCAGGATTTTACCAGATTACGCGAGCGCTGCTTCGGCAGCACCGACCGCCGCCCTGCCCGCCTCGAAGGCGCGCCGGTTCAGTTCGACCAGCTTCTCGCCCTTGCGCCGGAAACGGGCCAGCACGCAGTCGCGCAGCACTTCGGCCGAAAACGGCAGGTGGTCGGCGATGGCGCCGAGCATCACGGTGTTGCCCAGCCGGATGTCGCCCAGTTCGAGCGCGATCGACGTCGCGTCGAAAGCGACGACGCGGGTGCCGGCCGCCTTCATGTCGGCGATCGGATCGGCCGGGTAATCGAACAGCCCGAGCTCGACGACCGGCGGCACCAGGCGCGCCGTGTTCATCAGCGCGATGCCGTCCGCGCGCAGCATGTGGCGCCAGCGCAGGCCCTCGGCCGCCTCGAAGCCGAGCAGCACGTCGGCGGTGCCCGGCGTGATCTGCGGCGACAGCACGCGCGGCCCGAAGCGCAGATGCGACGAGACGACGCCGCCGCGCTGCGCCATGCCGGCGACTTCGGTCTTCTTGGCGTCGTGGCCCATCGCGATCGACGCCTCGGCGAGGATCTCGGTCGCCGTCATGACGCCCTGGCCGCCGATACCGACGACGAGGATGTTGGTCACGTCGCTCATGCCGGCGCTCCTTCCTTGACCAGGCGCAACGGCGAGGCCTGCACCCAGGGCTCGATCGCCTTCGGCGCGCAGGGTTGCAGACACAGGCCGCAGCCGGTGCACACCGACGACTCGATGCGGACGAAAGCCAGATCGACCTCGCGGCCGCTGGCCTTGGTCTCCTTGCCGCGCCGCGTGACGTGGATGGCCGGGCAGCCGACGTCGATGCAGTTGCCGCAGCCGGTGCATTTGTCCTCGGTCACCGCGTAGGCCGGCTGGCGGTGGTAGTCCTGGGTCAGCACGCAGGGCTGATCGGTGATGATCACCGAAACCTCGGGCACCTTGACCTCGTCGCGGATGGTCTTGAACAGCACCGGCAGCTGGTAGGGATCGACCTTGTGCACGCGCTCTTCCTTGACGCCGAGCGCCTTGACCAGCGCAACGAAATCGATGCGCGGCGCCTCGCCGCCGTGGATGTCGCGGCCGTTGCCCGGGTTGTTCTGGCCGCCGGTCATGCCGACCGCGCGGTTGTCGAGCAGCAGCACGGTAACGTTGCCGCGGTTGTAGACCATGTCGACCAGGCCCTGCATGCCCATGTGCAGGAAAGTCGAATCGCCGATCACGGCGACCACGCGCTTGTCCCTGTCGGCCTCGCCGCGCCCCTTGTCCATACCGAGCGCGACGCCCATCGACGCGCCCATCGACACGCAGGTGTCGAGCGCGTTCCACGGGTGGCCGGCACCCAGCGTGTAGCAGCCGATGTCGCCGGAAATGTTCAGGTTGCGCACCTGCGACAGCGTGTAATAGACGCCGAGGTGCGGGCAGGCGACGCACATCGTCGGCGGCCGCGGGAAGATCGGCGCGGGCGCCGCGGTCGACGCACTTTCCGGCACGGATTCGCCGAGCAGCCGGGCGATCGCCGGCTTCAGCACGGCCGGCGACAGTTCACCCTGCAGCGGCAGGATGTCCTTGCCGATGACGGCCAGGCCCTGCGCCTTGAGTTCGGTTTCGAGCAGCGGCTCGACTTCCTCGACGACGACGACCTGGTCGGCCTGGCCGGCAAATTCGCGGCATTTCGCGAAGGGCGCCGGGTGCGAGAAGCCGAGCTTGAGCACCGGGGCATCCGGGAAGGCTTCCTTGACGTGCATGTAGGCCGGGCCGGAAACGACGAAGCCGACGCGGCGGTCGCCGCCCGCTTCGACGAAGTTCAGCGCGCTGCTTTCGGCCACGGCGCGCAGTTCGCCGTCGCGCTGGAACATCAGCGGGATGCGCTTGCCGGCATTGCCCGGCACCATCACGAAGCGCGCCGGATTCTTCGCGAAGCCGGCGCCCGTGTGCGGCGTACGCTCGCCGACGGTGACCAGCGCCTTGACGTGGCAGATGCGCGTGGTCAGGCGCAGGATCACCGGCACCTGGAATTTTTCCGACAGTTCGTAGGCGGCCAGCGTCATCGCGTAGGCCTCCTGCGAGTCGGCCGGCTCGAACACCGGCAGGTGCGCGAAGCGCCCCCAGTAACGCGAATCCTGCTCGTTCTGCGACGACGACAGGCCGACGTCGTCGGCGACCGCGATGACCAGACCGCCGACCACGCCGGTCAGCGTCAGCGTCATCAGCGCGTCGGACGCGACGTTGAGGCCGACGTGCTTCATGCAGCAGAAGGCACGCGAACCGGCATAGGCGGCGCCGATCGCCACCTCCAGCGATACCTTCTCGTTGACCGACCATTCGGCATAGACGTCCGGGTAGGTCGAAACGACCTCCAGCATCTCGGTGGCCGGCGTGCCGGGATAGGCCGCGGCGACCTTGACGCCGGCTTCCCAGACGGCGCGGGCGACGGCTTCGTTGCCGGACATCAGCACGCGGCTGGCGGCCGGGACGGGCATGACTGCTGCCATGAGTTCTCCTCGAAAGACCAGAACCGCAAATTATAGGAAGGCCATTCCCGGGACATTTTGACGCAGCGCAAGGCACCGGCGATCCGCTCGCGGTCGACCGCCGCAACGGCATAAAAACGCGGCGCCGAAATATTGCACGATGCGAACTTTGTTTTTACAATGCGGAACAGAAGTTAGGGAAAGCACGGGCTCGCGAACCGACCCGTATAGCGCTAGAGTTGTCCTGCTCAACAGGCAGGACAGAAGCAAAACCAACCAGGAGACAAATCATGGCCGACCAGCCGAACGCCCAGCCCGACCCCGCCGACCTCGATCCGCAGGAGACCCGGGAATGGATCGACGCCCTCGAGGGCGTGATCACCCAAGAAGGCCCCGACCGCGCCCACTACCTGATCGAAACGCTGATCGGCCAGGCCCGTGAAGACGGCATCGACATCCCCTACTCGGCCAACACCGAGTACATCAACACCATCCCCGCCGACCAGCAGCCGAAGTACCCGGGCAACCCGGACATGGAGATCAAGATCCACTCCTACATCCGCTGGAACGCGATGGCGATGGTCGTCCGCGCCAACAAGAACACCAACGTCGGCGGCCACATCGCCTCCTTCGCCTCCGCCGCCGCGCTGTACGACGTCGGCTTCTCGCATTTCTGGAAGGGCATCGACCACGAAACCGGCGGCGACCTGATCTTCTTCCAGGGCCACTCGGTGCCCGGCGTCTATTCGCGCGCCTTCATGCTCGGCCGCCTGACCGAGGAGCAGATGGACAACTTCCGCCAGGAAACCGACGGCAAGGGCATTTCGTCCTACCCGCACCCCTGGCTGATGCCGGACTTCTGGCAGTTCCCGACCGTGTCGATGGGCCTCGGCCCGATCCAGGCCATCTACCAGGCCCGCTTCATGAAATACCTGGCCAGCCGCGGCCTGATCGATGCCAAGAAGGCCGAACAGCGCAAGGTCTGGGCCTTCCTCGGCGACGGCGAGACCGACGAGGTCGAATCGCTGGGCGCGATCGGCATGGCCGGCCGCGAAAAGCTCGACAACCTGATCTTCGTGATCAACTGCAACCTGCAGCGCCTGGACGGCCCGGTGCGCGGCAACGGCAAGATCATCCAGGAACTCGAATCCGAATTCCGCGGAGCCGGCTGGAACGTCATCAAGCTGATCTGGGGCACGCAGTGGGATACGCTGTTCCAGCGCGACAAGAAGGGCATCATGAAGAAGCGCATGATGGAACTGTGCGACGGTGCCTACCAGACCTTCAAGGCCAAGAACGGCGCCTACGTCCGCGAACACTTCTTCAACACGCCGGAACTGAAGGCGCTGGTCGCCGACTGGACCGACGATCAGGTCTGGCAGCTGAACCGCGGCGGCCACGACATCTTCAAGATCTTCTCCGCCTACAACGCCGCCGTGACCCACAAGGGCGCGCCGACGCTGATCCTGGCCAAGACCATCAAGGGCTTCGGCATGGGCCAGGCCGGCGAAGCGATGAACATCTCGCACCAGCAGAAGAAGATGGACATCGAGCAGATCGGCCGCTTCCGCGACCGCTTCGGCCTGCCGGTGCCGGACGACAAGCTGGCCGAACTGCCCTACCTGAAGTTCCCGGAGGATTCCGAGGAATACCAGTACATGCGCCAGCGCCGCCTGGACCTCGGCGGCTTCCTGCCGCAGCGCCGCCGCAAGGCCGCGCCGCTGCCGATCCCGGCGCTCGACACCTTCGTCGCGCTGCTGAAGGCGTCCGGCGAGGGCCGCGAGCTGTCGACGACGATGGCCATCGTCCGCATCATGAACATGCTGCTGAAGGACAAGCAGATCGGCCGCCACGTCGTTCCCATCGTGCCGGACGAATCCCGGACCTTCGGCATGGAAGGCATGTTCCGCGCCGTCGGCATCTGGAACCAGCAGGGCCAGAACTACGTGCCGGAAGACCATGACCAGCTGATGTTCTACAAGGAATCGAAGGACGGCCAGGTGCTGCAGGAAGGCATCAACGAGGCCGGCGCGATGAGCGACTGGATCGCCGCCGCGACCGCCTACTCGGTGCATGGCGTGCAGACCGTTCCGTTCTACATCTGCTACTCGATGTTCGGCCTGCAGCGCGTCATGGACCTCGTCTGGGCCGCCGGCGACCAGCGCGCCCGCGGCTTCCTGGTCGGCGGCACCGCCGGCCGCACGACGCTGAACGGCGAAGGCCTGCAGCACGAGGACGGCCACAGCCTGATCCTGTCGCAGCTGATCCCGAACTGCGTGTCCTACGACCCGACCTTCCAGTACGAAGTCGCCGTCGTCGTCCAGGACGGCCTGCGCCGGATGAACGCCGAGCAGGAAGACGTCTTCTACTACATCACCGTGATGAACGAGAACTACGAACATCCGGAAATGCCGGCCGGCGCCGAAGCCGACATCATCAAGGGCATGTACGCGTTCCGCAAGGGCGGCGAAGGCGCGCTGCGCGTCCAGTTGCTCGGCTCGGGCACCATCTTCCGCGAAGTGATCGCCGCCGCCGACCTGCTGAAGGCCGACTGGGGCGTCGAGGCCGACCTCTGGGGCTGCCCGTCGTTCAACGAACTGGCCCGCGACGGCCAGGACACTGCGCGCTGGAACCTGCTGCACCCGCTGGAAGCCCCGAAGCTGTCGCACGTCGAGCAGAAGCTGGCCGGCGCCGAAGGCCCGGTGGTCGCCGCGACCGACTACGTCAAGCTGTTCGCCGAGCAGATCCGTCCCTTCGTCAAGGGCAGCTACGTGACGCTGGGTACCGACGGCTTCGGCCGCTCCGACACCCGCGAGAAATTGCGCCACCATTTCGAGGTCGACCGCCACTGGGTCACGCTGGCCGCGCTGAAGGCGCTGGCCGACGAAGGCAAGATCGGCCGCGAGAAGGTCGCCGCCGCGCTGGTCAAGTACAACCTGGATCCGGCCAAGCCGAATCCGATGTCGGTCTGATCGGGAGGAAACGACAATGAGCCAAATCATCGAAGTCAAGGTTCCCGATATCGGCGACTTTTCGGACGTCCCGGTCATCGACCTGTTCGTCAAGGTCGGCGACACGATCAAGGTCGACGACGCGATCGCCACCCTCGAATCCGACAAGGCCACGATGGACGTCCCGTCCCCCGTCGCCGGCACCGTCAAGGAAGTGCTGGTCCAGCTCGGCTCCCGCGTCGGCGAAGGCGCGCTGCTGATCAAGGTCGAGACCGGCGCTGCTGCGGCCGAAGCCGCGCCGGCGGCCGCCCCCGCCCCGGTGGCCGCGCCCGTCGCGGCGCCTGCCCCGGCGGCCGCCGCCGGCGGACTGGTCGAGGTCAAGGTGCCGGACATCGGCGACTTCTCCGACGTCCCGGTCATCGACCTGTTCGTCAAGGTCGGCGACACGATCAAGGTCGACGACGCGATCGCCACCCTCGAATCCGACAAGGCCACGATGGACGTCCCGTCCACCGTCGCCGGCACCGTCAAGGAAGTGCTGGTCCAGCTCGGCTCCAAGGTCAGCGAAGGCGCACTGCTGATCAAGGTCGAGACCGGCGCCCCGGCTGCCGCCGCGGCGCCGCAGGCGGCTGCTCCGGCACCGGCGGCAGCCCCGGCCGCGGTTTCCGCCCCGGCCGCGCCGTCGACCGCGAACGCCGCACCGGCCGCGCTGCCCGCGGCGCTGCCGATCGGTTCCAAGGTCCACGCATCGCCGTCGGTCCGCGCCTATGCCCGCGAACTCGGCGTCGACCTGGCCAAGGTGCCGGCGACCGGTCCGAAGGGCCGCATCGTCAAGGAAGACCTGACCAAGTACGTCAAGGGCGTGATGTCCGGCGCCACCGCCGCACCGGCGGCTGCCGCCGGCGGCATCAGCGGCGGCGGCACGCTCGACCTGCTGCCCTGGCCGAAGGTCGATTTCAGCAAGTTCGGCGAGATCGAGGTCAAGCCGCTGTCGCGCATCAAGAAGATTTCCGGGCAGAACCTGTCGCGCAACTGGGTGATGATCCCGGCCGTGACCTACCACGAGGACGCCGACATCACCGACCTGGAAGCCTTCCGCGTGCTGCTCAACAAGGAAAACGAGAAGGGCGGCGGCGCCAAGCTGACCATGCTCGCCTTCCTGGTCAAGGCCTGCGTCAAGGCGATGCAGAAGTTCCCCGAGTTCAACGCTTCGCTCGACGGCGACAACCTGGTGCTGAAGAAGTACTTCAACATCGGCTTCGCGGCCGACACGCCGAACGGTCTGGTCGTGCCGGTGATCAAGAACGCCGACAAGAAGTCGGTGTTCGAGATCGCCCAGGAATCCGGCGACCTCGCCAAGCAGGCGCGCGACGGCAAGCTGAAGCCGGCCGACATGAGCGGCGCGTGCTTCACGATCTCGTCGCTCGGCGGCATCGGCGGCACCTACTTCGCGCCCATCGTCAATGCGCCGGAAGTCGCCATCCTCGGCGTCAACAAGTCGGCGATGAAGCCGGTCTGGGACGGCAAGCAGTTCGTGCCGCGCCTGACGCTGCCGCTGTCGCTGACCGCCGACCACCGCGTCATCGACGGCGCGCTGGCGACCCGCTTCAACGTCTATGTCGCCCAGCTGCTGGCCGACTTCCGCCGCGTCGCGCTGTAAGGGGAGAAGACCATGAGCAACCTGGTTGAAGTCAAGGTCCCGGACATCGGCGACTTTTCGGACGTCCCGGTCATCGACCTGTTCGTCAAGGTCGGCGACACGATCAAGGTCGACGACGCGATCGCCACCCTCGAATCCGACAAGGCGACGATGGACGTCCCGTCCCCCGTCGCCGGCACCGTCAAGGAAGTGCTGGTCCAGCTCGGTTCGCGGGTCAGCGAAGGTGCGCTGCTGATCAAGGTCGAGGCCGGCGCCGCCGCGGTCAACGCGGAATCCGCGCCGAAAACCGAGTCCACCGCGGCCCCGGCCGCAGCGGTCGCCGCGCCGGCAGCGGCCAGCCACGCCGGCGGCGCCGACCTCGAGTGCGAGATGCTTGTGCTCGGTGCCGGCCCCGGCGGCTACTCGGCCGCCTTCCGCTCGGCCGACCTCGGCATGAAGACCGTCATCGTCGAGCGTTACGCGACGCTCGGCGGCGTCTGCCTGAACGTCGGCTGCATCCCGTCCAAGGCGCTGCTGCACGTCGCCGAGATCATCGACGAAGCGCAGCACGCCAACGAGCTGGGCGTCAGCTTCGCCGCGCCGCAGGTCGACATCGACAAGCTGCGCGCCCACAAGGACAAGGTCGTCGGCAAGCTGACCGGCGGCCTGGCCGGCATGGCCAAGGGCCGCAAGGTCGAGGTCGTGCGCGGCTACGGCCACTTCCTCGACCCGCACCACATCGAGGTCGAAGTCACCGACGGCAACGGCCAGGACAAGACCGGCGCCAAGAAGGTCATCAAGTTCCAGAAGTGCATCATCGCCGCCGGCTCCGCCGCGGTGCATCTGCCCTTCATCCCGCGCGACCCGCGCATCGTCGACTCGACCGGCGCGCTCGAACTGCGCTTCGTGCCGAAGAAGATGCTGGTCATCGGCGGCGGCATCATCGGCCTCGAAATGGCCACCGTCTATTCGACGCTGGGCGCGAAGGTCGATGTCGTCGAGATGGCCGACGCGCTGATGCAGGGCCCGGACCGCGACGCCGTCAAGGTCTGGGAAAAGCAGAACCTGCAGCGCTTCGACAAGATCATGCTGAAGACCCGGACGGTCGCCGTCGACGCGAAGGAAGACGGCCTGTGGGTCAAGTTCGAGGGCGAAGGCGCACCGAATGCCGACGCCGTCCGCTACGACATGATCCTGCAGGCTGCCGGCCGCGCGCCGAACGGCCTGAAGATCGGCGCCGATAAGGCCGGCGTCGCCGTCACCGACCGCGGCTTCATCCCGGTCGATGCGCAGATGCGCACCAACGTGCCGCACATCTTCGCGATCGGCGATGTCGTCGGCCAGCCGATGCTGGCGCACAAGGCGGTGCACGAGGCGCACGTTGCCGCCGAAGTCGCCGCCGGCCACAAGGCCGCGTTCGAGGCGCAGGTGATTCCGGGCGTCGCCTACACCCACCCGGAAGTGGCCTGGGTCGGCTACACCGAGGAACAGGCGAAGAAGGAAGGCCGCAAGGTCGAGACAGCCAAGTTCCCGTGGGCCGCGTCCGGCCGCGCGATCGCCAACGGCGCCGACTACGGCTTCACGAAACTGATCTTCGACGCCGAGACCCACCGCGTGATCGGCGGCGCCATCGTCGGCCCGTCGGCCGGCGACATGATCGGCGAAGTCTGCCTGGCGATCGAGATGGGCTGCGACGCGGTCGATATCGGCAAGACCATCCACCCGCACCCGACGCTGGGCGAAACGGTCGGCATGGCCGCCGAAGTCGCCCACGGCTCCTGCACGGACGTCCCGCCGCCGCGCAAGAAATAGGCACACAGGTCCTCTGCGTTACGCTAAGTTCTTTAGCGTTCGGTTTGGGCGACGGGGCAACCCGTCGCCCTTTTTTGTGCCGTCACACACGCCTCACCGGCCCGCCGGGTGATGACAACACCCTGTTTATTCTGCTTAAATTCGCCCCGGACACTCTTTAACCCACCGCCACCAGTTGCCAGCCATGACGAAAGGAATCCTGATTCGTCGTTTCGTCGACGACAGCCGCATCTTCATCGACATGCCGGACAGTCCGGACAACCCGTGCATCGCGTGCGGCGCCTGCTGCGCCCACTTCCGGGTTTCCTTCTATTGCGGCGAGCTCACCGGCGGCTCCGGAGGCTTCGTCCCCGAGCATCTGACGAGCAAACTGAACAACGTCATGGCCTGCATGAAGGGAACCGAGGCCGGCAACGGCCGCTGCATCGCTCTGGTCGGGGAACTCGGCCAGCGGGGAATCGGCTGCAGCATCTATCCCGACCGCCCCACCCCGTGCCGGGAATTCGCCGCCTGGCAGAAGGACGGCACGCCCGACCCGGACTGCCAGCGGCTACGGGCCCGGATCGGCCTGCCGGCGCTCCCTCCCCTGCCGGCGAACGACCTCGTCTTCGAGGATCACGCGATGGCCGGCCGCTAGCCGTCTTCGTGCGAATTCAGATTTCGTTTGCCAGCGGCGGCAATAGTGCGTATGGTGCACCGCAGCGATTTCTAGTTGTGTTGTTATCTTGTCGGTCTAGTATCCGCAGCCCTGCGGCGCATTCCCCCATTTTTACCTCGCCCTCTTGATCTCGCCCCACTCAGGGGCCATGCCCCGTCATTTTTCGGAGATTCAAGATATGGCAGCAGGTAGCGTCAAGTGGTTTAACGATTCCAAAGGTTTTGGCTTCATTACCCCCGACGGCGGTGGCGAAGATCTCTTCGCCCATTTTTCCGCGATTCAATCCCACGGTTTCAAGACGCTGGCCGAAGGTCAGCGCGTCAGTTTCGACATAACGACCGGCCCCAAAGGCAAGCAGGCGAGCAATATCCAGATCGCCTGATCGTCGCCGCATCACCCCGGCGGCCGAATCCTCCCGGCCGCCTGAAAAACCTTCTGCCGACACAAGCATTGGCGGGGGAACGGAATCGGATCATGCCGGTTCCCAGCGAACTCAGCCCATGACTTCGCAATAAATAACGAACGGCGAGCGGGGCAGTATTCAAAGCACGCCGTTTCAAACGACACGGAGTACAGCATGACCCATTCCATTCAGCGAATCGACCTCAAGACCTTCTATTACACCCCGGTCCACTGCCCGTTCTGCGGCACCCGGGTCATGGGAGCGGATCCGGTGGACGAGACCCGCATCACCGCCTGCCCCCATACCCTGTTCATCGCCCATGACATGGCTTTCGAATACCGCTCGAATCGATTCGACAGCCACCTCAATCTCAACGGCCTGAGCGAGCAGGAGGTCGAAGAGCGCTGGCTGGGAGAGGCCGGCGGCATCGACGGCTTCACCAACCAGATCAGTCTGGCCGATGCGGTCAAGGTGGCGGCCTACGCGCCGGCTCCGTCGGCCTACGGCTCCTACTACGGATTTGCTCCGACCGAATGACCCGTAGCTGACAGATAACTTCCTGGAGAAAAGAACATGGCAAAAGAAGATCCCATCGAAATGCAAGGCGTTGTCACGGAAGTGCTGCCGGATTCGCGATTCCGCGTCACCCTGGACAACGGACACATGCTGGTCGCCTACAGCGGCGGCAAGATGCGCAAGAATCATATCCGCGTCCTGGCCGGCGACAAGGTGTCACTCGAAATGTCCGCCTACGACCTGACCAAGGGCCGGATCACCTTCCGGCACATCGAGGGCCGCACGCCGCCGGCGTCACGGACGCGTCACCGTTGAGCAGCGCAGCGGGGCTCGCCAGGAGTTCCGCTTCGCCCGCAACCGGGCGACCGATCAGCGCGCCGGAATGTATGCGCCGAAACAGGATGGGACAATCCCCGTCCGGTCGCAGTGAAAATCGTTGTTTATCCGGCCCACCGAGGCCATAAGGGGCGCCTGCATGGCGAAGCCAAACTACCAATTCGAAAAACGCCAGCGGGACCTTGCCAAGAAGCAGAAGCAGGAAGACAAGCGTCGGGAAAAGCTGGCCAACAAGGCGGCCCAGGCTGACACTCCACCGACGGATACGCAGGATGCCGGCCCGGAGCGGCAAGGACTCCCGAATGGCGGCGCCACGCCGGCCTAGCGCCGTACGCCGTTCCTGCGCGACGGCCTCCGGCGGGCCTTGCGTAACTTTTGCTACATATCCGCCGCGAAGTGCCGGCTATCTTGGGCGCCACGACAATCCGTCGTTTTTCCCAGGAGCCGGACATGCAAGCGCTGCGCTATTTCATCGACACCCACGACAAGCGGGATGGCAGTTTCCCGGAGACGCTGAGCCCGGAACAGTTCGAGATCTTTTTCGCCGGATACCGTGAAGCCTGCCGGGCCGAAGGCGTCGTGCCGCTGCGCATCGATCTCAGCTATGCCGATGGCCGGGCCTTCTGCCTGAACCTCGCGCCGGACGCCGAGGCGGTACGACGGGCGCATGCGCGCGCCGGCCTGCCGTTCGCCGAGATTACCGAGGTCACCAGCGCGACGCCGGGCGACACCTTCAACCGGCAACAGTCCCATTTCTCGCCGGCGCTCGCCTGAGCGCCGCCATCCGGGGCCGCTGCGGCGGCCCGTTCGCCAACGGAGCCAGTGATGAATAGCGGCATTGCGGATTTCCTCGGCATCGGCATCCCGGCGGTCGTCGCCGGCATGCTGGTCCTCGGCCTGATGGTGCAGCGCGAACTCGGCCCCTTCGCCGGCCTGGGACCGGGCGGCAAATGGCTGTTGAGCGGCGCACTGGGCATGGGGCTGCTCGCCTTCGTACTGAAGATCGGCGTGGCGGTCGCGCTCAGCAGCCACCCGGAAAGCACGGTGGACCGGCTGACCCAGAACGGGCTGGTGCCGCTGGCGATGCCCGACGACGGGCGGAATTTCGCCAACCCGATGCCGCCCCGGCCCCGCCAGTACGTCTGGGAAACGCTTCCCGGTCAGGTGCCGGAACCAGCCGACAATCCGTCCCACCCGGCCAAGGTGGCACTCGGCCGGCGCCTGTTCGAAGAGCGGCGCCTGTCCGGCGACGGGACGCTGTCCTGTGCCTCCTGCCACGATCTCGATGCCCGGGCTGGCGACGACGGGCGACCGACGGCACGCGGCATCGCCGGCCAGGTCGGATCGCGCAACGTGCCTACGGTATGGAACGCGGCCTTCCAGGCGGTGCTGTTCTGGGACGGCCGGGCGCCGTCGCTCGAGGCGCAGGCGGGCGGGCCCATCCTCAATCCGATCGAAATGGGCCTGGCCTCGCCGGCCGAGGCCGAACGGCGGCTGGCCGCCGACCCGGCCTACCGCACGCAGTTCGCGCAGGCCTTCGGCGATGCCACGATCAGTTTTGCGCGCATCGTGCAGGCGATCGCCGCCTTTGAGCGGACGCTGATCGCCGCCGACACGCCCTACGACCGCTTCGTGCGCGGCGACCTCACGGCGCTGACGCCGGCGCAGCGGCGCGGCATGGCGCTGTTCGAGTCGGTCGGCTGCGTGCTCTGCCATCGCGGGGCGAATTTCAGCGACGCCAGCCTGCTCGGCGGCGAGTACGCCGTGCGCTATTTCCCGGCCACCCCGACCCGCTACGACGGCAAGTATCCGCTGCTCATCGACGGCAAGCCCGGCGTCTGGCGGGTTCCGTCCCTGCGCAACGTGGCGCTGACCGGCCCCTGGCTGCACAACGGTTCGGTCGACCGGCTGGACGAGGTCGTGCGCATCATGGCCGCCGCGCAACTCGGCCGCTCGGGCGAGATGATGACCTGGCTCGACGCCGACAGTTCGCTCGACCGGATCGATCGCTCGCCGCTCGGCGAGCCCCAGGTCGCCGACCTGGTGGCTTTCCTGGAAGCGCTGAGCAGCGATCGCCTGCGGGCGAAGGCGCCGGCTGGGTCATCGACCCTGAGCATAGAATGACGCCAGCAAGGAGGGGGCGCAATGCTGGAAGACTTCAGTCCGTTCCGCGAACTCAGCGAGTCCGGACGCAAACTGCTCGACGCGGGCATGGTCAGCCGCTACTGCCGGTCGGCGACGCCGCTGTTGTTCAAGGGACAGCGCACCTCGGGCGCCTATTTCGTACTCGAGGGACGGCTGCGGGTGTTTTCGATGGCGCCCAACGGCACCGAGGCCACGCTGTATTTCATCGATCCCGGAGAAACCTGCGTCTTCGCGCTGAACAGCCTGTTCAACGACCTGCTCTACCCGGCCTGGGTGCAAGCCGTCGCCGAGACGAGCATCGCGCTGGTCCCCGGCCCGGTGTTCCGCCGGCTGTTCGCCGAGGAGGCGGCGATCCGCGACCTAACCGTCAGGACCTTGTCGACGCTGGTCTTCCGGCTGATGGCCGAACTCGAGTCCGTGCATTCGTACAAGCTCGGCCAGCGCCTGGCCAACCTGCTGCTGGTGCATGCGTCGACGGCCGGGGAACTGCGCATGACGCAGCAGCAGATGGCCTTCCACCTCGGCACCTCGCGCGAAGTGATCGCCCGGCTGATCGGCGAACTGGTCGGCGCCGGGCTGATCGCCAGCCGGCGCGGGCGGGTCGAGGTGCTCGACGCCCCCGGCCTGGCGGCCCTGATCGCCGGCGCCTGATGCGGAGCAAGACGCCGGGCTTTTTTGTATCATGCGCGGACCATGAGCCATCACTCCCAACTCCCCCGCCGTTCCCCCGAGGAGCAAGCCCGTCTCGACGCGATGCTGCGCGAGCTGTTCGAACACCGTCTGTGCTTCCACGAAGTCATCGGCTTCCGCATCGTCTCACTGGAGCCGGCGTCTCCGAAACTAGAATTCGCGATGCGTCCCGACCTGATCGGCCATTACCTGCACGGCCGACTGCACGGCGGCGTGATCGCCACCGCGCTCGACGCAGTCGCCGGCCTGGCCGTCACCATCGCGATCGCCGAGAAATTCAACAACGAAAGCGCCGACCAAGTCGCCCAGCGCTTTGGCCGGGTCGGCACCATCGACCTGCGCACCGACTACCTGCACCAGGGCATCGGCAAGAAATTCACCGCCGCCGGACGGATCACCCGCCTCGGCGGCCGCATCGCGTCGGTGCAGATGACGCTGGAAAATGACGCCGGCCTGCTGATCGCGACCGGCGGCGCATCCTACGTGATCAGCTGATCACAGGATCGGCACGCCCTGGTGCTCGCCGCGCTCGTAGACGACGTTGGCGCGGCCGACGATCAGCGGGTCCAGGTTGCCGATGCGCGCCGTGTCCTTGTTGGCGTACGGCAGCTTGTGCAGGATGTAGCGCATCGCGTTGAGCCGCGCCCGCTTCTTGCAGTTGGACTTGATCACCGTCCACGGGGCGTCCGCGGTATCGGTGTGGAAGAACATGGCTTCCTTGGCCTTGGTGTAGTCGTCCCATTTGTCCAGCGAAGCCAGGTCGATCGGCGACAGCTTCCACTGCTTCAGCGGGTGCACCTTGCGCTCGCGGAAGCGGCGGCGCTGTTCCTCGCGGCTGACCGAGAACCAGAACTTGATCAGATGGGTGCCGTTCCTGACCAGCATGCGCTCGAATTCCGGCGCCTGGCGGACGAATTCGGCATAGTCGAAATCGGAGCAGAAGCCCATCACGCGCTCGACACCGGCCCGGTTGTACCAGGAGCGGTCGAACAGCACGATCTCGCCGTCGGTCGGCAGGTGCTGCACGTAGCGCTGGAAGTACCACTGGCCGCGCTCGATCTCGGACGGTTTCTCCAGCGCGACGACGCGCGCGCCGCGCGGGTTCAGGTGTTCCATGAAGCGCTTGATGGTGCCGCCCTTGCCGGCCGCGTCGCGCCCCTCGAACAGGATCACGACCTTCTGCCCGGTCTCCTTGACCCAGGCCTGCAGCTTCAGCAGCTCGACCTGCAGGCGGTATTTCTGGCGCTCGTAATTGCGGCGCTGCATCAGGTTCTTGTACGGGTAGCCGCCGTCGCGCCAGTCCGGCGCCAGTTCGTCGTCCGGATTGGGCGCCGCCTCGCCGGCGATCATCCGCTGCTGCCTCAGCAGCCCCTTCAGCAGCGCGACCGACTCCTCGACCGGCATGCCGGAAATCACGTCGTGCAGCGCGCCCATTTTGGCCTCCTGGGCCGCGTCGACCGCGGAATGCACGGTGAAGCCCTCGATCGCAGGCGGCGTCAGCACGGGCGGAATGTCGCCGCGCGCGGCGGGACGGGATCGGGGGGCAGCGGCCGGTGCGCTGCGGGGGCGGGGTGTCGTTTTTCTGGTCGCCATGCTCTCTCCATCGTTTGCAGGGAAAGAGCCATTTCACGCCCGCCGGCGGGACTTGTCTAGTCCAGCAGTTCGACTGGGATCATCGCGCGCAGCACCGTCTGCGCCTCGCTGCGCCGGACGCGGTTGGACAGCCACCACAGGGCCCCCTTCTTGATGCTCCAGTCGGCCTCGTGGCCGGCCAGCAGCAGCGAGGCCAGGCGGCCGAGCGAGGGCTGGTGGCCGACGATCAGCACCGCTCCCTGGGCATGCGGCCAGCCGGAAGCGGCGATCAGTTCGGACACGCAGGCGTCGGGGCCGATCTTGCGGTGGGTCTCGAACGGCAGCTTCAGCGCCTCGGCGGTCTGCTGGGTGCGCACCGCAGGGCTGACGATGATGCGCAAATCCTTCGGCTGGTGCTCGCTGATCCAGGCCGCCATCGTGCGCGCCTGCTTCTGGCCGCGCTCGGTCAGCCGACGCTTCAGGTCGTCCTCGCCATCCTCGGCCTCGGCGTGGCGCCACAACAACAGGTCCATGGTCATTTCTCCGAAAAACGGAAGCATGAACGCCGAATGTTACCGGTGAATGACGACCGGATAGCGGGCTAGAGGTTGCAGAAGGTCAGATCGAAGTCGACGTCGCGCTCGCAGCTGCGTGCCTTGAGTTCGCCGGCCGGCGGCTTCGTGAAGCGGATGTTCAGGAAATACTTGTTGGCGCTGACTTCGGGGATCGCCGCCTCGTCCGGACCGACCGCGACGCGCACCATCTGCGCGGCGGTGCCACCCAGGTTGAGCTGGAACTGCCCCTTGGCGCCGGTGTAGTGCTTGGGCTGACCGCTCGAACGCAGCAGGCGCAGCACGATCGTCGCCGCATCGCGCAGCGGCAGCATCGGCCGGGTCCAGCCGGCCAGCGCCTCGCGCCGCGTTTCGACCGGGCGGTGCAGCCACCAGTGGTAGGACGGCAGGTCGAATTCGCAGACGCCGCCGGGCATCGCAGCGCGGCTCTTGATGCCCATCAGCCAGTCGTTGTCGCGCAGGTACTGGCCGATCTTGCCGGTCATCGCGAGCAGCGCGGCCGACGACTGTTCGATCTCGTACAGCGCGCCCGACAGCGCTTCCTCGGAAATATCCGGATTGTTACGGAAGGCGAGCAGGGTCTGGCGCTGGCGCTCGAGTTCCTGGATCAGGTCCATTTTCAGGTCCGCCCGGCTGGCGACCTCGAGGATTTCGAACACCGCCAGCAGCGCCGAATGATGTTCCAGGGAACCGTCGCCGCGGGCGAAATGCGCCGTTTTCTCGAACAGGTCTTCGAGACGCAGCAGCGTGCGTATGCGCTCGTTGAACGGATATTCGTAGATGATCACGCGACCGGTGTCCGATACGGAAAATTTTCAGGATTCTGAGCCATTTGCAACGAAATCTCAACAGAATGCACGAGCTTTTTCTGCCGATCGTCGTAGATAGTCCGCATGAAGGATGGCCACCTCTTCGGCCAGGGCTTCCCGCCCCCCGTCGTTGCGCACGACGTCGTCGGCCGCCGCCAGCCGCTCGGCCCGCCCGGCCTGCGCCGCCATGATCGCCTGCACGGCGTCGGCGGACAGCCCGCTGCGCGCCATGACCCGCTCGACCTGCAGCGTTTCGGGGCAATCGACGACCACGATGCGGTCACAATGTTCGCGGTAGGCGCCGGATTCGACCAGCAGCGGCACGGCCAGGATCACGTAGGGTGCCTGCGCCGACCGGCAGCGGGCCAGCGACAGCCGGCGGATCGCCGGATGCAGGATCGCCTCCAGCCGGGCCCGCGCCGTCGGATCGGCGAAGGCCAGGCGGCGCATCGCGGCCCGGTCGAGCGCGCCGTCCGCGGCGACGATCCCGGGCCCGAACTCGGCCGCCAGCGCCGGCATCGCGTCGCCGTCGGCCGCCGTCAGTTCGTGGGCGATCGCATCGGTATCGACCAGCACGGCACCGCGCTCGACGAACAGGTCGGCGACCGTGCTCTTGCCGCTGCCGATGCCGCCGGTCAGTCCGACCACGTAATCGCTCATTTGCAGGCCTGGACCTCGGCCTTGGGAAGAACTCCCTCGACCGAGGCGAGCAGCGCTTCGCGGGCGGCCGCCGGGCCGGTGGCGCGCAGGCTGACGGAACCGTCCTTGGCCGGCCGCGGCGCGATGCGCGCCGAGCGCACGCCCTTGGTCTTCAGTTCGGCGAGCCGCTCCTGCGCTCCCTTTTGCGACGAGAAGATGCCCAGCGAAATGGCATTGCGGTTCGGCCCTTCCTGGATCGGGAAATAGTCGGCGACGCCGAGACCGCGCAACTCGGCCGCCTTGCGCTCGGCCTCGGCCTTGCTGGCCAGCGGCGGGACATAGACCCACCAGCCGCTGCCCTCGCCGGCCGCGGCCTGCCGGCTCAGCCGGAAGCCGGCGTGGCGCTCGGCGACCAGCGCGGCCAGGCGGTCGGCGTCGGCCGCCGACAGGTGCGGCCAGGCCACGCAGACCGGCTCGTCGTCGGCGACGACGGGCGTCTCGACCTTCGCCTCGACGGCCGGTTTCGCCGGCGCCTCGCCGCGCGACACGATGCGCAGCCGCTCCGGCTGCACCTGCTGCTCGGCACGCCCGGCATCCGGATTGCCCGGACGCCCGAAAACCCCTTCGGTGAAGGCGTAGAACAGCAGATTGGCCAGGACCAGCAGGAAGACGAGGATTTTCACGCCGGCCTCAGCCCACCTTGGGCAGATGCTTCAGCGACTCGGCGATGGCTTCGGCCGGGTAGTCGTAATCCTCGAGCTGGCCCGAGAAATAGCGGTCGTAGGAAGCCATGTCGAAGTGGCCGTGTCCGGTCAGGCAGAACAGGATGGTCTTGGCCTCGCCGGTCGCCTTGCAGCGCAGCGCCTCGTCGATCGCCGCGCGGATCGCGTGGCAGGATTCCGGCGCCGGGATGATGCCCTCGGCGCGGGCGAACTGGACGCCGGCCTCGAAGGTGGCGACCTGCGGCACCGAAACCGCTTCGAGCAGGCCCTCGTGGTACAGCTGCGAAACCAGCGGCGAGTCGCCGTGGTAGCGCAGGCCGCCGGCGTGGATGCCGGCCGGCATGAAGTCGTGACCCAGCGTGTACATCTTCATGATCGGCGTGTAGCCGGAGGCGTCGCCGTAGTCGTAGGTGTAGGCGCCCTTGGTCAGCGTCGGGCACGAGGTCGGCTCGACGGCGACCAGGCGCAGCTTCTCGGCGCGCTTGTCGCCGGCCGCCTTGTCGGCCAGGAAGGGGAAGGCGATGCCGCCGAAGCTGGAGCCGCCGCCGCAGGGGCCGAAAACGACGTCCGGATAGAGGCCGATCTTCTCGAACTGCTTCTTGGCTTCGAGACCGATCACGCTCTGGTGCAGCACGACGTGGTTCAGCACCGAGCCCAGCGTGTAGCAGGTGTTCGGATCGGCCGCCGCTTCCTCGACAGCTTCCGAAATGGCCAGACCGAGCGAACCCTGGCAATCCGGATCGGCGGCCAGCGCGGCGCGCCCGGCGTTGGTCAGGTTGGACGGGCTGGCGAAGACCTCGGCGCCCCAGGTCTGCATCATCGAGCGGCGGAAGGGCTTCTGCTGGTAGCTGACCTTGACCATGTAGACGCGCACCGGCAGGCCGAACATCTGGCCGGCATAGGCGATCGACGAGCCCCACTGGCCGGCGCCGGTCTCGGTGGTCAGCTTCTGGGTGCCGGCCAGCTTGTTGAAATAGGCCTGCGGCACCGCCGAGTTCGGCTTGTGCGAACCGGCCGGCGACACGCCTTCGTACTTGAAGAAGATCTTGGCCGGCGTACCCAGCATCTGTTCCAGGCGCAGCGCGCGGCACAGCGGCGCCGGGCGCCATTGCGCGTAGATCTGGCGGACTTCTTCCGGGATTTCGATCCAGCGCTGCGCGGACATTTCCTGCTCGATGATGGGATCGGGGAAAATCGCGCCCATCGCCTCCGGCGGCACCGGATTGCCGTCCGGACCGAGCGGCGGCGCCGGCGGATTGACCATGTCGGCGACGACGTTGTACCAGTGGGTGGGGATTTCTTCTTGTTCGAGATTGATGCGCAGCGGTGTCATTGTTTGCTCTCCCAGCAGGCGTGCCTGCGAAGCCGGTAAATTAACCCAAAAGCCTGCCCCGACCAAGGGCGGAGCGGGTAAAGTAGCGCCTGTTTCCGGGCCTTCCGCGCTGTCGACCGTGACTTTTCACCCCCTCCTTTCCCACGTTGCCGTCGCCGCTCCCGCCGGGCTCGCCGTCGAGGCCGCCGCCGCCCCGACCGACGACGGCGGCCTGCTATTGCACTACCGGATCCGCGGCGGCATCGACCGCCTGCGCCTCCCGGCGCCGGCGCCCGCCGGCCCGGCCGACGGGCTGTGGCAGCACACCTGCTGCGAAGCCTTCGTCGCCGCGGTCGACGCCCCGGAATACCGCGAATTCAATTTTTCGCCTTCGGGCCAGTGGGCCGCCTACCGCTTCGCCGATTACCGCGAGCGCGCGACCGGCGATCTCCCACCGGCCGCGCCGCAGCTCGAATTCCGCCGCACGGCCGGGGTCTGCGAACTGCTCGCCCGGCTCGATCCGGCGCTGCTCCCGGCCGGGCCGGCGCTGCAGCTCGGCCTCAGCGCCGTGCTCGAAGCCGGCGACGGCAGCCTCTCCTACTGGGCGCTGGCACACGCCGCGCAGCGCCCCGACTTTCACCTCCGCGCCGGCTTCGCGCTGCGCCTGAACCGACCATGAACCCTGCCCTTCAATTCGGCATCGACCGCCTGCTCGCCGATCCGGAACTGCGCCGCCCGCTCGCCGGCCGCCGCGTCGCGCTGCTCGCCCACCCGGCGTCGGTGACCGCCGACCTGACCCACACGCTCGACGCGCTCGCCGCGCTGCCCGACCTGCGGCTGAGCGCCGCCTTCGGCCCGCAGCACGGCATCCGCGGCGACAAGCAGGACAACATGGTCGAGTCGCCCGACTTCATCGACCCGGTCGCCGGCATCCCGGTGTTCAGCCTGTACGGCGAGGTGCGCCGGCCGACCGACGCGATGATGGACAGCTTCGACGTGCTGCTGGTCGACCTGCAGGACCTCGGCTGCCGCATCTACACCTTCATCACGACGCTGCGCTACGTACTCGAAGCCGCCGCCGCGCACGGCAAGTCGGTATGGGTGCTCGACCGCCCGAACCCGGCCGGCCGCCCGGTCGAGGGCCTGACGCTGCGCGAGGGCTGGGAGAGTTTCGTCGGCGCCGGCGCGATGCCGATGCGCCACGGCCTGACGATGGGCGAACTCGGCCGCTGGTTCGTCGCGACGCTGGGACTCGACGTCGACTATCAGGTGATCGAAATGACCGGCTGGCAGCCCGACGCCGTCCCCGGCCACGGCTGGCCGCTGGGCGAGCGGACCTGGATCAACCCCAGCCCGAACGCCCCCAACCTGTGGATGGCCCGCGCCTACGCCGGCACCGTGCTGCTCGAGGGCACAACGCTGTCCGAGGGACGCGGCACGACGCGCCCGCTCGAACTGTTCGGCGCGCCCGACCTCGACGCCCGCGCCGTGCTCGCCGAAATGCAGGCCTTCGCACCGCACTGGCTGGCCGGCTGCCGGCTGCGCGAATGCTGGTTCGAGCCGACCTTCCACAAGCACGCCGGCCGCCAGTGCCACGGCATCCAGATCCACTGCGAGGGGCCGTACTACGACCACGCCGCGTTCAAGCCGTGGCGCGTGCAGGCGCTGGCCTTCAAGGCGATCCGCCGGCTGTACCCGGACTACCCGCTGTGGCGCGACTTCGGTTACGAGTACGAATTCGACCGGCTGGCGATCGACCTGATCAACGGCTCGCCGCTGCTGCGCGAATGGGTCGACGATGCGGACGCGATGCCGGAAAATCTCGACACGATCGCGGCCGCCGACGAGGCGACCTGGATCAAGGAACGGGCCGACCACCTTATCTATTCTTGATTTCCTCCCTGCCAGCGAGCCGCCATGCCCCAGCCCCCGCCGCCCACCCAGACCGCTGCCCTGCCGGACAGCGGACGGGGCGTGCCGCGGCTGATCCGCGACCGCCGCTGGTGGCTGCTGCCGCTCGCGCTGTGGACGGCGGCGACCGGACTCTACCTGTACATCCATATCGGCCAGATCCGCGAGCAGACCCTCGAGGTCGCGCTGCAGGGCGCCCGCAACATGTTCCGGATGGTCGTGCTGACCCGCAACTGGAACGCCAGCCACGGCGGCGTCTATGTGCCGGTCACGCCGGCCACCCAGCCCAATCCCTATCTCGACCATCCGCAGCGCGACGTGACGACGACCGACGGCCTGCAGCTGACGATGATCAATCCGGCCTACATGACCCGGCTGATCGCGCAGATGGCCGAGGCCGGCACCGGCGTCAGCTTCCGGCTGACCAGCCTGCGCCCGCTGCGCCCGGAAAACCAGGCGGACGACTGGGAAGCCGGCGCACTGCGCCGCTTCGAGACCGGCCTCCGCGAATTCAGCAGCCTCGAGGTCGGGCCGCAGGGCATGGCGCTGCGCTACATGGCACCGCTGCGCGTCCAGCAGAGCTGCCTGGCCTGCCACGCCAAACAGGGTTACCGGATCGGCGACATCCGCGGCGGCATCGGCGTTTCGCAACCCTATGCGCCGATCGCCGCAGCGATGCGCCAGGGCATCGTCGAAACGGTGGCCGGATCGATCGCCACCTTCCTCGGCGTCGCCGGGCTGGGCTGGCTGCTGCTCGAAACGCTGCGCCGGCGCTGGCTGGAACTGGCCGGCAAGATGCAGGAACTGGAACAGGCCCAGGTCCAGCTGCTGCAGTCGGAAAAGCTCGCGTCGATCGGCCAGCTGGCGGCCGGTGTCGCGCACGAGATCAACAACCCGATCGGCTTCGTCAATTCCAACCTGGGCACGCTGAAGGAATACAACCGGCAGTTCATCGAACTGCTCGAGGCCTGCCGGGCCGGCCGGGCCAGCGAGGCGGACTTCGCGGCGATCGAGTTCGACTATCTGAAGGACGACGTCGCCGACCTGCTGCGCGAATCGCAGAGCGGGCTGGCCCGGGTCAAGAAGATCGTCGCCGATCTCAAGGACTTCTCGCGCGTCGACCAGGCCGAATGGCACGCCGCCGACCTCAACGCCGGCATCGAAAGCACGCTGAACGTCGTCAACAACGAACTGAAATACAAGGCCGACATCGTCCGCGAATACGGCGAACTGCCGCCGGTGATCTGCGTCGCCGCGCAGATCAACCAGGTCGTCATGAACCTGCTGGTCAATGCGGCGCACGCCATCGAACAGCACGGCACGATCACCGTGCGCACCGGCCGCGTCGGCGACGAGGTGTGGTTCGAGGTCGCCGACACCGGTTGCGGCATGGCGCCGGACACCGTCCAGCACGTTTTCGAGCCCTTCTTCACGACCAAGCCGGTCGGCCAGGGCACCGGGCTCGGCCTGTCGGTGTCCTACGACATCGTCCGCAAGCACGGCGGACGCATCGACGTCGACAGCCAGCCCGGCCGCGGCACGCGCTTCCGCGTCACGCTGCCGGTCGACTGCGCCGCCGCGACGGCCTAGGCCCGGCCGAGCACGCGGTCGGCGGCGAGCACGCCGCGGTACTGCGCCTCCTCGAACAGCGAGAAACCCGACAGGTCGGCATGCGCCAGCGCGATCCGCGGGTGGCGGAATCCGGCCAGGATGTCGCGTCCACCGCCGAACAGGCTGCCGGGCACCGGTCGGCGCATCGCGTGGCCGTAGCGGAAGACGTCGAGCCGAGTGGCCAGCCGCCGGACGTCCGGATGCACGCGCTCCAGTTCGCCGAGCAGGGCCTCGGCCCAGGCGGCGCGCGGCGTGTCGAGCAGGCGGCGGCGCCCTTCGGCCGGCGTCAGCTCGTGCAGCGCCCGGTAACAGGTGAGGACGGTCGGCCCCGGATGGCGGCACAGCGCCTGGTGCGTCGCATTGACGTAGCCGAGGCCGGCGCTGTCGAACAGCACGTTGTCCCAGGCCGGCGGCGCGCCGTGGCGTTCCTCCGCCGGCGCCGACAGGTGCAGGTTGGCGACCAGCCACGGCGCATAGTCGCCGGCCAGCGCCGCGCCGCGCAGCGCGCCGGGAATCGCCGGCCAGACGCGCGGCAGCACGAAGGCCGGCGCCGCCCAGATCAGCCGCTTCGCCTCGATGCGGACGGTTTTGCCGTCGCGCAGCACGTCGACCGCGACGCCCGCCTTGCCCTCGTCGATGCGCCAGACCAGCGCGCCGGCCAGCAGCCGCCCCTCGGCATGACGGGCTAGGCCGCGCATCAGCCACGCGTTGCCGTCGGGCGCAGTCAGCACGCAGTCGGGTGCGGCGTTGGCCGCCTCGCCGTCGCGGCACGCGAAATAGTGCAGCCCGGCCCAGGCCGAGGTCTGCGCGGCGCTGGTGCCGTAGTCGTCGCGGCACGCGTAGTCGGCCAGCCAGCGCACGGTCGGCGCCGTGTAGCCGTGCTCGTCCAGCCAGCGGGCGAAGGAGATGCGGTCGAGCGCCCGCCACTGCGGGTCGGCCGACGACCGTGCCATGGGCAGCGCGAAGGCGCGCCGGCCGTCGCGGCCGCGCGCCCGCTTCAGTTCGTCCATGTGCTCGTGGAAGCGGCGCTGCTGCCCGCGCTCGCCGGCATCGACGGCGCGCTGCGGCAACAGGCCCTCTTCCCACAGGCCGTCGCGGAACACCCGCTCCTGAGGCGTCGCGCACAGCAGGCGCTCGTCGTACACGGGCCGGCGCGCCGCCGGGGCGCCCTGCAATGCGCCGAGTTCGGCAAGCAGTTCGCGAACCAGAACCGCCTCCGTTCCGGGCAAGGGCAGGTAGTGGGCGCCCCACGGGTAGGCGGTGACCGGCGAGGCGCCGGCCCGCGAATTGCCGCCGGCCCCGGACTCCATGTCGACGATCAGGAAGTCGTCCACCGCGGAACGGGCCAGCCGCCACGCGGCCGATAGCCCGGAAATGCCGGCGCCGACGATGACGATACCCGTGCGCCGGGTCTCGGCCGGCGGGGGGAATCCGCCGTCGCGCAGCCGGTGGCCGAGCGCGGCGTCCATGCCGAGCAGTTCGCCCGGCGGCAACGGGGGATGGGCGGAAGGGGCGCAGCCGGCCAACGCGGCCGCGCCGGCCGCGCGCAGAAAATCCCGCCGGCTAGTCAAACTTCCGCAGCGACAGGCTGACCGACAGCTGCGCGCCGAGCCAGCCGAGGAAGGCGCCGAGGCCGGCGAAACCGGCGATCTCGGGCAGCCCCGGCAGGTGCAGCGCGAAGCCGGCGCCGTACAGCGTCGCCAGTTCGCCGACCGGACCGGCCAGCAACTGCAGCGCGCCGAGCACCAGGCCGGCGGCGAGCAGGCCGCCGCAAGCGCCCTGCAGCGCGCCGAAGTAGTAGAACGGCCGGCGGATGAAGGCATCGGTCGCGCCGATCATCCGGGCGACCTCGATCTCGGCGGCCTGGGCCAGCACCTGCAGCCGGATGGTATTGAAGGTCACGGCGACCAGGCCGGCACCGAACAGCCCGGCGAGCAGCGCCAGCGCCAGCTTGCCGAGGCGCAGGAAGGCGTCGAAGCGCTTGACCCACGACGAGTCGAGCTGCACGTGGGCGACCTTGGGCCAGCCGGCGAGCTCCTTCTTCAGCGTTTCGAGCGCCTCCGGATCGGTGTTCCGGGGTTCGACGACGAAGGCGTCGGGCAGCGGATTGCGCGGCAGGCTGGAAACGATCTCGGCCATGCCCTCGCTGGCCTGGATGCGCTGCAGCGCCTCCTCCTTCGGCACGAAGCGCCAGGTCGCGGTCGACGCCTGTCGCAGGCGGTTTTCGATGTCGGCGACGTCGCGGCGGGTGGCCGACAGCTCCATGAAGACGCTGATCTGCTGCGCGCCGGACGCGTTGCGGCCGAGTTCGCGCAGGTTGTCGAGCACGACGTAGCCGAAGCCGGGCAGCGTCATCGCGATGCCGATGACCAACAGCGACAGCGCGGTATTGAGCGGCGACGCCCACAGCCGGCGGAAGGCCGAGCCGAGCGCCGCGCGATGCTGGGCGAACCAGGCCTTCATGCGAGCCTCCCGCGGGACAGCGTGAGCACGTTCGGGTGGTAGCGCTCGATCCAGTTCTGGTCGTGCGTGGCGACGACGACGGTGACGCCGACCCGGTGGAAGTCGGCGAAGATTTCGAGAATCTCGGCCGCCGACTCGGCGTCGAGGTTGCCGGTCGGCTCGTCGGCGATCAGCACGGTCGGCCGGTTGACGACGGCGCGGGCGATCGCCAGCCGCTGCTGTTCGCCGCCGGACAGCGCGATCGGCAAGGCCTTCTCGCGGGCGAGCAGCCCGACCTTGTCGAGCGCGGCCTGCGCCCGGCGGATCGCGTCGCGGCGCGGCAGGCCGGCGATCTCGAGCGGCAGCAGCACGTTGTCGAGCGCGCTGCGGTCGAACAAGAGCTTCTGGTCCTGGAAGACCAGGCCGAAGTTGCGCCGCACGTAGGGAATCGCGCTGCGCCGGATGGCCGCGAGGTTCTGGCCGTTGACCACCAGGCTGCCCGAGGTCGGCCGCTCGATGGTCGAGATCAGCTTGACCAGCGTCGTCTTGCCGGCGCCGGAATGGCCGGTGACGAAAACCATCTGCCCGGCGGAAATCTCGAAACTGACGTCGGACAGCGCCTCGTGGCCGCCCGGGTAGCGCTTGGTCAGGTTGCTGGCGACGATCATTATTCGAACAGCGCGTCCACGAAGTCCTTCGCCGAGAACGGCCGGAGATCGTCGATCTGCTCGCCGACGCCGATGAAGCGGATCGGCTTCGGGCACTGGCGGGCGATCGCCGCGACGACGCCGCCCTTCGCGGTGCCGTCGAGCTTGGTGACGACCAGGCCGGTGACGCTGACCGCCTTGTCGAAGGCCTTGACCTGGGCCAGCGCGTTCTGGCCGATGTTGGCGTCGAGGACCAGCAGCGTCTCGTGCGGGCCTTCCGGATCGATCTTCTGGATCACGCGGCGGACCTTGGCGATTTCCTCCATCAGGTGCAGCTGCGTCGGCAGGCGGCCGGCGGTGTCGGCCAGCACGATGTCGATGCCGCGCGCCTTGGCCGCGGAAATGGCGTCGTAGATCACCGCCGCCGGGTCGCCGGATTCCTGCGCGATCACCGTGACGTTGTTGCGCTCGCCCCAGGTCTGCAGCTGCTCGCGGGCCGCGGCGCGGAAGGTGTCGCCGGCGGCCAGCAGCACGCTCTTGCCCTGGGTCTGGAAATACTTGGCCAGCTTGCCGATCGACGTCGTCTTGCCGGCGCCGTTGACCCCGGCAATCATGATCACGTAAGGCTTGTGGGTCGTGACGTCGAGCGGCTGCTCGAGCGGCTGCAGGGTCTCGAGCAGCGCGTCGTGCAGCGCCTTCTGGATCGCCTCCGGCGTTTCCAGCTTGTCGCGCTTGGCGGCCTTCTTCAGCTCGTCGAGCAGGTGGGTGGTCGCCTCGATGCCGACGTCGGACGTCAGCAGCAGGGTTTCCAGCTCCTCGAGCAGCTCGTCATCGACCTTGCCGCGCGAGAAGATGGACTTCAGCTTGCCGCCCCACTGGGCGCGGGTCTTGGCCAGGCCCTTGAACAGGCGCTCGCGCCAGGACAGCTTGGGCGCCTCGGGCTCGGCCACGGGGGTGGGCGCCGCGGCCTCGACGGCCTCCGGCTTGGATTTTTTCAGGAAACTGAACATGGGGAATCGGGTCTCAGGCCTTGCTGACAGGCGGGCGGCTAGCCGTTAAGATGCCGCCCGGATGGATGCGAAATCAGTCGCAAATTCTAGCAGAAAGCCCCTTTTCAGGCCCGACTCCCCATGCGCTTCAAATCCCTGCTTCCCGTTTTGCTCGCCTGCGGCCTGTCGACCGCGGCCTTCGCCAACCCCTACGAAACCACGCTGAAGAACGGCCTGCGCGTCATCGTCAAGGAAGACCGCCGGGCACCGACCGCGGTGCAGATGGTCTGGTACCGGATCGGCAGCATGGACGAAGTCGACGGCGCGTCCGGCGTCGCCCACGTGCTCGAGCACATGATGTTCAAGGGCACGCCGGCGGTCGGCCCCGGCGAGTTCAACCGGCGCGTCGCCGCAGCCGGCGGCCGCGACAACGCCTTCACCAGCCGCGACTACACCGCCTACTTCCAGCAGGTGCCGAAGGAGAAGCTGCCCGAGATGATGCAGCTGGAAGCCGACCGGATGCGCCACCTGAACGTCGATGCCAAGGAATTCGAGCAGGAGATCAAGGTCGTCATGGAAGAGCGCCGGATGCGCACCGACGACAACCCGCAGGCGAAGCTGTTCGAGCAGATGAACGCGACCGCCTTCCAGGCCCACCCGTACCGCCGGCCGATCATCGGCTGGATGGACGACCTCGAGAAGATGAGCGCGGCCGACGCCAAGGCCTGGTACGACACCTGGTACGTGCCGAACAACGCCTACGTCGTGATCACCGGCGACGTCGACCACCTGGCGGTGTTCGCGCTGGCCGACAAGTACTACGGCGGCCTCGAGGGCCGTGCGCTGCCGGCCCGCCGGGCGACCGCCGAACCGGCCCAGGAAGGGACGCGCCGGGTCGTCGTCAAGGCGCCGGCCGAACTGCCGTCGCTGATCATGGGCTGGAAGGCACCGGCGCTGCGCGACATCGAGCAGGACAGCGAACCCTACGCGCTGGAAATGCTCGCCGCCGTGCTCGACGGCCACGACGCGGCGCGCTTCAACAAGAAGCTGGTCCGCGAGGACAAGGTCGCGCTGTCGGTCGATTTCGGCTACGACGGCACGGCGCGCGGCCCCGGCATGATCTACGTCTCCGGCACGCCGGCCGAGGGCCGCACGGTCGCCGAACTGGAAGCCGCGATCCGCGCCGAACTCGCCCGCGTCCAGCAGGAAGGCGTCAGCGAGGCCGAGCTGAAGCGGGCCCGCGCCCAGCTGGTCGCCAGCCAGGTCTACAAGCTCGACTCGATGTTCGGCCAGGCGATGGAAATCGGCCAGACCGAGGCCGCCGGCCTGCCCTACACGAAGATCGCCCGCATGCTGGAGAAGCTGCAGCAGGTCGGTGCCGCCGACCTCCAGGCCGTCGCCCGCAAGTACCTGACCGACGACGGCCTGACCGTCGGCGTGCTCGATCCGCAGCCGCTCGACGGCAAGCCGCGCCGTCCGGCCGTCGCCACCCGCCACTGATGAAAATTGCCATGAAACGACTGTTGACCGCCGCTTTCGCCCTGTTGATCGCCCCGGCCGCGCTGGCCGGCGTCCGCATCGAGCACTGGCAGACCAGTTCCGGCGCCCGCGTCCAGTTCGTCGAAAGCCGCGTGCTGCCGATGCTCGACGTCCAGGTCGATTTCGCCGCCGGCTCGATGTTCGACCCGGCCGGCAAGTCCGGCCTCGCCGCGCTGACCCGGGCGACGCTCGACCTCGGCGCCGGCGACCGCGACGAGACCGCGATCGCCGAACAGCTGGCCGACCTCGGCGCCAGCCTCGGCGGCAGCGCCGACACCGACCGCGCCAGCGTGTCGCTGCGCACGCTGTCCGCCCCAGCCCAGCGCGTGCCGGCGCTCGCCGTGCTGCGCGACGTGCTGCAGCGGCCGCGCTTCGACCCGGCGGTGTTCGCCCGTGAGCAGGCGCGCACCGTCGCCGGCCTCAAGGAAGCGATGACCCGTCCCGACAGCATCGCCGGCAAGGCCTTCTGGGCCGCGCTCTACCCGGACCACCCCTACGGCCGCCAGGCGACGCCGGAAAGCGTCGCCGTGCTGAGCCGCGACGACGTCGCGGCCTTCCACGCCCGCCATTACAGCGCGGCCAACGCCAGCATCACGCTGGTCGGCGACCTGTCGCGCGCCGAGGCCGAGGCGATCGCCGAAACGCTCGCCGGCGGCCTGCCGGCGGCGCCCGCACTGGCCATGCCGGCGGCGCCAGGGCAGCCGAAGGGCGGCGCCGTCCGCATCGCCCACCCGGCCAGCCAGGCCCACATCTACCTCGGCCTGCCGGCGATCGAGCGCGGCCACCCGGACTTCTTCCCGCTGCTGGTCGGCAACTACACGCTGGGCGGCGGCGGCTTCGTGTCGCGGCTGATGAAGGAAGTCCGCGACAAGCGCGGCTACGCCTACAGCGTGTATAGCTATTTCGCGCCGCTGAAGCAGCGCGGCCCGTTCCAGATCGGTCTGCAGACCCGGCGCGCCCAGGCCGCCGAGGCGACCGCGCTGGCCCGCCGCATCCTCGAGGATTTCGTCCGCGACGGCCCGAGCGCCGACGAGCTGGCCGCCGCCCAGGCCAACCTGACCGGCAGCTTCCCGCTGCGCCTGGACAGCAACAGGAAGCTGCTCGACAACGTCGCGGTGATCGGCTTCTACGGCCTGCCGCTCGACTACCTCGACCAGTACCAGGACAGGATCCGGGCCGTCACGGTCGACGACGTCAAACGGGCCTTTTCCCGGCACGTCCGCCCGGAGCATCTGGTCACCGTGACGGTCGCCGGCGAATGAACTCGGTCCGCATCGTCGGCGGCGAATTCCGCCGCCGGGTCCTGCGCTTTCCCGACAGCGAGGGACTGCGCCCGACGCCGGACCGCGTCCGCGAGACGCTGTTCAACTGGCTCGGCCAGCAGCTCGACGGCTGGCACTGCCTCGACCTGTTCGCCGGCAGCGGCGCGCTCGGCTTCGAGGCGGCGTCGCGCGGCGCAGCCCGCGTCGTGATGGTCGAAAAAACGCCGCGCGTGCTCGCGGCGCTGCATGAAAATTGCGAATTGCTGCATAAACCGGCCGCCGTGGAGATCGTTCGCGGCGATGCGCTACAATATCTTGCTGCGTCGACGGCCAAGTTCGACCTGATCTTCGTCGATCCTCCCTACCACAAGGGCTGGATCGCCCGCCTGGAGCCCCTGCTGCCCGGCGCGCTGAACGAGGACGGGGCGATCTACGTCGAGGCGGAGCACGAGATCGGATCGCTGGGCGATTGGCGCACGGAGCGCCACGGCAAGGCGGGCGAAGTCCACTTTCACTTGATGCGGCGACAGACAGCTTGAACAAACTCGATCATCGCGTGGCGATCTACCCGGGCACCTTCGACCCGATCACCCGCGGCCACGAGGACCTCGTGCGCCGGGCGGCCAGCCTGTTCGACCGGCTGATCCTGTCGATCGCCGAAAGCCCGTCCAAGCAGCCGCGCTTCTCGCTCGAGGAACGCGTCGCGATGGCGCGCGAAGTCCTCGCCGACGTCCCGAACGTCGAGATCGTCGGCTTCAACACGCTGCTGATGGAATTCGTCCACGAGATGGGCGCCAAGGTCATCGTTCGCGGCCTGCGCGCGGTATCCGACTTCGAATACGAATTCCAGATGGCCGGCATGAACCGCAGCCTCTATCCCGAGGTCGAAACCGTATTCCTGACCCCCGGGGAGCAATACATGTTCATCTCCGCCACGATGGTCCGCGAGATTGCGCGACTGGGCGGCGATGTCGGAAAATTCGTACAACCTTGTGTCGAAAAACGCCTGCGGGCAAAAACCACTGCTTAACCGAGAGAGGAACAGCTATGTCTCTGATGATTACCGACGAGTGCATCAATTGCGATGTCTGCGAGCCGGAATGCCCGAACGAGGCGATCTCCCAGGGGGAGGAAATCTACGTCATCGACCCCAACAAGTGCACGGAATGCGTCGGCCACTACGACGAGCCGCAGTGCGTGCAGGTCTGCCCGGTCGACTGCATCCCCAAGGACCCGAGCCACGCCGAGAACGAAGACCAGCTCTGGGCCAAGTACGAGAAGCTGACCGGCAACAAGCGCGCCTGAGCGACGCCTGCCGTAAAAAAAGCCCGCGGCCTGCCGCGGGCTTTTTCGTTGACCGCCGGTTTCAGGCGGCCAGACGTTCCTCGTCCGGCGGGTCGAGCCGCCCGCGGACCCGGCCGACGATCTCGGCCAGCGCCTGCAACTGCTGCTGCAGCCCGCGCTCGACGCCCTCGAGTTCGGCGATCCGGTCCTCCAGCGTATCGGTCGCCTGGTGGATGCGCTTGATGCTCTCGAGCCGGCGCTTCAGCTGGATCTGGTGTTCGCGGACCTGGGTTTCCATCGGCGCCATGATCGCCCGCAGCCAGACCTCGGCATCCTTGTTGGCGTGCTCGAAGGCGCGCCGGACCTGGACCGCGACCTCGTCGAAGAATTTCTGCGTGATGTGCTTCTTGTCGGTGGTCAGCAGGCTGACCATGCTGTTCAGGTGGTCGTCGCACCACGCCTGCAGGCGGTCGAGCTCCTTCTCGTAGCGCAGCAGCGAGAAGGCGGTCGGCGCCCCGAGCTTGAGGCCGTGCTCGACGGCGAACTTCTTGTACACGGCCTCCATCATCTTCAGGATCTCGGCGATCTCGCCGTTCGAGCGGGCCAGCGCGTCGCGCGAGCCGGCGAAGAAGCCGGCCATCGCGTCCGACAGCGTCTTCGAGAACGCGGCTTCCTGCATCACGGCGCGGGTTTCGTGCGTCAGCTGGCGCAGCACGTCCAGCCCGAGGTGGCCGAACAGCTTGTTGGTCAGCGTCGAGAACACGCTGCGCACCGCGTAGTAGCGCTGCAGGCCGGCCTCGAATTCCTCCTTCTCGGCGCGCACCTTGCCCATCATGTACTCGACGACGCCCTTGTTCTTGCCGCGCAGCTCGTTGAGTTCGCCGAGCTGTTCGCGCAGGCCGAGCAGGCGCGAGTCGAGCAGGCCGCGGACGCGGCCGGCAACGTCGCCGAATTCGCTGTCGGTGCTGTCGCGGACGAGGTCGCGCTTGGCCGGGATCAGTTCCTCGGACAGCGCCGCCTCGAGCAGCGGCAGCCGGCTGCGTTCGAGCAGCGCCGCGTCGCCGTTGATCTTGGCGACCAGCCCCTTCTGCGCCGACACCGGGAAAACCTGGGCGACCGGCACGGCGAGCAGGCTGGCGCTGGTTTCTGCCTGGCGGCGGATTTCGGCATCGATCTCGGCATCCGACTTCAGTTCGTCCCACTGGCCGTCGATCTTGTTCAGCACGATCAGTCGACCGCGCCGGGCGGTGCCGCCGTTGCAGATGTGCTCCTTCCAGATCGCCAGGTCGGATTGCGTGACGCCGGTATCGGCCGCCAGGATGAACAGCACCGCGTGCGCGCTGGGCAGCAGCGACAGCGTCAGCTCCGGCTCCGCGCCGATCGCATTGAGACCCGGCGTATCGAGGATGACCAGCCCCTGCCGGAGCAGCGGGTGCGGGAAATTGATCAGCGCATGGCGCCAGCGCGGAATCTCGACCAGGCCGTCGTCGCCGACCCGGAACAGGTCAGTCTCGCGGCGGCCGATCTCGAAGCCCAGGCGCCCGGCGGTCTCGGGATCGACGCGCGTCGTCTGGCTGACGTGGCGGAGGGCCTCCTGCATCGATTCCGGCGAGGCCGTATCGAGCGCCACGACGCTCCATTCCTCGGGAAAGCGCTTGTACTCGGTGACGCTGGAATTCGACGCGCGCGTCTCGATCGGCAGCAGCTCGATCGACGGCGCCTTGGCGGCGTCGAACAGCAGCTCGGTCGGGCACATCGTGGTCCGCCCGGCCGACGACGGCAGCATCCGGTTGCCGTAATCGGCGAAGAAGATCGCGTTGATCAGCTCCGACTTGCCGCGCGAGAACTCGGCGACGAAGGCGACGTTCAGCCGGTCTTCGCGCAGCCTTTCCTGAAGCTGGGTCAGGCGCAGGTCGGTCTGGCCGTCCGACAGCTCGTTCCGGCCCAGCCAGCCCTGGAATTCGCCGATGTCGGCGGACAGGCGGGAGCGCCACTCGGTGTAGGCGGCGAATTGGTTGGCGAGCGACATGGCAAAGACTCCGGAAATACTATCGGAATGGCCAATTTAACATGAATGGCAGGATTTCAGTGCTGGCAGCCCGGGCAATAGTAGGTGCTGCGCCCGGCCTGGCGGACCTGCCGGACCTCGCCGCCGCAACGCAGGCAGGGCAGCCCGGCCCGGTCGTAGACGCCGGCCTGGATCTGGAAGCAGCCGGCCCCGCCGTCGCTGTGCACGTAGTCGCGGATGCTGCTGCCGCCGGCGGCGATCGCATCGGACAGGGTCGTGCGGACCGCATCGACGAGCAGGCCGCAGCGGGCCGCGCTGATCCGGTTGGCCGCGCGCAACGGCGAAATCCCGGCCCGGAACAGGCTTTCCGACGCATAGATGTTGCCGATCCCGACCACCAGGTGGCTGTCCATTAGCACCGGCTTGACCGGCCCGCTGCGCCGGGAAAAGGCCGCGTGCAGCCAGTCGACCGTGAATTCCCCGGACAGCGGCTCGATGCCCTGCACGGCGAGCAGCGGATGCACCCCGGCCGCCTCCGGCGGCCCCGGCTGCCACAGCAGCACGCCGAAGCGCCGCGGATCGGCGAAGCGCAGGATTTGCCCGCCGAGCACCAGGTCGACGTGATCGTGCTTTTCCGGCGGCAGCGCCGGCGGCACGAAACGCAGGTTGCCCGACATCCCGAGGTGCAGGATCAGCGTCCCCTCGACGCCTTCGCCGCGGCAGTCGATCAGCAGGTACTTGCCCCGCCGGCGTACCGCGACGACGCGGCAGCCCGGCAGCAGCCGGACCAGCTCCGTTGGAATCGGGTGGCGCAGTTTCGGCGCGCGGATCACGACGCCGCGAATCTCCTCCCCTTCCAGCTCCGGCGCGATCCCCCGCCGACAGACTTCCACCTCCGGCAATTCCGGCATCGCTTGTTCCCCCGATCAAAGCCCAATAACATCGCAACCTGCGCCATTTTATGCGCTCAAAGACACAAACCACCGAAAGCCGAACATGTCGCCGAAGCACATCGCCGCCGCACTGACCCTGGCCCTGGGGCTGATTCAAGCGCCGGGCATCCTGGCCGCAGGGAACGCACCGGCCCGCAGCGGGCCGAAGGCGCCGCCCGGCGAGGACCTGGTCGCGCGCACGGTGTTCCAGACGCTGGTCGGCGAATTCGCGCTGCAGCGCGGCGACGCCCGCCTCGCCTCGGACGCCTGGACCGACCTCGCGGTGCGCACCCGCGACCCGGCGGTGGTCGCCCGGGCGACCGAAGTCGCCGCTTTCGCCCGGCAATACGACCGGGCCATCGAACTGGCCGCGCTGTGGCTGGAAATCGAGCCGGATTCGGCCAAGGCCCGGCAGATGCAGGCCTCGCTGCTGACGCTGAGCGGCCGGCTCGACGAGCTCGCGCCCCAGCTGGCGGCGATGCTGGCGCAGGACCCGGACAACCTGGGCAACAACCTGCTGCACCTGAACCGCCTGCTGTCCCGGATCGGCGACAAGAAAGCGCTGCAGGGAATGGTCGACCGCCTGACCGCCCCCTACGGCGACCGGCCGGAAGCGCATTTCGCGATGGCCCAGGCCGCCGCCGCGGCCGGCGACGAAGGACGGGCGCTGGCCGAGACCGACCGCGCGCTCCAGCTGCGCCCCGACTGGGAAGTCGCGGCGCTGATCCGCACGCAGCTGCAGGCCCGCCTGCTCGGCCCGGCCCGCGCCGCCGACAGCCTGGGCGACTTCGTCGGCCGCAACCCCGGCGCCCGCGACGCCCGCCTGACGCTGGCCCGCCTGCTGATCGCCGAGAAACGCTACGGCGAGGCGCGCACGCATTTCGAACGCCTGCTGAAGGACCACCCGGACAACCCGGAAATCATCTACCCCGTGGCGATGCTGGCGCTACAGAACGGCGACACGACGACCGGCCGCCAGCAGCTCGAACACCTGCTGCAGACCGACTTCCCGGACAAGAGCACGGTCCATTTCTTCCTCGGCCAGCTCGACCAGGAACAGAAGCAGCCCGCCGCGGCGCTCGCCCATTACCTCCAGGTCAGCGGCGGCGACCAGTACATCCCGGCGCGCGGCCGGGCCGCGCAGATCCTGCTCGGCCAGGGCCAGGCCGACGCCGCCCGCCAGCTGCTGCACGAGACCCGCGCCGGCACGCCGGCCGAACGCGTCCAGCTGACGCTGGCCGAAGCCCAGCTGCTGCGCGAGGCGGGCCGCCACAACGACGCCTACATCACGCTGGCGACGGCGCTCGAGACGCAGGCGGACAACCCCGACCTGCTGTACGAGGCGGCGCTGACCGCCGAACGCATCGGCAAGCCGGAAATCCTCGAGACCCACCTGAAGCGCCTGCTCGAACTGAAGCCGGACCACGCCCACGCGCTGAACGCCCTCGGCTATTCGCTGGCCGACCGCAACGTCCGGCTCGACGAGGCCCACGACCTGATCCGGCGCGCGCTGGCGCTGTCGCCGGACGACCCCTTCATCACCGACAGCCTGGGCTGGGTGCTCTACCGCCAGGGCCGCCTGCCGGAAGCGCTGCAGGTGCTGGAAACCGCCTACCGGCTGAAGGCCGACCCGGAAATCGCCGCCCACCTCGGCGAAGTGCTGTGGAAGCTCGAGCGGCGCGACGACGCCCGGCGCATCCTGCAGGAAGCCGCCGGCCGCCATCCGGACAACGAGGTCCTGAACGCGGCGCGCCAGAAGCTGCAGCCTTGAGACTGCTGTCCGCCCTGCTGGCCGCGGCCCTGCTCGCCGGCTGCGCCGCCGTTCCCAAGCTGCCGCCCGAACGCAGCCGGCTCCGGGATTTCGCGCTGGAAGCCCGCTTCGCGCTGCGCGTGACCCCGCCCGACCGGGCGCCGCGCAGTTCCGGGGGGCTGCTGAGCTGGGAACACGACGGCCGCGGCGACCGCCTGCTGCTGTCCAGCCCGCTCGGCATCGGCCTGGCCGAAATCGACATGGCGCCCGGCCTCGCCCGGCTGCGCACCGCCGACGGCCGCCGCATCGAATCGGCCGACCCCGAGAGCCTGACCGAGGAAGTCACCGGCCAGCGCCTGCCGGTCGGCCGCCTGTCCGACTGGCTGCTCGGCCGCACGACGGCCGGCGGCACGCTGGAACGCGACGCCGCCGGACGCCCGGCCCGGCTCAGCGAGGCCGGCTGGCAGGTCGACTACGCCTACGCCGACGCGGCACCGGACGCGCCACCGTCGGCGCTGACGCTGAACCGCGCCGGCGAGATCGAACTGAAGCTGCGCATCGAGTCGTGGCGGGAGCTGCCATGAAGGAATGGACCTGGGACGCGGCCTGGCCGGCGCCGGCCAAGCTGAACCTCTTCCTGCACGTCGTCGGCCGCCGCGCCGATGGCTACCACCTGCTGCAGACCGTCTTCCGCTTCATCGACCGCTGCGACACGCTGCATTTCGCGCCGCGCGCCGACGGCGACATCGTGCTGGCGACGCCGATCCCCGGCGTGCCGCCGGAGACCGACCTGACCGTGCGCGCCGCCCGCCTGCTGCAGCAGGCCACCGGCTGCCGCCAGGGCGCGACGATCCGTCTCGACAAGCGCCTGCCGATGGGCGGCGGACTCGGCGGCGGCTCGTCGGACGCGGCGACGGTGCTGCTCGCGCTGAACCACCTGTGGGGAACCGGCCTCGACCGTCCCGGACTGGAAAGGCTGGGGCTCGCGCTGGGCGCCGACGTGCCGGTCTTCGTGCACGGTCGCAACACCTTCGCCGAAGGGGTCGGCGAAGCCTTCACCGACGTCGACCTGCCCCCGGCCAGCTACCTGGTGCTGCAGCCTGCGGTCCACGTGCCGACCGCGGCCATTTTCGGCGCGCCTGAACTGAAGCGTGACACCGCCGCGATGCGCCCGGCCGACTGGCGCCCCGGGGTCGGCCGCAACGATCTGGAAGCCGTCGCCGCCGCGAAGTTTCCGGCCGTCGCCGACACCCTGGCCTGGCTGCGCCGCCACGCGCCGGACGCGATGATGACCGGCTCCGGCGCCTGCGTGTTCGCCGCATTTCCCTCCCGCACCGCCGCCGACGCCGTGCTGGCCGGGCTTCCCGGCGGCATCGCCGGCTGGGTCGCGGACGGACTGGCCGAACATCCATTGGCAAAAAATTTCGAAAAAGACTGGACTTCCTGAAAAACGCCCTGTAACATTCGCGCCTCGTTTGAACGCACCCCGTTTGAACGACCGCTGGGGAGTCGCCAAGTTGGTCAAGGCACCGGATTTTGATTCCGGCATTCGAAGGTTCGAATCCTTCTTCCCCAGCCAGTTTCCCCCGGGCAGGCTAAACGCCTGCCCGATTTTCATTGTGGCGGGCGAAACAGAGAAGGCCCGAAGGATATGAGCATGGCCTACAACAGCTTGATGGTCTTCACCGGCAACGCCAACCCCAAACTGGCTGCCGGCGTCGCCCGCAATCTCAATGTCGATCTCGGCCGCGCCAATGTCGGCCGTTTCTCCGACGGCGAAGTCTCCGTCGAACTGCAGGAACACGTCCGCGGCCGCGACATCTTCGTGCTGCAATCGACCTGCGCCCCGACCAACGACAACCTGATGGAACTGCTGGTCGTCGTCGACGCGCTGAAGCGCGCCTCGGCCGGCCGCATCACCGCGACCATCCCCTATTTCGGCTACGCCCGCCAGGACCGCCGTTCGCGTTCCTCGCGCGTGCCCATCGCCGCCAAGCTGGTCGCCAACATGCTGGTCGCCTCCGGCGTCGACCGCGTGCTGACCATGGACCTGCACGCCGAGCAGATCCAGGGCTTCTTCGACATCCCGGTGGACAACATCTACGCGCTGCCCATCCTGCTCGAAGACATCAAGAAGCAGAATTACGAAAACCCGATGGTCGTTTCGCCCGACCACGGCGGCGTCGTCCGCGCCCGCTCGCTGGCCAAACGCCTCGAATGCGACCTGGCGATCATCGACAAGCGCCGCCCGAAGGCCAACGTTTCCGAAGTGATGAACATCATCGGCGACGTCGACGGCCGCACCTGCATCATCATGGACGACATGGTCGACACCGCCGGCACGCTGTGCAAGGCCGCCACCGCGCTGAAGCAGCACGGCGCCAAGCAGGTCGTCGCCTACTGCACGCACCCGGTGCTGTCCGGCCCGGCCGTCGAGCGCGTCAACAGCTCCGACCTCGACGCGCTGGTCGTCACCGACACCATTCCGCTGCGCGACGATGCCGCCGCGTCGCCCCGCATCCGCCAGCTCTCGGTCGCCGAGATCATGGCCGAAACCATTCGCCGGATCAGCAACGACGACTCCGTGTCCTCGCTGTTCATCGACTAAGTCTTTTACAACCTTCCCGCTCTGGTCGCGGAACGGGAAATACTCTGGAGTATCGACATGCAATTCGAAGTTATCGCCCAAGCGCGTACGTTGCAGGGAACGGGTGCGAGCCGCCGCCTGCGTCGCGCCGGCATGGTGCCGGGCATCATCTACGGTGGCGAAGCCGCCCCGATCGCCATCGAAACCCACCACAACGACCTGCTGCTGAAGATGAAGAAGGAAGCCTTCCATTCTTCGATCATCAACGTCGTCGTCGATGGCAAGAAGGAACAAGTCCTGCTGCGCGACTACCAGACGCACGCCTACAAGCAGCAGATCCTGCACATCGATTTCCAGCGCGTCGATGCCACGCACGAACTGCACATCAAGGTGCCGCTGCACTTCGTCAACGAAGAGAACGGCCCGGGCGTCAAGCTGAACGGCGGCCTGGTCAACCACGTGCTGACCGAAGTCGACGTGCACTGCCTGGCCAAGGACCTGCCGGAATTCATCGAAGTCGACCTCGGCTCGCTGAACGTCGGCGAAAGCATCCACGCTTCCCAGCTGAAGCTGCCGGCCGGCGTCCAGCTGGTCCAGCACGGCTCCGATGATCCGATCGTTGCCGGCGTCGTCGGCAAGGGCGGTTCCGCCGAAGCCGCCGAAGGCGAAGCCGCCGCCGAGTAATCCGGGCGCTCCGCAACATCCAGGCCGCCGCCGGCATTTCGCCGCCGGCGGCCATTTCGTTTGACGACCCATGACCTCTCCCCGCCTGATCGTCGGCCTCGGCAACCCGGGCCAGGAATACGAAGCCACCCGGCACAACGTCGGTTTCTGGTTCGTCGACCGCCTGGCCGACCAGCTGAAGGTCTCCCTCGCCCCGCAGGCCAAGTTCTTCGGCAAGGCGGCGCGCGCCGGCGACCTCTGGCTGCTGCAGCCGACCACCTTCATGAACCGCTCCGGGCAGTCGGTCGCGGCGCTGGCCAATTTCTACAAGATTCCGCCGGCCGAGATCCTCGTCATCCACGACGAGCTCGACCTGCCACCGGGCGGCATCCGCCTGAAGCAGGGCGGCGGCAACGGCGGCCACAACGGGCTGAAGGACATCCAGGCCAAGCTCGGCACGCCGGATTTCTGGCGCCTGCGCCTGGGCATCGGCCATCCGCGCACGCTCGGCCTGTCGCAGCAGGTCGTCGATTTCGTACTCCACCCGCCGCGCAAGGAAGAACAGCCGGACATCGAGCAGGCCCTGCATCGCAGCCTGCTCGCCTGGCCCCGGCTGGCCGCCGGCGATTTCGCCGGCGCCCAGCAACAGTTGCACGGCAAAGCCGTCTAAGGAAAACCTATGTCTTTGAAATGCGGTATCGTCGGCCTGCCCAACGTCGGCAAATCCACCCTGTTCAACGCGCTGACCAAGGCCGGCATCGAGGCGGCCAACTACCCCTTCTGCACCATCGAGCCGAACGTCGGCATCGTCGAGGTGCCCGACCCGCGCATGGCCAAGCTGGCCGAGATCGTCAAGCCGCAGCGCATGCAGCCGGCCATCGTCGAGTTCGTCGACATCGCCGGCCTGGTCGCCGGCGCCTCCAAGGGCGAAGGTCTGGGCAACCAGTTCCTGGCCAACATCCGCGAAACCGACGCGATCGTCCATGTCGTGCGCTGCTTCGCCGACGACAACGTCGTGCACGTATCCGGCAGCGTCGATCCGATCCGCGACATCGAGGTCATCGACACCGAACTGGCGCTGGCCGACATGGCCACCGTCGAGAAGGCGCTGAACCGCTACCGCAAGCCGGCCAACGCCGGCGACAAGGACGCCAAGGTGCTGGTTGCCGTGCTCGACAAGTGCTTCGCCCAGCTCGACCAGGGCAAGGCGGTGCGCGCCCTCGATCTGTCCAAGGAAGAATGGGCGAGCATCAGGCCCTTCTGCCTGATCACCGCGAAGCCGGTGCTGTACGCCGCCAACGTCGCCGAGGACGGCTTCGAGAACAACCCGCACCTCGACGCGGTGCGCGCCCACGCCGCCACCGAAGGCGCCCAGGTCGTCGCGCTGTGCGCCGCGATCGAAGCCGAGATCGCCGACCTCGACGACGCCGACAAGATCGAGTTCCTCGAATCGATGGGCCTGCACGAACCCGGCCTCGACCGCCTGATCCGCGCCGGCTACCAGCTGCTCGGCCTGCAGACCTACTTCACGGCCGGGGTCAAGGAAGTCCGCGCCTGGACCATCCACGTCGGCGACACCGCGCCGCAGGCGGCCGGCGTCATCCACACCGACTTCGAACGCGGCTTCATCCGCGCCCAGACCATCGCCTACGACGACTTCATCCAGTACAAGGGCGAGGCCGGCGCCAAGGAAGCCGGCAAGATGCGCGCCGAAGGCAAGGACTACGTCGTCAAGGACGGCGACGTGATGAACTTCCTGTTCAACGTCTGACGCGCCGCCACTCCGTTTCGAAGTAACGGACCAGCGCCTGGTTGTTGAGGCGATTGACCTCGACCTCCAGGCGCCCCATGTCGGCCGGGAAGGCGAACAGGCCGGGCAGCATGTCCGGCGTCAGAAACCGCGTTTTCGCGGGGTCGACCGCGACCGGCGCGAATTCCCGGCGCCCGGCCAGGATGAAACCCCATTCCCCGAAGGACGGCACCAGCGCGTGATACGGCGCGGTGCGCAGGCCCACGTCCTCGAGCGTCGCGACGACGCACCAGAACGACTGCCGCGCGTAGAACGGCGACGTCGCCTGGACGACGATCAGGCCGTTGGCGGACAGCCGCTTCTCGAGCAGGCGGTAGAAGGCCGACGTGTAGAGCTTCCCGAGCGCGAAATTGTTCGGGTCGGGAAAGTCGACGACGATGAAGTCGAAATGCTCGCGGCTGTCCTCCAGCCAGCGCGCGGCATCGGCATTGACGATGCGGACGCGCGGCGCGGCCAGCGCGCCGCCGTTCAGCGCGACCAGCGCCGGCGCCGTCGAGAACAGCCGGGTCATCGCCGGATCGAGATCGACCAGCGTCACCGACTCGACACCCGGGTATTTCAGAATCTCGCGCACCGCCAGCCCATCGCCGCCGCCGAGCACCAGCACGCGCCGGGCCGCCGGCAGCGCGGCCAGCCCCGGATGGACCAGCGCCTCGTGGTAGCGGTACTCGTCATGCGCCGAGAACTGCAGGTTGCCGTTCAGGAACAGCCGCAGGTCGTCGCGCCAGCGCGTGACGACGATGCGCTGGTAGGGCGTCGTCTCGGCGTGGACGATCTGGTCGGCGTACAGCTGCCCCTCGGCCAGCGTCGTCAGTTCGCCGGCCCCGGCCAGTCCGCCGGCGAGCAGCGCGGCGGCGCCCCAGCTCTGCACCGCGAGCCAGCGCCGGCCCGGCAACTGGTCGCGGAACAGGTGCAGCGCCCACAGCGCGACGGCGACGTTGAGCAACCCGAACAGCAGGCCGGTGCGCACCAGGCCGAGATGCGGCGCCAGCGCCAGCGGAAACAGGATCGAAACGGCCAGCGCACCGAGGTAGTCGAAGGTCAACACCTGCGACACCAGGTCGCGGAAGGCCAGCTCGCGCTTCAGGATGCGCATCACCAGCGGAATTTCCAGGCCGACCAGCACGCCGACGCCGAACACCGCGAGGTAGAGCAGCAGCTTGAACGGCGCCGCCAGCCACGTGAAGACGACGAACAGGCCGAGCGCCGAGAAGCCGCCGAGCAGGCCGACCAGCAGTTCGATGCGGACGAAGGCGCCGACCAGGTCGCGCGTCACGTAGCGCGACAGCCAGGAACCGGCCCCCATCGCGAACAGGTAGGTGCCGATCACCGTCGAAAACTGGGTCACCGAGTCGCCGAGCAGGTAGGACGACAGCGCGCCGGCGACCAGCTCGTAAGCGAGCCCGCAGGAAGCGATGACGAAGACCGAGAAGAGGAGCGCATGCCGCATGGAGCGGGATGCTACCGGGGTTTTCGCGTTTGCGGGCCGGCGCCGTACTGCAAGGGACGAAATCCGCGCCCACGCAAGCCCCTGTTTCTGAGAAAATAACTCCCCTTTTTCGCAGCCCCCGGATTCCCATGCCTCCGCATCCCGCCATCGCCACCACCGCAGAAATCGTCGCCGAGCTGAAAGCCGGCCGGATGGTCATCCTGGTCGACGAGGAAGACCGCGAGAACGAGGGCGACCTCGTGATGGCCGCCGAGCACATCACGCCGGAAGCGATCAATTTCATGGCCAAGTACGGCCGCGGCCTGATCTGCCTGACGCTGACCGAAGCGCACTGCAAGAAGCTCGGCCTGGTCCAGATGGCCCGCAACAACAAGACCCAGTACGGCACCGCCTTCACGGTCTCGATCGAGGCCGCCGAGGGCGTGACCACCGGTATCTCGGCCGCCGACCGCGCGCACACCATCCGCACCGCAGTGGCCAAGAACGTCGTCGCCGACGACATCGTGCAGCCCGGCCACGTCTTCCCGATCACCGCCCGCGAAGGCGGCGTGCTGGTCCGCGCCGGCCACACCGAAGCCGGCTGCGACCTCGCCGGCATGGCCGGCCTCCAGCCGTCGTCGGTGATCTGCGAGATCATGAACGACGACGGCACGATGGCCCGCCTGCCGGAGCTGATCGAATTCGCCCGGGAGCACGGCCTGAAGATCGGCACCATCGCCGACCTGATCCACTACCGCGCCGCGTCCGAAAAGCTGGTCGAGCGCGTGACCAGCAAGCCGGTGCCGACGCCGCACGGCGAATTCACGCTGCACGCCTACGTCGACCGCGCCAGCGGCGCCACCCACCTGGCGCTGGTCCGCGGCACGATCCCGGCCGGCGGCGAGACGCTGGTCCGCGTGCACGAGCCGCTGTCGGTGCTCGACTTCCTCGATCCGGCCAGCAAGCAGCAATCCTTCTCGATCGACGAGGCGCAGGCGGCGATGGCCAGGTTCGGCCACGGCGTCATCGTGCTGATGCACCGTCCCGAAGACGGCGAAGCGCTGCTCGCCCGGCTGACCGGTGAAAAGCCGACCGTCCGCCAGAAATGGGACCCGCGCACCTACGGCATCGGCGCGCAGATCCTGCGCGACCTCGGCGTGACCAAGATGCGGCTGCTCTCCAGCCCGCGCAAGATGCCTTCCATGACCGGCTTCGACCTCGAGGTCACCGGTTTCGTCACCTCTCCCGCGGAGCTCTGAGCCATGTCCCGCTTCGACAACGTTTACGAATACGACGCCAACCTCGCCGGCGCCGGCCTCAGGGTCGGCATCGTGATGAGCCGCTTCAACCTGCCGGTCTGCGAGGGCCTGCTCTCCGCCTGCGTCGCCGAACTCAAGCGCCTCGGCGTCGCCGACGCCGACATGGCGATCGCGACCTGCCCCGGCGCCCTCGAGATCCCGCTGATCCTGCAGAGCCTGGCCAACAGCGGCCGATACGACGCGCTGATCGCCCTCGGCGCCGTGATCCGCGGCGAAACCTACCATTTCGAGGTGGTTTCAAACGATTCCTGCCGCGCGATCATGGAAGTCCAGCTCGACACCGGCATCCCGATCGCCAACGGCATCCTGACCTGCGAGACCGACGAGCAGGCCGAAGTCCGCATGCAACCCAAGGGCGCCGACTGCGCCCAGGCCGCCGTCGAGATGGCCAACCTCCAGAAAGCGATTGCCCAATGACCACCTTCGCCAGCGATTCCAATCTCCCGGCCGAACCCAAGGCGCCGCCCAAGTCGGCCCGCCGCCGGGCCCGCGAATTCGTGCTGCAGGGCCTGTACCAGTGGCGCGTCGGGGGTGCCGACGAAGCCGCGATCGAAGCCTACGCGCCCGAAATGGACGGCTTCGCGAAGGCCGACCGCGAATTCTTCGTCGGCACGCTGCGCGGCGTCATCGGCCAGCACCAGGCGCTGGTCGAGCGCATCTCGGCCCACATCGACCGCCCGTTCGCCGAACTGTCGCCGGTCGAAGCCTGCGTGCTGATGCTGGGCAGCTTCGAGATGGTCAACCATCCGGAAACCCCGTACCGCGTGATCATCAACGAGGCGATCGAGCTGACCAAGGCTTTCGGCGGCACCGACGGCCACAAGTACGTCAATGGCGTGCTCGACAAGGTCGCCGCCATCGTCCGCCCGGACGAGGTCGCCGCGCGCCGCCAGGGACGCTGATGGCCGGCGAGTTCGGCCTGATCGACAAGTACTTCGCGCGGCCGACGCCGTCGGCCGTGCTCGGCCCCGGCGACGATTGCGCGCTGCTGCAGCCGTCGCCCGGCATGCAGCTGGCCGTGACCACCGACATGCTGGTCGCCGGCACCCATTTCCTGCCCGACACCGATCCGCTCAGGCTCGGCTGGAAGGCGCTCGCCGTCAATCTGTCGGACCTCGCCGCGATGGGCGCGACACCGCGCTGGGCGCTGATGGCTGGCGCACTGCCCGCGGTCGACGAGGACTGGATCGCGAAATTCGCCGACGGCTTCTTCGCCTGCGCCGCCGAATACGGCGTCGACGTGGTCGGCGGCGACACGACGCGCGGCCCGCTGAACCTGTGCATCACCGCCTTCGGCGAAGTCGCCCCCGGCCGCGCGCTGCGCCGCGACGGGGCCCGCCCCGGCGACCTGATCTGGGTTTCCGGCCGCCCCGGCCTGGCCGCGCTCGGCCTGGCCCACCTGCAGGGCCGCGTCGCGCTGCCCGAACCCTGGCCGCGACTGTGCGTCGCCGCGCTCGAGAAGCCGCGCCCGCGCGTCGCCCTCGGCCGCGCGCTGGACGGCATCGCCAGCGCGGCGATCGACGTCTCCGACGGCCTGCTCGCCGACCTCGGCCACATCGCCCGCCGCTCCGGCTGCGCCGCGACGGTCAGGCTGGTCCAGCTGCCGCACCTGCCCAAGGGCGAGACCTACGACGCCGACCTGCGGCGCATCGCGCTCGAATGCCAGGTTGCCGGCGGCGACGACTACGAACTGTGCTTCACCGCACCGGGCAGCCAGAGCCAGGCGATCGCGCAGATCGCCGCCCGCCTCGAGCTGCCGCTGTGGTGCATCGGCGAGATGACCGCCGGCCCGGCCGGCGAGGTCGCCGTGCTCGACCCGGACGGCCAGCCGGTCGAGTTCGAACGCCGGGGGTACGAGCACTTTGCCTAGGCCGCCCAGCGTCCGCTTCCTGCTCGCCCACCCGGCGCACTTCTTCGCGTGCGGCTGCGGCAGCGGCCTGGTGCCGAAGGCGCCGGGCACTTTCGGCACGCTGTTCGCGTGGGCCAGCTTCATGCTGTTCCGCCCCTTCTTCGACGACGCCCAGCTGCTCTTCCTGTTCGCCGCCGCCTACCTCGGCGGCATCTGGTTCATCGACGTCGCCGGCCGCGCGCTGGGCGACCCGGACCACGGCAGCATCGTCTGGGACGAGATCGTCCCCTTCTGGCTGGTGCTGCTGCTGACGCCGCCCGGCTGGCTGTGGCAGGCCGCGGCCTTCGCGCTGTTCCGTTTCTACGACATCACCAAGCCGCAGCCGGCGCGCTGGTTCGACGATCACGTCAAGAACGGCTTCGGCGTGATGGCCGACGACCTGGTCGCCGCCGGCTACACGCTGCTGACGCTAGCCCTGCTGAAAATCGCGATTTCCTGACGGTCGACGGCGACCGGCATAGAATGTCGGCATCGACCTGTCCGCGGAGCATCGCCATGAGCCACAAGCACGCCCACCTGCTGCGCAGCATCTTCCAGGACCCGCCGCCGGCCAACATCCACTGGCGCGAGGTCGAGTCGCTGCTCGGCCACCTCGGCGCCGACGTCGAGTCGGCGCACGGCGCCCGCTTCCACGTGAAGCTGAACAAGGCCGAGGCCTACCTGCACCACCCGCACAACAGCAACACCTGCAGCCGGACCGACATCAAGACGCTGCGCGAATTCCTGGCACACGCCGGAATCACGCTGTCGGCCTACGAGGCGGGCGAGACCTGAAGCGGATGTGCGGCAATATGTCGCATCCCCCGGTCGCCGGGAAGCGGCTACGATGCTTCCCGAAGTCCTTGGGGAGACGATGCGATGAGCCAAACACCGAAAACGACCGAAACCCAGCCCGAAATGGCCTCCCTGCTGCTCGGCGCCGGTTTCGCCCTGGCCTCTCTGATCATCCTGCCGGCCGTCGCCCAGCGCATCGGCATGGGTTCCAGCCTGACCATCGCGCTGCGCGGGGCGCTGATGCGCGCCGCCAACCGCTTCTGAAAGACCCGCTGGCCAGAAACCCCGGTGCCGGGCAGAATGCCGCCCGGTTCCCCGACTGTTCCCGATCATGAAACCTTACGCGCTGTTCGGCGTCGCCGGCCTGCTCGCCCTGCTGCTCGGCGGCGCGCTGCTGTGGCAGGGCGCCCGCCAGGACGCCGGCCCGGCCCGTCCGGCCGGCGGCGATTTCGTGCTGAACTCGGCCGAAGGCGCCGTCGATACGCTGGCGCTGCGCGGCCAGGTGCTGCTCGTCTATTTCGGCTACACGCACTGCCCCGACGTCTGCCCGGCCTCGCTGGCCGCCGGCGGCCAGGCGCTGAACGCGCTGACGTCCGACGAGCGGGCCCGGGTCCGGCTGCTGATGGTCTCCGTCGACCCGGAGCGCGACAGCGTCGAGCACCTGAAGCGCTACACCGCCTTCTTCCACCCGGCGATGACCGGCGTCACCGGCACCCCGGCACAGATCGCCAAAGTCGCCCGCGCCTACGGCGCCGGTTACCTGAAGGGACCGGTCCAGGCCGACGGCAGCTACGCAATCGACCATACGACGGCGACCTACGTCGTCGACCGCGACGGCAAGCTGGCCGCGGTGCTCGATCTCGGCACGCCGACCGCGCAGATCGTCTCGACGGTCCGGAAATACCTGTGATGCGCCCGTCCACCGCGGCCCTGCTGGTGATCGGCGCGCTGGCCACGGCGGCGGCCGGCATTTTCGTCGTCGCGGCGCAGTCCACCGCGGCGCACGCGCCGCGCCTCGAGGCCACCCGCGACCTGGTCGAACGCCTCGGCCTGACCGACCTCGCGCTGTTCACCGAAGCCCGCTACACTCGCCATCCGACCCAGGCCGACCTGCATTCGGCGCTGCAGGACCACCCGGGCGGCTTCGACCATTTCCCGTCCGGCTCGCTGCTGCCGCCGCCGGCCTCGCTGACCCGACACCATGCACCCCTGGCTGGAAAAACAACGTCACCTGATTGACTTCACACTGGCCTCGCTGGCCCGGCGCAAGACCAAGAACCTCGGGCTGCTCGCCGCCTACGCGACGCTGGTCTTCGTGCTCGCGTCGCTGACGCTGTTCTCCAACGCGCTGCGCACCGAGGCCGCCTTCGTGCTGGCCGGCTCGCCGGAAGTCATCCTGCAGCGCATGGTCGCCGGCCGCCACGACCTGATCCCGCCGGGCTACCTCGAGAAGATCGGCCGCATCCGCGGCGTCCAGAAGCAGCAAGGCCGGCTCTGGGGCTACTACTACGACCCGGTGCTGAACGCCAACTACACCTTCATGGCGCGCCCGGCCAGCGAGGTCGCCGACGGCACGATCATGGTCGGCGCCGCGCTCGCCCGCGAACGCGGCCTGGCCCAGCACAACACCGTGTCCTTCCGTTCCTATTCCGGCAAGCTGTTCACCTTCGAGGTCGCCGGCGTGCTGTCGCCGGACGCCGAACTGCTGTCGGCCGACCTCGTGCTGCTGTCGGAAGCCGATTTCCGCAGCTTCTTCGAATACCCGGCCGGCCACTACACCGACATCGCGCTGTCGGTCGCCAACCCGCAGGAGGTGCGCAACGTCGCCGCCAAGCTGGCGGCCGCGCTGCCCGATTCGCGGCCCATCCTGCGCGAGGAGGTGCTGCGCACCTACCAGAGCGTGTTCGACTGGCGCGAGGGCATCGTGCTGACCGTGCTGGCCGGCGCCATCCTCGCCTTCGCGATCCTCGCCTGGGAAAAGGCCTCCGGGCTGTCGGCCGAGGAGAAGCGCGAGATCGGCATCCTGAAGGCGATCGGCTGGGAAACCGGCGACGTGATCCGGATGAAGGTCTGGGAAGGCCTGCTGATCTCGCTGACCGCCTTCCTGCTCGGCTTCGTCGCCGCCTACGTCCATGTCTTCCATTTCGGCGCTGCGGTGTTCGAGCCGGTGTTGAAGGGCTGGTCGGTGCTCTACCCGAAGTTCGCGCTGGTTCCGGCGGTCGATGGCCTGCAGGTGGCGACGCTGTTCTTCTTCACGGTTTTCCCCTACACGGCGGCGGTGCTGGTGCCGATCTGGCGCGCGGCGATCACCGACCCCGATTCGGTGATGCGCGCATGATCGAGCTTTCCGACATCAAGAAGGCCTTCAACCAGGGCCGCGACAACGAATACTGGGCGCTGCACGGCATCGATCTGGCGATCGAGCCCGGCCGCGTGACCGCCTTCCGCGGCCCCAGCGGTTCCGGCAAGACGACGCTGCTGACCATCGTCGGCTGCCTGGCCCGCCCGACCAGCGGCCGCGTCCGCTTCAAGGGCGAGGACATTTCCGGCCTGCCCGAGCGCTTCCTGACCGACATCCGCCGCCAGAGCTTCGGCTTCGTGTTCCAGCAGTTCAACCTGATCAAGGGGCTGTCGGCGCTCGAGAACGTGATCCTGCCCGCCTTCCCGACCGGCCGCCCGCGCGCCGAACTGGTGGAGAGCGCGAACCGGCTGTTCGACCAGCTGCAGCTTGGCCACCGCGCCGCGGCCCGCGTCGAATGGCTGTCCGGCGGCGAGCAGCAGCGCGTCGCGATCGCCCGCGCGCTGATCAACGATCCGGAAGTGATCATCGCTGACGAGCCGACCGCCAACCTGGACACCGCGCTGTCGAAGGAATTCATGGCCATCCTCGAAAGCTTCACGGCGGCCGGCAAGACCGTGCTGCTGACCAGCCACGACCCGCTGGTCGTCGAATCGAGCGCCGTGCATCGCGTCGTCGGCATGCGCGACGGCCGCCTGGTCGACGCCTGATGCTGTTCCAGCCGGCGATCATCGCGCTGCTGATGGCGGCCGGACTGGCCGTGATCATGCTCGCCGCCGTCACCCCCTTCGCGCTGCAGATCATCCGGCACTGGGACATCGGCAGCGGCTCGGAACGCCAGCTCGCCTTCGAGCGGCGGACCTACCTGTTCTCGACGCTGCTCGGCTTCGTGCTGGTCGCCCAGCTCGGCGCATTGCTGCTCTTCGTGTTCAACGCCGACCGCCTGTCGGTGATGTTCGTCGGCGCGATGTGCGCGGTCGGCACGCTGAACGTCAATCCCTGGGGCTTCCCGGCGCTGCTCGCACAGATCGGCGTGTTCTTCCTGGCCTCGACCTGGCTGGCGATCAACCACGTCGACACGCAGGCCCGCGACTACCCGCTGGTGCGCATCAAGTACGCGCTGCTGCTCGGTCTGCTGCCGGCGCTGGCCGCCAGCTTCGCGCTGGAATGGCAGTACTTCGTCAATCTGAAGGCCAACGTGATCACCTCGTGCTGCGGCAGCATGTTCTCCGGCGAGGCGAAAAGCCTGGCCAGCGAGGCGTCGGGGCTCGAGCCGCGGCTGGCGATGGGCCTGTGCTACGGCGCATTGGCCGCCGCGCTCGGCGCCGCCGCGTGGTGCCGGCAGCGGCCGGGCCGCGCCGCCGGCGCCGCGCTGGCCGCAAGCAGCGCCGCCGCCTTCGCCGCCGCGCTGGCCGGCGTGATCTCTTTCGTGTCGCTGTACATCTACGAACACCCGCACCACCACTGCCCGTTCTGCATCCTGAAGCCCGAATACGACTATCGCGGCTACGCGCTGTACGTCCCGCTGTTCGTCGCCACCGCCGCCGGCCTGGCTGCCGGCGCGCTGCAGCCTTTCGCCGGGCGGCCCGGGCTGGCCGCGATCGTGCCGCGCACCAGCCGCCGGCTGGCGACCGCCGCGCTGGCCGGTTTCTCTCTCTTTGCGTGCATCGCGACCTGGTTCATACTGGACTCCAACCTGCTGCTGATCGAACCCTGACATGCGTCTGCTGTTCCTGCTCCTCCCCCTGCTGCTCGCCGCCTGCGGCGACGGCTCGCCCAAGGTCAACATCAACGTCGGCAGCCCGGCGCCGGCCTTCCTGGCGGTGCGCACGGACGGCGGCATGCAGGACTTCCCGACCGCCTACGCCGGCAAGCCGCTGGTCATCCGCTTCTGGGCCGACTGGTGCAAGTACTGCGAAGGCGAAATGAAGGCGATCGACAACGTGTACCGCCGCCACCACGACAAGGGACTCGAAGTGCTCGCGGTCAACGCCGGCCAGGACGCCAGAACCGTCGACGCGTTCATGCGCCGGATCGGCGTCTCCTACCCGGCCTCGCTCGACGAGAACTCGGCGATCGCCCGCAGTTACGGCGTCGTCGGTCTGCCCACGACCTTCTTCGTCGATGCCCGGGGCACCGTGCGCGGCAAGGTCGTCGGCGAGGCCGACGAGGCGACCTTCGAGCGCCAGGCGCTGGCGCTGCTGAAATGAGCGCGGGCTGCGAGCTGTGCGGCCTGCCGGTCGGCGTCCGCCCCTTCGCGCTGGCCGCCGACGGACGGACGCTGCAGTTCTGCTGCGAAGGCTGCCGCGGCATCTACGCGATGCTGCATGACATCCCGGATACGCCGGTCCAGAATGAAAGCCCGGCCCCGACCGAACCCCGAAAGGAAACGCCATGATGACCCAGGAAATGATGAAGCAGATGCCGCACATGATGATGGACGGCGCCTCCCAGATGCTGCACAAGCCGCTGACCACCGGCGCGATGATGGCCGGCGCCGGTTTCGCGGCCGGCCGCGGCCTGCTGCTGCGCAGCCCGCTGATGCTGCTGGCGGCCGGCGTGGCCGGCGGTATCGCCGCCGGTTTCCTGCTGCACAAGTACCAGAAGGAAATCATCGACGGCGCATCGAAGCTGAGCGGCATGGGCAAGGACTTCGCGCTGCACCAGAAGGAAAACCTGGCCGACCTGATGGCCGAGGCCGAGGAAAAGGGCCAGGACACGCCGCCTGCCGCCGCAGCGCCCGCCGCCGGCGACGCCCCGGCCGCCTGACGGAGGCCGCATGTCGCGAAGCGCCCAACTGGCCAGCCGCATCGTCGTCTGCCACCGCGAGCCGGGATTCCTGCGCCTGGAACTGCCGGCCGAACTGTGCACCGCCACCCGCGCCGAGGCGCTCGAACGCGGCGCCGCCGCGCTGGCCGGCGTCCGCTCGGCCGCGGTCGACCGCGGCTGGCGGCGCATTTCGCTGCGCCACGACCCGGCCGTGCTGGGCACCGCGCAACTCGCCCGCCGGCTGGCCGGGCTGATCGACGCACTGCCGGATGAAACGGCGGCGGAAAGCGCACCCCGGACCGACGCAGCGGCGCCGGCCGGCGGCGGCCTGCAGCCGCTGCTCGACCGCGTCCGCGCCGCGCTGCCGCCGGCCGATGCGGCGCCGCCGGGCTCGCTGCAGGCCCGGCTGCTGCCGGTGCTCGACAGCGCGCTGAACGAGAAGGCGATCCTCAATTTCTTCAACGACATCGTCGTCTTCTACCTGGTCAGGGTGCACTGGGACCTGATCACCAAGCAGTGGCTGAAGCAGCCGCTGGCGCACAGCAATGCGTGGATGACCACCTTCTACCTGGTCTTCCTGCTGATCCGCTACCGCAAGTCCGGCCGATGAGGCATTTCCGCATCGCCCACCGCCTCGGCCGGCGCCTGCGCATCGTCGCGCCGCGCCTGGCCCGCGATCCGGAACGCTGCTACATCCTGGAAATCCTGCTGCGCAAGCATCCGGCCGTCGAGGACGTGAAGCTGGTCGCCGACATCGGCTCGCTGACCGTACGCTACGATCCGCAGCACATGCCCGAAGCCGCACTGCTGGCGCTGCTCGAGAAGGTCGTCGGCCAGCTGCTCGCGGCCCCGCCGGCCCCGCCGCCCGCCGCCGCGCCGGTCGACGGGCCGGTCGCCGAATGCTCGCTGGCCGTCGAGGGCATGACTTGCGCGTCCTGCGCGCTGCTGATCGAGATGAAGCTCAGGCGCGACCCGCGCGTGCGCTCGGCCGCCGTCAATTTTGCCGCGTCCACCGTCAGCGTGCTTGGCGCGATCGACCGCGACGGCGTCACCGACGTGATCCGCCGCCTCGGCTACGAGGCGCACCCGATGGACACGCTGGCCCAGCGCCGGCTGCTGGTCGAGCGCGAGAAGCAGCGCATCGCCGAGGCGAAGAAGCGTTTCGTGCAGTCGGCGCTGCTGACGGCGCCGGTGATGATCTCCGGCATGCTGATGCACCGCTCGCCGGCGCTGCGCGTGATGGAATTCGCGCTGTCGACGGCGATCCTGTTCGGCAGCAGCAACAGCATCTTCCGCAAGGCCTGGGCGCTGGCCCGCCAGCGCGAGGCCAACATGGACACGCTGATCGCGATCGGCGCCGGCGCCGCGTGGGCCTACAGCCTGCCGGGCGTGCTGAAGATGCACCACCACGTCTATTTCGAATCGGCCGCCGGCATCTGCACCTTCGTGCTGCTCGGGCGCTACCTCGAGGAACGCGCCAAGGGCAAGGCCGGCGAGGCGATCCGGAAGCTCATCGAACTGCAGCCGGAGACCGCGCTGCGCCTCGCCGCCGACGGCAGCGAGCGCGACGTGCCGATCGACGAGGTCGTCGTCGGCGACCGCCTGCGCGTCCGCGCCGGCGACCGGGTACCGACCGACGGCCGCGTGCTGGAAGGCGCCTCGTCCGTCGACGAAGCGATGCTGACCGGCGAATCGCTGCCGGTCGCCAAGCGCCCTGGCGCCCCGGTGACCGGCGGCTGCGTCAATGGCAACGGCAGCTTCGTGATGACCGTCACCGCGGTCGGCGGCGACACGGTGCTGTCCGGCATCGTCAAGCTGGTCGACCATGCACAGGGCAGCAAGCTGCCGGTGCAGAAGCTGGCCGACCGCATTTCGGCGCGCTTCGTGCCGGCAGTCGGCGGCGTCGCCGCGGCCACCTTCGCCGGCTGGGCGCTGGCCGGCGCCCCGCTGTCGGCCGCGCTGGCCCACTCGGTCGCCGTGCTGCTGATCGCCTGCCCGTGCGCCCTCGGCCTGGCGACGCCGACCGCGATCATGGTCGGCACCGGCCAGGCCGCGAAGCGCGGCATCTACATCCGCAACGGCGAGGCGCTGGAAACCGCCGCCCGGCTCGGCACCGTGGTCTTCGACAAGACTGGGACGATCACCGAGGGCCGCCCGGCGGTCACCGACCACCGCATCCTGCCGCTGTTCGCCGAAGCCCGGATTGCCGACCTGGTCGATGCCGCCGAGGCCGGCTCCGAGCATTTCCTGGCGCGCGCGCTGGCCGAATGGTGCCGGCCGCGCCGGCAGCGGACGCTGGCCGCCGACGAATTCGTCGCCCACCCGGGACGCGGCGTCAGCGCCCGCGTCGACGGCTGCGACCTGCTGGTCGGCAACGCCGCACTGCTGAGCGCGAACGGCGTCGCCGACGGGATTTTCGCCGCGGACGCCGGGCAGTTCGCCGAACAGGGCAAGACCCCGGTCTTCGTCGCGGTCGACGGGCAGATCGCGGCCGTTTTCGCGATCGCCGACCGGCCGCGCGACGGCGCCGCCGACGCCATCGCAACCCTGCACCGGCTCGGCCTGCAGACCGTGATGGCGACCGGCGACGTCGAAGCGGTAGCGCGCCACGTCGCGCAACTGGTCGGCATCGACCGCGTGATCGCCCGCGCGACGCCGGCCGACAAGCTGGCGGTGATCCGCGAACTGCAGGCGGCCGGGCAGAAGGTCGGCATGATCGGCGACGGCATCAACGACGCGCCGGCGCTGGCCGCCGCCGACGTCGGCTTCGCGATCGGCGGCGGCGCCGACATCGCCGTCGAGTCGGCCGACGTCACGCTGGTCGGCGGCGACATCGCGCGCGTCGCCGCCGGCATCGACCTGTCGCGGCGGACGATGGGCATCATCCGCCAGAACCTGTTCTGGGCGCTCGGCTACAACGTCGTCGCGATCCCCTTCGCCGCGGCCGGAAGGCTCAACCCGATGATCGCCGCGGCGGCGATGGCGCTGAGCTCGGTGTCGGTGGTCACCAACTCGCTGCGCCTGCAGCGCGACTGACTCAGTCGGCGGCCAGGGCCAGCTGTGCCGGGCGGGGCGTCAGCCCGGCCCGGCGCTGCAGTTCGGCGACGACCAGCGCGCCGTCGCGGCGCGCCGCGGCCAGCTGCTCGCGGCGGTCCCGGTCGTCGATCAGGGCCAGCGCCTGCTGGCGCCAGGCGACCATCTGCGGGGTGTGCGCATGGTGCATGTGGTGGCGCCGGTGCAGCGTGAACCAGCGGTGCGCCTCGGCCGGATCGGCGGCGACGCCTTCGCCGTTCTGGTACATCAGCCCGATCTGGAACTGGGCCGGCTTGTCGCCCTTGTCGGCGGCGGCGCGGTACCAGGTCAGCGCCCGCGCCGGATCGGCCGGCACGCCGTCGCCGTGCTGGTAGACCAGCCCGAGGTTGTAGGCGGCATCGGCGTCGCCCTGGCCGGCCCAGCGCTGCCAGATGGCGACCGCTGCGGCGGTGTCGCCCTGGCGGTGGCGCTGCGCGGCCTCGCGCATCTCGACGTCGATCGGTGCCGCGCGGACGGCGGCGGCGGACAACAGCAGGCAGGCAATGCCAAGCAGGCGGGCGGGCAGCGCGGACATCGTGATCCTCCGGAAACGGGGTGGCGGCCGCGACCGGAATGGCCTGCGCGGAACCGCCGGACGTCTATGCTAGGCAGTCGCCGCCCGCCCGGGAATCGGACAAATTGTCGCGCGGCAAAGCGCCGCAGGCCTCAGCCGGCACGCCGGCGCAGGCGCTCGCGGTCGTTGTCGTAGCGGCGGGCAAGCCCGGCCGCCATCTCCTCCAGCGACGCGGCGACCGCGGCGGCGAAGCCGGCGATCTCCCCGCCATACACGGCGCGCGCCTGCAGGGCCGCGTCGCGGCTGGCGAAGGCGACCTTGCTGACCGGCGTCATCACGCCGCGCAGGTCGCTGCCGATCAGGTAGGTCGCCGACGCCGCCTCGACCAGCGGTTTCGGCTCGCCGGCCGCGCCGAAATCCGGCGCGTAGATCGCCCGGAAGCCGCGCCGCCGCTCGCGCAGCATGCACTCCGACGCGCAATGCACCGAGCAGGTGCCCTGCACGCTGCCGTCGCCGTAGTGCAGCAGGTGGCGGGCATCGTGGAACTTGCGGCGGTCCATGTTGCAGATCACGCAGCGCGGGTGTTTTTCCAGTTCGTCGACCAGCGGGTCGTCGCCGGCGGCCGGCCCGTCGGCGGCCCGCGCCGCCGCGGACGCGGCGAAGCCCAGGCCGGCGAGCAGCAGGGTGCGTCTGTCCATGGCGGCCTCCTCAGTAACTGCCACGGAGGGTCAGCATCAGGCTGCGCGGCTCCCCGTAGAAGTTGTAGTTATTCGGCGTGCCGACCGATGCGTAGTATTTGCGGTCGAACAGGTTGTTCACCGCAAGGCTGACCGAATGGCGGGCGTCGATCTGGTAGCCGATGCGGCCATTGACCACGGTATAGGCGGTATTGACCACCTCGTCGCGCCAGCCGCGCGTGCTCTGCGCCCGGCTCTGCGCGATCAGCCCGAGGCCGACGCTGAAGCCCGCGAGCTCGCCATCGGCGGCGAAGCGGTAGTTGCTCCACAGCTTGTACTGGTGGCGCGGCGAGAAAATCGAATAGGACTTGCCTTCGTTGTCCTTGTCCTTCAGGTAGGAGGTGCTCAGGTTGGTGTAGCCGGCGCTCAGGTCCAGCCCGCGCAGCGGCTTGCCGGCGAATTCGAGCTCCCAGCCCTTGCTTTCGACCTCGCCCGCGTTCAGGTAGGAATTGCCGTCCGGGTCGCCCACCAGGTCGAGATAGGCCCGGTTGCGGTCGCGGATGTCGAACAGCGCGAGCGAGGCCGCCAGTCGGCCGTCGAGCAGATCGGCCTTGCTGCCGATCTCGTACTGCCGGCCGACCCGCGGATCGAGCACGCCGCCGCCGGTCTTCGCCTGCGTCTGCGGCACGAAGATGTCGGCGTAGCTGGCATACAGCGTGACTTCCCGGCTGACGTCGAACAGCAGCCCGGCGTAGGGCGTCACCTCGTTGTCGGCCTTGGCGCCCCTGATCCATGCCTGCGCCTTGGACGGCGCGACGTTGTGGTAGCGGTTCTCGAAACTCGTCGTCCGCGCTCCGGCGACCAGCGTCAGCGGATCGGCCAGGCTGAGGCGCAACTGCGTGTAGAAGCCGGACTGCACCGTCGAGTTTTCCTTGCCCGAGGTATAGGCGATGTCCGGCTCGGCCAGTGGCGACAGGTCGCCGAACAGCACGCCGGAGATGACCGGGCCGCTGCCCGACTTGCTGCGGTAGCGGTACTCCTCGGCGTTGAACCCGAACAGCAGCCTGTGCTGCCGGCCGAGCCACTGGAACGGGCCGCTGGCGTAGAGGTCGATGCCGTCGCGCGCATAATCCCCGTCGCCCCGCGTGGTTCTGTAGTCGAGACGCTTGGTCGATACATCGACCGACGAATAGCTGTAGGCATATTTGTAGTCCTGCCGCCACTCCCGGTGATTCAGGCTGGCCTTCGCCAACCAGCCGTTGTCGAAGCGTTGCTCCGCGGCGGCCGAGCTTTCCTCGGTGTGGTAAAGCATCCGGCCCCACTCCGGCGCATGGAAGGTCGACCGGTCGACATCGAGCAGCCGGAAGTGCCCCTCCGCATCCTTCGCGCTGGAAGTCGGCAGGCCGGACCACGGCGCCCGGACGTCGGCGTCCTGGGCCGTGAATGACAGGGAGAAGCGGGTCGCCGGCGACAGCGCATACTCGAGCGCCCCCATCGCCAGCCATTTCCGGCCGTGCGTATGATCGTAGAAATAGCCGCGATCCTCGTTGGCGACGACCAGGCGGCCGCGCAGGCTGCGCGCCTCGTTCAGCGGACCGGTGACATCGGCTTCGGCGCGGTAGTTGTTCCAGGACCCGGCGCCGGCGCTCCACGCGAAGCCGAACTGCTCCTGCGGGCGCTTCTTGACCAGGTTGACGACGCCGCCCGGCTCGCCGACCCCGCGCAGCAGGCCGGCCGGACCACGCAGCACCTCGATCCGCTCGTACAGCGCAAGGTCGAACTGGTGCGACGGCGTCATGCCGTTGTACGACGCGACGCCGTCGTACATCACGCCCAGTCCGTAACCACGGGCCCAGTACTGGGCGTTCGAGGTGTCGTTGGCGACGACGTTGATGCCGGTCACCTGCTGCAGGCCGTCCTGCATCGTCACCAGTCCCTGCTCCTCGATCTGTTCCCGGGTCAGCACCGACACCGAGTTCGGAATCTCGCGCGGCGACAGCGGAATCTTGCCGGCGACGGCGACCTTGTCGGCCTTGTAGCCGCGCTCCGCCGCCGAAGTCACGACGACCTCGGGCAAGACCGTCGCCGACTGCCCGGCCGGCGGCCGCCTGCGGATCACGTAGCTGCCCGGTCCGGAGCGGACGAAGGTGAAGCCGCTGCCGTCGAGCAGGCGCTGCAGCGCCTCTTCCGGTCCCGGCGCGGCGCGCACTGCGGCCGAGCGGGCGCCCTTCAGCTCATCGGTGCTGAACAGCAGCTGGATGCCCCCCTGGCTGGCCAGCGCTGTCAGCGCGCCGGACAGGTCCTGCGCGGCGATGTCGATGCTCTTCGCCTGGGCCTGCGCGCCGCCGGCATGGAGGGCGGCGAGCAGCAGGGCGAGCCGTAACGGTCGATGCATGATTTTCCCCGGTTGTCGTGTTTTTCTGGCGAGGGCGTTTGCCCTCCTCCGGATAAGACGGAGAACCGGGGCGCACCCTGACACGGACGGGCAACTATTTTCAGCGCCGACGCAGCATCGTCGCGTCCAGCGTTTCCTCGACGCGCAGCGGCAGCGCCAGCGCCAGCGCGCGGAGCAGGCCGGCCCGGTCGCTGCGCTCGAACACGCCGCTGACCCGGAGCCGGGCCAGCGAGGCGTCGGACAGCACGACCGGCCGCTCGTGCAGGCGGTTGATCTCGCTGACCACCTCGCCCAGCGTCGCGCCTTCGAACAGCCAGCGGTTGCTGCGCCACGCCGGCGCTGCCGGCGCCGGGCGCGGCTCGTCGACGCCGCCGGCGCGGTAGCTGGTCTGCTGGCCGGCGTGCAGCCGGTGCGGCGCGCCGCCGGCATCGAGGTCGATTTCGACCTCGCCCTGCTGGACCGCGACGCGGACCTCGCCGCATTCTTCCCAGACGTTGAAGGTCGTCCCGATGTCGCGCACCGTGCCGTCGCCGGCGCGGACCGAGAAGGGGCGCCAGCCCGGCGCGACCCGGAACTGGGCCTGGCCGCGCTCCAGCGTGATGCGCCGCCGCCACGGCGTGTAGTCGATGTCGAGCACGGTGTCGGCATCCAGTTCGACGACGGTGCCGTCCTGCAGCACGACCTGGCGCAGCTCGCCGATTTTGGTGCCTTCGCGCAGGTCGACCGCGAAAGTCGCGTGCAGCAGCACCGCGGCGGCGGCCAGCGCCGCGGCCAGCGCCGCCGCCCGCCGGCGGCGCGGGGCCGGCCGGCCGACGCGGTCGAGGCTACCCCACAGGCGCTCGATGCAGGCGTATTCGCGCCGGTGTTCCGGGGCGCTGGCCAGCCACTGCTCGAAGCGCCGGCGCTCGGCGTCGTCGAGGCCGGGGCGGCGCAGGCGGACGAACCAGGCAGCGGCCTCCTCGGCCAGCGCCTTCGTTTTGGCGGATGGCGGATTCATGCCGGCATCACCCGGCAACGCAGGTGCACCAGCGCCCGGACCAGGTGTTTCTCGATCGCGTTCAGCGTCACCCGGTACTCCTCGGCCAGCGTCGCCTGCGGAATGCCGTCGAATTTGTGGCGGACGAACACCTCGCGGCACTTCGGCGGCAGTTCCTCGATCGCCCGGCGCAGGCGCTCGACTTCCTGGCGGGCGATCGCGAAGCGCTCGGGCGACGGATAGTCGGAGGCGAGGTCGACGCATTCGTCGATATCGACGTGGCGGACCGAAACGGCCGCCCGGTGGCGGTCGACCGCGAGATTGCCGGCGATCCGGAACAGGAAGGCGCGCGGGTTGTCGATCTGCCGGCCCGGCGCGGCGACCAGGTAGCGGACGAAGACCTCCTGCGCCAGTTCGGCGGCGGCGTCGACGCAGGCCAGCCGGCGGGCCAGGAAGCGCCGGATTTCCCCGAGATGTTCGATGTAGAGATGGGCGATCGTATCGGCCATGCGTTCCTGCCAGCCCGCTCCGGGCAGTATTTCCAGCCCGGCGATTCTAGTGGCAAACGCCGGGCGCCCCCCGCGACCGATTGTCGCAGCGCCGTTCAGACCTCGATGGCCAGCGGCCGCTTCTTGGCCAGCTTGCGCTGCAGCGTGCGCCGGTGCATCTTCAGCGCCCGCGCCGTCGCCGCGATGTTGCCGTCGTGCTCGGCCAGCATGCGCTGGATGTATTCCCACTCGAGGTGGCGGACCGTCATCCGGTCGTCCGGGCCGTCGTCCGGAATGTCGACCTCGTCCTCGAGCAGCGCCTTGACGATGTCGGCGACGCCGGCCGGCTTCGGCAGGTAGTGCCCGGCGCCCAGGCGCAGTGCGCCGACCGCGGTCTGGATGCTGGCGTAGCCGGTCAGGACGACGATGCGCGCGCCCGGCGCGAGGTCGAGAATCGGCTGGATCAGGCTCAGCCCGGACTGACCGTCCAGGTTCAGGTCGAGCAGCACGTAGTCCGGATCGTGGTCGCGGCAGGCCGCCAGCCCCTCGTCGAGGCTGCCGGCCAGGCTGACCGAGAATCCCCGGCGGCCCAGCGAACGGGACAGCACTTCGCGGTAGGCATCGTCGTCGTCGATGATCAGCAGGCGCATTTCGTGGGGGTTCATGTCGTTTCTCCGGAAAATGGGGCGAGCGGCAGCAGCAGGCTGGCCCGGGTGCCCCGGCCGGGCAGGCGCTGCAGCGCCAGGCGGCCGCCCAGGCGTTCGAGCGCGGCGCGGGTCAGCAGCAGGCCGATCCCCATGCCGCCGTTCGATGCGGCGGGCCGCCCCGCCGCCAGATCGGCCAGCGCGGCCGGCGCAATGCCGGGACCGTCGTCGTCGATATCGACGCGCAACTCGCCGCCGTGGCGCTCGGCGCGGATGTCGATGCGCGTCGCGCCGGCATGGCGGGCGTTGTCGAGCAGGTTGGCCAGCGCGCGCTCGAGCGACACGTCGATCGGCAGGCCGACGCCGTCCAGGCGGGGCGAGATGGCGACGTCGGTCGCCGCGGCCGGATTCAGCGCCTGCCACGCGAGCAGGCAGCCCTGCAGCCACTGGCCGACCGGCATGCCGTCGCCGCCGCGCGGCTGGCCGGCGCGCTCGGTCAATTGCGTCAGCGCCTGCTTGCAGACCGCGACCTGACGCTGCATCAGCGCCAGGTCGTCATGCAGCGCCGCCGGCAGCGCACTCTCGTCCAGCCACTCGTCGACGAGCAGGCCGAGCGTGCCGAGCGGCGTGCTGAGCTGGTGCGCGGCGCCCGCGGCGAGGCCGCCCATGGCGACCAGCCAGTCGTTGCGGATCGCCTTCTCGCGGGCCTCGGCCAGCGCCGCGTCGCGCTCGCGCACGGCCTGGCGCATCTGCCGGATGAACCAGACGACGACCAGCGCCGACACCGCGAAGACCAGCCACATGCCGGCCAGGTGCAGATGGGCGGCGCGCTCCGCGTCGGGCACCGGCAGCGGCACATGGAAACGCCACAGGAAGGAATAGGCGAGGATCGCCGCGATGCCCAGCCCCCAGGCCTGCACGCGGCCGAGCACGCTGGCCCCGATGGCGACCAGCGGCAGGAAGATCGAGATCAGCGGATTGGTCGCGCCGCCGGACAGGTAGATGTAGACGGCCCAGGCCGCGAGATCGAAGCCGAGCTGCAGCAGCGGGGAGAACGGCGACAGCCGGTCGCCCCGGTCGAGCAGCCCGAGCAGCGGCTGGGCCAGGCTGACGCTGGCGACGACGGCGGTGAAGGCTAGCAGGCGGTGCATCACCTCGCCGGTGCCGAGCACGTGCGGGCTGAGCACGGCGGCGGCGAACATGCCGCCGACCGAAAGCCAGCGCAGCTTGATCAGCCGCGCCCGGGCGAGTTGAGTCAGCGAGGTCATCGGACGGTCCGCTTCGCGCAAAAAGAAGCCCCGCAACCGGGGCTCGAAAAAAATGGAGAGGTGTCCTGGGAAGGAACCCGGCCACTTTAGGAAATGCGGCCCGTCCGCGGAAGTGACGGATTGTCGCGGGGCCTGTTGCGGCCGGCGGTCGCGCGGCGTTTGGTCACTTCCTCGGCGCCGGCCCGCCCCCGGAGAATCCGTGCCGCCCCGGGCTCCGCGCCCGGGGAAGGCGGGGCGTCGGGTCCCGCCGCCTTACGACCATCCGTCCCGGCACGAGGGGAGCCATGCAGAAAAAACATCGCCATCCGGAGGGCAGGCCGGCACGGCTGCGGAAGCACATCGCCGTCGTCCTGCTGGTCAAGACCGTCGTCCTGTTCGGACTCTGGCACAGCTTCGTCAAGCCGCACCGTGTCCGTATCGACGTCGAGCAGGCGGCGGTCCGCATCGCCGGGCCATCCATTCAAATCAATCAGGGAGAATAGCCATGATCGACCCAACGGTCGTCGACCTGTCGCGACTACAGTTCGCGGCCACCGCGTTTTACCACTTCCTCTTCGTCCCGCTGACGCTGGGCCTGTCCTTCCTGCTCGCCATCATGGAGACGGTGTACGTGATGAGCGGCAAGGAAATCTACCGGGACATGGTCAAGTTCTGGGGCAAGCTGTTCGGCATCAACTTCGCGCTCGGCGTCACCACCGGCATCACGATGGAGTTCCAGTTCGGCACCAACTGGGCCTACTACTCGCACTACGTCGGCGACATCTTCGGCGCGCCGCTGGCCATCGAGGGACTGATGGCCTTCTTCCTCGAATCCACCTTCATCGGCCTGTTCTTCTTCGGCTGGGACCGCCTGTCGAAGCGCGGCCACCTGCTGATCACCTACCTGACGGCGATCGGCTCCAACCTGTCGGCGGTCTGGATCCTGATCGCCAACGGCTGGATGCAGAACCCGGTCGGCGCCGAATTCAGCTACGTGACGATGCGCATGGAAATGACCTCGTTCGCCGAACTGCTGTTCAACCCGGCGGCGCAGGCCAAGTTCGTGCATACGGTGTCGGCCGGCTACGTCACCGGGTCGCTGTTCGTGCTCGGCATCAGCGCCTGGTACCTGCTGAAGGGCGTCCATGTCGAATTCGCCAAGCGCTCCTTCCGGATCGCCGCCGCCTTCGGCTTCGCCGCGGCCTGTTCGGTGATCGTGCTCGGCGACGAATCCGGCTACGCGGTCACCGAACACCAGCAGACCAAGCTGGCGGCGATGGAAGGCATGTGGAAGACCGAGGCGGCGCCGGCCCCGTTCACGCTGTTCGCGATTCCCGACGACGACAGGCGCGAGAACGCCGCCGAAATCAAACTGCCCTACCTGCTCGGCCTGATCGCGACGCGGTCGACGGACAAGGTGCTGCCCGGCATCGACCAGCTCGAAGCGCAGGCGCTCGAACGCATCAAGCGCGGCGTGACTGCCGTCAAGGACCTCGAAAGCCTGCGCGCCGGCACCGCCGATGCCGGGGTCAAGGCCCGCTTCGAGAGCCACAAGGACGATCTCGGCTACGGCCTGCTGCTGAAGAAATACGTCGCCGACGTCGCCCAGGCCACGCCGGAGATGATGGCGCAGGCCGCGCGCGACACGATCCCCAGGGTTGCCCCGATGTTCTGGACCTTCCGGATCATGGTCGTGCTCGGCTTTGCGATGCTGGCGCTGGTCGTGCTCGCCTTCTGGCATTCGGCCCGCAACAGCTTCCAGAACCGGCGCTGGCTGCTGCGCTGGGCGCTGTGGTTCATCCCGGTGCCGTGGATCGCCTGCGAAATGGGCTGGTTCGTCGCCGAATACGGCCGCCAGCCGTGGACCATCTTCGGCGTGCTGCCGACCCACCTGTCCACGTCGGCGCTGGGCGCCGGCAGCCTGTACGGCTCGCTGGCCGGCTTCATGTTTTTCTACACCGGCCTGCTCGTCGTCGAACTGTACCTGATGTTCAAGTACGCCCGGCTCGGCCCGGCCAGCCTCGGCACCGGCCGCTACGACGGCGAACCGGCCCTGAACACCGCATCGTGAGGACGCTGAAATGCTCGATTACGTAACCCTGAAACTCGTCTGGTGGCTGCTCGTCGGCGTGCTGCTGCTCGGCTTCGCGATCATGGACGGCCACGACATGGGCGTCGGCACGCTGCTCCCCTTCGTCGGCCGGGACGACGTCGAACGCCGCGTCGTCATCAACACCGTCGGCCCGCACTGGGACGGCAACCAGGTCTGGTTCATCACCGCCGGCGGCGCCATCTTCGCCGCCTGGCCGCTGGTCTACGCGACCGCCTTCTCCGGCTTCTACTGGGCCCTGCTGGCGGTGCTGTGGGCGCTCTTCTTCCGCCCGGTCGGCTTCGACTACCGCTCCAAGGTGAACAACCCCACCTGGCGCAAGGCCTGGGACTGGGGGCTGTTCGCCGGCGGCGCCGTGCCTTCGCTGATCTTCGGCGTCGCCTTCGGCAACCTGCTGCAGGGCGTTCCCTTCCACTTCCAGAACGACCTGATGCCGGTCTACACCGGCAGCTTCTGGGCGCTGCTCAACCCGTTCGCGCTGCTCGCCGGCGTCGTCAGCTTCGCGATGCTGACCTTCCACGGCGCGAATTACCTGATGCTGCGCACCGAAGGCGCGATCTACCAGCGCGCGAAGAAGGCCGCGCTGATCTTCGGCGGGCTGATGCTGCTCGCCTTCGCCGCCGCCGGCTTCTGGGTTGCGCTGGGCATTCCGGGCTACGTGATCACCTCCGCGGTCGACCCGGGCGCGCTGCCCAATCCCCTCGACAAGACCGTCGCCGTGCAGGCCGGCGCCTGGATGGCGAACTTCGGCAAGTATCCGCTGCTGCGGATCGTTCCGGGCCTGGGCTTCGCCGGCGGACTGGTCGCGCTGATCATGGTCCGCGCCGACAAGCCGCTGCCTGCCTTCGTTTGCAGCGCCGTCGCCGAACTCGGCGTGATCGGCACGGCGGGCGTCTCGATGTTCCCGTTCGTGATGCCGTCGTCCTCCGACCCGCGCTCCAGCCTGACCGCGTGGGACAGTGTTTCAAGCCATCTGACGCTGTCGGTGATGTTCTGGGCCGCGCTGATCTTCACGCCCGTCGTGATCGCCTACACCGGCTGGGCCTACAAGGTCATGGCCGGCAAGGTCACCTCGCGCTTCATCGAAGCCAACGAGCGTTCCGCTTACTGAACAAGGAGATAATTTCATGTGGTATTTCACCTGGGTACTCGGCCTGGCTATGGCCATCCTGCTCGCCGTCGTCAACGCGCTGTGGTTCGAGGCGCAGGAAGCCGGCCGGGACTGACGGCCCGCTGATTCCGTGTCACGGGGGCTGCGGCCCCCGTTATCTTTTTGCAACCCGGAACGGGTACGATCAGGGCATAACGGGATACAATGTATCCGGCTTGTAAACAATAATTTATACGTCATGCCATCAGTCAACTCCCCGAAAGAAGCCGTCGTCCGCTGCCCGAAGTGCCGCGGGAAAATGCGCCGGATTCCGCGCACGCCGCTGATGCGCCTGCTGTCCGGCAGCCGCCACCTGACCTGCAACGACTGCTCCAACCGCTTCCTGCAGTGGATGGGACTGCTGTTCCGGCAAACCCGCCTGTAGCCCGCGCTCCGGCCAGGATTTTCACTGCGGCGGCGCTGCGCCGACCTGCCGGGGCTCGGCATTTGCTAGACTGCCGCTCCGTCGACCGCCGGAAGCCCGCAGCGCATGGAACAAAGTCACCACCTCGCCGAACTTTCGTACGGCCTCGCCTTCATGACCGGCCTGCTCGGCAGCGGCCACTGCCTCGGCATGTGCGGCGGACTGGTCTCCAGCTTCTTCATCCGGCTGGGCGCGCGCGGCGTGACGCCCTACCTGGCCTACCACGGCGCCCGGATCACGGTCTATGCGGTGATCGGCCTGATCGCCGCCGGTCTCGGCGCGGTGCTCGTGCAGACCGGCGAGTTCGGCCGCTGGCAGGGCGTGCTGCAGATCGTCGCCGGACTCGCCGTGATCCTGCTCGGGCTCGACCTGCTCGGCGTCTCCCCGGTCCGCAACAGCCTGGGCTTCGCGCCGGTCGCCTGGCTGCGCCGCCAGTTCGGCCAAGCCTTCAGCAAGGGCCCCCGGCTCGGCGCCGCGATCGGCGGCGCGATCAACGGCCTGATGCCGTGTTCGATGACGATGGCCATGGCGGTCAAGGCAACGACGTCGCCGTCGCTGGCCGAAGGCGCTCTGCTGATGCTGGCCTTCGGCGCCGGCACGCTGCCCGCGATGTTCTCCGCGTCCTTCCTGTTCGGCCGCCTCGGCCCGGAACTGCGCGGCTGGCTGCTCAAGGGCGCGGCGCTGTTCGTCATCGCGCTCGGCATCTCGACGCTGTGGCAGGGCCTGCGCTACTTCAGCGTGATGAACCGCCTGCTCGGCTGAGGTGCGACACTATGTCGCAGCCGGCACGCATCACCGGGGGCTAATATGCCTTTGCTCAATTCAGGGAGTCATCCAATGAAACGCCGCGATCTGCTGAAGATCTCCGCGCTCGCCGGCCTCGCCGCCGCATCGAGCCATGCCGCCGCCGACGCCTGCACGGGCGACGGAACCCCGAACCAGTTCATCCCGAAGAAGCCGGCCGACGCCAAACCGCTGGAAAACGAACTGGAAAAATACCCGAAGTGCCCGTACTGCGGCATGGATCGCAAGGAACACCACCGCGCCCGGATGCTGGTCCAGTATTCGGACGACCTGGTCGACGGCGTCTGCTCCATCCACTGCCTGTCGCTGAGTCTGGGACTGAACATCGACCGCGAACCGAAAGCCATTTTCGGCCCGGACTACGGGTCGACCGTCGAACCCCGGCCGCTGGTCGCCGTCGACAACCTGGTCTACCTGATCGGCGCCGACCTGAAGCACGCGATGACCAAGCGCAGCAAGCACTCCTTCGCGTCGTTGACGACGGCGCAGGCATTCCAGGCCAAGCACGGCGGCACGCTGGGCAACTTCAACGACGCGCTGCGCGAGTCCTATCTGGACATGGCCGGCGACGTGATGATGATCCGCAGGAACCGCGAGGAACGCCGCCGGCGCGCCGCGCAGAAGCCGGCCTGATGCTGCGCCGCACCCTGCTCGCCGCCGCGCTCGCCTGCTGGGCGGGGCTCGCCTCCGCCCAGCAGGTGCCGAAGCCCGGCCCCAAGGATCTCTGCCCGGTCTGCGGCATGATCGTGTCGAAATACCCGAACTGGGTCGCCGTCGTGACCTGGAAGGACGGCCACGCGCACTTCTTCGACGGCGCCAAGGACATGTTCAAGTTCCTGAACGACCTGCGCAAGTACGCCCCAGGCCACCGCCGCGAGGACATCGCCGGCATCTACGTGACCGACTTCTACAACCTCGAACGCATCGATGCGCGCCGTGCGCTGTTCGTCGTCGGCTCCGACGTGCTCGGACCGATGGGGCACGAACTGGTGCCGCTGGCCTCGCGCACTGACGCTGAGGATTTCCTGAAGGACCACAAGGGCAAGCGCATCATCGCCTTCGACCGCGTGCCGCCGGAACTGCCGGCCGCGCTCGACAACGGCCGCTTCGACTAAACGGACGCTCCCGGCGGCGCCGCCGCCGGGAGGCCGGCGATGATCGCGTCGAGCGTCTGCAGCGCATCCTCGAACGCGTAATCCTCGATTTCCCGGCCGAGCCGGTCGGTCGCCGTGCCGGCCGAGGCCACGAGACTTTCCCGCAATTCGTTGAAGCAATCGACCGAGGCCAGATCGTCGGTCGCCACCAGCCTGCGCAGCCGGACCAGCGCCTCGCGCAGCGCGGCGGCATCGACGCCCGGCAGCGCCGGCGCCGCTGGCTCCAGATCCGCCCCCAGGCCGGCCCGGGCCTCCGCCAGCGCAGCCGACAGGTCGGCGATGCCGGCGGCGACTGCCGCGAGCGAAGCCTGGCCGGCGATCTCCCGTTCGAGGCGGGCCGCCCGCCGCGCGACACCGCTCAGACCGAGCGTCGCCGCCGTGCCCTTCAGCGTATGGGCGAGCAGGCGGGCCTGGCTGAAATCCTCCGCCGCCAGGCAGTCCCGGATTTTCTCGGCATCGCCGGCATGCATCTCGGCAAAGCGGACCAGCAGGCGCTGCAGTTTTGCCCGATCGCCGGCGGTCGACCGCAAGCCGATCGCCGGATCGACCTCGGCCAGCCCGTCGTCGATCGCAGCGCCCGACCCGGACGCCAGCGCCGGTTCGCCGGGCACAGCCGCCGCCAGCCAGCGCGACAGCGTCGCGTACAGCACGTCGGGGTCGACCGGTTTCGCGACATGGTCGTCCATGCCCGCGGCGAAGGCCGCCGTGCGGTCCTCGTCGAAGGCGTTGGCCGTCATCGCGATGATCGGCGTCTGCCGGTGGCGCTCCTGGGCCCGTATCCGGCGTGCCGCCTCGAGACCGTCGAGCCCCGGCATCTGGACGTCGAGCAGGATCAGGTCGTAGTCCGCGGCGCCGGCCAGTTCGACCGCAGCCAGGCCGTCCTCGGCGAGATCGACGTCGAGGCCCGCGTCGCGCAGCAGCGCGAGGGCGACTTCCTGATTCAGCGGATTGTCCTCGGCGAGCAGCACGCGGTGTCCGGCCAGGCCGGGTTGCACCCCGTCGCGCAGCGGCTGGCCCTCCGGGGCTTCGCCCGGCGCCGCCGCGGCGACCCGGCGGACCGGCACCTCGAGCCAGAAGGTGCTGCCTTCGCCGGGCCGGCTGTCGGCACCGATGCGCCCGCCCATCAGCTCGGCGAGGCGGCGGGAAATGGCCAGACCGAGCCCGGTCCCGCCGAAGCGGCGGGTCGTCGAGCTGTCGGCCTGCTCGAAGGGACGGAACAGGCGTTCGCACTGCTCGGCGCTCATGCCGATCCCGCTGTCCTCGACCTCGAAGCGGACCTGCAGTTCGCCGTCCCGCTCCTCGAGAGTTCGCGCGCGCAGCGCAATGCCGCCGCGCTCGGTGAATTTGACCGCATTGCCGATGAAATTGAGCAGAATCTGGCCGATGCGCAGGCTGTCCCCGTTCAGCCGGGGCGGCAGCCCCGACAGCTCGACGGTCAGCGCCAGCCCCTTGGCCGCGGCCTTGTCGGCGACCAGCGCGCAGGCGTCGTCGACGACGCGGGCGACGTCGAAGTCGCTGCGTTCGACGGTCATCTTGCCGGCCTCTATCTTCGAGAAGTCCAGGATGTCGTTGATGATCCCGAGCAGGTGGTTCGCCGCCCCCGAGATCTTTTCCAGCTGCTGCCCCTGCTGGCGGTCGCGGACGCTGCGCCGGAGCACGTGGGTCAGGCCGATGATGGCGTTCATCGGGGTCCGGATCTCGTGGCTCATGTTGGCCAGGAAGGCGCTCTTGGCGCGGTTCGCGGCATGCGCCTCGTCGCGGGCGCGGGCCAGTTCGGCGGTGCGCACCGCGACCAGCTCCTCGAGATGGTTGCGGTAGCGCTCCAGTTCGGCACCGGCCCGCTTGCGCTCGGTGATGTCGCTCCAGACCGCGGACAGGCGCAGGGTCTCGCCGACGCGGATCGGCTTCAGCGAAATCCAGAAATAACGGATGGCACCGTCGCGGCAGCGTTGCGGTGCCTCGAAGGAATCGCCGCCGCGTGCGACGATGGCGTCGAGCCGCTGCCGGCAGGCCTCACGGTCGGCGTCGGTCGAGATCGTGGCATAGTCGATCGCGGCGAATTGCTCGCGGGTATAGCCGAGATGGGCGCAGGCGGCGGCATTGAACTCGACGAAGCCCAGGCTTTCGATGTCGATCAGCAGGATGCCGCTCTCCGCCTGGTTGACGATGGCCGAATACACCTCTTCGCGCTGGCGCAGCGCCTCGGTCGCCGACTTCAGCACCGTGATGTCCTGGACCATGCCGACCGCGCGCTGCGGCTGGCCGGACTCGTCGCGCTCGATCTCGGCACGCTGCGCGACCCACTGCAGCTGCCCCCCGACCTCGATCCGGTGCTCGACATGGAAAACGCCGCTCTGCGCCGCCGCGTGCCAGGCATCCCAGACCCGTTCCCGGTCCTCGGCGTGCACGAACTGGAAGAATTCGCGCGGCGTGAAAGTCTGGCCGAGCGGAATGCCGAGCAGCCGGTAGGCCTCCTCCGAACCGACCAGCATGTTGAAGCGGAAATCGCAGACCCAGCTGCCGATCTGGGCGACTGCCTGGGTCCGGCGCAGCGCCAGCTGGCTGTCGCGGAGTTCCTCGTGGGCCATGTGCTGCGCGGTGATGTTGCGGGCGACGCCGAGCACGCCGAACAGGGCTCCCTGCGCGTCGCGGACGGCGATCTTGTGGATTTCGAGCAGTTCGCGATGCCCGTCCGGGAAAGTCCGCCACTCCTCCTCGGTGACGACCCCGCTGGCCGCCGCGGCGACCTGGTCGCGCTCGCGGTAATGGGCGGCCTCGTTTCCCGGGAAGAGTTCGCGATCGGTCCGGCCGCACAGGGCCGACTCGTCGAGTCCGGCGAACGCCTCGAAACGCGGGTTGCAGCGCAGGTAGCGGCCCTCGGCGTCCTTCAGCCAGACCAGGTCGGGCAGGCTGCGCAGCAGCAGGCTCAACTGCTGCTGTTCGGCCTGCAGCGACGCCTCGGCCGCGTCGCGGGCGCGCAGCGCGTCGGCGAAGGACAGCGCGGTCCCGGCCAGATCGCGCAGCAGGAAGCCGCGGACCCGGGCCAGCCCGCTCCGCTCGTCGGCCGACAGCGGCAGGCGCGCGCCGAGGCGGCGCAACGCGCCGGCGATGCGCGACAGCTGGCGGGTCAGGCCGAACACGGCGACGAACCAGATCAGGCTCATGCCGGCGTACGCAGTCAGCGCAGTGCGCTGGAAACGCTGCACATCGTCGTGCAGTTCGGCCTCGTCGCTGGCATTCCGGCGCGCCGTCAGACTGGCGATCGCTTCGTCCAGGCGATGGATGTGGCCGGCGAACTCGATATAGCGTTCGCCGGCCTGTTCGATGTAGGTGCCGGCCCGCCGGGGCTCGATGGCGACGATGTCGGTCGCCGACACGGCGAGCCGCCGGTAGTCGGCGAAAACGGCGCGGGCGCCTTCCATTTCATCGACCAGTTCGGCATGCGGATTGGCGGCGGCGAGCCTGGACAACTCGCGATCCAGCCCGGCCAGGCGGTCGACGATCTGGCTGTGCAGGAAATACGCCCGCGATTCGTCGAGGCGCCCGGCGCTGGCGTCGCGCAGCAGGCCGAGCAGCACCATCTGGATCTGCTGCAACTGGTGTCCGAGGCGGTCGGCCGCCGCCTGGAAACGCAGGTCGGCGGTCTGGTCCGCCGCCCGCTGGCGGTAGCGTTCCTGATGCAGGTCGAACTCGTACCAGCCGTGAAAGAAGGCGATGCCGAGCGCGACGACGACCGGCAGGAAGAAGACCAGAAAGGTGCGCAGCCGGCTGATCAAGGCCGGACTCGCAGCAATTCGGCCCACAGCGCCGGCGGCAGCGTGGCGACGTATTCATAGCCAGCCTCGCCGCGCTGGGCGAAGATCACGACGCTGCCTTCCGGCTTCACGAAGAAGCCGATCAGGTCGGCCAGGTTCGGCGCATGGGCGAGCAGCACGCGATTCGTCCCGGGCGCAACCGGCGCCGCCAGCAGGCGGCGCAAGGCGGCCAGCCGGGGTTTCTTCTCGTCGCTGCTCATGTTGCCCGAGTACATCAGCGACTCGACGACACGGAAATCGTCGCCGAAGGCCAGCCTGGCCGATTCGCGGGTGCGGCACAGCGGGCTGACCAGGATTTCGCCGACCGGAATCCGGGCCTCGCGGAAGCTGCGGCCGACCTCGCGCATCAGGCCGCGGCCCGCATCGGACAGCAGACGCTGCGTCGAGCAGTCGTCCGGATCGACGACAGGGTAGCGGTCGGCCCGGCTGTTGTCGGTGTAGCCGTGGCGCAGGTAGAGCACGAAGCCGCCGCGGCGCAATTGATCCAGCGTGTCGCGGGTCGCCATGCGCTCGGCGAACGCGGGCGGCACCTCGAACCCCGGTTGGGCCGTTGCTGCGCCGGCCACGCAGGCCAGCCCGAACAGGGATGAGCGCAGCAGGCGCCGCAGCGACTCAAGCATGAGGCGCATCGGCATGGCGTGCGGCGATGCCGGCGAATTCGTCGACGCGTTCCAGGAAAACATCGACGATGTCCGGATCGAAGTGGCGGCCGCGCCCTTCGCGGATCAGGCCGATCGTCTCGTCGAGCGGGATCGCCGCCTTGTAGTGGCGCTTGCAGATCAGCGCGTCGAACACGTCGGCCAGCGCCATCAGCCGGGCCGACAGCGGAATCGCGTCGCCGGCCAGGCCCTGCGGATAACCGCTGCCGTCCCAGCGCTCGTGGTGGCTGTGCGCGATTTCGCGCGCCTTCTCGAGGAAGTCGAGGGCGTAGCGCGAATCCGCCTCGACGTCGGCATAACGCGCGACCAGCACGCGCTCGATCGCCTCGGTCAGCGCGTCGGCGCCGATCTTCGCGTGCTGCTTCATGATCTCGAACTCCTCCGGCGTCAGCCGACCGGGCTTCAGCAGGATGTGGTCCGGGATGCCGACCTTGCCGATGTCGTGCAGCGGCGCCGCCTTGGCGATCATTTCCTGGCTGTGCGGATCGAGCTGGTCGGCAAAGCGGGGCTGCCGGCACAGTTCGCGCATCAGCACCTCGATGTAGCTGCGCGTCCGGATCAGGTGGTTGCCGGTCTCGTTGTCGCGCTTTTCGGCCAGGCTGGCCAGCGCCTCGACGCTGACGTCCTTGATCAGCTCGAGCTCGCGGGTGCGCAGCCTAACCTGGCCTTCCAGCGCCAGGTTCTGGTCGGCCAGCCGGTCGTGCGCCGCCTTCAGCGCCAGGTGGGTGCGGATGCGGGCGAGCAGGATCGCCGGCCGGATCGGCTTGGTCACGTAATCGACGGCGCCCTGGCGCAGGCCCCCTTCCTCGTCCTCGTCGGCGTCCATCGCCGTCACGAAGATCACCGGGATGTCGCGGGTCGCCGGATCGCCGCGCAGATGCCGCAGGGTCTCGTAGCCGTCCATGCCCGGCATCATGATGTCGAGCAGGATCAGGTCGGGCCGCGGATCGGAGACCGCGACCTTCAGCGCCCGCTCGCCGGAATTAGCGGCGCGGACCTGGTAGTGTTCCTTCAACAGGCCGCCGATGACGGTCAGGTTGTCCCGGTTGTCATCGACGACCAGGATGGTGGGGCGACCGGCATCATTCATGAATCACTCCTGCAAATTTGACAATATTGCCAGTTTCCGGATTCTAAGGGCAGAATGGGGATTCGCACAATCGCCGACCTGCATCACTCCCGTTTCGGCTACGATGCCATGCAAATGTCACAGCTGCAATTCGACCCGTCCGCGCCGCTGGTTCTCGGCGGCGACCTCGGCGGCACCAAGACGCTGCTCGCGCTGGCCGAGGCGGCCGGCGACGGCCTGCGCATCGTCGCCGAGCGGCGCTACGCAAGCCGCGATCACGCCGATTTCGCCGCGCTGCTCGCCGATTTCCTCGACGGCCGGCCCGCCGTGCGGGCGGCCTGCTTCGGCCTGGCCGGCCCGACCGACGGGGCGAGCGCCCGCCTGACCTACCTGCCCTGGACGCTGGATGCCGACGGCCTCGCCCGCCGCTTCGGCCTCGGCCGCGTCCAGCTGGTCAACGATTTCGCCGCCGCGGCGCACGGCCTGGCCGGCCTGTCCGACGCCCAGGCGCCGCTGCTGCAGGCCGGCCGGCCGGAAGCCGGCGCCCCGCGCATCGTCGTCGGTCCCGGCACCGGCCTCGGCGTCGCCGGCCTGCTCCCCGAGGCCGGCGGCTGGCGGGTCGTCCCCGGCGAAGGCGGGCACATGGGCTTCGCGCCGCAGGACGAGACACAGGCGGCGCTGTGGCACCACCTTTACGCGCAGCACGGCCGGGTCACCGCCGAGGACGTCGTGTCCGGACCGGGGCTGGCCCGGATTTTCGCCTTTCTGCACGGTCGACCGCGGAATCCGGAGGAAATCGGCAGCGCCGCGCTGGCCGGCGACGCCGGCGCGCTGGCCGCCTGGCGGCTGTGGTCGGCGGCCTGCGGCGCGTTTGCCGGCGATCTGGCGCTGCACTGGCTGGCCCGCGGCGGCGTCTGGCTGGCCGGCGGCATCGCCGCCAAGCTGATGCCGGCGCTCGGCGCCGCGGAATTCCTCGCCGCGTTCAACGCCAAGCGCGAACACCGCGCGCTGGCCGAAGCGATGCCGGTCCGCCTGGTCGTCGAGGAAAGGCTGGGCCTGCTCGGCGCGCTGGCGCTGGCCGCCGCTCAGGCCGGCTGAAGGATCAGCACGGAAAGCGGCGGCAGCGTCAGCTCGAGGCTGGCCGGCCGCCCCATCCAGGCCTCGCCGGTCGCCGTCAGGCGCCCGCCGTTGCCGAGGTCGGCGCCGCCGTAATGGGCGGAATCGGTATTCAGGATCTCGACATGCTCGCCGCCGCGCGGCACGCCGACGCGGTAGCCGTGGCGCGGCACCGGCGTGAAGTTGGCGACGACGACGACGTGGCTGCCGTCCCGCCCCCAGCGCAGCCAGCACAGCACCGAATGCTCGCTGTCGTTGCAGTCGATCCACTCGAAGCCGAGCGGATCGAAATCCTGGCTGTGCAGCGCCGGCAGGTCGCGGTACAGCCGGTTGAGGTCGGCCGACAGGCGCCGCAGTCCGGCGTGCGCCGGGTCGGCGAGCAGCCCCCAGTCGAGTTCGCGCGCTTCCGACCACTCCCGGCGCTGGCCGAATTCGCCGCCCATGAACATCAGCTTCTTGCCCGGCATCGCGGCCTGCCAGGCCAGCAGCAGGCGCAGGTTGGCGCAGCGCTGCCATTCGTCGCCGGGCAGCTTGCCGAGCAGCGAGCCCTTGCCGTGCACGACCTCGTCGTGCGACAGCGGCAGCACGTAGTTCTCGCTGTACGCATAGACCTGGCCGAAGGTCAGCTCGTTGTGATGCCAGCGCCGGTGCACCGGTTCGCGGGCGAAATAGCGCAGGCTGTCGTTCATCCAGCCCATGTTCCATTTCATCGAGAAGCCGAGGCCGCCGACCCAGGTCGGGCGCGATACCTGCGGCCAGGCCGTCGATTCCTCGGCGATCGTCAGCGCGCCGGGAAACTCGGCATGGACCATCGCGTTCAGGGCCTGCAGAAAATCGATCGCCTCGAGGTTCTCCCGCCCGCCGTGGCGGTTGGGCAGCCATTCGCCCGGCTGGCGCGAATAGTCGAGATAGAGCATCGACGCGACGGCATCGACGCGCAGGCCGTCGAAATGGAATTCCGACAGCCACCAGTGCGCCGACGACAGCAGGAAGCTGCGCACCTCGTGCCGGCCGTAATTGAAGATGTGCGTCCCCCAGTCGGCGTGCAGGCCGAGCCGCGGATCCTCGTGCTCGTACAGCGCGGTCCCGTCGTAGCGGGCGAGCGCCCAGGCGTCCTGCGGGAAGTGGCCGGGCACCCAGTCGAGGATGACGCCGAGGCCGGCCGCGTGACAGGCGTCGACGAAGGCGCGCAGGTCGTCCGGCGAGCCGTAGCGCGAAGTCGGCGCGAAGTAGCCGGTGGTCTGGTAGCCCCAGGATTCGTCGAGCGGATGCTCGGTGACCGGCAGCAGTTCGAGGTGGGTGTAGCCCTGCTCGAGCGCGTAGGGGATCAGCCGCTCGGCAAGCTCGCGCCACAGGTAGGGCCGTCCGTCCGGATGGCGCATCCAGGATCCGGCATGCACCTCGTAGATATTGACCGGCGCGCGCTGCCAGTCCCAGCCGGCGCGCCGGGCCAGCCAGCCGGCGTCCCGCCAGGCGTGGGCCGACGGCGGCACGACGTAGGCGGCGGAGCCCGGACGCAGTTCGAAGCCGCGCGCGTAGGGGTCGGCCTTGACCAGCACTTCGCCGGTGTCGCGGTTGGTCAGGCTGAAGCGGTACAGGCTGCCCGGCTGCGCGTCGGCGACGCAGGCTTCCCAGACGCCCGAAGCGCCCAGCGAATGCAGCGGATGCGCCGCCGGATTCCAGCCGTTGAAGTCGCCGACCACCGACACCTGCGCCGCGTTCGGCGCCCAGACCCGGAAGCTCGTGCCGGTTTCGCCGGCATGGGCGCCGAGCAGCCGCCATGCCTGGAAATTCCTGCCCTCGTTGAACAGGTAGAGCGCGTCGCTATGCTGCATGCTTCCTCCCTGCGAAGTATCATAAGGCAAAACAGAGACCGGGGAGGTCCGCCATGCCCAGCAGCAGCCAGTGCCCGCATCAACCCTACTGCGAGATGCGCGAGCAGACCGACATGCGCTTCATCAGCCAGCTGACGCGCAATACCTTCGCCATCATCCTGGCCGGCGGCCGCGGCACGCGGCTGAAGCAGCTGACCGACTTCCGCTCGAAGCCGGCCGTACCCTTCGCCGGCAAGTTCCGGATCATCGACTTCACGCTGTCCAACTGCGTCAACTCGGGCATCCGCAAGATCGGCGTCGCCACGCAGTACAAGGCGCACAGCCTGATCCGCCACATCCAGCGCGGCTGGAGCTTCCTCGACGGCCGCTTCGACGAGTTCATCCAGCTGCTGCCGGCGCAGCAGCAGATCGACGAGACGCAGTGGTACCAGGGGACCGCCGACGCGGTGTACCAGAACATCCACTTCCTGCGCCGCTACGCGCCTGACCACGTGCTGGTCGTCGCCGGCGACCACATCTACAAGATGGACTACGGCCGCATGCTGGCCCACCACGTCCAGCACCATGCCGACATGACCGTCGCCTGCATCGACGTGCCGCTGGCCGACGCCCGCGAATTCGGCGTGATGGGCATCGACGACGGCGGCCGCGTCATCGATTTCGTCGAGAAACCGCAGCATCCGCCGGCCATTCCCGGCCAGCCGGACCGGGCGCTGGCGTCGATGGGCGTCTATATCTTCAACACCGCCTTCCTGCTCGAACAGCTCGAGCGCGACGCCCGGACGCCGGGCTCGAGCCGCGACTTCGGCAAGGACATCATTCCGCACATCGTGCCGCGCCACCGGGTCTACGCGCACCGCTTCGCGGATTCCTGCATCGGCGGCAGCGACCTCGACAAGCCCTACTGGCGCGACGTCGGCACCATCGACGCGTACTGGGAGGCGAACATGGAAATGACCAAGGTCACGCCGGAGCTGAATCTGTACGACCGCGACTGGCCGATCTGGACCTACCAGGAACAGATGCCGCCGGCCAAGTTCGTGTTCGACGACGACGACCGCCGCGGCTGCGCCGTCGATTCGCTGATCGCCGGCGGCTGCATCATTTCGGGCGCCACCGTGAAGCGCTCGCTGCTGTTCACCAGCGTCAATGTCCATAGCTGGGCCAGCGTCGAGGACTCGGTGATCCTGCCCGGCGTCGATGTCGGCCGCCACGCGGTGATCCGGCGCTGCGTGATCGACAAGCAGTGCCGCATCCCGGAAGGCATGCAGATCGGCGTCGATCCGGAGGTCGACCGCAAGCGCTTCCACGTCAGTCCCGGCGGCATCACGCTGGTCACCGCCGAGATGCTCGGCCAGGGCGCGGCGCCGGGGCAGCATGGCTGACCTCGCCTTCCTCTGGCACATGCACCAGCCGGACTACCGGCACCCGGACAGCGGGGAGTTCCGGCTGCCCTGGGTGCTGCTGCATGCGATCAAGGACTACACCGACATGGCGGCGCACCTCGAGCGCCACCCGCACATCCGGTGCACGGTCAATTTCGTTCCGGTGCTGCTCGACCAGATCGAGGACTACGCCGACCAGTTCGCCACCGGCCGCTGGCGCGACCCGCTGCTGCGCCTGGCGGCCAGTCCGCGGCCCGAATGCTTCACGGCCGACGAGCGGCAGTGGCTGATCGACCTCGCCTTCCGCTGCCACGCGCCGACCATGCTCGAGCCCTTCGCGCCCTACCGCCGGCTGCGCGACCTGCTGCTGCACGTGCGCAGCCACGACGGCGAGGCGCTCGACTACCTGTCCGGCGCCTATTTCGCCGACCTCGCGACCTGGTACCTGCTGGCCTGGAGCGGCGAGAGCCTGCGCCGGGCCGGCGGCGTGATCGCCGAGCTGATGGCCAAGGGCAGCGGTTTCTCGCTGGCCGACCGCCAGGCGCTGCTCGCCGAACTGGGCGACGCGGTCGCCGGCATCGTCCCGCGCTACCGGGCGCTGGCCGACGACGGCCGCGTCGAACTGTCGTGCACGCCGGCCGGCCACCCGCTGGCGCCGCTGCTGCTCGACTTCAACGCAGCGCGCGAGGCCTGGCCGGACTGCGCGCTGCCCGCCGCGCCGGAATATCCGGGCGGCCGCTCGCGCGTCGCCGAGCACGTCGCGCAGGCCGTCGCCAGCCACGCCCGGCGCTTCGGCCGCCCGCCGGCCGGGCTGTGGCCGGCCGAGGGCGCGCTGTCCGAAGCCTTCCTGAAGCAGGTCGGCGAAGCCGGCTTCCGCTGGACGGCGAGCAGCCACGGCGTGCTGAAGCACTCGGCCGGCAACGACGCCCGGACGACGCAGGCCTGGCAGGCGCCGGACGGCACGCCGGGCGACCTGACGCTGTTCTTCCGCAACGAACGGCTGTCCGACCTGATCGGCTTCGAATACTGCCGCTGGCACGGGCGCGACGCCGCGCAGCACTTCATGACCGAGGTCAAGGCGCTGCACCTGCAGGACGCCAACCACCTGATCCCGGTCTTCCTCGACGGCGAGAACGCGTGGGAGTACTACCCGTACAACGCGTGGTACTTCTTTTCCGACCTCTACGACGCGCTCGAGAAGAATCCGGGAATCCGCACCGTGACGCTGTCCGAGGCCGCCGACAGCCAGCGCGCCCGGCGCGCCCGGCTGCCGCGGCTGGTCGCCGGCTCCTGGGTGTACGGCACGCTGTCGACGTGGATCGGCCACCCGGACAAGAACCGCGCCTGGGAAATGCTGTGCGAGGTCAAGCACTGCGTCGACCGCGCGCTCGACGGCGACCGCCTGGGTCCGGCCGAGCGCGCCGACGTGATCCGCCGGCTGGCCGTCTGCGAGGGCTCGGACTGGTTCTGGTGGCTCGGCGACTACAACTCGCCGCAGTCGGTCGCCAGCTTCGACGCGCTGTTCCGCGAGAACCTGAAGGCGCTGTACCAGGTGCTGAAACTGCCGCTGCCGAGCGGCCTCGACCATCCGATCAGCCGCGGCGGCGGCGAACCCGAGAGCGGCGGCACGATGCGCCGCGCCAATTAGGAGACCGCCGATGTCCCGGCCCGTGACCCTGCTGCTCGGCGTCCACGCCCACCAGCCCGTCGGCAATTTCCCCGAAGTCATCGAGGATGCCCACCAGCGCTGCTACAAGCCCTTCCTCGAAACGCTGCACGCCTACCCGGATTTCCGCTTCGCCGCGCACTTCTCCGGCTGGCTGCTCGACTGGCTGCGCGAGCGCCACCCGGACGACATGGAACGCCTGGCCGACATGGTCCGCCGCGGCCAGGTCGAACTGTTCAGCTCCGGCGACACCGAACCGGTGCTGGCCGCGATCCCGCAGCGCGACCGGATCGGCCAGCTCGCCGCGCTGAACGACAAGCTGGCCGCGTGGACCGGCGTCGGCCCGACCGGCGCCTGGCTGACCGAGCGCGTCTGGGAATCCTCGGTCGTCCCGGCGCTGGCCGGCACCGGCATCCGCTACGTGACCGTCGACGACTACCACTTCTTCTGCACCGGCAAGAGCGCCGACGAACTGGACGGCTATTTCTCGACCGAGGAGGACGGCACCCGGCTCGACCTGTTCCCGATTTCCGAAGCGCTGCGCTACCGGCTGCCCTTCTCGCCGGCGCACGAGGTCGTCGCCTGGCTCGAGGCGCAGGCCGGACGCGGCCAGGCCGCCGCGGTGTACTTCGACGACATCGAGAAATTCGGCATCTGGCCGGAAACCCACGACTGGGTCTACGGCCGCGGCTGGCTGAAGGCGCTGATCGAGGGGGTGCTGGCCAGCCCGCACATCGTCACCGCGACCTACGCCGACTTCCACGCCGCGCACCCGACGCGCGGCCTCGTCTACCTGCCGACCGCGTCGTACAGCGAGATGAACGAATGGACGCTGCCGATGCCGGCGGCCGCCGTCTATGCCCGCTTCCTGGCCGCCGAGAAGGCGGCCGGGCGCGGCGAACTGCACCGGCCCTTCGTGCGCGGCGGCATCTGGCGCAACTTCCTGAGCCGCTACCCGGAAGCCAACTGGATGCACAAGCGCATGCAGGGCCTGTCGGCCCGGCTGGCCGAGATCCCGGACCCGCCGCAATCGCTGGTCGATGCGCTGTACCGGGCGCAGGCCAACGACGCCTACTGGCACGGGCTGTTCGGCGGGCTCTACCTGCCCCACCTGCGGCGCGCCGTCTGGGACAACCTGATCGCGCTCGAGGCCGAACTCGACACGCTGCAGCCGCGCCCGTCGGCCGTCGCGGTCGACCTCGACCTGGACGGCAAAACCGAATGCCTCGCCCACAACGCGGCGCTGCAGGCCGCGGCCCGCGACGACGGGCTGGGCGCGCTGCACGAACTGACCAGCTACCCGCTGCGCCACAATTTCGGCGACACGCTGCGCCGCTACCGCGAGCACTACCACGAGCGGATCGGCCAGGCGCCCAGCGAGCACCGCGGCGACGGCATCGCGTCGGCGCACGACATCGTCCGCTGCAAGCACCCGATCACCCCCGAGGACGTGGTGCCGGACGCGCTGCCGCGGGCGATCTGCCTCGACGCGCTGGACGGCGCGCCGCTTGCCGACTACGTGCAGCCCGCCCCCGCCCACCTCGAATTCCGCCGGCCCGGCATCGTCAAGACCTACGCGCTGTACGGCACGACGCTGGCCGTGACCTGGCAGCTGACCGGCCTCGCCGGGCGCCGCCTGACGACGGCGCTGAACCTCGCGCTGCCCAGCTGCGACGGCTTCCTCGGCCGCTACGTGCTGGCCGACGGCCGCATCCCCGGCGGTTTCGGCCAGCCGCTCGACGTCGGAGCGGCGACCGCGCTGGCGCTGGAGGACGGCATCCTGGGCGGGCGCGTCGACATTTCCTCGTCATTTTCCGCGATAATCCGCGGCCGGCCGGTGCACACCGTTTCGCAGTCGGAAGCGGGCTTCGAGAAAATCATGCAGGCGGCCGAACTGCGTTTCGACTGGCAGATCCCCGACGAGCACTTCACCCTGCAACTGCAACTGACCCTGATGCCCCAGCCATGACCGGAACCGTCTACACGCTCGAGATCAACCCGCAGCTGCCGGAGCGCCTGGAACGCCTCGAGGAACTGGCCAACAACCTGTGGTACAGCTGGGACCGGCCGACCCGCGGCCTGTTCGCCAGCCTGTCGGCGCCGCTGTGGAAGGCGACCAACCACAATCCCAAGGCCTTCCTGAAGCGGGCCGACCAGAAGCGCCTGGAAGCCACCGCCGAGAACCCGGTCTTCCTCGCCGCGCTGAGCCGCGTCGTGTCGGCCTACGACACCTATCACGAGATGCCGGGCATGGCCCACGTGCACGGCCATCCCTTTCGCGACGACGACCTGATCGCCTATTTCTGCGCCGAATTCGGCTTCCACGAGAGCCTGCCGATCTACTCCGGCGGCCTCGGCATCCTGGCCGGCGACCACTGCAAGGCAGCCAGCGACCTGGGCCTGCCCTTCGTCGGCGTCGGCCTGCTCTACCGCCAGGGCTACTTCCAGCAGACGCTGAGCGCCGACGGCCACCAGCACGCGACCTACACCGACTCCGACTTCGACGACCTGCCGGTGTCCCCGGTGCTCGACGCCGACGGCCGCGAAATCCTGGTTCCGGTCGAACTGCCCGGACGCACCGTGCAGGCCAAGGTCTGGGAAGTCCGCGTCGGCCACGTCCGGCTGGTGCTGCTCGACACCTGGCTGGCGCAGAATTCCGAACACGACCGCGACATCACGCACCGGCTGTACGGCGGCGACAAGACGACGCGCATCGAGCAGGAAATCCTGCTCGGCATCGGCGGCGTCCGCGCGCTCGCCGCGCTCGGCCTGAAGCCGACGGTCTGGCATGTCAACGAGGGCCATGCCGCCTTCCTGATCCTCGAGCGCATCCGCCGCCTGGTCGCCGGCGGCCTGCCCTATGCCGCGGCGCTCGAGGCGGTCGCCGCCAACGTCGTGTTCACGACGCACACCCCGGTGCCGGCCGGCCACGACCATTTCGCCGAGGAAATGATCCGCCGCTACTTCGCCCACTGGTGCCAGGAACTGGGCATCGGCTGCGAGCAGCTGCTGGCGCTCGGCGCCGAACCCGGCAAGGCCGAGTTCAACATGACCGCGCTGGCGCTGCGCGGCTCGCGCCACCACAACGGCGTGTCGCGCATCCACGGCGACGTGTCGGCCGACATCTGCCGCTACCTGTGGCCGCAGATCGAGCCGGCCGAGAACCCGATGGAGTACGTGACCAACGGCGTGCACCTGCCGACCTTCCTGGCCCCGGAGTGGTTCGAGACCTTCGAGCGCTACCTCGGCATCGGCTGGCAGGCACGGCAGACCGACCCGGCCAACTGGGACGGCATCGAGCTGATTCCGGACGCGACCTTCTGGAGCATCCGCCAGCAGCTGAAGGCCAAGCTGTTCGAACTGGTCCGCGAGCGCATCCGCGAGCAGCACAAGCGCAACCAGGGCTCGCCGTCGCACCTCGACCGCCTGCTCAAGCTGGTCGATCCGGACAACCCGAAGGTGCTGACCATCGGCTTCGCGCGCCGCTTCGCGACCTACAAGCGCGCCGCGCTGCTGTTCCAGGACCCGTCCTGGCTGCGCGAGATCATCGAGCAGGCCGACCGGCCGGTACTCTTCCTGTTCGCCGGCAAGGCCCACCCGGCCGACCTGCCGGGCCAGGAAATCATCCGCCAGATCGCCCAGATGGCCCGGCTGCCCGAATTCGAGGGACGCATCCTGCTGGTCGAGGGCTACGACCTGCACCTGTCGCGCTCGCTGGTTGCCGGCGTCGACGTCTGGCTGAACAACCCGATCTACCCGCTGGAAGCGTCAGGCACCTCGGGCATGAAGGCGGCGATGAACGGCGCGCTCAACCTGTCGGTGCTCGACGGCTGGTGGGGCGAAGGCTACGACGAGGGCGAAGGCCTGCCCAACGGCTGGGCGATCAAGCCGGTGCCCGGCCATCTCGACGACGCCCAGCGCGACGCCGAGGAAGCCCGCGCGCTGTACGAACTGCTGCAGGACCACGTGATCCCGACCTATTACCGGACCGGCCCGATGGGCTATTCGCCGGAATGGATCGCGATGGCGAAGCGCTCGATCGCCAGCATCTCGCCGCGTTTCAACGTGATCCGCATGGTCGGCGAATACGCGCAGAAATTCTACGGTCCGGCCGCCGCCCACGGTCGACGCTACGCCGACGCCGATTTCGCGGCGGCCCGCGACGTCGCCGCGTGGAAATCCCGGGTCCGCGCCGCCTGGCCGGGCGTCCGCCTGCGCCGGCTCGACTCGCCGGAACGCCGGCTGCGCTTCGGCCACTCGGTGCATGTCGAGCTGGCCGTGCAGCTGAACGGCCTGGCCCCGGCCGACGTCACCGTCGAGGCCCTGGTCGGCCGCCCCGGCCACCGCCCGGGACACGGCCGCGTCCGCCGCTACGCGCTGCATTTCGCCGGCCACGCCGAAAACGGCGAGGCGCTGTACCGGCTGGAACTGACGCCGGAGCTGTGCGGCAAGCTCGAATACCGGCTGCGCATCTTCCCGGCGCACCCGGCGCTGATCCACCCCTTCGAAACCGGCCTGATGATCTGGCTATGACCCTGACTGCAACACCGGCCTGGCAGGCGCTCGTCGCGCACGCCGGCCTGATGCGCCCGCGCCACCTGCGCGAGCTGTTTTCCGAAGACGGCGACGGGCGTTTCGCCCGCTTCTCGCTGCGCCACGACGGCCTGCTGCTCGACTTCTCGAAGCAGCGGATCGACGCGACCACGCTGGCGCTGCTGCGCGACCTCGCCGAGGCGGCCGACGTCGCCGGCTGGAAGCGCCGAATGGCTGCCGGCGAGCCGATCAACCACACCGAGGGCCGCGCCGTCCGCCACATGGCGCTGCGCGCCGGCGACGCCGCGCCGGCCGAGGTGCGCTCCGTGCTGTCCCGGCTGCAGCGCTGCTGCGAACGGATTCACAGCGGGGAATGGCGCGGCTTCGCCGGCCAGCGCATCACCGACGTCGTGAATATCGGCATCGGCGGCTCCGACCTCGGCCCGCGCATGGCCGCCCGCGCGCTGGGCGCGTGGCAGCAGCCGGACATCGCGGTGCATTTCGTGTCCAACATCGACGGCGCCGACATCGCGCCGCTGCTTGGCCGGCTCGATCCGCGCAGCACGCTGTTCGTCGTCGCCAGCAAGACCTTCACGACGCTGGAGACGCTGACCAATGCGCGCACCGCGCGCGACTGGCTGGTCGCCGCCGGCGGCGAATCGGCGGTGGCCCGGCATTTCGTCGCGCTGTCGACCAACCTGGTCCGCACGCTGGAATTCGGCATCCCGTCCGACCAGGTGTTCCAGTTCTGGGACTGGGTCGGCGGCCGCTTCTCGCTGTGGTCGGCGGTCGGCCTGCCGCTCGCGCTGGCCGTCGGCTGGCACCACTTCGAACAGCTGCTGGCCGGTGCCGCGGCGCTCGACCGCCATTTCATGGAAGCGCCGCCGGCCGACAACCTGCCGCTGACGCTGGCCCTGCTCGGCGTCTGGAATTCGAGCTTCCTCGGCGCGTCGACCGCGGCGGTGCTGCCCTACAGCCAGTCGCTGTCGCTGCTGCCGGCCTACCTGCAGCAGCTCGAGATGGAAAGCAACGGCAAGTCGGTCGACCGCGCCGGCCGGCCGCTCGCCGCGCCGGTCGCGCCCATCCTGTGGGGCGAGGCCGGCACCAACGGCCAGCATTCCTTCTTCCAGCTGCTGCACCAGGGCGGCCGGCTGGTGCCCTGCGACTTCATCGCGCTGCGCCAGGCCGATTTCCCGCTGGCCGGCCACCACCCGGCGCTGCTCGCCAACTGCCTGGCGCAGTCGGCGGCGCTCGCCTTCGGGCAGACCGCCGCCGAAGCCGAAGCCGCCGGCACGCCGGAGGCGCTGGTGCCGTACAAGGTGTTCCCGGGCAACCAGCCGTCGACGACGCTGGTGCTGCCGGCGCTGACGCCCTACACGCTGGGCCAGCTGATCGCGCTGTACGAGCACAAGGTGTTCTGCCAGGGCGTGCTGTGGGACATCAATTCCTTCGACCAGTGGGGCGTCGAACTCGGCAAGCAGCTGGCCGGACGGCTGAGCCCGCTGTTCGCCGGCCACGGCGACCCCGGCGCCTTCGACGCCTCGACCCGCGGCCTGCTCGCCGCGCTGACCGGAGACCGCTGATGAAATCGCCCGCCGTGCTGTTCGCCACCGCCGAAATGGCGCCCTGGGTCAAGACCGGCGGGCTGGGCGACGTCGCCGGCGCGCTGCCGGCCGCGCTGCGCCGGGCGGGCACCGACATCCGCGTGCTGCTGCCGAACTACCCGGCGTTGCGCGCGGCCTTCCCGCAGGCGGCCGTGCTCGCCGAACTGCCGGCGCTGGCGCCGGGGCTGCCGGCGGCCCGGCTGCTCGGCGCCGAGTCCGGCGGACTGCCGCTGCTGCTGCTCGACTGCCCGGCGCTGTACGACCGCCCGGGCAACCCCTACCTCGACCCGGCCGGCCACGACTGGGCCGACAACGGGCTGCGCTTCGGGCTGCTGTCGCGGGTCGCCGCGCTGCTCGGCCAGCCTGCGTCGCCGCTCGCCTGGCGCCCCGACGTCGTCCATGCCAACGACTGGCAGACCGCGCTCGCCCCCGCCTTCCTGCATTACCAGGGCGGCGCGGCCAGCGTCGTCACCGTGCACAACATCGCCTTCCAGGGCTGCTTCGACCGCCCGCTGCTCGCCGCGCTGGGCCTGCCGGACGCCGCCTGGCGCTTCGACGGCGTCGAGTACCACGGCCAGCTGTCCTTCCTGAAGGCCGGCCTGCAACTGGCGACGTTGATCTCGACGGTCAGCCCGACCTATGCCCGCGAAATCCAGGACGAGCATTTCGGCTACGGCCTGGCGCCGCTGCTGCGCCATCGCGCCGGACAGCTGCGCGGCATCCTGAACGGCGTCGACACCGCGCAGTGGAACCCGGCCGACGACCCGGCGCTGGCCGCCCCCTACGCGGCCAACCGGCTGGCCGCGAAGCGCATCAACAAGGCGGCGCTGCAGCGCGAAATGGGCCTGGACGAAGCCGTCGACCGCCCGCTGTTCGGCGTCGTCAGCCGGCTGACCCACCAGAAGGGGCTGGACCTGCTGCTCACCGTCGCCGACGGCCTGCCCCACCTGCCGGCCCAACTCGCCGTGCTGGGCAGCGGCGACCGCGCGATGGAAGCCGGCTACCGCGCGCTGGCCGAACGCCATCCGGGGCAGATCGCGGTGCGCATCGGCTTCGACGAAGGCCTGGCCCACCGCATCGAGGCCGGCGCCGACAGCTTCGTGATGCCGTCGCGCTTCGAGCCCTGCGGCCTGAACCAGATGTACAGCCTGCGCTACGGCACGCCGCCCGTCGTCCGCGCGACCGGCGGCCTGGCCGACACCGTCGTCGATGTCAGCCCCGACAGCCTGGCCGAACGGACCGCCTGCGGCTTCGTGCTCGACGCCGACACCCCGCACGCGCTGTGGCTCGCGCTCGAACGCGCCGCCGCGGCCTGGCGCGACCGGCGCCTGTGGCAGCGCATCCAGCAGAACGGCATGCGCCGCGACTTCTCGTGGGAACACGCGGCACGCGATTACGCGGCGCTGTACCGCGACGCGACCCGGCACTGAACCCAGCCGCCGGCGCAGCGGCAAAAACCGCCAACGAACTGCCATATAAGACAAATGGCAGCGATTTGGCAGAATATGCCATATTCAAGCCATTGATTAATAGTGAATTGCCGGCCGAAAACGGCATGGCACGGATATTGATAAGACTTCCCTAATATTCAAAAAAGGGGGAAGCAATGTTCAACCAATCATGGCGTTCGATCGCCGTGGCCTGGTTCGGCTGCACGCTGCTGTTCGGCGCGCAGGCGGCCCAGCAGCCGCCCGCCGGGCCGGTCGCAGCGGCGACCACGGCCGACCACAGCAAACTCGAGGCCCTGAAGGGACCGTTCAAGAGCGGCCCCGAGGTCACCAAGGCCTGCCTGAGCTGCCACAACATGGCCGGACATCAGGTCATGAAGAGCATCCACTGGACCTGGGAAGGCAAGAGCCCGGGCACTGGCAAGACGCTGGGCAAGAAATGGGCGGCCAACAATTTCTGCGGCTCCCCGCTCTCCAACGAGCCGCGCTGCACCAGTTGCCACGCCGGCTACGGCTGGACCGACAAGAACTTCGATTTCACGAACCAGGACAACGTCGACTGCCTGGCCTGCCACGACACGACCGGCGGCTACAAGAAGTTCGCCACCAATGCCGGCCACCCGCTTTACGAAGCGCGCGAATACGAACCGATGGAAGGCCCGCCGGGCAAGAAGCAGGTGCAGGCACCCGACCTGACCAAGATAGCGCAGCACGTCGGCAAGCCGGGCCGCGCCAACTGCGGCGCCTGCCACTTCAACGGCGGCGGCGGCGACGCCGTCAAGCACGGCGACCTCGACTCGTCGCTGAAGAACCCGTCGCGCGAACTCGACGTGCACATGGCCAAGGACGGCGCCAACATGGTCTGTGCCGACTGCCACACCTTCAACGCGCACCAGCCGTCGGGCAGCCGCTATGCGGCGAACCCGAAGGACACGCACGGCCTCGACCTGCCCAAGGACGACCACAACCGGGCCACCTGCGAATCCTGCCACGGCCTGGCGCCGCACAAGGAAGCCAAGATCAACCACCACGCGAACAAGGTCGCCTGCCAGACCTGCCACATCCCCGAATTCGCGCGCGGCGGCGTCGCCACCAAGATGCTGTGGGACTGGTCGACGGCCGGCAAGATGGACGCCGACGGCAAGCCGCTGTTCGTCAAGGACGACCACGGCCACCTGAAGTATTCGGCCGCCAAGGGCGACTTCAAGTACGGCGAGAACGTCCGTCCCGAGTACAAGTGGTACAACGGCGTCGTCCAGCAGGTCACGATCACCGACAAGCTCGACGGCTTCGTGACCAAGGACGGCGTCCTCGAACTGAACCGCGTCGAAGGCTCGGCCGGGGACCCGAACGCCCGCATCTGGCCATTCAAGGTCATGCACGGCAAGCAGCCGTACGACACCGAAAACAACACGCTGGTCGTCAATCACGTGTTCGGCGACGACGACACCGCGCTGTGGAAGCACTACGACTTCGCGAAGTCGATCAAGGCGGGCATGGATTACGCCGGCCTGCCCTACAGCGGCAAGTTCGGCTTCATCGAGACGCGGATGAACTGGTTCATCACGCACATGGTCGCGCCCAAGGAAAAGGCCGTTCCCTGCGCCGAATGCCACACCCGCTCGGCCGACGGCCGGCTGGCGGCGATCACCGACATCTATCTGCCGGGCCGCGACCGCAACCCGTGGGTCGACCTGTTCGGCGGCCTGGCCATCGTCGGCGCGATCGGCGCCGGCGCCGTCCATGGCCTGGTTCGCATCATCACCCGCCGTCGCAAGGAGAACACGCAATGAGCGAACGCATCTACATCTACAAGCGCTACGAGCGTTTCTGGCACTGGTCGCAGGCGCTGCTGATCATCGCGATGATGATCACCGGCTTCGAGGTCCATGGCAGCTACACGCTGCTCGGCTTCGGCGACGCGGTGCAGTGGCACACGCTGGCGGCCTGGACGCTGCTGACGCTGTGGGCCTTCACGATCTTCTGGCAATTCACGACCGGCGAATGGCGCCAGTACCTGCCGTCGCTGAAGAACGTCGCCGCGATGATCAAGTACTACAGCTACGGCATCTTCGTGAACTCGCCGCACCCCTTCCACAAGACCGCGCTCCAGAAGCACAACCCGCTGCAGCGCCTGGCCTACCTCGCGCTGCTCGCGGTGATCTCGCCGCTGATCTGGGGCTCGGGCCTGCTCTACCTATTCTACGGCGACTGGAGCCGTCTCGGCCTGGACGCCTGGCTGACGCTCGAATGGGTCGCCGTCGCGCACACGCTGGGCGCTTTCCTGATCACCGCCTTCTTCTTCATTCACGTCTACCTGACGACGACCGGCCACACGATGTTCGCCCACATCAAGGCGATGATCACCGGCTGGGAGGAAGTCGGGGACCATCACTGAAAAACCGTCTTACCTTGCGTTTTGGGCGGGACTCCGGTCCCGCCCTTTTTTCGTCGACCTGCGAAATCGGGGCCTTCCGGGTAGCGATACGCATCCTGGCAGGGAGGCTCGAATCGAAGTGACTCCGAGCAACTTGCGCAGCGGCTCCCGTGCCGGCAGCAACTGATTCAGTCAGCACAAATTATCGAGTGCCAAGCCGATGATCGGCTCGACAGGCGTGACGTACCAGCGATAGCGCCTATTCTTCCTTACTCGCTTCCCCGCCAGAACGAGACATCACCGCCAGCAGTATCCGAAGCGCAGCCACGCATCCGAACGACACCATCAGAATGCTTGCCCAAGACCACGCCGGAAAAAGATAGGACGTCGTAACGGCCAGAATCAAAAAAATAAATACAAAAAACATGTGCCTTGTCCTAATGGATAAGCCATCAACCCGCTCGACGGAAAACCCCGCTCCGGCAACGGAGCCGGGCTTATGGAACACCGATTCTGGAAACGCCCGGTGGGGAAGCCCGTCGGGATTTCGTAGCGAGCTACTCGCCGAGCGCCTTCAAGCGCCGGTACAGCGTGCGTTCCGACAGGCCGAGGGCGCGCGCCAGCGCCTTGCGGTTGCCGGCGAAGCTGCGCGCCAGCCGCGCCAGTTCGTCGTCGCCGATCGCAGCCCGTGCCGCCGTCTGCGGCGTCGAGTGCAACATCTGCTGCAGCGCGCCGGCCGGCAGGTGGCGGACGTCGATCTCGTCGCCGTCGCTGAGCAGGCAGGCCCGCTCGAGCAGGTTGCGCAATTCGCGGACGTTGCCCGGGAAATCGTAGCGCCGCAGCCAGTCGACCGCGGCCGGCGCCAGGCGTAGCGAGCGCCCGGGCGCCACCCGGCCGAGCAGGGTTTCGGCGAGCAGCAGGATGTCGTCGCCGCGTTCGCGCAGCGCCGGCAGAAAGATCGGGAAGACGTTCAGGCGGTAGAACAGGTCCTGGCGGAAGGTCCCGGTCCGGACCATTTCCTCGAGCGGCCGGTGCGTCGCCGAAATCACCCGGATGTCGGCGGTGCGCAGTTCGGACGAGCCGACCCGCCGGAAGGTGCCGGTCTCGAGCAGGCGCAGCAGCTTGACCTGGATGGTCAGCGGGATGTCGCCCAATTCGTCGAGGAACAGCGTGCCGCCGGCCGCCGCCTCGACCAGGCCGGTCTTGCGGGCGACCGCGCCGGTGAAGGCGCCGCGCTCGTGGCCGAACAATTCGGACTCGAACAGGGTTTCGGCCAGTCCGGAGCAGTCGACCGCGACGAAAGGACGCTCGGCGCGCCGGCTCAGCCGGTGGATCGCGTTGGCGACCAGTTCCTTGCCGGTGCCCGATTCGCCCTGCAGCAGCACCGCGGCGTCCGACGGCGCGACCCGCGACACCAGTTCCATCATCGCGAGGAAGGACGGCGAACGGCCGACCAGGCCGCGCGCGTGCTCGTCGCTGCGCGCCACCGGCAGCGGTTCCAGTTTCTCGATGTAGTAGCGCGTTTCGCCGCCCGCATCGCGGATCGGCGACAGCTCGATGTTTTCGAGGCGCTCGCCGTGCGGCGTGTGGTGCAGGTGCAGCACCCGCTCGCGCTGGCCGGACAGCAGGCTGCGCTGCAGCGGGCAGGATTCGCCGGCCTGGTCGCAGGGTACGGCATAGCGGTGCGAGACCTCGTAGCAGGTGCGCCCGACCACCTCCTGCTGTCCTTCCCACTTGCGGCGGTAGGCATCGTTGGCGGCCAGGATGCGGTAGCTCCGGTCGCACAGGATGTGCGGCTCGGGCAGGGTTTCGAGAAAGGAAACCAGTTCGCTGGGCGGGGCGTTGCCGGTCGCTGCCATTCGATGCCACCTTTCTGCCAATAGTCCGCCAATACTGCCAGAAGCCCGGACATCCGGTCAATGGATCACCTGCGAACTTCCCGATGATGAATGCAAGCAACTGAATGGAAAGCGATTAATTGCACCCGACGAACTGGCACGCGTCTTGATAAGGAAGTGCTGTTATTGCCGTCAGGAGCTGTCCATGAATCTGCGCGATCGACGATTGCGCCGCGAAGTCCTCGTCATCGTCGCGATCAAGCTGATGCTGATCGCCGGCCTGTGGTGGGGATTCTTCCGCGGCAGCCAGGTCGCCGTCGATGAATCCGTCGCCGCCCGCCACCTGTCGGCCAGTCCGGCTACCGAAAACAAGTTCAAGCAAGGAGAACCGCATGCCCAGTGAGCAACTCGTCGACCTGTCACGATTACAGTTCGCCGTGACCGCGATGTACCACTTCCTGTTCGTGCCGCTGACCATCGGCATGACCTGGATCCTGGTCATCATGGAATCGGCCTGGGTGATGACCGGCAAGACCATCTACCAGGACATGACCCGCTTCTGGGGCAAGCTGTTCGGCATCAATTTCGCGCTCGGCGTCACCACCGGCATCACCATGGAGTTCCAGTTCGGCACCAACTGGGCCTACTACTCCCACTACGTCGGCGACATCTTCGGCGCGCCGCTGGCCATCGAGGGACTGATGGCCTTCTTCCTCGAGTCCACCTTCATCGGCCTGTTCTTCTTCGGCTGGGACCGCCTGTCGCGCCGCCAGCACCTGCTGGTCACGCTGCTCATGGCGGTCGGCACCAACCTGTCGGCGCTGTGGATCCTGATCGCCAACGGCTGGATGCAGAACCCGGTCGGCGCCGAATTCAGCTACGTGACGATGCGCATGGAGATGGTCGATTTCTGGGCCGTGCTGTTCAACCCGGACGCCCAGGCCAAGTTCGTGCATACCGTATCGGCCGGCTACACCACCGGCGCGATGTTCGTGCTGGCGATCTCCTCTTTCTACCTGCTGCGCGGGCACGACGTCGAGTTCGCCAAGAAGAGCTTCCGGATCGCCGCCGCCTTCGGTTTCGCGTCAATCTGCTCGGTGATCGTGCTCGGCGACGAATCCGGCTACACGGTCGGCGAAGCGCAGCAGACTAAGCTGGCCGCGATGGAAGCGATGTGGGAAACCGAACCGGCCCCGGCGCCGTTCAACCTGATCGCGATCCCCAACGAAGCGGAAATGAAGAACGACTTCGCGATCGAGATCCCGTGGGTCATGGGCCTGATCGGCACCCGCTCGCTGGACAGGCAGATTCCGGGGATCCGGGAGATCCGCGAGAAAAACCGCGAGCGCATCGTTTCCGGCATCGAGGCGGTGAGCGCGCTGGAAGCCCTGCGCCGGCAGCCGGACGACGCGGCGATGCAGGCCGAGTTCGAGGAACACAAGGCCGATCTCGGCTTCGGGCTGCTGCTCAAGAAATACACCGCCGACGTCCGCCAGGCGACGCCCGCAATGATCGAGCGGGCCGTCGCCGACACCGTGCCGCGCGTCGCGCCGATGTTCTGGACCTTCCGCCTGATGGTGCTGTTCGGTTTCCTGATGCTGGCGCTGTTCGGTGCCGCGCTGTGGTACTCGGTCAAGGGCTGCTTCGCCGGGCGGCGCTGGCTGCTGCGCTGGGCGCTGTGGATGCTGCCGGTGCCCTGGCTGTCCTGCGAACTCGGCTGGTTCGTCGCCGAGTACGGCCGCCAGCCGTGGACCATCTACGGCGTGCTGCCGACCCACCTGTCGGTGTCGACGCTGGAAGTCGGTAGCCTGTACGGCTCGCTCGCCGGCTTCGTCGGCTTCTACACGCTGCTGCTGGTCGTCGAGATGTACCTGATGATCCGCTTCGCCAAGCAGGGCCCGGGCAGCCTGGGCACCGGCCGCTACGCCAACGAAATCGCCCACGCCTGAGGAGAGCACGATGTTGTTTGATTACCCCACCCTGAAAATCGTCTGGTGGCTGCTGGTCGGCGTGCTGCTCGTCGGTTTCGCGATCATGGACGGCCACGACATGGGCGTCGGCACCCTGCTCCCCTTCGTCGGCCGGGACGACGTCGAACGCCGCGTCGTCATCAACACCGTCGGCCCCCACTGGGACGGCAACCAGGTCTGGTTCATCACCGGCGGCGGCGCCATCTTCGCCGCCTGGCCGCTGGTCTACGCCACCGCCTTCTCCGGCTTCTACTGGGCGATGCTCGCCGTGCTCTGGGCGCTGTTCTTCCGCCCGGTCGGCTTCGACTACCGCAGCAAGATCGACCACCCGGCCTGGCGCCGGACCTGGGACTGGGGCCTGTTCGTCGGCGGCGCCGTGCCGCCGCTGATCTTCGGCGTCGCCTTCGGCAATCTCTTCCTCGGCGTGCCCTTCCATTTCGACGCCAATCTGGTGCCCTACTACACCGGCAGCTTCTGGGCGCTGCTCAATCCCTTCGCGCTGCTCTGCGGCGTCGTGTCGACGGCGATGATCACCTTCCACGGCGCGATCTACCTGATGCACCGGACCGAAGGCGCCATCCAGCGCCGCGCCCGGCTCGCCATGCTGGCCTTCGGCTGCCTGCTGCTGGCGACCTTCTCGGCGGCGGGCATCTGGCTGTGGCAGGGCATCGACGGTTTTGCCATCATTTCCGCGGTCGACCCCGGCGCGCTGCCCAATCCGCTCGCCAAGGAAGTCGTCCGCCAGCCCGGCGCCTGGCTCGCCAACTACACGCGCCAGCCGCTCGGCGTCGCGCTGCCGGCGCTCGCCTACGCCGGCACGCTGATCGCGATGCAACTCGCCGCCGCCGGCCGCACGCTGCCGGCCTTCGTCGCCTCGTCGCTGGCCATCGTCGGCGTCATCGGCACGGCCGGCGCCTCGCTCTTCCCCTTCGTGATGCCGTCGTCGTCGGCGCCGGGCGCCAGCCTGACCGTCTGGGACAGCGTGTCCAGCCACCTGACGCTGAACATCATGCTGTGGGCGACGCTGATCTTCATGCCGGTCATCGTGCTGTACACCGGCTGGGCCTACAAGGTGATGGCCGGCAAGGTCACCGCCGACTACATCCGCGAAAACGAACACGCCGCCTACTGAGGAGTCATGCCATGTCCGAATGCCTTTGCCAGGGAACATCCTTCACCGCCACCGACAGCCCGGCCCGCCGCCAGTGGCTGATCGCCACGGTCGGCGCCGGCGGCGCGCTGACGCTGACCGCGCTGACGCCCTTCGTCGCCAGCCTGCTGCCGTCGGAACGCGCCCGCGCGGCCGGCGCCCCGGTCGAAGTCGATGTCGGCAAGCTCGCGCCGGGCGACATGATGGTCGTCGAATGGCGCGGCAAGCCGGTGTGGATCCTGAACCGGACGCCGGAAATGCTCGCCGCGCTGAAGAAGGCCGAACCGATGCTCGCCGACCCGGCCTCGGAAAAGCCGCAGCAGCCCGGCTACGCGACCAACCCGACGCGCTCGCGCAAACCCGAGCTGCTGGTCGCCGTCGGCATCTGCACCCATCTCGGCTGCTCGCCGTCGACCGCCTTCACGCCGGGCGATCCGGCGCTCGGCGCCGACTGGCCCGGCGGCTTCCTGTGCCCGTGCCACGGTTCGACCTTCGATTTCGCCGGCCGCGTCTTCAAGAACAAGCCGGCCCCGACCAACCTCGAAATCCCGCCCCACCAATACCTGAGCGACACGCGCCTGATCATCGGCAGCGACGAACAGGACAAGGCCTGAAAGGAAAACGCCATGTGGTACTTCACCTGGATGCTCGGCATCGGCTTCGCCGTGCTGCTCGCCATTCTCAACACCCTGTGGGGCGACCACGAGGAAGACCGCCTCGCCGCCGGCCGGGACCGCGCCGATGGCGCCTGACGCCGGACGCCCCGGCATCGCCGGGCTGCCGCTGGGCATCGGCCTGACGCTGCTCGCCGTCCTCACCGTGCTGCCCGGGCTGGCCACCGATGCCGCCGGCCGGGCCGACCACGTCGCGGCGCTGCTGCTGTTCGGCGCGATGAGCGCCGGCTTCGTGCGCGGCGTCGGTTTCATCCCGCATCACCGGCTGCCGCGCCTGCTGCTCTCCACCGCCGCCTGCCTCGGCCTGCTGCTGCTCGCCGGGCTGCGCCTGGCCGCCAACGGCCGCCTTCCCCTTCCCTACTGAATCGACTCCCATGCAAATCGCCGTCACCAGCCAGAACCGCAGGACGATCACCGAACATGCCGGCAAATGCCGCAAGTTCTGGATCTACGACATCGAATCCGGCGCCGTCGCCGGCCGCCGTCTCGTCGAACTCGACCTCGAGCAGAGCTTCCATGCCAGCCACCACGCCTTCCCGGCCCCGCTCGCCGGCATCGGCGTGCTGATCACCGGCAGCATGGGCGCCGGACTGCACCAGCGCCTGCGCAGTCAGGGCATACTGCCGCTGATCACCACCGAGGAAGACCCGGACCGCGCCGTCGCCGCCTTCCTGGAAAACCGCCTGGAAACCCTGCCGATGCATCACGACCACCACTGCCACAGCCATGACCATGCCCATTGACCGCTGGCGTGCGCCGCCGCCCCGCCTGCCCCTGCGCGGCCTGCTGCTGGGCTGCCTGCTCGCCGCCGGCGCCGTCCGGGCCGACGAAAGCCGGCTGCAGGTGACGCTGCAGGGCGTGCGCGACGGCCAGGGCCAGCTGCGCGTATCGCTGTACCGGGATGCCGACAGCTTCCGCAAGGAGGATCGCGCCTTCCGCGTGCTCAGCGTCCCGGCCGCGCCGGGCGACGCCCGCCTCGCCTTCGACGCGCTGCCGCCCGGCCGCTACGCGCTGATGGCCTACCACGACGCCAACGGCGACGCGAAGCTGAACCTGCGCCTGGGCATGTTCCCGACCGAAGGCTACGGACTGTCCAACAATCCGCAGGTCGTCGGCCCGCCGCGCTTCGCCGACAGCGCCTTCGACGTGTCCGGCCCCGAGACATCGGTTAATATAAGCATTTCCTACTAAACCAGCTTCATTCCGGAAAACAGCATGAAACAGACCCTGCTCCAGGAAAAGTACCCGATCTTCGTCGCCGAGATCGCCAAGACCGAAACCACCTACCCGAACGTCGATGCGCTGGTCGAGTATTACAAGGCGCGGATCGCCGAGAACCCGAAGGTCCAGTTCATCGGCGTTTTCGACCATTACGCGCACACCCGCCGGATCGACGGTCCGATCGTCGAAGGCATGAGCGCCGCGGTGGACGTGATCTTCTGCTTCGGATTCGCGATCCCGACGCCGCAGATGCTGGCCGTCCGGCCGCGCTCGATCGGCATCGCCGACATGGGCGACAAGTTCGTGATCAGCTTCATGGAAGCCCCGATGCAACCCGCCAACCAGGCCATGGAAGCCTGGACCCTGGCCCTGCGCAACGCCTGACCCGACACCGGCTGCGCGCCCCGCGCCCCCGCCGCATCGCGGCCGGGGGCTTTTCCACGGATTTCACCCTGACGCCGCGGTCGACCGCGCACCACGAGGAAAAACCATGTCCGCCCTCGCCGTCCTCGGCCTGGCCAGCCTCGGCAGCATCGGCGCGATGGCCGGCGCCGCCGGCGTCGCCGCCGCCCCCGCCCGCTGGCGCGAACGCCTGCTGCCGCTGCTGCTCGCCTACTCGGCCGGCAGCATGCTGGCCGCCGCCTTTCTCGGCATGCTGCCGCGCGCCTACCAGTCGCTGCCGCCGGTCGCCGCCGGCCTGACCGTGCTCGGCGGCCTGGCGCTGATGCAGCTGATCGAACGCTACAGCCACTGGCACCATTGCCACGCCGGCGACTGCAGCGAACGCCGCCGGCGCGGCCGGCTGATCGTCTACGGCGACGCCTTCCACAATTTCGTCGATGGCGTGCTGATCGCCGCCGCCTTCCTGACCTCGCCCGCGGTCGGCGTCGCCACCACGCTGGCCGTGATCGCCCACGAAGTCCCGCAGGAAATGGGCGATTACGCGGTGCTCGTCGATTCCGGCCTCGGCCGCTGGCAGGCGCTCGCCTGGAATCTCGCGTCGGCGCTGACCACGCTGCCCGGCGCGCTGTTCGGCTACCTGCTGCTCGGCGCGGCCCAGGCCCTGATCCCCTACGCGCTGGCGCTGTCGGCCGCCAGCTTCCTGTACATCGCCTTCGGCGACCTGCTGCCGCGCCTGCACGAAACCGCCCGCGGCGCCCGGCGCAACGCGCAGTACGCGATGCTGCTGGCCGGCATCGCGAGCATCGCCGCGATCCGGCTGCACCACGGCTGAGCGGGGAATCACGATGCGCCGCCCGACGCTCCGCCAAATCGCCGCCGGAATCGCGCTGCTCGCCGCCGGCGCGCTGCTCGCCGGCGCCTGGTCGCCCGAAAGGGCCGCCGCCTTCCGCGCCGAGCGCGGCGAACTGCGCCAGGCCGTCGTCGCCAGCGGCCGCGTCCGGACTCCGCAGCGCGTCGAGATCGCCGCCCAGGTCACCGGCCGCGTCGCCGCCGTCGCGGTGCGCGAAGGCGAACGCATCGAGCCCGGCCAGGCGCTGGTCCGCCTCGACGACGCCGAGGCGCGCGCCGCCGCCGACCAGGCACGGGCGACGCTGGCCCAGGGCGAAGCCCGGCTGCGCCAGCTCGCCGCACAAAGCCGGCCGGCCGCCGAGCAGGCCTTGCGCCAGGCCGAGGCCAACCGCGTGCAGGCCGAACGCCACTACGCGCGGGTCCGCGAACTGGTCGGACGCAATTTCTACAGCCAGGCCCAGCTCGACGACGCCCGGCGCGCCCTCGACGTCGCCGACAGCCAGCGGCGCAGCGCCGAACTGCAGCTCGCCGCGCAGGCGCCGGACGGCGCCGAAGCCGCCGTCGCCCGCACCGGGCGCGACCAGGCGCGGGCCGCGCTGGCCGTCGCCGAGGCCCGTCTCGGCTACGCGACGCTGCGGGCGCCGGTCGCCGGCACCGTGCTGACGCGCAGCGTCGAGCCCGGCGACACCGTGCAGCCCGGCCGCGTGCTGCTGACGCTGGCGCCGGACGGCGCCACCGAACTGAGCGCGCAGATCGACGAGAAGAACCTGTCGCTGCTCGCCGTCGGCCAACCGGCGCAAGTCTCGGCCGACGCCTACGCCGGCCGGCGTTTCGCCGCCGAGGTCGCCTACATCGCGCCCTCGGTCGATGCGCAGCGCGGCTCGGTCGAGATCCGGCTGCGCGTTCCCGAGGCGCCGGCCTACCTGAAACACGAGATGACGGTGTCGATCGACGTCGAGACCGGGCGGCGCGCCGATGCCCTCGTCGTGCCGGCCGACTGCCTGCGCGACGCCGACGGCGCGCCCTGGCTGCTGGTCGTCCGCGACGGCGTCGCCGAGCGCCGTCCGGTCCGCGTCGGGCTGCGCGGCGCCGGCCGCGTCGAGATCGTCGAAGGGCTGAGCGACGGCGAGGCCGTGCTGCCGGCCGCCAGCCCGGTGGTCGCCGGCCGCCGGGTCAGCGCGGTGTTCCGCTGAGGCTGCCGCGATGCGCCCGTGGATGCCGTTCGAACTGATCGCCGCGCTGCGCTTCCTGCGCGAAGGACGCACGCAATCGGTGCTGATCGTCGTCGGCGTCGGTGTCGGCGTCGCGGTCATCGTCTTCATGTCGGCACTGCTCTCCGGACTGCAGTCCAACCTGGTCCGGCGCACGCTGAGCTCGCAGGCCCACGTCGTGCTGCTGCCGCCGGAAGAGGTCGCCCGGCCGCAGGGCGATCCGGCACGAGCCGCGCTGCACCTGCAGCGCCAGGCGCAGCGCCTGCGCTCGATCGACCAGTGGCAGCCGCTACGCGACCGGCTGCAGACCTGGCCGGAAATCGCCGCGGTGTCACCGGTCGCCTCCGGCCCCGCTTTCGCGATCCGCGGCGACGCCAACAAGGCGGTCACGCTGCTCGGCATCGACCCCGAGCGCTACGACCGGGTGATCCCGCTCGCCGGCCGGCTGAACGCCGGCGAACTGCGCGTCGGGTCCGGCGAGGCGGTGATCGGCATCGAGCTGGCCCGCGAACTCGGCGCCGGCGTCGGCGACAAGCTGCGCCTGACGACGGCGGCCGGCGCGGCCGAAACGCTGACCGTCAGCGGCCTGTTCGATCTCGGCAACAAGGGCGTCAATGCGCGTAACGTCTATGTCGGGCTGCGCACCGCCCAGACCCTGCTCGACCTGGCCGGCGGCGTTTCCAGCATCGACCTCGCGCTGCACGATCTCGACCGCGCCGAGGAGGTCGCCCGCCGCATCGCGGCCGGGACCGGGCTGACCGCCGACAGCTGGATCCGGACCAACGCGCAGTTCGTCACCGCGCTGACCTCGCAGCGCGTGTCGAGCAACGTGATCCGTTTCTTCATCGCGCTGTCGGTCGCCTTCGGCATCGCCAGCGTGCTGGTCGTGTCGGTGATCCAGCGCCGGCGCGAGATCGGCATCCTGCGCGCGATGGGTGCGACGCAGGCGCAGATGCGCCGGATCTTCCTGCTTCAGGGCGCGATCGTCGGCCTCCTCGGTTCGCTGCTCGGCTCCGCGCTGGCCTGGAGTTTCCTGGCCGGCTGGCGCCTGCTCGCCCGCGATGGCGCCGGCAGCCCGCTGTTCGCGATCGACGTCGAGCCGGCGCTGGTCGGCATCGCGGCCGGCGGCGCCGGCCTGGTCGGCATCCTGGCCGCCGTGCTGCCGGCCCGCCGGGCCGCCCGCCTCGACCCGGTAGAGGCGATCCGTGGCTGATCCCGTGCTGCGCCTGGCCGGCATCCGCAAGACCTACGGCCGCGGCGAGACGGCCAGCGAGGTGCTGCACGGCATCGATCTCCGCCTCGAGCCCGGCGAATTCGCCGCGCTGATCGGCCCGTCCGGTTCCGGCAAGAGCACGCTGCTCAACCTGATCGGCCTGCTCGACCGGCCGAGCGCCGGCCAGCTCTCGATCGGCGGCGAGGCGACCGGCGGCCTGGACGACGCCGGGCTAACCCGGCTGCGCGGCCGGCACATCGGCTTCGTGTTCCAGCACCACCACCTGATCCCGGCCTTCAGCGCCCGCGAGAACGTCGCGCTGCCGCTGCTCGTCGCGCGCGGGCGCCCGGACGCCGCGATGTTCGCGCGGGCCGACGCGCTGCTCGAGCGGGTCGGCCTGGCCGACCGCCGCCACCAGCCGGCCGACCGCCTGTCCGGCGGGCAGCAGCAGCGCGTCGCCATCGCCCGCGCGCTGGCCATGCAGCCGGCCCTGGTGCTTGCCGACGAACCGACGGGCAATCTCGACACCCGCTCGGCCGACGCCGTTTTCGGGCTGCTGCGCGAGGTCAACCGCGAAGCCGGCACCAGCTTCCTGATCGTCACCCACGATCCGCGCCTGGCCCGGCGTTGCGACCGCATCGTCGAACTGGTGGACGGCCGCATCGTCGCCGACGCGCCGAACCGGCCGGACTGAAGCCGCCGGCGCTATCATGGGGCGTCGTCCGCCGGGAAGCCCGCCGCCATGCTCCGCTCCCTTCGCCTGCTGATTGTCGCCCTGCTCGTCGCGCTGTGCTGCCCGGCCGGCGCCGCCGACGCGCGCCCGGACGATCCGGCCCGGCCGGTCGACCTCCACCTGTTCTGGTCGCTGCACTGCCCGCACTGCCTGGAAGCCCGCCCGCAGATCCTGGCGCTGGCCGCGGCCCATCCGTGGATCGTTCTGCACGACCACGAACTGAGCGCTTCGCCGGCCAATGTCGAGCGCTTCGTCGCGATGGCGGGCGCGCTCGGCGAGACCGCGCAGGCGGTGCCGACGCTGTTCTACTGCGGCCGCATGGAGGTTGGCTGGTCGGCCGACGCCGCGCCCCGGCTGCTCGCCGAACTGCAGCGCTGCCGCGGCGACCCGGGCGCCGCGCCGGCGGGGCCGGCGACGATCCAGGTGCCGCTGTTCGGCGCCGTCGATCCGGCCGCGCTTTCGCTGCCGGCGCTGACGCTGCTGCTGGCCGGGCTGGACGCCTTCAATCCCTGCGCCTTCTTCGTGCTGCTGTTCCTGCTGTCGCTGCTCGTGCACCAGCGCCGGCGCAGCCGGATGGCGCTGATCGGCGGCCTGTTCGTCGCCGTTTCCGGGCTGATGTACTTCGCGTTCATGGCGGCCTGGCTGAACCTGTTCCGGCTGGCCGGCGGGCTGGACTGGATCGGGCCGGCGGCCGGCGCGCTGGCCATCGCGATCGGCGCGATCAACCTGAAGGATACGCTGCGCCCGGGCCGTGGCCTGACGCTGTCGATCACCGCCGAACGACGCAGCGACCTCTTTCGGCGCGGCCGGGCCATCCTCGCCGCCGGCAGCCTGCCGGCGATGCTGGCGGCGACCGCCGCGCTGGCCGTCGCCGCCAATTTCTACGAACTGCTATGCACGGCCGGGCTGCCGATGGTCTATACCCGGCTGCTGACGCTGCAGGTCGCCGGGCGCGCCCTGCAGTACCTGTACCTCGCGCTGTACAACCTGGTCTATGTGCTGCCGCTGCTGCTGATCGTGCTCGTCTTCGTCCGCCGGATGGGTGCACGCCGGCTGGACGAACGCGAGGGCCGACAGCTGAAGCGCCTGTCCGGGCTGATGATGCTCGGCCTCGGGCTGCTGCTCGCCGTCGCGCCGGAAAGCCTGGCCGACGTCCGCGTCGCCTTCGCCGTGCCGGCTGCCGCGCTGGCGCTGACCTGGCTGGGCGGCCGGCAGGAAGGACGCGGGGCGCCGCCCCGGAATTGATCCAGATCGCTTTTTTCCCGGCCCCGCGGTGGCAGAATCCCCGACCATGCGGCCCGTCCTCGCCCTGCTCCTCGTCTTGCTGCCGGCTGCCGCCTTCGCCGGCCAGTCGCTGCAGGCCTGGATCGACGTCACCCCGGCCGGCGGCGTGCTGCGCCTGCCGCCCGGCACCTACGACGGGCCGGCGACCATCGCCAGGCCGATGACCCTCGACGGCGGCGGCCGCGCGGTGATCGACGGCGGCGGCCGCGGCACCGTGCTCACCGTGCATGCCGACGGCGTCGTCGTGCGCGGCCTGACGCTGCGCGGCAGCGGCGATTCGCACGACGCGATCGACGGCGCCATCATGGCCGAGGGGCGCGACCTGCTGATCGAGGACAACCGCATCGAGGACGTGCTGTTCGGCATCTCGCTGCACCGGAGCAACGACAGCGTCGTGCGCCGCAACCGCATCCGCTCGCGCGCCGAGGACCCGGCCTACCGCGGCGACGCGCTGCGCCTGTGGTACAGCACCGGCAACCGGATCGAGGACAACGACATCGCGCAGACGCGCGACATCACGGTCAGCAATTCGCCGCGCAACCGCTTCACCGGCAACACGGTGCGCGACAGCCGGCGCGCCTTCAATTTCCTTTTTTCGCATCGCAGCGTCGTCGACCGCAACCGGCTCGAACGCAACGCGACCGGCATCGTCGCGCTCAATTCCGAAGGCCTGATCATCCGGCACAACCGGATCATGCACGCGATGGAAGCCTCGGGCGCCGGCGTCGCGCTGAAGGAAACCTCGGCCGCGCTGGTCGAGGGCAACGAGATCGTGCATTGCGCCAACGGCATCATGGCCGACTCGCCGACCAACCCGATCAACCGCATCGTGTTCATCGACAACCTGATCGCCCACAACGTCACCGGCATCTATTTCTACGGCGCGCGCGGCGGCCACGTCGCGATCGGCAACCGCTTCCGCAGCAACCTGTGGCCGGTCACCGTGATCGGCGACGGCGATCCGGAGGCCGACCTCTGGCGCGGCAACTACTGGGACGACTACGAGGGCTTCGACCGCGACCGCGACGGCCGCGGCGACCGTCCGCACGAGGTGATGGCCTACGCCGACCGGATCTGGATGGAAACGCCGCCCGCCGCGTTCTTCCGCAACTCGCCGGCCTTCGAACTGCTCGACTTCCTCGAGCGCCTGGCGCCGTTCGCGTCGCCGACGCTGATCCTGCGCGACGGCGCGCCGAGCATGCGGCGCGACGGCGCCGGGATCAGCCGCTGACCGGCACGGCGGCCGGCGGGCGGCGGGCGACGAAGAGCAGCCCGAGCGCGCCGAAATTCATCACCAGCGCATAGACGACCGCGGCCACCGCCAGTTCGGGGCGATGCAGCAGGCCGAGCGCGACGAAAATGGCCAGGCCGGCGTTCTGCAGCCCGCATTCCATCGCCACCGCGACGCGGTCCGGGCGGCCGCAGCCGGCCAGCCGGGCGAGCCACCAGCCGCCGGCCATCACCGCGAAATTCAGCGCCAGCGTGGCCGGACCGACCGCGGCCAGGTTGTCCAGGATGGTGTTGCGATGGGCCGCGAAGGTGCCGATCACGATGGCCGCGAAGAACGCGGTCGCGATCCGGCCGACCGGCCTTTCGACGCGTGCGCTCGCGCCCGGCGCGAAACGCCGCGCCGCCATGCCGAGCAGCACCGGCAGCGTGGTGACGACCAGCACGCTGCCGATCAGCCGCCCGACCGGCAGTTGGCCGACCTCGCCGACGGCCGCCGCCAGCGGCGTGTCGGCGAAGGCGCCGAGCGCCCAGTGGGCGAGCAGCGGAAAGGTGAAGAGCGCGGCCAGGCTGCTGATCACCGTCAGGCTGATCGACAGCGCCGCGTTGCCGCGCGCCAGGTGGGTCAGGAAGCCGGAACTGGCGCCGCCCGGACAGGCGCCGAGGATCAGCAGGCCGGCGGCGAGCGGCCCGGGCAGGCCGGCCGCGACAGCCACCGCCAGCGCCGCCAGCGGGACCAGCAGCAATTGCCCGGCGAGGCCGACGGCGAGGCCGGCCGGCCGCGCGAAGACGGCGCGGAAATCGGCGCCGCGCAGCGACAGGCCGACCGAGAACATGATGAAGGCCAGCGCCAGCGGCAGCAGCACATCGACGTTCATGGCGGGCATCCTCCTAGAAAAGCAGCCGGCCGAGCGCGATGCCCGCCGCACCGAGCAGGCCGCCCAGCGTCGCCAGACGCGCCGTCGCGGCGAGCAGCCGGTTGAGTTCGGCCGCGCCTGCCGTCGGCTCGAGACGCGGGATCAGCGCGACGCAGGCCGGCAGGCACAGCGCGCCGGCAGCCGCGCCGAGCAGTCCGCCGGCGGCGAGCGCGGCGAACGCGGCAAAGGGGGCGAGCACGAACGCGGCGTAGGCGAAGCGGGTACGCCGCGGCCCGAGCACCGCGGCCAGCGTGCGGCGGCCGCTGCGGCGGTCGGTGTCGAGGTCGCGGAAATTATTGACCAGCAGCACCGCGGCGGCCGGCGCGCCGACCGCCAGCCCGCCGACCAGGTCGCGCCACGACAGCTGGGGCGACTGCAGCCAGTGGCTGCCGGCGACCGCGAACACGCCGAAGAAGGCGAGCACGAACACTTCGCCGAGCGGCGTATGGGAAATCGGCCGCGGCCCGCCCGAGTAGCCCCAGGCCGCGACCAGCGACGCGCAGCCGATGGCCAGGATGGGCCAGCCGCCGACGGCGACCAGTCCGGCGCCGATCGCCAGCGCAACACCCAGGCACAGCGCCGCGCCGCGCTTGACGCTGCCGGCGCTGGCCCAGCCGGCCAGCGTGACGCGGGTCGGGCCGCGGCGGTCCGGCGTGTCGGTGCCGCGCTCGTAGTCGGCGGCGTCGTTGTACAGGTTGGTGCCGATCTGGATCAGCAGCGCGCAGGCCAGCGTCGCCGCCAGCACCGCCCAGTCGAGGCCGCCGCCGTCGGCCAGCGCCAGCGCGGTGCCGAAGGCGACCGGGGCGACCGACATGCCCAGCGTGCGCGGCCGGATCGCCGTCCACCAGACGAAGCACGTGCTCGGCCGCCAGGCCGTGTCGATGCGGTTCATGCGGCACGCTCGCCGAAATGCAGGCAGGCGATGCCGAACGACAGGTTCTCCCAGCGCACCGACGCGAAGCCGGCCGCCGCCATGCGCCGGGCCAGTGTCGCCTGGTCCGGAAAGCGGCGGATCGACTCGACCAGGTAGTCGTAGGCTTCCGGCTCGCCGGCCACCGCGGCGCCCAGCCGGGGAATGGCCAGCCGCGAGTAGAGGTCGTAGAAGGGCGCCAGCCAGGCGGCCGGACGCGAGAATTCGAGGCACACGAAACGCCCGCCCGGCCGCAGCGTGCGGCGGATTTCGTCGAGCGCCCGGTCGAGGTCGGTCGCGTTGCGCAGGCCGAAGGAAATCACCAGCAGGTCCACGCTGCCGTCGGCGAAAGGCAGGCGCTCGGCCTCGCCGGCGCACCAGGCGACGTCGGCATGGCGCCGGCGGCCGACTTCCATCATCGGCAGCGAGGGATCGCAGGCGACGACGCGGCGTCCCGGTCCGCGCAGCAACGCGGCGACGTCGCCGGTGCCGCTGGCCAGGTCGACGACCAGGCCGCTGCGGTCCGCGCAGCGACGGGCCAGCCGGCGCTTCCACCAGCGGTGGATCGCGAAGCTCATCAGGTCGTTCATCAGGTCGTAGCGCGGCGCGACGGCGGCGAACACGCGGCGGATGCGCTGCCGGCGCTCGCTCGGGGTCACGGCGAAACGGCCGAAGCTGGCCGTCCCGGCGGGGGGCTCCTGGTCTGGCATGGGCGGGCTCGAAGTGGCGGACAGCGGATTATTGCAGAAGGCGGTCGGCGATCTGCTCGAAATCGGCTTTGGTGAATCGTCCGAGCTTGCGCATGACGATCTCGCCCTTGCGGTCGATCGCCAGCGTGAAGGGCAGCGCGCTGCGGCTGTTGCCGAGCGCCTGCATCAGCCACAGGCCCTTTTCCTTGCCCAGGCCGACCGGGTAATTGACCTCGTAGGCCTTCAGGAAATCGGCGACCGCCTCGCCGTCCTCCTCGATGCCGATGCCGATGACGTTCAGGCCGCGCTTGCCGTAGGCGGCGCGGAGTTCGATCAGCTCGGGAATCTCGGCCCGGCACGGGGCGCACCAGCGGGCCCAGAAATTGACCAGCAGCGGCTTGCCGCGGTACTGCGCGAGCGCCAGCGGCTGGCCGCCGGGCGCGGTCAGGGTCGCGCCGAACAGCGAATCGCTGCCCGACGCGGCAGCCGGGCCGGCGCAGGCCAGGCACAGCGCGAGCAGCAGGCCGGCGGCGCGGGCGATCACAGCAGGTCTCCGCGGCGGAAGATGCGGTAGCCGACGAAGGCGGCGCCCAGGCCGAGGGCCGCCGGGTAGGCCAGCGCGAAGATGCGGAAGCCGGTCGCCCCGAACAGGTCGAGGATCACGTAGGCGGACGGCCCGAGCACGATCAGCTGCGGGTCGAACATGGCCAGCGCGGCGGTCCGGAAGACCTGCAGCGGGTTGGCCAGCGCCAGCGTGACGGCGATTTCGGGATCGACCCGGCCCTGAATCATCACGCCGAGCAGGATCAGGTCGAGGAAGAGCAGCAGCACCAGCCAGACCAGGAAGGCGGCGCCCTGCGCCATGTCGGTGGTGCGCGCGACGACGGAGATCAGCATGCCGATGCCCAGGAAGCACATCGCCATCACCGCGAGCAGCGCGGTGTAGTAGCCGAACATCGACCACGGGATCTCGATGTCGCTGATGCTGCCCCAGATCACGGCGCCCAGCATGGCCAGGAAGACCGGCGCGAAGACGACGACGTAGCGGCCGACGATCTTGCCCCAGAACCAGGCGCCGAGCGACACCGGCAGCGACAGCAGGTATTCGAAGACGCCGGCCTCGCGGTCGCCGGCCAGCGAGCGCACCGTGGTGATCAGCACGAAGATCGGCAGGATCGCCATGGTCAGCTGGATGTAGGTCACCAGCAGCCGGGACAGGCCGATGAAGCCGAGCACGCGCGACTCGGTCAGGCCGAACACGAAGAGCAGCGCGACGATGCCGCCGAAGACCAGCGTGTAGATCTGGAACCAGCGGGCGCGCAGGGATTCGACGATGTCGAGCTTGGCGGTCAGGAGAAATTGCTTCATTTACTTGCCCTTGGCCAGCGTGTGCTGGCGCATGTCGGTGAAATCGAGCGCCCCGGCCAGCGGCGCGGCGACGGCGGCGAAGTTGTAACCCATCGGCGAAGTCCGGGTCACGTAATAGGCACGCTTCGGATCGAGCCAGCGCATTTCCTCGCGGCTCTTGCTGTTGAAATCGGCGACCCACATCCGGGTCGCCGGATCAGCCAGCCACGGGTACTTGTCGGCCTTGTCGCGCAACCAGAAGGCCAGGCAGCCGACGTCGTCGAACTTGAACACCGTGTTGTTCGGACCGCCGCGGATCTCGGCGGCGAAGCGGCGGTCGGAGATCACCATGCTGCAGCGGACGCAGGTGTCGCGGTCCCACTTGATCTCGACCATGCCTTCCGGCCAGCCATCCTTGCGGCAGCCGGACAGCGCCGCCGCCAGCGGCGTCAGCAGCAGGCCGCCGGCGCCGAGCCGGGCGAGCAGGGCGCGGCGGGTGGCGGACGGGGCGTGCCGGTCGCACATGTCAGTTCTCGGCCAGCGAAAAATCGCTGACCAGCGCCGTGTACCGCGACAGGATGCCGAGGAAGCGCAGGCGGTCCGGCCCGGCGATCTGTCCGTGCCAGACCAGGCGCTCGGCGTCGGCGGCTAGCTTCCAGCCGTCGAGCGCCTTGGCGAAGGCCGGCTCGAAGCGCTTCAGCACGATGCGGCAGGCCAGCGTGTCGGTCAGCCCGGCGTCGTCGGCGACGGTGTCGTCGAGCACGACCTTGCCCATGTCCATCTCGACGACGCGGTTGACCAGCGACGACACCTCGTCCAGCCGGTGGCTGGAGATGATCATCGTCGCGTCGTTGAGGCGTTCGGCGAGCAGGTCGAAGAAGATCTTGCGCGCCTCCGGGTCGAGGTTGGCCGCCGGCTCATCCATCACCAGCACCTTGGCGTCGCGGCCGAGCGCGATGGCGATCAGCAGCTTCTGCTTCATGCCGCCGGACAGGCGGACGAACTGGCGGGCGCGGATGGCCTCGACGTCCAGCCCGAGCTGACGGGCGATGGCGACGATGCGCGCCGGATCGGTAGCGCACAGCGCGGCCGAGAACTCGATCAACTGGCCGACCGGCATTTTCAGCGGCGGCGGCAGCTGCGGCACGAAGCCGATGCGGCCGAGCACCGCGGTGCGGTTCTTGCGCGGATCGATGCCGTCGATCTCGACCACGCCGTCGAAGGCGTATTCGCCGAGCAGGCAGCGGATCAGCGTCGTCTTGCCGGCGCCGTTGGAGCCGATCAGCGCGACGCGTTCGCCCAGCCCGATGTTCAGATCGATGCCGTCGAGCACGCGGGCCCGCTTGAAAGTCTTGACGAGGTTTTTGAACTGGATCATGGGATCGATTTTAGGAAGGTCGGTTCGTCGGACACTTGAACCTGCATCAAATTCACAGCAGTTTGGCCAGGCCCTTGACCTCGAAGCGCAGCGCGCCGGTCGGGCAGGCATCGACGCACAGGCCGCAGCGCGTGCAGTCGGGGCCGAGGCCCATGTGGTCCTCGCTGGCCCGGCCCTTGATCGTCACGTCGAGGACGTGCGGCACCAGGCAGACCTTGCGGCAGTCGCCCTCGTGGAAGCAGTGCTCGACGCGGTAGGCAACCTCCAGCGGCGACAGCGTGCCGACGACGCCGTAGGTCAGGCCGATCGGGCAGACGTAGCGGCACCAGGCGCGGCGCGACCAGAAGATTTCGAACAGCAGCAGCAGGAAGACCCAGCCGAGCGCCAGCCCCGGCCCGTAGATCAGCGCCCGCGACAGGATGCCGGTCGGCGACAGGGTTTCGAAGATGGTGTAGCCGGTGACGATGGAGAGCAGCGCGAACAGCACCCAGAACACCGTGCGCGTGCCGCGGTGGAATTCGTGGTCGGTGACCCACTTCTTCTCGACCAGCTTCAGGTGCAGCTTCTCGGTCAGTTCGGCGACCAGGTGGTAGGGGCAGACCCACGAACAGAAACTGCGCCCGCCGAGCAGCACCCAGATCAGGAAGACCGTGAAGGTGCCGATGAACAGGTTCACGATGATGTGCTTGTGGGCCAGCATCACGTGCAGCGCGGAATTCAGGTCGATCAGGTGGAAGCCGACGAAGCGCGACGCGGTCAGCGCGCCTTCGAGAATCTGGATGTCGAGCCAGAAACTGAACACGAACAGCAGGTTGACCGCGAGCAGCACCGCCCAGCGCCGGTTGCGCCACTTGTGGCTGGTCGACTGGTGCGAGCGGATGTGCAGCTTCTCCTTGATGTAGCCTTCCTTGTCCAGATACTTCAGGCGCATGATCTCGCGCACGCCGTCGGACACCTTCTCGGGCTTTTTCGGCGCGGCGCCGAGCATGCCCATGAACAGTTCGGTAAAGCGGCTCATGCCTGCCCCTCCTTCCAGACGGCCTGCGCCTCGACGACGATGGCGGCGGGTTCGGCCGGACAGATCATTTCGCAGACGCCGCAGCCGACGCACTGCTCGAGCACGACCGGCTTGAAGCGGCGGCTGCCGTCGGGCGCGACGAAGCCGACCATCGCGATCGCATCCTTGATCGGGCATTCGGTGACGCACAGGTCGCAGACATCGCGTTCGTACGGATGCTCGCGGACCGGCACCGGCTTCCAGCGGTCGACGTCCATGTAACGCATTTCGCCGCGGAAAGCCGCGCCCCGGGCCAGGCCCTTGAAGCCCTTGCCCTGCACGGCCAGGCAGGATTCCGGCCGGGCCAGGCGGGCGACGCCGAAGCGTTCCTTCAGGTTCAGCGTCGGCTCCGGATCCTTTTCCTTGGCCTTCAGGATGGGCAGGCGGGCCAGCGGCGCGCCGTCGCGGGTATCCAGGAACTCGGGTTTCTTGTAGGTCAGCGCGCCGGTCGGGCAGGCCAGGATGCACTGCACCGCATCGCACGAGAAATCGCAGGCCTGATCGCGCGGCGCGATGTAGGGCACGCCGACGCCGAAGCCGTCGTCGAGGTCGCCGAGCCTGATCGCCTGCACCGGGCAGACCTGCACGCACTGGCCGCACTTGATGCACGACGACAGGAAATCGGGCTCGTTGAGCGCGCCGGGCGGGCGCAGGCGCGGCGCCCGGGCATCGACGACCGGGATGTAGCCGAGCAGCGACAGGCCGACGACGCCGGCGGTCAGGCCGACCGACTGCATGAACTTGCGCCGGGCCTTCTGCGCCTTTTCGAGCGAGACACCGGGCTGGGGGGCCTTGCGGCCGCTGGGTGTATCAGGGGAACTCATGACAGCGCCTCCCGGACGGGTTGGGCGAAGCGCGGCTTCTCGTCGCGCAGGATCAGGTCGGGCGCCGAGAACGGGGCCAGACGCTCCAGGAAATCGAGCAGTTCGAGCACCGGCGAGCTGCGGAAGAAGCGCGCCATCGGCAGCTCGATCCAGATCTGGTCGGCGTAGGAATACAGTTCGTGCTTCTGGTCGCCGATGCCGTCGCGGTTGCGGTCGAAGCCCTGGTAGTCGTCCCAGTAGTTGCCTTCCCAGAAGTTCTTGGTCGGGTTGTCGCTGCGGCCGCCGTAGCTGACCTGGGTCAGGTTGCCTTCGAAGACGTTGTCGCGCATGTTGTTGCCGCCGGTCTCCGAATTGAACAACAGGCCGATGCCGTTGAACGCGAAGCGGTTGCCGCGAACCTCGATCGTGCTGTCCGGCTGGAACGGCGACAGGTCGGAACCGATGCCGATGCCGCAGTAGATGATCTCGTTGTTCTCGATGATCGTGCCGGAGGCTTCCTTGAAGCCGATGCCCATGCCGGTGGCGCCGGTGGCGTGCGAGATCACGTTGTTGCGGGCGGCGCCGCGCTCGGTGTACATGAAGTAGACGCCGACCGCGTTGTCGTAGAAGCGGTTGTTCTCGACGATATTGTCGTTGGCGAACATGAAGTGGATCGAGTAGCGGCTGCGCCGCCCCAGGTTGCCGCGGAAGATGTTGTCGTGCGAATACCAGGCGACCATGTCGCGGGAATCGACGATCTCGTTGTTCTCGATCAGGTTGTGGTTGCTGTACCACAGGCGCAGGCCGTCGCCGCGCACGCCGAGCTCGAGGTCCTTGGAGCGCACGCGGTTGCCGCGCACGGCGCTGTGGTCGACCTGCTTCAGGTCGATGCCGAACAGGCAGTTGTCGATGACGACGTCCTCGATCACGTTGTGGTGGCCGCGCACGTCGAGGCAGGAGTCGTCGGTGTCGTGCGAATCGCCGGAACCGGTCAGGCGCAGGCCGCGGACCACCGAGTGGCTGGCGTTCAGCATCATCACCGTGCCCTTGTCGCCGGCGTCGATGACGACCTTGCCGCCGCCCTCGATGGTCAGCGGCTTGTCGATGGTCACCGGCCCGGCGTAGGTGCCGGGCGGGGGCCGCAGCACCGAACCGGGCTCGGCCTGGTCGACCAGGTCCTGGAAGGGTTTCAGGCCGTGAACGCGCTTGTCGCGCTGCATCAGCATGAAGGTCGGCTTCGGCCGGTCGATCGTCACCCGCGGTGCCGTGCTCAGGTCGGCGTTGGCGCCGAGCTGCTGTTCGGTGTTGCCGCTGGCGCAGGCCAGGGCCAGCGCGCTGGCGAGCGCGGCCCGGGCGATGGGAGACAGCGTGGCCACGGCTTACTCCGCCGCCGGGTCGTTGCGCAGTTGCTTGCGGCGGATCAGCAGGGCCAGGCCGAGGCAGAAGAAGATCACCAGCAGCAGGCCGTAACCCCAGTACGGGTAGGAGAAGGTCGAGAACTGCGCGACCTTGCCCTCGCCGAACACCGTCGGCATGAAGGGCTTGACGGTGAAGGCGCCCCACGGGTGCAGGTTGTGGCCGAAGAACCACAGCCAGGCCGAGTAGGTGATCACGAAGAAGACCGGCAGCAGCGCCGGGACCAGCGCCAGCACCAGCTGGAAGGAGCGGAACATGGCGACACCGGCGATGACGGCGACCATCACGGCGATCAGGCCGACGATGACGATCTGCGAGATCAGCCGGACATTGTCGCCCCAGACCTGGATTCTCTCTGGTTCCTTGAAGAAGGTACCGGCTTCCTGCATGTAGTGCTGCACGTGCTGCTCGAGATGGCCGAGCACGAACTGGTCGACGACGGCCCACGCGGCGACGGCGGCGAAGCCCGCGGTCAACGCGGCCAGCCGGGCCTTTTTGCGGGGCAGCGCGAAGGCGACGATCATCACCGCGAAGAAGCCGAAGAAGAACTTCGCCAGCGGCTTCTCGACCGGTGCGCCGGTCGCGATCGGGAACATCCCGACGTAGTGGTTGATGGTGTTCATTTCATGGACGCAGTCGAGACCTTCGGCGCCCTTGTTCAGATCCTTCTTGGCATCGAGGATGGGGTTGTAGCGCTCGTCCTCGTGGCCGAGATCCTTCTCGATGATCTCGTTGCCCATCTTGGAGCCCTTGCCGGCCGCCTTGCAGCCGTTATAGACGCCGTCGAAATGGAAATGGATGCGGATGCCGTCGGGGAAGGCATCCGCCGGATAATTCGGAGCGGTCAGCGAAACCCACCAGATCGGCGCGAAATAGGCGGCGACCAGCGCGATCAGCGCGATCAGGGACAACCCGCCGATGATCTTGTTCTGTTTGTCCATCATGCTGCTCTCTCAGTCATGTTGCCCCCCGGGAGCATCCCGGAAGGAGCTGCCCGCCGGAGCGGGCAGCGGATACCGGAAGCTGTTTTATTTCTTCTTGCCGGCCTTCGGCGCGCACATCGAGCCGGGCATCTTCAAGCTGGACTGGTAGGCGGAAATCGCCACCAGCTGGTCGTTGGTGTAGGGCTTGATGACCTTGACCATGTCGGGGTTGGCGTTGCGGCGATGGCCGTCGCGGATCTCGGTCATCTGGCGCAGCAGGTACTTGTAGTGCTGGCCGGCGATCACCGGATAGAACTTGGCCTTGTCGCCTTCGCCGTTCTTGCCGTGGCATTCCAGGCACTGCTTCTCGTACAGCTCCTTGCCCTTGGCGATCTGCATCGCGGCGTCGGCCCCTTCGTACTTGCCGTGGTCGACCGGGATGCACAGGCTTTCGATGTAGGTCGAAACGTCGGCCAGTTCCTGCGGATCGGTCAGCGTCGCGGCGAACGGGTACATCGTCGGGTTGTCGCGCAGGCCGGCGCGGATGTCGGCCATCTGCTTGATCAGCACGGTGGTGTGCTGGCCGGCGAGCTGCGGGAAGGTGCCGTCCGGACGGCCGGCGCCGGAGGGCAGGTGGCAGGCGCCGCAGACCTCGTAGGCTTCCTCGCCGCGCTTCTTGTCGCCCTTCAGCTTCAGCGCTTCGATCTTCTCGCCTTCCTGGGCGTTCCACTTGTAGTCCTTGCCTTCGATGCCGCCCTTGTGCGGGGCCGGGGGACCGGCGAAGGCGATGCCGGCGCTCATCAGGCCGATCAGTAGAAGCGATGCTTTCATGTCTCTTTCCTTTCCTTGATTGGGTCGCGCCGGGCTTACTTCAGCTTCGCCAGGTACTCGGCCAGCGCCTTGATTTCTTCGTCATTGACTAGGTGCATGACGCCCTTCATCGCGGCGGTCTGGCCGTTGTTGCGGGCGCCGCTCTTGATGTCCTTCATCTGCTGCTCGGCGTAGGCGGCGTTCTGGCCGGCGACCTTCGGGTAGTTCGGCATCAGCGGCTTGTCGCCCTTCGGGCCGTGACAGGCGTTGCAGGTCTTTTCGGCAAACAGTTTGGCACCATCCGGCGCGGCCTGGGCACCAACGGCGACCAGGGCGCCGAGCATCAGGGTTACGAGATATTTCATGTTCATCCTTTCGCGGGAGAATCCGACGGGGGCAGTCTCTCTCGCCGCCCCCGCCGGCAGCATTAATTCAAATCAAATCGGCGTTCAACTCACTTGACCTTCTTGGCGCCGTTCTGCTCGAGGTAGGTCTTGGCGCGCAGGCCGATGTCGGCCGCCTTCACCTGGTACTGCCAGACCTGCTCGGCCCACAGGTTCGCCTGTTCCCAGTCCTTCTTCGCAGCCGCCGCTTCATGCTTCGCCTTGGCTTCCTTGATCTTGTTCAACTGGTCCGTCGCATCGTCGACCATGTTGACCACATCCGGGAAGTCCTTGAAGTTGTGGCTGGTAATGAAGCCCACCACCGAGTCGATCACCGCCTGCGTATCCGCCACCTTCTTCAGCGTCGCCTTGTAGTCCGCTTCCGTGTAGGACGCCTTCGCCATTTCCGTCTTCGTCGGCTTCCAGCCCTTCGGCTTGACCAGCAGGTAACCCTGCATTTCCAGGTGCAGCGCCGAGCAGAACTCGGTGCAGTAGTACGGATACACGCCTTCCTTGTCGGCCTTGAACTTCACCGTCACCGTCTTGCCCGGCTCGATCGACGCATGCACGTTGTACGTCGATACCGTGAAGCCGTGCGTCTCGTCCTGCGCCCGTTCGAGGTTGGTCAGGTGCACCGTCACTTCATCCCCGACTTCCGCTTCGATCGTCTCCGGCGTGATGTGCGAACGGATCAGCGTGCCATACACCGTGATCTTGTTGCCCTTCTTCTCGATCCGCTCTTCGCCCGCACGCACCGCGCCCGGGTGCGGCTTGTCCGTCCGGCTGTTGGTGCCGACCTTGTAGCGCACGCCCGGCTTCAGCTTCGACGCTTCGATCGCCACCACGTAGTGCGGTTCGCCCAGCGGCAGCGGCATGTCGTACAGCAGCTGCATCTTGTCGTTCGAGATGTCGATCAGCTGGTGGTTCTGCGGGTGCAGCGGGCCGACCGGGTTGAAGCGGTCGATCGACAGCTTGTTCAGCGCCACCAGGTAGCGGCCCTTCGGATCAACCGAGTCGCCTTCCATCGTCATCAGGTGACCGATGTTGTAGTGCACCGAGATCTTGTCCAGCACCTTGCCTTCGCAGAAGTTCCACTTGGCGACCTGGCTGTCCACGTACAGCGACGTGTAGGCGACGCAGTTCTTCGCGTCGTATTGCGTGTGCAGCGGGCCCAGGCCCAGTTGCACCTGCGTGTGCAGCGCGTCCTTCATCCCGATCACCGGGATGCCGTACGGGTCCTTCGATTCGAACTTCCCGGCCTTGATCGCCGCCTGGATCTTCTCGAAGCTGTACACCGACACGTGCGTGTCCAGCTTGCCCGACACGACCAGCATCTTGCCGTCCGGCGTCACGTCCACCCCGTGCGGCGACTTCGGTTCCGGGATCAGGAACAGGATGCCTTCCTTGATCGCCGTTTCCATCATCAGCACGTTGTGCCCGTTGATCTTCTTCGCCTTGCCCTGCGCGACCAGTTCGGCCGCCTTCTTCCAGTTGATCACGTGCAGGTAGTCGGTGTCCTTCGCCGAGCAGCCGGCTTCATACGGCGGACGGCCCTTCTCGATGCCGCCGACGTAGCGTTCCGAACAGAACGAGTTGGTGAACGACCACCCGTCCGACGGGCCCTTGCCGGCGTCCGACAGGTCTTGCGAGTACGGCGGCAGTTCCAGCGAGAACGACGCCTTCGGGTCGATCCGCCCTTCCTTCCGGTCAAACTTCCAGTACGTCACGCCGCCGCGGTATTTCTCGTTGAATTCTTCCAGCGGGTAGAACTTCTTGTTCTCCAGCGGCGCCGCGTATTGCGCCGCTTCGATCACGTACTCGGTGTTCGGCGTCACGAACGCGCCGCCGTGTTCCGACTTGTAGATCGGGTTGACCACGATCTGCTTCGTCTCGAAGTCCCGCAGGTCCAGCACCGCCAGCCGCGGGTTCGCCTTGTCGTTGATGAACAGGAACTGGCCGTCGTACTTGCCTTGCGTTTCCGAGATCGCCGGGTGGTGCGTGTCGCCCCAGGTGATCGGCTTGCCGTCGATCGCGCCCTGCGCCAGCACCGCCTTCGATTCTTCGTCAAAGCCGTAGCCCTGCCACGGTTCCGGGGTGAACACCCCGATGTACTTCAGAATCCGCATCGACGGAATCCCGTACACAATGATCTGGCCCGACTGGCCGCCCGAGCTGAAGGCAATGAATTCGTCGCGCTTGCCCGTCGGAACGTACGTCTTCGCCGCCGCCAGCAGATCCTGCTGGTTCAAGCCTCGACGCTTCAGCACGTCCTGCAGCGACTCCGCGCTCCATGCCGCACTCGCCCCCAACCCCGCCGCCAGCAACGCGACCGTCGCCTTCACAGCAAATTTACCCATTTTCGTTCTCCCAAAAAGAATTGCTTCTTGCCCCCAATCGCCAAGCGAGCCATGTCGTGGCTGCGGCAATTTGTCGCAATTCTGCTTTTCCCGGCCGGGCGCCGGCAGGTGACGAATCCTGATTCGCCCCCTGGGAGAACGGGAGGGCGGGACTAGGAAAAGTCCTAGTCCCGCCGGCTTAGGCCGACAGGGATTCGTCGCCCTCGGCCAGGCGGTGCTGGATCGCGTAGCGGACCAGTTCGGCCGTGTTGCCCAGCCCCATCTTGGCCAGGATGCTGGCCTTGTGCGTGCTGACCGTCTTGACGCTGAGGCTGAGCTGGCGCCCGATCTCGGACACGCCCAGGCCCTGCACGAGGAGCAGGAAGATCTGGTACTCGCGGTCGGTCAGCCGGTTGTGCGGCAGCTGGTTGTGGCGTCCCTGCAGGATGTCCATCGTCAGCTTCTCGGACACGCTCTGGTTGATGAACAGGCCGCCGCCGACCACCTTGCGGATCGCCTCGGCGAGCTGGGCCTCGGCGTTGTCCTTGCACAGGTAGCCGGAAGCGCCGGCCTTCAGCGCGCGGACCGCGTAGATGTCCTCCTTGTGCATGCTGAGGATCAGGATCGGCAGCTTGGGAAACTCGCTCTTGATCTGCTTGATCAGCTCGATGCCGTTGCGCCCGGGCATCGTCAGGTCGAGGACGATCGCGTCCCACTGGCCGCTGCGCAGCAGGCCGAGCGCCTCGATGCCGTTGCCGGCCTCGCCGGCGACGACGATGTCCCCGGAATCGGCCAGGATGTGCTTCAGCCCGGCGCGCAGGATGTCGTGGTCGTCGGCGATCAGGATGTGGATCATGTGTTTTCTCCCTTTTCCAGCGGCAGGGTGACGACGATGCGCGTGCCGGCGCTGCCGTCGATGTCGAGTTGGCCGCCGAGCGCGGCGACCCGTTCGTTCATGCCGAGCAGCCCGAAGCCCTTGCGCGGCGCGGCGGCGTCGAAGCCGCGGCCGTCGTCGGCAATCGCCAGGCGCAGCCCGCCGTCCGCCGCGTCGAGGCGCACGGTAACACGACCGGCCCCGGCATGGCGGGCGACGTTGGTCAGCGCTTCCTGGACCAGCCGGAACACCGCGATCGACGCGCCGGGCCCGAGCGGATACTCGTCGCGGTCGGCCGAGAAGTCGCAGGCGATCCCGGAACGCTCGGTGAACTGCGTCGCCAGGTGCTCCAGCGCGGCGCACAGCCCGAGCACGTCGAGCATGCCCGGACGCAGCCCCTCGGAAATGCGGCGCAGCGAATCGATGGTCCGCTCGACCAGCGCATAGGCGGCGTCGGCGCGCGTGCGGACGGTTTCGCCGAGCCCGCCGCACTGCCGGCGCAGCCAGCCGAGGTCGATGCGCAGCGCGGTCAGCGCCTGGCCCAGTTCGTCGTGCAGTTCGCGCGCGATCGACGTGCGTTCGTCCTCGCGCACCGTCTGCAGGAAGCCGGTCAGCTCGCGCAGCCTTTCCTGGGAATCGCGCAGCTCGGCCTCCGACTGGCGCAGTTGCCGGGTCCGCGCCTCGACGCTTTCCTCGAGCCGGGTCTGCAGCCGGTACAGCTCGACGTGGGTGCGCACCCGGGCCAGCACCTCGTCGGCCTGGAAGGGCTTGGCGATGTAATCGACGGCGCCGAGCGCGAAGCCCTTGACCATGTCGCCGGTCTCGCGCAGCGCCGACAGGAAGATCACCGGCACGTCGCGGGTCGCGGCGTCGGCCTTGAGGCGGCGGCACAGTTCGTAGCCGTCCATGCCCGGCATCCGGACGTCGAGCAGGATCAGGTCCGGCGCCCGCGCGCGCGCCGAGCGCAGCGCCATCCGGGCGTCCTGCGCCGCGCGGACGACGTAGCCGGCCCGCGACAGCAGGCCGTCGAGCAGTTCCAGCGAGGCCGGCGTGTCGTCGACGACCAGCACCTCGATGCCGGCGGCTGGCGCCGGCGAACGATCCGTCATGTTTCGCTCCCTTCGATGTCGAGCATCGCCCATAGCGCCTGGTAACGGCGCTGCCGGGCCAGCGCCCGCAGGCGTTCGCCGAGCGCCGGCGAAGCGGCGGCGATGCCGGCGATCGCCGCCTCGATTTCCTGCGGATTCAGTGAAATCGCCGCCCTGACCAGCCGTTCGCGCGCCTCCGGCGCCAGGTCGGCGAGCCAGTCGGCGACCGCGTCGCCGTCGGCGGGCGGCGTCTCGGCCGGCGTCAGCGCGAGGCCGAGCACGTCGGCCAGCGTGCGGAGCAGTTCGGCCGGCGCGAAGGGCTTGCTGAGGAAGGCGTCGACGCCGGCGGCCAGCGCCTCGTCCCGGCTTTCGGCCAGCGCGTTCGCGGTCAACATGACCAGCGCCGGCGATCCCGGCCGCGCGCGCAGCTGGCGGACCAGGTCGATACCCTCGCCGTCCGGCAGGAACCAGTCGAGCAGCACCAGGTCGATCGTCCCGGCGGCCAGCCGGTCCCGCGTTTCGGCCAGGTTGGCGGCTTCCGCGATCGTGAAGCCGAGCGGTTCGAGCAGCGAACGCAGCAGCAGGCGGCCTTCCGGGCTGTCGTCGACGACGAGCAGCGTCAGCGGCCGCTCCAGCCGCAGGCGCGCCGCGCCGTCCGCCGCCGGACGGGTCGCGGCGACGACCGGGACATCGATGGTGAAACGGAAATCGGCGCCGGCGCCGGGCTGCGAATCCAGCGCCAGTTCGCCGCCCATCATCCGGACGTAGCTGCGGCTGATCGTCAGGCCGAGGCCGGTGCCGCCCTGGTGGGCCGGGCCGACCTGCTCGAAGGAGCCGAAGATGCGCTCGTGGTCGGCCGGCGCGATGCCGATGCCGGTGTCGCGCACGCTGAAATCCAGTTTTGCCCGTTCCGGGGCGGTCGACCGCGCAACGACCCGGACGACGATCTCGCCGTGTTCCGTGAACTTCACGGCATTCGACAGCAGGTTCAGCAGCACCTGGCGCAGCATGCCCGGATCGAGTTCGACCGCCGGCGGCAGCGCGTCGGCGACCAGGCGCAGGGCCAGCCCCTTCTCCTCGGCGCGCAGGCGGACCATCTCGACGACCTGCTCGAGCAATTCGGCCAGCCGGACCTCTTCCGGCCGCATTTCCATCTTGCCCGACTCGATCTTCGACAATTCCAGCACGTCGTTGATCAGCGTCAGCAGGTGGCGCCCCGAGTGGTTGATGATCTTCAGGTTGCGCTGGCGGTCCGGCGGCAGCGCCGGATCGTCCTCCATCAGCTTGGAAAAGCCGATCACCGCGTTCAGCGGCGTGCGCAGTTCGTGGCTCATGTTGGCCAGGAACACCGACTTGCTGAGGTTGGCCGCCTCGGCCTGGTCGCGCGCGACGGTCAGTTCCTCGGTGCGCTGGCGCACCAGTTCCTCGAGGTGCTCCCGGTAGGCGGCGAGTTCGCGTTCGTTGCGCTTGCGCTCGGTGATGTCGGAAAAGATCGAGATGTAGCGCCTGATCCGACCGTTCGGCCCGCGCAGCGCCTGCATCGAGATTTCCTCCGGGAACACCTCGCCGTTCTTGCGGCGGTTCCAGATCTCGCCGCGCCAGTGGCCGTCGTTGATCAGCTGGCGCCACATCGCCGCGTAGAAGGCGGTGTCATGGACGCCGGATTTCAGCAGGCGCGGATTGGCGCCGATCACCTCGTCCCGGAGGTAGCCGGAAATCCGGCAGAAGGCGTCGTTGACCCACAGGATGGTGCCGGACGCGTCGGTGATTACCGCGCCTTCGGCCATCGCGCCGAAGGCCATCTCGTTTTCGCGGCGCAGCTGGTCCTGGCGCTGCAGTTCCGCAGCGCGCCGGTGCGACACGTGGTGCAGCAGCAGGATGGCGGCCACGCCGAGCAGCCAGATGCCGCCGTGCCAGAAGCGGATCGCCTGCCAGGTCGGCTCCTGCGCGCTGCGGTAGGTGTTCAGGTCGATCGCCACGGTCGCCCCGCCGCGCAGGCCGCCGACCGGAACCAGCGTGTCGCGGTGGCATTCGAGGCATTCCTCTTCCATCTTCATCGGGATCATCGCCCGCATCAGGCCGTGCGATCCCTTCTTCGGCAGGTTTTCGGCGACGATCGAAGCGCCCTTGTTGAGCGCCGCCAGCGCCTGTTTCTCCCATTCGTCCGGCGCATTGTCGATGTTGCGCAGCTGGTTCGACGTCAGCCGCTCGCGGCTGCCGAACTCCTGGTTGGTCATGCCCTGGATCGCCAGCAGCAGGTGCATCGGCGTCACCGACACGATCGGGAAGCGCTCGCCGGTCGAGCGCAGCGCCATGTAGCGCTCCTCCTGTTCCAGCGAATTGATCGGCGGCAGGTGCTGCTCGCGGACGAAAACCCCCTCCACCGTCGAGGCCCACTTGCGGATCGCCATGTCCTTCTTCAGGTTGGCGACGGCGTCGATGCGGGCCAGTTCGGCCGCGGTCCGGTTGAGCTGCTCGCGCTGGGCGAACAGCGAGCCGAGCACCAGGATGCTCCAGACGACGGTGGCCAGCAGGCTGCCGGCCAGGCCGGCGAAAGGCAGGAAATGTTTCTCGGGAAGCGTCACGATCGAATCCGGCGACGGAATGGAAAAAAGGGGGCCGGATCACTCTGGCCCCCTTCATCGCTTGCGTCAATCCGGCAGGATTACTTGACCTTCTTGGCGCCGTTCTGCTCGAGGTAGGTCTTGGCGCGCAGGCCGATGTCGGCCGCCTTCACCTGGTACTGCCAGACCTGCTCGGCCCACAGGTTCGCCTGTTCCCAGTCCTTCTTCGCAGCCGCCGCTTCATGCTTCGCCTTGGCTTCCTTGATCTTGTTCAACTGGTCCGTCGCATCGTCGACCATGTTGACCACATCCGGGAAGTCCTTGAAGTTGTGGCTGGTAATGAAGCCCACCACCGAGTCGATCACCGCCTGCGTATCCGCCACCTTCTTCAGCGTCGCCTTGTAGTCCGCTTCCGTGTAGGACGCCTTCGCCATTTCCGTCTTCGTCGGCTTCCAGCCCTTCGGCTTGACCAGCAGGTAACCCTGCATTTCCAGGTGCAGCGCCGAGCAGAACTCGGTGCAGTAGTACGGATACACGCCTTCCTTGTCGGCCTTGAACTTCACCGTCACCGTCTTGCCCGGCTCGATCGACGCATGCACGTTGTACGTCGATACCGTGAAGCCGTGCGTCTCGTCCTGCGCCCGTTCGAGGTTGGTCAGGTGCACCGTCACTTCATCCCCGACTTCCGCTTCGATCGTCTCCGGCGTGATGTGCGAACGGATCAGCGTGCCATACACCGTGATCTTGTTGCCCTTCTTCTCGATCCGCTCTTCGCCCGCACGCACCGCGCCCGGGTGCGGCTTGTCCGTCCGGCTGTTGGTGCCGACCTTGTAGCGCACGCCCGGCTTCAGCTTCGACGCTTCGATCGCCACCACGTAGTGCGGTTCGCCCAGCGGCAGCGGCATGTCGTACAGCAGCTGCATCTTGTCGTTCGAGATGTCGATCAGCTGGTGGTTCTGCGGGTGCAGCGGGCCGACCGGGTTGAAGCGGTCGATCGACAGCTTGTTCAGCGCCACCAGGTAGCGGCCCTTCGGATCAACCGAGTCGCCTTCCATCGTCATCAGGTGACCGATGTTGTAGTGCACCGAGATCTTGTCCAGCACCTTGCCTTCGCAGAAGTTCCACTTGGCGACCTGGCTGTCCACGTACAGCGACGTGTAGGCGACGCAGTTCTTCGCGTCGTATTGCGTGTGCAGCGGGCCCAGGCCCAGTTGCACCTGCGTGTGCAGCGCGTCCTTCATCCCGATCACCGGGATGCCGTACGGGTCCTTCGATTCGAACTTCCCGGCCTTGATCGCCGCCTGGATCTTCTCGAAGCTGTACACCGACACGTGCGTGTCCAGCTTGCCCGACACGACCAGCATCTTGCCGTCCGGCGTCACGTCCACCCCGTGCGGCGACTTCGGTTCCGGGATCAGGAACAGGATGCCTTCCTTGATCGCCGTTTCCATCATCAGCACGTTGTGCCCGTTGATCTTCTTCGCCTTGCCCTGCGCGACCAGTTCGGCCGCCTTCTTCCAGTTGATCACGTGCAGGTAGTCGGTGTCCTTCGCCGAGCAGCCGGCTTCATACGGCGGACGGCCCTTCTCGATGCCGCCGACGTAGCGTTCCGAACAGAACGAGTTGGTGAACGACCACCCGTCCGACGGGCCCTTGCCGGCGTCCGACAGGTCTTGCGAGTACGGCGGCAGTTCCAGCGAGAACGACGCCTTCGGGTCGATCCGCCCTTCCTTCCGGTCAAACTTCCAGTACGTCACGCCGCCGCGGTATTTCTCGTTGAATTCTTCCAGCGGGTAGAACTTCTTGTTCTCCAGCGGCGCCGCGTATTGCGCCGCTTCGATCACGTACTCGGTGTTCGGCGTCACGAACGCGCCGCCGTGTTCCGACTTGTAGATCGGGTTGACCACGATCTGCTTCGTCTCGAAGTCCCGCAGGTCCAGCACCGCCAGCCGCGGGTTCGCCTTGTCGTTGATGAACAGGAACTGGCCGTCGTACTTGCCTTGCGTTTCCGAGATCGCCGGGTGGTGCGTGTCGCCCCAGGTGATCGGCTTGCCGTCGATCGCGCCCTGCGCCAGCACCGCCTTCGATTCTTCGTCAAAGCCGTAGCCCTGCCACGGTTCCGGGGTGAACACCCCGATGTACTTCAGAATCCGCATCGACGGAATCCCGTACACAATGATCTGGCCCGACTGGCCGCCCGAGCTGAAGGCAATGAATTCGTCGCGCTTGCCCGTCGGCACGTACGTCTTCGCCGCCGCCAGCAGATCCTGCTGGTTCAAGCCTCGACGCTTCAGCACGTCCTGCAGCGACTCCGCGCTCCATGCCGCACTCGCCCCCAACCCCGCCGCCAGCAACGCAACCGTCGCCTTCACAGCAAATCTGTTCATCTTCGTTCTCCTCTGATAGAAAACTGCCAGGCATCGTCGCAGCCCAACTGCGACAATTTGCCGCACTGTATGCTTCCATCAAGGGAAAAGAATTGATGATTGTTAAATCCGGCAGGACCGCCAGTTTTGGTGTCCCCGGGCTGCCGGACGATCGTCCGTACCGGAAAATTCCTACCCCTTCTGCGGTTTTCTTACGGGTCGGCAATCAGCATCCGCCGGCTTAGCAGCCGCCGTCCGGGCGCGCAGAATCGGCCCGTCCGGCGACGATGCCCGGGCATTACCGCCTGCTTTTGATGGCCGTTAATTTTTTTCACCCGCCCTCCCGGAACAATGGGCGAACTTCAAGCACATGGCTGGCGCGATGGCACGCACGATGCAACGACGCATACTTCCCGACCTGATCGGCCTGCTGGCGATCGGGCTGGTGCTGGTCGTCGCCAACAAGCTGTCGCCGCTGTTCTTTCCGGTCGCCGACCGGCTGCTGACGCCGCCGCCCTGCGACCTGCAGCGCGCCGCCTGCCGCGCCGAACTGCCCGACGGCAGCCGGCTCGAACTGGCCTTCGCCGAACGGCCGGCGCCGCTGGTCCGCCCCTTCACCGTCGCCGCCGCGGTCGACGGCCCGGCACCGGCCAGAATCGAGATCGACTTCGCCGGCCTCGACATGGACATGGGCGAGAACCGCAAGCCGCTGCAGGCCGCCGGCAACGGCCGCTACGTCGCCCAGGTCGCCCTGCCCGTCTGCATCACCGGCGACATGCGCTGGCGCGCCACGCTGCTGATCGAACGCGACGGCCAGCGGCTGGCGCTGCCCTACGAATTCACGACCGGGAGCTGACGCGATGTCCGACAAGCTGCTCTCCGCCGTCGCCGTGCTGCTCGCCGCGCTGATCGCCGGCCTCGGCCTGTTCTGGCACCCGGAAGCGCCGGCCCGGCCGCTGCCGGTGCCGGCCCTGCCGGCGGGCGGCGACTTCACGCTGCAGTCGGCGGGCGGCCCGGTCGCGCTGGCCGATTTCCGCGGCAAGGTCGTGCTGCTCGATTTCGGCTACACCTACTGCCCGGACATCTGCCCGACCGCGCTGGCCGCAACGGCGGAGGCGATCGAGCAGCTCGAACCGGACGAGCGCGCGCGTTTCGCCGCGCTGTTCGTGTCGGTCGATCCGCAGCGCGACACGCCGGCCCGGCTGCGCGAATACACGGCCTTCTTCCATCCGGCCATCGTCGGCGTCACCGGCAGCGCCGAACAGGTCGCCGACGTTGCCCGCCGCTACGGCGCCTTCTATGCCCGCCAGCCGGCCGACACCGCCGGCGGCTACGTGGTCGATCATTCGGCCGATCTCTACGTCGTGGACCGCGACGGCCGGGTCGTGGACAAGCTCGCCCACGGCACGCCGCCCGTCCGCATCGCATCGGCCCTGCGTCGGGCCATGACTACGCCCTGAAGGAAAAACGCATGAAGAAACTCTCCGTCCTCGCCGCCGGCCTCGGCCTGTGCGCGCTGGCCATCGCCGCCGACGCCGACCGCGTCTCGGTCGTCGATCCCTACGTCCGGCTGGCGCCGCCCAACGCGATGGCGACCGGCGCCTTCATGGTGATCCGCAACGCCGGCGAGCGCGACGTCCGCGTCGTCCGCGCCAGCAACCCGGCGTCCCGGATCACCGAGCTGCATACCCACCTGCACGAGAACGGCGTGATGAAGATGCGCCCGGTCCCGGCGATCGACATCAAGGCGGGCGGCGAAGCCGTGCTCAAGCCGGGCGGCCTGCACGTGATGCTGATCGACCTGAAGGCGCCGCTGCAGGAAGGCGGTCGACTGCCGATCACGCTCGAATTCGCCGATGGCTCCAGCCTGCGCGTCGAGGCGCCGGTCGTCCGGCCGACGGCCGGCGGCATGCCGATGAACCGCCCCTAGGCAGAGCGGCCATGCAACGCCCGCTCGCCCTGATTCCCCTCGCGCTGCTGCTCGCCGGAACGGCCGGCGCGGCCGGGAACGGCCCGGCGCTGTACGAGAAGCTGGCCGCGCAGACCGCGGCCGGCGAATGCTACGCCGTCGACATCGACCTCGCCGGCGGCGACACGCTGGCCGTCGACACCGCCGAAGACGGCCGGCCGGCCGGTTACCGGCTGCATTACGACGACATCGCCGAAGGCTGGAGCTGGCGCGACGTGCCGGCCGCCGGCGAGACCGACTATTACCGCTACAAGTCGCTGCCGCTCGGCTCGCGCAGCGAAAAGCGCGGCGAATACCAGGCCGAGGACCAGATCGGCGAACTGCAGACGATGAACGTCGTCTGGCGCTACGACTATTACCTGGCCTTCGCCGACCCGGCCCGGCTGGCCGCGCTGCCCGACGATGCCGGCGGCCATTTCGCGGCCCCGGCCAATACGCCGCCCGAGGCGCTGCGCGTCGTCGCCCGCGTCTGCCCGGACGCCCCGGCGACCCGCGAAAGCACGACCTTCTGGAAGGCGACGCACGGCACGCCGGTCGATTTCACGCTGAAGAAGCGCTACCTGGTCGGCCAGCTGCAGCGCATCGAATTCGTCGATTCGCGCAGCGGCGAAGTGATCTCCGCCGTGCCGGCCGCGACGACCCCATAACGAGTCCACAAAGGACAGGAGGAAAGATGATCCGCAAATCCATACTGCTCGCCGCCGCGCTGTTCGGCGGCCTCGCCGGCGGCACCGGCGCCCAGCCGGCCGACGCGCTGCCGCAGGCCGTCGCCCGGCTCGGCGAACTGAACGGCGTCGCGCTGGCCTGCCAGCAAAAGGCGCTGACCGCGCGGCTGCGCGACATCGTCATCGAGGTCGCCCCCAAGGAACGCGGCATCGGCGAACAGTTCGAACAGGCAACCAGCGCCTCCTTCCTCGAATTCGGCCGCTCCGGCGCGACCTGCCCGGACGGCCGCAGCCTGGCCGAACGGATCGCCGCGGCCGAGGCCGGTCTGCGCGAAGCCGCCGGAGCGAAGCCGTGATCACCCGCCGGGCGCTGCTTGCGCTGGCCGCGTGCTGCCTGTTCGGCGGCGCGGCGGCGCAGGATTTTTCGGCGCACGGCCTGGGCGACCCGGCACCGGCCGAAATCCGCACGCGCTACCTGCTGATCGGCCCGGACGGCGGCGCCGTCACCGACCAGGATTTCCGCGGCCGGCTGCAGCTGATCGCCTTCGGCTACACCTTCTGTCCCGACATCTGCCCGACCACGCTGCTCGAGATGGCCGAGGTGCTGCGCCGGCTCGGCGACGAGGCCGGCGCGCTGCAGGGCATTTTCGTGTCGGTCGACCCGGAACGCGACACGCCGAAATCGCTGAAGACCTACACCGCCTTCTTCGATCCGCGCATCCTCGGCCTGACCGGATCGGCGGAACTGGTGCAGCGCGCGGCCCGCAACTTCAAGGTGCGCTACGCCAAGGTTCCGGGCAGCAGCGGCCAGGCGTCGCATTACGCGGTCGACCATTCGGCCGGCATGTATTTGCTTGATCGCGACGGCGGCTTCCTGAAGAAATTCGCCTACGGCACGCCGCCGGAACAGATCGCGGACGCCATCCGCGCCCACCTCCACGGCGGCTGACGCCGCCCCCACGACGGACTGCACGATGAAGACATCCCTGATCCCCCTGCTGCTGGCCGGCCTGCTCGCCGCCCCCGGCCTGCGCGCCGAAGAAGTCCCGCCGCCGCCCGCGCCGGCCCCCGAAAAGGGCGTCGCCCGCGGCCTGATCCTGCTCCACGGCGAACGGCTGATCTTTTCGCCGTGCCGCGACCGCAGCTATCTGGCCGTCGAGGACGTCTCGCCCGGCGGCGAAGTCGTCGCGACGCTGAAGCAGCTCGGCCTGCAGGACGGCAAACCGCTGTACGTCGAACTGGTCGGCGAATCGACGCAGGGCCTGCTGCAGGCGAACGCGCTCAATTTTGCGCACACCGACGCCCGCTGCCACGCGCCGCGCCAGACCACCGGACGCTGGCGGGCCGCCGGGAAGAGCTGGCAGCTGACCACGGCCGGCGACAAGCTGCGCCTGACCCAGGGCGGCGGCGCCGATCAGGAGACGGGCTACACCGAGGAGCAGGCCGACCCGGCGACGGCCCGGCTGCGCGCCGGCGAGACCGCCTGGGAATTCCGCAAGCGCCCCTGCCTGCAGGCCGAGGACGGTTTCGCGACCGGCTGGGCGGCCGAAGGCCAGGCCGCCGGCCGGCCGCTGCGCGGCTGCGCGTGGAGGCCGTGAGCGGCGCCCCGGCCATGAAGGCGACCCACGACCCGGTATCGGCCCCGGACATCCCGGACATGCTGCGCCGGATGCCGCTGTTCTCGGGCTTCCGCGACGACGAACTGCGGCGCCTCGAACGCGGCTGCCACCTGGTCGCCTGCGACCGCGGCCAGGTGCTGTTCCGCAAGGGCGATCCCTGCCAGGGCTTCTATCTGGTCGTCGCCGGGCAGGTCAAGCTCGCCTTCAGCGCCGCCGACGGCCACCAGAAGGTGGTCGAGATCCTGCGACCCGGGCAGAGCTTCGGCGAAGCGGTGATGTTCATCGACCTGCCCTTCGTGCTGATGGCGCAGGCGCTGACCGACTGCCAGCTGCTGTTCATCGGCAAGAAGACGCTGTTCGCCGAACTCGACAGGACGCCGGGACTCGCCCGCAAGCTGCTGTCCGGCCTGTCGTTCCGGCTGCACCACCTGATCTGCGAGCTGGAAAACCACACGCTGCGCTCCGGCAAGGAACGCATCATCAGCTACCTGCTGGGCGAGGAAGAGCAGCAGGAGGCGCAGCCCGCCGAGCACGGCCTGGTCACGCTGCGCCTGCCGACGACCAAGGAAACCATCGCGTCGCGGCTGAACATGACGCAGGAGCATTTCTCGCGGGTGCTGCACGAACTCGACGGCGACGGGCTGATCGAGGTCCAGGGCCGGACCATCCGCATCCCCGATCTCGCCCGGCTGCGCGCCGCGCTCGGCTGAGCCCTCAGCGCGTCAGCTGCGCGTAGAGCGCCGGCAGCCGGGTCGGCAGTTCCTCCGGCCGGCGCAGCACCGCATAGCCGGACTGCCCGAACAGGTGCGGCAGATAGCCGCCGCCTTCGCGGTCCACCGTCAGGCAGAAGGGCACCAGCCCCAGGCGGCGCGCCTCGTGCACGGCGGCCCGGGTGTCCTCGATGCCGTAGCGGCTGTCGTACAGGTCGAGGTCGTTCGGCTTGCCGTCGGACAGCAGGATCAGGATCCGCCGCCCGGCCGGCTCGGCCGCCAGCAGCTGGCTGGCCCGCCGGATCGCGGCGCCCATCCGCGTGTAGTAGCCGGGACGGATGGCCTGCACGCGGCCGCGCACGCGGTCGTCGAAAGCCTCGCCGAAATCCTTCAGCCGGTGGAAGCGGACCTGCTGGCGACGGACCGACGAGAAGCCGCAGAACGCGAAGCGGTCGCCGGTCGATTTCAGCGCCTCGCCGAACAGCAGCAGCGCGTCGCGGATCACGTCGATGACGCGCGCCTCGCTCGACACCCAGGCATCGGTCGATAGCGACAGGTCGGCCAGCGCCAGGCAGGCCAGGTCGCGCTCGCGGCGCTCGAGCGCCAGGTGCAGCTGTTCCTCCGGGTGGCGGCCGCAGGCGCGGTCGGTGGCCGCGCGGACCACCGCGTCGAGGTCGATCTCGCTGCCGTCCGGCTGCCCCTTCAGCCAGCGGCGGGCCGGCTGCAGCGCGGCGAACTGCTGGTGCAGCCGGCGCGCGGTGCGGCGCAGACGGTCGGGCAGCGGCTGCGGCACCGCGTGGCGGGATTCGAGTTCCTGCAGCCGGACATGGTCCTCGATCAGCACGCCCTTGCGGTAGTCCCATTCGGGCAGCGGCAGGCCGGGGCCAAGCGGCAGGTCGTCCTCGGCCGCCGACGGCAGGTCGAGGTCGAAGCGCACGCGCGACGCGACGCGTTCGCCGGCGTCCGGCGTCGCCAGCGCCAGCTGTTCCAGGTCGCGCGCGGCGTCGGCCGCCTGCGGGTCCGGGTCGTCGTCGGTGCTGCGGTTGATGCGCAGGAATTCGGCGATCGACAGCAGGCTCTCGGCCCGGAAATACATCAGCAGCCCGTTCTTCTCGCGCGACGCCTCGACGCGCTCGGCGCGGTGCGCCTGGTCGCCGCCGTCCTGCTGCGCGCCGCCGGCGCCGGCCTCGCCGTCGCCGTTGCGCGCTTCCGCCGGCCCGCTCAGCGCGCCGGCATGCAGCCACAGCAGCACCGGCTGGACCGGCGGCGTTCCCGGCGGCACCGGCGGCAGGCGGTCGACGCTGCCGGGCGCGGTCAACGCCTGGCGCAGCGCGTTTTCGCGGGCGATTTCGGGCTCGGGCAGACCGGCCGGCAGCCGGCGGGCGGCCAGATAGGCCTCGACCAGGCGCCGGTAGCGGCCGTTCAGCCCGGGCCAGCGCGCGAGCGCCAGGCAGGTCGCCTGCTGGTTGCGGCGGATGCCGTCCGGGTCGTCGGCCGGCGGATCGAGCGCGTCGAGACTGGCCGACAGCGCGGCCAGCCAGTAATACAGGTCGCGGTTCAGCGCCGGGTCGGGAAAGGCGTCGATGCTCGGCGGCAGGCGCAGCGTTTCGCTGTCGCGCCGGGCCAGCGACACCCGCTCGCCGCTGCCGGCGACGCGGGCCAGCCAGCGGCGCCGGCCGTCGTTGCGGTCGGCGGTCGCCGCGGCGACGCGCAGCCCGGGATCGCCGCCGAGCGCCCGGAAGTAGATCGCCAGCGGGCGCGCCACGTCGCGCAGCGCGACGGCCGCGGCCGGGTGACCGTCGCCGGCCGCCCGCGTGATCCAGCGATGCCACAGCTGGCCGACCCACTCTTCCATTCAGGAATCCTCCGCCTTGCCCGGCCGGAAGCCGGCCTCGTTGCGCCGCGCCGCATGGCCGCTGACCCAGTGCAGCAGCGCGCCGTCCGGGTTGGCCGACTGCGTGGTCGCGCAGGCGCTCAGGCACTGCCCGCATTGCGTGCAGGTGAACATGTGGCGCTTGATGTTGCGCGGGTTCAGGCGCATCGGGCAGACCATGTCGCAGGCCGACTGGCGCTCCGGCAGGCAACGGTTGCAGTCGGCGCCGCGGGCGCGCTCGAAGCCGACCACCATCGCGTCGCGGTTGCCGATCCAGACCAGCGACTGGAACAGGCCGACGGCGCAGGCGTAGCGGCAGAACAAATGGCGCGCGAACAGGAATTCGAGGCTGAGGACGGTCGTCGCGGCACCGATGAACAGCGCCTGGTTGCGGGTCGGCGTGCCCTGCCACAGGTTGCGGTAGACCTCGTCCGGCGGCAGCAGATAGGTCAGGAAGACGACGGCCCAGCAGAACGCGAAGCCGACCGCGGCCGGCAGCACGAGCAGCCACCAGCGGCGGTCGATGCGGCGCGCCCGGCCGTCCGGCTGCCACGGCGGCAGGATCTCGCCCTCCCACAGGCTGGGCTTGCCGGTGGCGCGCAGCATCAGGCCGTTGATCGCCTCGACGACCGAGAAATGCGGGCACAGCCAGCCGCAATACAGCCGCCCCCAGCGCCGGGCGACCTTCAGGAACAGCGCGGCGCCGACCAGGATGGGCAAAAACAGCCGCAGCAGGACGTTCACCGCGGCTTCCCCGGCGCCGCTGCGGCCGGCCAGGAAATCGTCGATGCCGAGCCGCCATTCCATGCCGAGCAGCCAAGCGTGGCCGGCGTTCAGGTCGTAGCGGAACAGGTCGAACACCGGGGCCAGCACGAACAGCGCGAAGAAGGCCAGCTGGCTGGCCAGGCGCTTGCGCTGCAGGGTGTCGGCCACGGCTCAGCGACCGAACGACGCGGCGACGACCTCGCCGAGCGCCTCGGCGACTTCCGGGTCGTCGGTCAGGCTCTCGACGATGGCCGACCGGCACGCGGCCACCGGGTCCATGCCGTCCCGCACGAGCAGCGCCGCGTAGACCAGCAGCCGGGTGCTGACCGATTCCTCCAGATCGTGGTCCTTCAACTGGCGCAGCGCCCGCGCGATGCCGACCAGGCGCCGCGCCAGATCGGCGTCGCAGCGCGTCTCGCGGAGCAGGATCTGCTCCTCGCGCGCGGCGTCCGGGAAATCGAAGCGCAGGCTGACGAAGCGCTGGCGGGTCGAGGGCTTCATGCCCTTCAGCAGGTTCTGGTAGCCCGGGTTGTAGGAAACGACCAGCATGAACGACGGCGGCGCCTGCAGCAGTTCGCCGGTGCGGTCGATCGGCAGCAGCCGGCGGTCGTCGGCCAGCGGATGGAGAACGACCGTGGTGTCCTTGCGCGCCTCGACGACCTCGTCGAGGTAGCAGATGCCGCCTTCGCGGACGGCGCGGGTCAGCGGGCCGTCGCACCACACGGTGCTGCCGTCGCCGATCAGGTGGCGCCCGACCAGGTCGGCCGCGGTCAGGTCGTCGTGGCAGGCCACGGTGTACAGCGGCAGGCCCAGGCGGGCCGCCATGTGCGACACGAAGCGCGTCTTGCCGCAGCCGGTCGGCCCCTTGATCAGCAGCGGCAGCCGGTTGCGCCAGGCGGCGGTGAACACCGCTTCCTCGTCGCCGAAGGCTTCGTAATACGGCAGTTCGGGCGCCGTTTCGGGTCGGTTCATGGGTTCAGCCCTTTCCAGTAGGCGAGTCCGATCAGCAGGCAGACGACGCACAGCCAGCCGCTCAGCAGCGCGCGCCAGAGCAGCGGAGCATGGCGCAGTGCCATGAATTCGTAGGCGACGAGGCGCCCCTTGACCAGCGCGATGCCGAGCAGCAGCGCGGTCAGCACGGCGCCGCCGGCCTGCTCGCCGAGGCGCCAGGTGGTCACCGTCGCGACGCACAGGCCGAACCAGACGGCCAGCGTCCGCCCGGGGCTGCCGTGGGTGGGATTGAGTTCAGTGGATGACATAGACCAGCGGGAAAAGGATCAGCCAGACCAGGTCCACCATGTGCCAGTAGGCGGCGCCGCTCTCCAGGCCGTTCAGGTTGTCCGGGCCGTAGCGGCCGGCGAGCAGCCCGGCCCAGAGCACGGCGAGGATGACCAGGCCGAGCAGCACGTGCATGAAGTGGAAGAAGGTCAGCGACAGGTAGAACATGTGGAACACGCTGCTCGACAGGCTGACGCCGGCCGCGAAGGCGCCGGCGTATTCGCCCAGCTTGACGCCGACGAAGCCCAGCCCGCAGACGATCGCGCCGAGCAGCCACGGCGCCGCGCGGCGTCCCTGCCCGGCCTGCCCGGCCTGCGCGCCTTGCACCGCGCGGACGACGAGGGCGCTGGCGCTGAGCAGCAGCAGCGTGTTCAGCGCGCCGGCGTCGCGGTTCAGCGCCTGCTGTGCGACGTCGAACTCGGCGGCATGGCGGGCCCGGGCGAAGGCGTAGGCGGCGAAGAAGACGCCGAAGGCGAGCAGTTCGGCCAGGATGAAGAACCAGATCGCCAGGTCGCCGGCCAGGCGGCGTTGCGGAAGGGTGGTCGTTGCGTGCATGGCCGGCAGTCTAGGCAGCCCCCGCCGACCCGACCTTGATGCGCACTAAGTTTCCGCGGTGGACGCCCGTCCGGACGAAAAAAAGGGCGGCCGCAGCCGCCCGAACAACCCGAAGAGGAAAGAGAGATCAACGGGTCGCAGCCTGCCCCTCGCCTTCGCCATTGACGAAGAAGCTGGCAATGTAGACGACCAGGCCGATGAAGAAGGCAACGCCGGCCCATTCGCGCATCCAGTAGAACAGCGACACCTGCTCCTGCGTCGCCATGAAGCCGAGCGGCGTCGTCGACACGCGCTGCAGCCAGACCTGCAGGATGCCCGCGGCGGTCAGGAACAGCGTGATGAACACCATCGCGATGGTCATCAGCCAGAAGCTCCACATTTCCAGCACCTGGGCCTTGTTCGAATTGGCGGCGCGGCCGCGCAGGATCGGCATCGCGTAGCTGATGATGGTCAGCACGACCATCACGTAGGCGCCGTAGAAGGCCATGTGGCCGTGCGCCGCGGTGATCTGGCTGCCGTGCGTGTAGTAGTTGACCGGAGCCAGCGTGTGCAGGAAGCCCCAGACGCCGGCGCCGAGGAAGGACATCACGCCGGTGCCGAGCGCCCACAGCGTCGCGGCGCGGTTCGGATGCTCGCGGCGGCGGCGGTTGACCATGTTGAACGCGAACACCGTCATCGCGAAGAAGGGGATGGGCTCCAGCGCGGAGAACACGCTGCCCCACCACTGCCAGTATTCCGGCGCGCCGATCCAGTAGTAGTGGTGGCCGGTCCCGATGATGCCGGTGACCAGCGTCAGCGTGATGATCACGTACAGCCACTTCTCGATGACTTCGCGGTCGACGCCGGTGACCTTGATCAGCACGAAGGCGAGCAGCGCGCCGAGGATCAGTTCCCAGACGCCTTCGACCCACAGGTGCACGACCCACCACCAGTAGTACTTGTCCTTGACCAGGTTGTGCGGGTTGTAGAACGAGAACAGGAAAAAGATCGCCAGACCCCACAGGCCGAGCAGCAGCACCATGCTGATCGCCGTCTTGCGGCCCCTGAGCATCGTCATGCTGATGTTGAACAGGAAGGCGAGCGCGACGACGACGATGCCGACCTTGGTAATCAGCGGCTGCTCGAGGAACTCGCGGCCCATGGTCGCCAGGATGTCGTTGCCGGTCATCTGGGCCAGCGTCGCATACGGCACGAACAGGTAGCCGACGATGGTCAGCGCGCCGGCGACCAGGAAGATCCAGAACATGGCCAGCGCCAGTTTCGGACTGAACAGCTCGGTTTCGGATTCCTCCGGCACCATGTAGTAGGCCGCGCCCATGAAGCCGAACAGCAGCCAGACGATCAGCAGGTTGGTGTGGACCATGCGGGCCACGTTGAAAGGCAGTGCCGGGAACAGGAAATCCCCGATCACGTACTGCAGGCCCATGATCAGCCCGAAGACGATCTGGCCGACGAAGAGGCCGATGGCCGCTATGAAATAGGGCTTGGCGACGGCTTGTGACTTGTATTGCATCGCAATGAACTCCTGATGGTTATTCTGATCGGAAGGCGCGCTCAGCCCTCGATGTTGGGCGGCCAGTTGCCGGTCTTGATTTCCGAGGCGTACTTCAGGAAGGCGACCAGCTGGTCGAGTTCCTGCTCGCTCAGGTTGAACTGCGGCATCTGGCGGCGACCGTGGGTGCCGGTCGGCTGGGCCTGGATCCAGGCCTTGATGAAGTCCGGACCGCGGCGGGTATAGACGTTGCCCAGTTCAGGGGCGAAGTAGGCGCCCTCGCCGAGCAGCGTGTGGCAACCGATGCAGTTTCGGGTTTCCCAGATCTTCTTGCCGGCAATGACCTCCGGCGTCAGGTTCTGGCTGTTGTCCCGCTTCGGAAACTCGCGGTGCGAGTCGAAGGTCAGGGCCAGGAATAGCAGAAAGAAGAACACCGTCCCCCCGTAGAAGATGTTCCGTGCCATGGATTTTGTGAACGTCCCGCTCATCTCGCGCTCCTTTTCATGAAGTGGGCGGATTCTGCGGGCCGGCCGGGGGGCAATCCATGATTCATGTCAATCTGGGCCGGCGCTTGCCCCCGGATGCGGAAAAGGGGCGGTCGACGGTGGAAACGGACTCTTTTTCAGGCGCGGAGCGGGGGATTTCGGGCGGGTCGGGCGGAAGGGCTCAGCGCGCCGGAGCGAGGGATGTCATCGGCGCGAATCCTGGATAAGGGAGCGAGTTCGGCCAGGAACGGTTGTTCAGCGGATTTTCCCGAAGCTGGCTGTCAACCGATGGCGATTGCATAGGACGTGTCAGTACAATGGAAGCTGTCCGGTTTGAATTGCGTACCCACATGTCGCGTAAACACCTTTTGGCTGAAAGCAGCCTTCCGGCAATGAACATGGCCTGTCCGGCTTGCCAGCCTATCGGACAGGGGGTCCGCTTATTGGACGCTTCTGTCGTCTACTTCTAGCCATGTGCAAATGAGAGAAACAGGGATGATTAAAAAGAAAGCATTTGTATTAATGCCATTCGCCGAAGAGCTTTCGGATGTCTACAAATATCTAATTTCCGATGGCTTAGCTGCTGCCGGTTATGAAGCAAAACGAGCAGACGACATTCTCAGCCAAAATAATATTCTTGGAGACATCGTAGAAGGAATTGCAACTAGCGACTTGATTGTTGCAGACTTAACTGGAGCAAACCCGAACGTATATTATGAACTCGGTATTGCACATGCGCTAAACAAAAAAACAATCCTCTTAACTCAAGAAATCGACGAATTACCATTTGATCTACGCTCATACAGGGTTATCGCATATAGCGTGCATTTCGCAAAAATGAATCAAGCAAAAAATGAACTTGTTGAGTTAGCATCGGAAGCCATAAAAGGGAGTCTTCCTTTTGGCAACCCGGTAAAGGATTTTTTTGGAACCAAATCAGGTCACACCGAGTCAGCCACAGAAAAATCAAGCGCACCCGAGAGTGAAGATGATGAAGAGCTTGGCCTCCTTGACTACCGGGTAAAGCTGGAAGATGGATTTGAAGAGCTTGCGTCCATCGTAACCAATGTCGGCTCCAAATTAGGAAATGAAGTAACCCCGGAAATAACGGCGTCTAGCGAGAAATTAAGCTCAGGTAAATACACAGCAAAACAACAGCGCAACATCGTCAAAGAACTTGCGAATTATCTTCTAGAGTATGGGGCATTCGTTAAGCCAAACAATGAGAGATATCGAGAACTACTCAAGGATGTCGAGACCAGCCTTGAATCGATTCTTGGCGGAGAATTTGAGCTAGAGAATGGCGCCGAGAAAGAATTACAAAAATTTATCGATATTCTTTCCGGAGTTGAGGAATCGGCTTTTCAAGGGCGCCAAGGCTTTGTTTCACTCATTGAAACAATGGACTCTCTTCCAAAAATCGAAAAAACCTTTAACAGAGCCAAGGTATTTATGGCAACGGAGCTAAAAGAATTTGTCGGCAATATAGATCAAACAATATCGGTCATTTCAAGAGCAACAAGATTGGGAAAGTCATTGATTGAAAAAACACAAAAAAATCAGCTCAACAAGGGCGCTTCGCGCTGATGCGATCTCGCCTGTTACCTGAAACATTAGCCCTTATCAAAAAACACCAAAAACAAAAGAGGACCGACCACGGTTTCGCAGTTCGGTGGGTAACAAACCGTGCGCTCTCCCCTGCTGTTTCTTGGCCTATCGTAGTGCCATGAGGGCCGGCCCCCTGATTCCGCGTCGCGTGCGGATGCAAAAAGGAGCGGTCGACGGAGGGAACAGCCCCTTTTCAACGAGGGTTGAAATTATACATCCGATGTATATACTGCTATATATACATCCAAAGTATAATTAGCAGAAAGGTGCAGCCATGATCGACTGGCACTACCCTCGCCCCGAACTGGCTCAAGCGCATCTGGCGCAGTTGTTCGACCAGGGGCTCTCCCGCCTCGCCTTCTTCGGGCGGCGCCGTATCGGCAAAACGGAATACCTGAAGCGCGATCTGATTCCGGCGGCGGCGGAGAAGGGCGTGATCAATACCTTCTATTGCTCGTTCTGGGAAAACAAGGACCAACCCCACCAGGCTCTGATCCGGGCGCTGCAGGATGCGCTCCCTCAGCAGCAGGCCAGGGTCAAGGCAAAGGCCGGCCTCAACTTCGGCGTCGTGGACTTTTCTGCCGAAGTGGAGCGGGCCGAGCGGCCCCGGCCGGCGCTTCCCAACGAATTGACCCTTGCCACCGTCAGTTTCCAGCAATGGGTCAAGCATCTCGACGGACGCCCCGGCCTGATCATCCTGGACGAAATCCAGCACCTGGCGACCTCCACGGCCTTCGCAACCTTCGCCGCGTCACTGAGAACCATGCTGGACATGGCGCCGACCCATGTCGCAGTCATCTTCACCGGGTCGTCCCTCGCCGATTTGCAGCGCCTGTTCAACGACCAGAGGGCACCCTTCTTCAACTTTGCCACCGTGGTCGATTTCCCGCTGCTGGAGCGTCCCTTTGTCGATCATCTGGCTCGCATCAACCAGAAGATCACCGGCCTGGAGATCAAGGCGGACCTGCTGTGGGATCTGTTCGATCGATCCGGCCGGAACGCGCAGGTGATTACCGGGCTGGTCAGCCAGATGGTGCTTCGCAAATCGGACGACATCGCGGGTACCTGGGAGGACATCGAAATCGAACTGACAGGAGAGGGCGGCTGGTGCGAAAAGGCCTGGGCCGATCTCCTGTTGTCCGATCAGGCCGTGTATCTCCTGCTGCTCGAAGGCCAGGATCTGTTTTCGGAATCCTCGCTGGCGCTCTACGACCGGCTGGGGTTCTCTCGCGGGTCGGCCCAGCAAGCCATCAAGCGGCTCATCAACCGCAGCCTGATCACCCGGAACGGCCATGGGCGCTATGAACTCATCGTCCCCATTCTGAACGAGTGGTTGAAACAGACGGGTAAGACCTCGCAAACACTGGTTCCTCCCCCGAAGGCGGCCCCCACCGCTTGAAACTGCCCGCCGGCTCCGTCAGGCCACCACCAGTGCCGGCATCCGCCCGGCCAGCGCCATGCGTTCGCGGGTGCAGGCGCCTTGCAGCACGAAGCCCGAGGCTTCGCCGCTGGCGGCATCGACGTACAGCGCGCGCAGGCCGTCGTCGGCCGGGGTGGCTTCCCAGCGGCCGGGGCCGGCCGGCGGCGGGGAGACGACGGTCGGGCAGGCCGGGGTCTTCAAAACGACCGGCATCGCCGGCAGACCCAGCGGCTCCGGACGGCCGGCCAGCGTCGCGGCGAGCTTGCGGGCGCCGTGCATGATCGGCATCACGTAGGGCAGGTAATGCCCGGCGATCTCGATGCAGTCGCCGAGCGCGTAGATGTCGGGGTCCGAGGTGCGCAGGAAGGCGTCGGTCCGGATGCCGATCCCGGTCGCCAGCCCGGCGCTGCGCGCCAGTTCCAGATTGGGCTTGAGCCCGACCGCGGAAATGACCAGATCGTAGCGGTTCACCGCGCCGTCCCCGGTGCTCAGCCGGAAACCCTCGCCGTCGCGGTCGATCGAGCGCAGCGCGGTGGCCAGGTGGAAGCCGACGCCGATGCCGGCCAGGCGGTCGCGCAGCAGCGTCGCGGCGGCTTCCGGCAGCAGCCGGGCGAGCGGCAGCGGCGCGATGTCGAACAGGTCGACGGCGAAGCCGCCCAGGCGCAGGTCGTTGGCGAATTCGCAGCCGATCAGCCCGGCGCCGACGATGGCGACGCGGCGGCAGCCGTCGAGGCGGCGGCGCAACGCGGCGTAGTCGTCCAGGCTGTTGACGGTGAGCACCGCGTCGGCGGCGTCGCCGGCCAGCGGCAGGCGGACCTGGGAGGCGCCGACGGCGAGCACCAGCTGGTCGTAGGCCAGTTCGCCCTGCGCGCTGCGCACCGTCCTGCGTCCGGCGTCGATCGCCTCGACCGGGCAATGACGGAGGATGCGCAGGCCCAGGTCCTGCTCGAGCCGTTCGGCCGGCGTCATCACCAGGTCTTGCGGACGCTTGCCGGCGGCGAAGGCATTGGACAGGTTGGGCTTGGAATAGAAGCTGCCGTCGTCGGCGGTGACGACGGTCAGCGGCCGCTCGCGGTCGAGCTTGCGGATTTCGCGGGCCAGCGTGATGCCGGCCATCCCGCTGCCGATGATCAGGGTGTGCATGGTCTGCCTCGTCGTGAAATAAAGAGGCCGGCGGCGGCCGGCCCCCGGGCTCAGGCGCCGCCGAATTCCTCGTAGGCGCGAACCGCCTCGGCGGCGTACATCAGCGTCGGCCCGCCGCCCATGTAGACGCAGATGGCCAGCGTTTCCATCAGCTGCTCGCGGCTGACGCCGAGCTTGATCAGCGCCTTGACGTGGAAGCCGATGCAGGCGTCGCAGCGCGACGCGACGCCGATCGCCAGCGCGGTCAACTCCTTGTGCAGGGCCGAAACCGCGCCCTCGGCAAGCGCTCCCTGCGACATCTGGCCGAAGCCCTTCATCGTCTCCGGGATGGCGCTGCGCAGCTTGCCCAGCGCCTTGGAGACGTCCCCGGTGATCACCGAAAACGATTTGCTCATGTCAGGCCTCGTCGACCTTGGCGATCGTGAAGGGGATCGGGTTGCGCAGCGTGTTGGCGACCGGCGAGTAGTAGTTGGCCTTCTGCACGATGTCGTCCAGTTCTTCCTGGCTGGCGTCGCCCTCGATGACGACCTTCACGCGGATTTCCTTGAAGCCCATTTCCTCCGGCTTGCGCTCGGCGCCGCCGGCGCCCCAGGCGGCGGTGTTGCCGATGTCGGCTTCCATGAAGATCTCGAGGCGGGACAGCTTGACCTGGCGGTGCGTCGCGATCGCCGTGATGCCGACGCCCAGGCAGCCGCCGAGCGCCGACAGCACGATCTCGCCCGGGGCCGGCGCGGTGTTCTCGCCGAACAGGTGCAGCGGCTCGTCGACGACGACCGGGTTGTGGATGCCGACGAAGCTCCACGAACGGAACTGGCCCTGCATCACGGTGTGCACCTTGTTGGTGCCGCGGCGTTCCGGGTTTTCCTTGCCGGACTGGGCGAATTTGAGCAGGCCGTCGCGGTCGATCGGGCGCAGGTAGGTTTTGACGGTTTCGGACATGGTGTTCTCCTGTGGGAAGTTGGAAGTTCGGAATTCGGGCGTGAGTTGCCCCTGGCCCGGCGAACGGGCCGAAAACGGGGCGGTCTGGGAAAGGCCCCGCCTGGGCGGGGCGGGATCAGGTCAGTAGGTCTTGTACGGCAGGAACTTGCCGGACATCGTGATGCTGACGCGGTCGCCCATCGGGTTGGGCTCGCGCTGCAGGTCCATCTTGAAATCGATCGCGGACATGATGCCGTCGCCGAATTCCTCGTGGATCAGTTCCTTGAAGGTCGTGCCATAGACGCTGATCAGCTCGTAGAAGCGGTAGATCAGCGGATCGGTCGGCACCGAGGTCGGCAGCGAGCCCTTGTAGGGAACGACCTGCAGCAGCTTGACGGCTTCCTCGGGCAAGCCGAAGGTGTCGCCGAGGATTGCGGCCTGCTCGGCGGTGAAGGTCATCTGGCCGAGACAGCCGGCGGTGACCCACTCCTTGGACAGGCCGATCTTGTCGGCGACATCGGCCCACTTGATGCCTTTGTTCACCTTGGCGGCGATGATCAGTTCGGTGACGTCGTTGCGGTTCATGGTGTTTTCTCCTGAGCGTTGGGGTTTATTGATTGACGACCTGTTTCAGCTGACGGGACGGGCGGGGCGCATCGTCGTCCAGCGCCTCGCCGGCGATCAAGCCGGGCCGGACGACCGGCGGGTGCTTCGCGTCGTGCAGCACGGCGGCGTCGCTGCCGGCGTAGTCCTTCGAGCGGTTCACCAGGAAATCGACCAGGTGGTTGCGGATCCGGTAGAACTGCGGGTCGTGGTGCATTTCGGCGCGCGTCCGGTCGCGCGGCATCGTGATCTCGACGATTTCGGCGATCTTGGCCAGCGGACCGTTGCTCATCAGGATCACCTTGTCGGCGAGCAGGATCGCCTCGTCGACGTCGTGGGTGATCATGAACACCGTCTGGTGCGTGGCCTGGACGATCTTCAGCAGCTCGTCCTGGATCGTGCCGCGGGTCAGCGCGTCGAGCGCGCCGAAGGGTTCGTCGAGCAGCAGCATCTTGGGCTGGATCGCGAAGGCGCGGGCGATGCCGACGCGCTGCTTCATGCCGCCGGACAGTTCGGCCGGCTTTTTGTGGATCGCGTGGCCGAGGCCGACCATCTCGAGGTAGCGCGTGCTGTGCGCCTCGATCTTGACCTTGGGCCAGTCCGGCCACTTCGACTTGACGGCGAAGGCGACGTTGCCGAGCACCGTCATCCACGGCATCAGCGCATGGCTCTGGAAGACGACGCCGCGGTCCAGGCTGGGGCCGGAAATCTCGCGGCCGTCCATGATGACGCCGCCGGCGCTGGCCTCCTCGAGGCCGGCCAGCACATTCAGGATGGTCGTCTTGCCGCAGCCGGAGTGGCCGATGATGCAGACGAACTCGCCCTGCTCGATGCCGAAGTGGATGTTCTCGAAGACCGGGGTGGAACTCCCGGGGTAGGCCTTCTTCAGGCCTTCGACGCTGAGGAAACGGGTGCTCATGGCGCTTACTCCCGGTAGGTGACGAGCTTCTGCAGCACGCCGAACAGTTGATCGAGGAGCATGCCGACCAGGCCGATCATGACCACCGCGAAGATCACGTTGGGCAGCGCCAGGTTGTTCCACTCGTTCCAGACGAAGTAGCCGATGCCGGTGCCGCCGACCAGCATCTCGGCGGCGACGATGACCAGCCACGCGATGCCCATCGAGATCCGCATGCCGGTCAGGATGGTCGGCGCGGCGGCCGGCAGGATGACCAGGAAGGCCTTGCGCAGCGGGCCGACTTCCAGCGTCCGGGCGACGTTGATCCAGTCGCGGCGGACCGAGGCGACACCGAAGGCGGTGTTGATCAGCATCGGCCACAGCGAGCAGATGAAGATCACGAAGATGCCGGAGATGTCGGAGTCCTTCAGGCTGTACAGGGCCAGCGGCATCCAGGCGAGCGGCGAGATCGGCTTGAGGATCTGGATGAAGGGGTTGAAGGCCTGCAGCAGCAGCGGCGACATCCCGATCGCGAAGCCGAGCGGCAGCGCGACGGCGACCGCGAGCAGGAAGCCGACGCCGACGCGGGCCAGCGAGTGGGCAAGCTGGATGCCGACGCCCTTGTCGTTCGGCCCCTTGTCGTAGAACGGATCCGCCAGGTAGGTGACGAAGGATTCGGCGACCTTGGAGGGCGGCGGGAAGCCGCTCGATTTCTCGGCTCCCTTGCCCATCAGCGCCGCGTACTCGGCGTCGGCGCCGGTCGCCGCCGGACCCTCCTTCTGGTGCGTCGCCAGCGACCAGGCGCCGACGAAGGCCAGGAAGATCAGCAGCGAGATCAGCCCCGCCTTCAGTGCTTGTTTGCTGAACATGGCGGACTCCTCAGGCCTTGCGGATCGCGAAGCTGTTGACGTAGGCGTCGGCCCTGGCGGGGTCGAACTCCTTGCCCATGACCTTGAACTTCTTCATGTTCTCCTTCGGCGGGTTCAGGCCGAGCTCGGTCATGTGCTTGCGGGCGTCGGTCAGCAGGTAGACCTTCTCGGCGATATCCTTGTAGCGGACATCGCCCTTCACGTAGCCCCAGCGCTTCATCTGCGACAGGATCCAGTAGGCCATCGAGTACCACGGGAAGGGGTCGTAATCGACGCGCTCCGGCACGTTGCGGACATTGCCCAGGCCGTCGGCGAACTTGCCGGTCAGCACCTGCTCGAGCACCGCCTTCGGCTGGTTCAGGTAGTTGGCCGGGGCCAGCACCTCGGCCATGATCGGCCGGTTCTTCGGGTCGCGGGCCATCGCCGCCGACTTCAGGATCGCGCGGTACAGCGCCGCGAAGCTGTTCGGGTTCTGCTGGATGAATTCGTTCGGCACCGCGAAGGAGCAGCACGGGTGGCCGTCCCAGATTTCGCGCGACAGGATGTGGATGAAGCCCACCTCGTCGAACACCGCGCGCTGGTTGACCGGATCGGGGCCGAGGAAGCCGTCGATGTTGCCGGCGCGCAGGTTGGCGACCATTTCCGGCGGCGGCACGACGCGCAGCTGGACGTCGGTGTCCGGGTTCAGGCCGTGCTCGGCCAGGTAGTAGCGGAGCAGGAAGTTGTGCATCGAGAATTCGAACGGGATCGCGAACTTGAAGCCCTTCCACTGCTTCGGGTCGCGCTTGTCCTTGTGCTTCATCGCCAGCGTGATCGCCTGGCCGTTGACGTTCTGGATGGTCATCACATTGGTCGGCGCGACGTTGGAGCCGACGCCCATCGAGATCGCCAGCGGCATCGGGGCCAGCATGTGCGACGCGTCGTATTCCTTGTTGATGACCTTGTCGCGGATCAGCGCCCAGCCCGCGGTCTTCATCATGCTGACGTTCAGGCCTTCCTTCTTGTAGAAGCCCAGCGGGTCGGCCATGATCAGCGGGCTGGCGCAGGTGATCGGGATGAAGCCGACCTTGAGGTCTTTCTTCTCGAGGCTGCCCTTTTCCTGGGCCATGGCTTCCAGCGCGCCGAAGGGGATCAGCGACGAGATCGCCGCCCAGGCGGTCGAGGCGCCGACCGAGCGCAGGAAGCGCCGGCGCTCGGCATCCTGCGGGAACAGCGCGCGCATCACCGTGGACTGGATGACGCGCTGGTTCAGCGCGTCGACCTCGGCCAGGTCGTGCTCGGCCTGCGACGCATGGCGGCCGCAGCTGCAGGTGGTCAGTTGGCTGTTGGGGTCGAAGGGGTCGTGCAGAGACATGGTCAGCTCCTTTTGTTTTGAATGCGTGTTGCTATGCAGCAATCGTTCCTGGCGCGTCCGTCGCGGTCGACGGCCGGTTTTGGCCGTTTTCCGCCGGTCCACCGCGGTGGTTCCCGGAGAGCGGGGCACCGCCGTGGTGCGAGTTCGGGACGTGGCTCACCATTTCAGAATTCCAGCGGTTCGAAATCGGCCTTGGTGACGCCGCATTCCGGGCAGTACCAGTCGTCCGGAATGTCGGCGAACGCGGTGCCGGCCGGCAGGCCGTGCTCCGGGTCGCCGAGGGCCTCGTCGTACACCCAGTTGCAGACCTTGCAGATCCACTGGGTCGTCTGGACGGTCGTCGTCATCGCGTTTCTCCTTCCGTCTCACATGCCGCTGCAGGCATGACCGCCCTCGATGCGGGCGATCTCGCGGCGCAGGTGCTTGGTGGCCGGCGTCACGATGGCGATGAAGTAGGCCTCGCGCAGCCGGCGCTGGGCCGGGTTGCGGACCAGGTAGCCCTTGGCGCCCTGGTGCAGCATCGCGGCGTTGGCGGCGCGCAGCGACAGTTCGCCGCCGGCCAGGCGCAGCTTCAGGATGTCCAGCGTGCGTTCGCTGCCGGCGCCTTCGCTCAGCTCGTCGGCGATCTCGTAGACCGCGGCGCGGGCGCCGGCCAGCGCGGCCTCGATGGTCTCGACCTGGTCGTCGAGGTACTGGTTGACGTGGGCCAGCGTCCGGTTGGACTGGTGCATCAGCTTGCAGCAGGCGTCGATCAGGCCCAGCCCCATGCCCATCTGCGCATGGATCATCGCCGGCTTGATGCGCTTCACGTAGGCCTCGGATTCGCTCGGGTGGGCCAGCACCATGCTGTCCGGAACGAAGCTTTCCTTGAAATGGCAGGCCAGCGTCCGGGTGCCGTCGAGGCCGACGAAGTGCGCGCAATCGACCAGTTTGAAGCCGGCCTGCGCGCAATCGACGAGCACGAAGACCAGCTTGCCGTCCTCGCCGACGACCGGGCAGCCGGTCGTGAAGACGTGGCTCGGGCCGAGGTTGGAAACCCAGGGCAGCACGCCGTTGATCACGTAGCCGCCCTCGACGCGCCTGGCGGACAGGCGGTAGTCCTCGATGGTGTCGCAGGATTTCACGGTGTTCGACAGGCCGGTGCCGGCGAGCAGTTCGCCGGCGGCGATCGACGGCAGGAACTGCTTCTTCAGCCAGTCGTTGCCGGACAGCTGGATGTAGCGGGCGCAGGCCGTCTGGCACCAGACCAGGAAGGCGCTGGACAGGCATTCGCGGGCGACCTCCTCCATGACCTGGACGACGTGCTTCATGCCCAGGCCGTTGCCGCCGTAGGCCGGCTCGACGGCGCCGCGGAAGCCGCCGGCCTGGCCGAGGGCGCGCAGGAAGCCCTCGGGATATTCGGCCTTCAGGTCGACATCGACGACCTTGGGAACCAGGTGGGCGGCGATCGCGCTGCGCACGGCGGCCAGGCCGTCGCCGGATGCCGCATCGGCGGCGGGAAGGGCGGCGCAGGGGTGCGCCGGGATCGGGGTATCGAGGGTGGCGGTTGACATCGGCAATCTCCTGAACGGTTGGGCGGGGCCCGAATGGCGGGTTCAGTCGATCTATTGCAATGCCTGTGCCAGCAGCAACAATCCTTATGAATCAGCGATTTGCAACGCAGCACGCTTTTGTGCAGGTGCACAATGAGTAAGCAAATTGTTCACACTTTGTTCTTTGGCGGGATCGCGATGCCGAGCACCTGGATCCGGTAGGTCAGCTGGCGCAGCGTCAGGTTCAGCGCCTTCGCGGTGCGCGACTTGTTGCCGCCGTGGGCGAGCAGCGCGGCGGCGATCTGCTCCCGCTCGCCGGCGCCGACCGGCTGGTAGCCGCGCACCGCCCCCGCCGCCGGCTCGGGCGCCGCGGCCGGCAGCGCCGGCGGCGCGAGCACCTCGAGCGGCTGGCCCTGGGCCTCGGTGACCAGCACGTAATCGACGGTCGCCTCGTCGATCTCGTCGCTGCGCGACAGCAGCACGATGCGTTCGCAGACGTTGTAGAGCTGCCGGATGTTGCCGGGCCAGGGGTAGGACACCAGGCTGGACAGCGCGGCCGGCGCGATCGCGACGTTGCGCTGGTGGCGCTGGTTCAGCTGGGACAGGAAATGGCGAACCAGCAGCCGGATGTCGCCCGGCCGCTCGCGCAGCGCCGGCAGCCGGATCGGGATCACGTTGAGCCGGTAGTAGAGGTCGAGCCGGAAGCGTCCGGCGCGGACCAGCGCCATCATGTCCTGGTGGGTCGCGGCGACGATGCGCACATCGACCGGGATTTCGCCGCGCCCGCCCAGCCGCTCGACGACTTTCTCCTGCAGCACGCGCAGCAGCTTGACCTGGACGGGCAGCGGCAGATCGCCGATCTCGTCAAGGAACAGCGTGCCGCCGTTGGCCTGCTCGAAGCGCCCGATGCGCTGCTGCACCGCGTTGGTGAAAGCGCCCTTCTCGTGGCCGAACAGTTCCGCCTCGAACAGGGTTTCCGGGATCGCCGCGCAATTGACCTTGACGAAGGGCTGCTCGCGGCGCGTGCTCTGCAGGTGCAGCGCGCGGGCGAACAGTTCCTTGCCGGTGCCGGATTCGCCGAGCAGCATCACCGTCGCGTCGGTCGCCGCGACCTGCTCCAGCTGGTCGAGCGCGGCGACCAGCTGGGGCGCCTCGCCGATGATGCCCCAGTTCGGCTTGGCCAGCTGGCGCTGGCGGATCGCCGCCTTCAGCGACTGGTTCTCCTCGCGCAGCGACGCGGTGCGCCGCTCGATCAGCTGGTCGATCTTGAAGATCTGCCCGATCAGCTCGGCGACCGTCTTCAGGATCTGCAGGTCGGCGCGCAGCTGGCGCGGCCGCGAGCGCAGGCGGTGCACGCCGAGCACGCCGGCGACGACGCGGTCGACCATGATCGGCAGCGCGATGAAGGACACCGTCTCGTCCGGCAGGCTGGCGCGTTCGACCGAGCGGGCCAGGTAGCCCGGCTCGTCGTCGATGTCCTGGACGATCAGCGTCTCGCCGGACAGCATCACGCGCCCGGTGATGCCCTCGCCCGGGGCATAGCGCCCGCGCTCGATCTCCTCCCGGGTCAGCCCGTAGGCGACGCGGATCGCCAGACCGCCGCCCTCCGGCAGCACGACCCGGCCACGGTTCAGGCCCAGCATCTCGGACAGCAGGTGCAGCATCTCGCGGATCGCCGCCTCCGGCGCCAGGCCCCGGCTCAGCAGTCGGATGCTCTCGCGGATCAGCAGTTGTTCCTGTTCGACCAGTCCTTCTTCGACCGCCGCGCCTCTCGGGTTCTCCGCATCCATTCGCCAGCCACCTTCAGTTGATCCAGCCCCGAACGGAAGCAGGTAACGTGCCGATCCGCCGGCCTTTCCGGAAGCCCGGCCGCTGCGCTAGAATCCAAGCTGTATATCCATCCAGCCATGCATCCTCCCGCCCCCGATCCCCGCGCCGCCGCTGCGGAACGCCCCCGGCGCATCGCGCACCTCGACATGGACGCCTTCTTCGCGTCGGTCGAGCTGCTGCATTACCCGGAACTGCGCGGCCAGGCCGTCGTGGTCGGCGGGCGCAACGTGCCGCCGCCGGCCCGGCAGCCCGACGGCAGCCGGCGTTTCGCCCGGCTGCGCGATTACGCGGGCCGCGGCGTCGTCACCACCTCGACCTACGAAGCCCGCGCGCTCGGGGTGTTCTCGGCAATGGGACTGATGAAGGCCGCCCAGCTGGCGCCGGACGCGATCCTGCTGCCGGCCGATTTCGAGGCCTACCGCGACCATTCCCGGCGCTTCAAGGCGGCCGTCGCGTCGATCGCGCCGCTGATCGAGGATCGCGGCATCGACGAGATCTTCATCGACCTGACCGGGCTCGCCGAGGACAGCCTGCCGCTCGCCCGCCGGATCAAGCGCGCCGTGTTCGAGGCGACCGGGCTGAGCTGCTCGATCGGCATCACGCCGAACAAGCTGCTGTCGAAAATCTGCTCCGATCTCGACAAGCCGGACGGCATCACGCTGCTCGACCACCGCGACATCCCGGCCCGGATCTGGCCGCTGCCCGCGACCCGGATCAACGGCATCGGCCCGAAGGCCGGCGAGCGGCTGGCCGGGCTCGGCATCCACACCGTCGGCGATCTCGCCGCGGCCCCGCTCGAACTGCTGCACCGGCATTTCGGCCGGAGCACCGGGCATTGGCTGTACGAGGTCGCCCGCGGCATCGACGACCGGCCGCTGAAGACCCGCCGCGAACCGAAATCGGTCAGCCGCGAAAGCACCTTCGAGCGCGACCTGCATCCCCGGCTGGACCGCCCGGCCCTGTCCGAAATCTTCACCGGCATCTGCCGGCGCGTCGCCGACGACCTGGCCGGCAAGGGCTATGTCGCGCGGACGATAGGCATCAAGCTGCGATTTTCGGATTTCCATTCGGTGACCCGCGACCTGACGCTGGACACCCCGACCGCCGACGCCCGGGCCATCCGGCAGGCGGCCGGCGAATGCCTGAAGCGGATTCCGCTGGAGCAGCGCATCCGGCTGCTCGGCGTCCGCGCCAGTTCGCTGTCCCCGGCGGCCGGATCGCCTGCCGGCGGCGAACAGGGGCGCCTGCCCTTCTGACGCAGGGCCGCGGCCGATCCCCCGCGGCGGCCGCAATCCGTGATCCCGTCCGGGTCGGCGTGCTTGCTGCACCGCCTCTAAACCAAAGTCTAATTTCGGCCGCCTGGCGTTCCCGATAACTTCTGCAGCCATGAACCGCACGCCATTCCGGCGGCGCGTCATCAGGGGGCGGCGGCAATCGCCGTCCAGCGGGAGGCAGCGAACTCCCGGCCCAAATTAGAAAGGAGACATGGATGGCTGTACTCAATAGAATGGATTGGTACGACCTGGCCCGCACGACGAACTGGACCCCGTCGTACGTGACCGAGGACGAACTGTTCCCGCCGAAGCTGTCGGGCGATTTCGGGCTGCCGCAGAACGCCTGGGAAAAGTACGACGAACCCTACAAGCAGACCTACCCGGAATACGTGAAGGTGCAGCGCGACAAGGACGCCGGCGCCTACTCGGTGAAGGCCGCGCTGGAGCGCAGCCGGATTTTCGAAAACGCCGATCCGGGCTGGAAGTCGGTGATGAAGGCGCACTACGGTGCGATCGCCCGCGGCGAATACGCCGCCGCCTCGGCCGAAGCCCGGATGATGCGCTTCTCGAAGGCGCCGGGCATGCGCAACATGTCGACGCTGGGCTGCCTGGATGAAATCCGCCACGGCCAGATGCAGCTCTACTTCCCGCACGAGCACGTGGCCAAGGACCGCCAGATGGACTGGGCGTTCAAGGCCTACGACACCAACGAGTGGGCGATGATCGCGGCGCGCCACTTCTTCGACGACATCATGATGACCCGCGACGCGATCAGCGTGTCGATCATGCTGACCTTCAGCTTCGAAACCGGCTTCACCAACATGCAGTTCCTCGGCCTCGCCGCCGACGCCGCCGAAGCCGGCGACCACACCTTCGCCAACCTGATCTCCAGCATCCAGACCGACGAGTCGCGCCACGCCCAGATCGGCGGCCCGGCCCTCAAGGTGCTGATCGAGAACGGCCAGAAGGCGGAAGCGCAGAAGCGCGTCGATATCGCCGTTTGGGGCGCCTGGAAGCTGTTCTCGGTGCTGACCGGCCCGATCATGGACTACTACACGCCGCTCGAGCACCGCAAGCAGTCGTTCAAGGAGTTCATGGAGGAATGGATCGTCGCCCAGTTCGAGCGCGCGCTGACCGACATGGGCCTCGACCTGCCGTGGTACTGGGACATCTTCCTGAAGGACATCGCCCAGACGCACCACGGCATGCACCTCGGCTCCTACTTCTGGCGCCCGACGCTGTGGTGGAACCCGGCCGCCGGCGTCACCCCGGACGAGCGCGCCTGGCTGGAAGCCAAGTATCCCGGCTGGAACGACACCTGGGGCCAGTGCTGGGACGTGTTCATCGACAACGTCGTCGACGGCAACATGGCGATGACCTACCCGGAAACCCTGCCCTACGTCTGCAACATGTGCCAACTGCCGATTCTCGGCACGCCGGGCAAGGGCTGGAACGTCAAGGACTACCCGCTCGAGTACAACGGCCGCCTCTACCACTTCGGTTCCGAGGTCGACCGCTGGGTCTTCGAGCAGGAGCCGGAGCGTTACGCCGGCCACCTGTCCATCGTCGACCGCTTCCTGGCCGGCATGATCCAGCCGATGGACCTGGGCGGCGCCCTGCAATACATGAACATCGCGCCGGGCGAAATCGGCGACGACGCCCATAACTACGCCTGGGCCGAGGTTTACCGCGCCCTGCGCGCCGCCAAGAAGGCGGGCTGACCCATTCGAGAACGGACCGGCGCGCCGCGCGCGCCGGATTCCGCCACCCAAGGAGACTGAACAAATGGCCTTATTTCCGCTGACCTCGAACTTCGAGGGCGATTTCGTGCTGCAACTGGTTGCCGTCGACACCGAAAACACCATGGACGAAGTGGCGGCTGCCGCCGCCGTGCATTCCGTCGGCCGCCGCGTCCGGGCGCGTCCCGACTGCATCATGCGCATCCGCCGCCAGGGCGCCACCGACTTCCTGCCGCGCGCGATGAAAGTCCACGAATCCGGACTGAAGCCCACCGAGACCATCGAAATCATCTGGGAGCCGGTCCGCCACTGAGCCGGCGGCCCCCATCCAACATAAAAACATCGGAGACGAGTATGAGTTTTACAAAGGTCTGCACGGTCGACGACCTGTGGGAAGGCGAAATGGAGCCATTCACGGTCAATGGCCACGAAATCCTTCTGGTCTGCGCCGAAGGCGGCGACGTCAAGGCGTTCCAGGGCATCTGCCCGCACCAGGACATCCCGCTGTCGGAAGGCAAGTTCGACGGCAAGAAGATCATCTGCCGCGCCCACCTCTGGCAGTTCGACGCCTGCAACGGCAAGGGTATCAATCCGGACGACTGCGCACTGGCGGAGTACCCGGTCAGGCTGAACGGCGACGACATCCTGGTCCAGACCGAAGGCGTGACCCCTTTGTTTGCCCATACCTGACCGTCTCCGCTTTTCGGAAGCGAGAGGAAGTCGGATGAAATTCACCAACTGGTTGAGAAATTTGCTGAGCCCCCGACCGATTGCCGCCGTCCCGGCGGCGGCGGCCGGCCCGGCGACGCAGGAAGTGGAAAAGGAGAAAACGATGAGCGCATCGAATGCAGGGCTGGCCTATCACAACAACATGGTCGGCCCGGTGATGCGTGCCGGCGATCTGGCGATGGCAGTGATCGAGGCCGCCCGGGTGGACAACCCGGACAAGGAAATTTTCGTGGAGGACAAGCGCGCCTACATCCGGATTCATGCCGAGCAGGAAATGATCCTGCGCCAGAAGACCATCGAGGAGGAACTGGGCCGCCCGTTCCGGATGAACGACCTGGAGGTGGACCTGAGCTCCTTCGCGGGCCAGATCGAAAGCCAGGACAACGCCGTGCGCTTTTACTTCGCCAAGAAACTGTGAGCGCCGGCTGTCCAGCGCCCGCCATCGCCCGACACGAGAAGGAGACAAGAGAATGTCCGAAACCCAAATCCTGAAGCCGCTGAAGACCTGGAGCCACCTCGCCGCCCGCCGCCGCAAGCCGAGCGAGTACGAGATCGTCAGCGCCAACCTGCACTACAACGACAAGCGCCCGGACTCGCCCTACGAGCTCGATCCCAACATGTTCATGAACCAGTGGTACAAGAAGAACACCTTCGGTACCGCGCTCAAGCACGCCGACTGGAACGCCTTCCGCGACCCGGACGAGGTCGTCTACCGCACCTACAACATGATGCAGGACGGCCAGGAAACCTACGTCTTCGGCCTGTTCGACCAGTTCAACCAGCGCGAGCACGACAAGGCGCTCGACCCGCGCTGGGCCGGCTCGCTGGCCCGCTACTACACGCCGGCCCGCTACCTGTTCCACACGCTGCAGATGGCCTCGGCCTACGTCGGCCAGGTGTCGCCGGCCTCGACGATCACCAACTGCAACTACTTCCAGATGGCCGACAGCCTGCGCTGGGTCAGCCACACCGCCTACCGCACCAAGGAGCTGTCGCTCGCCTTCCCGGACAAGGGTTTCGGCAACGACGAGCGGCTCTACTGGGAAGGCGACCCGATCTGGCAGGGCTTCCGCGAACTGATGGAAAAGACGCTGACCGTCTGGGACTGGGGCGAGGCCATCGTCGTGCTGAACCTGATCGCCAAGCCGGCGATCGAGGAAACGGTGCTGCGCAAGCTCGGCGAATCGGCCCGCCACAACGGCGACACGCTGCTCGGCCTGGTCACCGACGCGCAGCTGATCGACTCCGCCCGTCATCGCCGCTGGATCAGCGCCTTCGTCAGGATGGCGCTGGAAACCCCGGGCAACCTCGAGCTGATCCGCGGCTGGATCGCCAAGTGGGAGCCGCTGGCCGACAAGGCCATCGACGCCTACTGCGCGCAGCTGGCCGACGTCGCCGATGCCGCGGCCTCGGCCAAGGCGGCGACGCGCGAATTCCGCCACTCGCTCGGGCTGTAAGCCGACGTCCCCTGTCTCACCGCTCCGGCCCGCCCGTCGCGTGCCGGAGCGACTTCACACGTCTGCGAGGAGCCATGAGCGAACAGTTCAGGATCACCAATCAGAAGGATGGCAGCAGCTTTGCACAGGCCGCCGGCGACAGCATCCTGCGCGCCGCGTTGCGGGCCGGCGTCGGGCTCGCCTACGAATGCAACTCCGGCGGCTGCGGCGGCTGCAAGTTCGAATTGCTCGACGGCGAAATCGAAACGCTGTGGCCCGACGCCCCCGGCCTCAGCGAACGCGACCGCAAGCGCGGCCGGCACCTGGCCTGCCAGTGCCGGGCCTGCGGCGACGTGACGATCGCCGCCCCGAGCGCCGCCGAATACGTTCCGCAACGCTCGCCGCGGCGCCAGAAGGCGCGCCTGGCCGGAACCCGGGACATCACGCACGACATCCGCGAATTCCGTTTCGTCGCGGACGACAGCGCGGATTTCCTGCCCGGGCAGTACGCGATGCTGGACCTGCCCGGCATCGAGGGCTCGCGCGCCTATTCGATGGCCAACACCGGGAACGGGCAGCGCGAATGGCATTTCCAGATCCGCCGCGTGCCGCACGGCCAGGGCACGCACTCGCTGTTCGACCGCCTGGCGGTCGGCGACGAGATCGGGCTGGACGGCCCCTACGGCGTCGCCTATCTGCGGACCGACGCGCCGCGCGACATCGTCTGCGTCGCCGGCGGTTCCGGGCTGGCGCCGATGATCTCGATCGCCCGCGGCGTCGCCGAAGCCGGTCTCGACCGGACGGTGCATTTCTTCTACGGCGCACGCACGCCGCGCGACGTCTGCGGCGAGGACATGCTGCGCGAGTTGCCCGGTTTCGGCGAGCGCATCCGCTTCGTTCCCGTCGTTTCGCTGCCGGAGGATGGCGAGGGATGGAGCGGGGCGACCGGTTATGTGCATGACCAGCTGGAACGCGCGCTGCCCTCCCCGCTCGGCGAATACGAGTTCTATTTCGCCGGCCCGCCGCCGATGACCCAGGCGCTGCAGGAATTGCTGATGGTCGGGCACAAGGTGCCGTTCGGACAGATCCACTTCGACCGCTTCTTCTGAGCCGCGGCGAAGACAGACAGATACCAACAAGAACGAGGAGATAAACCCATGCTGCAAAAAAAACTGGCCGTCGGCGCTGCGTTCGCCACGCTGACGGCATCGAGCCCGGTCGCCCTGGCGACCGACGTTTTCGGCCTTGAAGGCATCGGCGCCGTGTCGCGGGGTATGGGCGGCACGGCCGTCGCCCAGGACGTCGGCCCCGGCGGCATGCTGACCAACCCGGCGACGCTGTCGCTGGAAAAGGACGGCAGCCAGGCCATGGTCGGGCTCGACCTGGTGACCACCGACATCGACGTCCGGAACAAGACGACCGGCGAAACGGCCCGCTCGGGGTCGCACGGCAACAACCGCGGCCCGTACTTCGCGCCCGAAGTGGCCTACACCCAGCGCATCGGCGACCTGGCTTTCGGCATCGGCGCCTTCGCCCGCGGCGGCCTGGGCACCGAGTACGGCAAGAACAGCTTCCTGTCGCGCGGCTACGATCCCATTAGCGGGACCGCCCGCGATACCGGCCTCGAAAACTCCAGCCGGCTGCTCGTGCTCGACATCCCGCTCGCCGCCAGCTACCGCGTCAACGAGGACTTCACCGTCGGCGCCAGCCTGGACGCGATGTGGCAGGGCCTGAACCTCGACCTGTTCCTGCGCACCGACCAGGTCGGCGCGCTGTACGCGGATGGCCGGGCCAGCGGCGGGCTGATGGCTCCGCTGCTCGGCATGCTGGCCCCCGGCGGCCCCGGCCTGCAGGGCGCGCATTTCAGCCTGAGCAAGAACAGCCCGCTCGGCAGCGGCGTCGATGCCTGGGGCTATTCCGGCCGGCTCGGCATGCTGTACCGCGTTTCCCCCGAAACCCGCGTCGGCGCGTCCTACCAGTTCGAAAGCCAGATGTCCGACATGACCGGCGACGCGGTGCTGACCGCGGTCGCCGGCGACGGCAGCCAGATGCCTTTCGCCGGAAAAATCAAGATCATCGATTTCCGGATGCCGGCCAAGCTCGACATCGGCGTCAGCCATCGCCTGACGCCGCAGTGGAGCATCGCCGCCGACCTGTCGCGCGTGTTCTGGAAGGACGTCATGAAGGACATCAAGGTGGCCTTCGTCGCCAACGGCGGCGGCGACCTGAGCATCCAGCTGCCGCAGAACTATCGCGACCAGACCATCCTCGCGCTGGGCACGTCCTACGTGCTGTCGCCGGCCTGGACGTTGCGCGCCGGCTTCCGCTACGCGACCCAGGCCCTGCGCAGCAACACGCTGTTCGCGGTGATTCCGGCGACGCCGACCAAGCACCTGTCGTTCGGCTTCTCCTACACGCTGACGCCGGCCAGCCGGATCGACTTCGCGTATTCGCACGCGTTCAGGGAAAAGATGGACAACCCGGGCACGCCCAACGCGGCGGACCCGATCGAGGTCAAGCACTCGCAGAACAACGCGACGATCAACTACAACGTCAGCTTCTGACCCCCCCTTTCACCATCCTCCTATGGTGTTTTCGAGCGAGGTTCGCCTCGCTTTTTTTTAACGGGTATCGGATGCTCCGGGGTAGTCAATGTTCGCGATGTACTCATGGAAAATTTTTCAGATAGCGGAGCCACCCGCCGGAGCGCGCCGGTGAAGGGGGTCGAACTGGCCGAAGGCGATACGCTCGACGTCCGGCGCCAGAAGCTGGCGCGCATCATCCTCGATTCGATGTACCAGTTTCTCGGCCTGCTCGATGTCGAGGGGAAGGTCATCGAGATCAACCAGGCCGCGCTGGACGGGGCCGGCATCCAACTCGACGAGGTGGTCGGCAAGCCCTTCTGGGAGGCGCGCTGGTGGGCGCTGTCGGAAGAAACCCGCGAGCGCGTCCGGGCGATGGTCGACGAGGCCCGCAATGGGCGCTTCGTGCGCTGCGACATCGAAATCTACGGCGAAGCCCGCGGTCGACGGACGATCGTCGTCGATTTCTCGCTGACGCCCATTTTCGACGACACCGGCCAGGTCGCCTTCCTGCTCCCCGAGGGGCGGAACATCTCGGAAAAGATCGCGATCGAGGCGGAACTGACCCGGCGCAACAACGAGGTGCATGCGGCGCTGGAGAAACTGCGCGAGATCGACGGCTTCAAGACCAAGTTCTTCGCCAACGTCAGCCACGAACTGCGCACGCCGCTGACCCTGATCCTCGGCCCGGTGAACCAGTTGCTGCAATCGGCCGGCGGCCTCGCCGAGCGCGAGCATTTCCGGCTGGCGACGATCAAGCGCAACGCCCAGGCGCTGCTGCAGCAGGTCAACGACCTGCTCGACCTGGCGCGGATCGACGCCGGCGAGATGCCCATGGTCTATCTGTGCGCCGACGTCGTCGGCCTGGTCCGCGAAGTCGCCAGGGGCTTCGGGGCCGCCGTCGAGGAGCGCGGCATCGCGCTGAGCTTCGCCGGCGAGGAGGAACTCTACGTCGACATCGACCGGGCCAAGTTCGGACGCGTCGTCACCAACCTGCTGTCGAATGCCTTCAAGTTCACCCCGCCCGGCGGCCGCATCCGCTGCTCGTTCGAGCGCCTGCCCGGCGAGCGCGTGCTGTTCAGCGTGCAGGACAGCGGCCCCGGCGTCCCGAACCCTCTGAAGCGGGCGATCTTCGACCGCTATGCCCAGGGCGAGGACGAGCTGTCGTCCAAGGGCAGCGGACTCGGGCTCAACATCGTCAAGGAATTCGTCGAACTGCATCGCGGCACGATCTCGGTGCTCGACGCCCCCGAGCGCGGCGCGCTGTTCCAGGTCGAGCTGCCGCTGCGCGCGCCGGCCGGCTCCTTCGTCCGGACCGGGGACAGCCCCTGGGTGCCGGCGCTCGAGCCCGTCGAATGGCTGCGCCACGGCGAGCCGCCGCGCCTGCCGGAACGGACCGGGCAGCCGGCGATCCTGGTCGTCGAGGACAACCCGGACCTGCGCCAGTTCCTGTACGACGTGCTGGCCGACGACTACCCGGTGACGCTGGCCGAGAACGGCGAACTGGCGCTGGAGGCGCTGGACGCCGGCGCGCCGGACCTGGTGATCACCGACCTGATGATGCCCGGCATGGATGGCGAGCGCTTCATCCGGGAACTGCGCCGGCGCCAGACCTCGCACATCCCGGTGCTGGTGCTGTCCGCGCGCGCCGACGACGCGCTGCGCGGGACGCTGCTCGAGGACTTCGTCCAGGATTACCTGACCAAGCCCTTCTCGCCGCAGGAATTGCGGGCCCGCGTGCGCAACCTGATCACGGTCAAGCGGACCGTCGACATCCTGCAGAAGGAACTGAACTCGCAGGCCTCCGACATCAGCGAACTGACGGCCGGGCTGATCGCCAGCCGCAAATCCATGCGCGAAGGACTGCGCGCGCTGCAGATCTCCGAGCGCCGCTGGCAGGGCTTCTACGAGAACACGGCGGTCGGCATCGCGCTGGCCGACGCCGACGGCAAGATCACCAAGGCCAATCCGGCGCTGCAGCAGATGCTGGGCTACGGACCGCAGGAGATCATCGGCCTTTCGCTGATCGAGATCACCGAGGCCTCGGAACGGGCGAAGACGCGCGAAAACGTCTACAGCCTGCTCGAGGGGCGGCGCGGCAGCTACCAGCACCTGAAGCGCTACGAGCGCCGCGACGGCAGCTACCTGTGGGCCAACGTCTGCGCATCGGTGATTCCCGTCGTCGACCGCGAGGGCCGCGCATCGCGGTGATCGTCGAGGACGTATCGGCGCAGAAAAGCGCCGAGGATGCGCTGGCCACGACGCAGGCCGACCTGGCGCGCGTCTCGCGGCTGACGACGATGGGCGAACTGGTCGCATCGATCGCCCACGAGGTCAATCAGCCGCTCGCGGCCATCGTCACCAACAGCCATGCGGCGCTGCGCTGGCTCGAACGCGAGGAGCCCGACTACCAGGAAGTGGTCGCCGCGCTGCAGCGGGTGCATCGCGACGCGGCGCACGCCGGCAACGTGATCACGCGCATCCGCGGTTTCCTGAAGAAGGAGCCGCTGAAGCGGGAACCGGTGGACGTGTCCGGCATGATCGACGCCCTCGCCCAGATGCTGCAGCGGACGCTGAACCAGGCCGCAGTCGGCCTCGAGGTCCGCGTCGCCGACGGGCTGCCGGAATTGCGCGCCGACCAGGTGCAGCTGCAGCAGGTGCTGCTGAACCTGCTGGTCAATGCCGTCGACGCGATGCAGGGCCTGTCGGGACGGCCCCGCCGCATCGTCGTCGAAGTGCGTGCCGACCCGGCCTGCGGCGTGCTGTTCGCGGTCGAGGATTCCGGGCCGGGCATCCCGGCCGGTCAGGCCGCCGCGCTGTTCGACGCCTTCTACTCGACGAAGACCGACGGCCTGGGCATGGGCCTGGCGATCAGCAAGTCGATCATCGAAAACCATGGCGGATCGCTGTGGCTGGACGCCTCCGGCCCCGACGGCTCGCGCTTCGCCTTCTGCATTCCGGTCAGCCAGCCATGAAGAACCTGCCCGTCACCTCGCCCACGGTGTACGTCGTCGACGACGACGTTTCCATCCGCGAATCGCTGAGCAGCCTGATCCGGGCCGAAGGCCTGGCCGTCGAGGTCTTCGCGTCGCCGCTCGAATTCCTGTCGCTCGAGCGCCTGAAGGACTTTTCCTGCGTCGTGCTCGACGTCCGCATGCCCGGGCTCGACGGCCTGTCGCTGCAGGACGAACTGGCCCGGCGCGGCTGGGAAGTGCCCATCATCTTCATCACCGGCCACGGCGACGTGCCGGACGCCGTCCGCGCGATGAAGGCCGGCGCCATCGACTTCCTGAAAAAGCCGTTCGAGGACTTCGCGCTGCTCGGCGCGATCACCTCGGCGCTGTCGCGGGTCAGCAGCGAATTCCACATGAAGCTGGAAACGGCCGAACTGCAGGCCCGCCACGACCAGCTGACGCCGCGCGAGAAGGAAGTGCTGAACCTGGCGATCCAGGGCAAGCCGAACAAGATCATCGCGCTGGAGCTGGGCATTTCGGAAAGCACGATCAAGGTCCATCGGCACAACGTGATGAACAAGATGCGCTTCCGCTCGCTGCCGGAACTGGTGATCGCGATGCAGCGCCTGAAACCGGGCGCCTGACGCGGTCGACCGCGGTAAAAACCGGAATTTCGGACTTTCACGACGAAGAGGAGAGAACCCATGGGCAACGATGTTCTTCAGGGCGGCTGCAGCTGCGGCGCCGTCCGCTACCGCTGCACCGGCCAGCCCGCGCTGGTCGCCCACTGCCATTGCCGGGACTGCCAGCGTTCGAGCGGTGCCCCGATGGCCACGGTCTTTGCGGTGCCCAAAGCGGCCTTCGAACTGCTGCAGGGCGAGACCGCGAGCTATGCCTATACCGGCGACAGCGGGCAGCCGGTGCTGCGGCATTTCTGCCCGACCTGCGGCGTACCGCTGTTCACCGACGTCACGGTGATGCCGGACCTGAAATTCATCCGGGCGGTCAGCCTGGACGAACCGGCGCGGGTCGCGCCGACGATGCACATCTATTGCGCCAGCGCGCAGCCCTGGGGCGACTGGCCGGACGGCCTGCCGCACTTCCCGGGACTGCCGGGCTGACGCTTCCCGGGCCGGCCGTCGCCGGCCCGCCCACAATAACGAAAACCCATCCCCAAGGAGACAACATGGCCAAACGCGGCCTGATACTGAAACTGGTCGGACTGACGCTGAGCGCCTGCAGCCTGGCCCTGCACGGCCTGATCGAGCCCGCCGGGCTGTCGTGGTGGGCGATGCTCGGCTTCGCGCTGGGCACCGCCTTCCTGTGGATAGGCGGCAGCACGCGGGCCGGCGAATCGCCCGGCACCCCCGACCGCACCGCCGACGACGACGGGCGCCCCGAATTCACCAGCCTAAACAGCGCCAGCATCGCGGTGACGACCCAGGCCGCCACGCTGCTCTCCCGTTTCACGACGGTGGTCGGGTCCGCGCAAAGCCAGCTCGACAGCAGCCGCCGCGCCCTCGAACACGGCCGCCAGCTCAACGAGCGGATCGGCGAAGGACAAGCCGCCGCCCGGCTGTGCGCCGAACACACGGACAGCGCCGCCCGGCTGGCCGAGCGCGGAACCAGCAACGTCGGCGCCGCCTTCGCGTCGGTCAACCGGGTGGCGACGGCGATCGACAGCGTCGTCGAGGAATTCGGCCAGGTCATCGCGGCCTCGACCGAAATCGGCAGCGCCGTGTCGATCATCCAGGACATCGCCGGCCAGACCAACCTGCTCGCGCTGAATGCCGCGATCGAAGCGGCCCGCGCCGGCGAACAGGGGCGCGGCTTCGCGGTCGTCGCCGACGAGGTCCGCAAACTCGCCGAACGGACCACGGTGGCGACCCGCGAAATCAGCGGCATGATCGAGCGGATCGCTTCGAGCACGAAGAACGTCGATCTCGCGGTGGACGAAGCCCAAAGCCGGGTTCTCGAGAGCACCGCGCAGGCCCGCGACGCGATGGCGATCCTCGACGAACTGACGGCGCTGGCCGGGAAAACGGTGGATTCGGCCAACCGCATCTGCGTGGCGGCGACGGAACAGTCCGGGCTCGGCCAGCAGATCGCCGACGAACTCGGCAGTCTGGTCGGCCAGGCCGAAGCCGGCAGCGAGGCGGTCCGGGAAAGCAACCGGGCGCTGCGCGCGATCATCGCCCAGCTGACCGAGATCAAGCGCCAGGCCGACGCGCTGACCGGCGAGAAGCCGCCGCTGCGGGCGATCGCCGATGCCCTGGAGGAAATCCGGGCGAACAACATCCTGATCATGAACTCGACCTCGGTGGCCGAAATCGGCGGCTTCCTGGCTCGGGTGTCCGAGCTCGACGCGGCGATCGACAGCCACTGGCTGCGCGACAAGGCGACGCAGGGCGGACAGCTGCTCGCGCAGGCCTGGCAGACCTACCGGCAGTACCGCGACGAGGCGCTGAACCACGCCCGGAGCGGAAACTTCCCGGACATGCAGGCGCTGACGCTGCAGAAGGTCCGCCCCGCCTACGAACAGCTGAAGGGGCTGATCAACGGCGCGCTGCAGGCGACGCCGGCCTGACCCCCGCCGCCCCGGCGGCGGGGCGGGCGATCAGATGCGCAGCGCCTCGACGACCAGCGAAAAGGCCGGCGAGGGTTGCCTCCGGCTCGGGTAATACAGGTGGTAGCCCGAGAACGGCGGGCACCAGTCATCGAGCACGCGGACCAGGCGCCCCGCCTCCAGGTGCGGCGCGAAGTCCTCCTCCGGCAGGAAGGCGACGCCCAGCCCGGCCAGCGCCGCCGTCACGATATGCGGCGACGAGTTGAAGGTCAGCGGACCGTCGACGCGGATGTTCAGCTGGCGGCCGTCCCGCTCGAACTCCCAGGCGTACAGGCCGCCGTAAGTGGGGGTGCGCAGGTTGATGCAGCGGTGCGCCATCAGGTCGCCCGGCACCCCGGGCCGCGGGTGGGCCGCGAAGTAGGACGGCGACGCGACGGCGGCCATGCGCAGCGGCGGGCCGATCGGCACCGCGATCATGTCCTTGTCGATGTAGTCGCCCAGGCGCACGCCGGCGTCGAAGCGGTCGGCGACGATGTCCCGCAGCCCGTAATTGATGTCGAACTCGAGCCGGATGTCCGGATACTCGTTCAGCAGGGGGCCGAGCCTCGGCAGCAGGATGCTCTTCAGCACCTGGTCCGCGCAGGTGATGCGCACGGTGCCCGCCGGCTTGTCACGCAGCTCGGTCAGCGCATCGAGCTCCGCCTCGATCTCGTCGAAGCGGTGGCCGATCGCGCGCACCAGCCGCTCGCCGGCCTCGGTCGGCGACACGCTGCGCGTGGTCCGCGTCAGCAGGCGGATCTGCAGGCGCGCCTCGAGCCCGCCGATCGTCTGGCTGAGCGCCGACTGGGTGACGCCCAGCGCGGCCGCGGCCCGGGTGAAACTGCCTTCCCGCGCCACCGTCACGAAGGCCTGCAGGTCGTTGAAATTGCGTCGGCTCATCCCCGGTCCTCAGGCGATTGATTAGATTTGCTTATAGTTTCTTTAAGAACTGATTAGCTAGTCAATGCCGGCTGGGCTTGTCACACTGGCCGGCGTCCTCTGCGTGAGGATCATCAAACGCTTTTTTCCCACGGAGACCGCCATGACCAAAGCCTATGCCGCCCAAGACCCGAGCAGCCCGCTCGCGCCGTTCGACATCGAACGCCGCGCCCCGGGCCCGCAAGACATCCAGATCGAAATCCTGTTTTGCGGCGTCTGCCACTCCGACCTGCACACCGCGCGGAACGAGTGGAAGAACACCCTGTATCCGTCGGTCCCGGGCCACGAGATCGTCGGCCGGATCGTCGCGGTCGGCGACCAGGTGAAGAATTTCAAGGTCGGCGACCTGGCCGGCGTCGGCTGCATGGTCGATAGCTGCGGACACTGCCCGGCCTGCGGGGAAGGCGAGGAGCAATACTGCGACAACGGCTTCACCGGCACCTACAACGGCCCGGTGTTCGGCGGCGAAAACACTTACGGCGGCTACTCGCAGAGCATCGTGGTCAAGGAATCCTTCGCGCTGCACATCCGGCACGACGAAAAGGATCTGGCCGCCGTCGCGCCGCTGCTGTGCGCCGGCATCACGACCTATTCCCCGCTGCGCCACTGGAAGGTCGGGCCGGGCATGAAGGTCGGCATCGTCGGACTCGGCGGGCTCGGCCACATGGGGGTCAAGATCGCCGCCGCGATGGGCGCCCATGTCGTGCTGTTCACGACGTCGCCCGGCAAGATCGACGACGGCCGGCGCCTCGGAGCCCACGAAGTCTGCGTCTCCAGCGATCGGGCGCAGATGGCGGCCCGCGCCGGCACGCTCGACTTCATCCTGAACACCGTCGCCGCGCCGCACCGGCTCGACGACTACCTGCAACTGCTGAAGCGGGACGGCACCATGACCCTGGTCGGCGCACCGGCCGAGCGACACCCGTCGCCGGAGGTGTTCAGCCTGATCTTCAAGCGCCGCCAGCTGGCCGGCTCGCTGATCGGCGGCATCCGCGAGACGCAGGAAATGCTCGACTTCTGCGCGCAGCACGGCATCGTCTCCGATATCGAAACGATCCCGATGGACTACATCAACACGGCCTACGAGCGGATGCTGAAAAGCGACGTGAAATACCGTTTCGTGATCGACATGGCGACGATCTGAGCGGGAACGCAGCGGCCAGCGCCGCGCACTGCCCGCCAGCCCAGCGCCGGAGCGTGCGGTGGCCGCAGCACGATGAGCTGAAGACCACGAAACGAAAAAAATGAAACCCGGGCGGTTATTCTGTTATCATGGCCGTCGATCAATGACCTCAAAACCCATTCCATGTCCGCATGGAGTGGGTTTTTTTTGCAGCGCTGCCAGCAGGACCTGAAGTCGCGCAGCGGATCACTGGACGCATCGCGCCGGATCCGGCGCGGCAGCCGGCCGACATCGGCGCCGCAACGGCGCGACATCGCGCGATGTGCGGGAGAAATACGATGGGAAAGGGGAGGAGCCGGAGCGGCAACGCCCGGGGTGATCATCGATCACCGGCTGCCCCGTACGCTGACGCACGGGGCAGGTTCTCAGGACTGAGAACGGCTCGCGGAATTACTCGCCAGCCAGCAGGCCGCCCAGCAGGCCGCCCAGGAGACCGGTGACGGTCTGCAGCAGGCCACCGACCAGGCCGGTAACGACGTTCAGCAGACCGCCGACCAGGCCGATGACCGGCGACAGCAGGCCGCTCAGCAGGCCGCCCAGATCCAGGCCGCCGGAGACCATTGCGATTTCTTCTTGCTGCAGTTCACGAATTGCCATTTAAAAACTCCCTAGAAATTGCCGTACGAAACGTACGAATATCGCTCATTGTCGAGCTGTTGGTGCGAGCCGAAATCCCCTTCGGCACAACGATTCGCGGGATGAATCCTAGCACGTGAAATTGATTAAACGGAAAAACTGAAACCACTTTTTTCTTATTAAAAGCAGCCGCTTAGATTATATGAATAGCAATTTTGCCGATTGCTTGTCAATGATGAGTGAATTTACGAAGGCTGGCGTTTCAGGGGCATCGACGGCTCGACAGCACAGCCTCGGTCACTGCCGGAAATCGCCGGATCGACGCCGAAAACAGCATTGCGCCGTCCCTGTCGGCCACACGACATCCGGCACCTGGTCAGGCAGCGGCCACAAAACAAAATGGGTTAAGTCGAAACGACTTAACCCATTGATATTTCTGGCCCGCCCGGCGCGATTCGGCAACGCCTGCGGAGTGCCTGGAAGTGCGGTCAATCGGCATGACACTTTCCGATCAGCAATCATGAGTAGACGGTCTGAGGCATACCGCAAATCGGGGAAGGTGTTATCCCCCTCCCCTGATGCTTGGTTAAGGCGTTAAGCGGTCATGCTGGCGTACCAGGCATCTGACAGTTCATGGACCGTGACAGAGGCGAACTCTGCGCGCGCCTGGAGCCAGTCACGAACGGCCGCACGGTCTTCCTCAGTCGCAGAACCGCCCCCCGCCTTGCAAACATAGCCGCAGGCAAGGCTGCCGCCGTAGATGAGGCCACGCGGCTCGATAACGCCTTCGACGAATGCAACCAGCAGGGCTTCCTCGGCATGATCGTCCAGCGGTGCCTTAGGCTCAGTTTCAATGTCGAAACCCAGTTCCTGGAATTCATCGAGGTGAAGTTTCTTGCGAAGGCGGCGGGAACGCGCTTGTTTGGCCATGATTTGCTCGTAGAAAATTTGGGAGGCCGGACGGTATCACTGTCCTGCAGTCAGAACCAGTATTTTGCGGGTGGCTGGCAACTGGCTGATGCCCTGCACCTCCCTCTGACAACGACAGCCGGAGGGACAAAGCAGGCAACGCTGGTCACAGCGTGGTCACAAAACAAAAATGGGTTAAGCCGAAACGACTTAACCCATTGATATTCTGGCCCGCCCGGCGCGATTCGAACGCACGACCCTGCCTTCGGAGGGCCGGATTTATGATCCAACAATGTCCAGCCAGTCTATTAAGTACCTGTTTTTTATTGAACTATAGGCCAATAGTGTCCAGCAAAATCCGTGATAGAATTTTCACATGGTTTTCACATGGAAAAAATCATGGCCGACGACATTACAACCGCATCAGGACGCAAGGCACTAAAACCACGTGGCGCACCCTACTGGGAGAAGCGCAAAGCGGGTTGTTTTATCGGTTATCGCAAGCTGACAGAAGGCGCTGGAACATGGCTAGCCCGCTGGCGAGATGAAGCAGGCAAGCAGCATTACCACCCCATCGGAAGCCGCCTAGACGATGACCGTGGAACATTTGACGCAGTGGCAAAGCTGGCAGATGAATGGTTCAACCAGTGCGAGACAGGATCGCATGAGGTTGTAACCGTAAAAGTTGCATGCGCTCGTTATGTCGAGCATTTACGGGTTTCAAAGAAAACCAACGAGCAAGGCCAAAAGGCAGCCGCAGACGCCGCCGGCAGATTCAAACGCCTAGTTGATTCCGCACCGATTGGACGTATTGAGCTAGGCAAACTCAAGACCGCGCACATTAAAAGCTGGCTTGATGACCAGATCAAAGACACTGACGACGACGAACGCGACCCGGACGCCGAGCGCCGCAATCGTGACAGCGCCAATCGTAATTTACGGACTCTCAAGGCGGCTTTGAATTTTGCCTATAAGCAAGGACTGGCATCGGCGACGACCCCGTGGGACAGGGTTAGCCAATATGAGGACGTAGCGCAGCGCCGCGAACGCTTCCTGACAGCCGCAGAACGCAAGCGCATATACGCGGCAGCCAGCCCCGAACTAAAGCCTTTGATCAAGGCGCTAATGGAGACGGCAGCACGACCGGGCGAAATCGCATCATGCCTAGTCGGCGACCTCAACCAGACCAACCAGACGTTGGTTTTAAGAGGCAAGACCGGGCGACGCACCGTACCGCTATCGACCAATGCCTTTCGGCACCTCAAGCAATGCGCCGGAAAGCGTAGCGTCGACGAACCATTGATTGTGCGCGACAACGGATCAGCTTGGGATCGTTACTCGTGGCGCGACTCGTTCCAAGAAGCCAGAAGCGCCGCAAATATCGTTGGTGCCGACGAGGTTGTAATCTACTCGTTACGACACTGCGCCATTTCGGAAATGGTAATCAACGGAATGGACTTGATGACCGTCGCCAGACTGGCCGGAACTAGCATTGATATGATCAATTCACATTATGGGCACCTTGAGCCAACACATGCAAAAGAGCAGTTAAATAAAATCAAAATGCTCTAACCAAAGCCCCCCCGCCCATAATACAAACCCGCCTAATAAGCGGGTTTTTTATTATCTGGACAATATAAGACCGCATCAAAAAAACGATAATTTATATTGTGGTATTATTCAATCACTGAAGCAAAAAGAAAAGCCAAAAGATCGGCTGACCTTTTGGCTTCAGGTAATTCAGATACTTTTTAATCCCTCCGCTTAGGCAGCGGATTGTCGAAAGGCTGGCACCAATCGACAAGGCAGATTCTACAGGACTCTTAGGTTTTGTCAAAGAATTTGTTAGCTGCCAAGGTGGAAAACATTGGAGTTTATATGTCTAATCGTTTTCTTCGCATTTGGCAAATCATCGGCGACCGCGAACGCGGCTGTGACCCGATTATTCCCGTCAGCAAAAGCGCATGGTGGGCTGGCGTATCTTCCGGAAAATACCCTGCGCCGGTCAAATTGTCCGCACGCTGCACCGCATGGCGCAGCGATGACATTGACCGCCTCGTTGCAGAGCTTGGGGGTGGTCAATGACGATCCAAAGCCAAAGCTGCGAAGCCCAGCGCCAGCGCCTTCTGGAAGCATTGCGCCTGCGCCCGTTGTCGACGCCGGAGATTCGCCGCAGTCTGGATATTCCAGCGCCAGCGCCGCGCATCTTCGAGCTTCGCAAGACCGGATATGACATTGCGCGCCAGTGGATCAGGACGACCGGCGAGTCTGGCGAGCTTCACCGCTTCGCGCTCTATCACCTTGTTGTTCCGGAGGTTAAGCATGCTTGATTTTGCTAAACAGTGGGCAAGCACCGCAGCCGTCGATTCGCTAGCAAAAGCCGAATGGACAGTTGATCGCCTAATTGCAAAAGGATCAATCAATTGGCTTTACGGAGCGCCAGGTTGCTTTAAATCATTCGCCGCGCTGGATATTGCATGCAGTATCGGGGCCGGAAAACCTTGGCTTGGCCGCGACGTCACCCCAGGGGCTGCTTTCCTTTTTGCTGGCGAAGGCGGCAATGATCTACACCTGCGCCGCATGGCATGGGAAAAGGCGAACAAGACCCGGACGGCGGTTAAAATCGTTTCGACGGTTGCGCCGCTTGATTCTGACGATACATCCGGTTTCAAGTTTCTGAAAAATACCATTGTTTCGGCTTTTAATGATGCCATTGAGGCAGAGCGCGAGGAACGACGAAACAAGATTGGTAGAGATCAGACAATTCCTTTTCAGGAAAAAATGAAATTGTTTGATGATCTTGAATCGGAAAAGAAACCGCCTTTACCTGCCCCGGCTCTTGTCATCATCGATACCTTCTCCACAATGGCAAGCGATGATACAAAAGAATCGGTTACGCGGTTTTTCCAAAGCCTTCGGCGTTTGATTAAGGAATATCCAGACGTTGCCATTTTGGTTGTGGATCACAGCACAAAAAGCGGCGATTCATTCATGGGCTCTCATGCAAAACTTGGAAATTCGGATTGGTTTGTCGAGGCCGAGCGCCAAGGCGATCTGGTTACGCTGAAATCGGAAAAGCATAAATTCCGCAATTTGCCCGAACCGATCCCGCTGGCAGTGCGTTATCAATCGGTCGGCGTGCAGGACTCCAAGGGGCGCGAGCTTGGCAGTTTGGTCTGCACCGACGGAAGCCGCCAGAGGCGCATCGCGGCGCTTGTGGGCGGCGATACGCACTCCGGGCATATCTACAGCCAGCTTTTGGCAAACGATGGCACCATGGCCCGCGCTGCGCTTCTGGAAGCCTTTATTTCCAGCCGGTGCGATGGCCTAAAGCCAGACTCTGCAAAGCGTGCATTCCGGCGCGCCCTTGCTGAGCTTGAGGATTCTGAGCTAATCCAGATTGATGACGAAGCCGACACCGTAGCGGCAACCACCTGACAGACACCGCCCCGGACATTAGAGGCCCCCTAAAGGGGCCCTCTATGTCCGTCCGGGCTGCCCTATGTCCGGAACTTGATTTAGTAAATAAACAAAAACCCCGTAAAACCTTGTGACACAAGGGTTTCGGAGGTTTTTAATATTCACGACAGGGGCGGACGGACAGAAAAATAAATGTTATGTCCGCCATGTCCGGACATTCACCTGTCCGCCCATATTTGGTTATTCCGCCTAAAAATTAGGCACATTAAAAAATGATAAAATAATGTTATTCGAGATAAAACGAGTTAATAAACTTTAGGAGACATTCAGCATGACAAAACCGACCGACAAAGTACCGGGTAAAAGCTATACATGGGGCGACCTTGCGCAAGTCCAGATTGATCAAGAGCGTTATCGCCTTGGATCGTCCTATGCCAGCAAGGAACGGACAAAGGCAATGGTCGAGGCGATCAACAAGCGCCGGGAAGGTGGCAAGTAATGGCGACGGTCGAGCAACTGAAGAAAGCCCATGCCGATAGCATGATTGCCGTACAGGTGGTCGAGCGCGAACTTGAAAGCGTGGTGCGGGAATGGAAGGCTGCGATTGCAGCCGGTAAGGACGATGCCGCCATTGATGCCGTTGACGACCGCCGACGCCTTGCCGAGCGTGCAGTGGAACGTCGTCGCGTGGCAGAGCAAGCTGCACATGTCGCCGTGGTCGAGGCCGAACAGGCCGAACTGGCGAAGCAAAAAAAAGCCGCCGCCGATGCCTTCCTGCGCCAGCACGCCAGCATGGCCGCGCTTCTTGATCTGGTCGAGGATGCCGCGCAAGCCTATGCCGCAGCCGTGGCGAAGCTGGAAGCCGCCCAAGCTGGATATTTTGACGCCGCCGTTGCCGCGCAGCAGCTTGGCACAAAGCCCGCAGTCACCGGCCTGCGCCAGACGCTAGACCTGATCGGCTGGACAAAGAAGGCAAACGGCATTCCGGCGACATTGAACGCCAGATTTTGCTAATCGAGGGCGGATATGACCGAGACTAAACAGCGCATCCGCATCCCCTTGCGCGATGCGTCCGAAGTGGCAAACGAGACGCGGCGCATCTATCGCATGGCACGGACAGGGGCGATCCCCGTAGCCGATGCCGCCAACCTGGCCGCGATCCTTGGGACGCTGGCGCGGATCGTATGACGCTCGCCGAAATCGCCGCCCACAATGCGCGCATCGTCGCGGCTGTCCATGCGATCAAGCGCCAAATGCCACGCATTGCGGCGCGGCGCATTGTGGCGATGCTGAACGATGCCGGAATGACCAGCAGCCGAGGCCGCGAATGGACACAGGCAGCACTGTATCGCTTGCTGCACCGGAAGCGGCTGCGCCTGACGTGGTTTCGGGAATGGTCAATTTCCTGACATGTATATACCCGACAAAAAAAGTCGGATAATTTCCGACCCCTAAAAAGCATTCAGACGCCCAGCCGGAGGTGGCATGTAACACCGGCAGCGCAAGCGCGGTTTTCCTCTGCTTCACCCGCGTGATTGTGCCGAAAGCCTCATGTCCATCATGGGGCTTTCGTCCGCAAAACCGCATGGTTACGGGAAGCGGTTTTTTACATGGTTTTCACATGGCCGCATTTTGAATTACAAAAGCATAAATGCAAAAAACCCGCAAAGCCTTGAGCTATGCGGGTTTCCGGCTTTTTGTATTGGCCCGCCCGGCGCGATTCGAACGCACGACCCCTGCCTTCGGAGGGCAGTACTCTATCCAGCTGAGCTACGGGCGGAAGCCGCGGATTCTACCTTGTCCATCGGCCGGCGTCCAATGGGCGCCGTGTTTCAGTCGAAGAAGGTCGCCGCCGCCTCGTAGCGCTGCGCGAAATAGCGGTCGCTCATCCGGTCGATGCGGACCCGGCCGCCCGACGACGGGGCATGCACGAAACGCTCGTCGCCGAGGTAGATGCCGACATGCGAGTACGGCTGGTTGCGGGTATTGAAAAAGACCAGGTCGCCGGGTCGCAGCTCGTGGCGCCCGATCGGCCGGCCGTTGCGCGCGATGTCGGCGGCGCTGCCCTGCAGCCGCAGGCCGAGCGCCTGGCCGTAGATGTAGCTGACCATGCCGCTGCAGTCGAGCCCGGCTTCCGGGTTCTTGCCGCCGAAGCGGTAGCCGGTGTCGATCAGGCCGAGCGCATACAGCGCGACCTCGTTGCCCTGAGCGCTGACCGGCCGCGGGGCTTGCGCTATAGTTCCCGCGGAACGCGGCCCCGGGCTGCCGCAGGCGGCAACGAGCAGGGCACAGCACAGGGACAGCAGCAGGGCGGAGAGGCGCATCGAGCTCGGGCAGTTTCTGGAAAGCTTTCACAACTTACCGTTTTTACAGGATTTTTCAAGGTCATGGATCTCAAGGACAAGGATTTGCTGCGGTCGACCAACCTGATCGCCGGAAAATGGGTCGGCGCCGACGACGGCGCGACACTGGCCGTCGTCGATCCGGCGACCGGCGCTCAACTGGCCAGCGTGCCGCGCTGCGGTGCCGCCGAGACGAAGCGGGCGATCGAAGCGGCCGACGCCGCCTGGCCGGCCTGGAAGGCGCTGACCGCGCGCCGCCGCGCCCAGTTGCTGCAGGCCTGGAACCGGCTGATCCTCGACCACGCCGACGACCTCGCGCAGCTGATCACCGCCGAATGCGGCAAGCCGCTGGCCGAGGCGAAGGGCGAAGTGGTCTATGGCGCCTCCTTCGTCGAGTGGTTCGCCGAGGAGGCCAAGCGCACCTACGGCGACACCATCCCCAGCCCGGCGGCGAGCACGCGGCTGGTCGTCGTCCGGCAGCCGGTCGGCGTCTGCGCGGCGATCACGCCGTGGAACTTCCCGCTCGCGATGATCACGCGCAAGGTCGCCCCCGGTCTGGCCGCCGGCTGCCCGGTCGTCGTCAAGCCGGCCGAGTCGACGCCGCTGACCGCGCTGGCGCTGGCCGTGCTGGCCGAGCGCGCCGGCTTTCCGGCCGGCGTGTTCAACGTCGTCACCGGCGATCCGGCGGCGATCGGCGGCGAGCTGTGCGCCAACCCGATCGTCCGCAAGCTGTCCTTCACCGGCTCGACCGCCGTCGGCCGCCGGCTGATGGCGCAGTGCGCGCCGACGATCAAGAAACTCTCGCTGGAACTCGGCGGCAACGCGCCCTTCATCGTGTTCGACGACGCCGACCTTGATGCCGCGGTCGACGGTGCGATCGCGGCCAAATACCGCAACACCGGCCAGACCTGCGTCTGCGCCAACCGCATCCTGGTGCAGTCGGGCGTCTATGAGGAATTCGCCGCGAAGTTCGCGGCCAGGGTCGGCGCGCTGAAGGTCGGCCCGGGCAGCGAGCCCGGCGTCGCGCAGGGGCCGCTGATCAACGCCGCCGGCCTGGCCAAGGTCGAGGCCCACGTCGCCGACGCGCTCGCCAAGGGCGCCCGCGTGCTGTGCGGCGGCGCCCGCCACGAACGCGGCGGCAACTTCTTCCAGCCGACCGTGCTGGCCGGCGTGACGCCGGACATGCAGGTCGCCCGCGAGGAAACCTTCGGCCCGATGGCGCCGCTGTTCCGCTTCGACACCGAGGCCGACGCGATCGCGATGGCCAACGACACCGAATTCGGACTGGCCGCCTATTTCTATACGCGCAGCGCCGGCCGCTGCTGGCGCGTCGGCGAAGCGCTGGAATACGGCATGGTCGGCATCAACACCGGGCTGATCTCGAACGAGGTTGCGCCCTTCGGCGGCATCAAGCAGTCCGGCCTCGGCCGCGAGGGATCGAAGTACGGCATCGACGAGTACCTCGAGATCAAGTACCTGTGCTTCGACGTCAATGCCTAAGCTGATCGTCGCCGCGCTGCTGCTCGCCGCAGCCGTGCTGGCCTGGCGGGCCTGGGCGCGGCGCCGGCGGGCCGAACTGATCGACGCCTTCCCCTACGCCCAGCTGCTCGACCGCCGGCTGGCCGCGCGCCGCCCGGAACTGACGCCGGCGCAGCGCGCCGAGGTCTTCGCCGGGCTGGCCGATTATTTCAGGCTGTGCCATGCGGCCGGCCGGCGCATGGTCGCAATGCCGTCGCAGGCGGTCGACGATGCGTGGCACGAATTCATCCTGTTCACGCGGCAGTACGAGCGCTTCTGCCGCACCGCCTTCGGCCGCTTCCTGCACCACACGCCGGCCGAGGCGATGCGTTCGCCGACCGACGCCCCGGCCGCTCTGCGCCGCGCCTGGCGGCTGGCCTGCGCCCGCGAGAAGATCGATCCGAAGCGGCCGGACCGCCTGCCCCGGCTGTTCGCGCTGGATGCGGCGCTCGGCATCGCCGGCGGCTTCGTCTACCCGCTCGACTGCCTGGCTGCGGGGCGCACCGCTACCGGCTACTGCGCCAGTCATCTCGGCTGCGGCGGCGGCGATGCCGGAGACGGGGACGGAGATGGCGGGAGCGATGGCGGCGGCGGCTGCGGCGGCGACTGACGCGCTACTTGTGCCAGGTCCGGCTGCTGCTGCCGGAACCGCTTCGTCCGGGTTCGGCGACGTCGTCGAACAGGTTCCAGCCCTGGTGCTGCGCCCAGGCGAACAGCGCGAGCGCGAGCAGGCCGGCGGCGAGGTTGAGCTTGCCGAACATCAGTCGTCGTCTCCGTCGGAATCGCCGGCTTCCGGCGCGTGGTCGCTCTCCGCCCAGCGGCCGGTCTCGAACGCCGCATGGCGCAGGAAGGCGAACAGCGGGAAGGCGGCCAGGAAGATCATCAGCAGCACGAAATTGGACCAGCCGGCGCCGGCCGTCGCGACTTCCAGCGTGTCGCGCAGCGCGCCCGGCTTTTCCGGCGCCAGGTCGGCGTCGACCGTCAGGTAGTAGGTGCCGGCCGGCACGTCGCGGAACACGACCTCGTCGTCGCGGCTGCCTTCCGACCAGTAGCCGTCGTCGTAGCCGTGGTAGTAGGCCAGTTCGCGCGCCGCCGGCCAGGCCCGGCCGCTGGCCTTGTCGACGAGCAGCAGGTCGAGGCCGACCCAGTTGTTGTCGAGCGTCGTCCGGTTGCGCACGGCGACCTTGCGCGCCGGTGCGGCCAGCGTGAAGTCACGGCTGACCGCCTCGGTCTGGCCCGGCGCGAAGCCCAGTTCCTGGCGCAGCAGCAGGCGCTCGCCGGACAGCCCCAGGAAGACCGCCTGCAGAAGCACCGCGGCCAGGGCCAGCTTCCAGAACAGGCCGAAGGCGCGGCCGCGCGTGCCGGCCCAGGGGTTGGGCTGGTTGGCGTAGATGCCGAGCGGCTCCGGCAGCCCGTTCTTCAATCCGAAGGCGGCGGCGATGTCGGCCGGCGGGACGTATTCGCCGAGCGACCAGTTCAGGTCCCGGTCGGTCGATTCGCGCGACAGCATCCATGGCGGGGCAACGTAGTCGACGACCCGGCAGCTCTCGCCGCGGCGGACCCGCCACGTGAACTCGCCGGCGACCTGGATCACCTCGGCCCGCGCCGTCGTCGAGAAATGGCGGAAGCGCCTGCCGTCGTGGGCGATGCCCTCGATCTCGATGGCGCTCGTGCGCGGCGGACGCGACAGCACCTCGACGACGTTCCAGTGGCCGTTGTACTCGGTCAGCCAGCGGTACGTGCCGTTGGCGCCGGCCAGCAGGTATTCGCGCCAGTCGTAGGCGATGCCGCCTTCCCGGCACTGGCGGACCAGGAAACCGATGACTTCGGCCGGCCGCCCCTGCAGCGTGCCGGTCGTGCCGAGCGGCAGGCGCGGGACGTATTTCTCGTCGCGGCTGCCGAGCGCCTTCGACAGCACGCGGGCGTTCGCGTCGGCGGCATCGACGACGGTGCCGCAGGCCGCACAGCCGACGGCCAGGATGTCGGCCGAGCGCGCCTGCAGCGGCGCGCCGCAGCCAGGGCAGCGGAAGACCTTGGCCTCGATCCGCCTCTCCGGCGCAGCGATGCCGTCGCGCAGTCCGTTCATCGCCAGCGCCGCGAAATCGACCGCCTCGCCGACGAACAGCAGCGGCGGCGTTTCGGAATAGTCGAGGGTCGCGAAATTCCGCTCGTTGCGCAGGTCCACCGCGGCGAACGGGTAGCCGGCGCCGACCTTGAACGGCAGTTCGCCCTCGCCGCCGACGCACTCGGCCTGCTCGATGTTGGCGACCGTCCACGCCTGGCCGGCCAGCGCCAGCCGCTGCCCCGCCTGCAGGCCGTCGAACGGCGGCAGCGGCTCCATGACCGGCTGCAGGAAGCTGACGACGTATTCGCCGCCGGCTTCCGACAGCCAGCCGGTGCGCTGGTCGTCGAACAGCAGGTGCCATTCGTTCCAGCCGCCGTCGCCGTACCGGACCTGGATGCGCCCGATCAGCGCGAAATGCACGCCGCCGTAGCGCCCCTCGGCGCCGAGCCGGAGCGGCGAGCGGTCCTCGACCAGCGCCGCCATCTTGCCGATGTCCTCGAGCTCCCGGTCGTGGCGGACCAGCGTGCTGCGGCAGTAGTCGCAGACCGCGAAGACCGACGAGGCCGACCGGAAGACGACGGCCGCACCACAGGAAGGGCAGGAGGCGGTCAGCGCCACGTCGCCGCGGTCAACCCAGTTTTTTCAGCAATTCCGCCTTCTTGGCGTCGAACTCGGCCTGGCTCAGGATGCCCTTGCCGACCAGCGCGTGCAGCTTCTCCAGCGTCGCGACGACCTCGTCGGCCGATGGCGCCGCCGCGGCGGGCTGCATCGCACCGGCCATCGCCTGCCCGACGACCTGGCCGAAGCCGACGCCGGCGCCCAGGCCGACGCCCATCGCGGCCAGCCCGCCCTCGTTCTTGGCGGCGTCCGGGATGCTGTTGGCGACCTGGTACTGCGTGTAGCGCTGCAGGTCGCCGATCATGTTGATGCCGATCTTCTGGTCGAGCACCTTCTGCAGCTCCTCGGGCAGCGACACGTTCTGCACGACCAGCGAATCGAGCGCCAGGCCGTACTCGGCGAACATCGGCTGCGCCTTCTGCAGCATCGCCTGGCCGAACTCGTCCTGGTTGGCCGCCATGTCGATGAAGGGCACGCCGGATTCGCCGAACAGGTCGCTCAGCCCGGCGACCAGCGTGTTGCGCAGCTGGCCTTCGAGTTCTTCGCGGGTGTAGGTCTCGCGGGTGCCGGATACCTTCTGGTAGAACCGCTTCGGATCGACCAGGTGGTAGGCGTAAATGCCGAAGGCGCGCAGCCGGACCAGGCCGAACTCCTTGTCGCGGATGGTGATCGGGTTCGGCGTGCCCCATTTCTGGTCGAGCTGGGTGCGCGTCGAGAAGAAATAGACGTCGGACTTGAAGGGGGACTCGAACAGCTTGTCCCAGTTCTTCAGGTAGGTCAGCACCGGCAGCGTCTGCGTCGTCAGCCGGTGCATGCCGGGGCCGAAGACGTCGGCCACCGTGCCCTCGTTGACGAACATCGCCAGCTGCGACTCGCGCACCGTCAGGCTGGCGCCGTTCTGGATTTCCATGTCCGCCATCGGGAAGCGCCAGGCCAGCGTGCCGTCGCCCTCCTCGGTCCATTGCAGGATGTCGATAAACTGCTTCTTGATGAAGTCCATCAGGGCCATGGTGTTCTCCGGTGAGGGTCAGGCGATGCAGCCGGCGTTCAGGATGCCGACGGCGACGGAAAGGGACGCGAGGAAGATGCCGGCGGCCACCCGCCCCTGCGGGATCGCCAGCGCGATGCCGGGCAGCGCCAGGCGGGCGACCACGTAGGCCGACAGCTGCACGGCGCAGGCGACGACGCCCCAGCCGAGCATCGCCGTCAGGCTGTGGCTGACCGCGACCGACACCGCGATCGGCAGCGCGTAGCCGACCAGCGCGCCGGCCAGGCTGACCGCGGCGGCCGCGTTGCCCTCGCCGATCAGCTTCAGCTCGCTGTACGGCGTGACCAGCACGTAGAGGCAGGAAAAGACCGCGAGCAGCGCGACGGCGGTGGCGAAGTAGCCGGCGAAGGCCGGCAGGCTGGCGAGGACCGGATCGAACATGGGCGCCTCCGGGGCGGGGAATGACGACGGATTGTCACCGGCCCGCCGGCTTTGTTCAAGCCCGCCGGCGCTGCCGGTACCAGGCGACGAATTCGGACAGCGGCATCGGCTGCGCGTACAGGAAACCCTGCCCCATCCGGCAGCCCAGCGCGCGCAGCTGCTCGGCCTGGCGCGGATCGTCGATGCCCTCGGCGAGCGGCACCATGCCGAGGTCGTTGGCGAGATCGAGGATGGTCCGGACGATGCGCATGTTGTCCTCGCTGTCGAACATCGCGACGACGAAGGAACGGTCCAGCTTCAGCTCGTGGATCGGCAGGCTGACCAGATAGCTCAGCGACGAGTAGCCGGTGCCGAAGTCGTCGAGCGACATCCGGCAACCGAGCTCGCGCAGGCGGGCGATCACCGCCAGGCAATGCGCCCGGTCGCCCATCATCGCCGACTCGGTCAGCTCGAGGATGAAGCGCTCGCCCGGCACGTCCCAGGTTTCCAGGTACTGGGCGAGCAGCTCGGGCAGGTCGGGGTCGCGCAGGTCCGGCGCGGTCAGGTTGATCGACAGCGTGACCGGAATGCCCGCCGCCTGCAGGTCGACCGCGATCCGCATCGCGCTGCGCAGCAGCCATTCGGTGAACAGCTGGCGCCAGCCGTTCTGTTCGATCAGCTCGACGGCCAGCGGCGGCGGCACCCATTCGCCGTCGGCGCGCCGCCAGCGCAGCAGCAGTTCGGCCCCGAGGCAGATCCGCGTCGCCAGATCGACCTGCGGTTGCAGGTGGAGCTCCAGCGCGTCCTGCAGCAGCGCGCCCTGCAACTCGTCGGCCAGTGCCGCCCGGCGCTGCCAGGCCTCGTCCTGCTCGCTGCGGAACCAGCCGAAGCCGTCGCCCGCCGCGGCGGCGGCCCAGCGCGCCAGCCGCGCGGCGCGGATCGCGCCATCGGCATCGCGGCCGTGGTCCGGCAGCAGCGCGGCGCCGACCGTGACCGCCAGCGCGACCGGACGGCCGCTTTCCAGGCGCACCGGCTCGGCGAAGTCGCGCTGGATCGCGGCGACGGCCAGGCTGGGCTGGACCTTGGAATCGACATCGGGCAGCAGCAGCAGCCATTCGCCCTCGCGCCCGGCGAAGATCAGGTCCTGCGGCCGCAACAGCCGCTGCAGGCGCTCGAAGATCAGTCCCGGCAACTGCTGCAGGTCGCGCGCCGACACGTGGCTGTCGCTGTCCCGGCCGAGCAGGCTCAGCGAAACCACGCCGACGCGGCGGTTGCCGGCCGCCATCGCGGCCAGCGAATGCAGCGCGGTCAACTCTCCGGAAACCCCGGAACGCAGGTTCCTGACCGCCTCGCGCGTCTCGATCGCGCCGCAGCAGGCGGCCAGCACGGCCCGCCGGAAGGCGGCGCAGAGGTCGAGATGGATGGTCCGCGGCGTGCCGACCGCGGCGAGCAGCGCCCGCTCGCTGGCCTCGATCGCCGCGAAGACCGGGCGGAACAGTTCGCCCAGCGCTATTCCCTGGTCGCCGAGACGATCCCACAGGCGGATCCAGCGACGCTGCCAGGCGACGTCGGACAATCCGCCGACCAGGCCGCCGAGCAGTGTCTCGAACTCGTCGTCGGCAGGGGCGCGGCGCATCGCATCGGCCACCGCGTCGCGCCAGTAGGACGCCATCGCGTTCGCCGAGCGCACTTCGGCATCGCTCAGGCCGTAGTCGGCGAAGGCGATCAGGCTATCCAAGGTAGTAATCCTGGGCCGCCAGGCCGTAGGCATCCTGCGGCAGCGTGCGGAGCACGGTATAGGCCTTGTGCCGCGGATCGCGCAGGTCGATCACGTGGTAGCCGCGCATTTTCTGCTTCATGCCGTCGAGCAGCAGGAGCACGCGCGGCCGCGAGCGCTGGATGCGGTTCTGCTGGATGACGACGCCGACCTCGCCGTTGTTCATTTCGACCAGGGTGCCGATCGGGTAGAGGCCGACGCACTGGACGAACTGCTCCATCAGCGCCGGGTTGAACTGCTGGTCGCGCAGGTTGAACAGCTGTTCGAGGGCGTTCTGGTGCCCCATCGCCGCCCGGTAGGGCTTGTTCTTCAGCATCGCGCAGAAGGAATCGACCAGTCCGGCCATCTCGGCGCCCCGGCCGATCTCCTTGAGCTTCAGGCCGCGCGGATAGCCGCTGCCGTCCCAGCGCTCGTGGTGGTTGGCGACGATCATCATGACCTCGGGCGGCAGCGCATGCTGCAGGCACAGCAGCTCCAGCGAACTGGCGACATGCGAGCGGACGAGTTCGCGCTCCTCCTCGTCGAGCGGGTCGGTCTTGGTCAGCAGCACCGGCGGCAGGCAGGTCTTGCCGACGTCCTGCAGCATGCCGGCCATGCTCAGCTGGACCAGGCGGTCGCCGCTCAGCCCGACGTGCTTGCCGAACAGCAGCAGATAGACCGAAACGTCCATCGCCTGGTCGAAGCTGTACTGATCGACGCTCTTCAGCCGGAGCAGCCACATCAGCGCGTCCGGATTGCGCTGCAGGCTGCCCGACAGGTCGCTGACCCGGGTCGCGACATCCTTGAAATCGACCCTTTCCTCGACCTGGATGCACTCGATGGTCTTGCGCAGGGTGTCCTGCAGGCTGTCGAACCTGGGCTCGATGTGGGTCAGTTCGCGGGCCAGTTCCTCCGCCTGTTCGCTGTTGTCCTGCTCGTACAGGAATTTCAGGAAACTGTGCCGCCGCCCCTGTCGCCGGGTCAGTTCCGGCGTCGACTCCGTGCGCGGCAGCGCCGCGCATTGCAGCGGCGGATCGCGCTCGCGGAGCGGCGCCCGGTAATGTTCGCCGGTCGAGAAACTGCGGTCGATATAGACGAAGCGGCAATGCCGGGCGAAGGTTGCGATCTCCGACGCTTCGGACAGCACGAAGCCCTGCAGCGGGAAAGGCAGGTCGGTCCACGGGCAGTCCGGTTCGGCGACGAACATCCCGACCTTCAGATCGGATACGGCGACGATTTCCAGACCTGCTTCCATCCTCCCGCCCCCGATCCTCGTTATCAGCCGCTGCGGGCCAGCACCCGCAGCCCTTCCAGGGGAAGATTCTGCGCAACGCGGCGCTCGATGACAAGGGCAAGATCGAGCGCCGCCGCGGCCCCGCCGGACAGCAGGCAGACCGCCGAGCCCCCCAGGCGGGCCGCCATTCGCTCGATCGCGCCGGCCTGCGCCTCGATCGCGCCGCTGACGATGGCGTCGTCGGTATTGCGCGGGAAGCCTTCATGACGCCCGGCCGCCAGCGGCAGGCCGGCGGTGCCGCGGGCCAGCGAAGCGCGCATCAGGTCGAGTCCGGGCAGGATCAGGCCGCCGAGGAAGCGCCCGTCGGCCGCCAGCGCATCGACGGTGGTCGCCGTGCCGGCCATCACGACGATGGCGGCCGTCGACACCTGGTCGCGCGCGCCGATCAGCGCGCACCAGCGGTCGACACCCAGTTTTTCCGGATTTTCATAGCCGTTGACGACGCCGCCCGCCGCCGGTGCCGAACGCACGTCGTCGATCAGCCCGGCCCACGGCGCCAGCGCGTCGCGGATGCGCCGCGCGGCGTCGGGTCCGGCGACGTTGGCCAGCATCACCCGGCGCGGCGCCGGCCAGTCGGCGACCAGTTCGGCCAGCCCAGCGACCCCGGCGTGGTCGACGGCCCCCTGCGCGAGCCAGCGTTCGCCGTCATGGACGCCCCACTTGATGCGGCTGTTGCCGCTGTCGAGGCAGACGATCATGCGCGGCGCAGGCTGACGTCGCCGGAGAACACGCGCTCGATACCGGCCGGCGTGTCGAGCAGCAGCGCGCCGTCGTCGTCGACACCGAGGCAGGTGCCGGCGCGCGGCGCCTCGCCGTCGCCGAGGATTTGCACCGCGGCGCCCTGCCAGGCGTGGCGCGACTGCCATTCGGATTTCAGCCCGGCGAAGCCGTCGACCGCGAAACCGTCGAGCAGCGCGGCCAGTTCGCGCAGCACCGCGGCCAGCACCGCATGGCGCTCCGGCGCGGCGGCCAGCGCCTGGGACAACCCGGCCGCCGGCGCATCGAGTTCGCCCGCCGGCGGCGCCAGGTTCAGGCCGATGCCGATCACCGCCTGCGTGCCGCGGCGGTCCGACGACAGCTCGATCAGGATGCCGGCCAGCTTGGCGTGGCCGGCAGCGGTTTCGAGCAGCACGTCGTTCGGCCACTTCAAGCGGACGCCGCGGGCGCCGAGCGATTCCAGCGCGCGGACCAGGCCGACGCCGACGGCCAGCGACAGTCCGGCCAGCCGCGTCGCGCTGCCGCCGAAGCGCCACAGGAGCGAGAAGGTCAGGCTGGATTCCGGCGTCGACAGCCAGCTGCGGCCGCGCCGGCCGCGGCCGGCCGACTGGCGGTCGGCGACGACGACGGTGCCGGACGGCGCGCCGCGGTCGGCGCGGCGCATCAGTTCGCTGCTGGTCGAATCGCAGTCGTCCAGCGCATCCACATCGAAGCGCCCGGCCAGCGGGCCGAGGCGCTCCTTCAACAGGGGGAGGTCGATCAGGGGCATGGCGCGGATTCTACTCCGCGCTGTGCTCCTTGCCGCCGTCGATGCCGAGCTCGGCGATCTTGCGGGTGATCGTGTTGCGGCCGATGCCCAGCGCCTGCGCCGCCTCGATCCGGCGGCCGCCGGTGTGGGCCAGCGCACGGGCGATCAGGATGCGCTCGAAGGTCTGCGACAGCACACCATGCACGTCGGGGACGCCGCGCGCCAGCATGCGGTCGACCTCCAGTTCGAGGGCGGATTCCCAGTCGGTCGCCAGCGACGCGCTCGGCGCCGCCTCGCGCAGCTCGCTCGGCAGGTCGCCGATCTCGACCTGCTGGCCGGGCGCCATCACGGTCAGCCAGTGGCACAGGTTTTCCAGCTGGCGGACGTTGCCCTGGAAGTCGAGTCCGCACAGGTACTTGATCGCCGCATCGGACAGGCGCTTGGCCTCGACGCCCAGCTCGCGCGCGCTCTTCTGCAGGAAGTGGCGGGTCAGCAGCGGGATGTCCTCGCGCCGCTCGCGCAGCGACGGCAGCCGGATGCGGATGACGTTCAGCCGGTGGAACAGGTCCTCGCGGAACAGGCCGTCCTTGACCCGCGTTTCCAGGTTCTGGTGGGTCGCCGCAATGACGCGGACGTTGGCCTTGATCGGCGAATGCCCGCCGACGCGGTAGAAGTGGCCGTCGGACAGCACGCGCAGCAGGCGCGTCTGCAGTTCGGACGGCATGTCGCCGATTTCGTCGAGGAACAGCGTGCCGCCCTCGGCCTGCTCGAAACGGCCGCGCCGCTGCGCCTGGGCGCCGGTGAAGGCGCCGCGCTCGTGGCCGAAGAGCTCGGATTCGAGCAGGTCCTTCGGAATCGCCGCGGTGTTGATCGCGATGAAGGGCTTGTCGGCGCGCGGGCTGTGGCGGTGCAGCGCGCGGGCGACCAGCTCCTTGCCGGAGCCCGATTCGCCGGTGATCAGCACCGTCGCATGCGACAGCGCCAGCCGGCCGATGGCGCGGAAGACCTCCTGCATCGCCGGCGCCTGGCCGAGGATTTCCGGAACCAGCCCCTCTTCCTCGGACGCACCGCTCTGGTGCATCGATTCGTCGACGGCGCGGCGGATCAGTTCGACCGCCTGATCGACGTCGAAGGGCTTGGGCAGGTATTCGAAGGCGCCGCCCTGGAAGGCCGCGACCGCGCTTTCCAGATCGGAATAGGCGGTCATGATGATCACCGGCACCGACGGGAAGCGGGTCTTCACTTCCTGCAGCAGTTCGAGGCCGGACTGGCCGGGCATGCGGATGTCGGACATCAGCACCTGCGGCGGCTCGATACCCTGCTCGAGTTGCGAGATCGCCTCGCTGGCCGACGCGTAGCTCTTGAACGGGATGCCTTCGCGGGCCAGGGTCTTTTCGAGCACCCAGCGGATGGAACGATCGTCATCGACGATCCAGACCGGTTTCATGTTCTGTTGGCTCATCTAGTCATCCAAATGGCAAAACCGGAAGCAAGACTCAGGCCCGCGATGCCGGCTCGACCGGCAGGCGCAGCGTGAAGACGGTATTGCCCGGCCGGCTCGAGCAGTCGATCGTCCCGTGGTGGTGCTGGACGAAGTTCTGCGCGATGGTCAGGCCCAGTCCGCTGCCCCCCTCGCGGCCGGAAACCAGCGGGTAGAACATGCGCTCGCGGATGTCGTCCGGAATGCCCGGGCCGTTGTCGATGACCTTGATCTCCATGGCCAGCCGGTAGCGCTTCTTGGCCAGCGTGACCTGGCGCAGCGCGCGCGTGCGCAGCACGATCTCGCCTTCGCCGTTCATCGCCTGCGCGGCATTACGGGCGATGTTGAGCACTGCCTGGATCAGCTGCTCGCGGTCGCCGACCAGTTCCGGCAGGCTGGTGTCGTAGTCGCGGTGCACGCGCAGCGAACCCGGAAATTCGGCGGTCAGCAGGCTGCGCACCCGCTCCAGGATTTCGTGGATATTCACCGTCGCCGGCAGCATCGCGCGGTGCGGCGTCAGCAGCCGCTGCATCAGGTCCTGCAGGCGGTCCGCCTCCTTGATGATGACCTGCGTGTATTCCTTCAGCGACGGGTTGGCCAGCTCGTGCTCGAGCAGCTGCGCGGCGCCGCGGATGCCGCCGAGCGGGTTCTTGATCTCGTGCGCCAGGTTGCGGATCAGCTCGCGGTTGGCCTGCTGCTGCTCGATCAGGCGTTCCTCGCGGGTCGCCGCCAGGTGGTGCTCGATCGGCTGCAGTTCGAGCAGCAGCCGGACGCCGGCGGCGATTTCCGGGCGCAGCGGCGTCACCGTGCAGTTCAGGTGCAGCACCTCGCCGTCGCTGCGCTTCAGCTCGATGTTCTGCCCGGTGTAACCCCAGTTGTTGTTCAGGCCGTTGTCCAGCGCCGACTGCAGCGTCGCCGAGCAGGTGCAGACGGCCGCCAGCGTGCGGCCGATCACGCTGCGGCTGCTGACGGCAAGCAGGTTCTCGCCGGCCGCGTTGATGTAGCGGATGTTCTGCCCCTCGTCGATCAACAGCACCGCCGAAGCGAGCAGGTCGAGCCCGGCGAAGTTGGCGTGGGTGACGTTCATGGGTGCCATTGTAGCGGCTGCCTCCCGGCAAAAATGACAACTTGCATTACTGACCGCCCGTTCATTATCATCGTCCGATTCCTTTTCGACCGCCGGATCATGCGCCCGACTGCCATCCGTTCCGCCACACTCGCCCTCGGCCTCGCCGCCGCCCTCGCCGGCTGCCGGCAGGAGGAGGCGCCGCCGCCGATTACGCGCACCGTCCTGGTGCAAACCGTCACGGAAGCACCAAATCAGGGCAGCGCGCTGACCGGCGAGATCCGTGCGCGCCATGAAGCCGACCTGTCTTTCCGCGTCGGCGGGCGCCTGATCGCCCGCCACGTCGATGTCGGAAGCACGGTGCGTGCCGGGCAGCCGCTGGCCCGCCTCGACCCGGCCGACCTGCAACTCGCTGCCGACGCCGCGCGCGCCCAGTTGGCCGCCGCCGAAAGCGACGCGGCGACGACCGCGGCCGAGCGCGAGCGTTACGCCGGGCTGCTCGCCCGCAAGTTCGTCAGCCAAACCGCCTTCGACGCCCGCGACAACGCGGCCAGCGCCGCCCGCGCCCGCCTCGACCAGGCCCGGGCGCAAAGCCGGATCGCCGGCAACCAGGCCGCCTACGGCACGCTGAGCAGCGAGTTCCCGGCCGTCGTCACCGCCGTGCTGGCCGATGCCGGCCAGGTGGTCGCCGCCGGCCAGCCGGTGCTGCGCGTCGCCCGGCCGGAGGAGAAGGAAGTCGCCATCGCGGTGCCGGAAAACCGCGTCGATGAATTGCGCTCGGCGAAGACGCTCGCGGTGTACCTGTGGGCGCAGCCGGAAAGCGCGCTGCGCGGCGAATTGCGCGAACTGGCGCCGGCCGCCGACCCGGCGACCCGGACCTATGCGGCGCGCATCCGGCTGATCGATCCGCCGCCCGCCGTGCGGCTCGGCATGAGCGCCCGCGTGTCGCTCGACGGCGCTGCGCCTGGACAGTTGCGGGTGCCGCTGGCGGCGGTCGTCGATCCGGGCGACGGCACCCGCGTCTGGGTCGTCGCCGACGGCCGGGCGCAGCCGCGTCCGGTGCGCGTCGCCGCGTTCCGCGAGGACGGCGCGCTGATCGCCGAGGGCGTGCAACCCGGCGAACAGGTCGTCGTCGCCGGCCTCGGCCGGCTCACTCCCGGCCTCGCGGTGACGCCGCAGCCGGCCACTCCGCCCGACCGGCAGCGCTGAACCATGAGCCACCGCTTCAACCTGTCCGACTGGACGCTGCACCACCGCACGCTGGTCGGCTATTTCCTGCTCGCGCTGGCACTGATGGGCATCTTCGCCTACGGCCGCCTGGGCCAGGCGGAAGATCCGCCCTTCACGTTCAAGATCATGGTCGTGCGCACCGTCTGGCCCGGCGCGACGGCCCGCCAGGTCGAACAGCAGCTGACCGACCGGATCGAGAAGAAGCTGCAGGAAACGCCTTACATCGACCGCGTGTCCAGCTATTCCCGGGCCGGCGAATCGACGGTGCTGTTCTTCGCCAAGGACAGCACGCCCCCGGCCCAGGTCCCCGACGTCTATTACCAGGTGCGCAAGAAGATCGGCGACATCCGGCACACGCTGCCGGCCGGCGTCCAGGGGCCGTTCTTCAACGACGAGTTCGGCGACGTTTTCGGCAATATCTACGCGTTGACCGCGGAAGGCTTTGATTACCCGCAGCTGAAGGACCTCGCCGAACGCGTCCGCGACGAGCTGCTGCGCGTGCCGAACGTCGGCAAGGTCGAGATTTTCGGCATCCAGGACGAGAAAATCTACGTCGACCTGGCCAACGCCCGGCTGGCGACGCTGGGCCTCGACGCGGCGGCGATCGCGCAGGCGCTGGCCCAGCAGAACGCGGTGGCCGGCGCCGGCTTCGTCGAAACCGCGGCCGAGCGCATCCAGATCCGTCCGGGCGGCGCCTTCGACAGCGTGCAGGCGGTTGCCGATACGCTGATCCGCGTCGGCGGGCGCAGTTTCCGGCTCGGCGACATCGCGACCGTGCGCCGCGGCACCAGCGAGCCGCCGAACACGCTGGTCCGCTTCGGCGGCAAGCCGGCGCTGGCGATCGGCGTCGCGATGGCCAGGGGCGCCGACGTCATCGTGCTCGGCAAGGACCTGGACGCCCGCATCGCCCAGTTGCGCACGACGCTGCCGCTCGGCGTCGAAATCGGCGAGGCGGCCAGCCAGCCGGCCGCGGTCCAGCGCTCGGTGCAGGCCTTCGTGTCGGCGCTCGGCGAGGCGGTCGCCGTCGTGCTGCTGGTCACCTTCATCAGCCTCGGCCTGCGCACCGGCCTGGTCGTCGCCGTGTCGATCCCGCTGGTGCTGGCGGCGACCTTCCTGGCCATGCACCTGTTCAACGTCGGCCTGCACAAGGTCTCGCTCGGCGCGCTGGTGCTGGCGCTGGGCCTGCTCGTCGACGATGCGATCATCGCCGTCGAAATGATGTGGGTGAAGATGGAACAGGGCTGGGAGCGCACGCGCGCCGCGTCCTTCGCCTTTACCAGCACGGCCGGACCGATGCTGTCCGGCACGCTGGTCACCGTCGCCGGCTTCATCCCGATCGCGCTGGCCAAGTCCTCGACCGGCGAATACGCCTTCGCGTTCTTCCAGATCAACGTCTTCGCGCTGCTGATTTCCTGGCTGGCCGCGGTCGTCGCGATTCCCTGGCTCGGCTACCGGCTGCTGCCCGATCCGCGCGCGCCGCGGCGCCCGAACCTGATCGAACGCCGCGCCCCGCGCCTCGCCGCGACGCTGGCCCGGCTCGGCCTCGGCGGGCCGCCGCACGCCGACGACCACGACGTCTACGGCACGCCGTTCTACGTCCGCTTCCGCCGTCTGGTCGCCTGGTGCGTGCGCCGCCGCTGGCTGGTCGTCGGCCTGACGCTGGCGCTGTTCGCGCTGTCCATCGCCGGCATGGCGAAGGTGCAGAAGCAGTTCTTCCCGAATTCGACGCGCCTCGAACTGAACGTCGAACTGCGACTGCCCGAGGGCGCCTCGATCGCCGCGATCGACGCCGAGGCGAAACGCCTCGAGGCCTGGCTCGACGAGGACAAGGCGCAGCACGGCCAGTTCGATCACTACATCGCCTACGTCGGCGCCGGCTCGCCGCGCTATTTCCTGTCGCTCGACCAGCAGCTGCCGGCCACCAACGTCAGCCAGTTCGTCGTCGTCGCCAACAGCCTGGAGGGACGCGAGGCGCTGCGCGGTCGACTGATCGCGCTGTTCGAAAACGGCGGCTTCGCGGCCCGCGCCAACGTCAGCCGGATCGAGAACGGGCCGCCGGTCGGCTACCCGGTGCAGTACCGGGTTTCCGGCGAGGATCCCGACACGCTGCGCCGGGCCGCCGAACGCATCGCCGACGCGATGCGCGGCGACCCCGAGCTGTCCAACGTCAATTTCGACTGGGCCGAACTGTCGAAGAGCGTCGCGCTCGAGATCGACCAGGACAAGGCCCGGCTGCTCGGCGTGTCCAGCCAGGACGTCGCGAACCTGCTGGCGATGTCGGTCAACGGCGTCACGGTGACCAGTTTCCGCGAAGGCGAGAAGAGCCTCGACGTCGTGCTCCGCGCCGCCGACGGCGAACGCGGCCGGCTGGCCGGCCTGGCCGACCTGGCGGTGCCGACCCGCAGCGGCCGCAGCGTGCCGCTCGGCCAGGTCGCCCGCATCGCCCCGGTCTTCGAGCCCGGGCTGATCTGGCGCCGCGACCGCCTGCCGACGATCACCGTGCGCGCCAACCTGTACGGCAAGACCCAGCCGGCGACCGTCGTCGACCGCCTGCGGCCGCAGGTCGACGCGATCGCCGCCGGGCTGCCGGCCGGCTACCGGATCGCCACCGGCGGTTCGGTCGAGGAATCGGCGAAGGGCTCGGGGTCGGTGATGGCGGGCATCCCGCTGTTCGTGCTGGCCGTGGTCACCGTGCTGATGATCCAGCTGCAGAGCGTGTCGCGCGTCGTCATGGTGCTGCTGACCGCACCGCTCGGTCTGATCGGCATCGCGCTGTTCCTGCTGGTGTTCGACAAGCCCTTCGGCTTCATGGCGCTGCTCGGCACCATCGCGCTGTTCGGCATGGTGATGCGCAACTCGGTGATCCTCGTCGACCAGATCGAGCAGGACCTCGCCGCCGGCCGCGCCCGCGCCGAGGCCATCGTCGAATCGACGGTGCGCCGTTTCCGGCCGATCGTGCTGACCGCCGCGGCGGCCGTGCTGGCGATGATCCCGCTGTCGCGCAACGACTTCTTCGGGCCGATGGCGGTCGCCATCATGGGCGGCCTGATCGTCGCGACGGCGCTGACCCTGCTCTTCCTGCCGGCGCTTTACGCGGCCTGGTACAAGGTCAGCCCGGCCGACTGATCACTTCAGGTTGGCCAGTTCCTTCTGGATCGCCTGGATGTTGCGCTCGTGCTGGCCGACGCGGTCGCGGTAGGGCGGCAGGCGGTTGGCGTTGGCCGGGCCGAGCGCTTCCTGTTCGGCCAGGTCCTTTTTGGCCTGCTCGAGCCCGCGCTGCTCGGTGGCCAGTTCCTGCTCCAGGATATGGCGCCGGTCGCCGTCGCGCGCCTTCTGCGTGTCCTCGCCGACCCGGGGGAAACCTGCCGGCGACGGCGTGGCGGCAGCCTTCGCCTTCGGCGGAGCCGGCATCGCGGTTTCCGGACCGCTGACGATCGCCCGACAGGATTTGTCCACCTTGGCGTTGGCAATCAGCGTGCCGCCGTTGGCGTCGGTACATTTGTAGATGACCTGGGCCGCGGCGGCCCCGGGCAGGGCGGCAAACAACAGGACTAGGGTGCGGCATTTCATCGTCGTCATTCCTGGCAGCGGGACATGTTCAGCGGCGGGCGCCCCGGGGCGGCACCAGGATGGCCTGGATGCCCAGTTCGCGGAGCTTGGCCTGGGCGGCTTCCGCCTCCTGGCGGGTACGGAAGGGACCGACCTGGACCCGGGTTTCCAGCGTCGAGGGCACACCGCTCAGCGTCAGCCGGGCATGCAGTTCCTCGGCCCGCTGGATGCTGGAAAACACGCCGGCCTGCAGCACGAAGCCGGAGAACAGGCGTTGGGCCAGCGGCGCCTGGGGCGGTGCCGCCGCGGCCGGGCGCGGCTCGATGCGGACCGCCGGTCGCTGTGGCGCGCTCTCGACGAGCACGGCCGGCGCGCGCTCCGGAACCATTGGCGCGGGGCGCGTCGCCTCGGGCACCGGCGCCGCTTCGCGGACGGTCGCCGTCAGCGGCGCCCGGCGGCTTGCGGTCGACGGTGCCGGCGCGGCATTTTCGGTGGCCGGCGCTGCGGCGACCGCGGGCGCCGATACCGGGGCAGCGGCGGCCGGCGGGCTGGCCGGAGCCGTTGCCGGCTCCGGCGCGGCGGGTTCGGCAGCGACCGGCGGTTCGGGCAGGTTGTCGGCCGGCGTCACCGGACGCGAGACTTCCTTGCGCGGTGCCACCGGCACCGGCTGCTCGAAGACCGCCGATTCGGTCTCGTCGGGCGCCGTCGCCAGGTAGTCGAACATGGCGAGGATGCCGAGCAGCACGGCGACCAGCAGGCCGGCCATGGCCAGCCGGGTGACCAGCTTGCCGCGCAGTTCCCCGGGGCCCTCCTCGGCGGCCGGCGCCACTTCCGTCTTTTCCGTCATCGTCTCACCGTTCCTGGCTCTTGGTCAGCGCCACCACGAGTTCCGCCTCGGCCCGCGCGATGCCGCAACGTTCGGCGATCGCCGCCGGGTCGTAACCGGCTGCGGCCATCTGCATCGCATCGCCGTAGATCGGGGAAACCGTCTGCGCGGCGCGCATCTGCCCGAGTTCATGCTGCAGGTCGTCGCGCAGCGCAGCGAGTTCGCCGCGCAAGGCGTCGACCTCGTCGCGCAGCATCGCAACCTCCTGCTCCAGTCCGCTGCGCAGCACTTCCTCGCCGAGGCCGGGTGCCGACCAGGCCTCCTCGTCCGGCGCCACGGCCGCTGCGCGCACCGGAGCGGCCTGCGGCGGCTCGGCGGCGACCGGAGGCGGCGCATGCAGGCGGCGCATGCGCAGCAGCACGAACGCCATGTAGACCGCGAGCAGCGCGATCAGCCCGATCACGCCTTCGCGCAAGCCCAGGCTGATGCCGCCGATCTCGAGCATCCCGACGTGCGCCGTCACGCCGCCTTAGAAGCCGACCGAATACTGTGCGCCGACCACGTGGGCGCCGATGTCGTACTTGCCGCCGCCGACCGACGCGTCGACCGACGGATCGCGGACGAACAGGTAGGAATAGCCGACGTCCACGCGGCCGTAGTTGCCGCCGTTCCACTGCCCGCCGAGCGACAGGCGGAAGCGGTCGTTGTCCGGCACGCGCAGGTTAGCGATGCCGTCATGCACCGGCGTCCGCTCGTAAGCCAGGCCGAACTTGACCTTCCAGGCGTCGCTGTACTTGTAGGCGGCGCCCCAGGCCAGACGCCAGGAATTGCGGAAGCCCAGGTTCTCGCCGGCCAGCGTGTCGAGACGGTTCCAGCGGGTGAAGGAGAGGTCGCCCATCGCTTCCCAGCGGTCCGAAACCTGTTGCCAGACCGACAAGGTCAGCGTGTCCGGCAGTTTCATGTCGGCGCCCTGGAGGCGGTAGTTGATGCCCGAGCGGTAGGCGACGCCGACCCGCATCGCCGGCGACAGCGTGAACAGCGCGCCGGCATTCCAGCCCCAGGCGCTGTCGTCGGCGGCGTAGCGGCCGCTCACGTCGGTCAGCACGGTGTCCATCGTCTGGTAGTTCAGGCCGAAACCGAGCGACACCTTGTCGTTCAGCCGGTAGGCGACGGACGGGTTGTAATTGACGGTCTTGATGTCGGAACGGATCGCATAGTCGGCATTGACCCAGCCGCCGGTGTATTCGGTCTCCAGCCGGAAGGGCTGCGAGATGCCGAGGCCGACGAAGAGATCGGGGTTCAGTTGCCAGGACAGGTAGCCGTTCGGCAGCGCCACCCGGCCGCCGGCATCGCCGCCACCCAGGCTAGATTCGTAGCGCGAGCCGACGCCGGCGACGCCCAGCGAAATCTGGCGGCCGGGCAGCAGGGTCATGCCGGCCGGGTTGTAGTAGATCGTGCTGGCGTTGTCGGCGATCGCCGCCGAGCCGGCATAGCCGGTGCCCAGGCCGCTGGCATTCTGTTCCAGGGCCTGGAAGCCCGCCGCGGCGGCGGTGCCGGAAAGGGCTGCCAGCACCAGGGCGGGCAGCGTACGCATCGTCATGTTCTTCATTGCAGGGTCCTCCGTCGGGCGACCGAATAATCAACCGGTGGATTTTATTACATTTGCGAGCAGTTTTCGGGCGGAACCTCGCGCTTGCCGCCATCGACACCGATCGCCACGTAGGTCAGCTCGGCCTCGGTGACCCGGACGATGATCGGATCGACGTAGTTCCGCTCGGCGAAGACCTCGACCCTGACGGTGATCGAGGTCCGGCCGACGCGGACGATGTCGGCGTACAGGCTGACGATGTCGCCGACCGAAACCGGCTGCCGGAAGGTGAAGGAATTGACCGACACGGTCGCCACCCGGCCGCGCGCCCGGCGCATCGCCGGGATGGCGCCGGCGACGTCGACCTGCGACATCACCCAGCCGCCGAACACGTCGCCGTTCTGGTTCAGGTCGGCGGGCATCGGCATCACGCGCAGCGTGCAGTGCCGCTCCGGCAGTTGAAGGCGGTCGACGGTCATCATGACTCCAGAATCAGGGTTTGCCGCGATTTTCCCGGAAAGCGGCGGCTTTTCATATACTCGCAGCCATTCCCGTTAACGATGACCCACCCGATGCGCCGCGCTTCCGCCCTGCCCAAACCGCCCGTCGGCCAGCCCCTGGCCGAAACCCACACCTGGCTGACCCTGCGCACGCTGTTCCCCTATCTGTGGCGCTACCGGGTCCGCGTGGTCGCCGCGCTCGCCTGCCTGATCCTCGCCAAGCTCGCCAATGTCGGCGTCCCGCTGGTCTTCAAGGAGATGATCGACGGCCTGTCCGGATCCCAGCAGGCGCTGGCACTGCCCGCGCTGCTGCTACTGCTGTACGGGGCGCTGCGCTTCTCGACCGCGCTGTTCCAGGAACTGCGCGAAATTCTGTTCGCCCGGGTCACCCAGCGCGCCGTGCGGGCGGTTTCGCTGGAGGTCTTCCGCCATCTCCATGCGCTGTCGCTGCGCTTCCACCTGGAGCGCCAGACCGGCGGCATCTCGCGCGACATCGAGCGCGGATCGCGCTCGATCTCCAGCCTGATTTCCTACACGCTGTATTCGATCCTGCCGACGCTGGTCGAAATCGGGCTGGTGCTCGGCATCCTGTTCGTGCAGTACGACGCCGGCTTCGTCGCCATCGTCGCCGTCTCGCTGCTCTCGTACATCGTCTTCACGATCCGGGTCAGCAACTGGCGGATCGACATCCGGCGCGCGGTCAACGAGAACGACTCGGCGGCCAATACCCGGGCGATCGACAGCCTGCTGAACTACGAGACGGTGAAGTACTTCAACAACGAGGAATGGGAAGCCCGCCGTTACGACGAACAATTGCAGAAATGGGAGGAGGCCGCGACGCGCAGCCAGAAGACCCTGGCCTTCCTTAATCTGGGCCAGCAGGCGATCATCGCGCTCGGCGTCACGGCGATGATGTGGCGCGCGGCGAGCGGGGTCGTCGAAGGCCGGATGAGCATCGGCGACCTCGTGCTGGTCAATGCCTTCCTGATCCAGCTGTACATTCCGCTGAACTTCCTCGGCGTCGTCTATCGCGAAATCCGCCAGGCGCTGACCGACATCGAACGGATGTTCACGCTGCTGCAGGCGAACCGGGAAGTCGCCGATGCCCCCGACGCGCACGATCTGCCCTCCGGTCCGCTGCAGGTCGAGTTTTCCGCGGTGGACTTCGCCTACGAGGCGGATCGCAGCATTCTGCGCGGCGTCGATTTCACGATCCCGGCCGGCCGCACCGTCGCGGTCGTCGGTCATTCGGGGGCCGGCAAATCCACACTGTCGCGCCTGCTGTACCGCTTCTACGACGTCAGCGGCGGCGCCATCCGGCTGAACGGCCACGACCTCCGCCATCTGCGCCAGGCCAGCCTGCGGGCCGCGATCGGCATCGTGCCGCAGGACACCGTGCTGTTCAACGACTCGATCTACTACAACATCAATTACGGACGCCCCGCCGCCAGCCGGGACGAGGTCATTGCCGCCGCCCGCGCCGCCCAGCTGCACGACTTCATCGAATCGCTGCCGCAGGGCTACGAGACCCGGGTCGGCGAACGCGGTCTGAAACTGTCCGGCGGCGAAAAGCAGCGGGTGGCGATCGCCCGTGCGCTGCTCAAGGATCCGCCGGTGCTGATTTTCGACGAGGCGACCTCGGCCCTCGATTCCGGGACCGAACGGGCGATCCAGGAACAGCTCGAACAGGCCGCCCGCGGCCGCACCACGCTGCTGATCGCACACCGCCTGTCGACCGTCATGAAGGCCGACGAAATCCTGGTCTTCAGCGAGGGGAGGATCGTCGAGCGCGGCACCCACGGCGAACTGCTGGCAGCCGATGGCGAGTATGCGCGGATGTGGCAGCTGCAGCAGCAGGAAGAAGGGGAGTCGCTGCCGGCCGTTTCCTGAGCGGGCCCTCCACAGCGCTGCGGAAGCCCACCACCGGAGGGTGGCGCATGGTAGCATTGCGCCAACAATGGAACAGCGCGAAGCGCTTCCGCTGGGGCGTTCCGGACGCTCTGCCGGCCACCCAAACCCAGCCTATCGATGAGCCCGACACTGCAAAAAATGAAGGTTCTCGCGGTCGACGACAACCGCACCAACCTGCATATTCTTCAGGTCTTCCTGAAGAAGCTGGGACACGACGTGATTCTGGCCGAAAACGGCGAGGAGGCGGTTCGCCGCTTCAACGCCGAGCGCCCCGATCTCGTGCTGCTCGACATCATGATGCCGATCATGGACGGCTTCGAGGCCGCCCGCCGGATGAAGGCCACCAACAGCGACCGGTGGACGCCGATCATCTTCCTGTCGGCACTGAACCGTGACGAGAACCTGGTCGAGGGGCTCGATGCCGGCGCCGACGACTACCTGACCAAGCCGATCAATTTCGTCGTGCTCGAAGCCAAGCTGCGCTCGATGCAGCGCTCGCTGCGCCTGCAGCAGCAGTCCTTCGACGCGCTGCGCCGCCTGCAGGCCATTTCGGACAACGTGCTCGACGCGCTGGTGACGATCGACGAAGAGGGCAAGATCATCTCGGTGAATCCCGCAACGGAGCGGATGTTCCGCTGGGCGCCCGGGGAGCTGCCGGGTCGCAACGTCAATGTTCTGGTTCCCGAGCCGGATCACAGCCGGCACGATGCTTATCTCGCCCGTTACCGCGAGGAGCGCATCGGCCATGTGCTGGGCAGCGAGCGGGAAGTCGAAGCGATGCGCCAGGACGGCAGCGTATTCCCTGCGACGCTCGCGGTCAGCGAGGTCCTGCTCGACAACCAGCGGCTGTTCATCGGACTGATCCGCGACATCTCCGAACGCCGGGCCGCCGAGCTGAAACTGCGCGAAAACGCGGAACAACTGCGCACCTACTACGAGCAGACCCAGAGCGAGCAGCAGCTCGCAATGCGCCTGATGGAGAAGCAGCTGCACCGCCGCGGACTGACCGACAGTCGACTGCACTACAAGGTGATTCCGGCCGAGAGTTTCAGCGGCGACATCGTCGCAGCCGCCACTTCGCCGAACGGCCGCTTCTTCTCCCTGCTTGCCGACGCCACCGGGCATGGCCTGAGTGCGGCGATCAGCGTACTGCCCGTGCTCGCGCTGTTCTACCGGATGGCCAAGCGGGACCGCTCGGTGCGCGAAATGGTCCAGGAACTGAACCAGCAGTTGAAGGAAGCGATGCCGGTGGGACGCTTCGTCGGCGCTACGCTGATCTGCCTCGACGACAGCACGCGGACCGGTGAAATCTGGGTGGGTGGCACGCCCGATGCGCTGCTGGTCGACCAGGCCGGACGCGTGGTCCGGACTTTCCCGTCGGAAAATCTGCCGCTCGGCATCCTGGACGCCGCCCCTTTCGCCGCCGAACCGGTCGCCTTCTCGTGGGCGCCCGACAGCCAGCTGGTGCTGTTTTCCGACGGCCTGGTCGAGGCTACCGACCAGGGGGGCCGCCAGTTCGGTTCAACCGGCCTGACCGATGCGATGAACGGAACGAGCCCGCGTGACCGCTTCGAGCGGATCGAGGGCGCACTGAGCGCTCACCTCGCCGAATCGGTCGCCCCGGACGACATATCGCTGATGGTCATCGACTGCCCCTGAACTCCCCACGGAACAGCGTCAAGCCAAATAAAAAAGGCCGGGATAATCCCGGCCTTCTTGTTTTATGCAGCGCAGCTGGCTTATTCGCCGGCAGCTTCGTCGATTTCGACAGCCTCGGTCGGTTCCGGACGGTCGACGAGTTCGACAAAAGCCATCGGCGCATTGTCGCCGACGCGGAAGCCGCACTTCAGGATGCGCAGGTAGCCGCCCGGACGGGTGGCGTAGCGCGGACCGATTTCAGCGAACAGCTTGACGACGATCTCGCGATCGCGCAGGCGGTCGAACGCCAAACGCTTGTTGGCCAGCGTCGGGGTCTTGCCGAGGGTGATCATCGGTTCGACAACGCGACGCAGTTCCTTGGCCTTCGGCAACGTGGTCTTGATGGCCTCGTGGCGAAGCAGGGAAACGGTCATGTTGCGCAGCATCGCCAGGCGATGGCTGCTGGTGCGGTTCAGTTTGCGAAGTCCATTACGGTGACGCATGGTTAATCCTTTCTATGTTCTGCAGGCGTCCCTAGACCGCCCGGTCGAAAGAAGGCTTACGCCTTCTCCAGACCGGCGGGCGGCCAGTTTTCCAGTTTCATGCCGAGGGTCAGGCCGCGGGCGGCCAGCACTTCCTTGATCTCGTTCAGCGACTTGCGACCCAGGTTCGGCGTCTTCAGCAGCTCGTTCTCGGTGCGCTGGATCAGATCGCCGATGTAGTAGATGTTCTCGGCCTTCAGACAGTTCGCGGAACGAACCGTCAGTTCGAGATCATCGACCGGGCGCAGCAGGACCGGGTCGACCTGCGCCGGCTTGGACGCTTCGGCGACCGGCGCCGTGCCTTCCAGGTCGGCGAACACCGAAAGCTGTTCCATCAGCACGCGGGCAGCGTAGCGGATGGCCTCTTCCGGCTCGACGACACCGTTGGTCTCGATATCGACGACCAGCTTGTCGAGGTCGGTACGCTGTTCGACGCGGGCATTTTCCACGGCGTAAGCGACACGGCGGATCGGGCTGAACGACGCATCCAGGACCAGCTTGCCGATGGTCTTGGCGTCGTTCAGGTTGCGCACGTTGCCCGGCACGTAGCCGCGGCCCTTCTCGACCTTGATCTCCATGGCGAGCTTGCCGCCGGGAGACAGGTGAGCGACCACATGTTCCGGGTTGATGATCTCGACATCGTGCGGCAGCTCGATGTCGCCGGCCCGGACGACGCCTTCGCCGTCCTTCGCCAGCTTGAGATTCACCACGTCACGGTTGTGCAGCTTGAATACGATGCCCTTGAGGTTGAGCAGGATGTCAACGACATCCTCCTGCACGCCATCAACGGTCGAGTACTCGTGCAGCACGCCGTCGATCGACACTTCGGTCGGCGCGTAACCCGGCATCGAGGACAGCAGGATGCGGCGCAGTGCGTTGCCGAGCGTATGGCCGTAGCCGCGTTCGAACGGCTCCATGACCACCTTGGCCTGCACGGGCGAAACACTCTGCACGTCGATGATGCGGGGTTTGAGTAGTCCACTGCTTTGCATGGGCTTAGATTCCTCTGCTCAGTGCTTACTTCGAGTAAAGTTCGATGACCAGACCTTCGTTCAGGGTCGGGGACAGCTCGGAACGTTGCGGCATGGCCTTGAACGTGCCCTTGCCTTCCTTGACATCGACGGCGATCCACTCGGGGAAGCCGCGGGACTCGGCAGCCTCGAGGGCGGCCTTGACGCGCAGCGAACCGCGGGCACGATCGGTCAGCTGGACGACGTCGCCCGGCTTGACGATGTAGGACGGGATATTGACGCGCTTGCCGTTGACCAGGACGCCGTTGTGGCGAACGACCTGACGGGACTCGGAGCGGGAGGCACCGAAGCCCATGCGGTAAGCGACGGAATCCAGGCGGGCTTCCAGCAGCTGCAGCAGGTTTTCGCCGGTCTGGCCCTTACGACGCTCGGCTTCGCCGAAGGTCTTGCGGAACTGGCCTTCGAGCACGCCGTAGACACGACGGATCTTCTGCTTGGCACGCAGGTGGACGCCGTAGTCGGACAGACGGGCGCCGGACTTCTGGCCGTGTTGGCCGGGTGCGTACGAGCGACGCTCAATGGCGCACTTGTCGGTGTAGCACTTTTCGCCCTTCAGGAAGAGCTTTTCGCCTTCGCGGCGGCACTGACGGCATTTCGGATCGAGATTACGAGCCACTTGTCTTTCTCCTTAGATGCGGCGCTTCTTGGGCGGACGGCAGCCGTTGTGCGGCACCGGCGTCACGTCGGAAATCGCGGTGATCTTGATGCCCAGCGCGTTCAGTGCGCGGACGGAAGATTCACGGCCCGGCCCCGGGCCCTTGATGCGGACTTCCAGGTTCTTGACGCCACATTCCTGGGCGGCCTTGCCGGCAGCCTCGGCGGCGACCTGCGCGGCGAACGGGGTGGACTTGCGCGAACCGCGGAAGCCGGCACCGCCGGAAGTCGCCCACGACAGGGCGTTGCCCATGCGATCGGTGATGGTGATGATGGTGTTGTTGAACGACGCGTGAATGTGGGCGATGCCCTCCGCGACGTTCTTCTTGACCTTTTTGCGAACTTTGGGTGCAGTCTTTGCCATGTTCAGTCCCTATTACTTCTTGCCAGCGATGGCCTTGCGCGGACCCTTGCGGGTACGGGCATTGGTACGGGTGCGCTGGCCGCGGCAGGGCAGGCCCTTGCGGTGGCGCAGACCGCGGTAGCAACCGAGGTCCATCAGGCGCTTGATATTCATCGTGACTTCGCGGCGCAGGTCACCTTCGACGGTGAACTTGCCGACTTCGTCGCGCAGGCGGTCCATGTCCGAATCGGACAGGTCCTTCATTTTGGTGGTACGACCAACGCCGGCCGCGTCACAGATCTTCTGCGCGCGGGTACGGCCGATGCCGTAGATCGCGGTCAGAGCGATCTCAGCATGCTGATGGTTCGGAATGTTTACCCCTGCAATACGGGCCATTGACTCACTCCAATATTTTGAAAATTAACGCGAATGCCGGATTCGTCAGGAATTAACCCTGACGCTGCTTGTGACGCGGATCCTTGCAAATGATGCGCACGACACCCTTGCGACGGATCACTTTGCAGTTGCGGCAAATGCGCTTCACTGAAGGTTGGACTTTCATGTTTCACTCCTCGTCTGCCAGGGCTTGGAAGCAGCCGTGATTCCTTGCCCTGCGGTTTATTGCGTAGAGAACCTGTTACTTGACGCGGAAAACGATCCGCGCCTTGCTTAAATCGTACGGTGTCAGTTGCACGGTGACCTTGTCGCCGGGCAGGATGCGGATGTAGTGCATGCGCATCTTTCCGGAAATGAAGCCGTGCACGATGTGACCGTTTTCCAGCTTGACCTTGAAGGTCGCGTTGGGGAGGTTCTCGACGACCTCCCCCTGCATCTCGATGTAATCTTCTTTTGACATGACTGATTACTTGATCATCGGGGAACCCTTGAAGTTTGCTTTCTTCAGCAGGCTCTCATACTGGTGCGACATCACGTAGGCCTGAACCTGGGACATGAAGTCCATCGTGACAACCACGATGATCAGCAGCGAGGTGCCGCCGAAGTAGAACGGCACGTTCCACTTCAGGATCAGGAACTCCGGCAGCAGGCAGACCACGGTGATGTAGGCGGCGCCGATCAGCGTCAGTCGCATCAGGATCTTGTCGATGTAGCGCGCCGTCTGCTCGCCCGGACGGATACCCGGCACGAAGGCACCGCTCTTCTTCAGGTTGTCGGCGGTCTCCTTCGAATTGAAGACCAGCGCGGTGTAGAAGAAGCAGAAGAACACGATCGCGGCGGCATACAGCATCACGTAGATCGGTTGGCCCGGCGACAGCGTGGCGGCGAAATCCTTGAGCCAGGTCATCGTCTCGCCCGAGCCGAACCAGCCGGCAACGGTCGCCGGGAACAGGATGATCGACGAGGCGAAGATCGGCGGAATAACGCCGGCCATGTTCAACTTCAGCGGCAGATGCGAGCTCTGGCCACCGTAAATCTTGTTGCCGACCTGGCGCTTGGCGTAATTGACCAGAATCTTGCGTTGACCGCGTTCGACGAAGACCACGAAGGCGGTGACGACGACGACGAGCACGCAGATGACCAGCGCGGTCAGCGGATGCATGGCACCGGTACGGACCAGTTCGAGCAGGCCACCGATCGCATTCGGCAGACCGGCGGCGATGCCGGCGAAAATGATGATCGAGATGCCGTTGCCCAGGCCGCGCTCGGTGATCTGCTCGCCGAGCCACATCAGGAACATGGTGCCGGTCAGCAGCGTGGAGACCGTGGTCAGGCGGAACAGGAAACCCGGATCATTGACCAGCCCAGGCTGGGCTTCCAGCGCAACGGCAATGCCCAGCCCCTGGAACAGGGCGAGCACGACGGTACCGTAACGGGTGTACTGAGTGATCTTGCGGCGCCCGGCCTCGCCTTCCTTTTTCAAGGCTTCGAGTTGCGGGCTGGCGACACTCATCAGTTGCATGATGATCGACGCCGAGATGTACGGCATGATCCCCAGTGCAAAAATCGTGAATCGCGACAGGGCGCCGCCCGAGAACATGTTGAACATGCCCAGGATGCCGCCCTGCTGCGAATTGAAGAGATCGGCCAGAACGTTGGGATCGATGCCGGGAACCGGAATGTGCGCGCCGATGCGATAGACGACCAGCGCGCCGAGCAGGAACCACAGCCGGCGCTTGAGATCGCCGAACTTGCCACCCTTGCCTACGGTATTCGGATTTGCAGCCAACGTTCTAACCTTTCCCTAACTTACTCGGCGACGGAACCGCCAGCGGCTTCGATCGCAGCCTTGGCACCCTTGGTGGCGCCAACGCCCTTGAGGACAACCTTGCGGCTGATCGCGCCGGACAGGATGACCTTGGCGGCCAGCGCGTCAGCGGGAACAACACCGGCAGCCTGCAGCACGAGCAGGTCGATTTCGTCGACCGGCAGGCGATCCAGATCGGTCAGGCGGACTTCGTAATTGCGGGCGCGGGTCAGCGAATTGAAACCGCGCTTCGGCAGACGACGCTGCAGCGGCATTTGACCGCCCTCGAAGCCAACCTTGTGGAAGCCACCGGAACGGGACTTCTGGCCCTTGTGACCGCGACCGCAGGTCTTGCCCAGACCCGAGCCGATGCCACGACCAACGCGCTTGGCTGCCTTCTTGGAGCCTTCACCCGGCTTGATGGTATTCAGACGCATGGCTTAACCCTCGACCTTCACGAGATACTGGACCTTCTGGATCATGCCGCGGACAGCGGGCGTATCCAGCAGTTCAGCGGAACTGTTCAGCTTGCGCAGGCCCAGGCCGCGCACGGTGGCGCGGTGGTCCTGCTTGGTGCCGATGATGCTCTTGACGAGCGTCACTTTGATCTTTTTGTCAGCCATGACTTACCCCAGGATCTGTTCGACCGACAGACCGCGCTTGGCGGCAATCTCGGCCGGCGTGTTGACCTTCGACAGGCCGTCGATCGTCGCACGCACGATGTTGTAGGGATTGGTGGAGCCGTGGGCCTTGGCGACGACGTTGGTAACGCCGACCACCTCGAACACCGCGCGCATCGCACCGCCGGCGATGATGCCGGTACCTTCCGGTGCCGGCTGGATCATCACCGTGGTGGCGCCATGACGGCCCATCACGGTGTGATGCACGGTACCGTTCTTCAGGCTGACCTTGGCCATCTTGCGACGGGCCTCTTCCATTGCCTTCTGCGCAGCGACCGGGACTTCGCGGGACTTGCCCTTGCCCATGCCGATGCCGCCGTCGCCGTCGCCGACCACGGTCAATGCTGCGAAACCGAGAATGCGGCCGCCCTTCACCACCTTGGTGACGCGGTTGACCGCAACCATCTTCTCGCGCATGCCGTCATCACGCTCTTCAGCTTGCTGCGGCTTCTTGTTTCTTTCGGGTTTAGCCATTTCTTAACCTCGTCCTTTCGCCGGCGGTTAGAACTTCAGGCCGCCTTCACGCGCGGCTTCAGCCAGCGCCTGAACACGACCGTGGTACTGCAGACCGGAGCGATCAAAAGCCACCTGCTCGATGCCCGCGGCCTTGGCGCGCTCGGCGATCAGCTTGCCAATAGCGGTGGCAGCAGCCTTGTTACCGCCGTTCTGGACGCTCTCGCGAACGTCCTTGTCCAGCGTGGAAGCCGAAGCCAGCACCTTGCCGCCGCACGGCGAGATGACCTGGGCGTAAATGTGGCAGTTCGTACGATTGACGCACAGACGCACGGCCTTGAGTTCGGCGATTTTAGCCCGGGTTTTGCGGGCACGACGCAGACGCGCTTCTTTCTTGTTAAACATATGCCACCCTTACTTCTTCTTGGTTTCCTTGATAACCACCACTTCGTCGGCATAACGCACGCCCTTGCCCTTGTAGGGCTCCGGCTTGCGATAGGCGCGAATCTCGGCGGCCACCTGCCCGACTTGCTGCTTGTCCGAGCCCTTGACGATGACTTCCGTCTGGGTCGGGCACTCAACCTTGATGCCGACCGGCATCTTGTGAGCAACCGGGTGCGAGAAACCGAGCGACAGGTTCAGCGTGTCGCCGGCAGCCTGGGCGCGGTAACCAACGCCGACCAGCTGCAGCTTCTTCTCGAAGCCCTTGGAGACACCGGTCACCATGTTGCTCAGGTTGGCGCGCATCGTGCCCCACATAGCGGAGCCATTGACAGCGCCGGCAACCTTGGAAACGACGACGTTCTGACCGTCGACCGCGACCTGCACAGCGGGGTGGGCCGCCGTCTTCAAGACGCCCAGCGGGCCCTTGACGACGATCTGCTCACCGAGGGTGATTTCCACACCTGCCGGCAGAACGATAGGATTCTTACCAATACGGGACATAGTTGCTCCTTATGCCACGATACAGAGGACTTCGCCGCCAACCTTGCTGGCGCGGGCCTTGCGGTCGGTCATGACGCCCTTCGGGGTCGACACGATGGCGACGCCCAGACCGTTCATGACGCGAGGAATGTCTTCGCTGCCCTTGTAAATGCGCAGGCCCGGCTTGGAAACACGCTCGATACGCTCGATGACCGGACGGCCAGCGTAGTACTTGAGGGCGATTTCCAGCGTCGGCTTGCCTTCGGCTTGACGGACGGCGAAATCTTCAACATAGCCTTCGTCCTTCAGCACGGCGGCGATGGCCACCTTCAGCTTGGACGACGGCATGGAGACAGACGCCTTCTCGGCGAGCTGGGCGTTGCGGATGCGGGTCAGCATGTCCGCGATCGGATCGCTCATTGCCATATCTGAATCTCCTGATTACCAGCTGGCCTTGACAACACCCGGGATCTTGCCATTGAAGGCAAGTTCGCGGATCTTGTTACGGCACAGACCAAATTTACGGAAAACACCACGCGGACGACCGGTCAGCTGGCAGCGGTTGCGCAGGCGCGACGGGCTGGCGTTGCGCGGCAGGGCTTGCAGCTTCAGACGGGCCTGATAACGCTCCTCGTCCGACAGGCTCGCGTCGTTGATGATCGCATCAAGGGCGGCACGCTTCTTGGCGTACTGGGCCACCAGCTTGCGGCGCTTCTCTTCACGGTTGATCAGAGCAAGTTTTGCCATGATTGCCTCAATTCTTGAACGGGAACTTGAACGCGGCGAGCAGGGCCTTAGCTTCTGCGTCGTTCTTCGCGGTCGTGGTGATGCTGATGTTCATACCCCGGAGCGCATCGATCTTGTCGTACTCGATTTCCGGGAAAATGATCTGTTCCTTGACGCCCATGTTGTAGTTACCCTGGCCGTCGAAACCCTTGCCCGAAATACCGCGGAAGTCGCGAACGCGCGGCAGCGCGATGGTGACCAGGCGATCCAGGAATTCGAACATGCGGGGACCGCGCAGGGTCACCATGCAGCCGATCGGGTAGCCGTCACGAATCTTGAAGCCGGCGATCGACTTGCGAGCCTTGGTGGTCACCGGCTTCTGACCGGCGATCTTCTGCATGTCACCGACGGCGTTCTCGAGAACCTTCTTGTCGGCGACCGCTTCACCGACACCCATGTTCAGGGTGATCTTGGTGATACGGGGAACTTCCATCACCGACTTGAAGCCGAACTGCTTGGTCAGCTCGCCGACGACGGTGTCCTTGTAAAACTGTTGCAAACGCGCCATGACGACTCCTTATGCGTTTACCAGTTCGCCGTTCGACTTGAACACGCGAACCTTGCGGCCATCTTCCAGGGACTTGAAGCCGACGCGGTCAGCCTTCTTGGTCGCCGGATTGAACAGCGCAACATTGGAGATATGGATCGGCATGTCCTTGTCGACGATGCCACCCGCCACGCCCTTGATCGGGTTCGGCTTGACGTGCTTCTTGGCGCGATTGACGCCTTCGACCACCACGTGCTCGTCATCGACACGGCGCAGCACGGTACCGCGCTTGCCCTTGTCCTTGCCGGTAATCACGACGACTTCGTCGCCCTTGCGAATCTTTTCCATCACGCCTTCCTTACAGCACTTCCGGAGCCAGGGACACGATCTTCATGAAGCGCTCGGTACGCAGTTCGCGGGTCACCGGGCCAAAGATGCGCGTGCCGATCGGCTCGAGCTTGTTGTTGAGGAGAACTGCGGCATTGCCGTCAAAGCGCACCAGGGAACCGTCGGGACGGCGCACACCCTTGGCGGTACGAACCACCACGGCGTTGTAGACATCACCCTTCTTGACGCGACCACGCGGGGCAGCATCCTTGATGCTGACCTTGATGATGTCGCCAATGCCGGCGTAACGGCGCTTGGACCCACCCAGAACCTTGATACACATTACCGAACGCGCGCCAGTGTTATCGGCGACGTCCAGAGTCGTCTGCATCTGAATCATTTAAATTAACTCCAACTTAACCCGCCAAAGCGGTCAGTCTTGGAACCCGTACGGGTCGAACAACTTCACGACACCCAGAACGGGCACCGTAAAAAAAGAAGCCGGATTATACCGGCTTCTTTTGATACTGCGCAAGCGTTTTAAGAAACTTTCGTCAGACGACGATTGCCTTCTCGAGAACGCTGGTCACAGCCCAGGTCTTGGTACGGGACACCGGGCGGGTTTCGACGATCTCGACGAGATCGCCGGCCTTGGCCGCGTTGCCTTCGTTGTGTGCATGGTACTTCTTCGAGCGGACCATGACCTTGCCGTACATCGGGTGCTTGACCTTGCGTTCGACGAGGACGGTGACGGTCTTGTCCATCTTGTCGCTGACGACACGACCGACCAGGGTACGCTTGATGCTGGTGGATTCGCTCATTGCTGCACCGCCTTTTCACGGATAAGCGTGCGGACGCGAGCGATGTCGCGACGCACCTTGGAGATTTGGCTGGTATTGGACAGCTGTTGCGTAGCGAGCTGCATACGCAGGCCGAACTGGGCCTTCAGCAGTTCCAGCAATTCCTTGTTGAGCTCGTCCACGCTCTTGGTTCTCAGTTCACTAGCTTTCATGATTACCCCAGATGACGAGTCACGAAGGTGGTGGCGATCGGCAGCTTGGCAGCCGCAAGCGCGAACGCTTCGCGGGCCAGCGCTTCGTTCACGCCATCCATCTCATAGAGGACCTTGCCCGGCTGGATCTCGGCGACCCAGTATTCCGGATTGCCCTTACCGTTACCCATACGAACTTCGGCCGGCTTCTTGGAAATCGGCTTGTCCGGGAAGATACGGATCCAGATGCGACCGCCCCGCTTGATGTGGCGGGTCATGGCGCGACGGGCGGCTTCGATCTGGCGGGCGGTCAGACGACCGCGGCCGATGGCCTTGAGGCCCCACTCGCCGAAGGAAACCTTCGTGCCACGAGTCGCCAGACCTTCGTTGCGGCCCTTGTGTTCCTTGCGGAACTTGCGACGATTAGGTTGCAGCATGTTAAGCACCTGCCTTTCTTACGCGCTTGGCGGGAGCCTCGCCGTCGGCCTTCTTGACCGTACGGGTGCGCGGCTTGTCGCCTTCCGGCTTGCCCGGAGCGCGGCGGGGACGACGCTCGTCGGCCGGCGTTTCTTCAACAGCCGGCTGCTCGTTGCGGTCGAGCAGATCGCCCTTGTAAACCCAAACCTTGATACCGATGATGCCGTAGGTCGTCAGGGCTTCGGAAGTCGCGTAGTCGATGTCGGCGCGCAGGGTGTGCAGCGGCACACGACCTTCGCGATACCATTCGCTACGGGCGATTTCCGCACCGTTCAGACGGCCGGCGCTCATCACCTTGATACCCTGGGCGCCGAGACGCATGGCGTTCTGCATCGCACGCTTCATCGCGCGGCGGAACATGATGCGCTTCTCGAGCTGCTGGGCGATCGAATCGGCGATCAGCTGGGCATCGATTTCCGGCTTGCGAATTTCCTCGATCGAGACATGGACGGGAACGCCCATGATGCGCTGGAGGTCCGTACGCAGCTGTTCGATATCCTCGCCCTTCTTGCCGATGACCACGCCCGGACGGGCGGAGTACACGGTGACGCGGGCGTTCTTGGCCGGACGCTCGATCAGCACGCGGCCGACGGAGGCGTGAGCCAGCTTGCGCTTCAGGTACTCACGAACCTTGACGTCTTCCTGCAGCATGCCCGGGAAGTCCTTGCTGCTGGCGTACCAGCGCGAACTCCAGTTCTTGGTGACGGCCAGACGGAAGCCAGTCGGATGAATTTTCTGTCCCATGGCTCTTCCTTAGTTACCAACGGTCAGATAGATATGGCAGGTCGGCTTGCTGATCCGGTTGCCACGACCCTTGGCGCGCGCGGTGAAGCGCTTGAGCACCATGCCTTTTTCGACGTAGATGGTCTTCACCGTCAGTTCGTCGATGTCGGCGCCATCATTGTGCTCGGCGTTGGCGATAGCCGACTCCAGCACCTTCTTGACGATACCGGCGCCCTTTTTCGGGCAGAAAGCCAGGATGTTGAGAGCCTGACCAACCGGCTTGCCGCGCACGAGGTCCGCCACCAGGCGGCCTTTTTGCGCAGAGAGGCGAACGCCCCGCAGACTTGCACGAGTTTCCATGTCAGCTCCTTACTTCTTGGCCTTCTTGCCGGCGGTGTGACCCTTGAACGTCCGGGTCAGCGAGAACTCGCCGAGCTTGTGACCGACCATATTCTCGGTAACGAACACCGGAATATGCTGCTTGCCATTGTGGACCGCGATCGTCAGGCCGATGAACTCGGGGAGGATCGTCGAACGACGCGACCAGGTCTTGATCGGGCGCTTGTCGTTGGTGGCGCGAACGGCTTCGACCTTGTCGACCAGGTGCGCATCAACAAACGGGCCCTTTTTGAGAGAACGTCCCATTTCCTACCCCTTAACGCTTATGACGGCGCTGAACGATCATGCTGTTCGTGCGCTTGTTGCTGCGGGTACGGTAACCCTTGGTCGGTTGACCCCACGGGTTGACCGGCACGCGACCTTCGCCAGTCTTGCCTTCACCACCACCGTGCGGGTGGTCGATCGGGTTCATCGCGGTACCGCGGACGGTCGGGCGAACGCCACGCCAGCGCATCGCACCGGCCTTGCCGATCTTGCGCAGGCTGTTTTCCTCGTTGCCGACTTCACCAACGGTGGCGCGGCACTCGACGTGAACGCGGCGAACTTCGCCGGAGCGCAGACGGATCTGGGCGTAGGAGCCTTCACGAGCCAGCAGCTGAACGGAGGCGCCGGCGGAGCGGGCAATCTGAGCCCCCTTGCCCGGCTGCATCTCGACGCAGCAGATGGTGGTACCGACCGGAATGTTGCGGATCGGCAGCGCGTTGCCCGACTTGATCGGAGCCTCGGAGCCGCTGATGATCAGCTGACCAACCGCCATGCCCTTGTTGGCAATGACGTAACGGCGTTCACCGTCGGCGTAGCAGACCAGCGCGATGTTCGCGGTACGGTTGGGATCGTATTCCAGACGCTCAACCTTGGCCGGAATGCCGTCCTTGTTGCGCTTGAAATCGACCAGACGATAGGCCTGCTTGTGGCCGCCGCCCTGATGGCGAACGGTCACGCGGCCGTTGTTGTTGCGACCGGACTTCTTGGCCTTCGACTCGACCAGCGCGGCAAAGGGCTTACCCTTGTGCAGGTTCGGCGTGACGACCTGAACCACACCACGGCGGCCAGGGGAAGTCGGCTTGACTTTAACGAGAGCCATTAGGCATTCCCCCCTTCAACAAAGTTGATTTCCTGGCCCGGCTTCAGGCTGACGAAAGCCTTCTTCCAGCCCTTGCGACGGCCGGTCGCGCCCTTGAAGCGCTTGACCTTGCCCTTCACGTTGGCGGTCTGCACGGACTCAACCTCAACCTTGAACAGCAGCTCGACAGCCGCCTTGATCTCGGGCTTGGTCGCGTCGCTGGCGACGCGGAAGACGACCTGCTCGTTCTTGTCGGCAACGTAGGTTGCCTTCTCGGAGATTTGCGGCGCCAGCAGCACCTGCATCAGACGTTCTTGATTCATCCCCACATCTCCTCGAACTTGGCCACGGCGCTCTTGGTAACCAGAACCTTGTTGAAGCGGACCAGCGAGACCGGATCGGCTTCCTGGGCTTCCAGGACCAGAACGTTGGGCAGGTTGCGCGACGAGAGGTACAGATTCTCGTTGAGCGCATCGGTGATGACCAGGAGGTTGCCTTCAAGCCCCATGCCCTTCAGCTTCTGGGCAAACAGCTTGGTTTTCGGCGCGTCGACCGTCAGATCGTCGATAACGACCAGGCGATCCTGACGGGCCAACTCGGAGAGGATCGCAGCCATACCGGCGCGGAACATCTTCTTGTTGACCTTCTGGCTGTAATTTTGCTCGGGCGAATTCGGGAAAATCCGACCGCCTCCACGCCACAGCGGGCTGCCGTTGGAGCCGGAACGAGCACGACCGGTGCCCTTCTGACGCCACGGCTTGGTGGTGGTGTGACGGACCTCGGAGCGATCCTTCTGCTTGCTGTCGGCCGAACGCGCATTCGCCTGATAGGCGACGACGATCTGGTGCACCAGCGCCTCGTTGAAATCGCGACCGAACAGCACGTCGGAAGCCTGCAGCTTGGCAGCTTCCTGACCTTGTTCGTTGATAACCTTCAGTTCCATGTCGCCCCCTTAAGCCTTGACCGCCGGACGCACGACGACGTCGGCACCCTTGGCACCCGGAACGGCACCACGCACGAGGAGAAGCTGGCGTTCTGCATCGACGCGAACGATGGTCAGACTCTGCATCGTGGATTGAACATCACCCAGATGGCCGGCCATGCGCTTACCCGGGAAAACACGACCCGGATCCTGCGCCATACCGATGGAACCCGGCGCATTGTGCGAGATCGAGTTACCGTGGGAGGCACGGTTGGAGCTGAAGTTGTGGCGCTTGATACCACCCTGGAAGCCCTTACCGATCGAGGTACCGGTCACATCAACCTTTTGCCCTTCGGCAAAAATGGTGACCGCAACCTGATCGCCAGCCTTGAAATTGGCCAGCTGCTCGGCATCGATACGGAATTCCTTGAGGACGTGCCCGGCTTCGACGCCCGCCTTGGCCAGATGGCCAGCGAGGGGCTTGGAAACACGGGAGGCACGGCGCTGGCCGAAAGTGACCTGGATGGCTGCGTAGCCATCGGTCTCCGGCGTTTTGACTTGGGTCACACGGTTGTTCGACACGTCAAGCACCGTCACCGGGATGGAAGCACCATCCTCAGCAAAGATGCGAGTCATGCCGACCTTGCGACCGACAAGGCCTAGACTCATGGTTATTCTCCTCATCGCCGGCTGCGATTGGCCGGTCGATGTAAAACAACAAATGGGCAACCGTCGCCGGCCACCCCCGAAAGGCGCGGATTATATCCGCGAACTGCGATTACTGCAACTTGATTTCGACGTCGACGCCAGCCGGCAGATCGAGCTTCATCAGGGCATCGACCGTCTTGTCCGTCGGGTCCACGATGTCCATCAGGCGCAGGTGGGTACGGATTTCGAGCTGGTCGCGGGAAGCCTTGTTGACGTGCGGCGAGCGCAGGATGTCAAAACGCTGCTTGCGGGTCGGCAGCGGCACGGGACCACGGACGACGGCGCCGGTACGCTTGGCGGTCTCGACGATTTCCTGGGCGGATTGATCGATCAGGCGATAGTCGAAGGCCTTGAGGCGGATACGGATTTTTTGGCTTTGCATGTTGGCTTCCAAAGAACGGTGGGGTGGACTCTGATCCACCCCGGATTTTCAAAAGAACGAATTACTCGATGATCTTGGCAACAACGCCGGCGCCGACGGTACGGCCGCCTTCGCGGATCGCGAAGCGCAGACCTTCTTCCATGGCGATCGGAGCGATCAGCTTGACGGTCATCTGGATGTTGTCACCCGGCATGACCATTTCCGTGCCTT
>JAQUAX010000002.1 GCA_028687035.1 Dechloromonas sp. | reverse complement strand
AGTCCTTGCGGGCCTCTTCTACCAGCCTTACGGCGCGCTCCCTGACTTCCGGGGAATACTTGTTCGTCTTGCTCATGGCTCCATTCTCTCAGGTAATGGAGCCTCCTCAATTCCCGGGGCGATTCACCCGTTCGCCAATGCCGCGTCTGCATGCCATTGTTCGGCAATCTCCCTCAGGCTCCGTCGGAGCATATACGGCGCGACTGGCGCAGCAGAGGGGTCATCAGGGCGGACAACGACATGAAGCCCTTTACCCTTAGCCGAGGCTCGCTGCAAGCGGACCGGATCTGACCTCTCTAGAATAGTCAGTAGGAGGCTAATGTCGTCATCCGTTGGTACTACGGATACCCGCTGGAAGGCATCGATCCATTCAGGCGCTGATGCACCAAGATCCGGCAGTACCAGAAAAAGTGACCGTACCAGGGCGGACCGCTCTACTGGGTCCTCGGCGACCTCAAGCTTGGCGGCAAGTTCATCGACCAAGACGCTCGGTTCTTTTGGTGTTTCGGGGGGAACAGGTAGCCCTTCCAAGTATGGTCGAATCCTCTGGGATTCCGCGAGTTTGACAAGGAATTCCCTCAAGCGGATGGCGGCGACGAAGGCAACATCACGAGACTGTCCGCGTCCTGCATGAAGGCCCGCAGCCCTTTCTGTCATCAGCATCGGGAACTGACTCGTCATCCTCAGAAGTTCCGCCAAGTGTTGCGGCCCAGTCGCGATCCCGGCGGTGAGGAAGGCGGCTCTTGGGGGAGGAGCTTTCAGCAGGCTCCTAGTCTCGGCCAGAATGTCTGATGCCGACTTGAACTTTGAACCATTGAGGACCAAGAAGCGCTCGCCATAGACGTGGGTCAAGATCGCTGACATCGCTTGCTCTGCCGCCGCTCCGATCAGTCCTATGGCCGCTGCATACCTGCTGCTGGGCTCTCGTACCTCACCCCGAGAAGGTAACCCAAGGCTGACGAAGGCCAGTTCCAGTGACTCTGAGCATGACTCGAAGAGACGAACACTGCAACGACGAAGATAGTTTGGCACGGCTGGAAGGGGGTACTGTCTAGATAGTAGAACTGTACCCCAGACACCCAATCGGCATAAGGCCTGTACCTTATTCGAGCGCCTGCAGAAGCGTTACCGGCAATGGACCGGCACACGGACTTTCGTCCGCCAGAAACAAAAACGCCAACCGGTGATGGTTGGCGTTTTGCTTGAAGAATTCTTGGTGGCCAAGGGCGGAATCGAACCACCGACACGCGGATTTTCAATCCGCTGCTCTACCAACTGAGCTACTTGGCCGTGAAGAGCGCGCATTATAGCCACACTCAATTTGGCGCGCAACCGAATTCTTGATTTATTTGCAGCCAAACAGGATGACTCAAGTACCGATCGGCGGTGACTGCCGGTAGAGTTCGGAAAAGTCATCCGGCGGCAACTGAGGCGGCAGCGGCGGCTGCCACGCCCGGAAGGGAACTCGGGCGATTGCCCCCCGCCCTCGTGGATTAGGGCTCAGACTTGCCCGGGAGTCATGCTGATTCGCTATCTCCTGAACGATTGCCAAACCGAGACCACTCCCCTCGGCTGAGGCATCATCCACCCTGTAAAAGCGTTCAAAAACCAGTTCGGCCTGCTCTTCGCTGATTCCCACCCCGTCATCCTCGACCTCGAGCAGGACCGTTGGCGGCACACCCAGCACCCGGCAGGTGACATGCCCGCCGGTTGGCGTATAGCGAATCGCGTTGTCGATCAGATTCTTCGCCAATTCGCATAGCAGGAAGGAGTTGCCGCTGATCATGGTCTCGCCCTCGGACTCGTAACCGAGGTCAATGCCCTTATCCAGCGCGACGACCACCCACTCCTCGACCACCTCCCTCACCAGGGCGGCCAGATCGAGCGGCTCGTGGCGCTGTTGCGCCAACTCCCCTCCTTCGGTACGAGCCAGGGTCAGCAGTTGATTTACCAGGCGCCCAGCCCGATCTACCCCCATCGCAATCTGCCGCAAGGCGTGTCGCAAGGCATCGGGATCGGTTTCCCGGATGGCGAACTGGGCCTGCGTCTTCAATCCGGTCAGCGGAGTCCGCATCTGATGGGCCGCATCGGCGACAAATCGGCGCTGCGCCTCGACACTCTTTTTCATGCGCTCGAGCATTTCATTGAATGCCTCGACCAACGGCTCAAGCTCTTCCGGAACACGACGCGTCGCAATCGGCGACAGATCCTCCGGATCGCGCGTTTCGATGGTCTGCCGCAAGCGGGTCAGCGGGCGCAAACCGCGGGACAGGCCGAACCAGACCAGCAGCACCGCCAGGGGAATGATCACGAACTGCGGCAGAATGACGCTGGCGACGATCTTGTTGGCCAGCTGCGTCCGCTTCTCGGTCGTCTCGCCGACCTCGATCAGTATCCACTGCTCGCGAGGCATCCGCGGCTCGGCGAGGTAGGTATAGGCGATCCGCAAATCCTGCCCACGGTACTCGGCGTTGCGCAGGTAGGTTTCTCCGGGAACCGGATCGAGCTCATCGACAGCCTCGATCGGTGGCAAGCCCTTATCCCCCGCCAGAACGCGCCCCCCAGGCGTGACCACCTGGAAATACACACTGTCGGTCTCGTCGGCCCTCAGCAGGGCCCGCGCCGAAGCCGGCAAGGACAGGACCGGTTTCCCATTAACGAGCTTGACCTGGCGCGCCACCGCCGCCACATGTTCGCGCAGCGCCTGGTCATAGGGATAGTTGGCGACGTTGTTAGCAAAATAGTGGGTAAAGGCAATCGACAGCGGCCACACGAACAGCAGCGGCGCCAGCATCCAGTCGAGGATTTCCCCAAACAGCGAGCGCTCGGTTTCCGACGACATCGATCCCAAGTCACTCGCCCTGCGGCCGCTCGAGGCAATACCCGAGACCGCGCACCGTTGCTATCTTGACCCCGCCCGACTCCAGCTTCTTGCGCAGGCGATGAACATAGACCTCGATTGCATTGTGACTGACCTCCTCGCCCCATCCGCAGAGATGATCGACCAGCTGATCCTTGCTGACCAGCCTCCCCATCCGGCTGAGGAGCACTTCGAGCAGACCTATTTCACGCGCCGAGAGATCCAGTGCGACGCCATCCACATAAGCGACACGCCCGACCTGGTCATACGCCAGGGAGCCGCACTGAATGGTAGGAGCCGTGCCGGCAGAACGACGGGTCAGCGCCCTGACGCGGGCTTCGAGTTCAGCCAGCTCGAAGGGCTTCACCATGTAGTCATCCGCCCCCAGGTCCAGCCCCTTGACGCGATCCCCGGTGCCATCCAGTGCGGTCAGGATCAGGACCGGCACCTGGACGCCGCGGGCCCGGAGGCGCTTCAGAACCTCGAGACCTGGCAACTTGGGCAAGCCCAGGTCGAGAATCAGCAAGTCGTAGGCAGAGGTCATCAGGGCCGTATCGGCCTCGACGCCGTTCGGCGCCCAATCGACTGCATAGCCCCCCTGGCGCAGGGAGCGAGTGAGACCATCGGCAATAATCGCGTCGTCTTCGGCAATCAATATGCGCATTTTTTGACCCGGCTTCAGCGGACGTAAGATTTTTGTAAGCCAGCCCGACTATTCTGAATGGGCTGTTCTCCTTTTATGGTCTTTGGAGTATGCGGTTCCACCGCAACTCAGGGGGCCGCCCGATCCTGCACTGGGCAGCCCCCTACCGTTTTTTTCCCAAGCCCCAAGTCTAGCAAAGATATCCCGCGGCCATCCCACGCGGCGTTTTCGTTCGCCCTGATTTTTAACTCCAGTTTCAGGTTAACCCCGAACGGCTCCCCAAATGAAAAAAGCCCGGGGAAATCCCCGGGCTTGGGCACTAGGCCTTGTCGAATCAGTGTGCGCTGGCGGTAGAGGCACCAATGCCGGTTTCGGAACGGATCAGCTGATCAGCATACAGCTCGCGCTCCTTCTTGGCCTGGGCGGAGTTGTCCAGGATGGACACCAGCCAGATCGTGAAGAAGGCAGCGGACATCGAGAAGATAGCCGGCGAGTTGTACGGGAACCAGGCGGAGCCCTTCGGGTTGTGCAGCACGGCCTCCCAGACGTTGGCAGAGCCGACGGTCAGGATGACGGACATGAACAGGCCGACGAAGCCACCGGTCACCGCGCCCTTGGTCGTGCAATTCTTCCACAGCACGGACATGAACAGGACCGGGAAGTTGGCGGAGCAAGCGATCGCGAAGGCCAGCATCACCATGTAGGCGACGTTTTCCTTTTCGAACGCGATCCCCAGGACCACGGCCAGCACGCCCAGCGCCAGGGTCGTGATCTTCGAGACGCGCAGTTCGTCTTCGGAAGAGCAGCCCTTGCGGAAGACGGAGGCGTACAGGTCATGCGACACAGCGGAGGCACCGGACAGCGTCAGACCGGCCACAACGGCGAGGATGGTCGCGAAGGCCACGGCGGAGATGAAGCCGAGGAACAGGTCGCCACCGACCGCCTTGGCCAGATGCACGGCTGCCATGTTGCCGCCGCCCTTCAGGCCCTTGGCGATTTCGCCGCCGACGTAGAATTCGCCCGGGTTCTGGACGAGGTTCACGATCGCGCCGAAGCCGATGATGAAGGTCAGGATGTAGAAGTAACCGATCCAGGTGGTCGCCCAGGCAACGGACTTGCGAGCTTCCTTGGCGTTCGGCACGGTGAAGAAGCGCATCAGGATGTGCGGCAGGCCAGCGGTACCGAACATCAGCGCCATGCCGACGGAGATCGCCGAAATCGGATCCTTGATCAGGGCGCCCGGCGCCATGATGGCATCCTTCTTCGCATGCACTTCAACCGCCTTGGCGAACAGGGCCTCCGGGTTGAAACCGAACTGGAACAGCACGGCCAGCGCCATGAAGGTCGCACCGCACAGCAGCATCACCGCCTTGATGATCTGCACCCAGGTCGTTGCGGTCATGCCGCCGAACAGCACGTAGGCCATCATGATGATGCCGACCATGATCACCGCGTAGATGTATTCGAGACCGAACAGCACCTTGATCAGCTGACCCGCGCCGACCATCTGCGCGATCATGTAGAACGCGACGACGACCAGGGAACCGGTGGCCGCGAACGTGCGAACCGGGGTCTGGGAGAAGCGGTAGGACGCGACGTCGGCAAAGGTGAACTTGCCCAGGTTGCGCAGACGCTCGGCCATCAGGAAGGTGATGACCGGCCAGCCGACCAGCCAGCCGATCGAGAAGATCAGGCCGTCGAAGCCGTTGGCGAAGACCAGACCGGAAATACCCAGGAAGGACGCGGCGGACATGTAGTCGCCGGCGATCGCCAGGCCGTTCTGGAAGCCGGTGATGCCACCGCCGGCGGTGTAGAAGTCAGCCGCGGACTTGGTCTTGCCGGCCGCCCACTTGGTAATGAACAGCGTAGCGCCGACGAAGATGGCGAACATCACGATGGCCGTCCAGTTGGTTGCCTGCTTCTGCGTCTCACCGAGATCGGCCCCAGCCGCGAGCGCGGCACCAGCGGCGAGAAGGGCGAACAGACCGCCCAGGATGTGCTTGCGGGAGATCATCACTTCTGGGCCTCCTTCAGGATTTCGGCAGCTTCGGCGTCGAACTCGGTGTTGGCGCGCTTGACGTAGATAGCCGTGATGATGATGGTGAAAACGATGACCCCCAGGCCGAGCGGAATGCCCACCGAAGTGACCATGCCTTCGCCCAGCTTGACGGCAAGACCTTCCTTATCGAAGGCAATCAGCAGAATGTAGCCGTAGTACGCGAACATCATGAGCGCAGTCATGATGAAGGCGTACCCGTTGCGCTTGGCTACGAGCGACTGGAATCGCGGATTGCTCCGGATCCGCTCGTAGTGCTCGGAGTGTAGTTGTGACATTGGTTTGCTCCTCAGATTTGTGTTTATAGAGGCATTGCTGCGGAGCCTAATTTAAGCCGACCTTCTTACAGCTAACTTACACGGACATAATTCATTTATTAACGATTAATCGCATGCCAGCGGAAAGTCCAAAAAACAAAGGCCCCGCACGAAGCGGGGCCTTTTCGGGTCAATCGACCTGAGCCGGAATTACATGCCCATGTCCATACCGCCCATGCCACCCATGCCGCCCATCGGGGGCATGGCCGGCTTGTCTTCGGCCAGCTCGGCGACCATGCATTCGGTCGTCAGCATCAGGCCGGCGACGGAAGCGGCGTTCTGCAGCGCGGTGCGGGTCACCTTGGTCGGATCCAGCACGCCCATTTCGACCATGTCGCCGTATTCGCCGGAGGCGGCGTTGTAGCCGTAGTTGCCCTTGCCGCGAACGACCTTGTCGACCACGACGGACGGCTCGTCGCCGGCGTTGGAGACGATCTCGCGCAGCGGGGCTTCGATCGCCTTCAGGATCAGCTTGATGCCGGCATCCTGGTCGTGGTTGTCGCCCTTCAGCTTGGCGATGTTGGCACGGGCACGCAGCAGCGCGACGCCGCCGCCCGGGACGATGCCTTCTTCAACAGCAGCGCGGGTAGCGTGCAGCGCGTCTTCGACGCGAGCCTTCTTTTCCTTCATTTCGACTTCGGTCGCAGCACCCACCTTGATCACGGCAACGCCGCCGGCCAGCTTGGCAACACGTTCCTGCAGCTTTTCGCGGTCGTAGTCGGAGGTGGCTTCCTCGATCTGGACGCGGATCTGCTTGACGCGGGCTTCGATCGAAGCGGCATCGCCGGCACCGTCGATGATCGTGGTGTTTTCCTTGGCGATCTCGACGCGCTTGGCCTGACCCAGATCCTTCAGGGTCGCCTTTTCCAGCGACAGGCCGGTCTCTTCGGAGATCACGGTACCGCCGGTCAGGATGGCGATGTCTTCCAGCATGGCCTTGCGGCGGTCGCCGAAGCCCGGGGCCTTGACGGCGACGGTCTTCAGGATGCCGCGGATGTTGTTGACGACCAGGGTGGCCAGCGCTTCGCCATCGACGTCTTCGGCGATGATCAGCAGCGGGCGCGAGGCCTTGGCGACTTGTTCCAGCACCGGCAGCAGGTCGCGGATGTTCGAGATCTTCTTGTCGAACAGCAGCACGAACGGATTGTCGAGCAGGGCGATCTGCTTTTCCGGGTTGTTGATGAAGTACGGGGACAGGTAGCCGCGGTCGAACTGCATGCCTTCGACGACGTCGAGTTCGTTGGCCAGGGACTTGCCGTCTTCAACGGTGATGACGCCTTCCTTGCCGACCTTTTCCATCGCATTGGCGATGATGCTGCCGATATCGGCATCGGAGTTGGCGGAGATGGAACCGACCTGGGCGATTTCCTTGGTCGTGGTGCACGGCTTGGAGATCGCCTTCAGCTCTTCGATGGTGGCGGCGACAGCCTTGTCGATGCCGCGCTTCAGATCCATCGGGTTCATGCCGGCGGCCACGTACTTCATGCCTTCGCGGACGATGGCCTGGGCCAGCACGGTGGCGGTGGTGGTGCCGTCACCGGCGATGTCGGAGGTCTTGGAAGCGACTTCCTTGACCATCTGGGCGCCCATGTTGGCGAACTTGTCCTTCAGTTCGATTTCCTTGGCGACGGAAACGCCGTCCTTGGTGACGGTCGGGCCGCCGAAGGAACGCTCGAGCACGACGTTGCGGCCCTTGGGACCGAGCGTGACCTTGACGGCATCGGCCAGGATGTTGATGCCTTCGACCATGCGGGCGCGGGCGGAATCGCCGAACTTGACTTCTTTAGCTGCCATTTAATAGCTCCTGAAATTTGATCTGTTGAGAACGTCGACCGCGGAATTACTTCTGCAGCACGCCCATGATGTCTTCTTCGCGCATGACCAGGACTTCCTGGCCATCGACCTTGACGGCCTGGCCGGCGTACTTGCCGAACAGCACGCGGTCACCGACCTTGACGTCCAGCGCGATGTACTTGCCGGCGTCGTCACGCTTGCCCGGACCGACGGCCAGGATTTCACCCTGATCCGGCTTCTCGCCGGCGGAATCGGGGATCACGATGCCGGAAGCGGTGGTGCGCTCGGCTTCGACGCGCTTGACGATCACACGGTCGTGCAAAGGACGGATGTTCATACGGATGACTCCTGATAATAGGTTGCGACACATTTGAAATTGGCCGGACGCGCTCGGCGCGGACCCGGGACCGGGCGACCAGGCTGTTAGCACTCGTCTCCGGTGAGTGCTAATAATAGGGACAGCTTTCCGCCATTTCAAGTGGCGGATCGAAAATTTTCCCCCTCGCCTCACCGGAAAGGCATCGCATCCCACCGGGGATCGAGCCCGTCGCCGGAGGGCTCCCGGCGTTGCCTTCACGATGAATGGATGTCAGCCCATCCGGGAATAATGCGAATTGAATTGAATGCCGGAGACTGCGGGGCTATCTTTTTCCTGTAACAAAACGGTCAGCTGCCTGTAAGCTTCGCATGAGACAACTACTCCTTTGGTCATACCCCTTTAGGCAAGGATAATGGAAATGCCAGTTCACGAGGCCGGTACGGAACGCCTGCTGCCCGAGAATTGCTACATGGTTTCGCGCACCGACCGGCTGGGTGTGATCACCTACGCGAACGACCTGTTCGCCGAAATCAGCGGCTACACGCTGGCCGAACTGATCGGCCGCAAGCACAACGTGGTCCGTCATCCGGACATGCCGACCCAGGTCTTCATCGACATGTGGCACACGCTGGAAGGCGGCCAGCACTGGCGCGGCGTCATCAAGGACCGCGCCAAGAACGGCGATTACTACTGGAGCGACATGCGCGTCTCTCCGGTGCACGACGGCTGGGGCAGCATGGCCGGCTTCGTCGCCATCCGCACCCGCCCCGAAGCTGCCGCAATCGCTGCCGCCGAGGCGCGCTACCGCGCGATGCAGGCCGCCTCCCCCGCCCCCGTGCCGGCTCGCGTCCCGCTGCGCCAGCGCCTGGCCAGCGCGCTGCGCACCGTCTTCCGGCGCGGCACGCTGCCGGCGCTGCTCGCCTGCCTGTCGGGTGCCGCGCTGCTCGCTTCGCTGACACTGAAGGGCGGCACCGTCCGCGTCTCGACCCTCGACGATACGACCAACCCCGTGCGCGACGCTGGGCGCCATGCCGCCCAACTGATCGACACGGCCCGCCGGGCCGGACACGACACCTGGAACGCACTCGCCGAGCGACGCACCGGCAGCGACGCCCGGATCGCCACGCTGATCGACGATCTGGAACGCAGCGCCCTGCGCCGCACCGACGACACGCTCGACAAGCTGCGCCACGAGATTCTTCAGCGCACCGGCAGCCTGCGCGAATTCAGCGCCGATTTCGAGCGCATCGGCGGCGGCGCGCTCCCGCTCGCGCTCAACGACGCTCGCCTCGCCTCCCGCGACAGCGCATGAATCCCCGCGGCCGCCCCGGCCGCGGCTAGAATTCGGGGCATTCTCCCCACGCTGGTCACGATGTTCCGTTTTCTCGCCCTGCTCCTGCTGATCGCCGCCGGGCCGGCGCTGGCCGGCCCCTTGCCCGCCACCGTCGCCGGCGCGCTGAACGATGCCCGGATTCCGGCGACCGCCGTCGCCATCGTCGTCCGCCCGCTGGACGGGGCCACGCCCCTGGTCGAGCACAATCCGGACACGCCGATGAACCCGGCATCGGTGATGAAGCTGCTGACCACCTACGCGGCGCTCGACCTGCTCGGTCCGGCACACACCTGGGCGACGGATGCCTGGATCGACGCCCCCGCGGTCGACGGCGTCGTGGACGGCAATATGTACCTGCAGGGAAGCGGCAGTCCGCGCTTCGTCGCGGAGGACCTGTGGAACCTGCTGCGCCGGCTGCGCGTCCGCGGCATCCGCCACATCGCCGGCGACGTCGTGCTCGACCGCGGCGTTTTCGACGTGCCGCGGATCGATCCGGGCGCCTTCGACGCCAAGCCGATGCGCCCCTACAACGTCGGACCGGACGGCCTGCTGATCGATTTCCAGACGCTGCGTTTCACGCTGCAGCCCGACCTCGGCCGGACGCGCGTCCTGCTCGAGACGCCGAACGCCGTGCTGGTCATCGACAACCGGCTGCGCAGCAGCGACGAACCGTGCCGCAGCGACTGGAAGGACCGCATCCGGACGCAGCTGGCCGGCGACGGCCGCACGCTCGAATTCAGCGGCCACTACCCGGCCGCCTGCGGCGAGAAGACGCTGAACCTGGCGCCACTGTCCGCCGACGCCCAGGCCGACGGCCTGATCCGCGCGCTGTGGCGGGAACTGGGCGGTACGCTGGCCGGCCGCGTGCGCAGCGGCAGCGTGCCGGCCGGGGCGCAGCGCGTCGCCCGCCAGGAATCGCCACCGCTGGCCGATGTCGTCCGCGACATCAACAAGTTCAGCAACAACGTGATGGCCCGCCAGCTCTTCCTGACGCTCGGCAACGACACGGCGCCGGCCACCCCCGAGCGGGCCCGGGCCCGGCTGGCCGGCTGGCTGACCGCCCGCCGCCTGGATTTCCCGGAGCTGGTCGTCGACAACGGCTCCGGCCTGTCGCGCAGCGAGCGGATCAGCGCCGGCAGCCTCGGCCGCCTGCTGGCCGACGCCTGGCGCAACCCGGTGATGCCCGAATTCATGTCCAGCCTGCCGGTGGTCGGCGTCGACGGCACGATGAAGAAGCGCCTGAACGGCTCGCCGGCCAGCGGCCGCGCCCACATCAAGAGCGGCTCGCTGGAAGGCGTGCGCAGCGCCGCCGGTTACGCGCTCGATGCGCAGGGCCGGCGTTACGCCGTCGTCTGCCTGATCAACCATCCGCAGGCCGCGGCCGGCGGCGCGGCGATCGACGCGCTGCTCGCCTGGGTCGCCCGCGGGGGCCGCGATGACTGACTTTCCCGGCACCTTCCTCGACCGTGCCGGACTGAACCGGCAACACGTCTTCGAGCTCGCCGCGCTGCCGGAAGACATCCGCTCCGGCATCGCGGCGCAGCCCGGCGAAACGCAGCTGATCCTGCTCGGCCACGGCGGGCGCCGGCTGTGGGAATGCGTCCAGGCCGCCGGGCCGGGCGGCGAACACCCGATCGACGACTACTGCATCCGGACCGTCGCCGACTGGTTCGCGGCCTGCCTGCCCGGGCGCCGCTACCGGCTGCTCTATCCGGGCGATGCGCCGGTCGGGCTGCAGGCGCTCGGCCGGCTGGCCGGCTGGCACCACGCGTCGCCGTTCATGGTCGGCATCGACGCCGACTGGGGCAGCTGGTACGCCTATCGGGCCGTGCTCGTCGCCGACACCGATTTCGCCCCTTCGCCGGTCGTCGACCGCGGCAACCCCTGCCTGGACTGCCGGCAAATGCCGTGCATCGCCGCCTGCCCGGCCGGCGCGCTGAACGGCGGCCGCTTCGACCTGGACGCCTGCAGCGACTGGCGGCTGGCCGCGCATTCGCGCTGCGCCGAGGGCTGCCTGGCGCGGACCGCCTGCCCAGTCGGCGCCGAACACCGCTACGCCGACGCGCAGATCGCCCACAGCTATCGCCAGTCGCTGGCGATGCTGCGCGCGTGGCGAGAAGCTCAGCCGACCGGCCTGACGCCGCCCAGCGCGACCCAGCCGCGCATGACGCGGTAGCCGACCCAGAAGCCGAGCACGGCGATCAGCATCCAGGCCAGCGGAATACCGACGATCGTGACGATCAGCAGGCCGTAGACGACCAGCCACAGCGCCGTGAACCAGAAGGTCCGGATCTGCCAGCGGAAATGGCTTTCCAGCCAGGTGCCGGCGACGTCGCCGCGCTTCAGGTAATTGAGGAAGACGGCGAGCAGCGACGGCAGGCCGAACACGAAACCGCCGGCGACCGTCGCCGCCGACGTGACGCCGACGACAACCGCGATCGCGTGCAATGCGTAGATCAGGTGGGTCAGCTGGACCAGCGACGGGCGGACGCCGCCGAGGTCGGGCGCGGGAACGGGCTCTTGCATGGATCAGTCCTCCGTCAGGTTCTTCTGCAGGAACAGCGCCTGCCCGGCCGCCGGGTCGAGCACGTAGGGCGCGAAACCGGCCTGCTCGTAGGAACGCAGCGCGCGGCGGTTGTTCGACAGCACTTCGAGCGTCAGCTTGCAGCAGCCGAGCTGGCGCGCCCGGGTTTCGGCCCAGCCGAGCAGCGCCTGGCCGACGCCGCGGCCGCGCAGCCCGGCACGGGTCACGATGTCGTGGATGTTCAGCAGCGGCCGGGCGGCGAAGGTCGAGAAGCCGGCAAAGCAGTTGATCAGCCCGACCGCGTTTTCGCCATCGAAGGCCAGTGCACCGTGGAAGGTCGGCAGGTCGCGCAGTTCGCGCGCCAGGTTCGCCTGCGCGTAGCCGGACAGGCCGCTGCCGCCGCCCATCGGGTCCCGCGCGTAATGGTCGAGCAGGTCCAGCCAGGCGGCCGCCTGCGCCGTGTCGGCGAGGTCGAGCGGACGGACCGAAACGCTCACAGCCCGAGGTCCGCCCACATCGCGTCGACCTTCTTCTTGACGTCGGCATCCATGACGATGGGCCGCCCCCACTCGCGGTTCGTTTCGCCCGGCCACTTGTTGGTCGCGTCCAGCCCCATCTTCGAGCCCAGGCCGGCGACCGGCGACGCGAAGTCGAGGTAGTCGATCGGCGTGTGGTCGACCAGCGTCGTGTCGCGCGTCGCGTCCATGCGCGTCGTCATCGCCCAGATCACTTCCTTCCAGTCGCGGATGTCGATGTCGTCATCGACGACGACGATGAACTTGGTGTACATGAACTGGCGCAGGAAGGACCAGATGCCGAACATGATGCGCTTGGCGTGGCCGGGATAGGCCTTCCTGATCGACACGATCGCCATCCGGTACGAGCAGCCTTCCGGCGGCAGGTAGAAATCGACGATTTCCGGGTACTGCTTCTGCAGCAGCGGCACGAAGACCTCGTTCAGCGCGACGCCGAGGATGGCCGGCTCGTCGGGCGGCTTGCCGGTGTAGGTGCTGTGGTAGATCGGATTTTTGCGCAGCGTGATGCGGTCGACCGTGAATACCGGGAATTCCGCCTGTTCGTTGTAGTAGCCGGTATGGTCGCCGTAGGGACCTTCGAGCGCCGTCTCGCCCGGATGGATCACGCCCTCGAGCACGATCTCGGCGCGCGCCGGCACCTGCAGCGTCGAGCCCAGGCATTGCGTCAGCTCGGTCTTGCCGCCGCGCAGCAGGCCGGCGAACTGGTATTCGGACAGCGAATCGGGCACCGGCGTCACGGCGCCGAGAATGGTCGCCGGGTCGCAGCCGAGCACGACGGCGACCGGGAAAGGCTCGCCCGGCTTCGCCAGCTGGTGCTCGCGGAAATCGAGCGCGCCGCCGCGGTGGGCCAGCCAGCGCATGATCAGTTTGTTCGGACCGAGCACCTGCTGGCGGTAGATGCCGAGGTTCTGCCGGTTCTTGTGCGGACCGCGCGTGACGACCAGGCCCCAGGTGATCAGCGGCGCGACGTCGCCCGGCCAGCAATGCTGGATCGGCAGCCGGCCGAGATCGACGTCCCTGCCTTCCCAGACGATCTCCTGGCACGGCGCCGACGACACCGTCTTCGGCGCCATGTTGAGCACCTGCTTCAGGATCGGCAGCTTGTCCCAGGCATCCTTCAGGCCCTTGGGCGGCTCCGGCTCCTTCAGGTAGGCGAGCAGCTTGCCGATCTCGCGCAGCGCGCCGACCGACTCCTCGCCCATGCCGAGCGCGACCCGGCGCGGCGTGCCGAACAGGTTGCCGAGCACCGGGATGTCGTGGCCCTTCGGCTTTTCGAACAGGATGGCCGGGCCGCCGGCGCGCAGCACGCGGTCGCAGATCTCGGTCATTTCGAGGTGCGGATCGACGTCGACCGCGACGCGCTTGAGTTCGCCGGTCTTCTCGAGTTGCGACACGAAGTCGCGCAGGTCGTGGTATTTCATCAATTCCCCGTGTGTTCGCCGACGATCGCCCCGAAGACGTAGGCCGCCAGAACGAGCAGCGCTCCCTCTTCGAGATCGACGAAATGCAGTCCGTACAGGTAGGGCGTCTGCGCATGGTCGACACGATGCACGACGTTGCGCACCTCGGCCGTGGCCACGATGTAGGTATCGATTCCCTGCACCTCCAGCTTGAACTTCAGGCGCAGCACATCCCCCTTGTCGGCAAAGCGCTTCCTTGCCCCGAGCCCGGCGCCGGCCGTGCTGAGGTCGAGCAGCTTGCCCGAGTGCGATTCGCCGCCGGGCGTTTCGACGGCCACGATGACGTCCACCGCGACGCGCGGGGCGCGCCGGATTTCCTGCACCTTCAGATCGCGCGGATAGGCGAGGTGCAACAGGGGATAGGGCACGTTGGTCTGCTTCAGCACGCTGGTCGGAAACTCGAAGACCGAGCGCCCGGAAAAGAAGCGGGCGCTGAAGGCCTGCCCCTCGCGCAGCATCGCCAGTTCGCCGTCGATTTCAGGCTGCGTGACGATGACGCTGCGGTTCTTCAGGTAGCCGATCAGCAGCGAGGTATAACGGGGTGCGGCCGGCGTGGACTGCAACTGGATCGGATCGCCGACGCGGATGCCCGACGAATCGAAGGCCATTTCCGCGCCGCGCGCCGGCGCCGTTTTGGCTCGCGCCTTGTCGGCCGACGGCTGGCGCGACAGCATGACGCCCAGCCCGTCGCGCAGCGCCGGCTCCTGATCGAGCCGATAGACGTTCTGGCTGAACAGCTGCCCGAGGGCAGCCTGCGAAACGATCGTATCGCCACGCAGGCGGATCGCCGTCTTTTCTTCGTCGTACAGCGTGAAAGGCAACGGCTCGCCGACCACGACGTCAGCGAGCCTCAGGCGGACAAACCTGCGCTCATCTCCCTGCATCCATCCCCCTCAAACGACGTAAGCGGCGAGAATTCCTGCGAATATCGCCAGACCGACCCAGTTGTTGTGCCGGAAAGCCCTGAAGCAGGCCTCCCGTTCCCGACCCCTAATCCACAGATAGTGCCTAGCCATGATGCCGGCGGCAAGCCCCAGTCCGCCGAGGAAGGGCCAGCCCAGGCCGCGCCCGAGGCCGACCGCGCCGATGATCGCCAGCGTTGCCGCGTAGCACAGCATCACCGCGGCGACGTCGAAACGGCCGAAAGTGATCGCCGAGGTCTTGATGCCGATCTTCAGGTCGTCGTTGCGGTCGACCATCGCATATTCGGTGTCGTAGGCGACCGCCCAGAACACGTTGGCGAGCAGCAGCCACCACGCTTCGGCCGGCACGTTGCCGAGCTGCGCGGCGTAGGCCATCGGGATGCCGAAGCCGAAGGCGATGCCGAGATAGGCCTGCGGAATCGCGAAGAAGCGCTTGGTGAAGGGGTAGCTCGCGGCGAGGAACAGCGCCGGCAGCGACAGCCAGATCACCAGCGGCCGGCCGAGCAGCAGCACCAGCGCGAACGAGGCCAGCGACAGGCCGGCGAACAGCCACAGCGCCTCGCGCGTCGTCACCTTGCCGGCAGTCAGCGGCCGCTCGCGGGTGCGCTCGACGTGCAGGTCGAAGTCGCGGTCGGCGTAGTCGTTGATCACGCAGCCGGCCGAGCGCATCAGCAGGGTGCCCAGCGCGAAAACCCAGGTGACCATCCAGTCGGGCCGGCCGTCCGACGACAGCCACAACGCCCACAGCGTCGGCCAGAGCAGCAGCAGCGTGCCGATCGGCTTGTCCAGCCGCATCAGCTTTTCGTAGAGATCGAGTCTCGCCTTCAGGGTTTGCCAGTTCATGATCCGGCGATTTTACCCCGCCCGGCGCGGTCGACCGCAGCCCGGGCGGGGATTTCGACAACTCAGCGTCCCGGCGTCAGGCAGGCGACGAAGCGGCGGCCGAATTCGGGCAGCGCGATGCACAGGCCGACGGCGACCGCCGCATTGGCCAGCGCGCCGGCGCCGAACAGTTCCGGGATCGTCCAGCCGCCGTCGAGCAGGGCCCCGGCACCGAGCGCACCGACGACCATGAACAGCGCATTGACGATGTTGTTGGCGGCGATGATCCGGGCCCGGTGCGCGGCCTCGCCGCGCAGCTGGATCAGCGCGTAGAGCGGCACGATGAACAGCCCGCCGAAGGCGCCGAGCAGCAGCAGGTCGGCCAGCACGCGCCAGACCCCGGGCCGGCCGAGCAGCGCGGCCAGCGCCTGCGGCGCGCTGCCGTCCGTCGCAGCCGGCGACGCGAAATACAGGTCGATGCCGAACAGTGTTAGGCCGATCGCGCCGAGCGGCACCAGGCCGAGTTCGAGCCGGTGGCGCGACAGGCGGTCGCAGAGCAGCGAGCCGATCCCGATCCCGACCGTGAACACCGCGAGCAGCAGCGTCACCGCCGACTCGCCGCCGCCCAGAACGTATTTCGCGTAGGCCGGGAACTGCGCCAGGAACAGTGCGCCGTACAGCCAGAACCACGAGATCGCGACGATGGCCAGCAGCACGCTGCGCTCGCGGCCGGCGAAGGCGAGGTTGCGCCAGGTTTCGGACAGCGGATTGAGGTTGACCGCGAGTTCCGGCGCCGGCGCCGGCGCCGCCGGGATGCCGCGGCTGGCCGCGTAGCCCGCGGCGGCGACCGCGAAGCCGCCGAAGGCGATCCAGGCCGGCTGGGCGACCGTGCCGGCGAGCACGCCGCCGGCCAGCGTGCCGAGCAGGATGGAGACGAAAGTGCCGGCCTCGACCAGCGCGTTGCCGCCGACCAGTTCGTCCTCGCGCAGGTGCTGCGGCAGCAGCGCGTACTTGACCGGCCCGAACAGCGTCGAATGCACGCCGAGCAGGAACAGCGCGGCCATCAGGCCGGCGAAGCTGTGCATCCAGAAAGCTGCCGCGGCCAGCGCCATGATCGCCATCTCCAGCCCCTTGACCAGCCGGGCGAGCCGCGCCTTGTCGTATTTGTCGGCGAGCTGGCCGGCGGTCGCCGAAAAAAGGAAGAAGGGCAGGATGAACAGCCCGGCCGCCAGGTTGGCGATCAGCCCCGGCGACAGCGTCGTCCAGTCGGCGGCGCGGAAGGTCAGCAGCACGACCAAGGCGTTCTTGAACAGGTTGTCGTTGAAGGCGCCGAGGAACTGGGTCGCGAAAAAGGGGCCGAAACGGCGCGTCGCGAGCAGCTGGAACGTGCCCGTTCCGGCAGGTGATGCGGTCATTCTGCGTTAACCTTCGTTTTCGAAAAAACCGCGATTATCGCCGAACCATGCGCCCTTCTCGTTCCGAAACCCTCGATCTGCCGACTGTCCGCCTGCACGTGCGCCGCTGGGGCGATCCGGCCGCCCCGACGCTGTTGCTGCTGCACGGCTGGATGGACGTTTCCGCATCCTGGCAGTTCGTCGTCGACGAGCTGTGCCGCGACTGGAACATCGTCGCCCCCGACTGGCGCGGCTTCGGGCCGTCGCAATGGCTGGGCCGTCCGTACTTCTTCGCCGAGCACGTTGGCGACCTCGAAGCCCTCGTCGACCGCTACGCACCGGACGGCCGGGTCCGCATCGCCGGACACAGCATGGGCGGCATCCTGGCCTGCCTGTACGCCGGCATCCGGCCGCAGCGCGTCGAGCGCCTGGTTTCGCTGGAAGGTTTCGGCATCGCGCCGACGCACCCGGACATGGCCCCCGAACGCTACGCGCAGTGGCTGGACACGCTGCAGTCGCCGCCGCGCATGCACGTCTACGCCGACCGCGCGGCTTTCGCCCGCCGGCTGCTGAAGAGCGACCGCTTCCTGACGGAAGGACGCGCCGACTTCCTGTCCCGCCACCTGTCGCGCGTCGGCGAAGGCAGCAACCGGAGCGGCGAGCGGTGCCACGGCATCGTCTGGAACGGCGACCCGTGGCACAAGGCGACCTCGCCCTACCTGTTCCGGCTCGAGGAATCGATGGCGATCTGGCGCAGGATCGCCTGCCCGGTGCGCTGGGTCGCCGGCCGCCAGTCCTGGGTCGTGCGCGACTTCGCAGCCCGCCCGGGCGACTGGGAAGCGCGCCGCGCCTGCTTCGCCGACGTCGACGAATGCTGGATCGACGACGCCGACCACATGCTGCATCACGACCAGCCGGCGGCCGTGGCCCGGCTGATCGAGGACTTTTTCCGCTGACCTGCTCGCCGCTGGACTAAGCTGAAGCTAGGACTTTCCGCTTCGACCCGCTTGCGCCATGAACATTTCCGGCCTGAACTCCCCGACTGCCGCCTACGCTGCCGCTGCCTCCGCACGCGGAACGACGGCGCGCGGCTCGGCGCCGGCCGGACAACTGACGCCGGACCAGCAGGCACAGCTGGATCAGCTGAAGGCCCGCGACCGCGAGGTGCGCCAGCACGAACAGGCCCACCTGTCGGCCGCCGCCGGACTGGCCGTTTCCGGTGCCAGCTTTGCCTACCAGAAGGGCCCGGACGGCGTGAATTACGCCGTCGGCGGCGAAGTCCGGATCGACACTTCCCCCGGCCGCACGCCGGAAGAAACGCTGCAGCGCGCGCAAACCATCCGCGCCGCCGCGCTGGCCCCGGCCGATCCGTCCGGCCAGGACAGGGCGGTCGCCGCCAAGGCCGCCTCGATGGCGCAGGAAGCACGCGGCGACATCGCGGCGGAACAGCGGGCCGCCCCCGACGATGCTCGCGCCGCACGGGTCGCCCGCCACTACACCATCGAAACGCCGAGCAGTTCGGGCTTCAGCGCCTACGCCTGAACGGCGTCAGGACTTCAGCAGCTCCTCGCGCGACCCCAGCCAGCGCTGCAGGTGGCGCTCGGCCAGATCCGGATGCGCGGTCAGCATTTCCTCGGCGACGTCACGCGCCATGTCGACCAGGTCGGCGTCCAGCTCGAGGTCGGCGTAGCGCAGCAGCGGCACGCCGCTCTGCCGGCTGCCGACGAATTCACCGGGACCGCGGATATGCAGGTCCTGGCGGGCGATCTCGAAGCCGTCGGTGTGCTCGAAGATGATCTTCAGCCGCTGTCGGGCGATCTCGCCGAGCGGCCCGGCATAGACCAGCACGCAGCTCGACTCGTACTGGCCGCGCCCGACCCGGCCGCGCAGCTGGTGCAGCTGCGACAGCCCGAAGCGTTCGGCATGCTCGATGACCATCAGGCTGGCGTTGGGCACATCGACGCCGACCTCGATGACCGTCGTCGCGACCAGCACGTCGATGTCGCCGGCGGCGAAGGCGGCCATCACCGACTGCTTGTCGTCGGCCTTCAGCCGACCGTGCACCAGGCCCACGGTCACCCCTGGCAGATCGGCCGAAAGCTGTTCGAAAGTATCCTGCGCCGTCTGCAGCTGCAGGGCTTCCGATTCCTCGATCAGCGGGCAGACCCAGTAGGCCTGGCGCCCCTCCTCGACGTGCTTCTTCACGAAACCGACGACGTCCTGCCGGCGGTTGTCGGCGACCAGGCGGGTCTTGATCGGCGTCCGGCCGGGCGGCAGTTCGTCGAGCACGGTGACGTCGAGATCGGCGTAGTAGCTCATCGCCAGCGTGCGCGGGATCGGCGTCGCCGACATCATCAGCTGGTGCGGGTTGCTGCCCTTGTTGCGCAGCGCCAGGCGCTGGGCGACGCCGAAGCGGTGCTGCTCATCGACGATGGCCAGACCGAGCTTCGCGAAATCGACGCCGTCCTGGATCAGCGCATGCGTGCCGACGACCAGTTGCGCGTCGGCCGCCGCGGCAGCGAGCTGCGCCTGTTTCGCCTTGCCCTTCAGGCTGCCGGACAACCAGGCGATGCGCACGCCGAGGGGCTCCAGCCAGTCGCGCAGTTTCAGGTAATGCTGCTCGGCGAGGATCTCGGTGGGCGCCATGAAGGCGGCCTGCCAGCCGGCCGAGATCGCCTGGCAGGCAGCGAGCGCGGCGACGATGGTCTTGCCGGCGCCGACGTCGCCCTGCAGCAGGCGCTGCATCGGGTAAGGCTGCGCGAGGTCGCCAGCGATTTCGGCCATCGCCCGCAGCTGGGCGCCGGTCAGGCCGAAGGGCAGGCGGTCGAGCAGCCGGGCGCCGAGGTCGTCGCGGGCGACCAGCACCGGCGCGCCCTGCTCGCGGCGCGCCAGATAGGCTCGGCGCAGGCTCATCTGCTGGGCCAGCACCTCGTCGAACTTGATCCGCCGCCAGGCCGGGTGGCGGCGCGCCTGCAAGGCATCGGGGTCGGCATCGGCCGGCGGCGCGTGCAGATAGGTCAGGCTGCGCGCGAAGCCCGGCAGCTTCAGGCGCCGGCGCAATTCGTCGGGCAGCGTGTCGCTCAGGTCGGCGCTGCCTAGGGCCCGGCCGACCAGCTTCTGCAGCGCCGAATTGGCCAGCCCCGCGGTGGACGGGTAGATCGGGGTCAATTCCGCCGGCAGCGCTTCGCCGTCGGCGACCGGGCGGAAACGCGGATGCACCATTTCGGGGCCGAAGAATCCGCCGCGGACTTCGCCGAAGGCGCGGATGCGCGCCCCCGGCGCCAGCATCGATTGCTGGCTCGGGTAGAAGCTGAAGAAACGCAGCGTCACCGTGCCGCTATCGTCCGCGGCGCGGACGACCAGCTGCCGGCGCGGCCGCAACTGCACTTCGCTGTCCTGGACAACGACCTCGACCTGTACCGGCTCGCCGGTGAAGGCCCGCGCCACCGGCACGAGGCGCGTTTCGTCCTCGTAGCGCAGCGGCAGATGGACAAGCAGGTCGGCCTCGGTGGACAGCCCCAGCTTCGCGAGCTTCTTGCGCAGCGCGTCGGATACCCGCAGCGGCGCCGGAGCCGCCGCCATCAGCCGCCGAGGTGCATCACCGCGTCGGCCTCGACCAGCGCACCGCGCGGCAGGGCCGACACGCCGACAGCGGCGCGGGCCGGGAAGGGCTCGGCGAAATAGCGGGCCATCGTTTCGTTGACCCTGGCGAAATTGCCGAGGTCGGTCAGGAACACGTTCAGCTTGACGACGTCGGCCAGCGAACCGCCGGCCGCCTCGGCAACCGCCTTCAGGTTTTCGAAAACGCGAACGATTTGCGCGTCGATGCCGTCTATCAGTTGCATCGACGCCGGATCGAGGCCGATCTGCCCGGACAGGTAGACGGTGTCGCCGACGCGGACGGCCTGCGAATAGGTGCCGATGGCGGCGGGAGCGTTCGGCGTGGCGATGATGGTCTTGGCCATGAGAGACTCTTCCTGTAACGAATTGCAAAAGACGAATTCTAGATGAACCCTCGCATCGAATCCCTGGAAAAGATGCTCGGCGGTCCGCGCGACGGCGCGCTGCTGCGCTTCTCGCTGGGCAACGAATACCTGAAAGCGGGCGATCCCGCAGCTGCCGGGAACTGCTTCCGAGCGGCGGTCGACCGCGACCCGGCCTATTCCGCGGCCTGGAAGGCGCTCGGCAAGGCGCTCGCCGAAGCCGGCGACGCCCCCGGCGCCCGCTCGGCCTACGAGCGCGGCATCGCGGTCGCCGAGGCCAGGGGCGACGTGCAGGCCGCGAAGGAGATGAAGGTCTTCCTGAAGCGCCTCGAAAAAGCCGCCTGAGCGGCCGGCCCGGGGAAATATCCGCTTACAAAGGCCGGTCGGCGCAGATCGCAGGCGGGGCGTTGATTGCTCATGCCCATTCCTTCCGGAGCCCTGTCATGAAACGCCCGTCCCTGCTTCGCCTGGCCGCCGTCGCGCTGATCGCCGCCAGCCTCGGCGCCTGCGCCGTGGTGCCGCTGCCGCCGCCCGGCTACCGCGCCGGGCCGCCGGCCGTGGTCGTCGAAACCTACCCGGCCTACCGGCCGGCCCCTTACGGCTACGGCTATCCGCCGCCCCCGCCGCCGCGCCACCGTCACCGCCCGTATTACCCCGGGTGGTAAACGAAAAAAGGGCGGGGAAAACCCCGCCCTTTTCTGCTGAACGCCGCGTTTAGCAGGAGTAGTACAGATCGAATTCGACCGGGTGGGTCGTCATGCGGATCTTGTTCACTTCTTCCATCTTCAGGGAGATGAAGGCATCGATCCAGTCGTTGGAGAAGACACCGCCGCGGGTCAGGAACTCGCGGTCCTTGTCCAGCGCAGCCAGGGCTTCTTCCAGCGAAGCGCAGACGGTCGGGATCTTTGCATCCTCTTCCGGCGGCAGGTCGTACAGGTTCTTGTCGGCCGGATCGCCCGGGTGGATCTTGTTCTGGATACCGTCCAGGCCGGCCATCAGCAGCGCGGCGAAGCACAGGTACGGGTTCGCGATCGGATCCGGGAAGCGGGTTTCGATACGGCGGGCCTTGGTCGAGGCGACGAACGGGATGCGGATCGAAGCGGAACGGTTCTTGGCGGAGTAAGCCAGCTTGACCGGGGCTTCGTAGTGCGGGACCAGACGCTTGTAGGAGTTGGTGCCCGGGTTGGTGATCGCGTTCAGGGCCTTGGCGTGCTTGATGATGCCGCCGATGTAGAACAGGGCCATTTCGGACAGACCGGCGTACTGGTCACCGGCGAACAGGTTCTTGCCGTCCTTCCAGACGGACTGGTGAACGTGCATGCCCGAACCGTTGTCGCCGACGATCGGCTTCGGCATGAAGGTCGCGGTCTTGCCGTACTGGTGCGCGACGTTGTGGGTCACGTACTTCTGGATCTGGGTCCAGTCGGCGCGCTGCACCAGGGTGCTGAACTTGGTGCCGATTTCGCACTGGCCGGCGTTGGCCACTTCGTGGTGGTGAACTTCGACCGGCACGCCCAGGGATTCCAGGGTCAGCACCATGGCCGAACGGATGTCGTGCAGGCTGTCAACCGGCGGAACCGGGAAGTAGCCGCCCTTGACCGCCGGACGGTGGCCGGTGGCGCCGTTGCCTTCGTTCTTTTCGCCGGAGTTCCAGGCCGCTTCGGCGGAGTGGATCTTCAGGTTGCAGCCGGACATGTCGACGGACCATTCAACGCCGTCGAAGATGAAGAATTCGGGTTCCGGGCCGAAGTAGGCGGTGTCGCCCAGGCCGGAGGACTTCAGGTAGGCCTCGGCGCGCTTGGCGATCGAGCGCGGGTCGCGGTCGTAGCCGCGGCCGTCGGCCGGATCGACGACGTCACAGGTCAGGACGACGGTGGTTTCGTCGAAGAACGGATCGACGTAGGCGGTGGCCGGATCCGGCATCAGCAGCATGTCGGAAGCCTGGATGCCCTTCCAGCCGGCGATCGAGGAGCCGTCGAAGGCGTGGCCGTTTTCGAACTTGTCTTCGTCGAAGGCGGAGATCGGCACGGTGACGTGCTGTTCCTTGCCGCGGGTATCGGTAAAGCGGAAATCGACGAACTTGGCGTCGTTTTCCTTGACCATCTTCATCACGTCTTGCGGGGTTGCCATAAGCGGTAGTCTCCTAAGAAAACAAGTTGCCGGTCGAACCGGCCCCAATCAAAAAATCGCAACGCGGGGGTTGTAGCAGAAACCATGCCCACTCCTCGCGGCCAACCTTTCCATTTTGCCACAAGGAGATGCCCGCCATTCAGCAAAGAATCAATGCACAAAAACGGGGCGCAGCGTGAATTTGCGCACTAATTTGGTGCAACCAGACAATTCAGCGCAACCCGGGCGATCCGCGGATGGGATTTCATCCGCTCGGCCAAGGCCGCCTCGGCGCGTCTGAGCGCATCGCCATTCTCGAAAAAGGCATGGCTGACGAAGACCTCGACCTCGACCCGGCCGCACAGGTAATGCAGCACGATCTTTTCCGGCTCCGGCAAGCCGGCGAGCAGCGGCTTCAGTTCGTCGAGCAGCGCATCCCGCGACGGCAGGCGCATCGATGCGAGATCCGGGTCCATGTCGTCCTCCGGATCGATATGGACCAGCACGTCGAGCACTTCCGGATGCTCGCGCAGGACCCGGGCCCGCGCCGATTCGGCGATGCGGTGTCCTTCGGAGACGCTGATCCAGGAATCGACCTGGACATGGGCATCGACCAGCGCCTGATGCGCCATGCGCCGGGTGCGCAACTGGTGCAGTCCACGCACGCCGGGCGTCGCCAGCAGGCTGCTGCGGATCGCCGCGACCTGGGTGTCGTCGAGGCTGGTGTCGATCAGCTCCTTGATCGCCCCCCAGGCCAGCCCGACGCCCATGCGCAGGATCATGAAACCCATCAGCGCCGCGGCGAGCAGATCGAGGAAAGTCCAGCCCAGCAGCGCGCCGGCGATGCCGACGACGACGACCAGCGCCGAGGCGGCGTCGGCCCGGGTGTGCAATGCGTTGGCGATCATCAGCTGCGAGCGCAGGCGCTCGGCAACGCGGATCAGATAGCGGTACAGCCCCTCCTTGGAGACCACCGTCGCGATCGCCACCCACAATGCCGAGAGCTCGACGGCCGGCAGCGCCTCGACGTGCTGCAGGCGCAGGCCCGACTCCCACAGGATGCCGCCGCCGATCAGCGCCAGCGAGGTACCGAGGATCAGCGTCGCCGCCGTCTCGATCCGGGCATGACCGTAGGGGTGGGCCGCATCGGCCGGATGGGCGCTCTGCCGGCTGGCGTAGATGACCAGGAAATCCGACAGCAGGTCGGAGAAGGAGTGCAGGCCGTGCGCGACCAGCGATTGCGAATGGGCCAGCCAGCCGACGACCAGCTGGACCAGGGTCATCACCAGATTGACCGCGACGCTCGCCCAGGTCGCCCGCTGCGCCTCGGCCGAACGTTCCGCTGCCGACGCCGCCGCCGGGTGATGCGCTTGCTCCATGTTCCCTGTCCTATACTGTCGTCCCGAGATTCTATCAGCAGGCCGACCATGGGAAAGTTAAGCGACATCCTGAGCCTCGCCCGCCAGCGCGGCGAAGCGCTCGAACGCCCCTACCAGGGCGAACTGACGCCGCAGGAAGCCTACGCGCTGCTGCAGCTGGCACCGGGCGCCCGTCTGGTCGACGTGCGGACCCGGGCCGAGTGGGACTGGGTCGGCCGGGTGCCGGGCGCCGTCGAGATCGAATGGAACCAGTACCCGGGCGGCGTGCGCAATCCGAATTTCGTCGCCGAGCTGAAGCGCCAGGTCGATCCGGAAGGGCTGGTGATGTTCCTGTGCCGCAGCGGCGTCCGCTCTATCGGCGCCGCCGCGGCGGCGGCCGAAGCCGGCTACGCCAATTGCTACAACGTGCTGGAAGGCTTCGAAGGCGACAAGGACGCCAACGGCCACCGCAACACGATCGGCGGCTGGCGCAGGGCCGGACTGCCGTGGATTCAGGGATAATTGCGCGGTTGACCGCAACCCTGCCCCGTTTTTCAGAGAAACGCATGCAAACAGCCACCCTTTCCTTCGCCCCCTTCAACGCCCTCTCCGACGAGGCCTGCCAGGAACGCATCCGCGCCGCCCGGGCGAAGCTCGGCAAGCGGGCCGTGATCCTCTGCCACCATTACCAGCGCGCCGACATCTACCAGCACGCCGACCTGACCGGCGATTCGCTGAAGCTGTCGCGGCTGGCCTCGCAGACCGATTCCGAATACGTGATCTTCTGCGGCGTGCATTTCATGGCCGAGGTCGCCGACATCATGACCGCGCCGAACCAGGTCGCGATCCTGCCCGACCTCGCCGCCGGCTGCTCGATGGCCGACATGGCCAACCTGGCCAAGGTCGAGCGCTGCTGGCGCGAGCTGAACGAGGTGCTGGACGCCGAATCGGAAGTCACGCCGGTCACCTACATCAACTCGGCGGCCGACCTGAAGGCCTTCTGCGGCGAGCACGGCGGCATCGTCTGCACGTCGTCGAACGCCGGCACGATCGCCCAGTGGGCCTTCGCGCAGCGCCCGAAGATCCTGTTCTTCCCCGACCAGCACCTCGGCCGCTGGACCGGCCACAACATGGGCATCCCGATGGACGACATGGTCGTCTGGGACCCCGACCTCGAGATGGGCGGCCTCACGGTCGACCAGGTCAGGAAGGCGAAAATCCTGCTGTGGAAGGGCCACTGCTCGGTGCACCAGATGTTCCAGAAGTCGCATATCGACGCCTTCCGCGCCAAGTACCCGGACGGGCTGGTGATCGCCCACCCGGAATGCAACTTCGAGGTCTGCGCCGCGTCCGACTACGTCGGCTCGACCGAGCACATCGTCAAGACCATCAAGGAAGCACCGGAAGGCACGCGCTGGCTGGTCGGCACCGAGCTGAACCTGGTCGACCGCCTGGCCAAGGAAGTGCTGCCGCAGAACAAGATCGTCCAGTTCATGGCGACGACCATCTGCATGTGCTCGACCATGCAGCGCATCGACCCGCAACACCTGGCCTGGACGCTGGAAAACCTGGCCGAAGGCCGGGTCGTCAACCAGATCAAGGTGCCGGAACACGAGGCGAAACTCGCCAAACTGGCGCTCGACCGCATGCTGGCCATCTCCTGAGCGACGCATGGACAAGCCCTTGCTGCACGTCACGACCTTCAACATCCACAAGGGCTTCTCGCAATTCAACCGGCGCATGATGGTACATGAGCTGCGCGAGCGCCTGCGCCAGCTGAATCCGGACATCGTTTTCCTGCAGGAGGTCCAGGGCCTGCACCTCGGCCATGCCGAGAACCACGCCGACTGGCCGGATTCGCCGCAGCACGAGTTCCTCGCCGAGGACGTCTGGTCGGCCGCCGCCTACGGCCGCAACATGGTCTACGACCACGGCCACCACGGCAACGCGATCCTGTCGCGCTTCCCGATCCTGCACGCGCACAACCAGGACGTCACCCACCTGCAGTTCGAGAAGCGCGGCCTGCTGCACTGCCGCATCGAACTGCCCGGCGGACTGTCCGCGCACTGCGTCTGCGCGCACCTGTCGCTGTTCGGCTATTCGCGCCGCAAGCAGATGGACGCGCTGGCCGATTACCTCGCCCGCGAGGCCGACCCGGCCGAACCGCTGATCATCGCCGGCGACTTCAACGACTGGCGCAACCGGGCCGGCGAGCACCTGGCCCGCCGCCTCGGCCTGCACGAAGTGTTCGGCGGCCACCACGGCGCCCCGGTGCGCAGTTTCCCGGCAGCGATGCCGATGTTCCGGCTCGACCGCATCTACGTGCGCGGCTTCGACGTGCGGCGCACCGAGGTGCATCACGGCCACCCGTGGTCGACGATTTCCGACCACGCGGCGCTGTCGGCCCACCTCGCGAGGCATGAACGCTGAGTTCCTGCCGGGCAACCGGCTGACCCTGCTGAACTCCGGCCGGGAGTACTTCCCTGCCCTGCTCGCCGCGATCGAGGCCGCCCGCGTCGAAATCTTCCTGGAAACCTACATCTTCGCCGACGACGCGGCCGGCCACGCGGTCGCCGGCGCGCTGGCCGCGGCGGCGCGTCGCGGCGTTCGCGTCAACGTCATCGTCGATGGCTTCGGGGGGCGCAATTTCGCGGCCGATTTCCAGGCCGGGCTGGATGCGGCCGGCGTCCGCACGATGGCCTACCGGCCGGAAATCGGCCGCTTCCACCTGAAGCGCCACCGGCTGCGCCGGCTGCACCGCAAGCTGGCGGTCATCGACGGCCGGATCGCCTTCGTCGGCGGCATCAACATCACCGACGACGACAATGCGCCCGAGGAAATGCGCCCGCGCTACGACTACGCGGTCCGCGTCGAGGGACCGACGCTCGGCCAGATCCACCACGCCGTGCGACGCATGTGGGAAATCGTCCGCTGGGCCAACTTCAAGCGGCGCTTCCGTCTCGATCCGCCGGCCAGCCCGTGCTGCGCGATCGCCGGCACGCAGCATGCGGCCTTCCTGATCCGCGACAACATCCGGCACCGCAACGACATCCAGCACGCCTACATCGAGGCGATCGACGCCGCCCGCGACGACATCCTGATCGCCAACGCCTACTTCCTGCCCGGCGTCCGCTTCGGCCGTGCGCTGCTCGCCGCCGCCCGGCGCGGCGTGCGGATCACCGTGCTGCTGCAGGGCAAGACCGACCACCCGCTGCTGCGCTACGCGACGCAGGCGCTGTACGCCGCGGCGCTGCAGGCCGGGCTGCGCATCTTCGAATACGAGAAGAGCTTCCTGCACGCCAAGGTTGCCGTCATCGACGGCGAATGGGCGACTGTCGGCTCGTCGAACATCGACCCGTTCAGTCTGCTGCTCGCCAAGGAAGCCAACCTCTTCGTCCGCGACCGGGAATTCGCCGCGGAGCTGAAATCCAGCCTGGAGCAGGCGATGGCCGACGGCGGCCGCGAACTGCGCCCGGCCGAACTGGCCGCGGCCTCGTGGCATGCCCGGCTGCTGCGCTGGTTCAGTTACGGGCTGGTCCGCACGGCGCTGCGCGTCGCCGGCTACGACCGCCGGCACGGCCCCGACTTCACGCCGGAAGACTGATCGCGCGCCGGCGCGGGATCGCGGCGAAGGACCAGTTTTCCCGGGCCCAGGACCAGACATCGCGTACGGCCGCCCGGCCCAGTTCCGCCGGCGCCGGCTGGCCCAGGAAGCGCAGCGCCCCGACCAGTTCGTCCGCCGCCCGCGCCGCATCGACGGCCGGCGCGCGCGTCTGCTTCGACAGCTTCTCGCCGGCCGCGTTGGCGGCGACCGGCAGGTGGGCGTAGCGCGGCACCGGGTAGCCCAGGCAGCCGAGCAGTCGGATCTGGCGCGGCGTCGAGTCGAGCAGGTCGGCCCCGCGGACGATGTCGGAAATGCCCTGAAAATGGTCGTCGACCGCGACCGCCAGCTGGTAGGCGAACAGCCCGTCGGCTCGGCGCAGCACGAAGTCGCCGACGTCGCGCGCCAGCTGCTGGACGACCTGCCCCTGAAGGCGGTCGTCGAAAGCCACCGGCCTGTCGTCGACGCGCAGCCGCCAGGCCCGCGGCGAGCGTCCGGGCGGCAGCCCGGCGCGACAGGTGCCGGGATAGGCGAGCCCGCCGTCGATCGCCGGGCGCGTCGCCGAATCGGCGATCTCCTTGCGCGAACAGGCGCAGGGATAGGCGAAGCCGTCCGCCTTCAGGCGCTCGAGCGCCTCGGCGTAGGCCTCCAGGCGCCCGCTCTGGCGCAGCACCGGCCCGTCCCATTCGAAGCCGCAGGCTTCCAGCGTGCGCAGGATGGCCGCTTCCGCCCCCGGCACGTTGCGCGGCGTATCGACGTCCTCGATGCGCAGCAGCCATGCGCCGCCGTGCGCGCGGGCATCCAGGCAGCTGCCGAGCGCGGCGACCAGCGAGCCGAAATGCAGCGGACCGCTCGGCGACGGCGCGAAGCGCCCGCGATAGGCGGCGGCCATCAGTGCGTCCCGCCGGGCCGGATGCCGGCTGCGTTCACAAGCTGCAATAAGTTCATCTCGTCGCGAAACCCGTTTCGATTGCCCCGCCGGAGCTGCGGGGGGAAACGACTTTAGCCTTTCCCGCCCCGGCTGCAAAGGGATGGCGCCCCTTTCGCCGTCCCGCGATCGTCCTCCGGGCCAATTTGCCGCGGCGCTTTCGGCCGCCCGGCCTTAAACTGCGAACCTTGCGCAAAAAATGCCGATTCCGGCGCGCCCCTCTTTCGAAAAGTCCCCATGTTTCCTGTACACGATGTCGACGCCCTCCTGCTGCTGGCCATTTCGCTCGCGGCCAAACGACGCCCGGCCGAACCGGCCGAAATTCTCGCCGCGGTCGACCTGATCCACGGCAACATTCCGGACGAAAAGAAGCTGGCCGACGCCTTCGTGCGGCTCGGCCAGGCCGGCCTGCTCGTCAGCGCCGACGGCGGCACCGCGCTGACCGCGACGGCCGAACGGATGATCGAAGCCCTGCCGCGCAAGGCCGAACCGGCCGAGCGCCTGCCCGAGCTGCGCATCCTGCTCGCCGATTCGTCGGCCAGCGGCGAGGCCGTGCTGCTGCCGGCCGAGCAATTGCGCGCCGCCCTCCTCGCCTACCGAGCCAGCGCCGCCAGCAAGGCGAAGAACCTGCTGGTGCCCAAGCCGAAGCCGACCGAGGCCGCCCAGCGCCCCGGGCAACGCCGGCGCAAGCCGCTGCCCGCCGCCAAGCGCAAATCCCGCAACGCCTGAACCGGGGGACTTCCCATGCCGACAGAACACTTCATCCCGGGCAAGGACGCTTCGCTCGAACACACCATCGCCGCCATGCAGTCCAGGCTGGCCGCGCTCGGCTTCGACGTCGAGGAATGCTCCTGGCTGAATCCGGTCGATAACGTGTGGTCGGTGCATGTGCGCAACCGGGCCTGCCACCTGATGTTCACGAACGGCAAGGGCGCCAGCCGGCTGGCCGCGCAGGCCAGCGCACTGGGCGAGTTCTTCGAGCGCCTGTCGTGCAACTATTTCTGGAACCACTATTACCTCGGCGCCGCCGTCGCCAACCACGAATTCGCGCACTACCCGCGCGAACGCTGGTTCCCCGCGGTCGACGCCGGCTGGCCGGCCGATTTGCTGACGCCGGAACTGCAGGCCTTCTACAACCCGGAAGGCAGCATCCCGGCGGAAGCCCTGGTCGACCTGAACACCGGCCACTTCGAGCGCGGCATCTGCGCCATTCCCTACGTGCGCCAGCGCGACGGCGCCGAAGTGTTCTTCCCGGTCAACATCATCAGCAACCTGTACGTCAGCAACGGCATGTCGGCCGGCAACACGCCGGCCGAGGCGCGCGCCCAGGCGCTGTCCGAAATCCTCGAGCGCCACGTCAAGTTCAAGGTGATCGGCGAAGGCCTGTGCCTGCCGGATGTGCCGGAGGAGGTCATCGCCCGCTACCCGGCGATCGCCGCCGGCATCGCCGGCCTGCGCGAGGCGGGCTTCGGCATCCGGGTCAAGGACGCCTCGCTCGGCGGCCACTATCCGGTGATGTGCGTGACCATGCTGAACCCGCACGACCAGGGCGTGTTCGCCAGCTTCGGCGCCCATCCGCGCGTCGAGATCGCCCTCGAGCGGGCGCTGACCGAACTGCTGCAGGGCCGCGCACTGGAAGCGCTGGACGGTTTCCCGCCCCCCGGCTTCGACCTCGACGAAGTCGCCAGCGCGCCGAACATCGAAATCCACTTCGTCGACTCGAGCGGCATCGTGCATTGGAACTTCCTGAACGAGGAGGCCGATTTCGAATTCATCGACTGGAACTTCAGCGCCTCGACCCGCGACGACTACGCGTGGCTGTGCGATCGCATCCACGCCGACGGCCATGACATCTACGTCGCCGATTTCGAGCATCTCGGCGTCTACGCCTGCCGCATCCTGGTGCCCGGCATGTCGGAGATCTACCCGGTCGACGACCTCGAATGGGAGAACAACAGCAACGGCGCGGTCCTCCGGCCGGCCATCCTGAACCTGGCCGGACTCGACGACGACGATTGCGGCCAGCTGCTCGACCTGATCAACGAAATGAACCTCGCCGACGAGCGCCCGGTCGCCGCGCTGATCGGCCTGGCGCCGGACCCCGGCTCGCTGTGGGCCGACCTCCGCGTCGGCGAACTGAAGACGCTGCTGGCGCTGGCCATCGGCGACACCGGCGCCGTGCTCGAAGGCTGCGAATGGATTCGCCAGTTCGACCAGCTCGATGCCGGCCGCCGCCGCGTCTATCGCTGCATCGCGACGCTGCTCGAGATGGACGATCCCAATCCCTACGAGGACGCGCTGGTCGACCTGTACGGCGACGAGACGCTCGATCTGGCGACTGACCTGATCGACGGCGAAGTGCGCTTTTTCGGCCTCGCCTCGCCCGGCCCGGACCTCGAAGGCTGCGAACTGCACCGGCGCCTGCTCGCCGAATACGCCAAGACGCACCCGCTTGCGGTCAACGCCTGAAAACGGCCAGAATCCGCCCGCTTCAACGACCCGGAAACACCATGCCGCTGCCCGTTCTCGATCCTGCCCTCTACCCGTCGCAACTCGCCGCCAAGGTCGACCGCTTCAAGGCGGAATTCGCCCCGTTCGACCTGCCCGAGCCGGCCGTCTTCGCGTCGGCGCCGCTGCACTACCGGCTGCGCGCCGAATTCCGCATCTGGCATCACGGCGACGTCTTCGACTACGCGATGTTCGACCCGGACAACCCGAAGCGCCCGGTGCTGATGACCGACTTCCCGGCCGCCGGGGAAGCCGTGTGCGCGCTGATGCCGCGCCTGCGCGCGGCGCTGCTCGCCGACGAGACGCTGAGCCGCCGCCTGTACGCCGCCGACTTCCTGTCGACGCTGAGCGGCGACATGCTGGTCACGCTGATCTACCACCGCCGCCTGGACGCCGACTGGGAGGCCGCCGCCCGGCGCCTGGCCGGCGAACTCGGCATCGGACTGATCGGCCGCAGCCGCGGCCAGAAGCTGACGCTCGACCGCGACTGGGTGCAGGAGGAACTGGAAGTCGATGGCCGCCGGCTGCGCTACCGCCAGCACGAAGGCGCCTTCAGCCAGCCGAACGGCGGCGTCAACCGGCAGATGCTCGGCTGGGCGCGCGCCCAGGCGGCGCCGCTCGGCGGCGACCTGCTCGAACTGTACTGTGGCAACGGCAACTTCACGGTCGCGCTGGCTCCGCTGTTTGGACGCGTGCTGGCCACCGAAGTCAGCAAATCCTCGGTCCAGGCGGCCGGCCACAACCTGGCCGACAACGCGGTCGCCAACGTCGCGCTGGCCCGGATGTCGAGCGACGAGATCAGCGCCGCGCTGGCCGGGCGCGAAAGCTTTACCCGGCTGAAGGACATCGACCTCGACGCCTTCCGCTTCTCGACACTGTTCGTCGATCCGCCGCGCAGCGGCCTGGACCCGGCGACGCTGGAACTCGCCCGCGGCTTCGAGCACATCCTGTACATCTCGTGCAATCCGGAAACGCTGCGCGACAACGTCGCCGCGCTGCAGGCGACGCACGCGATCGCCGCCGCCGCCGCCTTCGACCAGTTCCCCTACACCCATCACCTGGAATGCGGGCTGCTGCTGCGCCGACGCTGAAACTTTCCGGCCCCTTAGCACTCTCAGGCAGCGAGTGCTAGAATCAGTAAGGAATGTTGAAGGAGGAATTCACGCCATGACCCAAGCCCTGAGTCTTCCCATCCCCTCGTCGGTCGGCAATATCGACGCCTACATCCAGGCGGCGAACCGTTATCCGATGCTGACGGAAGCGGAGGAAACCCGGCTGGCCGAACGCTTCCGCAACGAAGGCGACGTCGAGGCGGCGCGCCAGCTGGTGCTGTCGCACCTCCGGCTGGTGATCTCGATCGCCCGCGGCTACCTCGGCTACGGCCTGCCGCATGCCGACCTGATCCAGGAAGGCAACATCGGCCTGATGAAGGCGGTCAAGCGCTTCGACCCGACGCGCGGCGTCCGCCTGGTATCGTTCGCGATGCACTGGATCAAGGCCGAAATCCACGAGTACATCCTGAAGAACTGGCGCCTGGTCAAGGTCGCGACGACCAAGGCCCAGCGCAAGCTGTTCTTCAACCTGCGCAGCCTGAAGGCCGATTACGAAGGTGTCGATACGCTGTCCGGCACGCAGGCCGCCGAAGTCGCCACCCGTCTCGGCGTCAAGCGGGAAGAAGTCGTCGAGATGGAAACCCGGCTGTCCGGCCGCGACCTGGCGCTCGAAGGTAGCCCGGACGACGGCGAGGAAGCCTTCGCGCCGATCGACTACCTGGCCGACTCGCGCTACGAGCCGACCCGCGTCATCGAGAACAAGGCGCTGGCCCGGCTGCAGAACGAAGGCCTGCACGCCGCGCTGGACGGCCTCGACCCGCGCAGCCGGCGCATCGTCGAGGCACGCTGGCTGAACGAGGGCGAAGCGGCGACGCTGCACGAACTGGCCGCCGAATTCTCGGTATCGGCCGAACGCATCCGCCAGATCGAGGCCAAGGCGCTGCAGAAGATGCGCGGCCTGCTCGCCGAAGCGGCCTGATCGCCGCCCGCCAACGACGAGGGGAGCCAAACGGCTCCCCTTTTTTCGTTGACCGCGGCCGGCTCAGTCCTCGCGCTGGTTGCCGCGCAATCCGAAGCGGAAAACGTCCTTGGAGCAGACGTCGATGCAGCGCCCGCAGTTGGTGCAGCTGGGCGCCAGGATCACCGGGCCGACGCCCTTGGCGGCGCCCTTCAGCGCCGGACGGATGACCTGGGGCTCCGGGCAGACCTCGAAGCAGTCCATGCAGTCGTTGCAGGCGCTGCGTTTCGCGGCGCGCACGCGCAGCGGGCTCCAGCGGCCGAGCAGGCTGTAGAAGGCGCCGACCGGGCACAGTCGGCCGCACCAGCCGCGGCTCATCACGAACAGGTCGAACAGGAAGACCGCGAGAACCACGGTCCACGCCGCGCCGAGGCCGAAAATCAGGCCGCGGTGCAGCATCGACACCGGATTGACCAGTTCCCACAGCACGACGCCGCTCGCCGCCGAACCGAGCAAGGTCGCGGCCAGGATCCAGTAGCGCGTCTGGCGCGGCAGGTGGGCGCTGCCCTTGATGCCGAGTCGGTCGCGCAGCCAGCCGGCAGCGTCGGTGACGACATTGACCGGGCAGACCCAGCTGCAATAGACGCGCCCGCCGACCAGCAGGTAGAAGACCAGCGCGATGCCGGCGCCGGCCAGCCCCAGCGTTTCCGGCACATGGCCGGTGAGCAGCGATTGCAGCGCGACGTAGGGGTCGGTCAGCGGCAGCAGGTCCAGCGTGTAGCTGTAGTTCAGGTTGCCCTTGACGATCCAGATCCCGGCCAGTGGGCCGAGCAGGAACAGCGCGAGGATCGCCGACTGCGTCAGCCGGCGCAGGATCAGCCAGCGGTGGGCGCCCAGCCAGCCCTTTTCGGCGACCGCTTCGGCGCCGATGCGTTTTCCGCTCATGGCTTGCCTCCCAGTCCGGGCGGCAGGCTCGGAATGGCGCCGGCCTCGCTGCCGGCCATGCCGCGCATCGGCTCGGTCTGGCCGGTCGCCGGATCGAAGTGGCCGGGCAGCACCGCGCCCTCGGGCAGGCGGTCCGGCAGATCCTGGATCTGCGATTCGTCGAGCAGCGAGTGCCCGGCCTTCTTCTGCTCCTCCCAGCCGACGCGGTAATGCGCCCCGAGCTCGCCCTTGGCCAGCTTGGGCGGCAGCACGCGGATCGCCGCTTCCTCGAGCACGCAGGACTTCTCGCACTTGCCGCAGCCGGTGCAGTGTTCGGAATGCACGGTTGGCAGGAACATCGCGTGGCGGCCGGTGCGCTGGTTGGGCACCAGCTCGAGCGTGATCGCCTGGTCGATGACCGGGCAGACGCGGTAGCAGACGTCGCAGCGCAGGCCGAGGAAGTTCAGGCAGGTCTCGTGGTCGATCAGCACGGCGACGCCCATCTTCGCCTTGTTGATGTCGGTCAGGCTGTGGTCCAGCGCCTGCGTCGGGCAGGCCTTGACGCACGGGATGTCCTCGCACATTTCGCACGGGACGTTGCGCGCCGTGAAATACGGCGTCCCGGTCGCCACCGGGGTTTCCGGCCGGGCCAGTTCCAGCGTGTTGTACGGGCAGTCGCGGACGCACAGGCCGCAGCGGATGCAGGCGCCGAGGAAATCGTCCTCGGGCAGCGCGCCGGGCGGCCGCAGCGCCAGCGCCGGCAGCGACTTGGCCTGCTTGGCGTAGAAGCCGAGTCCGAGGCCGAGCAGGCCGGTGCCGCAGGCCATTTTCGCGGCGTCGAGCAGGAACTGGCGACGGGCGATGCCGGATTTGCCGGCGGGGGGTTCGGATGTTTTCATGATGTGTGCCCTTCCGATGCCGCCCACTCTAATCCATCAGCGTTTTCGAATGCTTAGCGCAGATCAAATGGGAAGGAAACTACAGACCGAGCACCGCGCAGGCATTGGCGCTGGTCGCCGCGGCGATTTCGGCGAGCGGCAGGCCGCGCAGGTCGGCGAACTCGGCAGCGATACGCGCCAGTTCGGCCGGCGCGTTGCGCCCCCGCTCCAGCCAGGCCGGCGGGATGTCGGGCGCGTCGGTCTCGAGCACGATGGCGTCGAGCGGCAGTCCGGCCGCCAGCGCCCGGATGCGCGTCGAGCCGGCGTAGGTCAGCGTGCCGCCGAAGCCGAGCTTGAAGCCGAGCCCGATGAAGGCCTCGGCCTGCTGCCGGCTGCCGTTGAAGGCGTGCGCGATGCCGCCGCGCACGCGGTGGCGGCGCAGCTGCTTGAGCACCGCATCGACGCTGCGCCGGACATGCAGCAGCACCGGCAGGTCGAACTCGCGGGCGAGCCTGAGCTGCTCGACGAAGAAGTGCTCCTGGCGGGCGGGGTCGATGTCCTGGACGAAGAAATCGAGGCCGATCTCGCCGACGGCGACCGGACGCTCGCGTTCCAGCCAGTCGCGCAGCACCGCGAGATCGGCGTCGGCGGCCCGCATCACGTACAGCGGGTGGATACCGTAAGCGGCGACGCAGCCGGCATGCGACGCGACCGTGGTTCTGGTTTGCGCGAAGCCGTCGACCGCGACGGCCGGCACGACGATGCGTCCGACGCCGGCGGCCAGCGCCGCCGCATGCACTGCCCCGCGATCGGCGTCGAATTCGGCCGCATCGAGGTGGCAGTGGGTGTCGATCAGCATCGCAGGAAGGGGAAGTCGGGCGCCGGCCGGCGGCCGTCGACGAGGTTGGCGAGCGCCGCGGCCGAGCCGCAGGACATCGTCCAGCCGAGCGTGCCGTGGCCGGTGTTCAGCCACAGGTTGGTGTAGCGCGTGCGCCCGATGTAGGGCAGGTTGGACGGCGTCGCCGGACGCAGGCCGCACCAGAAACGCGGCTCCCCCTCGATCTCGAGATGCGGGAACCACTGCCGGGCGCGGTCGATCAGCGCCGCGCAGCGCACCGGGTTGAGGTCGAGGTCGTGGCCGTTGAATTCCGCAGTGCCGGCGATGCGCAGCCGGTTGCCGAGACGCGAGAAGACCAGCTTGCGCTCGTCGTCGGTCAGGCTGACGGTCGGCGCCGGCGAGCCGTCGGCCAGCGTCAGCGTCGCCGAGTAGCCCTTGGCCGGATAGACCGGTAGGCCGACGCCGAGCGGCCGAAGCAGGCGCGGCGACCAGCTGCCGAGCGCGACGACGTAGGCGTCGGCAGTCAGCAGCTCGGGGCCGTTCCCGCCGCTGGCGACGACGCCGGCAATCTGGCGGCCGCCCGGCGCGATGCGCTCGATCGCCGTCGCCAGCCGGAACTCGACCCCCGCCGCCTGCGCGCGCTCGGCCAGCGCGCGGGTGAACTTGTGGGCGTCGCCCGATTCGTCGGACGGCGTGTAGTCGCCGCCGACCAGCAGGTGGCGCGCATCGGCCAGCGCCGGCTCGATTTCGACGCAGCGATCGACGTCGACCGGGGTCCGGTCGAGCCCGAACTCGCGCATCGTCTTCGCCGCCTCGCGGGCCAGCGCGTACTCGTCGCGGTCGGTATAAAGATGCAGGATGCCGCGTTCGAGATGGTCGTACTCGAGCCCCAGTTCGCGGCGCAGCGACTGCAGGCAACTGCGACTGTACAGCGCCAGCGCGACGATCGCGCCGATGTTGCGGCGGGTCCGTCCGGGCAGGCATTCGCGCAGGAAGCGCAGGCCCCAGGCGAGTTGCGCCGGATCGGCCCGCCAGCGCCAGAGCAGGGGCGCATCCTCGCGGCCCAGCCATTTCAGCACGCGCGGCAGCACGTGCGGATTGGCCCAGGGCTCGGCATGCGACACCGAGATCTGGCCGCCGTTGGCGAAGCTGGTTTCGTTGCCCGGGATCGGCTGGCGATCGACCACCGTGACCTGGTGGCCGGCCCGGGCGAGGTACCACGCGCTTGTCGTCCCGACGACGCCGGCGCCCAGCACGAGGATTCTCAAGCCTCGCCTCCCCTTTCGCGGACGATCCGGGTGACTTCCGGGATGTGGCGCAGGCCGCGCATCACCGCCGCCAGGTGGTTGCGGTGGGCAACCTGGATCGTGAAGCGGAGCACGGTGAACAGCCGCTCGGGGTCGGCTTCCATCGCCACGTGCTCGATGTTCGACCCGGCCTCGGCGATCGCCGCCGCGACCTGGGCGAGCACGCCGCGGGTGTTCTTGACCTCGAGCTTGATGCGCAGGTCGAACAGCTTGCCGTCCTCCGGCTCCCATTCGACGTCGATCCATTTCTGCGGCTCGGAGGAACGCGACTTGCGGATCGCCGGGCAATCGTGGGTGTGGATGACCAGGCCGCTGCCCTTCCTGATCGAGCCGATGATCGGGTCGCCCGGAATCGGCTGGCAACAGCGGGCCAGCTGGACGGCCATGCCCTCGGTGCCGTGGATCGCCAGCGCCATGCCGCTCGTGCCGTCCGGCGACACGTTCTCGCGGGCGAGCAGGCGGCGGGCGACCACCGACGGCAGGCGCTTGCCGAGCCCGATGTCGGTATAGACCTCCTCGATGCTCTTCTGGCCGCCCGACCTGACCAGCGCCTCCCAGGCCTCGCCCGGGATCGAGATCGGCACGACGCCGAGCGACAGCAGTTCCTGGCGCAGCAGGCGCTCGCCGAGACGGGCCGATTCCTCGTTCTGCATCGTGCGCAGGAAATGGCGGATCTTGCTGCGCGCCCGGCCGGTCTTCACGTAGGTCAGCCACACCGGGTTCGGGCTGGCCTGCGGTGAACTGATGATTTCGACCAGATCTCCGTTCTTCAGCTCGGTGCGCAGGGGCGCCAGTTCGTGGTTGATGCGCGCCGCCGAGCACTGGTTGCCGACGTCGGTATGCACCGCGTAGGCGAAGTCGACCGGCGTCGCGCCGCGCGGCAGCGCCATGATCTTGCCCTTGGGCGTGAAGACATAGACCTCGTCCGGGAAGAGGTCGATCTTGACGTTCTCGAAGAACTCCGACGAATCGCTGGTCTGCATCTCGAGCAGCGACTGCAGCCACTTGTGCGTCTTGATCTGCAGGTCGGCGCTCGATTCCTCGGTGTCCTTGTAGAGCCAGTGCGCGGCGACGCCTTCCTGCGCGACGTGGTGCATCTCGCGGGTCCGGATCTGGACCTCGACCGGCGTGCCGTAGGGGCCGATCAGCGTCGTGTGCAGCGACTGGTAGCCGTTCGCCTTGGGAATCGCGATGTAGTCCTTGAACTTGCCGGGCACCGGCTTGAACAGGCTGTGCAGCGCGCCGAGCGCCAGGTAGCAGGTCGGCACGTTGTCGACGACGACTCGGAAGCCGTAGATGTCGAGCACCTGCGAGAAGGACAGGTGCTTGTCCTTCATCTTGCGGAAGATCGAGTACAGGCTCTTCTCGCGGCCGAAGACCTCGGCCTTCAGGCCGGCGTGCGCGAGCTTGTCGCGGATGCCGTCGAGAATCCGGGTCAGCAGTTCCTTGCGGTTGCCGCGCGCCGCCTTCAGCGCCTTGGCCAGCACGTCGGCGCGGTGCGGATGGATCAGCCGGAACGACGTGTCCTGCAGTTCGCGGTATAGCTTGTTGAGCCCCAGGCGCAGCGCGATCGGGGCGTAGATTTCGAGCGTCTCGCGGGCGATCCGGGCGCGCTTGTCGGCGCGCATCGCCGACATCGTCTGGATGTTGTGCTGGCGGTCGGCCAGCTTGATCAGCACGACGCGCAGGTCGCGCGCCATCGCCATCAGCATCTTGCGGAAGTTTTCCGCCTGCGCCTCCTGGTAGGAGGCGAATTCCATCTTGTCGAGCTTGGACAGGCCGTCGACCAGTTCGGCGACTTCCTTGCCGAATTTCTCGGCAAGTTCCTGCTTGCTCGCGCCGGTGTCCTCCATCACGTCGTGCAGCAGCGCCGCGGCGATCGCGTCGGCGTCCATGCGCCATTCGACGACGGCGCCGGCGACGGCCAGCGGATGCGTGATGTAGGGTTCCCCGGACATCCGCTTCTGGTGCGCATGGGCCTGCGCAGCGTAGGCGTAGGCCGCCTTGATGCGGGCTACGTCGTCGGGGGAAAGATAGTCGAGACTATCGAGGAAGACCCGGTAGGCGGGCTCCTCGTAAGCGGGCGGCAGAGGCGAAGACGCAGAATCCATCCGGCTACCGCCCTGCGGGTCAGGCCTGGCCGCGGTTCAGCACTTCCAGTCCGACCTTGCCCGCACCCATTTCCTTCAGCGCGACGACGGTCGGCTTGTGCTTCTCGGCATCGACCAGCGGGGTCGCGCCGTTGGCCAGCTGGCGGGCGCGGTGGGCCGCGGCCAGGGTCATCTGGAAGCGGTTGGGAATTCTCTTCAGGCAATCATCGACGGTAACGCGGGCCATGGGCAAACCTCAGGATCAGATCAGTTTCTCGAACAGGGCGGCGTGGCGCAGGCGCTGCGCCGCGAGGATCAGCCGGGTGGCTCGCACGATGGCGTGCAGATCGTCCAGCGCCCTGTCCAACAGGTCGTTAATAATAACATAGTCGAATTCCCCGACATGGCGCATCTCCGCCTGTGCCGCGGCCAGCCGACGGGCGATCACGTCGGCGGCGTCGGTGCCGCGCCCGGTCAGGCGGCGCGTCAGCTCCTCCATCGACGGCGGCAGGATGAAGATGCCGATCGCCCCCGGGAACAGTTCGCGAACCTGCTGCGCGCCCTGCCAGTCGATCTCGAGCAGCACATCCTCGCCCGCGGTCAACCGGTCGGCGATCCACTTTTTCGAGGTGCCGTAGAAATTGCCATGCACCTCGGCCCACTCGAGGAATTCGTGGCGCTCGATCATGCCGCGGAAGCTGTCGACATCGACAAAGTGGTATTCGCGCCCGTTCTGCTCGCCCGGGCGGGGCGGACGCGTCGTGTAGGAAACGGACAGGCACACCGCCGGCTCGCGTTCGAGCAGCATGCGCACCAGCGTGGTCTTGCCGGCGCCCGACGGGGCGGCGACGACGTAAAGATTTCCAGCCATGCGAGACTCCTTGCCGATCAGGCCGCCATTTTAACCAGGCGGGACCCGCATTCCTTGCCCAGTTGCGCCGCGTAGTCGACAATTCGTCCTTTGGAATCGCCAGAAGACACCGGAACGGCAATGACTCCCGCCAACATCATCTGCATCAAATGGGGCACCAAGTACCCCGCGTACTATGTCAATCGCCTTTACGCCGGCGTCGCCCGCCATCTCAACCGCCCCTTCCGTTTCTTCTGCGTCACCGAGCACACCGAGGGCATCCGCCCCGAGGTCGAGATCGTGCCGCTGCCGGTCGAACCCTTCGCCGACGCGATCGAGACGACGCTGGCCGAGAGCAAGCGCAAGGGGGCCTTCGGCAAGATCAGCCTGTTCAAGCCGGGCCTGACCGATGCCAGCGGCCCTTTCCTCGGTTTCGACCTCGATGTCGTGATCACCGGCCCGCTCGACGAACTGATCGACTTCGCGCCGGGCAAGATCTGCATGCGCCACGACTGGCTGGGCGCCCGCCGCGGCCGCCCGGACGGGCACGGCTCCGTCTTCCGCTTCGACCCGGCGCTGCACCCCTACTTGTACGAGGAATTCGCCGCCGACCCGGCCGCGGCGATCCGCAACCACAAGTTCTCTGAACAGAAATACACCTCGTCGGTCGCCCAGCGCCGCGGCGATTTCGAGTATTTCCCCGGCGAGTGGATCGCCAGTTTCAAGCGCGACGCGATGCGCATGCCGCCGCTGAATTTCATGCTGGAGCCGCGTTTACCGCAAGGCACCCGGGTCATGTGTTTCCACGGCAACCCGAAGATGGAAGAAGCGGTCGAAGGCTTCGCCGGCGGCTTCTTCAAGCACACGCGGGCCTGTTCGTGGCTGCGCGAGCAGTGGCTCGGCGAGGACGACTGACCTCTGGGCTTCAGCCGGCTTTCGGCAGATCAAAGCCATAGTGCTGGACCAAGGCGAGCCACTGGGCACGATTCCTGTCCTGCGCGACGTTCTCGCTGTTGAGCGTTTCCCCCTGCGAAAAAGGGACCGGTATGGGTTTCTCCCCGGGCCGGGAGCTTCTTCGGGTGGCAACGCCGTTGATCAGGCTCATCGCCTTGAACCATAGATCGTCCGCCTTCGGCGCCAGCGCGCGGAACAGGCCGACATCGGTGGCCTCCGGGTGCAAACAGCCAGGGGGATAGAGGACCCCTGAATAGCCCAGCGGAAGCAGGGCGGGGGCACACTCCCCGGGTTTCGCGCTCGGCCACTGCCGGTAGGGCAACAATTCGCCCGAACGCCGGTCGGCGGAAATCACCCGGCACTCATGGCCGATCACATCCCCGGGGTGGGACAAATGCTCATCCCACAGTCGTCCCAGCCAGGACGACTCGTAAAGCATGTCATCGTCAGCGGTCACGAGCACCTGCCCGGGAAACTCCTGTAACGCATAGATCAGCTTGGTGTGGGGACCGACATCTTCGCGGAAGCGGATTTCAAACCGCTCGCCCAGAAGACGCGACAAGTTATCCGGAATCTGGCCCGCGGCGGCGTTCGACAGCCAGAGGATCACCTTCATGGGAGCAGGATCCTGCAGCAGCAGACTGGCCACCGCATAGCGGACAAAACGCAGGCGGCTGGCAATGGAGGTCAGCGACACAATTACATCCAGCTGCCTCGGCGGAGAGAGCCTCCTCGTGGAGCCAAGTCGCAACACCCGGAACATCAGGCGGATGAAAATTGGATAGTGCTTAAGCTTCATTAAATGTCAGGCCTTTCCCGCCATGAACCAGGTCATCGTCTTACGATCAGGGTCCGAAATGAAATCTGCGATCTGCTGCATGCAGGCATCCAGACTGAGATAGTCCTGATGATACTTTCTGATGGCCGACGACATCTCACTCCATCGGGCATCGCAGTCTCCGGCAAGCAGCCCGGAGACCTTCGAAAGCAGCGCCGACTCCGAGTCGAACGCCACGCAATGCACACCGTCTCTCAGCGGCGGAATCAGCCAGTCCGAATATTGGAGCACTGGAACGCAACCGCATGCTGCCGACTCGTTGAAATTATGGCAGTAAGGATAAACGACGCCGGGAGCGCAGAAGAAATACTCACTCATGGACAATACGGTCAGCCAGTCCTGCATCGGAATAGCGAACCGATTGGTATCGACCCACACGAAACGATCCCTCAGTGAACCGTCCTGCGCAGCCTCCCGCAGTTGCGCATAGTTCTCCGGAAAGAACATGCGATCACCCAACAACTCCTTCGACAACTCGTGCAGACGATGCCGGTTGAGCAAACCATATTTCTGCTCCATCGACCGCCCGCCATACGTGCCGGGATCACAATTCCCGGCGAACAGCATTTTTATCGGCCGATCAGTTCGCGTAGCGAGCTGTTCCGCCTTTGCGTAGGCATCGCGCGTCAGCAAACTGGGATTGAACATGATCGGCAACACCATCGCGTCATCGGGAAGTTGGGATCCGCGCAAGGCTGCAACGTCATAGGAAACCGATATTTTCTTGGCGCTGGCATTCTTGCCTGCCTGATCGGTAATCAGCAGCCGCCGCGGCTCCCCGGAAAAATAGACGACTGAACAGGCTGTCTTGACCAGGCGCTTGCGCATTGCGCGGGACAACAGGCCCGGCCTCCAGAACGGAATACGTGCCGCATGCTCAAGCCCCATCGCATACAGGACTGAGGAAATTGACTGGACCCGCCGGCCATTCTTGGGCTGAGCGATCTCGATCAGCACATCCGTCGAAGAAAAATATTTATCAAAAAAAAACATATAGTTAATAAAAACCCCTCGCATCAACGGCTGAGGAAATCCGTTCAAACCGGAGTTAGCTAGCCGGTACAAAGCAACTCCGGATGCTCGCGTGCCCCGGAGGGCGGCAAGGAAGCGCCTGACGAAAACATTGTGCGCCCGGATGGACGCATGAAAGAATAAGGCATGAATCGCCCAACTCCCTCCTGCCCCCCGGAAATCGACGTTCTCATCACCGTTTACAACGGGGAATCGTTCATTTCGCAAACCATCGACAGCGTCATCAGCCAGACTTTCTCGAACTGGCGATTGCTCATTGTCGATGACAAGTCGACTGATCGTACCGCGCAAATTGTCCGGGATTATGCTAATCAGGATTCGCGAATTTTACTTATTCCAGGCCCTCACAAGGGAATCGCCGCTGCCGCCAACGTCGGGCTAAGGGAAGTCTGCGCTCCTCTGGTTGCCCGCCTCGATGCCGATGACATCGCACTTCCGGAACGACTGGAAATCCAGCGCGCCCACCTCCAGAAACACCCCGAACTTCTCGCAATCGGAACCGATGTTCAACTGATCGACGAAAACAACAAACCGCTACGGTACCGGCGCCAACCCGCCGGTCCAGCAAAAATCAGGGAGACGCTCAGGTTGCGCAACTGCATCATCCACCCGTCCTCGATGCTGCGAACTGAAATCCTGCACCAGATCGGCGGCTATCGGGAAAAATTCAGGAATTCGGAAGACTACGATCTGTGGCTGCGCATCTCGGAAATCGGCGGAATCGACAATCTTTCCCAAGGACTGACTCTTTACCGGCGCCATGGCAGCCAGATTACCGCCCCATCCAATACTCGCCGGCTGACCCTATACAGCGTCGGTGCAGCTGTGGACCACTTCCTCCGGAAGAGCGGAAATACCGAGGTGGAGTGCCTGATCGACGAAGCTGCCCCCAACGACATTGCCGAGAAACTAGCGTTGCTTTACCAGATGAAACCTAAAGCAGACGACCTCCGGGCAATCAACAGGCACGCCATACGTTTTCTGAGGATTTCCCCCAATATATCGACCGTCAACCGCAACAAACTGCTGTCGAACATGCGTCACTACCTCACGCTACTCGAGCGCCTGAAGCTGAAATTCTATACTCTGCAAAATAAAACCAAGATTTGACCAGATCCAACGAAAGTCCACCACCACGCATCATGCCCATCAATATCCTGCGTCGATTATTCAAAAAAGAAACCCCGCCGTTGGCCATCTTCCCCGGGCAGCAAGACAGCCCACCTCCCCAGAACAGGATGGTCATCCTAGGCAATGCTCCGATGAAATTCGACATGACACAGTACGTCGATGCTTCAGCCTTGGTGGTCCGGTTCAACGAATGCGGAAACTACGCAAAAGGGACCGGAACCAAGGCGGACATTCTGTGCCTCAACAATTTCGGCAAACCCGCCGAGCAATGGATCACAAGAAAAACGATCCAGAAGCTGCCATTCATCTCAAGCGTTGATGAAATATGGATACCTCGAGTAGCGGATATCCTGCTCACCCACCGCATCGCCTACAAAGAGCTGACCGGCGACCGGCACTTTGACAAGGACAAGTTCCGTGATCTCAGCAATGAACTGATTTCCAGCAACGGCCTTGGAGAAAAGAAAATTGTTCGCTTTTCGGAAGAACTGAACAAGGAGGTCCTGGACAACCTGAAGAGCCTCTCCCCGGTCGACTTTCGCGAACCCAGCACCGGGATTCTCGCAATCTCTCACGTTCTCTCGGAGGGGAGATTTTCAGGCTACGACAAGATAATCCTCGGGTTCACGTTCGAGGGCTGGAAAGGGCACCCTTGGTCAGGAGAACTGCTTCTTGTTAAGAAATATATGGAAGAGAGAAGCAACTTAATGCTTCTTTAGCAAACTGCTCAACTTTTTAACCCGCGGGAAAACCCATCCCCGAATTTACGGCCTAGCGTCACCTCAGTCGCCAACCGGGCAGATTGGCCCAAGCAAACCGCTTAGGCTTCCCAGCATAAAACTCGACACAACCCGGAAAGGAATCCGGAATTTTTTCTATGCAATCAAGAAAGTATTGTGCCCGATGAGCGGTGGTATGATACTCAATCAAATGTTCGTATCCATTTCTTGCAACAGATTCAATATCTACCGCCCCCGATAGAATCATATCGAGCTTTTCCTCAAATTCTCCCAGCGAGCGAAAAACAACACAGTGTTCCCCATCAACAAATGGATAGGGAATAGAAATATCAAGCTCCTGGGTGAACAGCATTGAGCCAGAAGCAAGAATTTCCCAGTAACGCCCACAGTCATAACCTGCGCCGGCAACATTAACACCAACCCTTGCTCTAGAAAGCATGCTCCGATAAACAGGGGTATCAATCGGCAGCCCAATCCTTTTCCTGTAAGCACGCTCCCCGGTATTTCCTGCAAAAATATCATTCCGGCAAAGATTCTGCAGACGCTGATTTATAGAAAATCTCCAAACATTAGTAGCAAGGGTAGAGGCGAACAAGAGAAATATATCTCGCTCCGCAGCGCGGACATCAAAATAACGACGCTCGGCTGCGAAGGGCAAAGGGAAAATCCCATCCGGCAACTGGCGGCAGTGCTTATTGTATTCTCTCTTGAACACCGCTTTATACAGGTTCGTCGAATCAACGCTGAAACTTTGAAAATCGCTCCCATCAACAAATACTTTGTTCGGATTTTCGACCCCATGAAGCAGGTCGTACCTAACGCCTTTATTCGAAAAAGCGACGATCAAATCAGCACCATCAGCCAAAGACCGAATTTTCCGGCCCGACGATGCGCTTAAATAATTGCTACTCTCCACCCCGATCAGGTCATGCCCCAACTCGAGGAGGCCCTCTACGATCGTAGCCGTGAGGTAATCATACTGCGGTGACTGAACACAAACTATTCTCATAGCCCTCCCAATAATGCAAAAATCCGATAGCAAAAATCACAACCCGCTCTGCACCTTAAGGAGTTTCAACATTCGACTTTTCAACCTCCCATAAACCAATCGCCTGGCGATAGATCGCCACCCGGAAATTCGCCGAACCCCAGGAGGAAGCGACGAATAAATATACTGGACAATTTCCAATTTTGCGCCAAAGGACGAAGCCAAAACTTTTTTACAGAATTTTCTAGCATCGGCGCCCTGCAGCATTGGCGGGGGCAAGCGCTGAACGAAGTCCAGCAAAAAAACCTCATCAAATACATCAGGAAATCGGAAAAAGCCATGAAACCCGAAAGAGTTTTTGCAATCAATACTTCTATGCTCGACAGAAAATCGATCCGCAACCGAGATTGGAGCGAACCGAATATCGAATTCATTTTCCAAAAACCTTCGACTATCGCGGCAAATTACAAAATCCTCCGCACCTGAAAGTTTTACCTGATCAGACAAGCATGCCAGCAATAGTCTTTTCGAGCGCAATGAAAAACCACCATTCCCGACCAGCATATCGTCCTTATACTTAACCCAACCAGCACCGATATAGTCATAGTTCAGAAAATCGGAATCCCACAACTCCGGATGTAAAACATAGCCATCCCACTGAACTATCATGACATAATCTGTTGAAACATAACCCGCCAGTTTCTTCAGAATGAATTCGGAATATCCATGGATCGAAGAAATGGGGTCAATCGAGATCAATCTCACATCTTCTGCAAGAATAGCGGCAGCGTCTTTTGTGGAAACAAGAATCGCATCACCAAAGCGGATCCCCTTCATCGAGTTTCGAATAGCAGATAGTGCTAGATCGGGAGTCCGGGTGTCCACAGCACAAATTGTCACCATCGGCAAATTCAGCACCTAAAACCCCTCCCAATATTACGAAAATCATTAGCACTTGCGCCCTCGCCACTGGGATAAATAATTTGCACTTTGTCCAGAAAAGAACGGGACCACACGTCATCGCGCCGAAACAGAAAACACATTTCTCCGCGGAGGTAAAAATAAATTTTATTAATCTACGCCCCAGAAAATATCACGAAGACTCCCATACCCGCCGAAAGATGAACAAGGATGCCTGCCCGGAACGTGGCAACAAGCACGTGGGAAATATCTCCTCTAGCGAGGAAAGTCGCTTGGCCCATTTCCTCTTCCATCGAAAGCGATTGATTAAAACCTCGCGCAATTCATCTTTACCCAACGGCTCCGACTCAACGTGAGCGAGCATATAACCCAACGATGCAAAAAGTTTCTTCACCCCATGATGGGTGAATCGATACAAATGATGAGGTGGGTAATCCCAGGCTTCGCGAACCCCCTGCATTACTGTGAGCCTATTTGGGTTGGGAACTGAAATCGCAATCAATCTCGGCCGGTACGTGCAAATCAAGTCGTCGAGTTTTTCTCTGAGTCGAGGAATGTGCTCTACAACATGAAACATGCACAACGCCTGCACCTCTTCCGAGATATTTGGCATATCCGTCGAAAAATAAAAACCACCTGCTCTTGTACTGAAATGCTCCAATGCGGCTGAAATTGCTTTGACATTGAAGTCGACGCCAAAATAATTGGCAGTCGATGGAAGGCAGCGCGCAAAGTACCCCTCTCCACAGCCGATTTCGAGAATCGTGCCAGAACAACCTCGAATATGCTCTGCCACGACTCCGAATTCCCAACGAAAACCGTACCATTCAACATCCGAATAGTCTTGAGCAGGACGTGCTGTCATGTCACGAGCACTCTCGCAGCCACAGCTTGGGCACAAGTAATACTGCGTATCTGATGATTCAGACAAATTACAATTTTGGCATACTGGGCAAATCATAAAATCAGTCATGCCGATTAGCGACAACGAATCCAGAACTCCCGTGGGCCACAGATGAGATAGCGCCTGCGGTAACCCATTTCAAGTACGACACTTCCCTTTCCGGGCAAATCTTGAAGCGAAATAGACATTCTTGGTCGCAACCTCGGCGCTGGAGTGGAAGGAGACTCTCGCGCCGCATTCTGAAATTCGGTCTCAATCTGCATCATCAATGACTGACGAATTGCCAGCGGCAATTGAACGCCCAACAAATTGAAAAAAAAGCCCTTTGCTCGCTGGTAATGTCGATTGACCTCGAGCTGCAATTCCTTGCTCTTTATTTTATGAAATTTTGTCCGTTCGATATTGTCATGGGAAATTGGACTGACAAAACAACTCGGATACGCACTCTCCGCCTGTTGAGCAATCACCAAGAGACGAGAGTACAAATCATCATCTTCCCCCCCCCATCCCCGGAATGCTTCATCGTAGCCACCGACCAGATCAAATGCCGATTTTTGACAAAGAAATGTGCCCCAGGTCTCGACGTCCCTGAAGCCCGAGATCTTCGCTGCCCGATAAAAATAGCCCGGGGAAAGGTTTTCCACCAGCCAGTCACGCCAATCGGGATTGATTCGTATGTCCGCATCAATAAAACAGATCCAATTCGCCTCTACGGCCTTGGCTCCAATATTACGAGCACGAGAAAGACAAAAACCAGGATCATCGTCTACACGTATCAGTTTCACCGAAGGGTAATTCTGAATTACCCAATCCCCAGTGCCATCCGGACAGGCATAGTCGACGACGACAATCTCCTCAATACCGGCTCCGACCATCAGCGGCAAGGTTACCCTGAGATGATGCAGTCGCCCTTTGCAGGCGGTAACAAAAGCGATTTTTTTCATCCGGAAAATACTCTTCTGAAATGCCGAAAAACACCAAGACTCATAAATTTCCACGAACAGCTTGCCAGAGTTTTCCTAGCACCATCATAAAATATACCCCCCGAAGCTCCACAGCTTTTCGATAGAACCCCTTCCGATACAAATACGCCGAAAATTTACGAACATATCCAGAATCAATTGGCCACAACAACGGAACATCGACCCATGGAGAGACTTTTTTATAAGATGAAAATATTCCTTGCGACTCTGGCAAACACACCCGATGCCATGGCTTCATTTTCCCAACAAAATGCACGAATATTGCGTCATCCGGAATCGAAAAGCCAGCAAGACCAGCCCGAAAAATATCATGGGAATTTTTCAACAAATTCCATTTTTTCTCAAAAAATAAAACTCGATTTTCCAACAAAATATTAAGAATATCCTGGTCGGCAAATTCAAAAGATCGCCCACTCTGAACCATCTCAAAGACTCGTTCCGTAATGCCTTCATCATTCCAGCGAACTGTATCAATCAGCATCATCCCTGAGTTAAAATACTCGCCAGACTTCAGCGAAAATTTTTTACACTGCCGTTCTTCAGCCTCAGGGAAGTCACGAACGCAGGCTGCAATCGCCCCATTCAAATTCAGACCAACAAGCCCATCAAGCCTTCCTTGACAAATAATATCCGAGTCAAGATAAAGAACCCTATCAGCAATATTTGCCAAATAACCCGGAATCATAACCCGGATAAAACAGGCTGGATTAAAGTGCCCGACAAACTTGAAATCAACAAATCGCCCCCAAAAATCCTCGTCAAGCAAATGGAGATCGATATCCACACCGAATCGCTCATGCAACTCCTGGAGCCGAGCCTTGTCTCTTTCCGAAACCGAAGTCGCAAAGACGTGAAATCTGACAGGCAAACCCGGGTTGTTTTGAAGAATGGAGACTATGGCAACCCCCATTGGAAAAACAAAATCCGCATTCACCCCGAAAGCGATATGCAAACAACGATCCGAAACAACGGGGAAAGCAGCAACCGACATAGCCTTTACGCAAGATGAAACAAGGAAATGACGAAAACATTAAAACTCAATGCCCAAAAAACATCGAGGATCGAAGAAAAGCCGGAAGGTCACTCAAAGAAAAGAGCAGCCATTACAAGAGGGATCTAAAATAAGAAATCGTCTGTTTCAGACCATCATCCAGACTCACCTTCGGCTCCCAACCAATTTGTTTTTTGGCTAGAGAAATATCTGGCTGACGCTGTCTTGGATCATCTGCAGGCAGCGGTAGAAAGGACAGTCGACTGGATGACCCAGTAAGGCGGAGTATTTTTTCCGCCAGTTCGAGCATCGTGAACTCCGATGGATTCCCGATATTCATTGGCCCGGTGAAATCATCCGACGTGGCCATCATTTTAATCATAACTTCGATGAGATCATCGACGTAGCAAAAGCTTCGGGTCTGCATCCCGTCGCCATAGATCGTAATATCCTCTCCTCGCAGTGCTCGAACAATAAAATTGCTGACAACCCGACCGTCATTCGGTTGCATACGAGGACCATAAGTGTTGAAAATTCGTACAACCTTTATTTTCAGCTGATGCTGTCGCCAGTAATCGAAAAACAGTGTCTCTGCACAACGTTTCCCTTCATCGTAGCAACTGCGTATTCCCACGGGGTTAACTTTCCCCCAGTAATCCTCTGTCTGAGGATGCACCTCCGGATCGCCATAAACCTCACTGGTGCTAGCCTGCAATATCTTCGCCTTGACGCGCTTGGCCAACCCGAGCATGTTAATTGCGCCATGAACGCTTGTTTTTGTTGTCTGAACCGGATCCCACTGATAATGCACTGGAGAAGCTGGGCAGGCAAGGTTATAAATCTGATTGACCTCCACATACAAAGGGAAGGTCACATCATGCCGCAGTGCCTCAAAATTCGCCAAGCCCAGCAAATGGGCAATATTTTCCTTTGCCCCAGTGTAATAATTATCAACGCAAAGTACATCCGCCCCCTCTTTAACAAGGCGTTCACACAAATGCGAGCCAAGAAAGCCGGCACCACCAGTCACCAATATTTTTTCCAAAACAAATCCTTTTTTGAAAAACATCCGTTCATTGCAGGCAATTGACCTCAGCCAGAGAAACCAAAATTCCGGCGATTGGACGTCAATCGGTCATGGCATCACCCGGATCAAAACCCTATCGCACCAGCAAGACAAACTTCCCGGGAACGGACATGGAGCAAACTGCCGAGAGCTTTCCATAGGTATTATCGATAATCTCAACCGGCCGCCCAAGAAGAACCGATGGCAACGCAATATGCAACCGATCCGTCACAACACGTTTAGCCAATCTCAGGCAGCGGAACAGATCACTTGCAACCTGCTCACACCCAGCACGCCCTGTGCCTTTTAATTGGTAATGAGCCGGCAAATCCAGGGATGGTGTTCTCCCCTCAGCAACTAAAGCTTCTTTATCACAGCGCAAAATGGTCAAAGTCCCATTTTGATCGACTTGGCAACGGGCCAAGGCTTGACGCCATCCGTTCCGGCATTTCTTCCAATCCTTGTCAAACAGTAGTGCAAGCTGATGAGCCAAGGAGGAGGTTCGTCGTCGTAGGATATCGACATTAATCCCCAAAGCCATGTCATCCATCAGAATGCATTTTGCATTGGGCGCCTGTCGTTTCACATGCTCATAACTCGGAAGTTCTCTGCAACAGATGGTGAAGCGTTCGTCAAGGCGGGACAACAGCATCTCATGTCCCCGAACCGAATGAGGCAACAACAGGCATCTCTCAACCCCGACAGTCAAACAACGCTCAAGGGCCAAGCTGATGTTGCTGTAGTAAGGGACCAAGTTTCCCCCGCCACCGAGCACAACACGCCCCCCCTTTCTGAACGCAGAAGGAGTGGCAACCAGCGGTTGCAAGCCCAGGCGGTCGAAAAACTGCCATGTCGCTGCAGCAATCAGTGCATCCCCCGCATTACCGGGATTTGGGTAATACATGAACTGCCTATCAGCCGGCATCCAGTCTAGAAAAACCCGGGCTATGTCTTGCTTCATTTATCAAACGCCATTTCCGAGCGAGCAACAAGATCGCAAATTGCCTTCTCCAAGCGGCGGTCGGCCCCACCACGCAACTCGCGCCAAAAACTCAGCACCAACAGGTCAGTAACAGGAGCAAGCGAATCTAGCGCGCCAACCAGATCAACCGCAGCCGGCATCGTTCGTAAGCGATAGCCGGGCTCAATAATTTCAAGGGACGCACGCAGCAGCAAACATTTCCGGCACTTACCACAGTTCCCATTCTCGCTGGGTGCCACCCAGCAAACCCGCAAATGGCGCCTCACGAGTTCCCTGGCCATCGGATGCTGTACCAGGCGCCGCAGCTTTTCCAGCCTTGAAGTTTGCTGACCAAAATGCTGGATGCGAAGGTGGCTGCTTGACCACAATGGGTCAAGGTCCGGATGCGACCCCCAAGGCCCCAGGTGACCCAACTGGAAAGAGGATGAAACGGAAAAAGTACCGAATGCGTCTTGTAGCAGATGCCCCAACATAGCCAGCGCACCACCATGGGATCTTTCCCAGTGCAATTCGCGAAACAGAGGATGTCGCCTAAGATCGGTCTCAAGCATCAACCACTTGGCGCCAATAGCCTCCGCCACTTCAGCCACCGATTCACACATTGCACCTAGAATATCCGTTTTCGTAACGGGTACATCAAACCCCCCTGCGATAACAAGATGGCTTGGTAGTGCATCAGCAAAAAACAACGTGTAGAAGGAATCGACCCCCAGGCTAAAGGCCTGTCCACCTCCGTCCCGCTTTACCCCTGCCGGCCGCGTCCTAAAGCGCGGAGCTTCAGCTTGCCATCCCCACCAATCACCAGCCGTGTCAAGAATCTGCCCAGCCCCCTCCAGCCAAACAGGATCAGCAGCCCTGCCGGAAATACCCCATCCCTTGGATGCTGCGGGCAAGAGGAAGGCCGATCCCAAAGCCTCGGCAGATAGAACCAAATCAGCCTGAGCGCAACGGAAAGCAATCGGCGTTCCGAATACCGAAGCTCGAACCTCCCGTCCCCGACGGAGCGTCGACGGAAGACGTATAGGAAGACTCAAATAGCTGTGCAAGCACTCACGAAGTTTCATTCCCATCCATCAGAGAAATAAAAAAACGTAGAGGAAGGAAAACTCACTCCAGATTCTGGATCTGTTCCCGCATCTGCTCGATCAGCAGCTTCAGGTCCATCGAGGCCTGAGACACTTCGGTCACCGCCGATTTCGACCCCAGCGTGTTCGCTTCGCGGTTCAGTTCCTGCATCAGGAAATCCAGGCGCTTGCCGACGGCGCCGCCTTTTTTCAGCACCCGTTCCACTTCGTCGAGGTGGGCGGTCAGTCGGGAAAGCTCTTCAGCCACATCGATCCGCGTCGCGAAGACGGCCACTTCCTGCAGGATGCGGTCGTCGCTGGCGTTGCCGATCGCCTCGACCAGGCGCTGGCGCAGCTTGTCGGCGAACAGCGCCTGCGCCTCGGGGATGCGCGGCGCAACGCGGGCGACGATGTCGCGCATGACGCGGACGCGGTCGACGATCATCGCAGCCAGTTTTTCGCCTTCGCGGGCCCGGGTCGCGGTGAAGTCTGCCAGGGCTTCGCCGGCCAGCGCCAGCACCTCGGGCTGCAGCGCGGCGTAATCGATACCCTGCTCGCCGAACATGCCGGGCCAGCGCAGGATTTCATTGACCGACAGCGGCTGGGCTTCCGGATGAGCGGCGCGCACCTCGTCGTTCATCGTGCGCAGCGCGGCCAGCAGGTCCGCATTGGGGCGCAACTGTTCGGCGCGCGCCGCCGCCGCGTTGAAGTTCAGGCGGCACTCGACCTTGCCGCGCGACAGGCGCGAGGCCAGCAGCTCGCGCAGCGGCATTTCGAGCGCCCGCAGGTCGTCGGCGATGCGGAAATGGAAATCGAGGTAGCGGGAATTGACGCTCTTCAGTTCGAGCTGCAGCGTACCGCGCTCGAGATCGCGCGTTTTCACTGCATAACCGGTCATGCTGCAAATCATCTTGGGGAGTTCTCCAGCTTTACAGGCCGGACGACACGCCCGAAAATGCCTGACCGAGCATCATAACCGCGAGATCAATGGCGCAACAAGCCAATCACCCGTTGCCGAACGGGTATCGACTGGAAGAGTACACGATAGAACGCCAGCTCTCGCTCGGTGGTTTTTCCATCGTCTATCTCGCCGCCGATGCCGACGGGCGCCAGGTCGCGATCAAGGAATACCTGCCGAACAGCCTGGCGCTGCGCGGCGAAGGGGAAACCCGGCCGAACATCGACGCCGAGCACCTCGGCGCCTTCCGCTACGGCATGAAGTGCTTTTTCGAGGAGGGCCGCTCACTGGCCCGGCTGTCGCATCCGAACGTGATCCGCGTGCTCAACTTCTTCCGCGCCAACGACACCGTGTACATGGTAATGCCGTACGAGGAAGGGCGCACGCTGCAGGAATACATCCAGAAGCATCACGGGCAGATTTCAGAACGCTTCATCCGCGGCGTCTTCACGCGCATGCTGAACGGCCTGCGCGAGGTGCATGCGCACAAGCTGCTGCACCTCGACCTGAAGCCGTCCAACATCTACCTGCGCAACGACAACACGCCGGTGCTGATCGACTTCGGCGCGGCCCGCCAGACGCTGGCGAGCGACCAGCCGATCCTGAAACCGATGTACACGCCGGGTTTCGCGTCGCCGGAGCACTACGGCAAGCGCGACAACCTCGGTCCGTGGAGCGATATCTACAGCGTCGGTGCCGCGATGTACGCCTGCCTGGCCGGGTCCTCTCCGCCGGCGGCCGACGAGCGGCTCAAGGAAGACCACCTGGCGCCGGCGATGCAGCGCTGGGCCGGCCAGTATTCCGAGCGCCTGCTCGAGATCGTCGACTGGTGCCTGAACCTCGACCACCTGTGCCGCCCGCAGAGCGTCTTCTCGCTGCAGAAGGCGCTGGTCGAAACCGTGATCCCGCCCAAGCCCAACCGTCATCCCGGCAACTGGCTGGGGCGCTTCGTCGAGAAACTGAACAAGCCCATCCTATGAGATTCACGATCTATCAGGAAAGCCGCCTCGGCGGCCGCAAGAACAACGAGGACCGGACAACCTACTGCTATTCGCGCGACGCGCTGCTGATGGTCGTCGCCGACGGCATGGGCGGCCATCACTACGGCGAGGTCGCCGCGCAGTTCGCCGTCCAGGCGCTGGCCGAGGCCTTCCAGCGCGAGGCGCGGCCGACGCTGGCCGATCCCTTCCTGTTCATGCAGAAAGCCATGCTGAGCGCCCACCAGGCGATCGCCGATTTCGCGACGAGCCACCGGCTCGAGGATTCGCCGCGCACGACCTGCGTCGCCTGCATCGTGCAGAACAACATCGCCTACTGGGCGCACGCCGGCGACTCCCGGCTGTTCCTGATGCGCGACGGCCGCATCGTCGCCCGCACGCGCGACCATTCGCGCATCCAGCTGCTGCTCGACGAGGGCATGATCACCGCGGAACAGGCGGCGACCCATCCGGACCGCAACAAGATCTACAGCTGCCTCGGCGGCCCGACCTCGCCGGAAATCGACTTCTCGCGCAAGACCCCGCTCGAACACGGCGACATCCTGCTGCTGTGCACCGACGGCCTGTGGGGCGTCACGCCGGCCGAGAGCATGGCCGCCGCGCTCAAGGGGCGCGACCTGATGCAGGCGGTGCCCCGGCTGCTCGACCAGACCGAACTGCACGGCGGCCCCCACCGCGACAATCTGTCGGTCGTCGCCGTGCGCTGGGAGGATACCTGCATCGAGGACGTCACCACGTCGATCTCGACTCAGGCGATGGCCGAGGACGAAGTCACCACCCGCCTCGACCAGTTCGGCCGCAACCCGGCGTACAAGAGCGAACTGTCCGACGACGAAATCGAGAAGGCGATCGACGAAATCCGCGCCGCGATCGCCAAATACAACCCGAAACAATAAAGGAAAGCCATGCGCCCCAGCCAACGCCAGCCGGACCAGCTCCGCACCGTCCGCATCACCCGCAACTTCACCCGCCACGCCGAAGGTTCGGTGCTGATCGAGATGGGCGACACCCGCGTGCTGTGCACCGCGTCCGTCGAGGAGAACGTGCCGCCCTTCCTGCGCGGCAAGGGCCAGGGCTGGGTCACCGCGGAATACGGCATGCTGCCGCGCTCGACGCACACCCGCTCGGCACGCGAAGCGGCCAAGGGCAAGCAGACCGGCCGGACCCAGGAGATCCAGCGCCTGATCGGCCGCAGCCTGCGCGCCGTGACCGACCTCAAGGCGCTCGGCGAGCGCCAGATCACGCTCGACTGCGACGTGCTGCAGGCCGACGGCGGCACCCGCTGCGCATCAATCACCGGCGCCTGGATCGCGCTGTTCGAAGCCTGCGAGAAACTGGTGCAATCCGGCAAGTTGACCGCGAACCCGGTGCGCGACCACGTCGCCGCCATATCCGTCGGCATCTACCAGGGCAGCCCGGTGCTCGACCTCGACTACCCCGAGGATTCCGGCTGCGACACCGACATGAACGTGATCATGACCGGCAGCGGCGGCATCGTCGAAGTCCAGGGCACCGCCGAGGGCGAGCCCTTCAGCCGCGAGCAGATGAACGTGCTGATGGACCTCGCCCAGATGGGCATCCGCCAGTTGGTCGCCGCCCAGGAAAGCGCGCTCGCCTCATGAAAAAGCTCGTCCTCGCGTCGAACAACGCCAAGAAGATGAAGGAGCTGAACGCGCTGCTGGCGCCGCTCGGCTTCGAGGTCATCCCGCAGGGCACGCTGGGCATCCCGGAAGCCGAGGAGCCGCACGTCACCTTCGTCGAGAACGCGCTGGCCAAGGCCCGCCACGCCGCCGCGCACAGCGGCCTGCCGGCGCTGGCCGACGATTCCGGCCTGTGCGTGCGGGCGCTCGGCGGCGCCCCCGGCGTGATCTCGGCGCGCTACGCCGGCGAACCGAAGTCGGACGCGCGCAACAACGAGAAGCTGCTCGCCGACCTCGCCGATCAGAGCGACCGCCGTGCCCACTTCGTCAGCTGCCTGGTGCTGTGCCGCAGCGCCGACGATCCGCAGCCGATCATCGCCGAAGGCGAATGGCACGGCGAGATCGTCGACCAGTACCGCGGCGACGGCGGCTTCGGCTACGACCCGCTGTTCTTCGTGCCGGAATTCGGCCAGACCGCCGCCGAACTCGACGCCGACACCAAGAACCGCGTGTCGCACCGCGGCCGGGCGATGCAGAAGCTGATCGAGCGCCTGCCGGAACTCTAGATCGTCCACCGGCGGCGGAAAGAAATTGAACTTATCCGCCGCCGCAGCGCTCTGCGCTTCGCCCCTTGCTTCCCCCTCAGCCGACGCCGCCATGTCCCGCACCATCCCGATTTTTGCCGAAAAACCGCGGTCGACCGCAGCGGAACTCGAATTCCGCGTGTCGCCGCCGCTCGCGCTGTACGTGCATGTCCCGTGGTGCGTGCAGAAATGCCCCTACTGCGACTTCAACTCGCACGAGGCCGGCGAGACGATTCCCGAGCGCGCCTACGTCGATGCGCTGATCGCCGACCTGCAGTCGGCGCTGCCGCTGATCTGGGGCCGGCCGGTGGTCACCGTGTTCTTCGGCGGCGGCACGCCCAGCCTGCTGTCGCCGGCGGCGATCGACGAACTGCTCGCCGCCTTCCGCGCGCTGGCGATGCTGTCACCGGACGCCGAGATCACGCTGGAGGCCAATCCGGGAACGGTCGAGGCGGCGAAATTCGCCGGCTTCCGCGCGGCCGGCGTCAACCGGCTGTCGCTCGGCATCCAGAGCTTCGACGACGGCCACCTCAAGGCGCTCGGCCGCATCCACGACGCCGCCGAGGCGAAGCGCGCCGCACAGCTGGCCGGCGAGCATTTCGAGCGCTTCAACCTCGACCTGATGTACGGCCTGCCGGGCCAGACGCTGGACCAGGCGCTGAGCGACGTCGACACCGCGCTGTCCTTCGCGCCGGCGCACCTGTCGTGCTACCAGCTGACGCTGGAGCCGAACACGCGCTTCGCCGCCTTCCCGCCGGAACTGCCCGAGGGCGACGCCTGCGCCGACATGCAGGAGGCGATCGAAGCGAAACTGGCCGCCGTCGGCTACGCCAATTACGAGACGTCGGCTTTCGCCCGGCGCGACCGCCAGTGCCTGCACAACCTCAACTACTGGTATTTCGGCGACTACCTGGGGATCGGCGCCGGCGCGCATTCCAAGCTGACGCTGCACGACCGCGTGCTGCGCCAGATGCGCTGGAAGCACCCGAAGGCCTATCTGGAAAATGTCGCGGCCGGCCGGCCGCTGCAGGAGGAAAGCCAGGTCGAGGCCGCCGCACTGCCCTTCGAGTTCCTGATGAATGCGCTGCGCCTGGCCGACGGCTTCCATCCGTCGCTGTTCGAGGCGCGCACCGCGACGCCGCTGGCGGCGATCCTGCCCGAACTGAAGCGGGCCGAGGCCGACGGCCTGCTCGCCGTCGGTCCCGAGCGCATCGCGCCGACGCTGCAGGGCCGGCGCTTCCTGAACCAGTTGCTCGAACGCTTCCTATGAACGCCGGCGGGCGTGGCGCAGCAGCAGGGCGACCAGCGCCTCCGGATCGATCGGCTTGGTGACCCGGTCGACCATGCCGGAAGCCAGGCATTGCCGGCGCTCCTCGTCGAGCGCGTGCGCGGTCTGGCCGATCACCGGCAAGCCGGGCGCCAGCTGGTGGATCAGCCGGGTCGCGGCGTGGCCGTCCATGACCGGCATCATGACGTCCATCAGCACCGCGTCGTAGGCCGCCGGACCGTCGCTGCGCACGCGGTCGACCGCGGCCCGGCCGTTATCGACGACGGTGACGCGGGCGCCCTCGTCGTGCAGGATGTCCTCGAGCACCATCTGGTTGATCTCGTTGTCCTCGGCAACCAGCACCGACAGACCGGCCAGCCGCATGCCGCCGGCCGCCGCCGCGGCTTCGGGCGGGTCGATCGCAGGTGCCGCCGGCACATAGGGCAGCAGGACCGTGAAGGTGCTGCCCTCGCCCGGCTGACTGGCGACTTCGATGCGTCCGCCCATGATCTCGACCAGGCGGCGGGAAATGACCAGGCCGAGGCCGCTGCCGCCGAAACGCCGGGTCGTCGAGGCGTCGGCCTGCCCGAAGGCACGGAACAGACGCGCCATTTCGGCCTCGCTGATGCCGATGCCCGTATCGCCGACTGCAAAGCGCAGCCACTCCCCGTCGCAGCCGGCGGTCAGCGTGACGCGCCCGGCATCGGTGAACTTCACGGCATTCGACAGCAGGTTCAGCAACACCTGCTCGAGGCGTAGCGGATCGCCGGTGCATCGGGCCGGCAGCGTTTCCGAACGGACGAAGTCGAGGGCCAGTCCCTTCGCCGCGGCTCGTTCGCGGATCAGTTCGAGCGCCCCGTCCAGCGTCGCGCCGAGATTGAAATCGACCGCCTCGATCTCGAGCCGGCCGGCCTCGATTTTCGAAAAGTCCAGGATGTCGTCGATGACCCGCTGCAGCAGGCTGCCGGATTCCAGGATGCGCCGGAAGGTCGGCCCGGCGTCGCCGGCGGCGTGACGCTGCAGGCCGATGCGGGCCATGCCGAGCACGCCGTTCAGCGGGGTGCGGATCTCGTGGCTCATGTTGGCGAGGAATTCGCTTTTCGCCCGCGCCAGGCGCTCGGCTTCGGCCCGCGCCTTCTCGAATTCGGCGGTACGCTGCACGATCATGTCCTCGAGATGCATCCGGTACTTGTCGAGCTGACTTTCCGCCGCCTTGCGCTCGCCGATGTCGCGGACGACGGCGAGCACGCAGTTCCGGTCGCCGAGTGCCATGCTGCGCAGACTGACCTCGACCCAGAACAGGCTTCCGTCGTCGAGGCGCCGCGCCCGCCATTCGAAGATCTGCGGCCCTTCGCCACAGGCCTTGCGCAGCCATTCGGCCGCCTCGTGCTTGCCGTAGGGCGGCGTGCCGGCCGAAAAAGCCTCGATCGGGCTGGCCAGCGCCCGCGCCTCGTCGCAGCCGTACATCTCGCAAACCCGGCGGTTGACCTGCAGCAGCAGGCCACTTTCCCGGTCATGCACGAAAACGCCTTCCGAGATGCTGTCGAACACCTCGCGGAAACGCGCCTCGCCGGCCCGCAGCGAATCCATCTGGCGCAGCACCTGGCGGCGCAGGCCGATGGCGACGAACAGCACCAGCACGAAGGCGACGCCGAAGCCGCCGGCCGCCCACCAGAAGCCGGGAGGCAGGCGCCGGCCCTGGGCCGGCGCCCCCCAGTCGCGAAGAACCCGGTAGTAGTCGGAATCCGGCTTCGCCTGCCAGGCGACCAGGCGGCGCTCTATCGTCTGCAGCAGGTCCGCGTTGCGCCCCTTGGCGACCGCGAAATGCAGCCGGGCCGGCTGGAACAGCACCGGCGTTTCCTCCAGCCGGTAGCGCCAAGCGTTGCGGTCGCCGAAATAGTGGCTGGCGACGGCGACGTCGGCCCGGCCGGACTGGACCGCGGCAAACGCCTGCTCGACCGAATCGGTCTCGACCAGCTGCGCTGGGATGCGGAAATTGGCCAGCAGGTCGCGCAGGAAAACGGCCTGTACCGAATCGCGCAGCACCGCGATGCGCTGGTTGCGGAGATCGAGGTAATTGCGGATCAGGCGGTCGGGATGCCGGTAAATCTGCGACCAGCTGGTCAGCGCCGGTGTCGGGTGGAAGTCGAACTCGGCGGCACGCTGCTCCGAATAGGCGACATCGGGCAGCAGGTCGATCCGGCCGTCGCGCAACGCGGCCAGACACTCCTTCCAGGTGCAAGGCACATAGCTGAGCTGCCAGCCGGCATCGGCCGCGATCGGCGCCAGCAGGTCGACGAGGATGCCGGCCGGCCGGCCGTCAGCCTCGCGAAATATTTTGGGCGGATTGTCGTACAGGCCGACCCGGATTTCCCGCGGCCCGGCCATGGCCAGCAACGGGAACAGCGCGCAGGCAAGCAGCAGGAAGAGGTTTCGTCGCATGGAAATCAGTCATCGATCACGCCGTCAATATACAGCCATCGGCCGTCTTCTCTGACGAAACGACTGATTTCGTGCAAGCGGTGGCCGCGCCCGGCAACCCGGTAGCGGGCGACGAATTCGACCGTCGCATGCGACGCGTCCCCGACGACGTGGCGCCGGACCTCGAGCCCCAGCCATTTGGCCGGATCGGCGGCGAGATCCAGTTCGGACGGCCGCGTCGACGGGTGCCAGGTGGCCAGCAGGTAATCCCCGAGTTGCAGCACGAAGGCCGCGTAGCGGGAACGCATCAGCGCTTCGGCGGTGGCCGCGTTTTCGCTGCCGGCGTGCAGTGGACCGCAGCAGGCCGCGTAGCTGCGGCCGCTGCCGCAGGGACAGAGGGCGCCGGGCTTCAGGCTTCCCACGGCGGCACGCTGCCGTCGACGGGGGCCGCCTCGGCCTGCTCGCCGCCCAGCGCCTCGACCAGCTGCGGCAGGAAGCGCGCCAGTTCGCCGGTCATCAGCGCGAAATCGGCATCGAACTGCTCGTCGGCATGCTCGGCGCTCATCTCGGCCTCTTCCTTCAGCAGGTCGAGGAAGGTCAGTCGCTTGATCTCCAGCTTCTCGGTCAGCACGAAGGAGATCCGCTCGTCCCAGGTCAGCGCCAGCCGGGTCGGCAACTTGCCGGCCGCCAGGTGCGACTTGATCTCGCCGCCGACCTCGTCGCCGAGCGGATGGCGGACGTAGCGCACCGCCGCCTTTTCCTCGCCGACCGCCTTCAGCTCGCAGTCGCGGTCGATCGTGAAGCCGGCCGGGGCCTCGCCGCCGGCCAGCCAGTCGGCCATCGCCGACTGCGGCGAGCGCTGGGTATGCAGCGCCTTCAGCGGGAAGTCGTCGAGGCAGTTGCGCAGGTGCTCGATGACTTCCTCGGCCTTGGCCTGACTGCCGGCATCGACGCAGAACCAGCCGTTCTGCGGGTCGATCCACACGAAGGTCTTGCGCTTGCGGGTGAAGGCGCGCGGCATCAGTTCCTCGGTGACGCGCTCGCGGATTTCCTTCATCTGCTTGCGGCCCGGCGCGTAGCCCTGCTGGTCCGCGATCTGCTCGGCACGTTCCTGCGCCGTCTCATTGACCACCGACGACGGCAGCAGGCGCTGTTCGATGGCCAGCGCGATCAGCCACTGACGGTCGGACGCATAGACCAGCGCGCCGTCCTGGCGCGGCGACACCCAGCCGCGCGACATCGGCTGGTTGGACGGGCAGCGCGTGAATTCGCCGCGCGCCAGCTGTTCGTCCAGCTTGGCCAGGTCGATCGCCCACGGCGCCGACAGTCGGTAGATTTGAAGATTCTTGAACCACATGGTCAACGTTTCCTGAAAACGAGATCCCAGACGCCGTGGCCGAGCCGCAGGCCGCGGTTCTCGAACTTGGTCAGCGGCCGGTAGTCGGGGCGCGGCGCGAAGCCGGCCAGGCCGGCGGCGGAATCGGCTTCGAGCGCCGCGGCGAGTTCCGCGGTCGACGGGTTGGCGACGCTGTTTTCCAGGCCGGGCTCGCCGCCCAGGACCTCGAGCATCTGCAGCGCGTAGTTTTCCCAGTCGGTCGCGCAGTGGATGTAGCCGCCGGGTTTCAGGCGCGACGCGAGCAGCGCGACGAAAGGCGGCTGGATCAGCCGGCGCTTCTTGTGCCGGGTCTTGTGCCACGGGTCCGGGAAGAAGATGTGAATGCCGTCCAGCGAGGCCTCCGGCAGCATGTCGCGGACGATCTCGACGGCGTCGTGGTTGCCGATGCGCAGGTTGGCCAGATGCTTCTCGGCAATCAGCTTGCACAGCGCGCCGACGCCGGGGACATGGACTTCCAGCCCGAAGTAGTCGTTCTCCGGATGGGCTTCGGCGATCCGGGCCGTCGTCTCGCCCATGCCGCAGCCGATCTCGAGGATTTTCGGCGCATTCCGGCCGTACACCGCGGCCAGGTCGATCGGCTCCGGCCGGTAGGGAATGCCGATCTTCGGCATCATCTCGTCGAGATAGCGCTGCTGCGCTTCCGACATGCGGCCGGCGCGGCGCACGAAGCTCTTGATGTGGCCATGGCGGCCGGCGGTGTATTCGCCCTCGTCGCCTTCGGCGGCGGGATGGATCAGCGGCGCGCCGGTCATGAGCCGATCAGCCCGGAAGTCGGCGACGACGGGTCGGCCGAGTACAGCTTGCGCGGCATGCGGCCGGCCAGGAAGGCCTCGCGGCCGGCCTCGACGCCCTTCTTCATGGCGCTGGCCATCAGCACCGGATCTTTGGCGTGGGCGATCGCGGTGTTCATCAGCACGCCGTCGCAGCCGAGTTCCATCGCGATCGTCGCGTCCGACGCGGTGCCGACGCCGGCATCGACGATCACCGGCACCTTGGCGTTGTCGATGATCAGGCGCAGGTTCCACGGATTCAGGATGCCCATGCCGGAGCCGATCAGCGAGGCCAGCGGCATCACCGCGGCGCAGCCGATGTCTTCCAGCATCTTCGCCTGGATCGGGTCGTCCGAGCAGTAGACCATGACCTCGAAGCCGTCCTTGACCAGCGTTTCGGCCGCCTTCAGGGTTTCCGGCATGTTCGGAAACAGGCTCTTCGGGTCGCCGAGCACTTCGAGCTTGCACAGCGGATGGCCGTCGAGCAGCTCGCGCGCCAGGCGCAGCGTGCGCACCGCGTCGTCGGCCGTGTAGCAGCCGGCGGTGTTGGGCAGAATCGTGAATTGCGCGGGCGGCAGGAAATCGAGCAGGTTGGGCTGGCCGGCGTCCTGGCCGATGTTCACGCGGCGCACTGCGACGGTGACGATCTCGGCGCCGGACGCGTCGATCGCGGCGCGGGTCTCGGCAAAGTCCTTGTACTTGCCGGTGCCGACCAGCAGACGGGACCGGTACGCCTTGCCGGCGATGGTCAGTTGATGCATGGGTGTTCTCCGGATTAGCCGCCGCCGACGGCGACGACGATTTCGAACTGGTCGCCCGAGTCCACCGCGGTTTCCGCGTGCCGGCTCTTCGGGACGATCTCGCCGTTCCGCTCGACGGCGATGCGCTTGCCGGCGTAGCCGAGCGATTCGACCAGGCCGGCGACGGTCAGCGGTTCGGGAAATTGGCGGGTTTCGCCATTGATCTTGATTTGGAGCATCGGGCTATTTTAGCAAGCCGTTCCGCCGGCGCGGCAGGCCGCGGCTTTTTTCCTGCCAGCGCCTATAGTGAAGACAGGTGTCGCACAAAAGGAGGAGTGGCCATGTCCATATTCGACGGACCGATCGCCCGCTGCGAGGCGGTGCATGAGATGGTGCTGACCGACGAAACCCAGGTCGAATGCGCCCGCGAACACGACTGTCCGGCGGATCGCCAGTGTCCGCTGCAGGGCTGGTTCACGGAGACCAGCGGCCTCGGCGAAACCGAGCCGGCCGCCCTGCTGCCGCACGCGCTGCACTGAACGGGCTCAGCGCAGCGCGAGGCCGCGCGGCTTGCGCGGCGCGCCGGCGAACAGCCGGTCGTACAGCGCGTTGGGCAGCAGGCGCAGCAGTTTGGCGGCGATGCCCATCGGCCACGGAATAACGGTGTAGCTCGCGCCGCGGGCGATCGCCGCGGCGAAGCGCTCGGCGGCGCGGTCGACCGGCTGCAAAAAAGGCATCCTGTAGGGGTTCACCGCGGTCATCGGCGTCTCGATGTAGCCGGGCGCGATGGTGACGACCCGGATTCCGTGCGTCCGCATTTCCAGACGCAGGCTCTCGAGGTAGGCGATCGCCGCCGCCTTCGACGCCGAATAGGCTTCGGCGCCGGGCAGGCCGCGGATGCCGGCGACCGACGCGATGCCGACCAGCCGGCGCTCGCCGGACGCGGCGCGCATCGCCGGAATGAAGGGCGCGAAGGTCGCCGCCATGCCGTAAACGTTGATGTCCATGATGCGTCGGAATACCGCGAGGTCTTCCTCGCACTCGGTCAGCGTGCCGGCCGACACGCCGGCGCTGGCGATCACGATGTCCGGCGCACCGAAACGGGCGACGAAATCGGCCGCCGCAGCATGCAGCGCCGGCGCGTCGGCGACGTCCAGCGGATAGCAGGCGTGACCGCCGCCCAGTCGCTCGTTCAGCGCTGCCAGCGCGTCGCCGCGCCGGGCCGCCAGGCCGAGGCGGGCACCCTGCGCGGCGTACCAAACGGCGAGCGCCTCGCCGATACCCGACGAGGCGCCCGTGATGAAGACTTTCTGTGTCAATTACTTCTTGCGCTCGGCACGCGCCCTGGCGATCAGCTTGTCGGTGATGGCCAGCGCTTCGCCGAAATCCTTGCCGCCGACCAGGTACTTGCCATCGACGGCGAGCGCCGGCACACCGGTGATCTTGTAGGCCTGCGCCATCTGGTCGGCGCGGCGGACGCGGCTCTGCACGCCGAACGACGAGAAGGTGTCGGCGAACCTCTTCGTATCGACGCCCTTTTTGGCGATCCATTCGTTCAGCGTCTTTTCGTCGAACAGGTTGACGCGCTCGCTGTGGATGGCGCGGAAGACGTCGCCTTCCAGACGGGCCGATTCGCCGAGAATCTCCAGCGTGTAGAACAGGCGGGCAATGTTGGCCCAGGCGGCGCGCCCGAAGGTCACCGGCACCTTCTTCAGCACCACGTCGGCCGGCAGTTTGGCGGCCCAGGCCGACAGCAGCGGGTTGAAGTCCGCGCAATGCGGGCAGCCGTAGCTGAAGAACTCGAGCACCTCGATCTTGCCCGCCTCTTCGGAAGGCTGGGGCGGAACGATGGCGGTGTAGTCCCGGCCGGCGGTCTGCGCGAAGGCGGGTGCGGTGGACAGGGCGGCCAGCGCGAAAACGCTGCCGATGAAATGGCGACGGTCAAACTTCATGCAGGACTCCTATTTGGATAGCTGGGCCTCGACACCCGATTTGGCAAGCTCGGCACGCACTTTGTTCAACTCGTCCAGCCGGGTGTAGGGACCGACGCGGACGCGGTAGAAGGTCTTGTCCTGAATCATCACCTGCTGGACGACCGCCTCGTAGCCCATGAAGGCGAGCTTGGCCTTCTGGTTGTCGGCATCGTGCGCGGTGCTGAACGAACCGGCCTGCAGGAACAGCGGCAGCCGGCTTTCCTTGACCTCTTCCTTGCGCTCTTCCTTCTTCGGCTCCTCGCGCGGCGCAGCGGCCTTGTCAGGCACCGCGTCGGCCTTGCCGGGCAGGATGTCGTAGAACTGGAAGCGCTTTTCCGGCACCGGATCGCCCGGTTTGCCCGGCAACGCGACCGGCTCGGCCGGCGCGACCTTGCCGCCGCTTGTCGGCGCCTCGGCCTTCGCCGGCGGCGCCTGGACCTTCTCGACGAAGGGCAGCGGCGATTTGTTCAGGTACCAGACGACGCCGGCGGCGACGCCGACGCCGAGGACCAGCCCGATGAACATGCCGACCAGCGTGCCGCCGCCGGATTTCTTGCGCGGCGGCTGGTTCCTGCGGGGTTTCATGTCGCGGCTCATCGCCTCTCCTTACATCGACTCGGGGCAGGACACGCCGAGGATCGCCAGGCCGTTGCGGATCACCTGGCGGACGGCGGCGGCCAGCGCGACGCGGGCATCGCGCAGCGCGGCATCGTCGACCAACATGCGCTCGGCGTTGTACCAGCCGTGGAATTCGCCGGCCAGGTCCTTCAGGTAGAAGGCGATCTGGTGCGGTGCCAGGTCGCGCGCCGCGCTCTCGACGACGTCGCGGAATTCGGCCAGCTTGTTGGCGATCGCCAGTTCGCGCGGATTCGACAGCAGCGCCTGGTCGGCATCGGCCAGCGCGGCGAGCTCGCCGCCCCACTGATTGATCACCGAGCAGACGCGGGCGTGCGCGTACTGGATGTAATAAACCGGGTTCTCGTTGGTCTGGCTCTTCGCGAGGTCGAGGTCGAAGTCGAGGTGCTGGTCGGACTTGCGCAGCGCGTAGAAGAAGCGGCAGGCGTCGTTGCCGACTTCCTTGCGCAGTTCGCGCAGCGTGACGAATTCGCCGGAGCGCGTGGACATCGAGGCCTTCTGGCCGTTGCGGTAAAGCACCGCGAACTGGACCAGCGCGACCTGCAGCTTGTCGCTGTCGAGCTCGAGCGCCTTGATCGCGCCGGTGACGCGCGGGATGTAGCCGTGGTGGTCGGCGCCCCAGATGTTGATGACCTTGTCGAAGCCGCGCTCGAACTTGTTCAGGTGGTAGGCGATGTCGGACGCGAAATAGGTGAAGAGACCGTTCTCGCGCTGCACGACGCGATCCTTCTCGTCGCCGAAGGCGGTCGAGCGGAACCACTTGGCGCCGTTCTGCACGTAGATGTGCCCCTTCTGCTCGAGCAGCTCCACGCAGCGGGCGACCAGACCGGTGTCGTAGAGCGCCTTCTCGGAGAACCAGACGTCGAAATGCACGCCGAATTCCTCGAGATCGTCGCGGCAGTCGGCCAGCTGTTCGGACAGCGCATGCTGGTGCACATAGGCCCAGTCCTGGTCGAGCAGCGTCTTGGCCTTGGCGATCAGCGCGTCGAGATGCAGTTCGCGCTGCTGCTTGGCCTCGTCGTCGGCGCGTCCGGCTTCCGGCAGGCCCGGCGTGCCGTCGAGCACCGCGTCGGCCGGACGCACGTACTTGGCGCCGTGCGCTGCGGTGATCTGCTTCGCCATTTCGCGGACATAGTCCCCCTGGTAGCCGTTGGGCGGGAAAGGCACGGCGACGCCGTGCTGCTCCAGGTAGCGCAGCCAGGTCGACAGGCCGAGGATGTCCATCTGGCGGCCGGCGTCATTGACGTAGTACTCGCGGGTGACGTCCCAGCCGGCGAAGGTCAGCAGGCTGGACAGCGATGCGCCGTAGGCAGCGCCGCGGCCGTGGCCGACGTGCAGCGGGCCGGTCGGGTTGGCCGACACGAATTCGACCTGCACCTTCTGCCAGCCGCCCAGCGTCGAGCGGCCGAAGTTCTCGCCCTCGGCCAGCACCGCCTTGACGACGGCGGTCTTGGCGCCGGCGTCGAGCGTGAAGTTGATGAAGCCGGCACCGGCGACTTCGGCCTTGGCGACCAGCGCCGAAACCGGCAGTTCGTTGAGCAGTTGCTGAGCGATGTCGCGCGGATTCTTCTTGAGCGCCTTGGCCAGCTGCATCGCGAGATTGGTCGCGAAATCGCCGTGCGTCGGATCGCGCGGGCGTTCGAGCAGGATCGGGGTGTCGGTGGCGGTCGGGGCAACGCTGGCCAGGGACTGCTGGAGCAGACCGGTCAGCTGGGATTTGACGTCTTGGGCCATTGATTTGTGGCTGAAATGAGCAAAATGGCGATTATACGCCGGGCCCGGCCTTTATCCGGCGACGATCGCCGACCACGCGGCCAGCTTCTCGGCGTAGCCGCGCGCCGCATGCGCCGGGCTGGTCGACGGCAGACGCTGCAGGCGCAGCACGCGGCCGTCGAGCGTCGGCAGCACGTGGCGCCGGAACGCGGCTTCGGCGGCGGCGCCATTGAAGAAAATGCGCGAAATCGCGGGGTGCACCGCGAAAAAGCCGGCGAAATCGTTGGCCCGGATCGACCCCGGGACGATGTCGGCATCCAGGCTGCCCAGGCGCTCGCAGGCGCCGATCACATCCCACAGCGCGATACCGGCCGCCGCCAGACGCTCCAGGCGGCGGGCGTAGGGCAAGGCCGGGCCGGCGCCGATCAGGTCGCCCATGATCTGCCAGAAGGCATTGCGCGGATGCGCGTAGTACTCGCCGGCGGCCAGCGAAGCGGCACCGGGCATGCTGCCGAGCACGAGAATCCGCGCACCGGCCGCAACCACCGGCGGAAAGCCGCGCAGCTCGACGCTCACGCCGCCATCACGCGGTTCTTGCCGGCGCGCTTGGCGAGGTACATCGCGCGGTCGGCCCGCTTGATCGCGTCGTGCCCGGACTCGTCGACGCCAAGCTGGGCGACGCCGGCGCTGAAGGTGATCAGCACCTTCTCCTTGTCGGCCAGGAAGATCGCCCGGGTCAGCTCGCGCTGCAGCCGGGTCATCACCTCGATCGCCTGGTCGGCCGTGGTTTCCGGCATCACGATGACGAATTCCTCGCCGCCGTAGCGGGCCAGCGTGTCGGTCGGCCGGATCGAGCGACGGGCGACGTCGGCCAGATGCACCAGCGCCTGGTCGCCCGCCTCGTGACCGTGGCGGTCGTTGAGGCGCTTGAAGTTGTCGATGTCGAGCAGGCTCAGCGACAGCGGCACCTCCTTGCGCCGCATCGCGGCGATCTCGCGGGCGAGCGCCTCGTCCAGCCCCTTGCGGTTCAATACGTCGGTCAGCGGATCGTGGCGGGCCAGTGCGCTGGCGTTGTCGAGTTCCAGATGCAGCTGGATCAGTTCGGCCTCGGTCGCCAGCACCCGCTCCTGCAGACTGGCCAGCTGGTTGCGCGACACCGACGTTTCCTCGGCCATCCAGCGCGAGGCGTCGACGACATCCTGAAGCAGCGGCGCCATGTCCTCGATCGTCTTGACTTCCTTCAACTTGTGCGCGGTCGACTCGATGCGTTCCTGGAAATTGGCGCTCGATTCGTTCATCGTCGCCAGCCGCTCGATGAAGGTGCTCAGCATCTCGCGCATCTGCTGCTGCGCCGCCACCGAGCGCGCCTTCGCCCGGCTCTGCTTGTCCATCACGTCGCGCAGCCGGCGCTCCATGTCGTCGAGCCGGCGCAGCGTCAGCGGCGGCACGATGGCGGCCAGCAGGCCGTCGACCTGGCCCTTCAGCCAGCTGTCGTCCAGGCTCAGCTCGCCGATGTTGGCGACGATCAGCTGCAGCAGCTTGAGCAGCGACTCACGGATTTCGCCCTGTTCCTCGGCGACGAAGGAAGCGTGGTGCGCGACGCGGGCCAGGCTGTCCTGCACCATGGCCGGATCGGGCGCCGGCCCGCGCAGCTGGGCCAGCAGCTCGGCCAGGCCGGTGCGCAGCAACTCGCCGCCGTCGCCCAGGGCCGGCTGGACCGCCTCGACGAAGCGGGCCAGGCGGGCGGCGAACTCGGCCGGCAGCACGCTCGGCGCGACGAAGCGTTCCGGCTTGCCGCCCCCGGCCGCGGCGAAACCGGCGAAACCGTCCTGGACGCCCTGCCAGCTGCGGCGCAGGATCGCCGCGTCGATTTCCTGCAGCAGCCGCTCCTGCTCGCCGTTGCGCGCCTTCAGCGCGCCGGCCAGCTGGCGCAGCTGCGGCTCCGGAAAGGGTGCGACGTTGGGCAGATTGGCGATCTCGTGGTAGCAGGCCTGGTAATTGGCCGGCGTCGGCGCCAGATGCCTTTCCGCCAGGCGCCTGAGCGCTTCTCTGGCAATTTCGGAAGGACGGGTCGGTTCGTTCATGTCGGCGGCGAAGGTGGAGACGACTCGGCGCTGCCATCGGCGGCTGCGCTGCCGGACCAGTTTATCCGAATGCCGGCGGGGTCGCGCAACATTCCATGCAACGGAATTCGGCGCTGCGCGGGGCGCGGCGGCGTGTTAACATGCCCGTTTTTTCCGGCCCCTGCCGCCATGCGCCTTTTCCGACTGATCAAGATCGCCTCGGTCGCCAGCCGCTACGGCCTGGACGAGATGGTGCTCGAGCACGAGCCGAGCGGCCGTCTGGCCCGGCTGGCCAACGCGCTGCAGTTCTGGCGCGACCTGTCGGCGCCGCGTGCCGAGCGCCTGCGCTTGGCGCTCGAGGCGCTCGGACCGATCTTCGTCAAGTTCGGCCAGGTGCTGTCGACGCGACGCGACCTGATGCCGGCCGACATCGCCGACGAACTCGCCCGCCTGCAGGACCGCGTACCGCCCTTCGACTCCGAGCTCGCGCTGCAGGAAATCGAGAAGGCCTATGGCCGGCCGGCGCACGAGGTGTTCGCGCAGTTCGACCCGGTGCCGGTCGCCTCGGCGTCGATCGCCCAGGTCCATTTCGCCCGGCTGCGCGACGAGGACGGCGGCCACGAAGTCGCCGTCAAGATCCTGCGCCCGAACATGCTGTCGGTCATCGAGCACGATCTGGCGCTGATGGACAGCTTCGCGCTGCTGCTCGAAAAGTTGTGGGCCGACGGCAAGCGCCTGAAACCGCGCGAGGTCGTCGCCGAATTCGCCAAATACCTGCGCGACGAACTCGACCTGATGCGCGAGGCGGCCAACGCATCGCAACTGCGGCGCAACTTCACCGATTCGACGCTGCTCATCGTGCCCGAGGTTTACTGGGATTTCTGCACGTCGACCGTGATGGTCATGGAACGCATGCACGGCACGCCGATTTCGCAGATCGAGCGCCTGCGCAGCGACGGCGTCGACCTGAAGAAGCTGTCGGAAGCCGGTGTCGAGATCTTCTTCACTCAGGTCTTCCGCGACGGCTTCTTCCACGCCGACATGCACCCCGGCAACATCTTCGTCGCCGCCGACGGCCGCTACATCGCGCTCGATTTCGGCATCGTCGGCACGCTGACCGACAGCGACAAGAATTACCTGGCGCAGAATTTCCTCGCCTTCTTCCGCCGCGACTACAAGCGCGTCGCCGAGGCCCACATCGAATCGGGCTGGGCGCCCAAGGACACCCGCGTCGACGAGTTCGAGGCGGCGATCCGCGCCGTCTGCGAGCCGATCTTCGACCGCCCGCTGAAGGACATCTCGTTCGGCAAGATCCTGCTCCGGCTGTTCCAGACCTCGCGCCGCTTCAATGTCGAGATCCAGCCGCAGCTGGTGATGCTGCAGAAGACGCTGCTCAACATCGAAGGCCTGGGCCGCCAGCTCGACCCGGAACTCGACCTGTGGAAGACCGCGAAGCCCTTCCTCGAGCGCTGGATGAGCGAGCAGCTCGGCTGGCGCGGCCTGGTCAAGACCTTCAGGCAGGAAGCGCCCTATCTCTCGCGCACGCTGCCGCAGCTGCCGCGCCTCGTGCACCAGTCGCTGTCGCACCCGGCCCCGGCCGATCTCGCGCCGCAGCTCGAACGCCTGGATGCCGGACTGCGCCGGCAGAACCTCTGGCTGGCCGCGATCGCGCTGCTGCTGGCGCTGATCTTTGCCCGCCCGTATTTCTGATTCGATGAGCGACGCCACCTTCGCCGATTACACCGAAGACGACGTGGTCGAATGGCTGGGCGAGCCCGAGGTCGCCAAGGCCCGGCCCTACGTCGACCTCGTCCACGACCTGGAAATCGGCGACGGCGCCATCTCGGCGACCGTCCCCGGCTCCGCCCGGCAACCCTACGCGGTCCATGTCGCGCTGCGCGAAACGGCCGCCGGCCTGCGCCTGAGCAGCCGCTGCAGCTGCCCGGTCGGCAGCCGCTGCAAGCACGTCGCCGCGACGCTGCTGAAGGCGATCGAGGCGCGCAACCCGCGCGAACGGGTCAGCGGCAGCGTGCTGTCCTGGGTCGAGGATCTGCGGCGGGCCTCCGTCGCCGTCGCGAAGAAAAAGGCCCGCCCGGCAACCGCCCGCCAGCAGCTGTTCTACGTGCTGAAATGGACCGCCGACCGCCGGCGCTTCGGCATCGAGTTGCGCAAGGGCAAGTACCCGGAAAGCGCCGAGGAATGGTGGAAGGTCGATCGCGCACTGGTCACCCCGCCGCAGTTCGTCAATGACGAGGACCTGGCGATCCTGCGCCTGATCTGGGCCGAACGCGGCCACGAGACGGGGCTGCGCGCCTACGGGCTGGGCCCGAAGCACGGCGCCGAAATCCTGCAGCGCATGGCGGACAGCCATCGCCTGTACCCGGAGGACGATCTCGGCCTGCCGCTGCGCGCCGGGGCCGCGCGCCCGGCCAGCATCGGCTGGCAGGTCGACGCGAACGGCTTCCAGCGTCCCCACCTGAAGCCGGAACCGGGCGCCGAACTGGTCGTCGCGGTCGACCCGCCGTGGTATGTCGATCTCGACGAAGGCGAGGCCGGGCCGCTCGAGGTCGCCGGCAGCCGGACCGTACTCAACCGCCTGTTCAGCCTGCCGCCGCTGTCGGCCAAGGAAGCGGCGCTGGTCGCCGAGGCGCTGTCCGAACTGGCGCCCGACCTGCCGCTACCGGCCGAGGACGCCAGCGCCCGCCTGCGCCTGATCGACTGCCCGCCGCAGCCGGTACTCCAGCTCGAAACGCTGAACACGCACGGTAACCGCGGCTGGCGCAGCTATCCGCAGAGCTTCAGCGGCGGCGAATTCGACGTCGCCCGCGTCGGCTTCCGCTACGGCGAGGCCGACGTCCGCCCGGACGAACGCGGCGAGTTCGTGACCCTGCCCGACGGCGAAACGGTCCGCCTGCAGCGGCGCCCCGACGCCGAGGCCGCCGCCCTGCAGGCGCTGGCCGAGACCGGGCTGGAACGCATCCCGCCGCACACGCTGCACACCTTCGGCAGCCCGCCCGAGGGCCTCTACGGGCTGGCCGACGCCGCCGCATGGACGGCCTTCATGCGCGACACCCTGCCCCGTTTGCGGTCGACCGGCTGGCAGGTCGAATTTCCGGAGGATTTCCGCCACCACGTCGTCGAGGTCGATGGCTGGGACGCAGAACTGGTCGAGTCGGAAAACGGCTGGTTCGACCTCGACATGGGCATCCTGGTCGAAGGCGAACGGCTGGCACTGGCCCCGCTGCTGGCCGGGCTGTTCCGGCGCGACGCGCGCTGGCTGGAAACGCACGATCTGGTCCGCATCCCGGACGACGAGGGCATCGAACTGCTGACCCCGCGCGGCAAGCGGCTGCGCGTTCCGGCCGGCCGCATCAAGCCGCTGGCGGCGACGCTGATCGACCTGTTCGACGGTTTCTCCGGCGGTCCGACGCTGCGCCTGTCGCGCTTCGACGCGCCGCGCCTGGCCGAGCTGACCGACACCAGCCGCTGGCAGTTCCGCGGCCAGAACGACATCCTGGCGCTGGCCGAGCGCCTGCAGGCGGCCCAGGGCATCGCCGACATCGCGCCGCCGGCCGGCCTGCGCCTCGAACTGCGCCCCTACCAGCGGGAAGGCCTGGCCTGGCTGCAGTTCCTGCGCGAGCAGCGCCTGTCCGGCATCCTGGCCGATGACATGGGCCTGGGCAAGACGGCGCAGACGCTGGCCCACCTGCTGCTCGAGAAGGAAGCCGGCCGCCTCGACCGGCCGGCGCTGGTGATCCTGCCGACCTCGCTGATCTTCAACTGGAAGAACGAGGCAGCACGCTTCGCGCCCGACCTGAAGGTGCTGTCGCTGCACGGCCCGGAGCGCAAGACGCGCTTCGCCGAAATCACGGCCCACGACGTCGTGCTGACCACCTATCCGCTGCTCTGGCGCGACGCCGACGAACTGACCCGCCATCCCTACCACCTGCTGATCCTCGACGAGGCGCAGACGGTCAAGAACGCGCAGAGCCGCAGCGCCGAAGCGGTCCGCCGGATCGACACCCGGCACCGCCTGTGCCTGACCGGCACCCCGCTGGAAAACCATCTGGGCGAGCTGTGGAGCCAGTTCGACTTCCTGCTGCCCGGTTTCCTCGGCAGCAGCAAGCAATTCACGCGGCACTGGCGGACGCCGATCGAGAAACAGGGCGACACCGCGCGCCGCGACCTGCTCGCCCGCCGCATCCGGCCCTTCGTGCTGCGCCGCAAGAAGGAAGACGTCGCCCGCGAACTGCCGCCGAAGACCATCATCGTGCGCAGCGTCGAACTCGAGGGGGCGCAGCGCGACCTCTACGAAACGGTGCGTGCCGCGATGGATGCCAAGGTGCGCGACGAGATCGCCAGCAAGGGCTTCGCGCGCAGCCAGATCGTCATCCTCGACGCGCTGCTGAAGCTGCGCCAGGTCTGCTGCGACCCGCGCCTGGTCAAGGCCCGCTCGGCGGCCAAGGTCAGGGAACGGGCCAAGCTCGACCTACTGATGGCGATGCTGCCCGAGCTGGTCGACGAGGGCCGGCGCATCCTGCTGTTCTCGCAATTCACCAGCATGCTGTCGCTGATCGAGGAGGAGCTGCGCACGGCCGGACTCGACTACGCCAAACTGACCGGCGACACGGTCGACCGCGAAACGCCGATCAGCCGCTTCCAGCAGGGCGAGGTGCCGATTTTCCTGATCAGCCTGAAGGCCGGCGGGGTCGGCCTGAACCTGACCGCCGCCGACACCGTGATCCACTACGATCCGTGGTGGAACCCGGCCGTCGAGAACCAGGCCACCGACCGGGCCCACCGCCTCGGCCAGGACAAGCCGGTTTTCGTCTACAAGCTGATCGTCGGCGGCAGCATCGAGGAGAAGATCCTCGCGCTGCAGGAGCGCAAGGCGGAACTGGCCGCCGGCATCCTGTCCGAGGACCACGGCGTCGAGGTCAAGTTCGGCAACGACGACCTGGCGGCGCTGTTCGAGCCGCTGCCCGGCTGATCCGGCGTCAGCGGCCGGCCGCCCCGAGCCAGCGCAGCAGCACCGAGAACAGGTGGGCCGGCTCGACCGGCTTGACGACGAAATCGTTCATGCCGGCCTGCAGGCAGTTGTCCCGGTCCTCCGCGAAGGCATTGGCGGTCATCGCCAGGATGGGCAGCTGCCGCCCGGCGGCGCGGATGCGCCGGGTCGCCTCGAGGCCGTCCATGCGCGGCATCTGGACGTCCATCAGGATCAGCGCGAAATCCCCGGCCAGCGCCTTGTCGACCGCGATCTGACCGTCCTCGGCGACCTCGACCTTGAGGCCGACGTCCTCGAGCATCATGCTCGCCACCTCGCGGTTGATCGGATCGTCCTCGACCAGCAGCACCGGACGGCCGGCATGCTCGCGCTTCAACACCGCTTCGGCCTCGCTGTCGGAAACGCCGTCGGCCGGCGCCGGGAACGCCTGCTGCAGACGCTTCAGGCGGGCCGTGAACCAGAAGCGGCTGCCCTGCCCCTGAACGCTGTCGGCGCCCGCATCGCCCCCCATCAGCTGCGCCAGATGGCGGGTGATCGCCAGCCCCAGACCGGTCCCGCCATAGCGCCGCGTCGTCGACGCGTCGGCCTGCTCGAACGGGTTGAACAGGCGTGCCAGGGCATCGTCGGCGACGCCGATTCCGGTGTCCTCGACTTCGAGCCGGACCAACATCCCGCCCGGATCCTCGTCGACCACCCGGCCGCGCAGGACGATGGACCCGGCATCGGTGAACTTGATCGCATTGTTGGCGTAATTGATCAGGCACTGCTTGAGCCGCATCGCGTCCCCGAGCAGCCCGGCCGGCAGCGCCGCCGCCTCGACCCGGACGACCAGGCCCTTTTCCCGGGCGCGCGGCGCCAGCAGGCCGGCGACTTCCTCCATCAGGCCAGCCAGGCTGACCGGCGCGTCCTCGAGCAGCAGCTTGCCGGCCTCGATCCGTGACAGGTCCAGGATGTCGTCGATCAGGGCCAGCAGATGGCGGCTGGCCGTTTCGATCCGGTCGAGCTGTTCCGGCTGGACCGGATCGCCGCCCGCCCGCCGGATCAGGTGCACCGAGCCGAGGATGGCATTCATCGGCGTCCGGATTTCGTGGCTCATGTTGGCCAGGAACGCGCTCTTGGCCCGCGTCGCGGACTCGGCCTGCTCCTTGGCCAGGCGCAACTCCTGCTCGACGCGCTTGAGTTCGCTGATGTCGCGGACGAAGGCGATGAAGCGCGCCGCCAGTTGCGGACCCGCCTCGCGGTAGTACAGCGTGACATTGACCGGGATCAGGCGGCCGTCGCGATGCCGGTTCCAGGTGTCGAAGCTGGCCCGCCCCAGGCGTTGCAACTCGACTGCCGTTTCCGCAAAGCGGCCGCCGGCCAGGCCGGGATCGATGTCCTCGATCGACAGTTCGAGCAGTTCGTTGGCCGCGTACCCGAGCATCTCGGCGGCGGCGTCATTGACGTAGAGGATGCGGCCGCTGTCCGGCGCAACCCAGTGGATGCCGATGCCGACACGATCCATCGCGAACTGCGTCTGGGCAAGGCGGGCATTGGCCTCGGCCAGATCCCGGGTGCGGTCGGCCACCAGCGCTTCGAGGTTTTCCTTGTGGCGGGCGAGTTCGGCCTGGCTGGCCCGGAGTTGCGTGATCTCCCGGGAGATGCCGAGGACCCCGATCAGTTCCCCGTCGTGGCCGAACATCGGCGTCTTGATGGTCTCGAACAGGCCCCGGTAGCCGGTATCGGCAAAGGTCAGCCACTCCTCGTTGACGGTCGGCCGGCCGGCCTCGGCGGCGAGCCGGTCGTGCTCGCGAAAGGCGTCGGCCAGCGCCCGATCGACGAAATCGTAGTCGGTGCGCCCGACGATCGCGTACTGCGCGGCATTGTAGAGGCGGCAGAACACCGGATTGCAGGACAAGTAGACGCCGTTCGGATCCTTGACCCACAGCAGGTCGGGGATGGTCGCGTTGAGACAGTCCAGGAAGGCCCGCTCGCGCTCGCTCTGGGCCAGGGCGACGGCCAGTCCGGCACGGGCGTCGTCGCGGTCGGCCTCGAGGCGCCGGGTCAGGTGTTCGTTGTTGCGGCAGAGGATGATCGCCTTGGCCAGATTGGCCAGCACCGGCTGGAAAACCTGGGTCAGCGGCAGTTCGCTGTGCGGCGCCTCCGGCGCCAGCAGCAGGATCGAGTATTCGGCATCGACGGGCAGCCGCAGGCAGTGCGTGTAGAGCTCGTCGAGCGCCAGCGGCGCCAGCCTGCCGCCATCGACCAGCAGTTCGACGCGCTCGCCGAGCAGGCCGGGCGGCAGATCGACGAAGGCGCCACAACGCTCGGACAGGCGGTGGTTGCCGATCGCCGCAACCAGGCGCGGCGGCTTGCCGGGCAGCAGCGAAAAGATCGCCCCCGCCGGAAAGGAGGTGTGAAACAGCAGGCGTTGCAGCGTTTTCTTCAGCAACTGGTCGAGACGGGTTTCCCCGCCGACCGTCAATGCCAGGTCGTACAGAACGCTCAGGACCTGCTCGCGGTTCATGGTCCCTGCCAGAGCGTGCAGACCAGCGTCGCGTTGTGGAACATCGGATAGCCCCAGCGACTGGTGCTGCCCACCTCGCCGAGCGACAGGGCACCGGCGACCTGCGCCGCGCCGGTCGCCGCCCGCAGGTCGGCCAGTTCGCCCTCCGCCTCGGCCCCGAGATGCATCCGGCGGCCCGCGCAGTAGAAGGTCAGCAGTTGCCCGTCCCGCGGGCTTCCGCCAACGCTGCGCAGATTGTCGCTGAGACGCTGGATGCAGCCGTTCGCGCTGCGCCCGGGGGCCTTCAGCAGAACCAGCACGGCGTTCTCCGGGACCTCGCCGACGCAGAACAGGGAACCGTCCTCGGCCAGCGCAACGGGTATCCGGACGACCACATCGCCGTTGGCGCGCAGAATGCCGAACGGGAAATGCACCGCATGCTGATAGAAATTGTCGCGGGTCAGGTCGATCCCGTAGGCATCACGGATCACCTGGCGGTAGACGTCGAAAGCCGGCTGCCAGTCGATCATCGCGATCCGGTTGCCTTCCGTCGAAGTCGCGCTCATCGCCTGCTCCGGCTGCACGAAGCCGTGCTCAAGTACCGGCGCCAGTTCGCCGGGCAACAGCAGGCCGAGCAGGCCGTTGCCGACAACACGGCTTTCGTCGAAAAGGCAGGGCATCGGCTGGAAACTTTCGCTGCCGGCATTGACCCCGGCGTAATCGACTCGATTCGACAGTTCGAGATAAATGCCGTCGAGCAGGCTGGCGATGTTCGGCAGCATGCTGTCAAACAGCATGAACAGGGTCGGCTTGGCCTTGCCGCTCCCGCCCTGGGCAAGCGCGGCGCGGACCTCGGCGACGATGCGCTCGACGGCCGGCCGCTCGTCGTCGTTGAGCCCGTCGAGCAGGAAGAAGGAGGGCATCCGGTCGAAGGGGAGCAGCCAGGCGCCGTGCGTGATGAAACTTTCCTGGTCGATCAGGGCCGGGAAAATGGCGCCGGCGAGCGCGATGGAGCGTTCCCGGCAGGCTGCCTGCAACAGCGGCAGACGATCCCTTTCGGCTTCCGGAAGCAGGGCGACAAGGCCGGCGCCGGCGGCTTCCGGCAACAGGCCGGACAAAGCCTGCCCGATGGAAACGGCGTCGAGTTCAATGTGGCGCATGGCTCCCTCTCGCATCGACATTCTATGAATCCTCCCGTCACGCGAAACGCCCGGATGCATCGATCCGCTCGATCAGCCCCTGCAGCGCATGGCGCACCGAGCGCTCGCGGATTTCGGCACGATCGCCGGCAAACCGGCAGGTCTGCGCCTCGCAGCCGCCATCGCTCCCAGCCCACGCGAAGCACACGGTGCCGACCGGCTTGTCCGGACTCCCGCCGGCCGGCCCGGCGATGCCGGTGATCGCGACCGCCCATTGCGCCCGGCTGCGGGCCTGCATTCCCTGGGCCATTGCCCGGGCCGCCGGCTCCGACACGGCGCCGTGGCGATCGAGGATGCCCTCGGCGACGCCCAGCATCTCGACCTTGGCGGCATTGGAATAGGTCACGGCGCCGCGGTCGAACCAACCCGAACTGCCCGGGATCGAAGTCAGCACCTGAGCGACCCAGCCGCCGGTGCAGGATTCGGCAGTGGCGACGAACTCGCCGCGGGCGCTCAGGCGCTCGCCCAAAACGACTGCCAGGGATTCAAGATCGCTCATGAGCGCCATGATACATGCGTGCCCGGGCGGGCCAAAACCGCCCCTGTGGCGACAGTGTACATTCTGTTACAGAAGGCTACGAAAGTACGACAGACTCGAGGGAAGTGCGCGCATAAACTGCAATCGTGCATTGAACCCCTCCTCTCGAAATTCCCCCTTTCGAGAATTTTCGACCCCGCCGCTGGCGGGGTTTTTTTTTGCTCCCTCAGCGCTGGCCGTTATAATCCGCTTTTTATTCATCGCACTGGGGTCTTCGGCATGGCTGAACAACACTCTTCCAAGCGCATCATGTGGGCGACGATCGGGGTCGCCGCCGTCCTGATCGCCATCATTTACCCGCTTACCGTCAAGAATCCGGGTTCCGCCGCGGATGCCAGCAAGGGCAACGACGAAGCCGACGTGCGCATCCAGCCGGTCGCCCGCTTCGAACTCGCCAAGGCCGCCCCGGTCGCCAGCGGCCCGAAGGATGCCGCCACGATCTACAACTCGGTCTGCGGCGCCTGCCACAACAGCGGCGCGGCCGGCGCACCGAAGATCGACGACAAGGGTGCCTGGGCCCCGCGCGTCGCCACCGGCAAGGAAGCGCTGTACAAGAGCGCGCTGGGCGGCAAGAACGCGATGCCCCCGAAGGGCGGCGCGGCCGACCTGTCGGACGACGAAATCAAGGCGACCGTCGACTACATCCTGGGCAAGGTCAAGTAAGGCAACGCCCGGCAGCGACACGGGGAGGTCGGTTCGACCTCCCTTTTTTTGTCCACGAAAAAAAGGGGCACCTTCCGGCGCCCCGGGCCGCGGCGGTTTTTGGAGGACCGCCGCCGGCGCTGCGAGCCTTACTTCTTCGCGGGCTCGGCCGGCTTCGCGGCTTCGGCCTTCGGCGCATCCGACTGCGGCGCCTCGGGATGCGGCTTCTTCGCCTTCTTGACCTTCTTCTCGACCGGCTGGGCCGCTTCCGCAGCCTTCACGTCGGCCTTCGGCGCCTCGACCGCTGGGGCGGCCTTCTGGGCTTCGCCCTTGACGACGGCGGCGGCCGGCGTCGTGGCCGTCCTGGTTTCGGCGACAGCCGGCTTGACGTCGGCGGCGTGGGCGACGCCGAAAGCGGCGGCGATGGCGAGGGCGATCAGTTGCTTGGTCATTTGTTGGCTCCTTGTTGTTTCGGTCTGATTCGGCGGCGCTTCATGCGCTGCCTTGTACCGAATAACGCGGACCGCCCGCGGCCGATGTCAGCAGGAACGTAAGCCGGTGTGACGCCGTGTGACGAAGCCGTTATCGCTTGTTGCCGGCGAGCATCGCCTTCATCGATTCGAGCCGCGCGCTGCCGGTCGCCCGGTCCGGCGGCGCCGCCAGCTTGCCGCCGGAGAAGCGGACGTCCTCCTTGCCCATCTCGGCGATGAAGCGCGACGGCTCGCAGGGAACCAGTTCGCGCGCCTGCTTGCGCTTCTCGCAATAGCTGATGTGCAGCGAGCGCTGGGCGCGCGTGATGCCGACGTACATCAACCGGCGCTCTTCCTGCAGCTTCGCGGGGTCCAGCGATTCGCGGTGGGGCAGGATGCCCTCTTCGACCCCGACCAGGAACACGTGCTTGTATTCCAGCCCCTTGGCGGCATGCAGCGTCGACAGCTGGACGGCGTCGATGTCCTCGCTGTTCTGCTTTTCCAGCATGTTGATCAGCGCGATGCTCTGCACCATGTCGATCAGCGTCTTGCCGTCCTCCTCGCCCTTCCGGTTCAGCCACTCGGCGAATTCGCAGACGTTCGCCCAGCGGTTCTGCGCGGTGCGCTGCTCTTCCTGGTCGTACAGGTAGGTCTCGTAGTCGATCGCCTTCAGCAGGTCGGGCAGCACCTGGTGGGCCGGCTCGCGGGTGGCGCGGTGCTGGATGCGGTTGATGAACTGGCAGAATTCGAGCAGCGGCTCGAGCTGGCGGGACTGCACGCGGTGCGCGAAACCTTCCTCGAAGGCGGCCTGGAACAGCGACACGTGGCGCTCGCCGGCATACTGGCCGAGCACCTGCAGCGTCGCCGCACCGATGCCGCGCTTGGGCGTCGTCGCGGCGCGGATGAAGGCCGGATCGTCGTCCTCGTTGGCCAGAAGGCGCAGGTAGCTGGTGATGTCCTTGATTTCGGCCTTGTCGAAGAAGGACTGCCCGCCGGACAGCAGGTAGGGAATCTTCTGGTTGCGCAGATGGGTCTCGAGCAGCCGCGCCTGATGGTTCGAGCGGTAGAGGATCGCGTAGTCGCGGAACTTGGCCCGGTGCTCGAAGCGATGCGCCTGCAGCTTCATGACCACGCTCTCGGCCTCGGCCTCGTTGTCGCGGCAGGCGGTCACGGTGATCGGGTCGCCGTGGCCGAGTTCGGACCACAGCGTCTTGTCGAACAGCTTCTCGTTGTGCGCGATGACGTTGTTCGCGGCCTTCAGGATTCGGACGGTCGACCGGTAGTTCTGCTCGAGTTTGATGACCTTCAGCGACGGAAATTCCGCCGGCAGCTTCTTCAGGTTGTCGATGTCGGCGCCGCGCCAGCCGTAGATCGCCTGGTCGTCGTCGCCCACCGCGGTGAATTGCGCGCGGACGCCGGTCAAGAGCTTCAGCAGCTGGTACTGGCAGGCGTTGGTGTCCTGGTATTCGTCCACCAGCAGGTAGCGCAGGCGGTTCTGCCACTTGTCGGCGATTTCCGGGTGCTCGCTGAACAGTTTCACCGGCAGGCCGATCAGATCGTCGAAATCGACCGCCTGGTAGGCCTTCAGCGTCGCCTCGTAGGACAGGTAGGCAGCGGCGGCGAGCGCCTCGTGTTCGTCGCGGACCAGATGGCGCGCAGCCTCCGGCGTGACCAGCGCGTTCTTCCAGTTCGAGATGATCGATTGCAGCCGGCGCAGCGTCGCCTTATCGACGGTCTTGGCGGCCTCGGCGATGATGCCGGCGCAGTCGGCCGAATCGAAGATCGAGAAGCGCGGCTTGTAGCCGAGCGCCCGGGCCTCCTCGCGCAGGATGCGCACGCCCAGCGAGTGGAAGGTCGAGATCTGCAGCTCGTTGGCGGCCGACGACGACAGCAGCTTGCCGATGCGCTCCTGCATTTCCTTCGCCGCCTTGTTGGTGAAGGTGATCGCCGCGACGTTGCGCGGCGAAAAACCGCACTGCTCGACCAGATAGGCGATCTTCTGGGTGATCACGCGCGTCTTGCCGGAACCGGCGCCGGCGAGGACGAGCAGGGGACCGTCGAGATAATGGATCGCTTCGCGTTGCTGGGGATTCAGACCGGACATGGGAAAGGCACAGCGCCCCGGGCAGGCGGGGGCATCGGGGTCGGGGCCCGGATTTTACCCCAGCCCGGCGGCTCAGACGCTCTCGTCGACGCCGGCCGACGGCAGCGCGACGCCTTCGGCCCGCAGCAGGCCGTCAGCCTTGCCACCCAGCGCGGCGACTTGCGCGGCGAGGTCGCGGGCCTCCTCGCGTATCTTGTCGCCGCCGTCGAAATCGGCGATCGCCTGCGGCGGAATTTCGGCCATTTCCTGCTGCAGCGAGCGTTCGCGGTCGCCTTCGACGGCCTGCATCGCCTCGACCCGGCTGATGCGCAGATCCTCCGGCGGGGCGACGCCGGTCGCCCGGCGTTCTGCGGGCGCGGATTGTGTGGTCGAAGCGAGGCGGTCGAGTTTCATCGGGGTCTCCTGGCCACGATTACGGCCGGACACCCCGCCGCCTTGAGTTCAGAGCGCGCCGAACACCTTCTTCAGCAGGTCGCTGCCGGCGCCCAGCGGGTTGCTGCGCAGCTTCTTCTCTTCCTCGGCGATCATCAGGAACAGGCCGTCCATCGCCTTGTTGGCGACATAGCTGTCGATGTCGGCGTCCTTCTGGTCGACCAGGCCGGCGCTGGCCGCCTTGCCGGCGAACTTGTTGTACTGCTCGGCGAGCTTCAGCTTCGCGGTCGACGCCTTGACGATGGGCATGAAGCGGGCGAGCAGCTGTTCCGACGAACTGCGCCGGAAATACTGCGTGACGCTGTCGTCGCCGCCGGTCAGGATGCCCTTGGCGTCCTGCACCGTCATCTTGCGGATCGAGTCGCTGAGGATGGGGCGCGCTTCGGCGACGGCATTTTCGGCGGCATGATTCATCGTCTCGACCAGCTGGTCGGCCTGCTTGCCCATGCCGAACATGCGCAGCGCCGACTCGGCCTTGTCGAGCGGGCTGGGCAGCGGGATCTTGACCTTCTTGTTGCCGAGGAAGCCGTTCTGCTGGCCGAGCGAGGACACCGCGTAGTCGGCGCCCTTGGCCAGCGCCTCGCGGACGCCGGATGCCGCGTCGCCGCTCGAGATGGCGTCGAGGCCGGCGGCCTGGACGAGGTTCGCGGTCAACGCGACGAACAGGGCAAAAATGAAGCGCTTCATGGCGATTCCTCCGAAAAGGTCAGACGATGTCGAGGTGGCCGATGCCGGAAGCCAGGTCGCGGCCCGCCGACTCCTTGCCGTGCAGCTTGATCTGCAGGCGCAGGTCGTTCAGCGAATCGGCATTGCGCAGCGCATCCTCGTAGGTGATCTTGCCCGCCTCGTAGAGGTCGAACAGCGCCTGGTCGAAGGTCTGCATGCCGAGTTCGCGCGACTTCTTCATGATTTCCTTGATCTCGTGCACCTCGCCCTTGAAGATCAGGTCGGAAATCAGCGGCGAGTTCAGCATCACCTCGATCGCCGCGACCCGCCCCTTGCCGTCCTTCTTCGGGATCAGGCGCTGCGAGACCATCGCGCGCAGGTTCAGCGACAGGTCCATCAGCAGCTGGGAACGGCGCTCTTCCGGGAAGAAGTTGATGATCCGGTCGATCGCCTGGTTGGAGCTGTTGGCGTGCAGCGTCGCCAGCGCCAGGTGGCCGGTTTCGGCGAAGGCGATCGCGTAGTCCATCGTGTTGCGGTCGCGGATCTCGCCCATCAGGATCACGTCGGGCGCCTGGCGCAGCGTGTTCTTCAGCGCCGGTCCCCAGTCGTCGGTGTCGACGCCGACCTCGCGCTGCGTGACGATGCAGTTCTTGTGCTCATGCACGTATTCGATCGGGTCCTCGATCGTGATGATGTGGCCGAAGGAGTTCTCGTTGCGGTAATCGACCAGGGCCGCCAGCGAGGTGCTCTTGCCGGTGCCGGTGCCGCCGACAAAAATGATCAGGCCGCGCTTGGTCATCGCGAGGTCCTTGAGCACCGGCGGCAGCCCGAGTTCGTCGAGGGTCGGGATGGTCAGGTTGATCGTCCGGCAGACGACGGCGACCCGCCCCTGCTGGACCAGCGCATTGACCCGGAAGCGCCCGATGCCGGCCGGCGAGATCGCGAAGTTGCATTCCTTCGTCGATTCGAACTCGGCGGCCTGGCGGTCGTTCATGATCGCCCGCGCCAGTTCGGCGGTGTGCTGCGGCGTCAGCGCCTGGTTGGAAACCGGCATGATCTTGCCGTCCACCTTGATCGCCGGCGGAAAACCGGAGGTGATGAACAGGTCGGAGCCCTTCTTCTGCATCAGCAGGCGCAGAAGATCGTGCATGAATTTCATTGCCTGGTCGCGTTCCATGGCTTCCCCTCGTTATGTGCGTTGGCCGGCCGCTCAGGCCGGGAAGGCGTCCTTGTTGGCGGCGCGCAGGCGGGCTTCGTTGCCCGAGACGACGTTGCGCCGGACCAGGTCGATCAGGCACTGGTCGAGCGTCTGCATGCCGAAATTCTGGCCGGTCTGGATCGCCGAATACATCTGCGCGACCTTGTTCTCGCGGATCAGGTTGCGGATGGCCGGCGTGCCGATCATGATCTCGTGCGCGGCGACGCGCCCCTGGCCGTCCTTGGTCTTCAGCAGCGTCTGCGAAATGACCGCGCGCAGCGATTCGGACAGCATCGAGCGGACCATTTCCTTTTCGGCCGCCGGGAAGACGTCGACGACGCGGTCGATGGTCTTGGCCGCCGACGAGGTGTGCAGCGTGCCGAACACCAGGTGGCCGGTCTCGGCCGCGGTCAGTGCCAGGCGGATGGTTTCGAGGTCGCGCATTTCGCCGACCAGGATGACGTCCGGGTCCTCGCGCAGCGCCGAGCGCAGCGCGTTGGAGAAGGACAGCGTGTGCGGGCCGACCTCGCGCTGGTTGATCAGGCACTTCTTCGACTGGTGGACGAATTCGATCGGGTCCTCGACGGTCAGGATGTGACCGTAGTCGTTGTCGTTGATGTGGTCGACCATCGCGGCCAGCGTCGTCGACTTGCCGGAACCGGTCGGCCCGGTCACCAGCACGATGCCGCGCGGATATTCGGCGATGTCCTTGAAGATCTTCGGGCAGTTCAGTTCCTCGAGGGTCAGCACCTTGGACGGAATGGTCCGGAACACGGCGGCCGCACCGCGCTGCTGGTTGAAGGCATTGACCCGGAAGCGCGCGAGGTTGGGAATCTCGAACGAGAAGTCGCACTCCAGCGTTTCCTCGTAGGTCTTGCGCTGGGCGTCGTTCATGATGTCATACACCATGCTGTGGACGTCCTTGTGTTCCATCGCCGGCAGGTTGATGCGGCGGACGTCGCCATGCACGCGGATCATCGGAGGCAGACCGGACGACAGGTGGAGGTCGGAGGCCTTGTTCTTGACGCTGAAGGCCAGCAGTTCGGTGATGTCCATGCGGATCGTCCTCGGGGCGCGTGTATACTTCGTTTTATCGACAACTCCGCTGGATTATGAGCGCAATCTCCGACAAGCTGCAAGCCGTCAGGGACCGCATCGCGCGGGCCGCGCAGGCCGCCGGACGGGACTCCGCGGAGGTCGCCCTGCTCGCGGTCAGCAAGACCTGGCCGCTGGCCTCGGTGCTCGACGCGGCCGCAGCCGGCCAGACGGCTTTCGGCGAGAACTACGTCCAGGAAGGCGTGGACAAGGCGCTGGCGACGGCCGACCGCAATCTCGAATGGCATTTCATCGGCCCGCTGCAGAGCAACAAGACGCGGCCGGTCGCCGAGCATTTCGCCTGGGTGCACTCGGTCGACCGCCTGAAGATCGCCGAGCGCCTGTCGGCGCAGCGGCCGGAAAGCCTGCCGCCGCTGCAGGTCTGCGTGCAGGTCAATGTGTCCGGCGAAGCCAGCAAGAGCGGCTGCCGCCCGGACGAAACGCTGGCCCTGTGCCGCGCCGTCGCCGCGTTGCCCAACCTGAAACTGCGCGGCCTGATGGCGATCCCCGAGCCGGCCGACGACGAGGCGGCCCAGCGGGCGCCCTTCCGCCGGTTGCGCGAACTGCGCGACGCGGTGGTCGCCGCCGGCATCCCGCTCGACACGCTGTCGATCGGCATGTCCCACGATCTCGAAGCCGCCGTCGCCGAAGGCGCGACCATCGTCCGCATCGGCACGGCCATTTTTGGTGAAAGAAACTACGCATGAAGATTCTGTTTTTGGGTGGCGGCAACATGGCCAGCGCGCTGATCGGCGGCATGGTCAAACAGGGCATTCCGGCCGGCGACATCGACGTCATCGACCCGGTTGCCGAGGCGCGCGCCAAGCTGTCCGCGACCTTCGCGGTGAACTGCCACGCCAGCGCCGAAACCGCGCCGGCCTCGCCCGACGTGCTGGTCCTCGCAGTCAAGCCGCAGCAGATGAAGGACGCCGTCGCCCCGCTCGCCGGCAAGCTCGGCAACGCGCTGGTCATCAGCATCGCGGCCGGCCTCGGCATGGATTCGCTGGCGCGCTGGCTCGGCGGCCACCGCAACATCGTGCGCTGCATGCCGAACACCCCGGCGCTGATCGGCGCCGGCATCACCGGACTGTGCGCGCTGCCGGAAGTCAGCGACGAAGGCAGGGCGACCGCCGACCGCGTGCTGCGCGCCGTCGGCACCACCGTATGGATAGCCGACGAGGCGAAGATCGACGGCATCACCGCGATCTCGGGCAGCGGCCCGGCCTACGTCTTCCTGTTCATCGAGGCCCTGCAGCAGGCCGCCGCCGAACTCGGCTTCACGCCGGAACAGGGCCGCCAGCTCGCCATCGAGACCGTGCAGGGCGCCGCCGCGCTGGCCGCGCAATCGGACGAACCCGCCGCGGTACTCCGCGAGCGCGTGACCTCCAAGGGCGGCACCACCGCCGCCGCGCTGCAGGTGATGGCGGAAACCGGCGTCAAGGACGGCATCGTCGCCGGCTGCCATGCCGCCGCGGCGCGCGGCGCCGAACTCGGCAAGCTCCTCGGGGCCGACTGATGCAGGCCGTCGCCTTCCTGCTCGACGCCGTCGCCGGTTTCTTCTGCGCGCTGTTCCTGCTGCGCTTCATGATGCAGGCGATGCGCGTGTCGTTCGCCGGCCAGCTCGGCGATTTCGTCGTCCGCCTGACCAACTGGGCGGTCAAGCCGCTGCGCCGCGTGGTTCCCGGGGCCGGCGGCTACGACTGGGCCAGCCTGCTCGCCGCGCTGGCGCTGCAGCTGCTGCTCGGCGCCGTTCTGATCGGCCTCGCCGGCGCGCCGCTGGCCGCCGACAACGCGGTGCCGATGGTGCTGATGTTCGCGGTGCGGGGCGTCGTCCGGATGGCCGTCTATATCCTGATCGGCGCGCTGATCCTGCAGGCTGTGCTGTCGTGGATCAACCCCTACTCGCCGCTGGCCGCGCCGGCCCACCAGCTGACCCGCCCGCTGCTCGATCCCGTCCGCCGCGTGCTGCCGCCGATCTCCGGCATCGACCTGTCGCCGCTGGTCGCCATCCTGCTGCTGCAGGTGGTGCTGATGTTCCTGTGAGCGACTGGTTCCGCCAGGGCGCCGACGGCCGGATCACGCTGACCCTGCACATCCAGCCGGGCGCGAAGAAGAGCGAATTCGCCGGCATGCACGGCGATGCGCTGAAAATCCGGCTGGCGGCACCGCCGGTCGACGGCAAGGCCAACGACGCGCTGGTCCGCTTCGTCGCCGAGCGCCTCGGCCTGCCCCGCTCGGCGGTCACGCTGAAGAGCGGGCAGACCTCGCGCCACAAGGTGCTCGAGGTGGTCGGCGCGACGCCGGCGGCCATCGCCGCGCTGGCCGCCGCATAGCAAAACGGCGGGTCACCCCGCCGTTGATCGCCCCGGTCACTTCTTCGCGGCCGGCGCCTCCCCGACGCTCAGCTCGGGGCGCAGCTTGGCCACGCTCTTCTCCCCGAAGCCCTTGACCTTGGCCAGCTCGTCGACCGACTTGAACGGCCCGTTCTTGTCGCGGTAGGCGACGATCGCCTTCGCCTTGGCCGGACCGACGCCCTTGACGGCATCGAGTTGCTCGACGGTCGCGGTGTTCAGGTTGACGGCGGCCAGCGCCGACCCGATGCCGCACAGCAGGCCGAACAGCAGGGGAACCACTCTTTTCATCGCATTCACCTCCGGGTTGGTATCCGCACATGCGGAACGGCCGTCCGGCCCTCCGGACAGCCAGGATTCATGCTATATGACTTTGGAATAATTCCAAGGCAAAAATAAGGGCGGCCCGACGGCCGCCCCGATCACCGCTCGCGCAGCGGAAACTCAGTAGACGATGCGGCCGCCGACCAGCGTGTGCCGGACCTTTCCGGTCAGGAAATAGCCCTGCCACGGCGAGTTCTTGCCGCGGCTCTTCAGCGCTTCCGGGGTCAACTGCCAGGTCGCCTCGGGATCGAAGACGCAGACGTCGGCGACGGCGCCGACGGCCAGCTGGCCGGACTCGGAACCGAGCACCGCGGCCGGAGCCGAGGTGATCCGGGCCAGCGCGTCGGACAGCGACACGCCGGCGGCTTCCGCCCATTTCAGCGTCAGCGGCAGCAGCACTTCCAGGCCGGTGGCGCCCGGCTTGGCCTCGCCGAAGGGCAGCAGCTTGTCGTCGGCGCCGACCGGCGTGTGGTCGGAGCAGATCGCCGCGACCCCCGCGGCGGCGGCGTCGGACAGCGCCTGGCGGTCGCCCTGGGTGCGCAGCGGCGGGCAGAAGCGGGCATGCGGGTTGAAGAAGCCGATGTCGTTCTCGGTCAGCAGCAGGTGATGCACGCCGATGTCGAAGCTCAGCGGCAGCCCTTCGGTGATCGCCGCCTTGGCCAGCGCGACGCCGGCGGCCGACGACAACCGGGTCAGGTGCACGCGGCAGCCGGTGTCGCGGACCAGCTGGACGATGGTGGCGATCGCGATGGTCTCGGCGGCGACCGGGATGCCGGCCAGGCCGAGGCGGCTGGCCAGTTCGCCCTCGTGCGCGATGCCGTTGCGCGACAGCCAGTAGTCCTGCGGCTGCAGCCACACGGCGAAGCCGAAGGTCGCCGCGTATTCCATCGCACGCAGCAGCGCCTCGGTATCGACGACCGGCTTGTTGGCCTGCGAGAACGCGACGCAGCCCGCCTTCTGCAGGCCGGCCAGTTCGGCCAGGCGCTCGCCCTTGAGGCCGAGGGTCAGCGCGCCGAGCGGCAGCACGCGCGCCTTGCCGATCTCCTCGCCGCGATGCACCAGGCGGTCGGCCAGTTCCGGTTCGTCGAGCGGCGGATCAGCGTCCGGCGGCACGACGACCGAAGTGACGCCGCCGGCGACGGCGGCGGCCAGCTCGGCCTGAATGCTGTTGAGGCGGGCGCCGAGGTCGATCAGTCCCGGACAGACGACGCAGCCGGCGGCATCGATGGTCTGCCCGGCGACGAAGCCGGCCGGCGCGGCACCGATGCCGGCGACCCTGCCATCGGCGATGTAAAGGGAAGCGATGCGGTCGACGCCGTTTTTCGGGTCGATGATGCGGCCGTTCTGGATTTCGATGTTCGACATGGATCAGTTCCCCGCAACGATGCTCATCACGGCCATGCGCACGGCAATGCCGAAGGTGACCTGGTTCAGGATGACGGCCTGCGGACCGTCGGCGACGGCCGAGTGGATCTCGACGCCGCGGTTCATCGGCCCCGGGTGCATCACGATCGCGTCCGGCGCGGCCAGCGCCAGCTTCTGCGGCGTCAGGCCGTAATGGCGGAAGTACTCGCCGGCCGACGGCAGCAGCGCGCCGTTCATCCGCTCGTTCTGCAGGCGCAGCATGATCACGACGTCGCAGTCCTTGAGGCCCTCGTTCATGTCGTGGAAGACCTGCACGCCAAGCTTGTCGAGGTGCTTGGGGAGCAGCGTTTCCGGGCCGATCGCGCGGACTTCCGGGACACCGAGCGTGGTCAACGCGTGGATGTCGGAACGGGCGACGCGCGAGTGCAGGATGTCGCCGACGATGGCGACGCGCAGCTGCGTGAAGTCCTTCTTGTAATGGCGGATCGTGTACATATCGAGCAGGCCCTGCGTCGGGTGCGCGTGCCGCCCGTCGCCGGCATTGACGACGTGGATGTCGTCGCGGCCGATGCGCTGCAGGTGCTCGGCGATCAGGTAGGGCGCGCCGGAGGAGGCGTGGCGGACGACGAACAGGTTGGCGTCCATCGAGCACAGGTTGTCGATGGTATCGAGCAGCGTCTCGCCTTTCGCGGTCGACGAGCGCCCGATGTCCAGATTGATGACGTCGGCCGAGAGGCGCTTGGCGGCGATCTCGAAGGTCGTCCGCGTCCGCGTCGAGTTCTCGAAGAACAGGTTGAACACGCTCTTGCCGCGCAGCAGCGGCACCTTCTTGACCTCGCGCGCCGAGACTTCCATGAAGGACTGCGCGGTGTCGAGGATCTGCGTCAGGATCGCCTGCGGCAGGCCTTCCGTCGACAGCAGGTGGATCAGTTCGCCGTTCTTGTTCAACTGCGGGTTATGCATTTTCCAGCCTCCAGGCGAGTTGACCGTCATCGCTGCGCTCGAGCACCAGGTTCTGCCCGTCGTCGAGCGCCACGTCCCAGACGCCGAAGGTCGGCGCCACCGGCAGCTCGCGGCCGCCGCGGTCGGCGAGCACGGCGAGCTGGACCGCGGCCGGACGGCCGTAGTCGAACAGTTCGTTGATCGCGGCCCGCGTCGTGCGGCCGGTGTAGAGCACGTCATCGACCAGCACGATGTGCCGGCCCTCGACGTCGAAGGGAATGACCGTCGGCCGGCACTGCGGGTGCAGCCCCTTTTCGGAAAAGTCGTCGCGGTAGAAGGAAACGTCGATCAGGCCGATGTCGTCGGTCAGCCCGAGCAGTTCCTTCAGGCGTTCGGCGATCCACGCGCCGCCGCTGTAGATACCGACCAGGGCCGGATTGTTCGACAGTTGCGGGCGGATCAGTTCGGCCAGTTGCCGGCACTGGGCTTCGGCGTCAGGCAGCGGGTTTGGCAAGTTCGGCATGCGGGTTCTCGAACCAGGTTTGCAGGATCAGTTGGGCCGCGACGGCGTCGAGCACCGGCTTGGCGGATTTGGCATTGCGGCCGGTTTCGCGCAGCCGCGCCTCGGCGTCGAGCGAGGTCAGGCGCTCGTCGGCAAACGAAACCGGCAGGTGAAATCGTCTTTCCAGGCGTTCGCCGAACTTCGCAGCGAGCCGGGTCATTTCGTGCGGCGTGCCGTCGGCGTGCGTCGGCAGGCCGACGACCAGGCGCTCCGGCTGCCATTCGGCGATCAGCTTGCCGATCGCCGCAAAGCGGTCGTCGTTGGATTCGGCGCGGATCACCGTCAGCGGATGGGCGCTGCCGAGCAGCGTCTCGCCGGTGGCGACGCCGATGCGCTTTTCGCCGAAATCGAACGCGAGGACCGTGCCCACGCTCAGGCGTGCCCGGCGACGTCGGACAGTTGCGAGAAGCTGATGCCCAGCTTCTGCATCGCCGCCGGCAGGCGCTCCTCGGGCGGCAGGTCGAACAGGATTCCGGGCTGGGCCGGCACGGTCAACCACGAATTCTGGGCCAGTTCCTCCTCGAGCTGGCCGGCGTCCCAGCCGGCGTAGCCGAGGGTGACCAGGATTTCCGCCGGCTGCGCATGGGCACCGACCGACGCCAGGATATCGCGCGAGCTGGTCAGGCCGATTTCGCCGCTGACCGCCAGCGTGGACTGCCACTGGCCGAGCGGACGGTGCAGCACGAAGCCGCGGTCGAGCTGCACCGGCCCGCCGAAATACACCGGCAGGTCGGCCAGCGTCGGCTGTTCGAGCTTGATGTCGATCTTGTCGAACAAGCCGGCCAGGTTCATGTCGATCGGCCGGTTGACGATGATGCCCAGCGCGCCGTTCTCGTTGTGTTCGCAGACATAGACGAGGGCGTTGGAAAAGTACGGGTCTTCCAGCGAGGGCATCGCGATCAGGAAGTTGTCGGTCAGGTTGACGTTGTCCATGACCGGGATTTTAAAGGAAAACCCCCGGTCGCTCAGCGAAAGCCGAACATTCCCCGGGGACGCGGCGTCACGGGAGCGTAACAAGGCTGAATTAGTGTTCGAAAATTAAGCCGACCCACGAATCCCTTGCGCCCCGCTTCCCTCCTCTCCCGTTTCCCCCCGCGCGCCGCCCTGCTCGCCGACGCGCCGCTGGACCGTCTCGGCCGGCTGGCATCGCTGCTGGTGCTCGCCGGCGGCGCCTGGCTGCTCGCCGGCCTGGCCTGGGATTTCGGGATGCCGACGGGCAGGCCGGCGATCGCGCACGAAAGCTCGGCCGCCGACGCCGCGGAACGTCTCGCCGGCCGCTCGCCCTTCGCGTCCCCGGCACCGGCGGCGCAGAGCGCCGTGACACCGTCCAGCCTGATGCTGGTCGGCGTCGCGGCCTCGGCCGAACGCGGCCGGGCGCGCGCGGTCATCCGCCGCGAGGGACAGCCGGCCCCGCTGGTCGCCGCCGTCGGCGACGAGGTCGCGCCCGGACTTCGCCTCCAGCGCATCGAGCGCGACCAGGTCATGCTGGCTGGTCCCGCCGGAGAAAGCCGGCTCGCCCTGCCCCAACCCCCCAAGCTCCACCAGGAAGTCCATGACTGACCAGACCGCTGTCCCGCTGCGCCGCATCCTCGCCGGCGCCGGCCTCTGCCTTTGCCTGCTCGCGCCGCTCGCGGCGCCGGCCGCCGCGCCCGAGCCGATGACCATCAATTTCGTCGGCGCCGACATCGAGTCGGCGGTCAAGGCCGTCGGCCAGGTCACCGGGCGCAATTTCGTCATCGACCCGCGGGTCAAGGGAACGATCAACATCGTCTCCGGCCGCCCGGTGACGCCCGAGGTCGCCTACCAGACGCTGGTCGCCGCGCTGCGCCTGCAGGGCTTCGCCGTCGTCGAAGGGCCGGCCGCGACCCGCATCCTGCCCGAGGCCGACGCCCGCAGCCAGCCCGGAGCGGTCAGGGCGGGCGGCGGCGCGGCCGGCGAGCAGATCGTCACCGAAGTCTTCCACATCCGCTACGAATCGGCGCCGCAACTGGTCAACGCGCTGAAGCCGCTGGTCGGCCCGAACCAGTCGATCACCGCCAACACGGCCAGCAACACGCTGATCGTGTCCGAGTCCGCGGACAACCTGCGCCGGATCGGACGCATCATCGAATCGATCGACGTCCCGCAGGGCAACGAGCCGCAGGTCGTCGCGCTGCGCCACGTGTCGGCGGTTGAAGTCGCCGCCGGCCTGCAGCGCCTGTTCCCGGCCGGTGCCGCCGGCGGCGGACTGAACGTCACTGCCGATCCGCGCGGCAACCGCCTGTTCCTGCGCGCCGACAATCCGGGCCTGCAGGTCCGCGCGGCCGCCGTCGCAGCCGGCATGGACAAGCCGGAATCCGGGCTCGGCAACATCCGGGTCGTCCATCTGAAGCACGCCGATGCCGGCCGGATGGCGCCGATGCTGCGCGCCATCCTCGGCACCGAGACCGGCGCCCAGCCGGGCCCGGCGACCGGCATCCCGCTGCCGTCCGCGACGACGACCCCGGGCACCGCCGGCGGCGGCGCCAGCCCGCGCAGCGGCCCGGCCGCCGTCGCCGAAACCGCCGGCCAGAACGGTGGCGCGCTGCAGCCGGGCAGCATGATCCAGGCCGACCTGGCCACCAACTCGCTGATCATCACCGCGCCGGACAGCCTGTTCGCCAACCTGCAGAACGTCATCGCGATGCTCGACCGGCGCCGCGCCCAGGTCCATATCGAAGCGCTGATCGTCGAACTGAGCGCCGAGCGCGCCGCCGAATTCGGCATCCAGTGGCAGGACCTGAGCGGGCTGTCGGCCAATGGGCTGCGCACCGTCGGCGGCACCAACTTCGGCGGCGCCGGCCAGAACATCGTGTCGGCGGCGACCAGCATGGCCAACGTCGGCCGCGGCCTAAACTTCGGCATCGTCAACGGCACGATCAACGTGCCGGGGCTGGGCACCATCACCAACCTCGGCCTGCTCGCCCGCTTCCTCGAAAGCGAGGCGCACGCCAACATCCTGTCGACGCCGAACATCATGACGCTGGACAACGAGGAGGCGAAGATCGTCATCGGCCAGAACCTGCCCTTCGTCACCGGCTCGTACAGCACGACCGGGACGTCGACGTCGGTGACGCCCTTCCAGACCTACGAGCGGCGCGACGTCGGCCTGACGCTGAAGGTCAAGCCGAAGATCACCGAGGGCGGCGTGATCCACGTGCAGATTTACCAGGAGGCATCCTCGGTGCAGTCGGGGACCGCGACCAACGCGTCCGGCCCGATCACCAACAAGCGCTCGCTGGAATCCAACGTGCTCGTCGACGACGGCCGGATGATCGTGCTCGGCGGCCTGATCGAGGACCAGCTCGGCGCCGACCAGGAGAAGGTGCCGCTGCTCGGCGACATCCCGGTCGTCCGCAACCTGTTCCGCTACGAGAACCGCAACCGCAAGAAGACCAACCTGATGGTCTTCCTGCGCCCGCGCATCATCCGCGACGGCCTCGACTACACCGGCCTGACCGAGGACCGCTACAGCCTGCTGCTCGACGGCCAGCGCCGGCAGCAGCAGGCGATCCCGCCGGCCTGGGGCGACGCCACGGTGCCGCAACTGGAGCCGCTGCCGGCGGCGGCCCGGGAGAACGCGCAGTGAACGGCACCCCGGCGCGCCTGCCCTACGCCTTCGCCCGCGGCGAGGGCGTGCTGCTCGGCGCACGGGATGCGGCCGCGCAGGAAGTCTGGTGCCGGATCGGCGACGACGGCCGGCTGCCGCACGCGGCGCTGGCCGAAATCGCCCGCGCCGGCGACCGGCCGGTCCGCCCGCTGCCGCTGGCCGCCGACGATTTCGCGCGGCGCCTGGCCGAGGCCTACGCCGGCGGCGAGCAGACCGCCGCCGAGGTCGCCAGCGACATCGGCCAGGACCTCGACATCGCCCGCCTGGTCGAGGAACTGCCGCCGGTCGAGGACCTGCTCGACAGCCAGCACGACGCGCCGATCATCCGGATGATCAACGCGCTGCTGACCCAGGCCGCGCGCGAGAACGCGTCGGACATCCACATCGAGGCCTACGAGCGGCAGTCAGCCGTCCGCTTCCGGCTCGACGGCGTGCTGCACGACGTGGTGACGCCGAACCGCGCGCTGCACGCGGCGATGGTGTCGCGGATCAAGATCATGGCCGGGCTCGACATCGCCGAGAAGCGGCTGCCGCAGGACGGCCGCATCACCGTGCGCATCGCCGGCCGCGGCATGGACGTCCGCGTCTCGACGCTGCCGGCCAGCCACGGCGAGCGCGTCGTGCTGCGCCTGCTCGACAAGGACCCGGCCCGCCTCGATCTCGGCCGGCTGGGCATGGCCGCCGACACGCTGGCCCGCGTCGATTCGCTGATCCGCCAGCCGCACGGCATCCTGCTCGTCACCGGGCCGACCGGCTCGGGCAAGACGACGACGCTGTACGCCGCGCTGTCCCGCCTCGACGCCCGCCGCCAGAACATCATGACGGTCGAGGACCCGGTCGAATACGACCTCGCCGGCATCGGCCAGATCCAGGTCAATCCGCGCATCGACCTCGGCTTCGCGAAGGCGCTGCGCGCCATCCTGCGCCAGGACCCGGACGTCGTGATGATCGGCGAGATCCGCGACGCCGAGACCGCGCAGATCGCCGTCCAGGCCAGCCTGACCGGCCACCTGGTGCTGGCCACGCTGCACACCAACGACGCGGTCAGCGCGGCGACCCGGCTGACCGACATGGGCATCGAGCCCTTCCTGCTGTCGTCGAGCCTGCTCGGCGTCCTCGCCCAGCGCCTGGTCCGCCGGCTGTGCCCGCACTGCAAGCGGCCGGTCGCGGTCGACGGCGTTCCGGAAGGCAAAACCGGCCCGCGCTGGCAGGCGGTCGGCTGCCAGCGCTGCGCCCACACCGGCTACCACGGCCGGCTGGGCATCTACGAACTGCTCGAGATCGACGACCGGCTGCGCCCGCTGCTGCACGACGGCAGCGGTGAGGCGGCGGTGCGCGTGGCGGCCGCCGATGCCAAACGCGGCGAACGCCGGCTGCGCCTGCTGCACGAGGACGGCCGGCGCTGGCTGGACGCCGGCGAGACCTCGCTCGAGGAACTGCTGCGCGTGACCCGCGACTGATGGAGGCCGCCGGATGACCGCCTTCCGCTACCGCGCCGTCGCGCTGGACGGGCGCCGGATCGACGGCGTCGTCGATGCCGACAGCCAGCGCCAGGCACGCGGCACGCTGCGCGAGCAGGGCCTGTTCGCGCTCGACGTGCAGGCCGCAGGCGCCCCCAGCGCCCCGTCGGGCGGGCGCCTGCCGCGCCTGGGGAGCAGCGCGCTGATGCTGCTGACCCGCCAGTGGTCGACGCTGCTCGCCGCCGGCATCCCGGTCGAGCGCTCGCTGGCCGCGCTGATCGAGCAGAGCGACGACGAGCCGGTACGCCGGCTGCTGGCGGCGATCCGCGACGAACTGCTGGCCGGCCACCCGCTGCACCGCGCGCTGGAACGCTTCCCGCAGACCTTCGGCGGGCTGTACTGCGCGCTGGTCGCCGCCGGCGAACAGAGCGGCCAGCTCGACCGCGTGATGCTGCGCCTGGCCGACAATCTCGAAAGCAGCGGCGCGCTGCGCCAGAAACTGCTGCAGGCGCTGGTCTACCCGGTGCTCGTCGTGCTCGTCGCCGCCGGCGTCGTCGGCCTGCTGATGCTGTACGTCGTGCCGCAGGTCGTCGCGGTGTTCCAGAGCGGCAGGCAGGCGCTGCCCTGGCTGACCCGCGCGCTGATCAGCGTCAGCGACCTGCTGCGCGCCGGCTGGCCGCTGCTGCTGGCCGGCGCCGCCGGCACCGGCTGGGCGCTGGCCCGGGCCTGGCGCCGGACGGCCTGGCGCCAGGCCGTCCAGCAACGCCTGATGCGCCTGCCGGTCGCCGGCCGCCTGCTGGTCGCGCTCGACGCTGCCCGGCTGGCCCAGACGCTGGCCATCCTGGTCGGCAGCGGCGTGCCGCTGCTCGCCGCGCTGCAGGCCGGGCGCGCCGTCGTCTGGCTGCTGCCGCTGCGCGACGCGCTCGAACGGGCGGCCGGCGAAGTCCGCGAGGGCGCCACGCTAAATCGGGCGCTCGCCCGCTCCGGCCGCTTCCCGCCGCTGCTCGTGCACATGATCGGCAGCGGCGAATCGTCCGGCCGCCTCGGCGAAATGCTCGACAAGGCGGCGCGCCAGCAGAGCGACGAAGTCGGCAACCGCCTGACGCTGGCGATGAGCCTGCTCGAACCCCTGCTGATCCTGGCCATGGGCGTCGTCGTGCTGGTCATCGTGCTGGCCATCCTGCAACCCATCATCGAAATCAACCAACTGCTCCGCTGATCCCATGCCCACTCCCGCCTCCCGCCAGACCGGCTTCACGCTGATCGAAGTCATGGTCGTCGTCGTCATCCTCGGCATCCTGGCCGCCCTCGTCGTTCCCAAGGTCATGAGCCGGCCCGACGAGGCGCGCGCCGTCGCCGCCCGCCAGGACATCGCCAGCCTGATGCAGGCGCTGAAGCTGTACCGCCTGGACAACCGGCGCTACCCGAGCACCGAACAAGGCCTGCGCGCGCTGGTCGAGAAACCGGCGCTGGCGCCGCTGCCCGAAGGCTGGAAGGCCGGCGGCTATGTCGAGCGCCTGCCGCTCGACCCGTGGGGCAAGCCCTACCAGCTGCTGAACCCGGGCCTGCGCGGCGAGATCGACGTCTTCAGCTTCGGCGCCGACGGCGTCGCCGGCGGCGAGGGAGCCGATGCGGACATCGGCAACTGGGCGCTATAAGCGCCGGGCCGGCGGTTTCACGCTGCTCGAGATCCTGGTCGCGCTGGCCATCATCGGCGTGCTCGCCGGCGGGGTCGCGCTGGCGCTGCCCGACCCGGCCGACGGCCAACGGCGAACGGCAGTGCGCGCCTGGCAGGCGCAGGCCGAGACCGCGGCGCTGCGGGCCGCCGCCGAGGCCCGGCCGTGGGCCTGGGAAGCCGGCCCGGAAGCGGCCCGGCTGCTGGTCGATGGCGGCGGACGCTGGCGGCCGGCGCCGGACGGAGCCGGGCAGCCGCGCCCGCTGCCGCCCGGCCTGCGCATCGCCGGGCTGGAGATCGACGGCCAGCCGCGGCCGCCGGGCAGCCGCATCGTGTTCGGCGGCGTGCCGCCGCTGTTCGTGCTCGACCTGGCCGGCGACGGCGGACGCTGGCGCATCGCCGGCCTGCCGAGCGGCCGCGTGACGCTCGAGGAAATGCGATGAGGCGGGCGGAACGCGGCTTCACGCTGCTCGAGGTGCTGGTCGCGCTGGCCATCCTGGCGCTCGGCCTGGGCGCCGCCGCGCGTGCCGGGCTGGCCGCGGCCGACACGGCCGGCGCGCTGCGCGAACGCCTGCTCGCCGGCTGGGTCGCCGAGGACCGGGCCGCGCTGCTGCGCGCGACGCGGGCCTGGCCCGAGCCCGGCACCAGCGCCGGCCGCAGCCGCCAGGGCGGGCGCGATTTCGTCTGGCGCCAGCAGGTCGCGCCGGCCGCCCAGGGGCAGTTCCGCCGCGTCGAGATCGCGGTGTCCGGCGAAGGCGGCGGCGAGGCCGCGCTGGTCCGCCGGGTCGGCTACCTGGGAGCGCCGTGATGCGCCGCCAGCACGGCTTCACGCTGATCGAGATCCTGGTCGCCGTCAGCCTGCTGGCGCTGCTCGGCGTGCTTGGCTACCGCGGCCTCGACGCCGTGCGCCGCACGGCCGCCGCGCTGGAGGCCGACACCGCGCGCTGGCAGGAGATCGCGCTGGGCGTCGAGCGGCTGGGCAACGACGTCCGCCAGGCGGTCGCCGTCCCCGGTCGCGACGCGGCCGGGAATCCGACGCCGGCCTGGACCGTCGCCGGCTGCGAACTGACGCTGACCCGCAGCGCCGCCGACGCGCCGCTGCAGCGCGTCGGCTACCGCTGGCGCGACGGCGGCCTCGACCTGCTGACCTGGCCGGCCCACGACGCGCCGGCCGCGGGCCGCGCCTACCGCCTGCTCGACGGCGTGCTGCGCTGCGAACTGGCCGGACTCGACCGCGGCAACCGCTGGCGGAGCGCCTGGCCGGCCGGCGACGGCGCCGCGCTGCCGCGGGCGCTGCGCATCACGCTGCACCTCGCCGAGGGCGGCACGGTGGAACGGATTTTCGATGTCGCCGCCGCCGATTGACCGCTCCCGGAAATGGCCGCGTCGGGGCCGTCGACCGCAGCGCGGCGCCGCCGTGATCACGGCGCTGCTCGTCGTCGCCCTCGCCGCGACGACGGCGGCGCTGCTGCTCGGCCGGCTGTCCGCCTGGACCGACCACGTCGCGGTCGCCCGCGACAAGGCGCAGGCGACCGAACTGGCGCGGGCCGGCATCGATTACGCACGCGCGCTGCTCGCCGCCGACGCCGCGCGCAGCGCGACCGACGACCTGAGCGAGGACTGGGCGCGCGAACTGCCGACGCTGCGCCACGAGTCGGCCGAGATCGGCGGCCGCATCCGGGATGCCCAGGGCCGCTTCAACCTGAACAACCTGCGCCGCGACGACGGCGCCGTCGACGAGCAGGCGCTCGCCGCCTACCGCCGCCTGCTGGCCGGCGCCGGCCTGCCCGGCGAGCTGGCCGACCGGCTCGCCGACTGGTTGGATGCCGACGACAGCCGCCGCGCCGACGGCGCCGAGGCCGCCGACTACGCCCCCGGCGCGGCGACCGGCAGCGGCCGGCCGCTCGACGACTTCCCCGGGCTGCTGCGCGTCGCCGGCTACACGCCGGCCGTGGTCGCCCGCCTGAACGAGCTGGCCTGCGTGCTGCCCGGACGCCAGCCGGTCAACGTCAATACCGCGCCGGCCGAGGTGCTGTCGGCAATCCAGCCCGGCCTGACGCTGGCCGCGGCGCGCGAACTGGCCGCCGCCCGGCATGCGCTGCCCTTCCGCGACGTCGCCGATTTCCGGCAGCGCATCGGCGACCCCGGCCTGCCCGCGGCACTGCTGCCGGTCGCCGCCGCCAGCCGGCATTTCCTGGTCGATATCGAGGTTCACCGCGGCGCGGCGCGCAGCCGCGTCGCCAGCCTGGTCCAGCGCCGGACCGACGGCGGCTCTCCCCGCATCCTGTGGCAAAACATCCAATGAACACCATCCTGACCCTGATCATTCCCTCCGACTGGCCGCAGCAGCGCCGCGCCTGCCCGTGGCTGCTGCACGACGCGGGCGGCCGCCTGCTCCGCCGGGGCTGCAGCGAGCCGGCCCACTGGCCCGGCGTCGGCGGCGCACCGGACGAAATGCCCGAATGCCGGATTCTGCTCGCCGGCCGCCAGGTCGCCGGCCGGCGCGTCCGGCTGCCGGCGCCGCCGCTCGGGCGCCGGCCGGAAGTCGTCGGCGCCGCGCTCGAGGACGTGCTGCTCGACGCCCCCGAACAGCTCGCCTTCGCGGTCGCCGGGAAAACCGGCGACGACGGCACGAGCCGGGTCGGCGTCGTCTCCCGCCAGCGCCTGGCCGGGATCGTCGCGCTGCTGCGCGAACTGGGCCTGCCGCCGCACGCCGCGTGGCCGCTCGGCATGGCGATGCCCGCGCCGGCCGCCTGCCTGGTCGGCGACGAGCTGTGCGTCGTCGCGCCGGATGGCGAATTCGCGGCGCTCGGCCCCGGCGACGACCTCGCTGCCCGGCTGGGCGAACTGGCCGGCGGCGAGGCGCTGCCCCTGCACGTCGTCGATGCCGACCCGGATGCCGGCGCCCGGCTCGCCGCCGTGCCCGGCCTGCGCCCGGGGGGCGCCGGCGAATGGCTGGCGCCGGCGGCGCCCGGCTTCCTCGACGGCGAGCTGGCGCCGCCGCGCCGGCGGACGGCCGTCGTCCGCCATTTCTCGGGCGCCGCCCGGCTCGCCGCCGCATTCGCCGGCGTCGCGCTGCTGCTGTCGGCCGCCCAGTGGGGCTGGCACGCCTGGCAGGCGGCCCGGCTGCGCGATGCGATCGCCGCGCAGTTCCGCGCCGCGCAGCCGCAGGCCGCGCTGGTCGATCCGCTGCTGCAGATGCAGCGCCTGGTCGACTCGACCCGCCACGCCGGCGGCCAGCTGGTGGCCGGCGACTTCCTCGCCCTCGCCGACACGCTGGCCGAGCTGCCGACTGGCGCGACGATAGCCGAACTGCGCTACCGCGACGGCCGGCTGGAAATCGTCGCCCCGCAGCCGGCCGACGCCGTCGCGGCGCTGGCCGCAGCCGCCGAACGGCGCGGCCAGCGGCTGAGTGCCGACGGCGGAACGGGCTGGTCGCTGAGCGCCGGGAGCCGCCGATGAACGCCGCCCGAGTCAATGAATGGCGCCGGCGGGCGACGGCCCGCTGGCAGGCCCTCGCCCCGCGCGAACGCCACGCGCTGCGCTGGCTCGCCGTCGCCCTCGCGGTGGCCGGTGCGCTGCAGTTGGCGTGGACGGTCGACCAGGGCCGGCGCGAGCAGCGCCGCCAGCTGCCGCGCCTGGTCGCCGATGCCGAACGCATGGCCGGACTGGTCGGCGACTGGCAGGCCCTGAGCGCCGACACCCCGGCGCCGCCGGCGCGGGCCGACACGCTGCGCGCCGCCGTCGAGGCCCGGCTCGGCGAACTCGGCCCGGGCATCGCGGCGCGCTGGGAACAGGACGGCCGCCTGCAGATATCCGGATCGACCGATTTTGCCCGCTGGCTGCGGTGGACCGCGGCGCTCCACCGGGAACACCGGCTGATCCTCGACAGTTGCCGGATCGTCGCCGCAGCCGGCGGGGTCCGCGTCGAAGCCGCCTACGCGGCGGCCGGCGGCCCGCGATGAAGCCCGCCGCCCGGCCCGCTCCGGCCTGGTTCGCGATCGCCGGGCTGCTCGCGCTGCTCGGCCAGATGCCGGCCCGTCCGGTCGCCGCGCTGCTCGAGGAATCCTGCGCCGGGCAATGCCGGATCGCCGGCGCCGAAGGCCGCTGGTGGGCCGGCGACGCCCGGCTGCTGTGGCGCGACGGCGACGCCTGGCTCGACCTCGGGACGCTCGGCTGGCGCCTGCTGCCGGCGGACGGCGGCTACGCCCGGGTGACGCTGGGCGCCGGCCGCATCGTCTGGCGCGAACTCCGCCGCCTCGACATCGACGGCATCGCGCTGCCGGCCCGGGTCGTGCTCGGCGATCCGCGGCTCGGCCTGCCCGGCGGACGCTGGCAGGGCGAACTGGCAATCGCGACCGGCGAACTGCAGCTCGGCCCGGACGGCATCGCCGGCGGCCGCGGCGAAGTGCGCTGGCGGCAGGCGGCGAGCAGCCTGCTCGCCGACCGGCCGCTCGGCGACTACCGCGCCGCCTGGCGCTGGGACGGCCGCGGCGCGCCGGAAGCCGAAGCCAGCGGCGGCCGGCCGGGCGAAATCGACGTCGATGGCCGGCTGGCCGACGGCCGGTTCAGCGGTCGGATCCGCCTGTCCGGGGCCGCCCGCCCGGCGCTCGAACGCTACCTGAGCGTCGCCGCGGCCCCCGATTCCGCGGTCGACGGCGGCTACCGCTTCGATTTTCCGATCCGCTGAAACCCTTTCGTCATCGTCGCGTCACCGACGCCCGCGAGAATCCCGGGCTACCCCCCTCCATCAACCCGAGAGAGCTTTCATGTCCGACCAACTGACCAAGCACCACCCCGACTCCCCCAACGGCTGCGACGACGTCGTGCGCAACACCTCCGGCAACCGTGAATTCGGCGACGTGCTGAACGTCCGCCTGTCCCGCCGCAACCTGCTGAAGGGCGGCTTCGGGCTGGCCGCCGGCAGCTTCATGAGCTTCGGCCTGAGCGGCTGCCTGAGCAGCGGCGGCTCCGGCGGTTCCAGCGCCTTCACGCTGGGCTTCGACGCCGTCGCCAAGGGCTTGGACGACGCGCTGCGCATCCCGACCGGCTACACCGCGACCTACCTGTATCGCCTGGGCGACCCGATCAACGCGCTCACCGGCGGCTACGCCAACGACGGCACCGACAGTGCCGCCAGCTTCGAACACCGCGCCGGCGACCACCACGACGGCATGGCCTACTTCGGCCTCAACGCCGCCGGCCTGGCCAAGGACCTGGGCAACAACGCCCGCGGCCTGCTGTGCATGAACCATGAAAACATCACGCAGGTTTTCCTGCACACCGTCGCAGAAGTCGGCGCCGGCTTCGACAAGGCGGCCCGCGTCCCGGCCCAGATCGACAAGGAAGTGAATGCGCACGGCGTGTCGGTGATCGAGGTTGTCCGCAACACGAATTTCTCCGTCAACACGCTGTCCGGCTTCAACCGCCGCTACACCGCGGCCAGCCCGATGGAGATCAGCGGCCCGGCGGCCGGCGACAACCTGATGGTGACCGCCTACTCGACCGACGGCAGCGCCACCCGCGGCACGCTGAACAACTGCGCCAACGGCGTCACGCCTTGGGGCACCTATTTGACCTGCGAGGAAAACTGGGCCGGCTACTTCAAGCGTCCGGCGAGCAACACGCTGGCGGATACCAAGGCCGCGACCGCCCAGAACCGCTACATCGGCTCGGGCAGCAGCAACGGCAGCTACGGCTGGGCCAACCCGGCCGGCGGCGACACCAGCGGGACCGGCCTGTACGACCGCTGGAACATCACCCCGACCGGCGCCGACGCGACGGCCGACTACCGCAACGCCGCCAACACCATGGGCTGGGTCGTCGAGATCGACCCGTTCGCGCCGGCCGCGACGCCGCGCAAGCGCACCGCGCTGGGCCGCTTCGGCCACGAGGGCGCGATGCCGGCGAAGGCCGTCGCCGGCAAGCCGCTGGTCTACTACATGGGCGACGACGCAGTCGGTGAATACATCTACAAGTACGTTTCCAACGCCAACTGGGACGCCGCCGACGCCAACGGCGGTCTCGCTGCCGGCAACAAGTACCTTGACGACGGCAAGCTGTATGTCGCCACCTTCAATGACGACGGTTCGGGCACGTGGACCGAACTGAGCATTTCCCATCCGGCAATTCTGGCTGCCGCTTACGGCTTCACCACTCAGGCCGAGGTGCTGGTTAATTCCCGTCTGGCCGCCGACGCGGTCGGCGCGACGGCGATGGACCGTCCTGAATGGACCGGCGTCCATCCGGTGACCGGCGAAATCTACGTGACGCTGACCAAGAACGCCAACCGCGGCAAGGCCGGCACCACCCTGGGTGGCCAGGACTGGGCGCTTGATGCCGCCAACCCGCGCTACTACGTCGATGCCGACGGCAAGGCTGGCTCCGGCAATCCGAACGGCCACATCGTGCGCATCCGCGAAACCGGCGGCGACCATGCGGCGACCGCCTTCGCGTGGGACGTCTACCTGTTCGGCGCCGAGTCGGACATGGACGGCGCCACGATCAACATCTCCGGCCTGACCGACGACAACGACTTCTCGAGCCCGGACGGCCTGTGGTTCAGTCAGGCGGTGCCCGGCCTGATGTGGCTGCAGACCGACGACGACGCCTACACCGACGTGACCAACTGCATGATGCTGGCTGCTCTGCCCGGCAAGCACGGCGATGGCGGCGCGGTCGACATCACCAGCACGGCGGTGCCGAGCAACGGCGGCGCCGACCAGACGGTAACCACCTATGCCGGAACCAAGGCGACGGCGGCGACGCTGCGTCGCTTCCTGGTCGGGCCGAAGGACTGCGAAATCACCGGCATCACCGAGACGCCGGACGGCAAGGCGATCTTCGTCAATATCCAGCACCCGGGCGAGCGCACCACTGCCGCCGATATCGCCACCCCGGCCAGTTTCGGCAGCCACTGGCCGGATGGCGGCGACGCCCGGCCGCGCTCGACGACCATCGTCATCACCAAGAACGACGGCGGCCTGATCGGCGCCTGATCCTGCGCACAACCCACGCTGCCCTGCCGCCCGGCCGGGCAGCGTTTTTTTTGGAAATCCCGCTCATGAAGAAATCCACGATCGCACTGGCGCTGGCCCTCGCCTTCGGGCTGGCCGGCTGTCTCGGCGGCGACGGCAGTTCCGGCGGCGGCAAGCTGCTCGACTCGGCCGTCGAAGGCGTCGCCTACCTCGCCACCCCTTCCGGCAAGACCGGAACGACCGATGCCGAAGGCCGCTTCGCGTGCGCCGGCGGCGACACCGTCCGCTTCACGCTGGGCGGCATCGCGCTTGGCAGCACCCCCTGCAAGTCGACGGTGACGCCGCTGCAACTGGGCGGCGTCGCCGCCTGGTCCGGCAACGACGTCGTCGTCAACAACCTGCTGCTCTTCCTCCAGTCGCTCGACGACGATGACGATCCGGCCAACGGCATCCGCATCGACGCCGCAGTCGCCGCTGCGCTGGCCGGCAAGACGCTCGACTTCACGCTGGCCAAGGCCGACTTCTTCGCGACGCTCGGCGCCCTGCTGCCGGCCGCCGGCGACACCTTCGGCGAGCCCTACAGCCAGCGCACGCCGGACGACGAACGCCTGGCGCTGGCCAAGGAACATTTCGAGGGCACGCTGGCCACCGCGCTGAACCAGGGCGCGACCACGGCCGCCAGCCAGGACAGCGCCGGCGGCGACATCGCCGTCACCAAATACACGCTGAACGCCGCCCGGGATCTGCGCGTCCCCTACCCGGGCAATATCGCGGCGATCCAGCGCGACTTCCCGCACGGCTTCTTCCCGGCCGCCGGTTCCGGCCTCGCGTTCAAGAGCCGGGCCGCCGACGGCACGCTGACCTTCTACGGCATCACCGACCGCGGCCCGAACGGCGACGCGCCGGCCAAGGTCAGCAACCCGACCGGCACCGCCAGCAAGGTCTTCCCGGCCCCGGCCTTCGTGCCGTCGATCGCCGTCATCACCATCGACCAGCAGGGCGCCCGCATCGACTCGCTGCTGCCGATCAAAACCGCCGCCGGCACGCCGATCAGCGGCCGCCCGCTGCCGGCCGGCAGCGTCGGCAATTCCGGCGAAGTCCCGCTGACCGATGCCTTCACCTTCGATGCTTCCCGCGTCGATTTCGACGCCAACGGTCTCGACCCGGAAAGCCTGGTCTACGATGCGGCACAAGGCGTCTTCTGGACCTCGGACGAATACGGCCCCTTCATCGTCAAGATCGACGCGACGACCGGCCGCATCCTGAAGAAGTACCAGCCCGGCAGCGCCGCCGGCGACCTGCCGGACGTCCTCAGGCACCGCCGCGCCAACCGCGGCATGGAAGGCCTGACGCTGCGCGAGGGGACGCTGCACGGCTTCCTGCAGAGCCCGCTCGACCCGATCGACGCCGGCACCGGCAAGTCGGTCGAAGTCACCGACAGCAGCGACCTCGACCAGGACGGCAAGACCGGCGACAAGGTCAAGGTCCGCGACTTCGCGCGCTTCGTCCGCTGGCTGGTCTTCGACACCGCGACCGAGAGCGCCCGGCTCCACGCCTATCCGCTGGATTACCCGGTGGCCGGCGAAAAGTGGAACAGGAACCGCACGGGCAGCGCCAAGCTGGGCGACGTCGTGGCGCTCGGCAACGGCCGTTTCCTGGTCATCGAACAGGGCGCCGACGCCGGCGGCACGGTGCGCAATTTCCTGATGCTGGTCGAGATCCCGGCCGACGCGACCGACATCGCGGCCGACGGCGTCGGCCTGGAAATGAACAGCATCGACGGCAGCACCGCGACCGACACGACCCGCCCCTGGTCCGCCGTCGTTCCGATGCGCAAGCGGCTGCTGGTCGACCTCAACGCGCTCGGCTGGACCGCCGAGAAGGCCGAAGGCCTGACCCTGGTCGATGCGCAGACCGTCGCGCTGATCAATGACAACGATTTCGGCCTGCGCTCCATCCTGACCGATGCGGACGGCCGCGAGGTCGAAGGCAGCCCCGAGGATTGCACGCTGGACGCGGCGACCGGCGCGCTGACCGGCTGCCCGAACGGCGCCACCGGCGCCCGGGTGACCCGCGGCAGCGCCGGCGAGCGGCCGACGCGCCTGTGGCTGCTGAAATTGCCGCAGGCCCTGACGAGCTACACGGTGGACTGATCGCCCGCGCCGGAATCGCCGACCGAGCCCCCGGACAACCGGGGGCTTTTTTTTATAATGCAGCTCCTTTCCCGCCGATTGCCTGCCTGCCCATGAAACCCGTCCTCGTCTGGTTCCGCCGCGACCTGCGCGACATCGACCACGCCGCGCTGGCTGCCGCGCTCGCGTCGGGCCGCGCCGTGCATTGCGCCTTCGTGTTCGACAGCGAAATCCTCGACGCGCTGCCGTCGCGCCGCGACCGCCGCGTCGAATTCATCCGCGAGTCGCTGGTCGAGCTCGACGCCGCGCTGCGCGCCCGCGGCGGCGGGCTGATCGTCCGCCACGGCCGGGCCCGCGACGAAATCCCGGCGCTCGCCGGCGAACTGGGCGTCGCCGCCGTCTACGCCAACCGCGATTACGAGCCGGCGGCGAAGGCGCGCGATGCCGCGGTCGCCGGCGAACTCGCCGCGGCCGGCATCGATTTCCAGACGTTCAAGGATCAGGTGGTGTTCGACGGCGACGCGGTGCTGACCCAGGCCGGCAAGCCCTACACGGTATTCACGCCCTACCGGAATGCGTGGCGCAAGCGGCTGACCGAGGCCGACGCCGCCCCGTGCAGCGCCGACGGCCGCTTCGCCGGCGAGGCCGGCTGCGGCGTGCCGACGCTGGCCGGAATCGGCTTCGAACCGACCGACCTCGGCGAGCTCGGCATCCGCCCCGGCATGTCCGGCGCGCGGGCGCTGTGGGACGAGTTCCGCGCCGGCCGCATCGGACGCTACGCCGCGTTGCGCGACTTCCCGGCCGTGCGCGGCGTCAGCTACCTGTCGGTGCACCTGCGCTTCGGCACGATCCCGATCCGCGAACTGGTCCGCGGCGCGCTCTCGGCCGGCGCCGACACCTGGCTCGACGAACTGATCTGGCGCGATTTCTACTTCATGATCCTCGACCGCTTCCCGCACGCGGTCGACCGCGCTTTCAAGCCCGAATACGACGCGATCGCATGGGACGACTGGCCGGAAGGCTACGCCGCGTGGCGCGAGGGGCGCACCGGCTACCCGCTGGTCGATGCGGCGATGCGCCAGCTGGCGCACAGCGGCTGGATGCACAACCGGCTGCGCATGGTCGTCGCCTCCTTCCTGTGCAAGGACCTCGGCCTCGACTGGCGGCTCGGCGAGCGGCATTTCGCCGAACAGCTGAACGACTTCGACCTGTCGGCCAACAACGGCGGCTGGCAGTGGGCGGCCTCGTCCGGCTGCGACGCGCAGCCCTACTTCCGCATCTTCAACCCGGTCAGCCAGTCGGAGAAATTCGATCCGGACGGCCGTTTCATCCGCCGCTACGTGCCGGAACTGGCGAAAGTCCCGGACAAGTACATCCACGCGCCGTGGACGATGGGCCGGATCGAGCAGGAGGCGATCGGCGTCGTCATCGGCCGCGACTATCCGGCGCCGCTGGTCGACCACGCGGCGGCGCGCGAAAGGACGCTCGCGCGCTACGCGGTGGTGAAAAAGGCCGGCTGAAGACGGTCGACCGCGAAATCCCGCGGTCGACCGCCGATTTACGCGGATTTTCCGCAGTAGCCGGCGACCAGGCGGAGCAGTTCCTCCTCGTCGTAGGGCTTGCCGAGGTAGTGGTTGGCGCCGATCTCGAGCGCGTAGTTGCGGTGCTTGTCGGCAGTGCGCGACGTGATCATGATCACCGGGATGTCGCGCAGGCGGTCGTCGGCGCGCAGGTTGCGGACGAAATCGAAGCCGTCCATGCGCGGCATCTCGATGTCGGACAGGATCACGTCGGGCGCCAGGTCGACCAGCTGTTCCAGCGCATCGACGCCGTCCTTGGCGAGCAGCACCTGGTAGCCTTCGCGGGCGAGCAGGCGGCTGGTGATCTTGCGCACGGTCAGCGAATCGTCGACCACCATCACCGTCGGCAGGTGCAGTGCCGGCGCGGCGACCGCCGCCACCGGCGCCGCCCGGCTGGTGGCCGGCGCGCGGCCGGCCAGCGCGACCGGATTGATGATCAGCACGACCTGGCCGTCGCCGAGCACCGTCGCGCCGTCGATGCCGACGACGCGGGCGAGCTGCGGCCCGATGTTCTTGACGACGACTTCCTGGTTGCCCTTCAGCTCGTCGACCTGGACCGCGACGCGCTGGCTGCCGGAACGCAGCAGCAGCACCCAGTACTGGCGGTGCGCCTCGGGCAGCGCGTCGGGATCGCCGAACAGGTGGGGCAGGAAATGGTAGGGATAATGCCGCTCCTGCCACACCGCCTCGCCCTGCGCGCGCAGGTCGGCCAGCGGCTTTTCCTTCAGTTCCAGCACCTGTTCGATCATCGTCGACGGCACCGCGTACAGCCGGCTGCCGGCTCGCACCAGCAGGGTCTGGGTGACCGCCAGCGTCAGCGGCAGGTAGAGCCGGAAGCGCGTGCCGCGCCCGGTCTCCGACTGGATCTCGATGCGCCCGCCGAGCGCGCCGACCTCGGTCTTGACGACGTCCATGCCGACGCCGCGCCCGGCCACCTGGCTCAGTTCGTCGGCCGTCGAGAAGCCCGGCCGGAAGATGAAATCGTGCAGCGTCGCGTCGTCGACCGCCTCGCCCGGCTGCAGCAGCCCGAGCGCCTCGGCGCGGGCCCGGATGCGCGGGCCGTTCAGGCCCTGCCCGTCGTCGGCCAGCGTGACGATGATCTCGTTGCCTTCTTGGGCCAGCGTCAGCGTGATTTCGCCGGCTTCCGGCTTGTCCACCGCGGCGCGCCGCTCGCGGCTCTCGATGCCGTGCGTCACCGCGTTGCGCAGCATGTGCTCGAGCGGCGCCAGCATCTTGTCGAGCACCGAGCGGTCGATTTCGACCTGGCCGCCGACGATGTCGAGGCGGGCCCGCTTGCCGACTTCCTTCGCAGTCTGGCGGACGATGCGGTACAGGCGTTCGGCCTGGCTCGCGAAAGGCAACATGCGCACGCCCATCAGCTCCTGCTGCAGGCTGCGGTTCAGCCGGGCCTGCGCGAGGATGGCCGCGTTGGCGTCGTCGAGGTTCTTCAGCAGGTTCTGCTGCACCGTCGCGACGTCGTTGACCGACTCGGCCATGAAGCGCGTCAGTTCCTGGAAGCGCGTGAAGCGGTCCAGTTCGAGCGGATCGAACTCCGGCTGGTGGTCGCCGGACTGCGCGACGCGCGCCTGGATTTGCGATTCGGCCTGGATTTCGATGTCGCGCAACTGGCGGCGCAGGCGGATGACGTTCTCCGTCAGGTCGAGCAGCGAAGCCTTCAGGCTGCGCATTTCGCCTTCGATCCGGGCGCGGGCGATCGACAGCTCGCCGGCCTCGTTGACCAGACGGTCGACCAGGTCGGCCCGGACGCGCAGCGTCGCCTGGGCGCCGGTTTCCGCTTCGGCCGGGGCTTCGCCGGCCGCCGGCGCCGTGACGGCGGGGGCTTCCGCCGCCGGTGCCGGGACAGCCGCCCCGCCGCCGAGGCGCTCGACGGCCAGGCCGAGCGCATCGCAGCCGGCCTCGATTTCGTCGATCAGCGCCCCGTCGACCGCGCCGCCGCGCCGCGCCTCGTCGACGCGGGTCTCCAGCTGGTGCGTGAATTCGCCGAGGTTCATCGCCCCGGCCATCCGCGCATTGCCCTTGAAGGTGTGCAGCAGCCGCGCGATCGCCTGCGGCGCGTCGGCGCCGGCCGGATCGTCGCGCCAGGCGCGCAACTGCGCGGTCAGGTCGCGCAGCTGGTCGGCCGCTTCCTCGAGGAAAATGGGCAGCAGCTGCTCGTCGAGTTCGTCGGTCAGCTGGACCGCCGGCGCCGGGGCGGCGGCCGGCGCCGCGACCGGTTCGACCGGCGCGGGTCGGCGGTCGACGCCCGGCAGCGGAATGATTTCGGCGCCGCCCGAAGCGACCGGCGCGGCCGCCGGCGGCGGGAACACCTCGCCGAGCGCGGCGATCAGTTCGCCCTCTTCCTCCGGCGCCCGCTGCAGGGCCAGGCCGTCGAACATCGACTGCAGCGTCATGATCGCCCGGCGCACGGTTTCCAGGCCCTCGATGCTGTCCGGATGCGCCGACGCGTCGCGGCGCAGCAGCGCATGCTCGAGCGCGATCGCCAGGTGGTGCAGCGGCATCAGGCCGACCGTCGCGGCGATGCCGCCCAGCGTATGGGCCGCCCGCGTCATCGCGAACGCGGTCGGCGCCCCCGGCTCGACGTCGAGCGCCGCATGCGTCTCGACCAGCGTCTGCAGGTGACCGCGCGCCTCCTCGCAGAAAATGTCGAACAGCGTCGGCGCGGCGGGCGGCGGCTCAGGCTCAGGCTCAGGCTCAGGCTCAGGTTCCGGTTCCGGCTCGGCTTCGGGCTCGGCTTCGGGCTCGGCTTCGGGCTCGGCTTCGGGCTCGGGCTCGGGCTCGGGCTCGGGCTCGGGCTCGGCGACCAGCAGATCGGACAGCGCCTCGGCGGTCAGCTGCAACTGGATGTCCGCAGCCGGCAGCAGCACTTCCTCCTCGAGGACCGGCAGCTCGATGTCGATCACTTCACCGCCGGCGACCTGCGGCTCGACGGCGGGCGCTGCCGCCGCGGTGTCCGCGATCGGCTCAGCGGCGATCGGCGCCGGCGGTTCGACGCCGCGCAGGCGCGCCGCCAGCGCGACCAGCGCCGACGGGTCCGGCGGCGAACCGCCGCCCGCCTCGAGTTCGGCGATCCAGGCCGAGAACAGCGCGTGCTCGCCGTCGATCATCGCCATCAGCTCGGGCGTCGCCGGCTGGTCCTGGCGCAACCACAGGTTGAAGGTCTGCTCGAGTTCCCAGGCCGCCTCGCCCAGCGCGCTCAGGCCGACCATGCGGCCGCTGCCCTTCAGCGTGTGCGTGCCGCGGCGTATCGTGGTCAGGGATTCGAGGTCGCCGGGGTTCGCGGCCAGCTGCGCCTTGTGCTCGGCCATCGTGGCCAGCACTTCGCGCGCCTCCTCGAGGAAGATCGCCAGCAGTTCGGCGTCGATCGCCTCGCTGCCGGCCTCGGCCAGCTCGCGGGCGGCGGCGGAGGCGGCCGGCGGCGCCAGCGCGGCCAGCGCCGCGTCGACCGGGGCGCCCGATTGCAGCGCCGCCAGTGCGGCCGTCGCCGATGCGCCGAGTCCGCGGTCGGCGACCAGATCGGCGTCCTTCTGGATGGCCTGCAGGTTCTGTTTCAGTTCCTGCTGCAGGCGCTCGTCGGCCGGCGCCTCGCGCAGGGCTTCGGCAAGCGCCTGGGTCGCTTTCGCCTGCCCGGCCAGTTGCGTTTCCAGCGAAGCAGGCTCGGCCTCGCCGCCCCCGGTTTCGGCGGCGGCCTCCTGGCCGCCCAGACGGCGGACGTAGGAATCGAAATCGGTTTCGCCGCCCTGCAGCGCTTCGACGAAGAAACCGATCAGCGACAGCTGGCTGGCGACCTGCTCGAAATCCGCGGCGGCCGGCACGTAGTCCGGCGCTGCGAACTGGCGGATGCGCTCGCCGCACTCGCGCAGCCGGGCGACTGCCCCGAAGTGGCCGAGCATGGCCAGCGCGCCGCCAACCTGCTTCAGCGGGGCGTCGAGCGAGCCGAGTCCGTGCCCCCGGGCCGGATCGCGGAAGAAGGCGTCGAGCGCCTGCTCGATCTGCGCCAGGTTGTTCTGGATTTCGCGGCCGACCTGGCCGATCAGCAGCTTTTCCTGCGCCCGCCGGGTCATTTCGTCGAGCAGCGGGATGTCGCTTTCGGCGGCCGGGCGGCCGGCGATGCAGGCATGCAGCCGCTCGACCATCAGGTCGACCTGCTGGGCGAAGTCGGTGCCCAGGCGCTTGAAGTTTTCCTGGGCGTTCTGCAGCAGCAGGATTGCGGTCGCGACTTCCATCGCGACGCCGTCGCTGAAGCGGGCGGGTTCCTCGGTCAGCCAGCCGGCGATCGCGGCCAGCCCCTGCCCCAGGCGCTTGAGGTCGGTCTGCCCGATGTCGGCGGACAGTACCGCGCAAGCCCGCGCGTCGGCGGCGAAGGCCGGCAGGCTGGCCGCATTGCCGGTGCAGAACTTGTTCCACAATTCTTCGGCCGCGCCCAGGGTTTCACGCAGCCGGCGCAGCGCCGCCTCGTGCGGCTGGGGCGCGGCGACCGGCTCGTCGGCCGGCAGCAGGCCGGGCAGTTCGAAGGTCCGGGCGACCTCGTCGATCAGCGGATGCCGCCCGGCCGGGGCCAGCGCGACGAAATACAGCGCCTCGCGCACTACCCGTTCGGCGACGCTGCCGCCGCCGTCGATCAGGCGCCGGATCTGCGCGTCGATCCGCGAGCACAGCTGGCGGGCGAAGGGATCGGCGGCCAGCGCCGGCTCGGCCAGCGCCTCCAGGAAGGCCAGCGACACCCACCAGAAGCTGCGGGCGGCGGGCGTCGCCTCGGCCGCTTCGATCGCGGCCACGGCGTCGCGCATCATCACCCGGCCGGCGTCAGCCTCGGCCGGCTTCTTCAGCCAGCCGAGCAGGCCCTTCTGGAACTGCAGGCGCTGCCCCTTGAGCAGCTGCCTGAAGCTTTCGGGATCCGGCGATGCCCCGGCCGCCTCGCGGCGCGGTGGACGGCGCGACAGATCGGGAAAGAACAGTTCGCTGGCATGCGGCAGCGGCTCGCCGCGCGCCGCCGCCAGCGCCTGGCAGGCGCCGAGCAGGCGCAGCGGCCGGTGCGGCTCGCCGGCGACCAGGTCGTCGAGATACTGGCGCAGTTCGGCCAGCGCGCGGCGCGCCGCCCCGGCGGCGTCGGCCCCGGCCGCGATGCGCTCGTCCTCGAGACCGGCGAGCAGCAGTTCGAGCGACTCGGTGACTTGCGTGACCCCGTCGAGCCCGACCATCGCGAGCGCCCCGTGCGCCTGGTGCACGTCGTTGCGGCACAGGCGCAGACGGGCCGGATCGCCGTCACCGGCAAATTGTTCGAGCGCCTCGCCGGCGCGCTGCAACGCGAGATCGATCTCGCCCTTGACCCAGCTGAGCGGGCCCAAATCGAAGTCCGTTGCCGCGTTCATCGTCCGTCGCGCCTGTCAGTCGACCTTGAAGCCGGCGACCGAACCCTTCAGTTCGGTGGCCAGCGCGGAGAGCTCATCGACCGCCTGCGCAGTGCGCTGGGTGCCGGCCGTCGTCTGCTCGGTGACGTGCAGGATGTCCTGCATCAGGTCGGCGACGTGGGTCGCCGACTGGGCCTGGTCCTGCGTCGCGCCCGAAATGCTCTGGATCAGGTCGGCCAGGTTGCGCGACACGTGACCGATCTCGGACAGCGCCTGACCGGCGGCGTCCGACAGCTTGGCGCCCTCGACCACGCCCTGCGTCGATTGCTCCATCGCCGACACGGCGTCCTGGGTGTCGGTCTGGATGGTCTTGACGATGGCCGCGATCTGCTTGGTCGCCTCGGCCGAGCGTTCGGCCAGCCGCTGCACTTCCTCGGCAACGACCGTGAAGCCGCGCCCGGCATCGCCGGCCGACGCCGCCTGGATCGCCGCATTCAGCGCCAGCACGTTGGTTTGCTCGGTAATGTCGGAAATCAGTTCGACGATTTCGCCGATCTCCTGCGAGCTTTCACCGAGGCGCTTGATGCGCTTCGAGGTTTCCTGGATCTGGTAGCGGATTTCGTTCATGCCCTTGATCGAGTCGTGCACCGCCTGCGTGCCCTTCTCGGCGGCGGTCAGCGACTGGCGCGCGACCTGCGCGGACTGCATGGCCTGGCCGGACACCTCGCTCATCGAGCGGGCCATGTCGAGCGCCGACTGGCCGGCTTCCTGAATTTCGCTGGACTGGCGCTGGGCGGCGTCGATCAGCTCGCTGGACGTGCGGCGGGCGATTTCGGTGGCATGCGTCACGCGGTTCGCCGCGTCGTTGATGCGGCCGACCAGCACGCGCAGTTCCTCGATGGTGTAGTTGATCGAGTCGGCGATCGCACCGGTGATGTTCTCGCTGACGGTCGCGGTGACGGTGAGGTCGCCGTCGGCCAGGTCGCCCAGTTCGTTCATCAGGCGCAGGATGGCGTCCTGGTTCTCGCGGTTGGTCTGTTCCGACGCCTGGCGCTGCTGCTCGGCCTCGAGCGCGCGGCGCGTCGTGTCGGCCAGGTAGATGCGGGCCAGCAGCGCGAGCGCGGCCAGCGCGGCAACGGTCAGCACGACCAGCAGCACGACGTACAGCGCCCGCTCGGCGAGGTTTTCCTGATAGCCGAGGGCCAGCGCGTCGGTCGCCTTCAGCAGGTCCTCGCTCTCGTTGAAGATGCGCGAGCCGGCCTGCTTCGACAGCACCAGCGGCTGCATGTTGCCGAGGATGCTGCCGATCGCTTCCTGGTATTCCTTGAACGCAGCCTCGAGCTGGTTCAGCTTGTCGCGGCTGTCGGCGTCGTTGCCGCCCTTCAGCAGGCCCTGCAGCAGGTCGCGGAAGGCATTGGTGTCCTTGCCGAGCAGGAAGGCGACCTCGGGGCTGATCTCGTTGCCGACCAGCAGCGCGGAGGCGTTCTTGGCGATGCGCTGGGTCAGCATGACCAGCTGGTTGGCGGTCGCGATGTCGCGCGCGCCGGCACCGGCGGCAAGCTTCAGCGCGGCGAGCTGTTCGGTCAACTGCAGCATGTCGCCGTTCTTGTTGTCGATCAGCGCAACGTTGCGGCCGAGGGCGACCAGCGCCTTTTCCTGGGCGATCAGCGCCGCGGCGTCCTTGTCGGTCGACTCCCAGCGCTGGATCAGCGCATCGAGCTGCGGGCGGACCGAACCGGGCGACGCCGACACGTCGATGCCGCCGAGCTCGCCGCCGTTGTTCAGGCGGTCGAGCAGCTGGCCGAAGGTCTCGCGCGATTCCTTCAACTGGGCGAAGGCGGCCGGGTTGCCGAGCAGCGCCAGCGACGAGGCCTTGGCCAGGCGTTGCGACAGCATGCGCATTTCGCCGGAGGCCGCGATGTAGGCCGTGTTCTCGGTCGACTCCCGGTTGTCGTGGAAAACCACGCCGGCGATCAGCAGCAGCAGCGCGACGAAGACCGCCCCCAGCGTCTTCATCTGCTGTTCGACGGGCTGCTTGCCCAGGAAACCCGGTGCGGAAAAGCCGGCCGAGGCCGCATTGCCGGATGCCGGTTTGAATCGTTTGAAGCCGAAAGCCATGAAACTCCTCCGCTGTGGGCTGCAGGCCAAGCCCTGCCGTCAAGCCCCGATATGCATGAAATTCTGGTCGGCGAGCAAGTCGCGCACCGACAGTTTGTGCCACAGCCCGCCCTGGGCGTCGACATGGCATTGCGCGCCCCAGGGCGGCATGTCCGGCGCCGGCGGCGCCGGCGGCGCCGGCGTGAAATCTTCCGGCTTCTTCAGGCCGAGCAGCCGGGGCACCAGCAGCGCCGCGTTCGAGCCGTGCCGGGTGCCGACCAGCAGCAGCCGGGCATGGGCGTTCTGTGGCGTCGGCGCCCCGCCGCGGAATTGCGCGAAGTCGGTGACCGCATGCAGGTTGCCGCGGATGTTGGCGATCCCGGCGAACCACGGCCGGGTCAGCGGCACCGGCGCCAGCTGCGGGGCCTGGACGATCTCGCCGCCGTCGGCCAGATCGATCAGCCACGACTCCTCGCCGACGCCGATGCCCAGCCAGGAAGCGCCGCCGCGTCCGGCCGCGGCCGTACTCAGGCGGCCGGCCAGGTATTGCTGGAAATCCCGCAGGCTGGTTTTTCTGGCCATCGCGACTAGGGCAGGGCCGCGATGCGTTGCAGCAGTTCGTCCGCGTTCAGCGGCTTGACCAGGTAATCGACCGCGCCCTGGCGCAGCCCCCAGATCTTGTCGGTTTCCTGGCCCTTGGTCGTGCAGACGATGATCGGGATGGTCTTGGTCTCGTCGTCGCGGGTCAGCGTCCGCGTCGCCTGGTAACCGTTCAGGCCGGGCATCACGACGTCCATCAGAATCAGGTCGGGCTTGATCGCCTTGGCCTTGGCGATGCCTTCCTCGCCGTTCTCGGCGGTCGTCACCTGGTAGCCGGCGCGGGTCAGCAGGTCGACGGCGAAATAGCGTTCGGTCGGGGAATCGTCGACGACGAGGATGTTCTTGACGGGCATTTTCTCTTCCTGGGTCATGACCGGGCAGCCGCCGGGGGCGCGAAGTCGGCGACCGTCTGCAGCAGGCTGTCCTTGGTGAAGGGTTTGGTCAGGTACTGGTCGGAGCCGACCATGCGGCCGCGCGCCCGGTCGAACAGGCCGTCCTTGGACGACAGCATGATCACCGGCGTGGCCTTGAAGCGGGGATTCTTCTTGATCAGCGAGCAGGTCTGGTAGCCGTCGAGGCGCGGCATCATGATGTCGCAGAAGATCACGTCGGGCAGGTGGTCGGCGATCTTGGCCAGCGCGTCGAAGCCGTCCTCGGCCAGAACCACCTGGCAGCCGGCCTGCACCAGAAATATTTCGGCGCTGCGGCGGATCGTGTTGCTGTCGTCGATCACCATGACCTTGACGCCACGCAAGCTGGAAAAGTCGGCCAAATCCCTGTCCCCTCGGCCCTGTCGGGCGCTTTAGCTTTCACGGCATCATACTACGGAACCCTTGCCCGGACGCAAGCGGGGACGGGCCGGAATCGGCTAGAATCGGGGCCGTTCACAGCTTGCAGCACCGCTTCCGTCAAGGAGGCGACCCTCGATGACTTCCACGCCCCCCACTCCGCCCACCCCGCCCTCCGTCCTCGTTTTCGCCGCCAGCGACCCATCCTCCGGCGCCGGCGTCCAGGCCGACCTGCTGACCGTGGCCAGCCTCGGCTGCCACCCGCTGACCGCGATCACCGCGCTGACCGTGCAGGACACCGTCGGCGTCCAGAGCATCCAGCCGGTCGGTGCCGAACTTCTCGAGCAGCAGGCCCGCACCGTGCTCGAGGACATGCCGGTCGCCGCGTTCAAGATCGGCGTGCTGGGCAGCGTCGAGAACGTGCTGGCGGTCGCCGAGATCGTTTCCGACTATCCGGAGATTCCGCTGGTGTTCGATCCGGTGCTCGCTTCCGGGCGCGGCGACGAACTGTCCGGCGAGGAAATCATCCAGGCGATGCGCGAAATGCTGCTGCCGCAGACGACGATCATCACGCCGAACGCGCCCGAGGCGCGGCGGCTGGCCGAGAGCGACGAGGACGAAGGCGAGCCGGCGATCGACGTCTGCGCCCAGCGCCTGATCGAGATGGGCGCGCAGTACGTGCTGATCACCGGCACGCACGAGAGCACGCCGGAAGTCATCAACACGCTGTACGGCCCGGACGGCGTGATCCGCCGCGACCGCTGGGAACGCCTGCCCGGCAGCTACCACGGCTCAGGCTGCACGCTGGCCTCGGCGATCGCCGCCTGCATCGCCGGCGGCGCCAGCGTCGAGGAGGCCGTGCGCGACGCCCAGGACTACACCTGGCAGTCGCTGAAAAACGGCTTCCGCGCCGGCATGGGCCAGTTCATCCCGGACCGCTTCTTCTGGGCGCGCGGCGAAGACGACGCGGAACCGGCGGCGGAGGACAAGGGCGATGGCCAGGACTGATCTGCGCGGCCTGTACGCGATCACCCCGGAACGCGCCGAGCGCGCCCGCCTGCTCGCCGACGTCGGCGCCGCGCTGGCCGGCGGCTGCCGCCTCGTGCAGTACCGCGACAAGACGAGCCCGATGCCCGAGCGCGTCGCCCGCGCCCGCGCGCTGCGCGAACTGACCCGGGCGCACGGCGCGAGGCTGCTGATCAACGACGACCTGGCGCTGTGTTCGCTGGTCGGCGCCGACGGTGTGCACCTCGGCCGCGACGACGGCAATCTCGCCGCCGCGCGCGCCATCCTCGGCCCTGAGCGGCTGCTCGGCGCCTCCTGTTACGCCGATCCCGCCGCCGCCGAACGGGCGGCCGCGGCCGGCGCCGACTACGTCGCCTTCGGCGCCGTCTACCCGTCGCCGACCAAGCCGGACGCACCGCTGGCTGCGGTCGACCTGTTTTCCCGGGCGAAATCCCGGTTCACCGCGAACACCTGCGCAATCGGCGGCATCACCGTCGACAACGCGCCGCCGCTGATCGCCGCCGGCGCCGACCTGCTCGCCGTGATCACCGACCTCTTCGACGCGCCGGACATTGCCGCCCGCGCCGCCGCCTATCAACGACTTTTCGAGGAATCCGCCGCATGACGTCCCGCAACCAGCAACTGTTCGAACGCGCCCAGCGCCACATCCCCGGCGGCGTCAATTCGCCGGTCCGCGCCTTCCGCTCGGTCGGCGGCACGCCGCTGTTCTTCCAGAAAGGCGCAGGCTCGCGCGTCCAGGACGCCGACGGCCAGTGGTACACCGACTACGTCGGCTCCTGGGGCCCGATGATCCTCGGCCACGCGCACCCGGACGTCATCGCCGCGGTCCAGGCCGCGGTCGTCGACGGCCTGTCCTTCGGCGCGCCGACCGAGAAGGAAGTCGAGATCGCCGACCTGCTGTGCGACCTGGTGCCGTCGATGGACATGGTCCGCCTGGTGTCGTCCGGCACCGAAGCGACGATGAGCGCGATCCGGCTGGCCCGCGGCTACACCGGCCGCGACCTGCTGATCAAGTTCGAGGGCTGCTACCACGGCCATTCCGACAGCCTGCTGGTCAAGGCCGGCTCGGGCCTGCTGACCTTCGGCAACCCCTCGTCGTCCGGCGTGCCGGCCGACCTTGCGCAGCACACGCTGGTGCTCGCCTACAACGACCCGCAGCAGCTGGCCGACGCCTTCGCCAGGCACGGCGACCGGATCGCCGCGGTGATCGTCGAGCCGGTCGTCGGCAACATGAACCTGATCGCGCCGACCCCGGCCTTTTTGACCGCGATGCGCGAGTTGACCGCGCAGCACGGTGCCGTGCTGATCTTCGACGAAGTCATGACCGGTTTCCGGGTCGGCCTGAAGAGCGCGCAGGGCCTGTACGGCATCACGCCGGACCTGTCGACCTTCGGCAAGGTGGTCGGCGGCGGCATGCCGCTCGGCGCCTTCGGCGGCAGGCGCGAGATCATGGAACAGATCGCGCCGCTCGGCCCGGTCTACCAGGCCGGCACGCTGTCCGGCAATCCGATCGCCACCGCCGCCGGCCTGGCGACGCTGAAGCTGATCCAGCAAAAGGGCTTCTACGAGGCGTTGACCGCGAAGACCAAGGCGCTGTGCGACGGCCTCGTCGCCGCAGCGAAAAAGCACGGCGTCGCGTTCAGCGCGCAGAACGTCGGCGGCATGTTCGGCCTGTATTTCGCCGAGTCCTGCCCGGGCACCTACGACGCGGTGCTGGCCTGCGACAAGGAAGCCTTCAACCGCTTCTTCCACGCCATGCTCGATGCCGGCCACTATTTCGCGCCGTCGGCCTTCGAGGCCGGCTTCGTGTCGGCCGCGCACAGCGACGCCGACATCGTGGCGACGGTCGCCGCGGCCGACGCGTATTTCGCGACGCTGAAATGAGCAGCGGCCCGGCCTGGCTCGTGCTGTTCGTCGCCGGCCTGTGCGAGGTCGGCTGGGCGGTCGGGCTGAAATACACCGAGGGTTTCTCGCGGCTGTGGCCGAGCGTGTGGACGGTCGGCCTGATGGTCGCCAGCGTCGTGCTGCTCGGCTGGTCGCTGAAGGCGCTGCCGCTGGGCACCGCCTACGCGGTCTGGACCGGCATCGGTGCGGTCGGCACGGCGATCCTCGGCATCGTGCTGTTCGGCGAATCGCGCGAGGCGCTGCGCCTGGCCAGCATCGGCCTGATCGTCGCCGGCATCGTCGGGCTGAAGCTGCTGACGCCGGATTCGCACTGACGCCGGAACGCCCGCCCGCCGAAGCGCAGTAAGATGCGGTAAAAAGGCGGCGGAAGGGGCGGATCATGCGGGAAGTCTTCAAGAAGCTGTTCCAGGCAGGCGACTTCTGGGGCGGACTGGCGGCGATGCTGGTCGCACTGCCCGCCTCGATCGCCTTCGGCGTCACGATCTATTCGGCGATCGCCCCGATGCACGCGGCACTCGGCGCGCTGGCCGGGATCATCGGCGCCGCCGTGCTCGGCACGCTGGCCTCGCTGCTTGGCGGCACCGACCGCCTGATCAGCGCGCCCTGTGCCCCGGCCGCGGCGCTGCTGTCGGCCTTCGCCATCGAGCTGGTCCACGACCGCGTGCCCGGCGGCAACATCGTGCTGCTGCTTCTGCTGCTCGGCGTGCTGGCCGGCCTGTTCCAGATGCTGTTCGGTTTCGTCGGCATCGGGCGCCTGATCAAGTACATCCCCTACCCGGTGGTCAGCGGCTACCTGACCGCAGTCGGCCTGATCATCATCGGCAGCCAGCTCGGCAAGCTGCTGGGCGCTCCGGCCGAGGCCAGCTGGTACCAGGCGCTCGGCGCAACCGCCCAGTGGGACTGGCGAGCCCTGGCCGTCGGCGCCTCGACCGTGCTCGCGATGCTGCTCGGCCCGCTGCTGACCCGCCGGCTGCCCGGCACCATACTCGGCATCGCCGCCGGCGTGGCCTGCTATTTCGCGCTCGCCAGCCAGGACGAGGCGCTGCTCCGGCTGGCCGGCAACGACCTGGTGATCGGCACGCTGGGCGCCAGCGGCGAAGGCTATTTCCGGTCGATTACCGAACGCTGGCACGAGATCGGCGAATTGCGGCTGTCCCAGGTCGCCGCGCTGCTCGGCAACGCGCTGACGCTGGCCGTGCTGCTGTCGATCGACACCCTGAAGACCAGCGTCGTGCTCGACCAGCTGACCCGTTCCCAGCACGACCCGAACCGCGAACTGGTCGCCCAGGGCATCGCCAACCTGGCGTCGAGTTCGGTCGGCGGCCTCCCCGGCTCCGGCACCATGGGCGCCACGCTGGTCAATCTGTCGAGCGGCGCGACGACCCGCGCCTCCGGCCTGATCGCGGGCGTTTCGACGCTGCTCTTCGCGCTGCTGCTGGGCAATTTCATCGCCTGGGTCCCGGTCGCCGCGCTGGCCGGCATCCTGATCGTCGTCGGCGTCCGGATGATCGACCGCGGACCGCTGCGCTTCATCCAGTCGTCGGCGACGGTGTTCGATTTCGGCGTCGTCGTCACCGTTGTCGTCGTCGCGCTGACCACCGGCCTGATCGCCGCCTCCGCGGCCGGCGTCGCGCTGTCCATCATCCTGTTCCTGCGCGAACAGATCGGCGGCTCAGTGGTCCGTCACAAGCTGTACGTCAACCAGATGTCGTCCAGCTGGCACCGTCCCGAGTCGGAAACCCGCATCCTCGAACAGAAGGGGGATCAGGCGGTGATCTTCGAACTGCAGGGCAGCCTGTTCTTCGGCACCACGCAGCAGCTCTACGCCCAGCTCGACCCGGAGTTGAAGGCCCGCAACTTCGTGATCCTCGACATGAAGCGCGTGCAATCGGTCGACGTGACCGCTGCCCACCTGCTGTGCCAGGTCCGCGACACGCTGGCCGAACGCGGCGCCCTGCTGATCATGTCCAGCGTCCGAGAGAACCTGCCGAACAACCGGAACCTGCGCGAATTCCTCGAACAGACCGGGGTCACCGAAAATCCCGAGACGGTCCGCCTGTTCGGCGAGCTGGACAGCGCGATCGAATGGGTCGAGGACCGGCTGCTCGGCGAAAGCGAGACCGCCGCGCCGGAACCCGAGACGCCCCTCGAACTGCACGAGATGGAAATGTTCCGCCACCGCAAGGACGAAACCCTGGCCGATCTCGAAACCCGGCTGATCCGCCGGACCTATGCGGCCGGCGAGATCGTCTATTCGCGCGGCGAGCCGGGCGACGCGATCTACCTGATCCGGCGCGGCTCGGTCAGGATTTTCGCCCCGCTCGGCGGCGGCCGCACCCGGCACGTGGCGACCTTCGGCCGCGGCGACTTCTTCGGCGGGCTGGCCTTCCTCGACGGCCTGCCGCGCGGCAACGACGCGATCGCGGCGACCGAGACCGAGTTCTTCATCCTGCCACAGGAACAATTCAACAAGCTGTCCGACGAGCACAAGAAACTGGCGCTGACGCTGCTCAAGGCGATTTCCCGTTCGCTGGCGCTGCGCCTGCGTCACGCCGACAGCGAAAACGCGATGCTCCAGGAATACTGATCCCGGATCACATCAGGAACAGCGTCGCCAGCCCCAGGAAGATGAAGAAGCCACCGGAATCGGTCAGCGCGGTGATCATCACCGAACCGCCGACCGCCGGGTCGGCGCCGAACTTCTGGCGCAGCAGCGGGATGCCGACGCCGGCCGACGCGGCGAGCAGCAGGTTCAGCGTCATCGCCGCGGTCATCACCGCGCCGAGCGCGATGCTGCCGTAGAGCGACCACGCGGCAACGCCGAGCAGCCCGCCCCAGATCAAGCCGTTGATGCTGGCGACGCCGAGTTCCTTGCGCAGCAGCCGGCGCATCGCGTCCGGCTGGACCTGGCCCATCGCGATCGCGCGGACGATCATCGTGATCGTCTGGTTGCCGGAATTGCCGCCGATGCCGGCGACGATGGGCATCAGCGCGGCCAGCGCGACCAGCTTCTCGATCGAATCCTCGAAGGCGCCGATCACGCGCGATGCGATGAAGGCGGTGACCAGGTTGATCGCCAGCCAGGCCCAGCGGTTCTTCACCGAGTCCCAGACCGACGCGAAGATGTCTTCCTCTTCCTTCAGACCGGCGTTGGCCAGCTGCTCGCTCTCGGCTTCCTCGCGGATGAAGTCGACGACCGCATTGACGGTGACCCGGCCGACCAGCTTGCCGTCCGGATCGACGACCGGCGCCGACACCAGGTCGTAGCGTTCGAAGGCCTTGGCGGCCTCTTCCGCCAGATCGTCGGGTTCGAGCTCGACGAAGTCGGTCTGCATCAGCGTGCCGACCTCGACCTCGACCTCGTTGACCAGCAGGATGTTCAGCGGCAGCACGCCCTTCAGGTGCTCGTCGCGGTCGACGACGAAAAGCTGGTCGGTATGGTCGGGCAGTTCGTCGAAACGGCGCAGGTAGCGCAACACGACCTCGAGCGTGACGTCCTCGCGCACGGTCACCATCTCGAAATCCATGATCGAGCCGACCGAGTCTTCCGGATAGGACATCGCGGCGCGCAGCTGCTCGCGCTCCTCGACCGACAGGCCGCGGAAGACGTCGTCGATGACGCCCTGCGGCAGGTCGGGCGCGAGGTCGGCCAGTTCGTCGGCGTCGAGCGTCTCGGCGGCGGCGACCAGCTCGGTGCGCTCCATCGACTCGATCAGGCTCTCGCGGACCGCGTCGGACACCTCGAGCAGGATTTCGCCCTCGAGTTCCGGATTGACCAGCCCCCAGACGATCAGGCGTTCGTCGGTCGGCAGCGCTTCGAGGATGTAGGCGATGTCGGCCGGGTGCATCGGCTCCAGCCGGCCCTGCAGTTCGTGCAGGTGCTGCTTGTGCACGATGTCCTCGACGATGTCGTGGCGCGGCCCTTCTTGACGATGCACCAGTTCCTCGACCAGCTTGTGCCGGGCGAGCAGGGTCTGCACCTCGGCGAGGCGCTCCTGCAGGTCTTCGGTGTCGGTCAGCTGGGCTTCTTCGCTCATGGTGCGGCGCCGCAAAAGAGGCCGCCATTTTAGCACCGGGCCACGCCCGCTCAGCGCACTAATTCAGGGCGTTTCGGCGGCGTTCAGGGCACTTCCGCGGCGCCCATCCGGCCGAGGATGATCCCGGTCTTGCGCGCCAGCCCCGGCGCGCCGCGATTGCGGTCGTAATAGCGCGGATTCGGGACCATGCCGGCCAGCCGCGCCGCCTGTTCCGGGCCGAGCTGCGACGCGGCGACGCCGTAGTAGTGCCGGGCCGCCGCCTCGGCGCCGAACACGCCGCTGCCCCACTCGATGACGTTCAGGTAGACCTCGAAAATGCGCCGCTTGCTCCACAGGGTCTCGAGCATCAGCGTGATCACCGCCTCCTCGGCCTTGCGGACGTAGGACTTGGTCGGCGACAGGAACAGGTTCTTCGCCAGTTGCTGGCTGATTGTCGAGCCGCCGGCGACGAAGCGCCCCCGGCGCTGGTTCTTTTCGATCGCCTTCTGCATGCCGTCCCAGTCGAAGCCTTCATGATCGACGAACTTGGCATCCTCGGCCGCGATGATCGCGCGTTTCAGGTGGATCGAGATGCGCTCGTAGGGCACCCATTGCTGCTGCAGCCGGGCCTGCGGATTCTTCACGCGCAGTTCGGCCAGACGGATGTCCATGAAACGCGTCGTTCCCGGGTTGAAGGCGCCCCAGAACAGCACCCAGCCGAGCAGCCACAGCTGCCAGAGCACCAGCAGGCCGAGCCCGGCGAGCAGCGCCCGGCGCAGCCAGCGACCGAGCCACCTCATCCGGCGAGCGCGCCGCGCAGGCCGGCCAGCACGCCGGCGGTTTCCGGAAGCACGCCGCGCCAGACCCGGAAAGCCTCGGCCGCCTGCTCGACCAGCATGCCGAGACCGTCGGCCAGTCGCCCGGCCCCCTGCGCCCGCGCCTGGGCGATGAACGGGGTATCGCCCTTGCCGTACATCATGTCGTAGGCCAGGCTGCCCGGCGCGAACAGACCCGCCGGCAGCGGCAGGGCGGCGCCGGCCAGGCTCGCCGAGGTCGCGTTGATCACCAGATCGAAGGACTTGCCCGCCAGATCGTCGAAACTTCCCGCATCGATCGCCGCCAGGTCGGCAAAGGCCGCGGCCAGCGAACGCGCCTTGTCGGCCGTCCGGTTGGCGATCGTCAGACTGGCCGGCGCCCCGGCCAGCAGCGGCGCGATGACGCCGCGCGCGGCGCCGCCGGCGCCGAGCAGCAGGATGCGCCGGCCGGCCAGCGGAAAACCGAGGTTATCGACGATGTCCCGGACCAGGCCGGCGCCGTCGGTGTTGTCGCCGAGAACATCTGCCCCGTCGAATACCAGCGTATTGACCGCACCGGCCCGGGCCGCACGGTCCGTCCGGCGCTTCGCCAGGCGGAAGGCCTCTTCCTTGAAGGGCACGGTGACGTTCGCCCCGCGCCCGCCCGCCGCCACGAATTCGGCAACCGCCCCCGGGAAGCCGTCGACCGGCGCCAAGCGGGCTTCGTAGACGAGATCCTGGCCGGTCGAGCGGGCGAACCCGGCGTGGATGGCCGGCGACTTGGAATGGGCGATCGGATTGCCGAAAACGGCGTACAGGTCAGGCATGGCGGTTCAGGTTCCGTGGTTTGGGGCGGGACGGAGCGCCGCGGCTCCCGCGTTTCATTTGTTGCCGGTGGCCAGCGCGTCGCCCTGCGTGAAGTGCCAGGTCCGCGCAAAAGAGAGCACGGTCGCGCCGCCCAGCGCATCGAGCGGGATCGGCCCGAAGGGCGAGGCCAGGCGCAGGATGCGCAGCGCCGCCTGGTCGAGCAGCTTGTGTCCGGACGAACGCGAGATTTCGGCGTTGTAGATGCTGCCGTCCTCGGCTTTCAGTTCGACGAAGATCACGACCGATCCATACAGCTTGCCGCGCGCCTCCTCGGGATAGTTCAGCGTGCCGATGCGTTCGATCTTCTGCTTCCACGCGTCGAGGTAGGCGGCCAGCCGGTATTCCTCGGCCCGCGCCCCGACGAACTTCTTGCGCGGGCGCTTGCTGTACTCGTCGGTCGTCCGGCTGATCTCCCCTTCGAGACGGGCCATCGCCCGCGCCGATTCGAGCAGGTCGGTGCCGCTGGCCAGCGGCACCGGCGTCGGGGTCTCGCTGGCGGTCTGCTGGCTGGCGACGCTGCGCAGGCTGCGCGCCTGGGTCAGCATCTTCTGCTGCACGGCCTCCAGATCCTGGGCCCGGCGCTGCCGCTGCTGGACCTCCTCGCCGATCGACTGCTGCGGCGTCGGCGGCAGCGGCGTCTTAGCCCGCCGGTCGTCGTCGGTATTGCCGCCGCCGTCGAGGTTCGATTGCGCCAGCGCCTGCGCATCGACCGGCCGGCTGGCCGAACGGGCATTGACCAGGATGATGTCGAGCGCCTTCTCGCGCATCGCGCGCGAGGCCTCGGGGAAAGTGAAGTGGACGAGCAGCAGCAGGCCGTGCGCGAGCAGGGACAGGGCGATCGCCAGCCACAGCCGGCGGCCGTTCGCGACAGGCGGCTGCCAGACGGCCAGGCTCACTGCGCTTCCTCTTCCAGCGCCTCGGCGGCGTCGCCGCTGGCGAGCAGGCCGATGAAGCGGCAGGCGAGTTCCGGCGCCAGCAGGTCGATCGACTCAACCGCCAGCCGGACGCGCGTCGCCGGCGCCAGGTCGACCGGCAGCGACGGAACGCGCAGCAGCAGCGGCAGGTGGTCGAGCTTGACCAGCTGCTCGCGGCGGACCGTCGCGTCGATTTCGCCGATGCCGTGCTGCTGCAGCCAGCGCAGGCACCAGTAACGTTCCATCAGGCGCTGGAAGTCGGCGTAGGCGCCGTAGGTGACCTCGAAGTCGCGCATCGCGGCGAACAGTTCGGCCGACTTCTGCGCGAAGGCCGGCGTTTCGCCCTTCAGACAGGCGATCAGCTGCCACTGGTTGACCAGGTCGCAGTAGCGGCGCAGCGGCGAGGTCATCCATGCGTACTGCGGCACGCCGAGCCCCTCGTGCGGCAACGGCGAGGTCGTCATCCGGACCTTGCCCTGGGTCTGCGCACGGTACAGGCAGGCGACGTTCTTCTCGGCGAGCAGGCCACCCCAGGTCGAGTTGGCGACGATCATCAGCTCGGCGACCAGCTTGTCGAGCGGACTACCGCGCTTGCGTTCGCTGATTTCCACGGTGCACGCGTCCGGATCGGTCAGATCGCCTTCGATCGCGAAGTTGTAGTCATTGATGCCCTGCACCGCCGACGGCTTGCCGCGCCGGCCTTCGCAGGCATTGGCGAAGTGCCACAGGTAGAGCAGCTCGTCCCTGAACGGCTGGTCCGCCAGCGGACCGCCGACGGTTTCCGCGTTGAACCAGGGTTCGACCTCGTGGTGGCGCAGGTTGGCGGCGATATGCACCATTTCCAGCCGCGATTCGTGCGAAACGATTTCCAGCGCATCGTTGACCGTCAGGTACAACGACACTGCCGGGCAATCGACGCCGCCGGCCAGCGTGTAGTTCTGCACGACGGCATCGGGCAGCATGGTGATCTTGTTGCCGGGCATGTACACCGTCGACAGCCGGGCGCGGGCGACGCCGTCGAGCGGCGAGCCATGGGCGATCGCCAGGCCGGGCGCGGCGATGTGGATGCCGATGCGCGAGCCGATGCCGGGCAGCCTGACGACCGACAGCGCGTCGTCGATTTCGGTGGTGTTGGCGTCGTCGATCGAGAAGGCACGGACGTCGGCCTTCGGCAGGTCGACCGGCAGCGCCGGCGCGTCGAGCACCGGGAAGGCAGTGCCCTTCGGGAACTGTTCGAGCAGGAAGCGTTTGTAATGCAGGTGGTAGGCCGATTTCAGCGCGCCGCACTGGAACAGCAGTTGCGCGGCCGACAGGCCGGTTTCGGCGCAGGCTGTCTCGAAGGCCTTGGTTTCCGGCCGGTTGCGGTCCGGCGCGTAGAGCAGCGCATCGGTCAGCGGCGCGATGTCGGCCGGCAGGCGGAACTCCTTCAGCTCGGCGATCCAGCCTTCCATCGCGAGCGCTTGCTGACGCTTCTTTTCAAGACTGGCCAGAGCAGCTGCGAGAATGTCGGCAGGCGCCTTGCGGAAGCGGCCCTTGCCTTTGCGGTGGAAATAGACGGGCGCGGCGTGCAGGGCGAGCAGCACCGCCGTCGCCTCGACCGGGGCAGGGTCGTGTCCGTAGTAATCACGGGCAAAATCCAGAAACGAAAATTCGCCATCGCTCACGCACTCCCACAGGAAATCCGCCTCGATCTCTTCGGCCAGCGGCGTCGCCTGTTCGAGCAGGGCGCTCGCCGCGGGTTTCTCGAAACGCAGCAACACGGTCGCCGCCTTGATCTTGCTGCGCTTGCCGGAAGGCATCTCGACCTGCAGCGAGGCCTCGCCGTCGGTCATCACGCTGCCGGCCTTGAAGCCGCCATCTTCTTCGAATAATACGTTCATCGGCGGATTATAACCCGGCAAATCCGGCGCTTACGGCCGGCCGACCGGCGCCCGGAACGCCCCGGCGCGTCAGCCCGGGAAGGCGTATTCGATGAGTTGCGGGATGTACTCGGGAAAGCACGTGAAGCTGTGGTCACCGCCCCGCAGGACCGTCTGCCGGCAGCCTGCGTAGTAATCGCGCGCCTGCCGCCAGTCGAGGACCTCGTCGCCCTCCTCGAGCAGCAGCCAGTAACGGCCCGGCGTCGGCGGCGCGACCTGGGCCCGCAACTGCGCGGCGTGCTCCGGCGTGAAGACGAAGCGCTCGCCGCCGTGGAAGCCGGCATGCTCGCCGACGAACAGACCGACGTCGAGCGAGGCAATCACCGCGGGGTTGATCAGTACCGCGTTCAAGCCGTATTTCTCGGCGAGGTGATTGGCGTAATGGCCGCCGAGCGACGACCCGACCAGCGTCACCGGGCCGTCGGCCGCTTCGACGATCGCCGACACGGCGGCCATCGCATCGGCCGGGACCGGCGACAGCGGCGGGCAGACGAAACGGTCGGCAAGGCCGCGCGCCGCCATCGCATCGCCGAGCAGGCGCGATTTCCACGACGCCGGCGACGAGCGGAAACCGTGCAGATAGACGATCAGTGGGCGGCCCATTGGACCCAGCCGAAGTGCGCGGTCGACAGCACGACGATGCCGAAAACGATGCGATACCACGCGAAAGGCGTGAAATCGTGGCTGGACACGAAACGCAGCAGCCAGCGCACGCACAGGAAGGCCGACACGAAGGCCGACACGAAACCGACCGCCCACATGCCGAGATCGTCGGCATTGAGCAGCGCGCGCTCCTTGTACAGCTGGTAGACGGTCGCGACGCCCAGCGTCGGGATCGCCAGGAAGAACGAGAATTCGGTCGCCGCCTGGCGCGACAGCCCGAACAGCAGGCCGCCGATGATCGTCGCGCCCGAGCGCGAGGTGCCGGGAATCAGCGCGAAGGCCTGCGCGATGCCGAGCTTGAAGGCGTCGGCCAGCGACATCTCGTCCACGGTCTGGATGCGGACCGTGTGCGTGCGGCGCTCCGCCCACAGGATCACGAAGGCGCCGAGGATGAAGGTCGTCGCGACGGCGAACGGGTTGAACAGGTGGGCCTTGATCGCCTTGCCGAAGGCCAGCCCGAGCACGGCCAGCGGCAGGAAGGCGACGAACAGGTTGAGGATGAACTTCTGCGCCGCCGGCTCGCTGAACGCGCCGCGCGCCACGGCGAGCAGCCGGACCCGGTATTCCCAGACGACGGCGAGGATGGCGCCCGACTGGATGACGATCTCGAACAGCTTGCCGCGGTCGTCGTTGAAATCGAGCAGGTCGCCGGCCAGGATCAGGTGGCCGGTCGAGGAAATGGGCAGGAATTCGGTCAGCCCCTCGACGATGCCGAGGATCAGGGCTTTCAGGAGAAGAATCGGGTCCATGGAATGCAGGCGGTATGGGGAGGCCGCATTCTACCCTCCCGGACGGGTCAGCATTTCGAGATCGCTCAGCCAGCGCAGCGCGTGCTCCCGGCTGTCGCCGCACATTTCGGGCGAAGGCTGCAGGCCGCCACAGCAGGCGGGGCGCTCGGGACGGCCGAACAGCGTGCAGCGCAGGTCGGCGTCCAGATGCCGGCAGGGTTCGCCGGCCGGCTTGTCGAGCGAGGAAATCGACGGGGCGATGCAGCAGGCACCGCAACCGGAGCGGCAGGACATTTCGGCAGACATGGCGCGCATTGTCGCAGGCCGCCGCCGAAACGAAAAACGGGGCGTCGCCGCCCCGTTCGCGTCAGCGAGCGCCGGACGCGGCCGGCGGCGTGCCGGCCGGGCCGGTGGGCGCCTGCCCGCCGCGCGGAGCACGCGGGCCCCGCGGCTTGATGTCGGCGAGCTGCTGCCGCTGTTCCGGCGTCAGCACCTCGTTGACCTGGCGTTCGGCCTGAATGCGGGCCAGCGTCATCTCGGACATTGCGGCGGCCGCCCGGTCGGCCAGCACCTTCGCCTGGGCGTCGTTGTAATCGGGCGACGCGGCCAGCGCGCGCAGCTCGCCCTCGGCCTGGCGCAAGGCCTTGGCCTTGTCGCGCAGGGCAGGCGCCTGGGCATGCATGATGTCGAAAATCCGGTCGCGCTGCGCCTCGCTGAGCTTCAGCGCACGCAGGTGGTGCGGCAGCGCGTCCCCGAAGGAAGCGGCGCCGGCGCAGGCACCGTGACCATCGGCATGGCCGGCGTGGCCGCCGTGCGGCCCGAAGGCCGACGCGGTCAGCGGAACCGCCAGCGCGACCGAGGCGGCGACCAGAAAGCGTTTGACGTGTTGCGCGGAGAGCTTCATGTCCTGTCCTTTTCAGCTGAGAGCCGGCGTACCGGCGACAGGACGAATGCTCGCGCAAAGCCCGGTAAATGGGGGTTACCGGGCTGTAAGGAGGTGTAAATCCGGTAACCGGGGACGCCGCCCCGGTCGCCCTTACACCTTGTGGTAGATCTCGGCGCCGGTCTTCACGAACTCGACGGCCTTGGCCTCCATGCCCTTCTCCAGCGCATCGGCCTCGTTCAGCCCCTGCGCCGCGGCGAAGTCGCGCACGTCCTGGGTGATCTTCATCGAGCAGAAGTGCGGGCCGCACATCGAGCAGAAATGCGCGACCTTGGCCGATTCCTTGGGCAGGGTCTCGTCGTGGAAGGACTTGGCCTTGTCCGGGTCGAGGCCGAGGTTGAACTGGTCGTCCCAGCGGAACTCGTAGCGCGCCTTGCTCAAGGCGTTGTCGCGGATCTGCGCGCCCGGATGGCCCTTGGCCAGGTCGGCGGCATGGGCGGCCAGCTTGTAGGTGATGATGCCTTCCTTGACGTCGTCCTTGTCGGGCAGCCCAAGGTGCTCCTTGGGCGTCACGTAGCACAGCATCGCGGTGCCGTACCAGCCGATCATCGCGGCGCCGATGCCGCTGGTGATGTGGTCGTAGCCCGGCGCGATGTCGGTGGTCAGCGGGCCGAGGGTGTAGAACGGGGCTTCCTTGCAGTATTCGAGCTGCAGATCCATGTTCTCCTTGATCAGGTGCATCGGCACGTGGCCCGGGCCTTCGATGATGGTCTGGACGTCGTGCTTCCAGGCGATCTCGGTCAGTTCGCCCAGCGTCTTCAGTTCGCCCAGCTGCGCTTCGTCGTTGGCGTCGTAGATCGAGCCGGGACGCAGGCCGTCGCCGAGGCTGAAGGCGACGTCGTAGGCCTTCATGATTTCGCAGATTTCCTCGAAATGCGTGTAGAGGAAGCTTTCCTTGTGATGCGCCAGGCACCACTTGGCCATGATCGAACCGCCGCGGCTGACGATGCCGGTCATGCGGTTGGCGGTCATCGGGATGTAGCGCAGCAGCACGCCGGCGTGGATGGTGAAGTAATCGACGCCCTGTTCCGCCTGCTCAATCAGCGTGTCGCGGAAGATTTCCCAGGTCAGGTCCTCCGCCTTGCCATTGACCTTCTCCAGCGCCTGGTAAATCGGCACCGTGCCGATCGGCACCGGCGAGTTGCGGATGATCCACTCGCGCGTTTCGTGGATGTTCTTGCCGGTGGACAGGTCCATCACCGTGTCGCCGCCCCAGCGGATCGACCAGGTCATCTTCTCGACTTCTTCCTGGATCGAGGAGCCGAGCGCTGAATTGCCGATGTTGGCGTTGATCTTGGTCAGGAAGTTGCGGCCGATGATCATCGGCTCGCTTTCCGGGTGGTTGATGTTGTTCGGGATGATGGCGCGGCCGCGGGCGACTTCGCTGCGCACGAACTCGGGCGTGATCTCGGCGGGAATGGCGGCGCCGAAGCTCTGACCCGGATGCTGGCGGGTCAGCAGCTTGGCCATTTTTTCGCCCTGCGGACCGGTCGACCGCAAACTCTCGATGTAGGCGGCGCGATTGAGGTTCTCGCGGATCGCCACGTATTCCATTTCCGGCGTGATGATGCCTTTGCGCGCGTAATGCATCTGGCTGACGTTGGCACCGGCCTTGGCACGGCGCGGCTTGCGGTGCAGGCCGGGGAAGCGCAGCTCGTCGAGCGCCTTGTCGGCGGCGCGCTGGCGGCCGAACTCCGAGCTCAGGTCCGGCAGTTCCTCGGTGTCGCCGCGTTCGGCGATCCACTGCGCACGCAGCGCAGGCAGGCCGGAACGGATGTCGATCTGCGCCGCCGGGTCGGAATACGGACCGGAGCAGTCGTAAACGTAGATCGGCGGGTTCTTCTCGCCGCCGAAGCCGGTCGGCGTGTCGGCCTGCGAGATTTCGCGCATCGGAACCCGGATGTCCGGGCGGGAGCCTTCGACATGGATCTTGCGCGAATTGGGCAGCGGCTGGATGGCGGCCTCGTCGACATGGGCATTGGCGGCGAGGAAGGTGTCTTTGGCGTTCATGAAGGCTCCGTGCGTGATTACAGCCGGGTAAGACGGGCAAGGAGCGAGAAGGTTCGTTTCCCTACGACGGCATGACCCGTTCAGGTTCGAAGGGTATTTCTCAGTCGACCGCGACCGCCGACACCCCTAACGAGAGGGCTGCAAGTTACTGGAAACACAGGCAAAATGCAAGAAACGACATTCCATGCTCAAGATTTCTCGAAACTGGCCGAAATAACGTTGCCAAGCATCGGAATCCAAAGAAAAGACGAGGGACAACAAATGCGCGTACCGATAATCGCCGCCCTGCTGGCCGCCCTGCCGTTTGCGGCCGCTGCGGCGCCGACCTGGCAAATCATCTCGTCCGAACCCGGCAAGCGCATCGAACTGGACAGCACCAGCATCAAGCGCGACGGCAATGCCGTTCAGGCGCAAAGCCGCGTGGTGCTCGAAAAGGAACTCAGCGACTTCAAGTCCGGCCTCGGCTACCGGATCATCGAGGCGGTGACCCGCTACGATTGCGGCACGCGCAGCGCCAACACGACCAAGCGCATTTTCCGGAAGAACGAATCGCAGGTGATCCGCGAGGAGGACCTGAAGGGGAACGACCTGCCGGTACGTTCGGGCACGCTCGACGACAAGGTGCTGCGCGAGGTCTGCCGTCCACCGCGCGAAAACCAGGCCGAACTGGCAAAACGCGCCAACGAGGCGGCCGGCGAACTGAAGCAGGCCAACGAGGCGCTGCTGAAGAGGGAGATGGCCCGTCCGGACAAACCCGCCGCGGTCAAGACCGGCGATGCCGAGAACGCCCCCATCCCGTCGATCCGTCCGAACCTGAAGGCCGCTGCCGCAACCCGCGAAACGCCGCCGCCCCCGGTCGAGACCGCGCCCGCCCCGCACGTCCAGCGCCCGTTGGCCCAGCCCGCCCCTCGCCCCAGGAAGCCGACGCCGCGCCCGGAAGGCTACATGCTGGAATTCACGCACAGCGAGCCGGCGGTCCAGCATGCGCACATCCACTGGGCCTACGAAGGTCTCGGCGGCCCCGAGAACTGGGCCGAACTCGACCCGAAGAACCGGCTGTGCGCCACCGGCCAGCGCCAGTCGCCGATCGACATCAAGGACGGCATCAAGGTCGACCTGGAACCGATCAAGTTCAACTACCGTCCATCGACCTTCCGCCTTGTCGATAACGGCCATACGCTGCAGGTCGAGGTCGGCGACGGCTCCTTCACGCTGACCGGCAAGACCTACGAACTGGTCCAGTTCCATTTCCATCGCCCGTCCGAGGAAAAAATCGGCGGCCGCCGTTTCGACATGGTCGCCCACCTGGTGCATCGGGCCGACGACGGGCAACTGGCAGTCGTCGCGGTGCTGCTCGAACAGGGCCCCGAAAATCCCTTCATCCAGACGCTGTGGAACCACATCCCGCTCGAGAAGAACCGGCCGGTCGAACCGCCGTCGGCGCTGATCGACCTCGGGACGTTGGTCCCGGCGGCCCCGGGCTATTACGCCTACATGGGTTCGCTGACCACGCCGCCGTGCAGCGAGGACGTGCTGTGGCTGGTCATGAAGCAGCCGGCGCCGATCTCCCGCGAACAGATCGACATCTTCGGCCGCCTGTACCGCAACAACGCCCGCCCGACCCAGCCGGCCAGCGGCCGGCTGATCAAGGAAAGCCGTTGACGGGCCATCCAGCCCGGCGCTAGATTAATGACCCACCGGTCATTAATCTAGCGATGCCAGCCACGCCCCCGCCCCGCAAAAGACGCAAGGAAGCCCGCCCCGCCGAGCTGCTGGCTGCCGCGCTGACGCAATTCGTCGACAAGGGATACGCCGCGACCCGGCTGGAAGACGTCGCCCGGCAGGCCGGAGTCTCGAAGGGAACGCTGTACCTGTATTTCGACAACAAGGAAGCCCTGTTCAAGGCGGTGGTCCAGGACGGTATCGTTCCCGTGCTCGCCGAGGGCGAAACGATCGCCGCCGGACATGCCGGCGACAGCTTCACGTTGCTCGAACGCCTGCTCGACACCTGGTGGTCGAGGATAGGCAACACCGCGTATGCCGGCATTCCGAAGCTGATCATCGCCGAAGCCGGCAATTTCCCGGAAATCGCCGCCTTCTACTATGAACAGGTGATCAGCCGCGGCCGCGCGCTGGTCATCGCCGCGCTGCGCCGGGGCATCGAGCACGGCGAATTCCGCCCGGTCGATGTCGAGACGACGACTGACGTCATCCTCGCCCCCATCCTGATGCTGCTTGTCTGGCGCCACTCTCCCGGCGGTTGCCGGATGGCCGACGGCGACCCCCGCCTCTACCTGCGGACCCACCTCGATCTGGTGTGCCGGGGGCTGACCCGGCCGCCGCATCCGGTTCGGGTATAATCTTCTTTTGTCGGAATGAATATATTAGCTTGTGCTAATATTTAGCCTGCGGAGACCCCAATGAATATCGAGCAAGCGCGCTTCAACATGATCGAACAGCAGATCCGTCCCTGGGATGTTCTGGATCCGCAAGTCCTCGACCTGCTTTTCGTCGTCAAGCGCGAGGATTTCGTTCCTGCCGCCTACCGCAACCTCGCCTTCGCCGACATGGAAATCCCGCTCGGCGGCGGCCAGGTCATGCTGACTCCGAAGATCGAAGCCAAGCTGCTGCAGGAACTGTCCCTGAAAAAGACCGACAAGGTGCTGGAAATCGGTACCGGCAGCGGCCACATGGCTGCGCTGCTGGCCGCCCGCGCCGAGCACGTGGTCAGCATCGAATCGCGCCCCGAACTGCAGGACTTCGCCCGGGCCAACCTGGAGCGCGCTGGCGTTGCCAACGTCACGCTGGAAAGCGGCAACGGCGCCAACGGCTGGCCTGCCCGCGGCCCCTACGACGCGATCCTGCTGTCCGGCGCGGTCCCGTCCGTGCCCGAAGCGCTGCTCAAGCAACTGCGCGTCGGCGGCCGCCTGGCGGCGATCGTCGGCGAGGCGCCGGTCATGGAAGCCCAGCTGATCACCTGCACCGCGGAAGGCGCCTACAACACCGTCAACCTGTTCGAAACCGTGGCCCCCGCGCTCGACGGCTTCGCCGCCAAGGAAGGCTTCAGCTTCTGATGCAACAGCTTCGTGCCTCCCAACTCGCCGAATGGCTGGCCGACCCGAGCCGCCCGCAACCGGTGCTGCTCGACGTTCGCGAGCCCTGGGAGCACGAACTCTGCCGTATCGACCGCTCCCTGCACATCCCGATGCACCTGGTACCGGTCCGCTGTGAGGAAATCGCCGACGGGCGCGACATCGTCGTGATCTGCCACCACGGCGGCCGCAGCATGCAGGTGGCGATGTTCCTGGAGCGCAAGGGCTACACCAGCGTTCATAACCTGATGGGCGGCGTCGAGGCCTGGGCCTGCGAAGTCGACCCGACGATGCGTCGTTACTGAGGATTGCATGAAAAAACTTGCCTGGCTGATCATCACTCCCTGCCTGTCGGGATCCCTGTTCGCCGCCGATCTGATGCAGATCTACCAAGCCGCACGGGACAACGATCCGACGTTCGCTGCCGCCCGCTCGTCGCTGCAGGCAGGACGGGAAAAGGTGCCTCAGGCCCTGGCTGGCCTGTTGCCGACGCTGGCTGCCAGCGGCAACACGGTGTGGAACAAGAACGACTACATGTACGGCAGCACTGAATACCCGACACGCTATTTCAATTCCAACGGCTACCAGCTGACACTCAGTCAACCCCTGTTCCGCTGGCAGAACTGGATCGGCTACGATCAGGCCCAGATGCAGGTCGCCCAGTCAGAAGCCAACTTCGCCCAGGCTCATCAGGACCTGATCCTGCGCACGGCGCAGGCCTACTTCGACGTGCTGTATTCCGGTGAAACACTGAGCGCAGTACGTGCCAACAAGCAGGCGATCGCCCAGCAACTGGAACTGGCCAAAAAGAGCTTCGAGGTCGGCACCGCGACGATCACCGACACCCACGAGGCGCAGGCCCGCTACGACCTGGCCACCGCCCAGGAAATCGCCGCCGAGAGCGAACTCGAGGTCAAGAAGCGCGCACTGCAGGCCATCATCGGCCAGGAGCCGGGCGGTCTCGCCGCACTGCGCAAGGAAACCCAGCTGAGCCAACCGCAGCCGAACGACATGAATCAATGGGTGGACGCGGCCGAGAAAAGCAGCCTCTCGGTCCAGGTTCAGCAACTGGCCGCCGACATCGCCGAACGCGAAGTCGATCGCCAGCGCGCCGGGCATTACCCGACCGTCGATCTGGTTGCCAACTACGGCCACAACAAGACGCTGGCCAGCCCGGTCATCGGCCAGGCCGAAACCGATTTCCACAACACCGGGCTCCAGGTGAACATCCCGCTGTTCCAGGGCGGCCTGATCAGTTCCCGACAACGCGAGGCGAGCGCCAACCGCGCATCCGCCACGTCGGGACTCGAGGCCGCCAAGCGCAATGCCGCGCTCGGCGCCCGCCAGTACTACCTCGGCGTCGCCAACGGCCTGGCCCAGGTCCGCGCGCTGCAGGCGGCGCTGGTCTCGTCGCAGTCGGCGCTGGAATCGAACAAGCTGGGCTACGACGTCGGCGTGCGCATCAACATCGACGTGCTGAACGCCGAGAACCAGGTCTATGTGACCCGCCGCGACCTCGCGAAGGCGACCTTCGACACGCTGATGGCGCAACTGCGCCTGAAGGCCACGGTCGGCTCGCTCGGCGAGGACGACATCGCCCGGATCAACGCGCTGCTCGACCCGACCAATCTGCAATAAGCGCCAGCATGCGCCCGGTCGCCCCCTGGTGGGCCCGGGCGAATGACTGCGCCGCCTCGCGCATCCCGGCCAGCGCGGTTTCGTCCGCCAGCAGGCGGTCGACCGCGACACCCAGCGCATCGGCATCGGCCACCCGCAGCGCCGCCCCGGCCGCCAGCGCATCCTCGGTCGCCTGCTTGAAATTGAAGGTATGCGGCCCGACCAGCACCGGGCAGCCGCAGGCCGCCGCCTCGATCAGGTTCTGGCCGCCCAGCGGCAGCAAACTGCCGCCGACGAAGGCGAGATCGGCCAGCGCATAGTAGGCCGCCATTTCGCCCATGCTGTCGCCCAGCCAGACCCGGCTCGCCGGCCCGGGCAGCCCCTCGCTGCGGCGGGCGAACTCGATGCCCCGGGCGCCCAGCAGCGCCGCAACCTCTGCGAAGCGCTGCGGATGTCGCGGCACCAGCACCAGCAAAGCCTCGGGCGCGACGCTGCGCCAGGCCTGCAGCACCAGCTCCTCCTCGCCCTCCCGGGTGCTCGCCGCCAGCCAGACCGGCCGCTCGCCCAGCGCCGCCCGCCACTGCCGACCGAGCGCCAGCTTGTCGGCCGGCGGCTGCACGTCGAACTTCAGGTTGCCGCAGACTTCGACCGGCGCGACGCCCAGTTCCGCCAGTCGCGCCGCATCGTCGGCAGTCTGCGCGGCGACGCCAGCCAGCGAGGCGAAAGCCGGCCGCGCCAGCGCGCCGATGCGCCCGTAGCCGCGCGCCGAGCGGGCAGACAGCCGGGCGTTGGCGAGCATCACCGGGACGCCGCGCCGGCGCGCCGCGGCGAGCAGGTTGGGCCAGACCTCGGTTTCCATCAGCACGCCGAACTCCGGGGAAAAATGCCGCAGGAAGCGGTCCACCGCGCCCGGGTAGTCGTAGGGCAGGTAGGCCTGGAGGACGCGGTCGCCATAGACTTCGCGAGCGGCCTGCCGGCCGGTCGGCGTCATCCCGGTGAGCAGGATGCGGTGCGCCGGCCAGCGCCGCTGCAGCGCCTCGACCAGCGGCTGGGCGGCGCGCGTCTCGCCGACCGACACGGCGTGCACCCAGAGCAGCGGCCCGGGCGGGCGCCTGCCGTAGAAACCGTAACGCTCGCCGAGGCGCTGCAGATACTCCGGCTGGCGCCGGGCGCGCCACAGTAGGCGCAACCAGATCAGCGGTGTCAGCAGGTAAAGTACAAATGAATACGTCAGGCGCGCCATGGTTCCGGCATTTCGGGAAAGGGACCCATTATAATTTCGCCTTTCCCATCAGGTTGACCGCATGAAGATTCTCGTCACCGGCGCTGCCGGATTCATCGGCATGTACGCCGCCCGCCGCCTGCTCGACCGCGGCGACCAGGTCGTCGGCCTCGACAACCTCAACGACTACTACGAAGTCTCGCTGAAGGAAGCCCGCCTGGCCCGGCTGACCGACCGGCCGGGCTTCCGCTTCGTCCGCCTCGACCTGGCCGACCGCGCCGGCATCGACCGCCTCTTCGCCGAGGAAAAATTCGACAAGGTCATCCACCTGGCCGCCCAGGCCGGCGTCCGCTACTCGATCCAGAATCCGCACGCCTACGTCGACAGCAACCTGGTCGGCTTCGTGAATATCCTCGAGGGCTGCCGCCATCACGGCGTGCAGCATCTGGTCTATGCGTCGAGTTCCAGCGTCTATGGCGGCAACCAGAAGATGCCCTTCTCCGAGCACGACGGCGTCGACCACCCGGTCAGCCTGTACGCGGCGACCAAGAAGGCCAACGAGCTGATGGCGCACACCTACAGCCACCTGTACCGGCTGCCGACCACCGGGCTGCGCTTCTTCACCGTCTACGGCCCGTGGGGCCGGCCAGACATGGCGCCCTTCCTGTTCGCCGGAGCCATCCTGCGCGGCGAGCCGATCAAGGTCTTCAACCACGGTCACATGAAGCGCGACTTCACGTACATCGACGACATCGTCGAGGGCGTGATCCGGGCCATGGACCGCAACGCCGAAGCCGATGCCGGCTACGACTCGCTGGCCGCCGACCCGGCGACCAGCACGGCGCCCTACCGCGTGTTCAACATCGGCAACAACGACCCGGTGCCGCTGATGGACTTCATCGGCGCCCTCGAGCAGGCGACCGGTCGGACCGCCGAGAAAATCTACCTGCCGATGCAGGACGGCGACGTGCCGGCGACCTACGCCGACACCTCGCTGCTCGATCAATGGGTCGGCTTCGCGCCGGCCACCCCGATCCAGGACGGCGTCGATCGCTTCGTCGCCTGGTATCGCGATTACTACCAGCTTTAAGGATATTTCCATGTGCGGCATCGTCGCGGCAGCAGCCCGCAGCAACATCGTCCCCGTCCTCGTCGAGGGCCTGAAGAAACTCGAATACCGCGGCTACGATTCGGCCGGCCTGGCCGTGATCGGCAGCGACGCAATCGAGCGCACCCGCTCGGTCGGGCGCGTCGCCGAACTGGAGACTGCGTCGGCCGGCACCGACTCGCCGACCGGCATCGCACACACCCGCTGGGCGACGCACGGCGTCCCCTGCGAGCGCAACGCCCACCCCCACGTGTCGGGCAGCATCGCCGTCGTCCATAACGGCATCATCGAGAATTACGAAAGCCTGCGCGCCGAACTGAGCGCCCAGGGCTACGTCTTTACGTCGGACACCGACACCGAAAGCATCGCCCACCTGCTCGAAGCCACGCTGCAGGCCGAACCGGACCTGTTCCGGGCGGTCCAGACCGCGTGCCGGCGCCTGGTCGGCGCCTATGCGATCGCCGTCATCGACCAGCGCCAGCCGGACAAGGTCGTCGTCGCCCGCGAAGGCTCGCCGCTGCTGCTCGGCATTTCCGATGCCGGCAATTACGCGGCCTCCGACGCCTCGGCGCTGCTGCAGGTGACCCGCCGGATGGTCTATCTGGAAAACGGCGACGTCGCCGAGTTGACCGCGGACGGCGTGCGCATCGCCCGCCTCGACGGCAGCCCGGTCGAGCGACCGGAGCACCTGTCGCAGCTGTCGGCGGCGGCCGTCGAACTCGGGCACTACCGCCACTACATGCAGAAGGAAATCTTCGAGCAGCCGGAAGCGCTGGCCAACACGCTCGAAATCGTCGGCGGCAGCAAGACCATCCAGCCCGGCATTTTCGGCGCCGAAGCCGGCCAGTTGCTCGCCGATGTCGACCATGTGCTGATCCTGGCCTGCGGTACCAGCGCCCATTCCGGGATGACCGCTCGCTACTGGCTCGAAGCCATCGCCGGCATCCCCTGCACGGTCGAGATCGCCAGCGAATACCGCTACCGGACTTCGGTCGCCAATCCGCGGCAGCTGATCGTCGCCATCTCGCAATCCGGCGAGACGGCGGACACGCTGGCTGCGCTGCGCCACGCCAAGTCGCTCGGCCAGCAGAAGACGCTGGCCATCTGCAACGTGCCGGAATCGGCGATCGTCCGCGAATGCGCGCTGCGCTTCATCACCCGCGCCGGCCCGGAAATCGGCGTCGCCTCGACCAAGGCCTTCACGACCCAGCTCGCCGCGCTGTTCCTGCTGACCCTGGTCGTCGCCAAGGTCAGGGGCCGGCTCGACGCCGCCCGCGAAGCCGCCTTCATCGACCAGCTGCGTCACCTGCCGGTCGCGGTCAACAAGGTCCTCGAGCTCGAAAGCGACATCGAAACCTGGGCCAAGCGCTTCGCCGACAAGCACCACGCGCTCTTCCTCGGGCGCGGTCGCCACTACCCGATCGCGCTCGAAGGTGCGCTGAAACTGAAGGAAATCTCCTACATCCACGCCGAGGCCTACCCGGCCGGCGAGCTGAAGCACGGTCCGCTGGCGCTGGTCGATGCCGACATGCCGGTGATCTCGGTCGCCCCGAACGACCAGCTGCTCGACAAGCTGAAGTCCAACCTGAAGGAAGTCCAGGCGCGCGGCGGCGAACTCTACGTCTTCGCCGACGCCGACTCCGAGATTCCCGAATCGGACGGCGTCCACATGCTGCGCCTGCCCGAACACTACGGCGAACTGTCGCCCATCCTGCACGTGATCCCGCTGCAGCTGCTGTCCTACCACGCCGCCCTGGTCAAGGGCACGGACGTGGACAAGCCGCGGAATCTGGCGAAGTCGGTGACGGTGGAATGATGCCGGAACAGCACGCGTTGGCTTGCGGCTTGCAGCGCAGGCTAACCCGGCCTGGCCGGGTTAAGGTCGCGCCAGCGACCGGCCGCAGCCACAAGCCGCGGAATCCGGCGAAATCGGGGACGGTGGAGTAATGGCCACCTACGCGATCGGCGACATCCAGGGCTGCTACGACTCGCTCGAGCACCTGCTCGGGCTGTGCGGCTTCGACCCGGCGGCCGACCGGCTGTGGCTGGTCGGCGACCTGGTCAATCGCGGACCGAAGTCGCTGGAAACGCTGCGCCTGATCAAGTCGCTGGGCCCGGCCGCGCTGACCGTGCTCGGCAACCACGACCTCTACCTGCTGATGGTCGCCGAGGGTGGTGCCCGCTTCCGGGCCAAGGACGACACGCTGCAGGACATCCTCGACGCCCCCGACCGCGACGAACTGCTCACCTGGCTGCGCCACCAGCCGCTGTGCCACGTCGAGGGCGACTACTGCCTGGTGCACGCCGGCCTGCTGCCGCAATGGACCATCGCCCGCGCCCGCGAACTGGCGCGCGAAGTCGAGGCGGCGCTGCAGGGACCGGATTACCGCGAATTCGTCCGCAACCTGTGGGGCAGCGACCCGACCGGCTGGTCGGACGAACTGGCCGGCTGGCCCCGGCTGCGCGTGATCGTCAATGCGATGACCCGGATGCGCTTCTGTACGCCGGACGGCATCATGGAATTCCACACCAAGGGCGAAACGACCAATGCACCGGCCGGCCACCTGCCATGGTTCGAGGCGCCCGGCCGATGCAGCGCCGGTTCGGTGCTGGTCACCGGCCACTGGTCGGCGCTCGGCCTGAAGATCACGCCGAATCTGCTGGCGCTCGATTCGGGCTGTCTGTGGGGCGGCCATCTGACCGCGCTGCGTCTGGAAGACCGGCAGGTGTTTCAGGTGGATTGCTCGCCAGGGGAAGGCCAGCCGCCAGCGCGATAGCCTCGCGCGCCTGCGCGGCGACCTTCCGCCGGTCCTCGCCGGCCTGGCCGCGCAGCGGCGTCGTCACCAGCCGGGCGATCAGGCGCGGCCGGCGCAGTACGGCGCGCGTGCATTGCCCGAGCGAGATATCCCCGTCGTAGCGCGGCGCCAGGCTGCGTTCGCCGTCCAGCTCCCAGTACGAGATCGCCGCCGGCAGCACCGGCCGGCCGGCGGCCAGCGCCGGCTGCAGCAGCGCGGCGTGGAAATGCAGCAGCGAGCGGCCGTCGGTCGTCGTCCCCTCCGGGAACACGGCGATCAGCTTGCCGCGGCCGAGGATCGCGGCGATCTCCTCGTTGATCAGCCGGGCGTGGCCGCGGCTGCCCCGGCGCAGGAAAACGGTGTCGTTCTTCGCCGCCAGCCAGCCGATCACCGGCCAGCGCCGGACCTCCTCCTTGGACACGAAGGCGGCCGGCAGCGCGGCGTTGATCACGAAGATGTCGAGCCACGAAATGTGGTTGGCGACCAGCAGCGCCCCGGGCACCGCGTGCGTCAGGTCGGCCTCGACCTCGATGCCGAGCGCGTCGAGCACGGCGGCCGACCAGGTCTGCTTGAGCAGCAGCCGGCGCCGGTCGCCGCACAGGCGGAACGCGGTCAGCGCAACGACGGCCCCGGCGACGATCAGCAGGGCCAGCCGGAAAAGGCGGAAGGCGCGGGTCGCGCGCGAGGTCTCGTTCAGTCTGCGTTCCCCAGGTAGTGCTTGGCGTAGCGGCTGGACACCTTGGACATCGGCATCAGGATGGGCAGGTCCGCCGTGTTGAAATCGGGGTCCCAGGCCGGTTCACCGCAAATCCAGGCCCCGGCGCGCAGGTAGCCCTTGATCAGCGGCGGCACCTCGGCCGGGCGATCCTGCTGCAGCGCCGCGAGCGGCAGCGGGCAGCGCGGGAAGACGCGGTACTCCTGCGGCCCGAGGTGGTCGGCAGCCAGGCGATTATACAGGCTGGCCGCAGCGTGCCCGCCGTCCGCCATGCTGATCGACGCGCAGCCCATCAGGTAGTCGTAGCTGCGCTCGACCATGAATTGGGCGAGGCCGGACCACAGCAGCGTGATCGTCGCGCCGGTCCGGTAATCCGGATGCACGCAGGAACGGCCGATCTCGACCAGGCGGCTGCGCAGGTGCTGCAGACGGGTCAGGTCGAACTCGTTCTCGGAGTAGTAGCCGATCTGGCGGGCGTTTTCCGGCACCAGGATGCGGTAGGTGCCGACGATCTCGCCGCTCTGCGTGTCGCGGACGACCAGATGCTCGCAATACGGGTCGTAGATGTCGTGATCGACCCCGGGCGTGCGGCTCGGCAGGTTGGCGCCCATCTCGCCGGCAAAGACGCGGTAGCGCAGGCGCTGGGCCTCGACGATGTCGCCCTGGCTGCGCGCGAAGCCGACGGCCAGGCTTTTCTTCTCGGGGCGGCTGCGCGCCGCCGCCTTGTGCAGGATTTCCATGCTGTTCTCCTTCGGGGTATGGAGAACAGCATGAAAGGCCGGCGTTACACGCCTATTGCCGGCAGTTTACCGCGCGATGTCAGCGGGTGACGCGGGTCTCGCCGCTCCCGGAAACGACGCGCACGCGGTCGCCCGGCTGGAACTCGCCGGGAAGCGCTTCCTGGACGACGACCAGGCTGCGGCCGCCATCGAGATTGACGGTGATTTCCAGCGCCTGCTTGCGGGTCGCCCCTTCCTCGATCGCGCTGCCGGCAACGCCGCCGGCGACGGCGCCGATCACCGCAGCGATCACGCTGCCCTTGCCCTGCCCGACGCTGCTGCCGGCTACGCCGCCAACCACGGCGCCGGCCGTCGTCCCGACCTGCGACTTGGTGCCTTCCAGCGTCACGACGCGCACCGACTCGACGACGCCGTTCCTGACCGTCATCTCGCGGCGCGCCTGGTCGCGGCTATAGACGTCGCCGGACTTGCTGCTCGCGCAAGCGGCGAGCAGCACCGCGGAAATCAACAGGATCGCGAATTTCATCACAGTCTCCTTACCAGGGGCGGGCGCCGAACGCCCGCTCGAAACGAACGGCGATCTCCTCGCGGCTCGGCTGGTGGTTCTGGCCGCCGCGCGAGGCGATCTTGACCGCGCCCATCACCGCCGCCAGGCGGCCGGTCGTCGGCCAGTCGAAGCCGTTGGCAATGCCGTACAGCAGGCCGGCGCGATAGGCGTCGCCGCAGCCGGTCGGATCGACCAGGGCATCGGCTTCGACACAGGGAATGACATGGCGTTCGCCGCCGGCGTAGATCTCGGAGCCGGAACCGCCGCGGGTCACGACCAGCGCCTCGACCTCGCCGGCCAGTTGCTCCAGGCTGCGCCCGGTGCGGTCGCACAGCAGCTTCGCCTCGTAATCGTTGAAGCACGCGTAGTCGGCCAGGCGCATGAAGTCGAGCAGTTCGTCGCCGGAGAACATCGGCAGGCCCTGGCCCGGATCGAAGATGAACGGAACGCCGGCCGCCGCGAAGTCGCGCGCGTGCTGCTGCATGCCCTCGCGGCCGTCCGGCGCGACGATGCCGAGCCTCGCGCCGGCCCGCTCGACCTTGTTCAGGTGCGAGAAGCTCATCGCCCCCGGGTGGAAGGCCGTGATCTGGTTGTCGTCGAGGTCGGTCGTGATGAAGGCCTGCGCCGTGAAGCTGCCGGGCACCCGGCGGACGTGGGCACGGCTCAGGCCGAGGCGGTCCAGGCGATCGAAGTAGGGATCGGCATCGTCGCCGACCGTCGCCATGATCGTCGCGTCGCCGCCCAGCAGCATCAGGTTGTACGCGATGTTGCCGGCGCAGCCGCCGAACTCGCGGCGCATTTCCGGCACCAGGAAGGCGACGTTCAGGATGTGGATCTGCTCGGGCAGGATGTGGTTCTTGAAACGGTCCGGAAAGACCATGATGTTGTCGTAGGCCAGCGAGCCGCAGATCAGAGTCGTCATGTCGGGAATCAGGGATAGAAAAGATAAAGGCGGTAACCCGAGGCGCCGACCTTGGCGGCCTCGACCCACAGCCGGACAGCCGTTTCGCCGTTGGCCGGGAAGGCCGCAGCCGGCGCACCGGGCGGGAGGTAGTCGGCCGCCGGCATCACGCGGCGGACCAGCACGGCGTCGTTGGTATCGGTCAGCGTCAGTTCAAGCGCCGGCCAGGCCTGCGCGTAGGGCGCGCGGTTCTTCAACGTCGCCTGCAGCACGAACAGGCCGCGGGCGGCATCGAACTGCAGGTCCGAAGTCTCGATCGACACCAGGTCGGCCTGACGGGGCAGCGGCACATCGACCCCGAGCAGCTCGTAGAGGCTGGCGGCAGCCGACGACTGGCGGGCCAGCTCGCTGCGGAAATGCAGCAGGGACTGGCTCGCCAGTGCGGCGACGAGCAGCAGCGCGAAGACCACGTAGGGCCACACGGGACGGGACGCCGATTCGTCGAGACTGATCGGGCCGGCTGCCAGCGGCCCGGCCGCCCAGCGGTTGTAGGCCGCGGTATCGCTCAGGTCGCGCGCCGCGACCAGTCCGGCCTCGCGGGCCGCCACGGTCGACGCGTCGGGCGAGTCGAAAACCGGCTCCGCTCCCTGGTCGACATCAGCCGGACCGGCATCGTCCGGCGGCATCCGGTCGGACGGAACGGCCTCCTCGGCGTTTTCCGGCACCGGCGGCACCGGCGGCACCTCGGGCTCGGGCTCGGGCTCGGGCTCGGGCTCGGGCTCGGGCTCGGGCTCGGGCTCGGGCTCGGGCTCGGGCTCGGGCTCGGGCTCGGGCTCGGCTTCGGCTTCGGCTTCGGCTTCGGCTTCGGCTTCGGCTTCGGTCTCCGGTTGCGGCTCCGGTTGCGGCTCCGGTTGCGGCTCCGGTTGCAGAGCAGGTGCAGGTGCAGGTGCAGGTGCAGGTGCAGGTGCAGGATTCTGGACGGACGCGTCCGGGGCCGGCAAGGCCGTTTCGGCCCATTGCTCGATACCCGAAGCGGCTGGCGGAAGCGGGGGGGCCGCCAGAACGGCCGGCGCTTCCGGCAGCAGTCCGTCGAAGGCGTTGAATACGGCCTGGCAGTGGCCGCAGCGGACCTTGCCCGCTTTCAGCCGCAACTGCTCGGAGGTGACGCGGAAAACCGTGCCGCACTCCGGGCAGCGCGTCCGCATCAGGGGCGGACTCCGCTCAGGCATACCCAGTCCTCGCGAACGTCGGCCACCTGCAGCGGCAGCCACTGGGCGTAGATCGCGATGATTTCCTCGGCCTGTTCGCGCAGGATGCCGGACAGCGCCAGCCTGCCGCCGGGGCGGACGTGGGCGCAGATGGCAGGCGCAAGGACGCGCAGTGGATTGGACAGGATGTTGGCCACGACAAGATCATACTCGCCGGCCAGGGCTTCGGCCGAATCGGCGAAATCGGCGACGACGCCGTTGCGCTCGGCGTTGGCGTTGGCTGCCTCGACCGCCTGCGGATCGATATCGACGCCGGCGACGCGGCCGGCCCCGAGGCGGGCCGCAGCGATCGCCAGGATGCCGGAACCGCAGCCGTAGTCGAGGACCGAGACGCCCGGCTCGACATTGCGCTCGAGCCACTCCAGGCACAGCCGCGTGGTCGGGTGCGAGCCGGTGCCGAAGGCCATTCCCGGATCGAGGATCAGGTTGACCGCGGACGGATCGGGCGCCTCGTGCCAGGACGGCACGATCCACAGCCGGTCGGAAACGCGGATCGGATCGAACTGCGACTGGGTCAGCTGCACCCAGTTCTGCTCCTCGACCGTGTCGACCGTGAATTCCGGCGCCGCGGGCAAGCCCGCAGCGGCCGCCGCTTCGGCCAGCAAGGCCGCCGCGTCGGCATCCAGCTCGAGCAGCGCGACGACGCGGGAATGCTGCCAGCCCGGGGTATTGACCGATCCCGGCTCGCCGAACTGCGGCTGCTCGTCCGGCGTGCCGGCGTCGGCATCCTCGATCGACGCCGACAGCGCGCCGGCCTCGATCAGGGCATCGCAGACGGGTTCTGCATTCGCCGCGTCGGTCAGGAAACTGATGCTTTGCCAGGCCATCGCTTACTTCTTGACCTCGCCCTTTTCGGCGAGGCGCTGTTCGAGGTAGTGGATGCTGGTGCCGCCTTCGACGAAACGGGCATCCTGCATCAGTTCCTGATGCAGCGGAATGTTCGTCTTGATGCCCTGGACCGTCATTTCGGACAGCGCGATGCGCATCCGGCGGATCGCCTGCTCGCGGGTATCGCCGTAGGCGATGACCTTGGCGACCATCGAGTCGTAATGCGACGGCACGCGGTAGCCCTGATAGATGTGCGAATCGACGCGGATGCCGGGCCCGCCGGGCGGGTGATAAAACTCGATCTTGCCGGGAGAAGGCACGAACGTGAAGGGATCTTCGGCGTTGATGCGGCATTCGATGGCATGGCCGCGGAACGCGATGTCGCGCTGCTTGTAGCGCAGCTTCTCGCCCGCGGCGACGCGGATCTGCTCCTGCACGATATCGACGCCGGTGATCATCTCGGACACCGGATGCTCGACCTGGACGCGGGTGTTCATCTCGATGAAGTAGAACTCGCCGTTCTCGTACAGGAACTCGAAGGTGCCCGCGCCGCGGTAGCCGATCTTGCGGCAGGCTTCGGCACAGCGTTCGCCGATACGGCTGATCAGCCGCGCCGGGATGTGCGGCGCCGGGGCTTCCTCGATGACCTTCTGGTGGCGACGCTGCATCGAGCAGTCGCGCTCGCCGAGGTAGATCGCGTTCTTGTATTCGTCGGCCAGCACCTGGATTTCCACGTGGCGCGGATTTTCCAGGTATTTCTCCATGTACACCGCCGGATTGCCGAAGAAACTACCGGCTTCCTGGCGGGTCATCGCGACGGCATTGACCAGCGCCGCCTCGGTATGCACGACGCGCATGCCGCGACCGCCGCCGCCGCCGGCCGCCTTGATGATCACCGGATAGCCGACCGCGCGGGCGATCTTGACGATTTCCTTCGGATCTTCCGGCAGCGCGCCGTCGGAACCGGGCACGCAGGGCACCCCAGCTTCCTTCATCGCGTTCTTGGCCGAGACCTTGTCGCCCATCAGGCGGATGGTTTCAGCCTTCGGGCCGATGAAGACGAAACCCGAGGTCTCGACGCGCTCGGCGAAATCGGCGTTCTCGGACAGGAAGCCGTAGCCCGGGTGGATGGCTTGGGCGTCGGTGACTTCCGCCGCCGAGATGATGGCCGGCACGTTCAGGTAGCTGAGCGCCGAGGAAGCCGGGCCGATGCAGACCGACTCGTCGGCCAGCTTGACGTATTTCGCCTCGCGGTCCGCCTCGGAATAGACGACGACGGTCTTGATGCCCAGTTCGCGGCAGGCGCGCTGGATGCGCAGGGCGATTTCGCCGCGGTTGGCGATGAGGATCTTGTCGAACATGGCAGCGGACTCAGCCGATGACGAACAGCGGCTCGCCGAATTCGACCGGCTCGCCGTTCTCGAGCAGGATGGCCTTGACCACACCGGAAGCGTCGGCTTCGATTTCGTTGAGCAGCTTCATCGCTTCGATGATGCACAGCGTGTCGCCCTGCTTGACCGTCTGGCCGATCTGGACGAAGGCTTCGGCACCGGGCGACGGCGCGCGGTAGAAGGTGCCGACCATCGGCGACTTGACGACGTGGCCTTCCGGCAGTTCGTCCTCGTCGTCGAGATTGACCGAGGAGGCGCCCGGTGCGGCAGCGGCGACCGGAGCGGCAGCCGGGACCATGTATTGGGCGGGCGCAGCGACGGCACCGTAATGCTTCGCGATGCGAACCTTTTCCTCGCCTTCGGTCACTTCCAGTTCGGAAATGCCGGATTCCTGAACGAGGTCGATGAGTTTCTTGAGTTTACGCAGATCCATGGAGAACTCCTGTGTTTTGCGCCCGCTGGGCGCAAGAAGCCGGCAGAAGCCGGACTATTCTTCGATGTTGAGCTTGTTGAGCAGGTACTCGAGGGCCAGCAGGTAGCCCTGGTGGCCGAGGCCGCAGATGACGCCGATGGCCAGGTCCGAGAAATAGGAGTGATGCCGGAAGGGCTCCCGGGCATGCACGTTCGACAGATGCACCTCGACGAAGGGAATCGCCACCCCGGCCAGCGCGTCGCGCAGCGCAACGCTGGTATGCGTGTAAGCGGCGGGATTGATGATGATCGCCTGCACGCCTTGATCGCGCGCGGCGTGGATGCGCTCGACGAGCGCGCCCTCGTGGTTGCTCTGGAAGGATTCGAGTTCGGCACCGCGCTCCCCGGCCATCCGAGCCAGGGCGACATTGATGTCGGACAGGGTGACCCGTCCGTAATGCTCGGGTTCGCGGGTGCCAAGCAGGTTCAGATTCGGCCCGTGCATGACCAGGATGCGGGGCCGATCGGCCTGTTTGGAAGCTGTTTTTCGCTTCGTCATGGCGTCAAGTTTGCCGTAATTAGCAACAAGTTGTCCAGTCTATTCCGAAAGTAAGGCGCGCAGGCTCTCGGCGCGGATGCGCTCGCGCGGACGCCCGTCGCGGTATTTCAGCGCCACCCGTTCGAGGTGCGGCGGCATGACCACCAGATTGGCGTCGGCGGTATCCGTTTCGATCACCAGCACCGCCTCGACCCGCTCGTTGCGCGGATCGACATGCTCGACGTCGATCCCCCGGTTGAGCAGGAAGATCTCGACCTCCTTCGCACTGTCGGCGAACAGCAGGATGTCGATATTCGAATGTTCGCCGGCCGTCCCCTCGAGCACCGACCCGGTCAGGTAAGGATGAAAGTCGCCAAGCAGGTCGAGCAGTTCCAGCGCCGTCTGGCGCAACGCGGCGACCCGCTCCTCGTGTTCCTCGCCCTGGTAAAGGCTGCGGTAGGCGCGCAGCTCCGCCTCGACCTCGGCATTGTCCGGAAACGCGGTGTGCTCCGGCAGCCCCAGCTGGCGGGCCGCCTTCTTCTTGGCCTGGTGGTAGTCGGTGATGCCGTCCTCCGCCATCAGGCGGGCGGCGGCGCTGGCGATGCTGGCCCGGACGCCCGGGCGGAGCCGTTCTTGACGGGACATGGGGCTCGATCAGGGTAAAATCGTCGCCGATTCTACGTGAAAACCCGCGCCGGAATATGAATGCATGGCCGACGGCCGTGCGCGACGCCTTCCCGTCCGGCCCGACCCCCTACGGAAACAGCATGCATATCCACATCCTCGGCATCTGCGGCACCTTCATGGGCGGCCTCGCCCAGCTCGGCGTCGCCGCCGGCCACAAGGTCACCGGCTGCGACGCCAACGTCTATCCGCCGATGAGCGACCAGCTGCGCGGCGCCGGCATCGAGCTGATCGAAGGTTACGACCCCGCCCAGCTGACGCTGGCCCCGGACCTGTTCGTGGTCGGCAACGCCGTGTCGCGCGGCAATCCGCTGCTCGAAGCCATCCTCGACCGCGGACTGCCCTACGTTTCGGGGCCGCAGTGGCTGGCCGAGCACGTGCTGCAGGGCCGCTGGGTGCTCGGCGTCGCCGGCACCCACGGCAAGACGACGACCAGCTCGATGCTGGCCTGGATCCTCGAGGATGCCGGCCTCGCCCCGGGCTTCCTGATCGGCGGCGTGCCGCTGAACTTCGGCGTCTCGGCCCGGCTCGGCGACACGCCGTTCTTCGTCATCGAGGCCGACGAGTACGACACCGCGTTCTGCGACAAGCGGTCGAAATTCGTCCATTACCGCCCGCGGACCGCGATCCTGAACAACCTGGAATACGATCACGCAGACATCTTCACCGATCTTGCAGCGATCGAGACCCAATTCCATCACCTGGTGCGCACCCTGCCGCAATCCGGCCTGATCGTTTCCAACGCTACCGAACCCAGCCTGGAGCGCGTGCTCGAACGCGGCTGCTGGACGCCGGTCGAGCGTTTCAACGATCCGGCCGGCTACCGCACCGCCGGCGACGACGCCAGCGGCGAACTGGTGCTGCACGGTCCGCAGGGCGAAATCGGACGCACGACCTGGCAGCTGACCGGCGCGCACAACCGGGCCAACGCCTGCGCCGCGCTGCTCGCCGCCCGCCACGTCGGCGTGGCGCTCGAGCACGGCCTCGCCGCGCTGGGCCGCTTCGGCAACGTCAAGCGGCGGATGGAAGTGCGCGGCACGGTTCGCGACATCACCATCTACGACGATTTCGCGCACCACCCGACGGCGATCGCGACGACGGTCGCCGGGCTGCGCCGCAAGGTCGGCGACGCGCGCATCCTGGCCGTGCTCGAGCCGCGCTCGAACACGATGAAGCTGGGCACGATGAAAAGCCAGCTGCCGGCGAGCCTCGCCGAGGCCGACCTGGTCTTCTGCCACGCCGCGAACCTGGGCTGGGATGCCGCCGCCGCGCTGGCGCCGATGGGCGACCGGGCCTGCGTCGAAAACGGCATCGACGCGCTGGTCGACCGCGTCGTGCGCGCCGCGGCACCCGGCGACCATATCCTGGTAATGAGCAACGGCGGCTTCGGCGGCATCCACGGCAAGCTGCTGGCGGCCCTCGCCCGGTGATCGCCCGCCGCCGCCTGTTCGCGCTGCTCGCGCTGCTGCCGACGGCCGGCTGCGGACCGGATCGTCCGCGCTTCCACGCCACCGAACTGGACGGCGGCGCGGTCGGCGGCGACTTCGCGCTGACCGATGCCAGCGGTCGACTGCGCCGGCCGACCGATTTTCGCGGCAAGGCGGTCGTGCTGTTCTTCGGTTACACGAGCTGCCCCGACATCTGCCCCGGGGCGCTGGCCCGCTTCGCCGACGTGCTGAGCCGGCCGGGCCTCGGCCCCGACCGCGTCCAGGTGCTGTTCGTCAGCCTGGACCCGGAACGCGACACGCCGCAGCGCCTGCGCGAATTCGTCGGCTGGTTCGACCGGAGTTTCATCGCCTTGACCGGCGATCCGGCCACGATCGCCGAAGTAGCCCGCAAATACCGCGTCACCAGCCGGCGCCGCGAGGTCGGCAGCGGGCTCGGCTACGTGCTGGACCATACGGCCAGCGCCTACGTATTCGGCCCCGACGGCCGGCTGCGCCTGTATTTGGCGGAGAATGCAGAAACCGACAGGATCGCCGACGATCTCCGGCTGTTGCTTGCCGGTCAATAAAAAACGGCCGCCCCTTGCGGTGGCGGCCGTTTGCCGGAAAGCGGCAGGCTGACGGGTCAGCGCTCCATCGATTCGACGACGGCAAGCGCCGTCATGTTGACCAGGCGGCGCACGGTCGCCGTCGAGGTCAGCACGTGCACCGGACGGGCCACGCCGAGCAGGATGGGGCCGATGGTCACGCCTTCGCCGCCGGTCATCTTCAGCAGGTTGTAGCTGATGTTGGCAGCGTCGATGTTCGGCATCACCAGCAGGTTGGCCTCGCCCTTCAGCGGCGAATCCGGGTTGGCTTCGCGGCGCAGTTCCTCGCTGAGCGCGGAGTCGCCGTGCATCTCGCCGTCGACTTCCAGCTCGCCGGCCGACATCGCGGACACCAGGCCGGCGGCGACGCTCATCTTGCGCGCCGACTCGGAGCTGCCTGAGCCGAAATTGGAATGCGACAGCAGCGCGACCTTCGGCTGGCTGCCGAAGCGCTTGACCTGCTCGGCGGCCATCAGCGTCATCTCGGCGATTTCCTCGGCGCTCGGGTTCTCGTTGACATGGGTGTCGCAGATGAACAGCGAGCGGCCCGGCAGCATCAGGTAGTTCATCGCGGCCAGCGTATTGACGCCGGGACGCTTGCCGATGATCTGGTTGATCACGCCCAGGTGGTGCGAATACTGGCCGGTCATGCCGCAGATCATGCCGTCGGCGTAGCCGAGCTTGAGCAGCATCGCGCCGATCACGGTCGGCTTGCGACGCATCGCCTCCTTGGCGATCGCCGGCGTCACGCCGCGGCGCGCCATCAGCTTGTGGTAGGCGGTCCAGCATTCGCGGTAGCGCTCGTCGGATTCCGGATTGACGATGTCGAAATCGACGCCCGGCTTGATCCGCAGCTTGGCCTTCTCGAGGCGGTGCTCGATGATGTCCGGACGGCCGATCAGGATCGGGCGGGCGAACTTCTCTTCGATGACGACCTGAACGGCGCGCAGCACGCGCTCGTCTTCGCCTTCCGCGAAAATGATGCGCTTGCCCTGGGCCTGGCGGGCAGCCTGGAAGATGGCGCGCATGCCGACGCCGGTGTGATAGACGAATTCCGACAGCTTGGCGCGGTAGGCGGCCCAGTCGGTGATCGGCCGGGTGGCGACGCCGGAGTCGATCGCAGCCTGCGCGACTGCCGGCGCGATCTTGACGATCAGGCGCGGGTCGAACGGGGTCGGGATCAGGTATTCCGGACCGAAGGTCAGGTCGCGGCCCGGGTAGGCCATCGCCACTTCGTCGGTCGCTTCGGCTTCGGCCAGTTCGGCGATCGCACGCACCGAGGCCAGCTTCATTTCCTCGGTGATGCGGGTGGCGCCGACGTCGAGCGCACCGCGGAAGATGAACGGGAAGCACAGCACGTTATTGACCTGGTTCACATAGTCGGAACGGCCGGTCGCGATGATCGCGTCCGGGCGGACTTCCTTGACCAGTTCCGGCATGATTTCCGGGGTCGGGTTGGCCAGCGCGAAGACCATCGGCTGTTCGGCCATGCTCTTGACCATGTCCTGCTTGAGGACGCCGGCGGTGGACAGGCCGAGGAAGACATCGGCGCCGACCATCGCGTCGGCCAGCGTGCGCTTGTCGGTTTGCTGCGCGTAGCGCGCCTTGGTCTCGTCCATGCCGCCGGGACGACCGACGTAGATGACGCCCTTGGAATCGCAGACGGTGATGTTCTCGCGCTTGACGCCGAGATCGCACCACAGGTTCAGGCAGGAAATCGCGGCGGCACCGGCCCCCGAGACGACGACCTTGATCTCGTCGATCTTCTTGCCGACGACCTTCAGGCCGTTCAGCATCGCGGCGCCGGAAATGATCGCGGTGCCGTGCTGGTCATCGTGGAAGACCGGAATGTTCATCCGTTCCTTGAGCTTCTGCTCGATGTAGAAGCACTCGGGCGCCTTGATGTCCTCGAGGTTGATGCCGCCGAGCGTCGGCTCGAGGGCGGCAATCATGTCGATCAGCTTGTCCGGGTCGTTCTCGGCCAGTTCGATGTCGAAAACGTCGATGCCGGCGAATTTCTTGAACAGGCAGCCCTTGCCTTCCATGACCGGCTTGGACGCCAGCGGGCCGATGTTGCCGAGGCCGAGCACGGCGGTGCCGTTGGTGACGACGCCGACCAGGTTGGCGCGCGAGGTCATCTCGGCGGCGCTGGCCGGGTCCTCGACGATCAGGTCGCAGGCGGCGGCGACACCCGGCGAATAGGCCAGCGCCAGATCGCGCTGGTTGGTCAGGCCCTTGGTCGGGCGGACGGAAATCTTGCCCGGGGTGGGCCAGCGGTGGTATTCGAGAGCGGCTTCGCGCAAATCCTTTTCCACGGAATCTCCTCGGAATTTGGCTATTGGGGGAAACCCGCTAGGGTACTCCAAAGGCCCGAGCCCGCAAAGCGTAATTATGGATGCTGGATGCGCCGGAAAACGCCCTTTCCCGCACCGGTCGGACGTTCAGGACGATTCCCAGTCGTGCGCGTGCAGGTGGGCGTGGGCGACGCCGGCATGGCGATGCCGGTGGCGGTGTGCCAGACCGGCCGCCTGCAGCAGTTCGAGATCGGCCAGCGCCGGCGCCAGCGGGCCGTCGTAGAGCAGCCGGCCGGCGTCGCCGAGGACCAGCGCCCGTTCGCCCAGCTCGGCCGCCAGGCTCAGGTTGTGTGTGCTGACCAGCAGCGTCTTCCCGGATTCGAGCAAGGTGTCGATCAGCCAGCCGACGGTCCGCGGATCGAGCGACGCGGTCGGCTCGTCGAGCGCCAGGAATTGCGGATCGAGCGCCAGCAGGCAGGCCAGCGCGAGCTTCTGCTTCTGCCCGCCGGACAGCGCGTACGGCGGCTGGTCGAGCAGCCCGTCGAGCCCCAGCTCGCCGGCCCAGCGGGCGACCCGCGCCTCGACGCCGGCCAGGCCGAGCTGGCGCGGACCGTAGGCGATCTCGTCGTGCACGGTCGGATTGAACAGCATGGCTTCCGGATGCTGGAACAGCAGCACGTTGTCGCGCCGGAAGGCGCACGCGAAATCGCGCTGGCGCAGGCTGGCCGCATCCAGCGTCCGCCCCTGCCAGCGCACGCCGCCGGCCGACGGCGCGAGCAGGCCGTTGGCCAGGCGCAGCAGGGTCGATTTGCCGGCCCCGTTCGGGCCGAGCAGCACGACCTTCTCGCCGGCCGCGATACGCAGGTCGAGCCCGGAGAACAGCGGTGCGGCACCCGGCCAGGCATAGCCGACCCCGGCGAATTCGAGCAGCGGCTCAGGCATCGAAGGCTCCCCGCGAACGCATCGCCTGGGCGACCTGCTCGGCCCCCTGCAGCGACTTGTCGAACAGCGCACCGCCCTGCGCCCCGGCCTGGCGGGCCAGATCGACCGCGCCCGGATGCGGACAGCGGCTGCGGAAGGCCATCCGGCCATCGTCGAGCAGGCGGCGATAGACGCCGATCTGGCCGATCGCCAGCGTCGCGACCAGGCGCGCCAGCGGCCATCCGGCCAGCGCGTCGAGCAGGCGGACGCGGTCGACCAGCCAGAAACCGAGAAAAACCAGCAGCAGCACGCGCAGGTTCATCGTCAGCAGCACTTCGGCCAGCGGCCGTCCCTGCCCGGCGGCGACCAGCGCGTAGGCCAGGCTGACGCTCAGGTTGAACAGCAGCAGCGCCGCCGCGGCCCGGCGCAGCAGGCGCCAGCGCGCCGGCCCGGCACCGGCGAGCGCCGCGCCGAGCAGCGCGGCGAGCGCGCCGGGGTCATGCACGAAGCCGATGCCGACGACCGCGGCGACGTAGGCGAACAGCCAGCGGCGCGCCCGGTTCATGGCCCGACCCAGCCCTTGCGCCGCGCGATCCGCCAGACCAGTACGGTCAGCGCCGCTTCGCCGACGCCGATCAGCAGATGGGGCAGCAATACCGCGGGCACCGTGATCTCGGGGCCGAGCGGGAAGAACAGCGGCGTGCCGTCGGCGCGCCGGGCGATCGACGGCTGCAAGCCGAGCACCAGCGCGACGACCAGCGCCGACGCCTGCAGCGACACGAAGGCGGCGACCGCGGCCGCCAGGTCCTCGCCGAAGCGGCGCAGCAGCCGGTAGAGACCGACCGCGACGGCGCCGCCGAGCAGCCCGATGGCCAGCGCATTGACGGCCAGCGCGGTGATCCCGCCGGCGCCGAACAGCAGCGCCTGCAGCCCCAGCACGCCGCTGTAGGCGAGGAAAGCCAGCCGGACGCCGAAAACCAGCGCCAGCAGCGCGACGCCGAGCGCATGGCCGGAGGTGCCGCCGGGCAGCGGCAGCATCACCAGCCCCAGCGCGTAGGCCAGCCCGGTCAGCATCGCCAAGCGCGGCACCAGGCGTTCGTCGAGGCGCGCCGCGAGGCCGCGCCCGGCCCAGGCCCAGGCGCCCGCCGCCAGCCCCCAGGCGGGGAGGTAGGTCTGCGGCGACAGAAAACCATCCGGAATGTGCATCGCGCCCTCAGAACAGCAGCGACGCCGAGAAGATCAAGCGGTAGCGTTCCTTGCCCTCCGCCCCCTGCTGCGTCGAGGACTCGTTCAACTGCGTCCAGACCGGCTTCTTGACGCCGAACGCGAAGCTGGCGCGATCCCAATAGACGCGGACACCGGGCATCGCGTACAGCATCTGCCCGCCGGTGCCGGACTCGCCGGTGCCATCGACGCGGTCGCGGCCGAGGTCGAGAAATTGCAGTTCGAGCACCGGGTCGAGCCGGAAGCGGTTCGCGGAATCGGTGACCGCGCGCCAGGCCAGCGCGGCGCCCAGCCGGTTCTCGGCGCCGAACTGCACGCGCTCGCCGCTGGCGTAGGTGTAGGGACGGAAGCGGTAGGTCGAGGCCTCGACGCTCAGCGTCAGGCGATCGGACAGCATCTTGGTTGCGGTCATGCCGAGCGACCAGGCCGGCCGGCCGAAACCGAGCGACTTGCCGGGATCGATGCTGCCGTCGGCCAGCCGGTAGTTGGCGCTGCCGGTCGGCGCCGTGCTGCCGGCGAAAATGCTGAAATGCCAGTCCTCGAGGTCGTCCAGGCTCTCGTTGGCCGGAGTCGGACGCCAGCCGTCCTGGTCGTACTTGAAGCCGAGCTGCAGCATCGCCGACACATCGGCCCAGCCGCGCGAATCCAGCCCGCCGGGCTCGTCGATTTTCTCGTTGTACGGCGCGAACAGGTAGGCCGACAGCCACGGCGTCACGCCGTAGCCGAGGCCGAGCATGCTGAAGCGCGCGTAGTCGGATTCGACCGCGGCCGCATCGAATTTCCGGAAACTCGCCTGATCGACCTTCAGGTAGGCCAGCACACCGCCCTCCGGCAGCACCGTCGAGGCGGCCGATTCGATCGGCGCCCCCGGCCCCTGCAGCGCGGCCGCCCCGACGCCAGCGACGCCGTGGTGCGCCAGGACCGGCGCGGCGACGAAGGCCAGCGCGGTCAACGACCATTTTCCGATCATTTCCCTTTCCTCCCGATGAACAGCTGCAACAGGCCGAACAGCCCGAAAATGACGCCGAGCCCACCGGCCAGCAACCAGCCGCGCGGCACACCGGCGGAATCCGCGCCGTCTTGCACAGCCCCCGCAAGCGCAGCGGAATCGACCCGGATTTCGCGGTCGACCCCGTGGCCGTCAGCCGAATACGCCTTCAGACGCCACACCGGCCGGCCGTCGGCGACGAACACCACGCGGCCCTGCGCGTCGGTCCGGCCGACCTGGAGCGGCAGCTCGCTGCCCGGCCGGTACAGTTCGAAGGCCTCGTAGGCGAAGGGCTGGCCGTCGGCGTAGCGCAGCGTCAGCACCGTGGCCGGCGCGCCGCCCTGGCTCAGCCCGACCTCGTGCGCGGCGGCCGGGGCGGCCAGCAGCGCGAGCGCCAGCACGACGGCCCTCACGGCGCGACCTCGAACTGCAGCGTCGCCGTGCGCAGCGAGCGGTCGGCCAGGCCGTCGATGCGCGGCTCGTCGAGGGTCGCCGAGATCAGCTGGATGCCGGGCCGGCGCAGCCGGATCGCGATCGTGCCGTCGGCACCGGAAACGCCGCGCGTTTCCCCGGCGTAGGCGACCGGCACGCCGGCCAGCGGACGGCCTTCGTCAGTCACCCGCACGCTCAGCTTGTCGCCGACCGCCAGCGCGAAGGGATCGCGCTGCGGGCTGATTTCCAGGCCGCGCCCGAGCGGACGAGCGGCGGCCGGCGACCAGGTCCCGACCCGCTTCAGCGATTCCTCGGAATGCCAGCTGGCGAGCACCGCGCCGTCGACGGCGGTCTTCGGCTGGTTGTGCGTGCCCCATGGCGTCTTCGTCCAGAAACCGGACACGTGGCGTAGCTGCAGCACGCTGCACGGACCGGCCAGGCGCACCGGGTGGATCGCCGGCACGGCGAGCGGACGCTCCCGGCCGCCGGCATCGACGCAAATCGCATCGCGCACGCGGGCCGGGTCATAGGCGACGAGTTCGGCGCCGGCATGCGCCGAATGGCGGTGCCCCTGCAGCAGCAGGAAGTCGGCACCGGCCGCTTCCAGCCACAGGTCGTGCGCCTGCGCGGCGCCGCCGAGCAGGGCGAGACAGAGGAAGGACAGCGTGCGCCGCATGGTGAATTCCCGGCCCGTATGAAATTAATGAAAATTTTCATACAAATACCGTGCCCGCACAACAAGTCATTGACGGAAAAGGAAACCGACCCGCCGAAGCGGAGCAAATGATCAGCGACTTTCCACCGGAAGCGACAAGATGAATTCCGCTCCGCCGCCCGGCCGGTTGGCGGCGGCCAGCTTGCCGCCGTGCCGTTCGACGATGCCGTAGCTGATCGACAGGCCGAGCCCGGTGCCCTGCCCGACCGGCTTGGTCGTGAAGAAGGGTTCGAACAGGCGGTCGAGATGTTCGGCCGGGATGCCCGGCCCGTTGTCGGCGAAGCGCAGCGTGACGCTGCCGCCGGCGCATTCGCCGCGGATGTCCAGTCGGCCGTCCGGACGCCCGGCGGTCGCGTCGCAGGCGTTCTGCACCAGGTTCATGACGACCTGCTGCAGCTGGCCGGACGACCCGGAGCAGTGCAAATCGGGCGGCAGATCGACGTCCACCGCGAAACGCGCCGGCGCGCTCTGCACGACCCAGCGCACCGAGCGCTCGACCACGTCGTTGAGGCCGACCCGCTCCGGCGTCGTCTTGTCGACGGCCGAAAAGCGCTTCAGCGCATCGACGATGTCGCGCGTCCGCTCGGCCCCCTCGATCATGCCGGCGATCAGTTCCGGCATGTCGGCGACGATGCGGTCGACGCGCAGTTCGGCGCGCAATTCGCGCAGCGCCGGATTTTCGGCCGCCGGCGTCGCGTGCACCGCATCCAGATAGCGGTTCAGGCGGCCGGCGTAGCGCTGCAGCGCCAGCACGTTGCCGAGCACGAAGCTGATCGGGTTGTTCAGCTCGTGCGCGACGCCGGCCACCAGCCGGCCCAGCGACACCATCTTCTCGGCGTGCAGCAGCTGGCCCTGCGTCCGCTTCAGGTCGTCGTGCGCCTGGCGCAGCGCCTGGTAGGCCTTGCGCAATTCGCCGACCGGGCGGCCGGTGACGACGACGCCCATCAGCTTGCCGGTCTGCGACAGGCGCGGCGTGCAGTTCATCGACACCGGCACGGTCGAGCCATCGCCGGCGCGCAGGAACAGTTCGCAGTCGTGCACACCCTGCCGGCCGAAGCGCGACAGCAACTCGCGCGCCTTGACCCGCTCGCCGTCGTCGGCGAACAGTTCGTACAACGGACGGTGCTCCAGCTCGTCGGCGCGCTTTCCGGCGAAATGGCACAGCGACGGATTGACCTCCTCGATGACGCCGTTGCGGTCGCAGACGATCAGGATGTCCGACATCGACGCCAGCACGCTCTCGATGAACTGGTGCGACTCCTCGAGCGCGGCGTTCTTTTCCTCGAGGGCGACCTCATACTGCAGCAGGTCGTTGTAGACCTCGTCCATCTTCTGGATCACCTCGATCCAGGCCTGTTCGCCGATCCCGTCGGCGGCGCCGAGCAGTTCAGCGGGCGGGGCGGTAATGGACGTGGGCTTGACCATGTTCGTCGTGGGCGTGGTGCTCTTCGATCTCGAGCGCGATCAGGTTCAGCTGGCCGTGACGGACGCCGCGCTCGGCGATCAGCGCGTCGGCGAACTGGCGGACGTCGGCGGTCGGCCCCTTCAGGATGACGGATTCCAGACAATTCTCGTGGTCGAGGTGGCTGTGCATCGCCGCCACCGCGAGGTCGTGCCGCTCGTGCTGCAGCGCGGTCAGGCGCTCGGCCAGTTCGCGTTCGTGGTGGTTGTAGACATAGGACAGGCTGGCGACGCAGTGGCCGGACGGCGGATCGCGCCGGCGGTCGCTCTCGATCGCGCCGCGGATCAGGTCGCGCACGGCTTCGGAACGGTTGCCGTAGCCGCGCGCCGCGATCAGTTCGTCGAACTGGCGGGCCAGGGATTCGTCCAGGGAAATGGTGAAGCGCTCCATCGGGGTCGTCCTTTCGGTTTCAGGCGCAACGATGCCGTCAACCCCGGCGCCGCGCAACTGGAACGGGAAATGCTTGGCTCAAGCGGCAAACCTTCCCGTCCGTTAACCGATCAAAGCGTGCAAGGAGGAAGTGATCATGGCCCATCCCGACATCCGTCTCGCGGTCGCCGAAGAGCGCACCATCTACGACGTCGCGGCGATCGACCGCGCCCTCGACGAGGCCGCCGGCAACCGGAACGAAGCGCTGGCCGCCCTGTACGAAAAGATGAAGCAGCGCGGCGGCGGCCGTTTCCTGGTCCGCCCGAGCGGGCCGGACATGATCGACGACCTCTACGACAGCTGCCCGAACTTCGCCGAAGTCATCGACGACCTGAAGAAATACATCGCGCTGTCGGTCGCCGGCAACGAGCCGATGAGCTTCACGCCCATCCTGCTGCTCGGCGAACCGGGCATCGGCAAGACGCATTTCGCGCGCGAACTGGCCGCCCGGCTGGGCACCGGCCACGAATTCGTGTCGATGAGCGCGTTGACCGCGGGCTGGATCCTGTCCGGCGCCTCGGCGCAGTGGAACAACGCGAAGCCGGGCAAGGTCGCGCACACTTTGGTGCATGGCGACTTCGCGAACCCCGTCGTGGTGCTCGACGAGGTCGACAAGGCCGGCGGCGATTCGCGCTACGACCCGATGGGTGCGCTGTACAGCCTGCTCGAGAAGGACACCGCGCGCGCCTTCAAGGACGAGTTCGTCGATATCGACATCGACGCCTCGCACATCCTGTGGGTGACCACGGCCAACGACGAACGCAGCATCCCGGAACCCATCCTGAACCGGATGAACGTCTACGAGGTGCCGCGCCCGGACCGCGACGCGTCGCTCGCCATCGCCCGCACGCTGTACGGCGAGATCGTCGCCGACCACGACTGGGGCTTCCCGCCGGAAGCCGACGACGCGGTGCTCGAATGCCTCGCCGCGCTGCCGCCGCGCGACATGAAGAAGCGCCTGCTGGCCGCCTTCGGCACCGCCAAGCTGGCCGGCCGCAACTGGCTGGAAGCACGCGATTTCGATCAGGCACGCACCGGGCGCAGCCGCAAGATCGGCTTCTGAGCGGAAGCCGCATCCGCCGGCCGGACTGCGTTATGCTGTCCGGCCGTTTTTCCTTCCGTCACGCCATGCGCCCCGTTCCCGCCATCGTCGTCGCCCAGCTGTTCGGCACCTCGCTGTGGTTCTCGGCCAACGCCGCGGCCGACGACCTGGCCCGGCGCTGGGGCATCGCGCCGGCCGACGTCGGCACGCTGACCAACGCGGTGCAGCTGGGTTTCATCCTCGGCACGCTGGTCTTCGCGCTGTCCGGCCTGGCCGACCGCTACCCGGCGAGCCGCATCTTCGCCGTCTGCGCGACGCTGGGCGCGCTGTTCAACGGCCTGTTCGCGCTTGCCGCCGACGGGCTGGACAGCGGCGTGCCGCTGCGCTTCGCGGTCGGCCTGTGCCTGGCCGGCGTCTACCCGCTGGGCATGAAGCTGGTCGTCAGCTGGGTGCCGGAACGCGCCGGCCATGCGCTGGCCTGGCTGGTCGGCATGCTGACGCTGGGCACCGCGCTGCCGCACGGCATCCGCCTGGCCGGCGCCGGCTGGCCGTGGCAGGCGCCGCTGCTGGTCGCCAGCGGGCTGGCGCTGGCCGCCGCCGGGCTGATGCTGCGCCTGGGCGACGGACCGCACCTGAAGCGCCGGCACGACGCGCCGCCGCTGCGCCTGGGCCGCGTGATCCACGCCTTCACGATTCCCGGCTTCCGCGCGTCGGCGCTCGGCTACTTCGGCCACCAGTGGGAGCTGTACGCCTTCTGGACGCTGGTCCCGGCGCTGCTGGTCGCCGCCGGCGACGCGCTGCCCGGCACGCCGGCGCTGTCCGGCCTGGCCTTCGCGGTGATCGGCATCGGCGCGCTCGGCTGCGTGCTCGGCGGCCACTGGAGCCGGCGCATCGGCAGCGCCCGCGTCGCGGCGACGGCGCTGGCCGCTTCCGCCCTCTGCTGCGCGCTGTTCCCGCTGACCGCCACCTGGCCCGAATGGGCCCGGCTCGCGCTGCTGCTGTTCTGGGGCGCCGCGGTGATCGCCGATTCGCCGCATTTCTCGGCGCTGTCGGCGCGCGCCTGCGCGCCGGAAATCGTCGGCAGCGCACTGGCCTTCCAGAATTCGATCGGCTTCGCGATCACCATGCTGTCGATCCAGATCGGTACCCGGCACGCCGGCGACTGGGGCATGGCCACCGCCTGGCTGCTGCTGCCCGGACCGCTGCTCGGGCTGCTCGGCCTGTTCCCGCTGTGGCAGCGCCGCGTCGCGGTCGACTAGCGGCCGGCGGCGAAAAAGCGCAGCAGGTCCAGGCAGGTGTCCGGCCGGCCGCGCAGGCCGGCCAGCTCGCCGTGCCGGTTCATGAATTCGGAAAAGCCGGGAATCGAACGGACATCGTCGTCGTCGAGGCTGCGGAAGCCCATCGCCCATTCGCCGAACAGGCGCTGTCCGACCTCCTCCTCGAGCACGATGAAGCTGTGCTGGTGGCGGGGATCGCGGCTGATCCTGTCGAACAGCGCGCGGACGGTCGCCTCCTCGCCTTCGAGCAGCTGCATGAAATCGCCGTCCTTGTAGAGCAGCATGCCGGTGACACCCAGCCGCGCGTTGTTGGCCCGTGACTTCTCCAGCAATTCGAGCAATTGCGCCTTGCCGAACGGCTCGCTGGCGGCGCTGACATAGAGCAGATGGAACATCGGGGAACCCGGTCGGAGGACAGTGTCGCGAGTATACCGGCCGGCGCTCAATGCACGGTGCACACCATGCACGGATCGAACGAGCGGACGACGTGCTGCACCGTCGGCAGCGCCCCGTCGCCGGCCGGCAGGCCGACCAGCGCCTGTTCGAGCGGGCCCGGGCGCCCCTCGGTATCGCGCGGCGAGAAGTTCCACGTCGTCGGCGCGATGATCTGGTAGCGCTCGATGCGTCCGCGCCGGACGCCGAGCCAGTGGCCGAGCGTGCCGCGCGCCGCCTCGACCAGGCCGAAGGATTCGCCGCTGTCGGGCAGCGGCGCCGGCACGCAGAACGGCTCGCCCGGGCGCAGTTCACGCACCCACTGCTCCATCGCCGGCACGACCCGGGCGACTTCGACCAGCCGGGCGACGACGCGGGCGACGACGCTGCCGCCGTGACGGCCGACCAGGTCGCGCAGCAGCGGCTGGCCGGCAACCAGCTGGCGGGCCAGCGCGCCGACCTCGACGACCTCGCCCGCGTAGCGCGGCGCCTTGCACCAGGTGTAGGCATCCGGTTTGGCCGCATCGACCGTCGTTTCGCCGCGCGCCGGCGGCAGCGCTTCGCTGCCGGCCAGCCACGCGCTGTGCGGATCCTCGGTGATTCTGGACGGCACCAGCACGTCGACCGCACCGTCGCCGCCGCAGACGCCCGGACCGAACAGCCCCCAGGCGCCGTTCGACAGGTAGCGGTCGGCGGCCCGACCGATCCGCTGCAGGCCGAGTTCGTCGGCCGCGCGCAGGAACAGCGCGAGGTCGCCGTCGCCCGCGGCACGCGACGCCAGGTCGTCGGCGCCGGCCAGCCCGGCGAAAGCCTCGAGCGGCTCGCCGAGCAGCCGGATCTCGACGAATTCGCGGAATTCGCGCAGCAGCGACAGCAGCCGGATGCGGTCGGCCGGCGTCGCCGCGCGGGTCGTGCCGCCCGGCTGCAGCGCCAGCGTGTGCGGCCAGCGGCCGGCCAGGATGCCCTGCACCTCGAGCAGGCGGGCGCGGGCGCGCAGCCAGTCGGCGGCGGCCGTGCCCTGCCCCGCCGCGAAGCGGCGCGCGGCCTCGGCGTGCCAGGCATGGCCGGCATAGGCCGGGCGCGCGAAATCCGGCATGAAGAACAGGTAGAAATGGGTCAGGTGGTCGGCCAGGTTCTCGGTCGCCTGGATCAGCCGCTGGGCCAGCACGCCGTTCGGCGGCGCCTCGACGCCGGCCAGCGCGGCGAGCGCCGCGGCAGCGGCGGCCGACTGGGCGACCGAGCAGATGCCGCAGATGCGCGGCACGATGGCCAGCGCGTCCTCCGGCACGCGGCCGGCGAGCAGCATCTCGAAGCCGCGGAACAAGGGCGAGTTGACGCGCGCCGAGACGACCGCGCCGGCCTCGACGTCGAGCGCCAGCTCGAGGTCGCCCTCGACGCGGTTGAACGGCCCGAGCCGGATGCGCTTCACCGGGCCGCCTTCCTGACCTTGGGACGGACCACCGGATGGTCCTCGACGGCATTGTCGCGGACCCGCTTCGGCGTCGCCGACTTGGACAGCGCGGCGAGTGCGACGAACCAGGCCTTCGGCATGTCGGCCGGCAGGCCGATCGGAATGCCGGCGACCTTGGGCGTCTGCTGGAAGGGGTGACCCGGCGCCTCGAAACCCGGCTCGGTGCAGGCGATGCACGCATAGCCGCCCTTCAGGCAGGAGCCGCCGCCGTTCCACGGCCGCGTGTTGCAGTCGGCATGGGCCTGGGTGCCCTTGCAGCCCAGGTTCTCCATCAGGCAGCCGAGGTCCGAGTGCTTCGCCGCGCTGGCCTTGAATTCGTAGAACTCGTTGCGCGGACAGCCGTGGTGCACGAGCTGGCCGGCGTACAGCAGCGGCCGGCCGAACTCGTCGAGATCCTCTGGAGCCAGCCCCTCGAGCGCGAGCTTTTCCAGCGTCTCGACGATCCACGCCGGATGCGTCGGACAGCCGGCGATATTGACCACCGGCAGGCCGGCCGCGGACCTGAAATCGGCGCCGAGCAGGCCGCCCGGCGTGTCACCGTCGTATTGCAGGCCGCAGGCTTCCAGCGGGTTGCCCGGGGTCGCCGCCGACAGGCCGCCATAGGCGGTACAGGAGCCGATCGCGAACACCCAGCGGGCCCGCCGCGCCAGGCGCTCGACCCATTCGGTCAGCGGCCGGCCGCTGCCGGCCATCAGGTGGAAACGGCCGCTGCCGTTCGGGCCGCGCAGCATCGCCCCCTCGACGCACAGCACGTCGAAGGCGCGCCGGCCCTCGACGCAGTCCTCGAGCAGCTGCAGCGCCTCGTCGCCGCTCTCCTGCGACAGCGCCGGATGCCAGACGAACTCGATGCCGGCGCCGCGCAGTTCGTCGGGCAGCGGCCGCGGCGCGGTGCACAGCAGCGACTGCGTGCAGCCGCCGCAACCGCCGCTCTGCAGCCAGAGCAGCTTCATGCCGCCGCCTCCAGTCCGTGACGGACCAGCTTGGCGCGCAGGCCGACGCGCGACAGCCCGAGCTCGCGGGCGGCGCGCGACTTGTTGCCGCCGTGGCGCAGCATCGCGGCCTTCAGCACCCGCATCTCGAGCTGCTCCATGCGCGCCTTCAGGTTGCCACTCAGTCCCTCGGTCCAGTCCTCGCCGGGCGCGGCGCCAGCCAGCCCGGTGCGCAGCACGCGCGGCGACAGCAGGCCGGCGTCGAGCAGCGGCCCGTCGGCCAGCGCGACCATGCGCAGGATCTCGTTCTGCAGCTCGCGGACGTTGCCCGGCCAGTCGTACGCGGCCAGCGCCTCGAGCACGCCGTCGGCGAAACCGTCGATGCGCTTGCCGAGCGAGCGGGCGCTGCTTTCGAGCAGGCGGCCGGCGAGCAGCGGCAGGTCCATCGCCCGCTGGCGCAGCGGCGGCACGTGCAGCGCGATGGTCGCCAGGCGGTAGTACAGATCCTCGCGGAAACGGCCGCTATGCACGTCGGCCTCGAGGTCGCGGTTGGTCGCCGCGATCACCCGGACATCGACGGTGACCGCGCGATTGCTGCCGAGCGGCCGGAATTCGCCTTCCTGCAGCGCGCGCAGCAGCTTGACCTGGAAGGCCGGGCTGGTCTCGCCGATCTCGTCGAGGAACAGCGTGCCGCCGTCGGCCTGCTGGAACAGCCCGACGCGGTCCTCGACGGCACCGGTGAAGGCGCCGCGCTTGTAGCCGAACAGCTCGGACTCGAGCAGCGTGTCGGGCAGCGCGCCGCAGTTCTCGGTGATGAACGGACGGGTCGCCCGGGCGCTTTCGTAGTGGATCGCCCGCGCGATCATCTCCTTGCCGGTCCCCGATTCGCCGGTCACCATCACCGACAGGTCGTAGGGCGCGATGCGCTCGACCAGATCGCAGACGGCGTTCAGCGGGCTTTTCTCGGAGCGCACGATGTTCGCCAGTTCGAAGCTGTTGCGCAGCTTTTCGCGCTTGTTATCCACCCGTTTCTTCAGCACCGGCTCGGCCGTGCGGAGGTCGAGCGACAGCCGCTGGTTCTCCTGCTGCAGGCGCCACACCTCGGCGGCGCGCTGCAGCGTCAGCAGCAGCTGCTCCGGCTGCCAGGGCTTCAGCAGGTACTGCCAGATGCCGGCCTCGTTGACGCCGGTGATGATGTCCTCGGCGTCGGTGTAGCCGGACAGGATGATGCGGACGACGTCCGGCCAGCGGGCGCGCACTTCCTTCAGGAACTGGACGCCGGTGGTTTCCGGCATGCGCTGGTCGCACAGCACGACCCGGATGCACCCGGTGGACTGCTCGCTTTCGAGAATTTCCATCCCTTCGGCGGCGCTCGACGCGCAGAACACCTCGAAATCCTCTTCCAGCGTCCGCCGGACCGCCTCCTGCGAACGCAGTTCGTCGTCGACGACGAGCACCGCGGGCAGGCGGCGCAGGCAGCTGTGGGAAGCGGGCAGGCTCATGCCGGAATTTTCCAGTCGAGGTCGCGGTGGCGGGCCAGGTGGCGGGGCGTCCAGGAATGCGGGGACTTGGCGACGAAATGATAGCGCGCGACGTGGTAGGACGGATCGAAGCCGTAGAAATTGCGGCGCATCGCGGCCAGTTCGTCGGCGCGGTAGGCGGCCAGCGGCTTCGCCGCCTCGTCGGCGGCGCGGCGCGCGGCCTTGGCCGCCAGTCGGTCGGCGAAATCGGGCGCGGCGGCGAGTTCGGCGGCGCGACGCGCAACATCGACCGCGAAGCACGGCGCCGGCAGGCAGGCGTCGTAGAAACCGCAGGCCACCGCCTCGGCCGCCGTCATCGGCAGCCGGCGGCTCATGATCGCCGCCGCGCCGTCGGCGCCGACGCGGGGCGGCAGCAGGTAGGTCCAGAATTCCGAGCCGTACAGGTTGCCCATGTTCCGGTAATGCGGATTCAGCACGACGCCATCGCGCGCCCACACCCGGTCGGCGGCCCGGGCCAGGAAGCAGCCGCCGGCGCCGGCATTGCCGCCCAGCGCGGCGACGGTCAACTGCGTTTCGCAGCGTAAAACGGCCTCGGCCAGGTCGTCGATCGCGTTGATGTTGGCCCAGGACTCGTCGGCCGGGCTGTCGGCCGATTCGATCAGGTTCAGATGGATGCCGTTCGACCAGAAATCGCTGCCGCCGCGCAGCACGATGACCCGCGTCGGCCGGCCGCTCGCCCAGCGGAAGGCCTCGGTCAGCCGCCGGCACTGGGCCGTTCCCATCGCGCCGTTGTAGAACTCGAAGGAGAGGAAGCCGACGCCGCCCGCCTCCTCGTAGGCGATGTCCTGCCAGGTCGGCGCCGGCGCCTTCCACCAGCCCGGCAGCGCCAGTTCGGGCAGCGCCGCGGCCTGCGGGAAAGCGTGCGTCGCCGGCAGCTTGATGCCGCCGTCGCGCCGGACATGGCCGATCCACAGCGCGCCGTCGGTCGTGGCGCGGCAGACCGCCGTCTCGCGTCGGCCGAGCAGTTCGCCCGGCGCACCGCGCAGCGTCGCCTCGGGCCAGGCGTCGAACAGGCGGCAGGGTTCGCCGAACAGGCTGTCGGCGACGCCGGGAAAACCGTCGGCCGAGCGGATGCGGGCCAGGATGCCGGCCGTGCTCTGGCGCTGCCAGTCGATCGCCCGGTCGGCCCGGGCGACCGGCGCGTGCGCCGCCCCCGGCACGCACTGCGGCACGAAATCGCCGGCCGCGACGCGGTCGACCGCGAGCAGCACCGCGCGCACCGCCGCCTCGGTGACCTCGTTGCGGTACAGCGAACCCTTGCCCGCCGGGCGCAGCGCGAAATCGGCCGACGCCCAGACCGGCCCGGCGTCCATCTCGGCCTCGGCCTGCAGTACGGTGACGCCCCAGCGCGGCTCGCCGCGCAGGATCGCCCAGTCGAGCGCCGACGGCCCGCGGTCGCCCGGCGACCCCGGATGGACGACCAGGCAGCGGTGGCGCGACCAGACCGTCTCCGGGATCGCCCGCTTCAGGAAGGGGGCGATCACCAGGTCCGGCCGGAACAGCGCCACAGCCTCCTCGGCCACGCTGTCCGCGATGTCGAGTTCGAGGCTCAGCTGGTGGCCGCGCCCGGCCAGTTCGCACCACAGGCGCTGGGTCAGGCTGTTGAAGGCATGCGAAAGAAGAAGGATGCGCATGTGAACTGGATTTTTTCGATTCATTGAGAAAGCCGGAACGACGGGGTGGCGCGGCTTGCCGGGCAATATGTTTCCATGCTGCATAAACCTATAACCTTCGCGATATTTTTCAATCGCTTGCGTTTGGTTACGATGCACCGCAACAACAAATTGTGCACGAGGTGAACACAATGCAACAACAACGAAAAACCGCAGTTCCCCGCCGGCGCAGCGTGCCGCGGCCGGAATACACCGCCGCCGTCCGCTACCTGGACGGCCGCCGCGAGCTGTTCCGGGTACGCAACGCCGACGACATGGCCGATGCCCGCGCCCTGGTGCTGTCCGAACTGGGCGACGTGCGTTCGCTGGTGATCGCGCTGCGCCACTAGCAGATCCGCGGAAGCTGTTCGCCGCTCAGCCAGTCGACGATGCGCCGACCGCCGAAGGCGGTGGTCATCTGCACGAAATGGTGGTCGTCGGCATGCACGCTGCCGACGATCGCCGCATCGCCCCCCAGCGGATGCGCCCGCATCGCGGCAAGCAGCCTTTCGGCATCCTGTTCGGCGCAGATCGCGACCAGTTTCCCCTCGTTCGCCACGTAGAGCGGGTCCAACCCGAGGAACTCGCAGGCCGCATTGACCGCCGGCCGCACCGGCAGCGCCTTTTCCTGCAGCATCATGCCGACGCCCGACTGGCGGGCGATCTCGTTCAGCGTCGTGGCCAGTCCGCCGCGCGTCGGATCGCGCAGCACGCGGAGGTCGGCGCCGGTCGCCAGCATCGCGTCAATCAGCCCGTGCAGCGCGGCACTGTCGGAAACGATGGGCGAGTCGAAGCCCAGGCTCTCGCGCTCGGCCATGATCGCCATGCCGTGGTCGCCGAGCGTGCCGGAAACCAGGATCGCGTCACCCGGCCGCGCCCGCCGGCCGGACAGTTCCCGCCCCGGCGGCACGACGCCGACGCCGGTCGTCGTGATGAACACCCCGTCGCCCTTGCCGCGCTCGACGACCTTGGTGTCGCCGGTCACCACCGGCACCCCGGCGGCCCGCGCCGCCGCCGCCATGCTTTGCACGATGCGCGCCAGATCGGCGAGCTTGAACCCCTCTTCGAGGATGAAGCCAGCCGCAAGGTAAAGCGGCTTGGCGCCCATCACGGCGACGTCGTTGATCGTGCCATGCACCGACAGGCAGCCGATGTCGCCGCCCGGGAAGAACAGCGGCGAGACCACGTGCGAATCGGTCGCCATCACCAGCCGGCCCTCGCCCGGGTGCGGCAGCACCGCGCCGTCGTCGCCCTGGCCGAGGTATTCGTTGCCGAGGTGCTTCGCGAACAACTCCTCGATCAGCTGCGCCATCGCCCGGCCGCCGGAACCGTGGGCCATGTCGACCTGGCCGTGTTTGAGGTCGAGGGGGCGGACGTAGTTTTTGCGGATTTCGGTCATGTGCGATTCTGGAATTGGGTTGTGATGCAGGGGGGCTGGGTTTCGCGCCTGACGCGCGACCGGACTTTCTTTTGCTTCGCCAAAAGAAAGTCGGCAAAGAAAAGGCGACCCCGCGTCGGCACCGGGCTGCGCCCGGTTCCCTGCGCTACTCGGCCTTGGCGGGGGCTGCGGAACTCGGCCCTGCGGGCCTCAGACAGTCCTCGCCCTGTTCCCGCCAAGCCCTGCGTTGCTCGGCGCCTCCCAGGGGGCAAGTCGACACCGATCGGAGTTTTGCGGTGGACGCGGAAATTGGGCGAAAAATGCGGTGCACCGCAAAACCGTTCTTTCTGCTGGGTGCCTGTCAGGCGCGACGCTTGTGGGCCCCTTGGGAGGCGCCGAGCAACGCAGGCGGGACGGGGGCCTTCGGCTCGCATTGTCTGAGCCGCAGGCGAGTTCATGCGAGCCGCCCGGCCTGCCGAGTAGCGCAGGGCACCCCGCGCAGCGGGGCGCCGACCCAGGGGTCGCCTTTTTCTTTGGTTACTTTCTTTTTGGCGAAGCAAAAAGAAAGTACACCCGCGGTCACACGCGGAATACAGCGCATCAGAAAACCCACAGCCCAGCCGGAAGCCCGGAGAGGCGCCCGCGAGCCGCCCACGCTCAGGCCACATCCTTATACCGCCCATACGTGTAATGCGCCGCACAAGCCCCCTCCGACGACACCATGCACGACCCCACCGGATTTTCCGGCGTGCACACCGTGCCGAACAGTTTGCAGTCCTGCGGCTTCTTGACCCCGCGCAGGATCGCGCCGCACTCGCAGGCCTTGTGGTCGGGCACCGGGCTGTAATCGAGAGAAAACCGCTTCTCGGCGTCAAATTCAGCGAACATGCCGCGTATGCGGAGCGCCGAGTACGGCAGCACGTTCAATCCGCGCCACTCGAAGGCCTTGCGCATCTCGAACACTTCGGCGACCAGCGCCTGCGCCTTCAGGTTGCCTTCGCGGTCGACGGCCCGGGCGAACTCGTTTTCGACTTCGGCCCGGCCTTCGTTGACCTGGCGGATCAGCATCCGGATCGCCTGCATCACGTCGAGCGGCTCGAAGCCGGCGATGACCACGGGCTTCCTGTATTCCTCGGCGAAGAATTCGTAGGGCCGGCTGCCGATGATCGTCGAGACGTGCGCCGGGCCGACGAAGCCGTCGAGCGGCACGGTACCCCAGCGGCGGACTTCCGGCGATTCGAGGATGCTCGAGATCGCCGACGGCGTCAGCACGTGGCAGCACAGCACCGAGAAATTCTTCAGCCCGAGCGCCGCCGCCTGCTTGATTGCCACCGCGGTCGGCGGCGTCGTCGTCTCGAAGCCGATCGCGAAGAACACGACCTGCTTGTCCGGGTGCTTCTGCGCCAGCGCGACGGCGTCCATGCTCGAATAGACCATCCGGATGTCGCCGCCCTTGGCCTTGGCCTTGAGCAGCGACAGGCTGCCGGAGGCCGGCACGCGCAGGCAGTCGCCGTAGGTGCACAGCGTGACGCCGTGCTCGAGCGCCAGTCCGATCGCCTGGTCGACGCGGCCGATCGGCAGCACGCAGACCGGGCAGCCGGGGCCGTGGATCATCCGGACGTTGTCCGGCAGCAGGTCGGAGACGCCGTAGCGCGAGATCGCGTGCGTGTGGCCGCCGCAGAATTCCATGAAATGGTAGCGGCGGCCCGGGTCGGCGTCGGCACGGATCGCCGCGGCGAGCTTCCGGGCGACTTCGCCGTCGCGGAATTCGTCGATGTACTTCATCAGTGCAGCGTCGGATCGGCGTCGGCGAAGGCCGCGTCGCCCAGTTCGGCGAACAGTTTCAGCGTCTTCGCCGCCTCGTCCGGGTCGAGCTTGTTCAGCGCGTAGCCGACATGGACGATCACGTAGTCGCCGACGGCGACGCCATCGACCAGCGCCAGCGAGATTTCCTTCCGGACGCCGGCCAGGTCGACCAGCGCGTTGTCGTTGTCGCGCAGTTCGACGACCTGCGCGGGAATGGCCAGACACATGCCCTTATCTCCAGTCTATCCGGCGGCGCGCTCAGCGCCGCCCGGTCAGGGAACGCAGGAAACCGCGCCGCGTCACGTTCTTTGGCGGCGCCTGTTCCGGCGCCTCGGCCGGCGGCGGCGCCGGCCGGGAAAATACCGTCGCCAGCGCGTCGACCGCGGCCTGCCGCGCCACCGTCATGTCGGCGACCTCGCCGACCGGGGCGATCAGCGGGCAATACTGGTAGGGGCCGAGCACCGGGTCGTCGTCGGCGAGGAACTGCAGCGTGCCGCAGGGCAGCTCCAGGTAGCGGCGCTGGCCGGCCGGAATGTCGCCCCACAGTTCGCCGCCGCCGTTGAGCAGGAACAGGTTGATGAACCACGGCGTGACCATCACGCCCAGCCAGTCGCCCCGCAGCCGGTCGAAGCCGACCGCCTCGACCTGCAGCGCCGCATTGACGAAGGGCAGATCGGCCATGCGCTCGGCGTACACCGCGCGGTAATGCGCTTCCAGCCAGGCCGACGGATCGTCGGCGCGCGGCATGGCGGGGCGGATCGGCGGCGGCGCGATGGCCGGCTGGCGGATGGGCGAAGTCACTCGGCGGTCAGATCGGTGAAGTAGAGGCTGGCATCGTAATCGCCCGCGAGCGAAGCCGCCAGCGCATCGAGCGCCTCCTCCGTCCGCGCCAGCGCCTCGCCGTCGATCAGCTCGCGGGCCAGGCCGAGCGACGCGAGCACCCAGCTGCCGAGCGGCTGCGGGCCGATCAGCATCATGTTCAGCCGCTCGCGACGGCCGGCGCGCTCGACCCACGCGAAATCGCCCTCGCCCTCCCATTCGACGACCTGCATCGGCACCGACAGGCACATCAGGCAGCCTCCGGCAGCGCGACGCACTCGGCGATCTCGGCCAGCGTCAGGTCGACCAGCTCGGGCAAGCTGGCGGCGACCTCGGGCGACAGGTCGAGGCCGAGGCCCATCGACACCGGCTGCATGCCGACGATCACGGTCTTCCTCGGCGCCCGCCCGGTGAATTCCAGGCTGGCCAGCACGTCGGACAGGCTGACCTGGTGCGGCGACAGCTTGGTCCGGAAGAACACCGGCACGTCGTCGCCCTTCAGCAGAACGGGCGTCGCCGGCGGCCGACCGCAACGCACGCAATCGACGACGATCAGCGCGTCGAGGTTTTCCAGCTGCTCGAGCATTTCCATGCCGCAGGTGCCGCCGTCGATCAGCTCGACGCCGGACGGCAGGCCGCCGCGCGCCGCCAGCGCCTCGACGACGCGAACGCCGACGCCTTCGTCGGTCAGCAGGATGTTGCCTATGCCCAGGATCACGATGCGCATGTCCGCTCCACAAAAAGCGGGGCGCCGGACGCGCCCCGAAAACGACGGAGATCGTAGTGTGTCACGCCGCCTTCACCGTCACCACCGGGTTGTTTTCCTGGTCGACGACATGCACGGCACAGGCCAGGCAGGGGTCGAAGGAATGCACGGTGCGCAGCACTTCCAGCGGCTTTTCCGGATCGGCGACCGGGTTGTCGAGCAGGCAGGCCTCGTAGGCGCCGGGCTGGTCCTTCTCGTTCCTCGGCGCGGCGTTCCACGTGGTCGGCACGACGCACTGGTAGTTCTTGATCTTGCCGGAATCGATGACCACCCAGTGCGACAGCACGCCGCGCGGCGCCTCGTGGAAGCCGACGCCCATCTGCTCGCCCTTCGGGAAGCTCGGCGGATTGAAGGTGGTCAGGTCGCCCTTGCCCATGTTGGCGATCAGCAGGTCCCACTGGCGGCTCAGCTCGTCCGACTGCACCGCGCAGCTGACGGCGCGCGCCGCGTGGCGGCCGATCGTCGAGTGCATCGCGTCCAGCCCGACCTTGCTGCCGGCGATCGTCGACACCAGGTCGAGCGCCGCGGTCGCGTATTTCTTGGTCGGCTCGTGGCCGGCGGCCAGCATGTTCAGCACGCGCGGCAGCGGACCGACCTGCATCGGCTTGCCGTAGAAGGTCGGCGACTTCAGCCAGGAATACTTGCCGTCGTCCTGGAAGTCCGTGTAGTTCGGCGTCGTCTCGCCCTTGTACGGGTGCAGCGACACGTCGTTGCCGGCCTTGTAGTCGTACCAGGAATGCTTGATCGCCTCGGACACGCCGTCGGTGAAGTACTTGTCGCCGAAGCTCTTGATCGGCTGGTAGCTGTCGAGCTTGCCGCCGGCGATGAAGCCGCCCGGCAGCGCGAACTGCGTGCCCTTGCCGTCGAGCGGGATATCCGGAACGCACAGGTAGTCGGTGATGCCGCGACCGACCTTGGTCCAGTCGGCATAGAAGGCGCCGATCGCCGCGACGTCGATCAGGTAGACGTTCTTCACGAAGTCGTCGAGCTTGGCCATCCATTCCTTGATCGCCAGCAGGCGCTCGATGGTCAGCACCGACTGGGCGTCGGTCGCCAGCGGGTTGGCGACGCCGCCGACCGCGAGGTTCTGCACGTGCGGCGACTTGGAGCCGAGCACCGAGACGATCTTGCTGGCGTAGCGCTGCACTTCCAGTGCCTGCAGGTAGTGCGACACGGCGAGCAGGTTCACTTCCGGCGTCAGCTTCATCGCCGGGTGGCCCCAGTAGCCGTTGGTGAAGATGCCCAGCTGGCCGGTGCCGACGAAACCCTTCAGGCGATCCTGGACCTTCTTGAACTCGGCCTTGCTGTTGCCGTTCCAGTTCGACAGGCTCTGCGCGAGGCTGGCCGTCTTGTCCGGGTCGGCCTTCAGCGCGCTGACCACGTCCACCCAGTCGAGCGCCGACAGGTGGTAGAAATGCACGATGTGGTCGTGGATCGCGTGCGCCAGGATGATCATGTTGCGGATGTACTGCGCGTTGACCGGGATTTCCAGCTGCAGCGCGTTCTCGACCGCGCGCACCGAGGTGATCGCATGCACCGTCGTGCACACGCCGCAGATGCGCTGGGTGATCGCCCAGGCGTCGCGCGGATCGCGGCCGATCAGGATGTTCTCGACGCCCCGCCACATCTGGCCGGACGCCCAGGCCTTCTTGACGCGGCCGCCGTCAACCTCGACGTCGACGCGCAGGTGACCCTCGATGCGGGTGACCGGGTCGATGGTGACTCGTTTGCTCATGTTGTTTTCTCCTGTCCCTGGTTCAGTGTGCCGCCGAGGCTTCGGCGCGCGGCAGCACCGGGAAGCGGCGGGTGATGACGATGTAGCCGAGCACCTCGATGGCGAACATGCCCATCGTGACCAGCATCTCGGCGATGCTCGGGAAATAGTTCCAGCCGTGATCGACGCCGACGCCGGTGTCGTAGCCGATCAGGAAGCCGTTGACCCGCAGCAGCACGCCGGCCAGCATCAGCGCGACGCCGGCGAGGAACAGCCGGGCCGGATTGCGGCGGTCGGCGGCGCGGCCGGCGAGCGCGAAAGGCAGCAGGAAGCAGATCGTTTCCAGCCAGAAGAACAAGGCTTCCAGGCTGAACGCGAAGGCATGGCCGAGCGCGCCGCGGGCGATCATGTCGCCGAAGCGGACGACGACGAAGACCGCCAGCACGCCCAGCATGACCCTGGCCATGGGCTGCAGCAGGTGCATCTCGATCTGCCGGCGGTAGGCCGACGACGCGACGCAGGTCTCGAACAGCACGACGCCGTAGCCGATCGCGATCGCCGACAGCAGGTAGAGCAGCGGCACGACCGGCGTCTGCCACAGCGGATTGACCTGCGGCCCCATGACCACCAGCAGCGTGCCGAGCGACGACTGGTGCATCATCGGCAGCAGCGTGCCGAGCGCGATGAAGAAGAACAGCACCCTCTCCAGCTTCTTCTTCTCGGCCTTCAGCCCCCATTTCTCGAGGAAGACCGGCGAGAACTCGATCCACATCACCAGGATGTAGGCCGAGATGCACAGCGCGACTTCGAACATCACCGAGTTCGGGTTGGCGTGGCCGGGCCAGAAGATGTGCCAGAAGTTCCACCAGCGGCCGAGGTCGAAGATCACGCCGACGCCGGCCAGCGTGTAGCCGAACAGGCTGGCCAGCAGCGCCGGCCGGACCAGCGGGTGGTATTCGCCGCGGTTGAAGATGTAGACCAGCATCGCCACCGAGAAGCCGCCGCACGCGAAGGCCGAGCCGATGACGACGTCGAAGACGACCCAGATGCCCCACGGGTAGCCGTCGTTGAGGTTGGTCACCGCGCCCAGCCCGAAAATGAAGCGGACGAACAGGATCGCGAGCATCGCGGCGACCAGCAGGCCGCTGACCAGCGTCGCCGTGTTCAGCAGTTTGCCGCCGACCGGGGCGGCCGGATGATGGGCGCTCATGGCTGCCCTCCCTTCTTGTCATCGTCTTCCGGCACGACGTTGCGCTTGGCGACCCAGGTCAGGCCGGCGAGCACGGCGATCGGCATCATCAGGCCGCCGTACAGCGTGTGCTGGATGGTTTCCGACGTCGCCGCCGAGGATTTCGGCGGCAGGTCGGGCAGGCCGGCCTTCTGGAAATTGACCGCCGACAGCTTCAGCACCTGGGTGCCGCCGTATTCGGTCTCGCCATAGACGTGCTGCTGGTAGTTGCCGACCTGCGCCTGGTAGGACTGGTCGACGATCCCCTTCCATTTCGCGGCGTCCTCCGGCTTTTCGTTCTTCGCCGGCAGTCGACCGCGCGGCATCGTCGTCCATTCGCCCGGCTTCAGCGCCAGCCGGCGCTTGGCTTCGGCGAGCAGGTCGTCGGTGCGGCCGAACAGCGTGGCGCCGGTCGGGCAGACTTCGGCGCAGGCCGAGTAGTGGCCGTCCTGGTGCCGGTGGCGGCACAGCTCGCACTTGCCGATCTGGCCGGTCGGCGAGTCGTACTGGTATTTCGGGATGCCGAACGGGCATGCGGCGACGCAGTAGCGGCAGCCGATGCAGGCGTCCGGGTCGTAGCCGACGATGCCGGTCTCCGGATCCTTGCGCATCGCCGACACCGGGCAGGCCGACACGCAGGACGGATCGGCGCAGTGCATGCACGAGGTCTTCATGAAGGCGAAGCCGTTTTCCTCGGCGTCCTTCGTTTCCATCGTGCCGTGCCGGTACATCTTGATCAGGTTGAAGGTGTGGCCGCTGGTATCGAGCGGCGCATCCCACAGATGATCGACGGTCGTGAATTCGGCCGGGTTGTGGTTGGCCCGTTTGCACGCGGCGACGCAGGCCTGGCAGCCGACGCACAGCGTCGCGTCGTAGAGCAGGCCGAGCGCCTCGGCCGGGCGTTCCAGCGTATCGCGGGCGCAGGCCGCTTCCGGGACGACGGCCGCGGCCGCTGCCGCGCCGCCGGCCAGGCAGCCTTTCAGGAAATCGCGTCTCGTGGCCATGTCAGACCTCCGCGGATTCGTTGGCCTTGCTGCCGTCCCGCTTCGCCTTCTCCATTTCCTCGGCCTGGTGCGACAGGCCGAGATTCTTCGCGACCATCGCGCCGGCCCCGGCCGCCGCGCCGGCCACCGCGGCGAGCACCGCCGCCGCGCCGAGCGAGGCGCCGACGCCCTTCTCCTCGACGATGCGCGGCAGGAAGGACGAGGGCTCGATGTTCTTCAGCTTAGCCAGCGAGTGGATCGGCTTCTGGAAGCCGACGCCCTGCTCGGTACAGCCGATGCACGGGTGGCCGCAGGCGACCGGCCAGGTGCCGGCGCCGGCGTCGCCGAACAGGATCACCGAGCAGTTGGCGTAGGTTTCCGGCCCCTTGCAGCCCAGCTTGTACAGGCAGTAGCCCTTGCGGTGGCCGTCGTCGCCGAACTGCATCGCGAAGCGGCCGGCGTCGAAGTGGGCGCGGCGCTCGCAGTTCTCGTGGATCAGCCGCGAGTACGCGAATTTCGGCCTGCCCTGCGAGTCCACCGCGGGCAGGCTGCCGAAGGTCAGGAAATGCACGACCGTCGACAGGAAGTTGTACGGGTTGGGCGGGCAGCCGGGAATGGTCACGACCGGCTTGCCGAGCACCTGGGACACGCCGCTCGACCCGGTCGGACTGGAGGTCGCCCCGGGAATCGACGGAATCGTCGAGGGCATGCCGCCCCACGACGCGCAGGAGCCGATGGCGATCACTGCGGCCGCATCGGCCGCGCATTCCTTGACCAGCTCGATCGCGGTCTTGCCGCCGATCTTGCAGTAGACGCCGCCATCCTTGGTCGGGATCGCCCCTTCGACGACCAGGATGTACTGGCCCTTGTTCTCGGCCATCGCCGTCTTGCGCGCCGCCTCGACCTGGTGGCCGGCGGCGGCGAACAGCGTCTCGTGGTAGTCGAGCGAGATCACGTCGAGGATCAGCTTTTCCAGCGTCGGATGCTCGGCGCGCAGCATCGATTCGGTGCACCCGGTGCATTCCTGGAAATGCAGCCAGATCACCGACGGCCGCTTCTTGGCCGCCACCGCCTCGGCGACGGCGGCCTCGGCGCCCTGCGGCAGGCCGAGGGTGGCCGCCAGCGCGGTGCAAAACTGCAGGAATTCCCGCCGCGACATCGCCAGCCGGTCGGCGGCTGCGACGATGCGGGCGTCGTCTTCCAGCGCCAACAAATTCTGCTCGTTCATAGATCTCCCCTTGTTTTTCGACGGCGCCTGCGGGACGCCACGACGCTCTGTTGGGGGAGCCTTGTTGTATTTATTCGGTCGGCCCTATTTGCAATAAGCGGGCCCGCCCGGATGGAAAAGCGCTTTTCTTCTCTTTACAAGGACTTGGCGATAAACGACGCCACGCGGGAAGGGCCGCGAAATGGAAGGATTCTTTCCAGTTCAGGAAAAATCGATCACCCGGCTACCACCCGACTTTCCGGCCGGCGCGCGATCCAGGCCTGGCCGAGCGCCAGCCCGCCGTCGTTGGGCGGCGCCAGCCGGGCTTCCAGCAGATCGACGCCGGCTGCGGCCAGCCGCTGGCGCAGGCCGGCCATCAGCAGCGCGTTCATCGCGCAGCCGCCGCCGACGGCGATTTTCGCCCCCGGCCGGCGGTCGACCGCGACCAGCGCCCATTCCGCCAGCGCCTCGGCCAGCGTCGCGTGGAACAGCGCGGCGCCGTACGCGGCGTCCGGGCAGTCGAGCAGCGCGCCGACCAGCGGGCGCAGGTCGAGCATGCCGCCTTCCAGTCGCCAGCCGCCGGGCTGCGGCGCGACCGGGCCGTGCGCCGCGGCGAGTCCTTCGAGTTCCATCGCCGCCTGACCCTCGTAACGCGCCTCGGCGCGCAGCCCGAGCAGGCCGGCGGCGGCGTCGAACCAGCGGCCCAGGCTGCTCGTCGGCGGGCAGCGCAGGTCGCGGGCGAGCATTGCCAGTAGCGGCCCGGCGTCGCGCGCCGGAGCGGTCCGGCGCAGCCAGTCCGGAATCCGCCCGGCCAGACCCGCCGCGTGCAGCGCCGACACCGCCATCCGCCACGGCTCGCGCGCCGCGCGATCGCCGCCGGGCAGGCGCAGCGGCGACAGGTAGCCCAGCCGCGTGCAGCGGGCGCCGTCGACGTCCAGCAGCTCGCCGCCCCAGGCGCCGCCGTCCGGGCCGAGGCCGACGCCGTCGAGCGCCAGCCCGACCACGCGGTCGACGCCGCGTTCGGCGCAGATCGCCGCGAGATGCGCGTGGTGGTGGCCGGTACCGACCGCCGGCACGCCCCAGGCGTCGGCCAGGCGCAGAGCCAGGTGGGTCGAGGGGAAATCCGGGTGCAGGTCGTGGGCGACGGCTGCGGGACGGACGTCGAGGATGGCCAGCAGGTGATCGACCGTTTCTTCCAGGAAACCGACCGCCGCCGCATTGTCCAGCCCGCCGACGTGCTGCGACAGGAAGGCCTCGCCGCCGCGCGTGACGCACACGGTGTTCTTCAGCAGGCCGCCCAGCGCCAGCACGTCCGGGCCGTCGCCGGCCAGGGCGATCGGCACCGGCACGTAGCCGCGCGCCCGGCGGACGAAGGCCGGGCCGGCGCGGACCACCGAATCGTCGCAGCGGACGACGATGTCACGGTCGTGCATCAGGAAGGCGTCGGCGATGCCGGCCAGGCGCTCGAACGCCTCGGCATCCTGGGCGACCAGCGGTTCGCCGTGCGGATTGGCGCTGGTCATCACCAGCAGCAGTTCGGCCGGCTCGGCGAGCCACGCGCTGCCGGCCGGGCGGGCGGCCGCCTCGTGCCACAGCAGCAGGTGCAGCGGGCTCGCCGGGCGCATCACGCCCAGCCACGCGAGGCCGGGCGCGATGCCGGGCAGTTCGGCCGCCCCCTTGGGACAGAGCACGATCGGCGCGGCCGGCGACTCGAAAAGTTCGAGCTCGCCGGCGCCGATCCGCGCATGGGCGGCGAGCGACGCGGCGTTCAGCGCCATCACCGCGAAGGGCTTTTCCTCGCGCTGCTTGCGCCGGCGCAGCTCGGCGACCGCGGCCACGTTGCGCGCGTCGCAGGCCAGCTGATAGCCCCCCAGCCCCTTGATCGCGACGATCCTGCCGGCGCGCAGCCGGGCCAGCGTTTCGGCCAGCGGATCGCCGTCGACCGCGGCGCCCTGCGCATCGAGCAGTCGCAGTTGCGGCCCGCAGTCCGGGCAGCAGGTGGTTTCGGCGTGGAAGCGGCGGTCGGCCGGGTCGGCGTATTCGGCGGCGCAGCGCGGGCACAGCGGGAAGCCGGCCAGGCTGGTGCGCGCCCGGTCGTAGGGTATGCCGCGGCTGACCGTGAAGCGCGGGCCGCAGTGGGTGCAGGTCGTGAAGGCATAGCGCCAGCGGCGGTCGGCCGGATCGCAAAGCTCGGCCGCGCAGTCCGGGCAGGTCGCGGCGTCCGGGCCGATCGCGGTGGCGGCGGCGCCGGCCGCGCTGTCGAGAATCGCGAAGCCGTCAGCGACGACCTCGGCCGGCTCGGCATCGATGCGGTCGACGCGCGCCAGCGGCGGAATTTCGCGCGGCAGCCGGGCCAGGAATTCGGGCAGCTTTTCCCCGTCGACCGCGATCGTCACGCCGGCCGCGTCGTTGCGCACCCAGCCCGCAAGCCCCAGTTCGCGGGCCAGCCGCCAGACGTAGGGCCGGAAGCCGACGCCCTGGACCAGGCCGCGAATGCGGATCAGGCGGCCGCTCATGTATTCCCTTCCCTGCCTTGACGAAAAGCCGGAAGCTTACGCCGAGCAAGGATTTCGCGCATTACAATGCCGTACGAATGACTTGCTGCCGGCTCTTTCCCGCTCCAACGTGCATAGCAATCCCGATCCCACACCCGAAGGCAGAACCAGCAAACCACGCTGCCTGAGCCTCGACCTCGAGGTGGGAATCCGCAGCCGCATCATTCACCAGCTGGCAGCTTTGCGAGGCGATACCGACGAGCGCCTGAGCTACCCTCCCGGCAAGCTTCCGGAAACTTTGGAGCGGCTGGATGCGCTGGCCGACGATGCTGCCTTCCTGCTCGGCCACAACCTGATTGCCTTCGACCTGCCGCAACTGCGCGCCGCCAATCCCAATCTGCGGCTGTTCGCAAAACCGGCAATCGACACCCTGCGCCTCAACCCGCTGGCTTTCCCGAAGAATCCCTACCACCACCTCGTCAAGCATTATCAGGACGGACAACTACTCGGCAACCGCAAGAACAACCCGCTGCTCGATGCCGAACTAGCCCTGCAGGTGTTTTGCGACCAGGAACGCAGCCTGCAGCAGATGCAACAGGCCTCGCCCGACCTGCTGCTCGTCTGGCACTGGCTGACCACACGCGATCAAAGCATTTCCGGGCTGAACCGCTTCTTCATGGTCATCCGGCGCGCTGCCACGCCGGGTGCCGAAGAAGCGCGCACCGCCATCGCCCGCCTACTCGACGGCCAAAGTTGCAAAACCGCCGCCCACCGGATCATAGCCAGCGCAGAACATCTGGCCTGGCCGCTTGCCTATGCCTTGGCCTGGCTGTCGGTGGCCGGAGGCAACTCGGTCATGCCGCCCTGGGTCCGCTACCAGTTTCCCGAGACCGGCCGCCTGATCCGCCAACTGCGCGACATACCCTGCACCGCCCCAGATTGCCACTGGTGTCGCCAACAGCACGATGCCCGCCAGCAGTTGCAGCACTGGTTCGGCCCCGGCTACGAATTCCGCCCCGAGCCGGTCGATCCTGCCAGCGGCCTGCCACTGCAACGAGTCATCGTCGAAAGCGCCATGCGCGGCGAGCCTGCGCTCGGCATCCTGCCGACTGGCACCGGCAAGTCCTTGTGTTACCAGATTCCGGCGCTGTCGCGCTTCGTCCGCACCGGCGCCCTGTCCGTGGTGATCTCGCCGCTGGTCGCGCTGATGGAGGACCAGATCAAGGGCTTGCGCGAGCGCGGCATCGACTGTTGCGCGGCGATCAACGGCCTGCTCAACATGCCAGAGCGCGCTGATGTGCTCGACCGCGTGCGCCTGGGCGATGTCGGCATCCTGCTCATCGCCCCGGAGCAGTTGCGCAATCGCAGTGTGCGCAAGGTACTGGCCCAACGCGAAATCGGCGCCTGGATTTTTGACGAGGCGCACTGCCTGTCGAAATGGGGCCAGGATTTCCGGCCGGATTATCGCTACGTCGCCCGCTTCATCGCCGAGACCCGCGATGCCTCGCCGGACAAAACGCTGCCGCTGATCCAGTGCCTGACCGCCACCGCAAAACCGGAAGTGGTCGCCGACATCGTCGGGCATTTCCGCGAAAAACTGGGCATCGCGATGCAGGTGCACGATGGCGGCGCCCGGCGCGACAACCTGCGCTTCGATGTGATCCCGACCACGCCCGGGGAAAAATACGATCTGGTGGGGCGCCTGATCGCCGACGAATTGCCTCCGGAAAAATCCGGCGGCGCCATCGCCTACTGCGCCACGCGCAAGCAGACGGAAGAACTCGCCGACTTTCTCCGGAAAAAGGGCCTGGCCGCAGCGGCGTATCACGCCCGACTGCCACCGGAAACCAAGAAGGAAACGCAAAAAGCTTTCATCAGCGGCGAATTGCGCGTCATCGCCGCCACCAACGCCTTCGGCATGGGCATCGACAAGCCCGACGTCCGCCTGGTCGTCCACGCCGACATTCCCGGCTCGCTGGAAAACTACCTACAGGAAGCCGGTCGCGCCGGTCGCGACCGCGCGGCGGCGCGCTGCGTGCTCCTCTACACCGCTGAGGACGTCGAGCGCCAGCACGGCATGTCGGCCAATTCACGCTTGTCACGGCGAGACATCCAGAGCGTGCTGCGCGCGCTGCGCCAGATCCAGCGCAAGAAGAACCGCGATGAACCCATCGTCGCCACGTCGGGCGAAATCCTCGACGAAGACGAGGACGGCGCTTTCAAACGCGACATCGCCACCGACGACACCCGCGTCCGCACCGCCGTCGCCTGGCTGGAAGAGGCTGGGCTGGTCCGGCGCGAGGAAAACAGCGTGCAGATTTTCCCGTCCTCGCTGCGCGTCAAGGATCTGGCCGAAGCCGACTGCAAGCTGGCGAGTTGCATCCCGGCGCCGGAGGAGCGAAAGAAATACCTGAACCTGCTGCAGATCCTGATGGTCGCCCCGGCCGACGAAGGGATCAGCACCGACGAACTGATGGCCGGTGCCGGCTTCGAGGCCAGCGCCCTGCGCCAGGCGCTTTACCTGTTCGACCGGCTGGGCATTTCCAGCAACGACACAGGGATGACCGCCTACGTGCACGTGGGCGTCGAACGCTCGTCGAAGAAACGTTTCGAGATGACCTGCGCGCTCGAAAAAGCCTTGATCGCCCAATTGCGCGAAACCGCGCCGGATGCGATTGCCGGCGACGGCTACCCGCTCAACCTGCGTTTGCTGGCCCAGCATCTCAAGGACGACGGCCACCCCCAGGCTCTGCCCCATGGGCTGGGCCTCATTCTCAAGGGATTGGCCGGCGATGGCCGGGACGGTCCGGAAGGACGAGGCAGCCTGACGCTAAAGCGGGCCAGCGACCCGGAAACGGTATTTCTCGCGCTCAACCGGAACTGGGCCGCACTCGAGAAGACCGCAGAACGGCGCCGCACCGCTGCCGGTCTGCTGCTCGATCACTGGCTGTCGTGCCTGCCCAGCGGCGCGCGCGGCATCGACCTGCTGGCTGAGACCACTTTGGGCAAGCTGGCCGCCAGCGTCGCCGGCGATGCCCTGCTCGCTGCCGAAAACGGGTCGATCGACAAGCTCGTCGACCGGGCCCTGCTCTGGCTGCACGAACAGGACATCCTGCGGCTGAACAAGGGCCTGGCTGTCTTTCGCTCGGCGATGACACTGCACCTGGACAGCAACTGGAAGCTGCAATTCGAAAAAAGCAGTTACCAGCCGCTGCAACTGCACTACAACGAGCTGACGCGGCAGATCCATATCATGGCCGAATACGCCGAACGAGGCATCGCCCGCATGGCGGACGCGCTGCAACTGGCGATGGACTACTTCAGCCTGTCCCGCGATGCTTTCTGCAAGCGTTGGCTGCCCGGCCGGGAGGATGAACTGGAGCGGCAAACCACGCCGCAATCCTGGGAAAGCATCGTCGAGACCCTGGCCAAACCGAGCCAGCGCAGCATCGTCGCCGACGACCGGGAAAATACCAACATGCTGGTGCTTGCCGGCCCAGGCGCAGGCAAGACGCGGGTACTCGTCCATCGCATCGCCTACCTCGTGCGCATCCGCCGCGAGAACCCCCGGACCATCGTCGCCCTGGCCTACAACCGCCACGCAGCGCTGGAAATCCGCCATCGTCTCCGCGAACTGATCGGCAGCGACGCCCTCGGCGTCACCGTACTCACCTGCCATGCGCTGGCCATGCGCCTCGTCGGCGCGAGTTTTGCCGAACATCAGGTACAGAACGACGATGACTTCGACGCCATCCTGAGAGAAGCCACGGCACTGCTCGAAGGTCGCGGCCTGCCGCCCGAAGACGCCGACACCCAACGAGACCGGCTGCTGGCCGGCTTTCGCTGGATTTTCGTCGATGAGTATCAGGACATCGGCCCCGCCCAGTATGCCTTGATCTCGGCTCTGGCCGGCCGCAAGCGAAACGATGAGGACGGCAGGCTCAACCTCTTCGCTGTCGGCGACGACGACCAGAACATCTATGCCTTTGCCGGCGCCTCGGTCGAATTCATCCGTAAATTCGCAGACGACTATCAGGCGCAAACCCGCTTTCTGGTCGAAAACTACCGGTCGACCGCAAACATCATCGCTACCGCCAACGCCCTGATTGCCCCAGCCGGGAACCGGATGAAGGCAAGCCAGCCGATCCGGATCAACACCGCCCGCGGCAAATCCCCGCCCGGCGGCGAATGGCAGGACTACGACAGTGTGGTTCAGGGTCATGTGCAGATCCTCCCGGCCGGGTGCAGTGCCGAACAACAGGCGCTCGCCGTACTGACAGAAATCGAACGCCTGCGCGCACTCGGACTCGACCTCGGTGCAACCGCAGTGATCGCCCGCCAGTGGAAGTATCTCGATCCCTTGCGCGCCGCCTGCGAAGCCCGCGGCCTGCCAGTCAGCATGGCCGACGAGGCAGCGCCCCCGCTCTGGCGCCTGCGCGAAACACAGGCCCTGCTCGCCTTTGCCGACGCACACGGGACGCTCGTCTCGTCCGCGATCCTTTCCGGCTGGCTGGCTGCACGCCCTGTCGAAGGCTGGGCATCCAGCGTGCGCGAGGCGGTCGCCGCCTTTGCCGATGACACCCAGGGTGCCGAGGTTTCGCTGGACTATTTCCGCGACTGGCTAGCCGAATGGGGGCGCGCCAGCCGGCGCCGCCAGAGCGGCCTCCTCCTGCTTTCCGCGCACCGCGCCAAGGGCCTGGAATTTGACCATGTCTTCGTTCTGGATGGTGAATGGCTAGCACAGAAAGAGGAGGATACCGACGCCGCCCGTCGCCTCTACTACGTCGCGATGACCCGCGCGCGCCGGACGCTGACCTTGGCCCGCCTCGACAGCGGCAACCCGCTCATCGACGACCTACCCGAGCACCCTGCCCTGCTCCGGCGACCGCCCTGCCTGTGGCTGCCAGAACCGCCGGGACTGGACCGCCGCTATGTCATCCCGGCCCTGAGGGAGGTCGACCTCGGATTTGCCGGGCGAAAGGACGCGCAGGCTCGCCTTCATTCGCGCCTCGCCGCCCTCAAGCTTGGGGACCGCCTGCAACTGCAGGCCGAAGCGCGCGGCTATAGCCTGCAGACGCTCGATGGTTTCACGGTCGGCCGCCTGTCACAGCATTTCAGACCGCCGGACCAACTCCACTGCATTGCCGCCCGGGTGCACGCCATCGTTGTCTGGCACAAGCGCGACAGCAACGCCGACTACATCGAACAGTGCAAATGCGACCACTGGGAAGTAGTGGTCCCGGAACTGGTATTCGCCCCTTAGCAAGACCCGGCTTGCGCGGCAGCCGGACGACCGTACTGCGCCAAACACGGTCGTCGCAACAGCTGGCTTGGCGCAGGCTCTGCCTCAGCGGGCCGCGAGCTGGCGCTCCAGGTCGGCGATGCGCGCCTTCAGCGCGTCGACGGTCGCGCCGTGCTTGCCGCGCTGCGCTTCCAGCCCCGATTCGATCCAGTCGGTCCAGGCCGCCATGCCTTCGCCGGTCGTCGCCGACACGCGCAGCACGGTCAGGTCCGGATTGACCCGGCGCGCGTTGGCTTCGGCAAGGTCGGCGTCGAACTCGAGGTAGGGCAGCAGGTCGCACTTGTTCAGCAGCATCACGTCGGCGGCGCGGAACATGTCCGGGTATTTCAGCGGCTTGTCCTCGCCCTCGGTGACCGACAGGATCGCGACCTTGTGGTGCTCGCCGAGATCGAACGCGGCCGGGCACACCAGATTGCCGACGTTCTCGATCAGGAACAGCGATTCGTCGGCCGGCTGCAGGCGCTCGATCGCGTGGCCGACCATGTGGCCGTCGAGGTGGCAGCCCTTGCCGGTGTTGATCTGCAGCGCCGGCACGCCGGTCGCGCGGATGCGTTCGGCGTCGTTGGCGGTCTGCTGGTCGCCTTCGACGACGACGATGCCGACCTTGTCCTTCAGCAGCTCGATCGTCCGGCAGAGCAGCGTCGTCTTGCCGGACCCCGGGCTGGACACCAGGTTCAGCGCGAAGATGCCGCGCTCGTCGAACCATTTGCGGTTGGCCGCGGCGTAGGCGTTGTTCTTGGACAGGATGTCCTGCTCGATCTGCACCATCCGCGACTGGCTCATGCCGGGCACGTGGGCGCGGGCCGGGCCGGCGCCGAAGTCGAGGTCGCCGCCGATGCCGTGCTCGTGGTGGTGGTCGTCGCCGTGGCCGTGCGGGTGGCTATGCACCGTGCCGTCGGCATGGACATGCGCGTGTTCATGCCCCTCGATCTTCGTTTCACCGGCACCGCAGCCGCAAACTGTACACATCCTGTCGTCTCCCTAGTCGATCTCGATTTCCCTGACCCGCATCTCGGTGCCGGCCGTCGGCTGCACCTGGTGGCTGCCGCAGTTCGGGCAGGCCCCGTAGATTTCCTGCAACGGCACCGTCGCCGCGCAGGGCAGGCACCAGCCCGCCCCCGGCACGTCGACGATGTCCAGCGCCGCCCCGGCGGCAATGCTACCGTGAGTGACCGCCTCGAAACAGAATTTCAGCGCCTCCGGCTCGACCGACGACAGCCGGCCGATTTCCAGCACGACCAGCTTGACCCGGCGGGCGCCCTCGCGGCGCGCGGTGTCTTCGACCAGTTGCAGCACGCCCTCGGCCAGCGACATTTCATGCATCGTTGATTTCCAGTTGGTAAGGCAGACAGGGATCGAGCGCCAGCACGGCCTGTTCCAGCCGGCGCCGCGCCGCGTCGCGGGTCGCCGCGGCGACGCCGGCGAGCAGCCCGGACAGGCCGGCGGCGTCGCGGAAGAAGGCGTCGGTCGGCGCCAGCACGCGGTAATCGGTGACCCGGCCGTCGGCGACGCGCACCGCGTGGGTCAGCACGCCGCGCGCGGTCGCGGACTGGGCCAGTCCCAGTCCGCCGCCGCCGGCGGCGGCGACCGGGAAGGGCCGGCCGTCGGCCAGCGCCTGCGCAGCGGTTTCGAGCTGCGCCAGCCGGCCGCGCAGCGCAGCGGCGATCGAGCCCGGCATCGCCGGCGCCGGCGGCGCGGCCGCCTCGCCGCGCCACCAGGGCAGCCAGGCCGCGGGATCGGGGATCGGCGCCGCCGCGGCGGCGGCGTCGGCGGCGTCGAGCGCGGCCAGACAGTCGGCGGCCAGCCGAGCGACGCAGCCGTCGAGCAGGCGCCGGGTCACCCCCGCGCAGTCGCCCTGGCGCTCGGCTCGCCAGGCGGCGAATTCGGCGCGCGCCGCCGGCAGCCCGAAGGCGGCCGGCCAGTCGAGCAGCAGGCGCCACAGCGTCTCGTGCAGCACCTCGGTCCATAGCGCGGCGTCGTTGACCGGCCGCGGCTGGCCGTCCCCGGCGACGGCCAGCGCCGCCTGCGCCGCCGCCCGCTGCGCCTCGCTGCACAGCGAATACAGGTAGGGCACGGTCTTGACGACGACTTCCGGCGCCTGGCCGACGAACAGCCGGGAAACCGGCGGCCGGCGCAGGTCGACCGCGATTTCGTGCAACTGGCCGTCGCGGTAGGCCGCGCGGATGTCGAGCTGGCCGGCCGGGTTCATCGACCCAGCCCGAGGAAGGCGCGCCGGCCGGTCGGCCGCGCGGCGGGAGGCGGCGCCTCGAGCGGCGCGCCGTGCACGGCCTGCACCGCGGCCAGCGCGGTCAGCCGGGCCTGCGCGTGGTCCGGGAATTCGAGGGCCGGCGAGAACAGGGAGCACAGGTGGTAGACGCCCAGGCTTTCCTCTTCGGCGACGATGAATTCGTAATCGCCGGAGCCGAGCGACCACACGTGGCGCCCGCCGGCGGCGGTGGCCGGCCAGTCGGCGCCGGCGCCGGGCAGGCGCAGCAGGTTGATCGCCCACGGCGTGACCATGATGCCCAGCCAGTGGCCGTCGGCCAGCGCGCGGAAGCCGACCGCCTCGACCCGCAGCGCCGGGTTGCACAGCGGCACGTCGGCCATCCGCGTGCGGGCGATGCCGGCGAAGGCGGCTTCGAGCGCCAGCGCCGGGTTGTCGGGCCAGGCGCTCATTCGCCGAGCACCATGAACTTGTACCGCGGCGCGTCGCAGCCCGGGCAGCACCAGTCGTCGGGCAGCGCGGCGAAGGGCGTGCCCGGCGGCACGTTGCGCGTCTCGTCGCCGACCGCCGGGTCGTAGACCCACCAGCAGATGCCGCACTCCAGGCGGTCGTCGGGTTGGACGTCGAGAAAGGAACCTTCGAAACGCATCGTCGCAGCGGGAATCGGACAGGAAAGGCAGTAGACCGCAGGCGCGCCGGGCGCGCAAGCGGGACCGCATCAGACCGGCTCGGCCATCATCTCCAGGTAGTCGCGCAGGCGCTGCAGCGAGTCGGCGAAATCCTCGGCCGAGGCCGGCACGACGTCGGGCATCGCGGTGACCTCGATCGAGTTCAGGATCAGTGCGTCCATGCTGTTGAAGTACTGCACCCACCAGATGTTGCGCAGCCGCGTGCTGGTCACCCGGCAGTTGCCGTAGCCGCGCGACAGGATCGACACCTCGCGGTGGCCGAGCCAGCCGTACAGCGTGTCGAGGTCGGCGTCGCTGACCGGCAGCAGGCTCAGGTTGATCACGTGCGGCGCCGCGCCCGGCCGCCAGGCCGCAGCCCGCAGCCGGATCTCCTCGACCAGCGCCCGGGCGTTCATGCAGCCGGGCGGGTAGGCTGGCGGCGCCAGTTCGCCGGCGGCGGTGGCAAGCATCGCGTCGCCGAGCACGGCCGGCACGGCGCCGGTTTTCAGCCGGTCGACGACGAAGGCGCCGTCGTCGGCCAGTTCGAGCACGCGCCACAGACCGGCGAAGGCGGTTTCCTGCACGCGCCAGTGGCCGGGCGCGGTCGTGAAGGCGCTGACTTCGCCGAAACCGAGCGACTGGTTGATCACGTCGCGCACCGCCGGGTCGAGGCCGAGCAGGTCGAGCCGGGCGCCGCCGGCGAAACCGGCTGCCGCCGCCGCATCGAGGAAGGCACCCAGCGTGGACACGGCGCGGTCGACGGCCTCGGGCTCGGCATTTTCGGGCAGGCGCGGCGCGTCGAAAACGGCCATGCCCTGCGGCATCGGCAGGTAGTCCGGCGCTTCGTCGCCCTGCGAGCCGGGCCCCATGGCGACGACGGAAATCGGGAAAGGACGCAGCGTGGCGGGGTTCATGCGCAGGCTCCTTGGGCGGTTCCACTACGGACGGGGATGCCGATCGGCTTCGGCTGCGCCGGGCCGTTCAGCAGGCGGGACAGTTCGGTCTGGTACTCGCTCCAGTCGCGGATGCCGGCCAGCACGCCGAGGTAGTCGCCGTCGCGCAGGAAAACGACGGCCGGCGCGCGCGCGACGCCGTAGCGCTGCATCAGCGCCGTCGCCGTTTCCGGCCCGGCGACGGCGCGGGCGACCGAGTCGCCGAGCGGCTTCAGCGCCTCGGGCAGGATCACGCAGGCGTCGAGCACCTCGGGATTGCGTTGCGGGTCCTCGGTCAGCAGCAGCGCCGTCAGGCCGGCCGGGAATTCCGGCCGCTCGCGGTCGACGCGGGTGAAGGCGTGCTTTTGCACGAGGCGGCCGATCGCCGTTTCGAGGCGGTCGAGCGAACTGGGTCCGGCGGTCAGGGTCAGGCTCATGCGGTCTGCGTCCTCAGGAAATCGGGCAGTTGGGGTTCGCGGTCGAGATCCGCGAAAAAGGCGGAAAGATCGGTTTCGCCGGCGTCGACCGCGGCCAGCGCAGCCAGCGCCGACTCGATCGCGGCGGCGCGCTCGGCAGAAATGACCTCGCGCGCGGCGCCGAGGAAGGTCAGCAGCCAGGTGCCCGGCGGCTGCGGTCCGACCAGCGCCAGATCGACGCGGGACTCGCCGCCCTGCCCGGCGCAGCGCGCGAAATGCTCCCCGGATTCGACGACCTGCAGCGGCACGCCGAGACACATGTCAGAGGGCTCCGTCGAGATTCAGGAAACGGGCGTCGCCCAGCCGGTAGGCGAGTTCGGCCGACGGCCGGCCGGCCTCGTAAGCGTCGATGGCCAGCGCCGCATCGGTCAGCGCCTCGGCCTCGCCGTCGCGCACCGAACCCGGGGCGCCCCAGCGCTCCAGCCAGTCGAGCGCGAGATTCAGCGACGGCACCATCTGGCGCTTGACGACGTCGCGCAGGCTGCCGCCGTAGTCCTCCAGTTCCTCGGGCTGGACGCCGATCAGCACCAGTTCGGCCGGCAGCTTGCCGGTCAGTTCGGCGGCCATCAGCACTTCCTGGAAACCGGTCTGGTGCAGGCTCATCTTCTTGGCGCCCATGAAGCGCGGCACCTGGTCGCCGACGACCTCGCGCAGCGCGCCGGCCGGGTCACCGTAATCGACCGCGTCGAAAACCAGCAGGCAGTCGGCCTGCTGCACGTAGGGCAGCAGGTAAAGACCCTGCGTGCCGCCGTCCATCAGCGTCACCTGCGGCGGGAAGCGCCAGCCGGCATTCAGCGCCTCGACGCAGCGGACGCCGAAGCCTTCGTCGGCCCACAGCAGGTTGCCGATGCCGAGAACCAGGATGCGTTTGGAGTTCATGTCGATGTTCCGGAAAAAATGCCCCGGGTGCCGAAGCACGCCGGGGCGAACGCAAGGTAAGACGCTAAATCCTGCTGATGACCAGGCGCCGCCAGGGCAAGGCGGCGGCGCGCAGACAGTGCATCTGCACGGCAAGCGCCGACAACGCAGCCCTGGCAAGCATGGCCATCAGTCCTTGAACATCCGCCAGCCGCTGACCATCGTCGAGATCAGCGACTGCCGGCTCATGATGTCTTCGCGGATCGCCGCGTACACATGCACCAGCACGAAGGTCATCATGATCCACATGCCCAGCCGGTGCAGGTTATGCACCTGCATCGAGCCGCCGAGCGCCGGGATCACCCAGCCGAACAGCGCATCCTGCCAGCTGCCCAGCCCGGCCCCCTCGCTGTACAGCGCGAAGCCGGTGAACACCATGCCGACCGCCAGCACCGTGAAGAAGAAGAACATCATCAGTTGCGCCATCGGGTTGTGGCCGACGTATTTCTTCGGCGTCCTCTCGAGGAACAGGTACCAGCGCAGCTCGAAGAAGACTTCGCTCCACCACTGGCCGTTGGTGATCGGCAGCCGGAAAATCTGCTTGGCGTGGTGGTTGCCGACGAAGGCCCAGTAGATGCGACCGAGCAGGCCGACGGCGAAGATGTAGGCAGCGGCGAAATGGGCGAAGCGGAGGTAGCCCATGACGAAGTTCTCGGCGGCTTCGCCGGGCACCGTCGGCAGGGGCTTGCCGATGAAATAGCCGGTGACCGCCAGCACCACCATCGCCAGCGCGTTGACCCAGTGCCACAGGCGAACCGGCGCCTCGTAGACGTAGATCGAACGCACCTGCCGACCGTGCCGCTCGGCCTCCAGCATGTCCTGTTGAGAGAGCATTTCAGCCTCCTTTCCGGCCCGCTCAGCGGACCTTGACCGACGTCATTTCCTGTCCGTCCGGGCTCATCACGTGCGTCGAGCAGGCCAGGCAGGGATCGAAGGAATGCAGCGTGCGCAGGATTTCCAGCGGCTCGTCGGCCTTGGCCACCGGCGTGTCCATCAGCGACGCCTCGAATGCCCCGATCTGGCCCTTGTGGTCGCGCGGACCGCCGTTCCACGTGGTCGGCACGACGCACTGGTAGTTGTCGATCTTGGTGTCCCTGATCTTGATCCAGTGGCCGAGCGCGCCGCGCGGGGCTTCGGTGAAGCCGGCGCCCATCGCCTCCTTCGGCCAGGTCGCGGGTTCCCATTTCTCGATGTTGGCGGTGTTCAGGTCGCCGGCCTTCAGGTTGGCCATCAGCTTGTCGAACTGCTGGCTCTGCAGCTTCACGCAGTACGCCGTCTCCAGGCCGCGCGCCGCGGTCCGGCCGAGGGTCGAGAACAGCGCGGTGACCGGCACGTCGAGCTTCTTCAGCGCGCCATCGACCAGCGCATGGATTTCCGGATACTGCTTCGGCTGCAGGTAGCCGAGCACCATGCGCGGCAGGCAGCCGACTTCCATCGCGTGGCCGCGCCAGCGCGGCGCCTTGATCCACGAGTATTTGCCGCCCTCGTCGAGTTCCTTGATGTTGGTCCTGGTGCCCTTGGTGTTCGGGCCGAGCACGAAGTTGGGCTCGGTGACGCCGTCGAACGGGTGCAGGCCCTTGGTCTCGTCCGGGTACTTGTACCAGCTGTGGGCGACGAATTCCTGGACCTGTTCCGGGTCCTTGAGGTCGACCGGGTGGATCTCGTCGAGCTTGCCGTTGATGATCGCGCCGCGCGGCAGCAGCAGGTTGGCCGCCGAGTAGTCGTTGGCCTTCTGCGGGATGTCGCCGTAGGACAGCAGGTTCTTCGACGACAGGCCGCCGCCGTGCAGCCAGCCCTTGTAGAAGGAGCCGATGGCGAGCAGGTCCGGGATGTAGACCTGTTCGACGAACTCGGTGCAGCGGTCGATGATGCTCTTGACCAGGTTCAGGCGCTCCATGTTCACCGCGCCGACGGCGCCGGTGCCCTCGAGATTGATCGCGCAGGGGACGCCGCCGACCAGCCAGTTCGGGTGCGGGTTCTTGCCGCCGAAGATGGTATGGACCTTGACGATTTCCTTCTGGAAATCGAGCGCTTCGAGGTAGTGGGCGACCGCCATCAGGTTCGCTTCCGGCGGCAGCTTGTACGCCGGGTTGCCCCAGTAGCCGTTCATGAAGGGGCCGAGCTGGCCGGATTCGACGAACTTCTTCAGGCGGTTCTGGATGTCGCGGAAGTAGCCCGGCGACGACAGCGGCCACGACGAGATGCTCTGGGCCAGCGTCGAGGTTGCCTTCGGATCGGCCTTCAGCGCCGACACGACGTCAACCCAGTCGAGCGCGTGCAGGTGGTAGAAGTGCACCAGATGGTCATGAACGTAGAGGTTCAGCTGCATCAGGTTGCGGATGGTGTTGGCGTTTTCCGGAATCTTGATCGCCAGCGCGTCCTCGACGGCGCGCACCGAGGTCAGCGCGTGGGTGCCGGTACAGACGCCGCAGATGCGCTCGGTGAAGGCCCAGGCGTCGCGCGGGTCGCGGCCTTTGAGGATCACCTCCAGGCCGCGCCACATGGTACCTGTCGACACCGCGTTGCGGATCACGTTGTTGCTGTCGAGGTTCACTTCCACCCGCAGGTGGCCCTCGATGCGGCAGACCGGGTCGACGACGACGCGCTTGCCGGAATTGTCGAGCTTGAAGCCCTGGGTTTCGTAAGCCATCGGATCATTCCCCCTTCTGTTCGCTGGTCGTGGACGGTTCGCCGGCCTTCTGGCGGGCGCGGGCCAGTGCGGTCACCGCGGCGTGCGCGGCGATCGCCGCGCCGACGGTGCCGGCGGCGGCCTTGCCGATGGTGTCGGCGTTCGATTCGGCGCCGAACGGCGTGATCGAGGTCACGCGGTCGTAGAAGCTGCCCTTGTCCCAGAAACCCTCTTCCGAACAGCCGATGCAGCCGTGGCCGGACTGCACCGGCCACGAGACGCCGCCGTTCCAGCGCATGGACGAGCAGGCGTTGTAGGTGGTCGGCCCCTTGCAGCCCATCTTGTACAGGCAGTAGCCCTTGCGTGCGCCCTCGTCGTCCCAGGCCTCGGCGAACTGGCCGGCGTCAAAATGGCCGCGGCGATAGCACTTGTCGTGGATGCGCTGGCCGTAGAACATCTTCGGCCGGCCCTGGCGGTCGAGCTCGGGAATGCGGTCGAAGGTCAGCATGTAGGTGACGACGCCGGTCATCACCTCGGCAATCGGCGGGCAGCCCGGCACGTTGATGATCGGCTTGCCGGAAATGACCTTGTGCACCGGCGTCGCCCGCGTCGGATTCGGCTTGGCGGCCTGCACGCAGCCGTAGGAGGCGCAGGCGCCCCAGCTGATGATGGCCTTGGCGTCGGCGCAGGTTTCCTTGAGCACTTCCACGAACGGACGGCCGCCGTGGATGCAGAACATGCCGTCCTCGTTGAGCGGCGGATTGCCCTCGACGGCGACGATGTAGTTGCCCTTGTACTTCTTCTTGACCTCTTCGATGATCGCCTCGGCCTGGTGGCCGGCGGCGGCCATCAGCGTGTCGTCATAGTCGAGCGACAGCATGGACAGCACGACATCCTTGGTCAGCGGGTGCGCCGAGCGGATGAAGGATTCGGAACAGCAGGTGCATTCCAGGCCGTGCAGCCAGATCACCGGCGTGCGCGGTTTGGTTTCCAGCGCATGCGCGATGCGCGGCGCCGCGGCGCTGCCCAGACCCAGGGAGGTCGCGGTCAGGCTGCAGAACTTCAGGAAGCTGCGCCGGGTGATGCCCTGGCGGCGCAGTACGTCGTAAAAGGTCTCGGTCACTTCGCTCTCCCCATCGTCAGGTGTGTGGGGCGTGAATCGCAAGCGGCGTGCCAAACCGGATTCAAAATCAATAAATTGATTCGAATCAAGGCGCTGCGAAAAATTCCGGCGTGACCTCCGGAAACACGGGTGCAAACAATCCGTCCACTTGAAAGCATTGCTTGCACCCCGCCCGGCCGGCGGTGACTTCGCCAACACAAGGGCGCTCCCCGGCCCTAGAATCATGGAAAAGAACGGAGACGGGATGGCCAAGATCACTGAACTGCTGACCCGCCGGCACGCCAGCCTGGCGCCGGGAGCGACGCTCGACGAGGCGGCGCGGGCCATGCTGGACGGTGGCCTGTCGGCGCTGCTCGTCGTCGAGGACGGGCGCCTGCTCGGCATCGTCACCGAGCGCGATCTGGTGCATGCGCTGCGCACCCGCGGCGGGCCGGCGCAGCCGCTGGCCGCGCTGATGAGCAGCCCGGTGCATGTGGCGCCGCCCGACCAGGACTGGCGCGACGCCTACCGGGACAGCGTGCGCCACGGCTGCCGCCACATCGTCGTCGCCGGCGACGACGGCAAGCCGCTCGGCGTGGTCAGCGAAAGCGAAGTCATCCGCCACCTGGGCAGCGATTTCTTCCGCCGGGTGACCACGGTGGACGCGCTGATGGAGCGCCTTTTCCCCTGCCTGCCGCCGGACGCGCCGCTCAGCGCGGCGCTCGCCGCGATGGAAGCGCAGCGCGCCAGCTGCGCGGTCGTCGCCGAGGCCCGCCGGCCGCTCGGCATCCTGACCGAGGGCGACGTCGCCCGCCTGCTGCTGGCCCCAGGCGACGATCCGCCGCTGGCCGACGTGATGACGGCCGGCGTCGTCGCGCTGCCGGCGACGGCCAGCCTGGCGACCGCGGTCGACACGATGGCGCAGGCCAGAATCCGCCACCTGCTCGCGCTCGACGGGCGCGGCGAAGTCGCCGGCATCCTGTCCGAGCACACGCTGCTCGGCCTGCTCGGGCTCGACGTCGCCGACGAGGTACAGGCCGACCGCCAGTCGCTGGAACGCTCGCGCGACCAGATCCGGGACCGCCTGCTGCGCCACGAGCGCTACCAGAACGAACTGTTCGACAATTTCCCGTTCCCGGTCTGGCTGAAGGACACCGAATCGCGTTTCCTGGCCGTCAACCGGCGCTACGCCGAGACGGCCGGGCGCGAGACCGGCGAGACGCTGATCGGGCAGAGCGACTTCGACCTGTGGCCGAACGAACTCGCCGAGCACAGCCGCGCCGAGGAAAGCGCCGTGATGGCCGAACGCCGGCGGCGGACCGGGCTCGAAGCGCTGCCGGTCGGCCATTCCCGGATCTGGCACGAGGTGCACCGGGCGCCGGTCGTCGGCGCCGACGGCACGGTGCTCGGCACCGTCGGCTTCGCGCTCGACGTTTCCGGGCACAAGCGCGACGAGGAGGCGATCGTGCTGCGCAGCGCCGCCCTCGCCGGCCTGGCCCGCAACGAACCGCTGAACGGCATCCTCGAACTGATCGCGCTGTCCGTCGAACGCGAGATCCCGGACGGGCGCTGCGCGATCCTGCTCGCCGACGACGACGGCCGGACGCTGCGGATCGGCGCCGCCCCCAGCCTGTCCGACGCGGAACGCCGGACGATGGACGGCATCGCCGCCGATGCGGCCGACGACGGCAGCAGCCAGCGCTGCGTTCCCATCGTCGGTGCCGACGGCCGCCGGCTCGGCAACGTCGTCATCCACCCGGCCGAGGCCCGCCCCGGCAACGAGGCCGATTTCGCCCGGCTGCACCAGGCAGCCCAGCTGGCCGGCCTGGTCATCGGCCACCAGCAGGCCGCCAGCCGGCTGGAAAACAGCCTGGAGACCTTCCGCGGCATTTTCGACAGCACCAGCGAGGCGCTGTTCGTCCTCGACACCGAGCACCGCCTGCTCGCCGCCAACGCGATGGCCGGGACGCTGGGCGGCTACCCGCAGGATGCGCTGATCGGACACTGCTACCGCGACTTCGCGGCCCCCGGCCTGAACGACCTGGCGGCCATCGACCGCCAGCTGGAGGCGGCCTTCGCGGGCACCCCGCAGGCCCTGGAATACTGGATCCGCGATGCGCGGGGACGCATCTTTCCGTGCGCGATCCGGCTGCACCCGGGGCGCTACTTCGAGCAGCCGGCCGTCATCGCGTCGGCGCTCGACATCACCGAACAGAAGGCTGCCGCACTCCGGCTGGAGATCGACAATGCGCTAAGCCACGCGATCGCGGCCGGCGCCCGCCGCGAAAACGTGCTGGACACGCTGCTGCACGCCGCGCTGCACCTGCCGGAATTCGAAACTGCCGCGATCTACCGGCGCGATGCCGGCGGCAGCTGGCAACGCCTGGCCCAGTGCAGCCGCAACCCGGCTGCAGCCGGCGAACCGGCGAGCTACCCGCCGGCATCGCCCTTCGATGCATCGGTACGCGACGGCCGCCCGGCGGTCAGTTGCCGGCCGGGCTGTCCGCTGTGCACCGAAAGCTGCCTGATCGAGGCGCCCGCCTTCGCCGGCGAGCAGCTGCGCAGCCTGGCGCTGCTGCCGATCGGCGACAACGGGGACTGCTGCCTGAAACTGGCCAGCCGGCAGCGCACCGGCTTATCGACCTCGACGCAGCTGGCGCTGGCGGCGCTGCAGGAGGCGGCGGTCCGAAGCCTGCAGCAGCTGGCGGCGCACGAAGAAGCGACGCGCCAGCAGCGCAACCTGAGCGGCCTGTTCGACACGGTGCGCGACTTCATTTTCATCGTCGACCGCAAGGGCCGCATCCTGCATCACAACCGGGCGGTCGCCGAACAGCTGGGCTATGCCGACGACGCGCTGCGCGGACGGACGATCGCCGTCCTCTACCCGAAAACGCAACGGCGGGCCAACGGCGCAATCGTCGCCGACCTGGTCGCCGGCCGCCGCAAGCTGGCCGCGCTGTCCCTGCTGAACGCCGCCGGCCAGCCGCTGTCGGTCGAGGTCCGCGTCGCCACCGGCCGCTGGAACGGGCATCCGGCCTGGTTCGGCATCGCCCACGACATCGGCGAGCGGCTGGCCGCGGAGGAACGTCAGAAGCTCGCGGCCAGCGTTTTCGACAACGCGCACGAGGGGATCATGATCACCGATCCGCACGGACGCATCGTCGAGGTCAACGCGACCTTCAGCGAGCTGACCGGCTACGCGCGCGAAGAAGCGCTCGGCCAGACCGCCGACCTGCTGAAATCCGGGCACCACGACGCCGCGTTCTACGACCAGATGTGGCGCAGCCTCCGCGAGGACGGCTTCTGGCGCGGCGAAATCTGGAACCGCAAGAAGTCCGGCGAGTTGATCGTCGAGGCGCTGACCATCTCGACGGTACGCAACCGGGAAGGCGAGATTTCCCATTTCGTCGGCATCTTCTCCGACATCACGCTGCTCAAGCAGCACCAGCAGCGCCTCGAACACCTCGCCCATTTCGACGCGCTGACCCAGCTGCCCAACCGCATGCTGCTCGGCGACCGGATGCAGCTGGCGATGGCCCAGGCCGAACGCAACGGCAAGCTGCTGGCGGTCTGCTACCTCGACCTGGACGGCTTCAAGCCGATCAACGACGCCTACGGCCATGCCGTCGGCGATCACCTGCTGATCGAGGTCGCCCAGCGCCTGAAGAGCTGCCTGCGGGCCGGCGACACGGTCGCCCGGCTGGGCGGGGACGAATTCGTGCTGCTGTTCGGTGACCTCGAGGGCGTGCACGAATCGGAGCGGGCGATCGGCCGCGCGATCGCCGCGCTGAGCCAGCCCTTCCACATTTCCGACCACATGCTGGCGCTGTCGGCCAGCATCGGCGTCACGCTGTTCCCGCAGGACGGGGCCGATGCCGACACGCTGCTGCGCCACGCCGACCAGGCGATGTACGCCGCCAAGCAGGCCGGCCGCAACCGCTACCACCTGTTCGATCCCGAACACGACCGCCGGGCCCGCGCCCGGCGCGACGAGATCAGCCGCATCCGCAGCGGCCTGGCCGACGGCGAATTCGTGCTGTACTACCAGCCCAAGGTCAACATGCGGGAAGGCAGCGTGGTCGGCGCCGAGGCGCTGATCCGCTGGCAGCACCCGGAACGCGGGCTGCTGCTGCCGCAGGAATTCCTGCCGGCGATCGAAAATACCGAACTGGCGGTCGAGCTCGGCGACTGGGTCATCGGACAGGCGCTGCGCCAGATCGCCGAGTGGGATGCGCAGGGCATCGCACTGTCGGTCAGCATCAACATCGCCGGCAACCACCTGCAGCATCCGGGCTTCCCGATCCGCCTGGCCGAACAGCTGGCGCACCACGCCGGGGTGTCGCCGTCCCGGCTGGAACTCGAGGTGCTCGAGACGGCGGCGCTCGAGGACATGAGCAACGTCGCCCGGCTGTTCGAGGAATGCCGCGAGCTGGGCATCAGCTTCGCGCTCGACGACTTCGGCACCGGCTATTCGTCGCTGACCTATTTCCGGCGCCTGCCGGCCGACATCCTGAAAATCGACCAGTCCTTCGTCCGCGACATGCTCGACGACCCGGAGGACCTGGCCATCGTCGAAGGCGTGATCGGCCTGACGCAGGCCTTTCAGCGTCAGGTCATCGCCGAGGGCGTCGAAAGCGTCGAACACGGGCTGGTACTGCTCCGCCTGGGCTGCGACCTGGCCCAGGGCTACGGCATCGCCCGCCCGATGCCGGCCGGGGCGATGCCGGAATGGGTCCGGACTTTCCGGCCGGATGCGCTGTGGCATTCACCCGCGGCCGAGCCGGGGCGCGAGAGCCTGCCGATGCTGATCGCCGAACTCGACCACCAGCGCTGGAAGAAACTGCTGTTCGCCTGGCTGGCAGGCGCGCCAGGAGCGACCCCGCCACCGGCCGAGGACCACCACGACTGCCGCTTCGGCCGCTGGCTGTACAGTCAGGAAGGGCAGCGCCACGCCGCGGTCGACGCGTTCCGGGAACTCGAAACCGCGCACCGGCGAGCGCACGAGATCGGCCACGCGCTGATCGAGCGGAAACTCGCCGGCGACGGGCGCGACCCTGCCCCGCTGCTCGCCGAACTCGAAGCCGCCAGCGGAAAGATCGGCGACTGCCTGCGGCGGCTGCGCCCTCAGACCAGGAGCCGGTAGGCCGGGCTGCCCCACCCGGTGTGACGGCCGTCGCGCTTCCGTTTTTTATCTTGGCGATAGTTTGATTGCCATCAATCTGCCGGTACACTGGCGCGTTCATAATTCGCAGCTGATTTTTCGCGGTTTTCTCGGATGCTGGAAGCTGACAATCTGGAATGCGTGCGCGGCGAGCGCCGCCTGTTCGCAGGCCTCGGCTTCAGGCTGGAGGCCGGGGAACTGCTCTACCTGCAGGGCCGCAACGGGGCCGGCAAGACCAGCCTGCTGCGCATGATCATCGGCCTGCTGCCGCCGGAAACCGGCGAAATCCGCTGGAAGGGCGAACCGATCCGCCGGGCCGGCGAGTCCTTCCGCGCCGACCTCTGCTACCTCGGCCACCTGAACGCGATCAAGGAAGAACTGACGCCGCTCGAGAACCTGCTCGCTGCCGCCCGGCTGGCCGGCGAGGACCTGTCCGAGGACGACGCGCTCGACGCGCTGGAACAGGTCGGCCTGGCCGGCCGCGAGGATCTCGCCTGCAAGTACCTGTCGCAGGGCCAGAAGCGGCGCGTCGCGCTGGCCCGGCTGGTCAAGGAGCGCCGCCCGCTGTGGGTGCTCGACGAGCCCTTCGTCGCGCTCGACGTCGCCGCGGTCGACTGGCTGGCCGGCCTGATTTCCGCCCACCTGCAGCGCGGCGGCCTGGCCGTGATGACGACGCACCAGCGGGTCGACATCCCGGCCGGCACGATCCGCGAACTGAGGCTGTCCTGATGCTGAACATCGTCGCCGCGGTCGCCGGCCGCGACCTCAAACTCGCGATGCGCCGCCAGGCCGACATCGTGTCGGCGCTGTTCTTCTTCGTCATCGTCGTCAGCCTGTTCCCGCTCGGCATCGGCCCGGAACCCGACCTGCTCCGGAAGCTCGCTCCCGGCGTACTGTGGGTCGCCGCGCTGCTGGCGACCATGCTGTCGCTGCCCCGGCTGTTCGCCGACGACCACCGCGACGGCACGCTGGAACAGCTGGCGCTGGCGCCGCACCCGCTCGGCCTCGTCGTCACCGGCAAGGTGATCGCCCACTGGCTGGTTTCCGGCCTGCCGCTAGCGCTGATCGCGCCGGTGCTCGGCATCCAGTTCGACCTGTCGACCGACGCGCTGCTCGTGCTGACCGGCGCCATTCTGCTCGGCACGCCGGCGCTGTCCGGCATCGGCGCGATCGGCGCGGCGCTGACGCTGGGCCTGCGCGGCGGCGGCGTGCTGCTGTCGCTGCTGGTGCTGCCGCTCTATATCCCGGTGCTAATATTCGGCGCCGGCGCCGTCGATGCGACGGTTTCCGGGCTCGGCGGCGAAGGCCACCTGTCGCTGCTCGCCGCCATGACCTGTGCTTCCATCGGCTTCGCCCCCTGGGCCGCGGCCGCCGCCCTGAAGATCGCCCTCGAATGACAGACCGCTTCAATCTCTACCGCTTCGCGTCGCCGGCCACCTTCTACCCGCTGGCCGGCACGCTGATCCCCTACTTCGCCGCCATCGCGGCGGTTTTCGGCATCGCCGGGCTGTACGTCGGCATGCTGGTCGCGCCGACCGACTTCCAGCAGGGCGAGGGCTACCGGATCATCTTCATCCACGTCCCCGCGTCCTGGCTGTCGATGTTCATCTACCTGGTGATGGCCGGCTGGGCCGCGATCGGCCTGGCCTTCAACACCCGGTTGTCCGGCATGATGGCGCAGGCGCTGGCGCCGACCGGCGCGCTGATGGCCTTCCTGTCGCTGTGGACGGGCGCGCTGTGGGGCAAGCCGATGTGGGGCACGTGGTGGGTCTGGGACGCCCGGCTGACTTCCGAGCTGATCCTGCTCTTCCTGTACATCGGCTACATGGCGCTGACCGCGGCGATCGACGATGCCCGGCGCGCCGACAAGGCGGGCGGCCTGCTGCTGCTGGTCGGCGTCGTCAATGTGCCGATCATCTATTTCTCCGTGAAATGGTGGAACACGCTGCACCAGGGTTCCAGCGTCAACCTGACCAAATCGTCGATGGCCGAGACCATGCTGTGGGGCATGCTGCTGATGGCGATGTGCTTCTGGATGTACTCGATCGCCGTCGCGCTGATGCGCGTGCGCACCATCATGCTCGAACGCGAGCGGCACACCGACTGGGTCAAGGCCATCCTGGCAGGGGGTGAGCAATGATCTACTGGAACAGTTTTTCCGATTTCCTCGCGATGGGCGGCTACGGCCTCTACGTCTGGGGCTCGTTCGGCGTCACCGCGGCGGTGATGCTGATTGAACCGATTGCCGTCGCCCGCCATCGAAAGACCACCATCGCCCGCCTCAAGCGCCAGTTGCGCGCCGAATCAAGGACTACCGCCGAATGAAGACCCGCCACAAGAAACTCGCCCTGATCGGGGGCGGCCTCGCCGTGCTCGCGATCATCGCCGCCCTGGTGCTCAACGCGCTGAACAGCAACATCGCGCTGTACATCTCGCCGACCGACGTCGCCGCCGGCAAGGCGCCGCAGGGCAAGCCTTTCCGCATCGGCGGCCTGGTCAAGGAAGGCAGCCTGGCCCGCCAGGCCGACGGCGTGACCATCCGCTTCGTCGTCACCGACACCGAGCACGACATCCCCGTCGATTACAAGGGCATCCTTCCCGACCTGTTCCAGGAAGGCAAGGGCGTCGTCGCTCAGGGCAAAATGACCGGCGAGGGCACGTTCACCGCGTCCGAGGTGCTTGCCAAGCACGACGAGAACTACATGCCGCCGGAAGCCGCCAAGGCCGTCGGCGACGCGCACACCCGCGCCGCCGAGAAGAAGGCGGCGATCGAGGCGGCCGGCGAGAAGCCGAAAGCGGGTTACTGAGATGATTCCCGAACTCGGCCAATTCGCCCTGATCCTGTCGGCGCTGGTCGCGCTGGTCCTCGGCACGCTGCCGCTGGTCGGCGCCCATACCGGACGCCAGGCCTGGATCGACCTCGCCCGCCCCGCCGCCGCCGCGCTGGCGCTGCTCGTCACCTTCGCCTTCGGCTGCCTGACCCAGGCCTTCATTGCCAACGACTTCTCGGTCGTCTATGTCGCCCAGCACTCGAATTCGCTGCTGCCCATCGAATACCGTATCGCCGGCGTCTGGGGCGGCCACGAGGGCTCGCTGCTGCTGTGGATCCTGATGCTGACCTGGTGGGCCTTCCTGGTCGCGCTGCTGTCGCGCAACCTGCCCGATGCGATGGTCGCCCGCGTGCTCGGCACGCTGGGCCTGGTCGGCTGCGGCTTCCTGCTCTTCATCCTGCTGACCTCCAATCCCTTCACGCGGCTGCTGCCGGGCGCCGCCGAGGGCCGCGACCTGAACCCGCTGCTGCAGGACCCGGGCCTGGTCATCCACCCGCCGCTGCTGTACATGGGCTACGTCGGTTTCTCGGTCGCCTACGCCTTCGCCATCGCCGCGCTGCTGTCGGGCAAGCTCGACGCCGCCTGGGCACGCTGGTCGCGCCCATGGACGACGGCCGCCTGGGTGTTCCTGACGCTGGGCATCGCGATGGGCTCGTGGTGGGCCTACTACGAACTGGGCTGGGGCGGCTGGTGGTTCTGGGACCCGGTCGAGAACGCCTCCTTCATGCCGTGGCTGGTCGGCACCGCGCTGATGCACTCGCTTGCCGTCACCGAAAAGCGCGGCAGCTTCAAGAACTGGACCGTGCTGCTGGCGATTTCCGCCTTCTCGCTGTCGCTGCTCGGCACCTTCCTGGTCCGCTCCGGCGTGCTGACCTCGGTGCACGCGTTCGCGACCGACCCGACGCGCGGCATCTTCATCCTGATCTTCCTGGTCGCCGTGATCGGCTCCTCGCTGACGCTGTTCGCCGCGCGCGCCCCGAAGGTCGGCCTGGGCGGCCGCTTCGGGCTGGTCTCCCGCGAATCCATGCTGCTGACCAACAACGTGCTGCTGGTCGTCGCCTGCGCGACCGTGCTGCTCGGCACGCTGTACCCGCTGCTGATCGACGCGCTGGGCGTCGGCAAGATCTCGGTCGGCCCGCCGTATTTCAACGCGGTCTTCGTGCCGGTGATGGCGCCGGTGCTCTTCCTGCTCGGCATCGGCCCCTTCGCCCGCTGGAAGGATGCGTCGATCCCCGAGATCGCGCGCGCCGTGCGCTGGGCGCTGGCCGCCGGCATCGTCGTCGCGATCGCGCTGCCGCTGGTTTATGGCCAATGGACCGCGTTGACCGCGCTCGGCCTGTTCCTCGCCGCGTGGATCGTCGCCACCGCCGGGCTCAACTTCGTCGATCGCGTGCAGCACACGCGCGCCGGCCGGAGCTTCGTCGCCGCCGCGCTCGCGCAGCCGCGCAGCTTCTTCGGCATGCACCTGGCCCACCTCGGCGTCGCCGTCTTCGTCGTCGGCGTGACCATGGTCTCGAGCTTCCAGGAAGAGAAGGACGTCAAGCTCGGCCCCGGCCAGTCGGTCGATGTCGCCGGCTACCACTTCACGTTCAACGGCGTGAAGGCGGTGCAGGGGCCGAACTACGTCGCCGCGCAGGGCGATTTCGACCTCGCGGTCGACGGCCGTTTCGTGCGCAAACTGAATCCGGAAAAGCGCAACTACCATTCGTCGGCGATGCCGATGACCGAAGCGGCGATCGACGCCAGCCTGCTGCGCGACGTCTATGTCTCGCTCGGCGAGCCGATCGACCGCGACAAGCCGGAAGGCGAATGGGCCGTGCGCGTCTATTACAAGCCCTTCGTCGACTGGATCTGGGGCGGCTGCGTGCTGATGGCGCTCGGCGGCCTGTTCGCCCTGCTCGACCGCCGCTACCGCGTCAAGGCGCGGGCCGGCGCCACCCCTTCCGCTGAAAGCCAAACCGCATGAACCGCTATTACTGGATCGTCGGCGCCTTCGCCGCCCTGGTTGCCCTGCTCGCCGTCGGACTCAAGCTGAATCCGCGCGACGTCCCGTCGCCGCTGGTCGGCAAGCCGGCCCCGGCCTTCAGCCTGCCGGTGCTCGCCGAGCCGGAAAGGACGATCGGCCCAAAGGACATGCAGGGCCAGGTCTGGCTGCTCAACGTCTGGGCCTCGTGGTGCGTTTCCTGCCGCCAGGAACACCCGGTGCTGGTCGAGTTCTCGAAGAACGGCAAGGTGCCGGTGATCGGCCTGAACTACAAGGAAGTCCGCGGCGACGGCGGCTTCGACATGGGCAAGATGGGCGCCGACGAGGAAAAGGCGCTCGCCTTCAAGCGCGCCGCCCAGTGGCTCGCCCAGCACGGCGATCCCTACCGGCTGACGGCGATGGACCTCGACGGCCGCGTCGGCATCGACTACGGCGTCTATGGCGTGCCCGAAACCTACGTCATCGACAAGACCGGCATCATCCGGATGAAGCACACCGGCCCGATCACGCCCGACGTGCTGTCGGCGAAGATCCTGCCGCTGGTCGCGGAGCTGAACAAATGAAGCGCTGGCTGATGGTTTTCGCCCTCTGCGTCGCGTCGACCGCGGGGCTGGCGTCCGAGATCAACGAAGCGGCGACCGCCGCCGACCCGGTCGCCGAAAAGCGCCTGCAGGGCCTGTCCGAAGAACTGCGCTGCCTGGTCTGCCAGAACCAGACGATCGCCGACTCCAACGCCGAACTGGCCGTCGACCTGCGCCGCGAGATCCGCGGCCTGATCCGCGCCGGCAAGTCCGACGCCGAAATCATCGACTTCATGGTCGTCCGCTACGGCGACTTCGTGCTCTACCGCCCGCCGGTCAAGGGCATCACGCTGCTGCTCTGGGGCGGCCCGCTGGCGCTGCTGGTGATCGGCCTGATCGCGCTGCAGCGCTACCTGCGCCGGCGCGCCGCCCGGCTCGCCGACGAGGCCCCGCTGTCGGCCGACGACGCCCGTCGCGCCGATGCCCTGCTCAAGGAATCCGACGACAAATGATCCCATTCTTCGCCATTGCCGGACTGCTCGTCGTCGCGACGGCCGCCCTGCTGCTGCCGCCGCTGTGGCGCGGCCGCCGCCCGCAGCGCGAGGCCGGCGACCGCAAGGCCGCCAACCTCGCGATCTTCCGCGACCAGCTGGCCGAACTCGAACGCGAACAGGCCGAAGGCACGCTGGCCGCCGCCGACTTCGAACAGGCCCGCCAGGAACTCCGCCGCCGCCTGCTAGAGGAAGTCGAGGGCGAAGCCGAAGCCGGCGCCGACGCCAAGCTGGGCCCGACCCGCAAGACCGCCGTCGCGCTGGTGATTGCCCTGCCGCTGCTGGCGCTGGCCGGCTACGGCATCCTCGGCAACCCGCAGGCTCTCGACCCGGCGCGCCGCGTCGCCCAGCCGGAAATGACGCCCGAGCAGATCAACGCGATGGTCGAGCGCCTGGCCGAGAAGATGAAGGCCAATCCGGACGACGAACAGGGCTGGCTGATGCTCGGCCGCTCGTACAAGATGCTCGGCCGTTACGACGAGGCCGTCGCCGCCTACGCGCGCGCCGAGAAGACGATCGAACGCGATCCCGAACTGCTCGCCGGCTACGCTGAAACCATCGCGATGGCGAGCGGCCGCGGCCTGGCCGGCAAACCCGCGGCGCTGATCGACAAGGCGCTGAAGCTGGATCCGGAACACGGTCACAGCCTGTTCCTGGCCGGCGCCGCCGCGATCGAGTCCGGCGACAAGGCCAAGGCCATCGCCTACTGGGAGCGCCTGCTGCCGCAGGTCGAACCGGGCTCCGAACTCGACCGCATGCTGCGCGAAGGCATAGACAAGCTGAAGCAGGGCGGCAAGTAAGCATGGTCGACCTGGCGCGGCGCAGCTTCTTCCGCGGTCGACCGCGGCCGCGGGCCGAAATCCGCCCGCCCTGGGCGCTCGCCGAGGCCGCCTTCGTCGACGCCTGCACGCGCTGCGACGACTGCCGGACGGCGTGTCCGCAAGGCATCGTCGTCGCCGGCGACGGCGGCTATCCGACGATCGATTTCCAGCGCGGTGAATGCACGTTCTGCGGCGACTGCGCCCGCGCCTGTACGAGCGGCGCGCTGCGCCACGACGACGCGGTCTCGCCGTGGTCGATCAGGGCAAGAATCGGCGATGCCTGCCTCGCGGCACAGGGCGTCGAGTGCCGCGCCTGCGGCGACCACTGCGACACCCGCGCGATCCGCTTCACGCCCCGGCTCGGCGGCCCGGCGCTGCCGGCGATCGACGACGACCTCTGCACCGGCTGCGGCGCCTGCGTCGCGCCCTGTCCGAGCGCAGCGATCGCGCTGCGCTGAGGCCTCAGCCGGCGACCGGCGGCGGTGGCAGCAGCGGCGCCGGACGATAACCGTCGCGGAGCATTTCCTCTTCGAGCTTGATGCGCAGGATCAGCAGCCCGGCCAGCGACTCGCGGGCCCTGTCGTCCGGCCAGTTGTCGCGGTGGTGCTTCAGGCAGGCGTCAAGTTCGTAGCGGTTGGCCAGGTCGACGCCGCAGATCGCCGCGTAGTGGCGAATTTCCCGATCCAGGTCGGACAGTTCTCGCTCATAATGTTCGAGTAGGCTCATACCGTCGAAGCATACTCCGAAAAGGAGCGGCAATGGATTGGCTCAAGCTTCCCGAACCGGACCGGCGCGTCGCACCGGCCTTCACCGACCCCGCCGGCGCGCGTGCCTGGATCGCCAGCCAGCCGCAGGCCCAGCCGCTGGCGATGCTCGCCGCGCTGGACGCGCAGGTGCGCGCCGTCGATGGCGCGGATCTGCCACCCGACAGCGCCGGCGAACTGCTCGGCATCCTGCGCGCCACCGCGGTGCCGCTGCTCGCCGCCAGCGAAACCCGCTACCTGCGCAAGGCGCTGCCGCTGCTGCCGGACGACCAGCGGGCTTTCGAAGCCGCCCGCCAGCTGTGGCGCGATCTCGGCATCGCCCACCTGCGCCTGGCCGCCGAACTGCCGGGCGAACACGCGGCGCCGCTGCTGCACCGGGCCGCCGGCTCGCTGCGCATGGCGCAATACGTCCATTTCCAGGCGGCCCAGGCCTGCCCCGCTGAACTCGATCGCCTGCTGCTCGGCATCCTCGGGCTGGCCGGCCGGCTCGGCGTCCTCGACGTGACGCTGACCGATCCGGATTTCGTCCCGATCGGGCCCGGTCACATCGGCGGCCTGCTCGCGTGGGCCTTGCTGCTCCGCCGCATCGATCCCTACCGGCTGTCCGCCCCCCAGCTGGTCGTCGCCAACCGCGCGATCCGGCGCTGGCGCGAACTGTGCGAATTCCAGGCGGCCCCCTCTTCCCGCGTCGACGTCGTCGAACTCGCTGCGCTGTTCCCGGAGCCTCCGCCCGAGGACGTGCCGGGCTATCTGGAAATCCATCGCCTGCGCCGGAAAATCCGCCAGCGTCTCGCCGCGCTCGAGGCCGGCGACACGCCGGAGTCGCTGAAGCTCGGGCGTGAGCTGTCGGGCGCCGCATGCATCCGCCTGCTGCACGACCTCGACCGGGCGTTCCGCCCGTCCGGGCCGGCAACGCCTGCGGTCGACGGCGAACTGGAACTGGTTTTCGGCTGCGACGACGCCTATGCGCTGTTCGCCGGCCGCGAACTGAACCGCCCGGCCTCGGAGACCCGGCCCAGCGCGATCGCCCACCAGCGCATGGCGATTTTCGGCTTCGACCGTCCGTCCGAACTGCCGGACGCCGCCAGGAAGCCGCAGCTTGCCACCGAACGCTGGCTGCAGCGGGGCGGCGAACAGCATCGTCCGGCCATGCCCGCCGGGCCGCGCCGCCTGTCGCCCTGCCTGGTCGCCGCCACACTCCCCGACGGTGCCGCGCTCGGCGTCCTGCAGGGCCTGCATTGCGATGCCGGCGGTGCGCTGCGTGGCACCGTGCGCTGGTACCCGGGCCGTATCCGGGCCGCGGCATTCCTGCCGCCGTCCGGCGGAACGCAGCGGGCCGCCGCCTTCGTGATCGACGACGGAAAGCAGGCCTCGCTGCTGGTTCCGGCCAGCGCCGGGACCCGGATCGATTCCCCGCTGCGCCTCGAAGAGGAAACCGTCCCCCGACGCCTGGGCGAAGTGCTCGAACGGGGAGCCGATTTCGTCCGCTATGCGCTCGAGGCAAGCGGCGACGCAGGATGATGCAAAAAAATTCATCATCCGCGTTGACGAAGGTGGGGTAGGTGCCTATAATGGCGGTCTCTCGAGGGTCGGGTCGGTAGCTCAGTCGGTAGAGCAGCGGACTTTTAATCCGTTGGTCGCGAGTTCGAATCTCGCCCGACCCACCAGTATCGAGACCTGGGGCGTTAGCTCAGTTGGTAGAGCAGCGGACTCTTAATCCGTAGGTCCACAGTTCGAATCTGTGACGCCCCACCAGGACACTAAAAAGGCCAGTTCATCGAACTGGCCTTTTTGCTTTTCCGGCCGCCGCTTCCGCCGCGGCCGGGATTCACGCGGTCAACGCGCCTTGCGGCCGAATTTTTCGGTCAGCTGGTTCAGCTTCTCGGTCCGGCGCTCTTCGGCCCGCGCCGCCGCCTCGGCCGCCTTGCGCTGTTCGGCCTGCTTCTTGAAGCGTTCGCGCAATTGCTCGGCGGCATGCTGGCGATTCTCGTCGGTGACCTCGCCGGCCGGCGTACCGTCCAGATTCAGGCGCACCGTTCCCTTTTCCATTTCCTTCAGGTAGCGGGTCGAGATCGTGTGGCTGCGCATCGCCACGCGCAGCGACTTGCGGCTGACTTCGGGCATCTGCTCGAACAGCTGCTTGTCGATGCCGATCGCCAGCGGGCTGAAATTGCGGAAGACGTCGAAACGGGCCTGCAGTTCCTTGAGCAGGGCGCGCGGATCGGTGGATTTTTCTGGAGTGGAGACTTCGACAGTGGTCATGATAGAACGGTGACTGGGCAAGGCGCGAAGGGTAGCACGAAGCGGGCTCAGACGCCCTTGTCGCGCAGCCACGAAAGCAGGCGCTGCCAGCCGTCGACCGCGTCTTCCCTGCGGTAGCTCGGACGGTAGTCGGCATGGAAGGCGTGCGGGGCGTTGTCGTACAGATGGATTTCCGACGCGCGCGCGGCCGGACTGCCCCGCTTCAGCGCCGACTCCATCGCCTCGACGGTATCCAGCGGGATGCCGGTATCGAGTCCGCCGTACAGCCCCAGCACCGGCGCCTTCAGCTCGCCCGTCAGGTCGGCCGGATGGCGCGGCGTGAATTCGTTGACGGCGCCGACCAGCCGCCCGTACCAGGCGACGCCGGCACGCACCGCCGGGTTGTGCGCGCAGTAAAGCCAGGTGATCCGGCCGCCCCAGCAGAAGCCGGTGATGCCGAGCCGGCCGGCGTCGGCGCCCTGCGCACCGGCCCAGGCGACGCAGGCGTCGAGGTCGGCCATGACCTGGGCGTCCGGCGTCCGGCCGGTGATCCGGGCCAGGATGTCCGGAATGCTGTCGATGCTGCGCGGATCGCCCTGGCGCGCGAACAGCTCGGGCGCGACGGCGAAGTAGCCGAGCTTGGCGAGCCGCCGGCAGACGTCGCGGATGTATTCGTGGACGCCGAAAATCTCGGAAACGACCAGGACCACGGGCGGCTTCTGCTGGCTGGCCGGCGCCGCCCGGTAGGCCACCATTTCGCCGTCGCGCACCGGCACCCTGACCTCGCCGGCGACCAGGCCGGCGGCATCGGTGACGATCGCGGTCTGCGCGGCGACCGGCTGGGTCGCCAGCGCGAAGCCGGCGCCGAGGGCGGTCACGATGAAGCTCCGGCGGTCGAAGCCGGGGGCATCGACCAGGCTGGCGAACTCGGCATCCTGCGGCATGGCGCTTCTCCTTCGATCACGAGGGTCACATCAGCACGATATCGTACTGCTCCGGGGAATAGCTGGGTTCCGACTGCAGCGACACCGACTTGCCGATGAAGTCGGACAGCATCGCCAGCGACTGCGACTCCTCGTCGAGGAACAGGTCGACGACGGCCGGGCCGGCCAGGATGCGGTATTCGCGGGCGTTGAACTGGCGCGCCTCGCGCAGCAGTTCGCGCAGGATCTCGTAGGCGACGGTGCGCGCCGTCTTGACCTCGCCGCGCCCGCCGCAGGTCGGACAGGGCTCGCACAGGATGTGGGCGAGCGATTCGCGGGTGCGCTTCCGGGTCATCTCGACCAGGCCGAGCGCCGTGAAGCCGTTGACCGTCAGCCGCGTATGGTCGCGCGCCAGGGCCCTGTTGAATTCGTCGAGCACGGCCTTCTTGTGCTCGTCGTTCTCCATGTCGATGAAGTCGACGATGATGATCCCGCCGAGATTCCTCAGGCGCAGCTGGCGGGCGATGGTGACCGCGGCCTCGAGATTGGTCTTGAAGATGGTGTCGTCGAAATTGCGCACGCCGACAAAACCGCCGGTGTTGACGTCGATCGTCGTCATCGCCTCGGTCTGGTCGATGATCAGGTAACCGCCGGACTTCAGGTCGACGCGGCGGGCCAGCGCCTTCAGGATTTCCTCCTCGACGCCGTGCAGTTCGAACAGCGGCCGCTGGCCGGTGTAGTGCTGCAGCAGCGGCAGCACGGCCGGCGTGTATTCCTGAGCGAAGGCCAGCAGTTTCTGGAAGTTCTCGCGGGAATCGATGTGGATCGCCGTCGTTTCCGGATTGACGAAATCGCGCAGCACGCGCTGGCCGAGCGACAGTTCCTGATAGAGCAGCGTCGGCGGGCCGGAGACGCGCGCCTTGTCGCGGATGTCGGCCCAGGTCTTCTTCAGGTAGGCGATGTCGGTCGCGAATTCCTGGTCGCTGGCATTCTCGGCCATCGTCCGGACGATGAAGCCGCCCTTCTCGTCCTCCGGCACCAGGCGGGTGATGCGCTCGCGCAGCACCTCGCGCTCGGCCTCGGCCTCGATGCGCTGCGAAATCCCGATGTGCTTTTCCTGCGGCAGATAGACGAGCATCCGGCCGGCGATCGAGATCTGCGTCGACAGCCGCGCGCCCTTGGTACCGATTGGATCCTTGATGACCTGGACGACGATGCTCTGCCCCTCCGACAGGATCTTCTCGATCGGCCGCTCGGTCGCCCGCTCCTGGCTGACTTCGCGCGGCTGCCAGATGTCGGCGACGTGCAGGAAGGCGGTGCGTTCCAGGCCGATCTCGACGAAGGCCGACTGCATGCCGGGCAGAATGCGGCAGATGCGCCCCAGGTAAACGTTGCCGACCAGCCCGCGGCTGGCCGTGCGCTCGATGTGCAGCTCCTGGACGACCCCCTGTTGCATCACGGCAACGCGGGTCTCCTGCGGTGTGAAATTGATCAGTATCTCTTCGGTCATGAGGCGTAAAATCTGCGGTTTTTCATAATTTTACTATGCCCAAGGCGCCAGAACTGCTCGCCCCGGCCGGTTCGCTCGACATGATGCGCACGGCCTTCTCCTTCGGGGCCGACGCGATCTATGCCGGCCAGCCGCGTTACAGCCTGCGCGTGCGCAACAACGAGTTCGGCTCGCTGGAAAAACTGGGCGAAGGCATCGCCGAAGCGCACGCCGCCGGCAAGCGCTTCTTCGTCGTCAGCAACATCTACCCGCACAACGCCAAGCTCGCGACCTACCTCGACGACATGGCGCCGGTCGTCGCGCTGAAGCCGGACGCGCTGATCATGTCCGATCCCGGGCTGATCGACCTCGTCCGCGAAAAATGGCCGGAACAGGTGATCCACCTGTCGGTCCAGGCCAACACTGTGAATTGGGCTGCGGTCCGTTTCTGGAAAAAAATGGGCGTCGACCGCGTGATCCTGTCGCGCGAGCTGTCGCTCGACGAAGTCGCCGAAATCCGCCAGCAGTGCCCGGACGTCGAACTCGAAGTCTTCGTGCATGGCGCGCTGTGCATCGCCTACTCCGGCCGCTGCCTGCTGTCCGGCTACTTCAACCACCGCGATCCGAACCAGGGCACCTGCACCAATTCCTGTCGCTGGGACTACAAGGTCTTGACTTCCGACGGTCAACCGGTCAATTTCCACCAAAACCCCGAACAGGAAATCCTGCTCGAGGAAAAGCAGCGTCCGGGCGAGCTGATGCCGATCGAGGAAGACGAGCACGGCACCTACATCATGAACTCGAAGGACCTGCGCGCCATCGAGCACGTGCACCGGCTGGCCGAGATCGGCATCGATTCGCTGAAGATCGAAGGCCGCACCAAGAGCCCCTACTACGTGGCCCGCACCTGCCAGGCCTACCGCCGGGCGATCGACGACGCGGTCGCCGGCCGGCCCTTCGACGCCACCCTGCTGTCCGAACTGGAAAACCTCGCCAACCGCGGCTACACGGACGGCTTCTACCAGCGCCACCACGACGCCGACTACCAGAACTACCTGCGCGGCCATTCCGAATCGGACAAGAGTCAGTACGTCGGCGATGCCGTCGCCTTCGACGCGGCGCGCGGCCTGATGGAAATCGAGGTCAAGAACCGGTTCACCGCGCAGGACCTGCTCGAATGCGTGCATCCGTCCGGCAACCTGCGCCACCGGCCCGGCCGCATGGAAAACCGGGCCGGCGAGGCGGTCGCCGTCGCCTCCGGCAGCGGCCATCGCGTCTGGATCGACCTGCCGCCGGCCATGCAGGGTGCCTTCGTCGCCCGGATCGACTGAGGCCCGGGCAGCCTCGATGCTAGAATCCGAACCAGTTCGCATATTTCCCCCGGGAGCCCCCGCATGAAAGCCAAGATTCTTTCCATCGTCGTTCTCGCCGGCCTCGGCGGACTGCTCGGCGGCTGCGCCACGGAAAGCTCGCGCAGCCTCGAGGTTGCCCGCACCGTGTCGTCGGCCCAGCCCTACGTCGGCGCGCGCAGCCCGATCGCGGTCGGCAAGTTCGACAACCGCTCCAGCTTCATGCGCGGTATCTTCACCGACGGCATCGACCGCCTGGGCAGCCAGGCCAAGACCATCCTGATCACTCATCTGCAGCAGAGTGGCCGCTTCACGGTCCTCGACCGCGGCAACCTCGACGAAATTCGCCAGGAAGCCGCCTTCGCCAAGTCCGAGCAGACGCTGAAGGGGGCCCGCTACGTCGTCACCGGCGACGTCACCGAGTTCGGCCGCAAGGAAGTCGGCGATCACCAGCTGTTCGGCATCCTCGGCCGCGGCAAATCCCAGGTCGCCTACGCCAAGGTCGCGCTGAACATCGTCGATGTGCAGACGTCCGAGGTCGTTTTCTCGGCCCAGGGCGCCGGCGAATACAGCCTGTCCAACCGCGAGATCGTCGGTTTCGGCGGTACCGCCAGCTACGACTCGACGCTGAACGGCAAGGTCCTCGACCTGGCGATCCGCGAAGCGGTCGATACGCTGATCCGGGGCGTCGAATCCGGCGCCTGGAACCCGACCCGCTGAACCGGCACCGCCGGCCGATGCGATCCGCCGCAATCCGCGCCACCCGGCTGGCTGGCGCCGCGCTGTGCGCGCTGGTCCTGACCGGCTGCGCGACGCGCCCCGAACCGCTGTACTACTGGGGCAATTATCAGGGGCAGGTGTATGCCTACTTCAAGGGCGACACCGCGCCGGAAGAGCAGATCCTGGCCCTCGAGGCCGAACTGGAAAAGGCGCGCGCCAAGGGCAAGCGCCCACCGCCCGGCTACCATGCCCACCTGGCGATGCTGTACGGCAAGACCGGGCGGACCGACCGCCTGCAACAGCACCTGGAAGCGGAGAAGGCGCAATTCCCGGAAAGCGCCCCATTCATGGACTTCCTGCTGAAGAAGATCGCACCCTAGGGGCCCCGATGTCCTTCCAGATGACCCTCCGGCGCCTCGCCATCCTCCTCGCCTGCGGCCTGCTGGCCGCCTGCGCGACCCCGCCCCGCTTCGACTACACGGCATTCCGCGAGAGCCGCCCGGCCTCCATCCTGATCCTGCCGCCGGTCAACAGCTCGCCCGACGTCGGCGCCACCTACAGCCTGCTGTCGCAGACGACGGCACCGCTGGCCGAATCCGGCTATTACGTGCTGCCCGTCACGCTGGTCGACGAAACCTTCCGCCAGAACGGCCTCGATACGCCGGCCGAGATCCATCAGGTCGGGCTGCCCAAATTGCGCGAGATTTTCGGCGCCGACGCGGCGCTGTACATCGACATCAAGCAGTACGGCACCACCTACGCCGTGATCGTCGCCGAAACCCGGGTCACGGCCGAAGGCCGCCTGGTCGACCTGCGCAGCGGCAAAGTACTGTGGACCGGATCGGCGACCGCGTCGAGCAACGAAGGCAACAACAATTCGAACGGCGGGCTGGTCGGCCTGCTGGTCCAGGCACTGATCACCCAGATCGCCGACACGCTGAGCAACCGCGGCCACCAGATCGCCGGGATCGCCAGTCACCGCCTGCTGGCGGCCGGCCGGCCGAACGGCATCCTGTACGGCCCGCGCTCGCCGCTATACCTGAAGGACGGCGCCCCCGCCCCCTGAGGCAGGCTTTTTTCCCGGCGGCGGTACACCGGGAAGGCCGTGGCGCGTTACTCGCCTGTCCGGTGGAATTTGTGCACCGCAACATGTAAAATCCGCACCATGAGCACCACCCGTCGCATGCCGATGATCGACGCGCTGAAAGCCGTCGCATCGCAAATCGTTCTGCTGCATCACTTCTCGTCCTACGGCCCGCTGGCCGAGACGGCGCGCGACCTGCTGCCCGGGCTGCTCGGCTGGCTGTACGACTACGGACGCATGGCGGTCCAGGTTTTCCTGGTTGTCGCCGGCTTCCTCGCCGCACGCGGGCTGTCGCCGCAGGGCGATGCGCTGGCCGCGTCGCCGCTGCCGCTGCTGTGGAAGCGTTACCAGCGCCTGATCATCCCCTTCCTGGCGGCGATCGGCATCGCGATCATCGGATCGGCGATCGCCGACCACTGGATGGACGACGACGCGATCCCGGCCCGCGCCGGCTTCGCGCAATGGCTGGCCCATGCGACGCTGCTGCATGGCGTACTCGGGGTCGACTCGCTGTCGGCCGGCGTCTGGTACGTCGCCATCGATTTCCAGCTGTTCGCGCTGATGGCGCTGCTGCTGTGGGCCGGCCGCCGCGCCTTCGTCGCGCCGCTGCTGGTGCTGTCGGTCGGCGCGGCATCGCTGTTCTGGTTCAACCGCAATCCCGACCTCGACAACTGGGCGATCTACTTCTTCGGTTCCTATGCGCTCGGCGCGGCCGCCTGGTGGGCCTCGGACCCGCGCCGGCTGTCGGCCTGGACCGGCGTCATCGCGACCGTCGCGATCGCGGCACTGGTCGTCGATTTCCGGCTGCGCATCGCGCTCGCGCTGGGCGTCGCGCTGCTGCTCGCCGTCGGTCGCCGCAGCGGCCTGCTCGAACGCTGGCCGGACGTCGCACCGCTCGCCTTCCTGGGCCGCATCTCGTATTCGGTCTTCCTGGTGCATTTCCCCATCCTGCTGCTGGCCAACGGCCTGTTCGTGCAGCTCGGCGGGGAAACGCCGGGTGCCGCCGTTTTCGGCCTGCTCGCCGCGTGGACCGTCAGCCTGCTCGCGGCCACCGCCTTCTATCGCTGGATCGAGGGACCGGAAGCCAGCCGGCGCATCGCCGACGGCCTCGGCAGCCTGTTCGCCCGTGCCCGGGAAATGCGCCGGCTCGTGCCGCGCCGACTGCGCCGGCTGCTCGGCGCCTGACAGGCGCCAGCCCTCCCGGCACACCTCTCCGCCCACGGCAACTGTCGCCTGACGGACACGCCGGGCAGGACTGCTATCATGCCGTCCGAATCAACGACGGGAGAAACGAGATGTCCCAGGCAGTACTCACGGAAATCCACGGCAAGGTCGGCCTGATCCGGATCAACCGGCCGGAAGCGATGAACGCCCTGAACGATGCAGTCGTCGACGGCATCGCCGCCGCGGTCGACGCCTTCGAAGCCGACGAAAACATCGGCTGCATCGTGCTGACAGGCAACGACAAGGCCTTCGCCGCCGGTGCCGACATCGGCGTCATGAAGGACTTCGACTACATGCAGGCCTACCGGACCGACTTCATCACCCGCAACTGGGAGCGCATCAAGACCGCCAGGAAGCCGGTGATCGCCGCGGTGGCGGGCTTCGCGCTGGGCGGCGGCTGCGAGATGGCGATGATGTGCGACATGATCTACGCCGCCGACACCGCAAAATTCGGCCAGCCCGAGATCAAGCTCGGCACGCTGCCCGGCGCCGGCGGCACGCAGCGCCTGCCGCGCGCGGTCGGCAAGGCGAAGGCGATGGACCTGTGCCTGACCGGCCGTTTCATGGATGCCGCCGAAGCCGAGCAGTCCGGCCTGGTCGCCCGCGTGATCCCGGCCGACCGGTTGCTCGACGAAACGCTGAAGGCGGCCCAGACGATCGCCGGCTACTCGCTGCCGGTCGCGATGATGATCAAGGAATCGATCAACCGCGCCTACGAATCCTCGCTGAACGAAGGACTGCTGTTCGAACGCCGCGTCTTCCACGCGAGCTTTGGCCTCGAAGACCAGAAGGAGGGCATGGCGGCTTTCGTCGAGAAGCGCAAACCGGCGTTCAGGAACCGCTGACGGCTGACCGGCTGCCCAGCGTTACAGCAGCCGGAAACCGAAGCGCTTGAGCAGCTCGCCGGTCTCGCAGACCGGCAGCCCCATGACGCCGGTGAAGCTGCCCGACAGGTGCTCGACGAACATGCCGGCGCGCCCCTGGATGCCGTAGGCGCCGGCCTTGTCCATCGGCTCGCCGCTCAGCACGTAGTGGTTGATTTCGTCGTCGTCCAGGCGGCGGAAGCGGACTTCGCTGGCCGACAGCAGGTATTCGGTCCGCCCGAGATGGTCGACCGCGACGCCGGTCAGCACACGGTGCGTGCGGCCCGACAGCCGGCGCAGGATGGCCGCGGCGTCGGCGGCGTCGGCCGGCTTGCCGATGATCTGCCCGTCGAATTCGAGCGTCGTGTCGGCGGCGAGCACCGGGCGCATCGCCAGGTGGCGCCCACGGACGATTTCGAGGCTATGTTCGGCCTTGGCGCGGGTCACGCGCTCGACGTAGGCGACCGGGTCCTCGCCGGGATGCGGCGTCTCGTCGACCTCGAAGTCGGCGCGCTCGCCGTCGCGGAAGACCAGCGTATCGAACTCGATGCCCATCTGGGCCAGCAATTCCCGGCGGCGCGGGCTGCGCGAGGCAAGGTAGAGTCGCATCATCCCTCCCGGTGGTACGGATGGTTCTTCAGCACGCTGACCGCGCGGTACAGCTGCTCGCACAGCAGCAGGCGGGCCATGCCGTGCGGCAGCGTCAGGCTCGACAGGCGCAGCCTGTCGTCGGCCTGGCGCTTGAATTCCTCGTCGAGGCCGTCGGCGCCGCCGATCAGCAGCGCGACGTCGCGCCCGTCCTGCATCCAGACCTCGAGGCGCTTCGCCAGCTGCAGCGTGGTCAGGTCGTCGCCCTTCTCGTCGAGCACGACCAGGCGGCACGACGCCGGCAGCGCATCGCGGATGCGCGCCTTCTCGGCGGTCAGCAACTGTTCGCGGGTTTTCGAGCCGCGCGGCTCGGGCTTGATCTCGGTGACGCTGGCCGCCAGTTCGCGCGGCATGCGCTTCAGGTACTCGGCGCAGCCCTCGCCGACCCAGTCGGGCTGGCGGTGGCCGACGGCGAGGATGGCCAGCTTCATTCGGCGGCGGCCTGCTCCGCCTGCCGGCGGCGCTGCGCCGGCGTAAGCTGCCAGAGTTCCTCGAGGTTGTAGTACAGGCGGACCGAGGGTTGCATCACATGGACCACGATGTCGCCGATATCGACCAGCACCCATTCGCCGACGTCCTCGCCCTCGATCGAAACGATCTCGCCGCCGGCCTCGCGGACCTTGTCCTGGACGTTGCGGGCCAGCGCCTTGACCTGGCGGTTCGAATCGCCGGTCGCGATGACCAGCCGGTCGAACATCGAGGTGAGCTTGGTCGTGTTGATGACTTCGATGTCCTTGCCCTTGATGTCTTCGAGGGCGTTGACGACGATTTTCTGCAGCTTGCGTATGTCCATCAGGGATTTCTGTACAGGGAATGGGTTTGAATATAGTCGAGAACCTCGTCGGGCAGCAAATAGCGGGCCGACAGGCCGTTGGCGAGCAGCTTGCGGATCTGCGTCGCCGAAATGGCCAGCTGGGTCATCGCGAAGGTCACGATGCCGCCGGCCGGCGCCTGACGCAGGCCGGCCGCGTCGGCCAGGCGACGCGCCGCGAATTCGCCGGCCAGTTCGGTCGGCAGGCTGGCCGGCTCGACCGGGAATCCCGGCCGGTGCGACACCGCGACATGGGCCAGCGCGAACAGGTCGCGCCAGCGATGCCAGGTCGCCAGCCCGGCGAAGGCATCGGCGCCGACCAGCAGCACCAGCGGCCGGTCCGGCCCCAGTTCGCGGCGCAGGCGTTCCAGGGTCGGCACCGTGTAGCTCGGCACCACGGCCTCGACCTCGGCCGGGTCGACCGAGAAACGCGGATTGCCGTCGACGGCCCGGCGGACCATCGCCAGGCGCTGCGCCGCGGTAACCTGCGGCGTGCCGCGGTGCGGCGGTTGCCCGGCCGGAATCCAGCGCACGCCGCCGAGGCCGAGATGGGCGATCGACTCCTCGGCCAGCCGCAAATGGCCGTAATGGACCGGATCGAAGGTCCCGCCGAAGAGGCCGAGCGGCTCAGACAATTTCGGAAATGCCGAAGATCTCGCGGTAACCCGCGTAGAAACTGGCGAAAGTAACCGGGGCGACGATCAGCAGGATGGGCGCCATCAGGATGCTGATCGCCAGATCCGGCGTCGCCGGGAAAAGGATCAGCAGCACGCCGAGCAGCAGCCCGGGCAGCACGCCGGACAACAGCATCAGGCCGAGTCCGTAGGCCAGGAAGGGGCGCCAGTTCATCGCGCAGGCGACGAAGCTGAAGAACAGCGACTTGCCCAGCGTCAGCCGGTGCCAGGCCGCGAGCACCGGCGCGAACCACCAGGCCATCAGTACCGGCAGCATCAGCCCGGCGACGACCAGCCCGGGCAGCAGGAAATCGGCATCCTCGACCGCCGCGCGCTCGGCGCGGCTGTTGGCGAGCAGGTAGCGCAGCAGGTCGCCGCCGTCGGCCAGCGTCGACAGGCCGAGCACGCCCAGCGTGCAGCACAGGTACAGCGCGCCCAGCGCGAACAGCGTGCGCGGATTGTCGCGGAAGCTGCCGAACAGCGTCGGCAGGCCGACCGGCACGCCGCGCTCGATGTTGCGGGCCGCCTGCATCAGGCCGACCGACAGGCCGGGGATCGCCAGCGATGCGGCCAGCGCGCCGAGTACCGGCAGCACGTTCAGGAAGATCACCGTGAACCAGTAGGCGAGCACCAGCAGCGCCAGCGGCACCGGGTTGCGCCGGTAGATCGCGAATCCGCCGAGCAGCCAGCGCAGGCCGGCGGCGGGAGCCAGGGTCTGGGCGCGCACCGTCAGACCCCGACGAAAATGTCGCGGTACGAGGCGTACACCGCACCGGAGAACACCGGCAGCAGCAGCACCATGCCCAGGCCCAGCGGCAGCATCGCGAAGAACAGCGCGACGACCAGGAAGATGCCGAAGATCACCATCGCCAGCCAGTTCTTGTAGCCGGCCGCAAAGCTCGCCTTCATCGCGTCGAGCGGCGCCATGTCGTGCAGGAAGACCAGGAAGGGGGCGTACCACGTCGCCATGATCACTGGAATCGACAACATCAGCACCAGCAGGCCGGCCAGCATGACGCCGCCGAAGGCGATGCCGAACCCGGCGACGCGGCCGGTCACGGTGCCGCCGAGGATGCCGCCGCTGACCAGCAGGAAGGCCAGGAAGGCGATCGAGAACACGGCCAGTGCGAAGAACAGGCCGACCATCACCAGCTGGCCGGCATTGTGGCGGAAGCCGGCGAACAGGTCCGAGATCTCGGGCTGGCCGCCGTCGGCCAGGCGCTTGCAGATCTGCACCATACCGGCGCCGAACACCGGGATCAGCAGGTGGGCGGCGATCTGGCCGAACAGCGGGACGATCGAGATGGCCATCAGGATGACCAGCAGCAGGATGGACGCGCCGATCCAGATGCCCGGATTGGCCAGGAACATCGCCCAGCCCTGGTGCAGCCAGTCGAAACAGGCGCCGGCGTCGACCTCGCGGCTGTCGCCGGCGAAGGGCGCGGGGGCCAGGGGAAATGCAGGAGTTTCGCTCATGCGCGGATGCTAACGGGGCCAGGCCGCCGGGGCAAGGCGAAAACGCTCGAGCAGGGCACGGAAATGCGCCGGATCCTTGACCGTGACCACCTCGCCGGCGCGCGGCTCGTGCCGGGCCTGCAGCCGCGACAGCCAGAAACGCAGCGCCGCCGCCCGGCGCAGCGCCGGCCAGGCCTGACGCTCGGCGGCCTCCGGCGGCCGGATCGCGGCATAGCCGTCGACCAGCGCGGCCAGGCCGGCCTCGTCGGCGCACCAGTCGCCGGCAGCCACCGCCAGGTCGAACAGCCACGCATCGACGCCGGCGAAATAGAAATCGAGCACGCCGGACAGTCGACCGCCAGCATCCCACAGCACGTTGTCGCGGAACAGGTCGGCGTGGATCACGCCGCCGGGCAGCGCCGCGAAATCCTGGTCTGCCTGGAAGCCCAGTTCGTCGGCGAGCAGCACCCGGTCGTCGGCAGGCAACCGGGGCAGCAAGGCGCTGCCGGTCGCCTGGCGCCAGGCGGCGCCGCAGGGATTCGGCGGCGCCGCCGGCAGGTCGGCGGCGGCCAGGTGCAGCCGGGCGAGCAGTTCGCCGACGGCGCGGCAATGCGCGGGAGCGGCCGTTTCCAGGCTGGCGCCGGGCAGGCAGGTCAGCAGCGCGGCCGGCTTGCCGGCCAGCGGGCGCCAGCGCCGCCCCGCCGGATCGGCGAGCGGCTGCGGCGCCGGGATGCCGCGCTGCGCCAGATGCGACTGCAGCGCGAGGTAGAAGTCGAGCGACGCCGGCGCGATGGTTTCGAACACCGTCAGCACGTAGCGGCCGCGGTCCGTCGTCACGAAATAATTGGAATTCTGGATGCCGGCGGCGATGCCGGCATGTTCAAGCAGTTCGCCGCAGCCCAGCGGTTCCAGCCAGGCGGCGAGCTCGGCGCGCCCGACCGGGGTATAGACCGACAAGGCTTACCAGCTGTGGATGATCCACATCGGCGGCCGGATTTCGGCCTGGACGCTGTCCGCCTTCATGAAGACGCCGTCGCCGTGGCGATCGACCAGGTAGTAGGCCGGACCGACCGCCGGCGTCACCTTGATCATGTACAGCTTGCCCTTGATCCGGTATTCCTCGCGGGTCTCGGTTTCCTGCTTGACGATGGTCACCTGCGGCTCGATCGCCGCGTCGAAGGCCTCCATCTCGGGCGGCGGCGGCGGCACGGCGGGCAGCGGTTGCAGGTCGGCCTGTTGCGCCCAGACCGGCAGGGCGGCGAACAGCGCGAAGGGAAGAAGGCGGCGCATGGTGGATCCTCGGATGAACTGGCCCGATTTTACAGGTTGAGCAGCAGTTCGTGTTCGTTGGGCAGCGGGCCGAAGGGGCGGCCCTCGTAATGCTTGAAGATCGCGTCGACGACCTGCTGCGGCTCGTCGATCAGCTGGATCAGGCTCATGTCCTCGGGATCGACCATCCCCTCGGCGACCAGCCGGTCCTTGAACCACTCGATCATGCCGCCCCAGAAATCGGAGCAGACCAGGATCAGCGGAATGCGGCGCGCCTTGCCGGTCTGGATCAGCGTCAGCGCCTCCATCAGCTCGTCGAGCGTGCCGAAGCCGCCGGGCATCACGACGTAGGCGCTGGCGAAGCGGACGAACATGTACTTGCGCGCGAAGAAGTGGCGGAAGGTCTGCGAAATGTCCTGGTAGGGATTCGACTTCTGCTCGTGCGGCAGCTGGATGTTCAGGCCGACCGACGGCGACTTGCCGAAGAAGGCGCCCTTGTTGGCCGCTTCCATGATGCCGGGCCCGCCGCCGGAGATCACCGAGAAGCCGGAATCCGACAGCAGCCGGGACAACTGCTCGGTCAGCATGTAGTACGGCGACTCGGGCCGGACACGGGCGCTGCCGAACAGCGTGACGGCCGGCTTGATCGCCGCCAGGCGTTCGGTCGCCTCGACGAACTCTGACATAATGCCGAAAATCCGCCAGGATTCCCGCGCCGTCGTTCCCTTGAGCAGCGCTTCGGTCTCGACGCCCATTTCCAGCTTCTCACCTTCCGTCACGTTCTATGCCTCTCTTGTTGTTGGTGGACGGTTCGTCCTATCTGTACCGCGCGTTCCACGCCCTGCCCGACCTGCGCAACGCCGACGGCGAGCCGACCGGCGCGATCTACGGCGTGCTGAACATGCTACGTCGTCTGGAAAACGACCACAAGGCGGACTACAAGGCGGTCGTCTTCGATCCCCGCGGCAAGACCTTCCGTGACGACTGGTATCCCGAATACAAGGCGCACCGTCCGCCGATGCCGGACGACCTGGCGCGCCAGATCGAGCCGCTGCACGCGGCGATCCGCGCCGCCGGCTGGCCGCTGCTGATGGTCGACGGCGTCGAGGCCGACGACGTGATCGGCACGCTGGCGACGCGCGCCGCGGTCGACGGTATCGACACGCTGATTTCCACCGGCGACAAGGACCTGACCCAGCTGGTCGGCCCACATGTCCGCTGGTACAACACGATGAGCGAAGAACTGCTCGACGCCGCCGGCGTCGAGGCCAAGTTCGGCGTGCCGCCGGAACGCATCGTCGATTACCTGGCGCTGGTCGGCGACGCCGTCGACGGCGTTCCCGGCGTCGCCAAGTGCGGCCCGAAGACCGCGGTCAAGTGGCTGAGCCAGTACGGCTCGCTCGACGGCATCGTCGCCGCGGCGCCCGAGATCAAGGGCGTCGTCGGCCAGAACCTGCGCGACCACCTGGAATTCCTGCCGCTCGGCCGCAAGCTGGTCACCGTCGTCTGCGACCTGCCGGATTTGCCGGCACCGGACGCGTTGACCGCGAATCCGCCGGATGCCGACGCGCTGCGCGGCCTCTACCGGCGCTACCAGTTCCGTTCCTGGCTGGCCGAGATCGACGGACCGGCCGCCGCGGCCGACGTGCCGGCGCGCACCGTGAGCGCCCCCGACGCCGTCCCGCCGGCCGAAAAGCTCGCGGTCGATTACGAAACCGTGCTGACCTGGGCGCAATTCGACACCTGGCTGGAAAAGATCGAAAACGCGGCGTTGACCGCGCTCGACACCGAAACGACCAGCCTCGATTCCTTTGCCGCCCGCATCGTCGGCATCTCGCTGTCCGTCGAGCCGGGCAAGGCCTGCTACATCCCGCTCGCCCACACCGCCCCCGGCGTCGCCGACCAGCTGCCGCGCGACGAGGTGCTGGCCCGCCTGAAACCCTGGCTGGAGGCGGTCGACCGCAAAAAAGTGCTGCAGAACGCCAAGTACGACCAGCACGTGTTCGCCAACCACGGCATCGCGCTGGCCGGCGTCGCGCACGACACGCTGCTGCAGAGCTACGTCGTCGAATCGGACAAGGGCCACGACCTCGGCCAGCTGTGCACCCGCCACCTCGGCCTGGAAACCATCGCCTACGAGGACCTGTGCGGCAAGGGTGCGAAGCAGATCGGCTTCGACCAGGTCGACCTCGAACGCGCCGCGACCTACGCCGCCGAGGACGCCGACGTCACGCTGCGCATCCACCACGTGCTGCACCCGCGCCTCGCCGCCGAACCCGGCCTGAGCCGCATCTACCACGACATCGAGCTGCCGGCCCGGCAGGTCATCTGGCAGATGGAGCGCACCGGCATCCTGATCGACGGCGAGCTGCTCGCCCGGCAGAGCCACGAAATGGGGCAGAAGATCATGGCGCTTGAAGCCCGCGCCTACGAACTGGCCGGCCAGCCGTTCAACCTGGCGTCGCCGAAGCAGCTCGGCGAAATCCTGTTCGGCCGGCTCGGCCTGCCGGTCAAGAAGAAGACCGCGTCCGGCGCCCCGTCGACCGACGAGGAAGTGCTGAGCGAACTGGCGCTCGACTACCCGCTGCCCCAGCTGCTCCTCGAACACCGCAGCCTGTCGAAACTGAAGGGCACCTACACCGACAAGCTGCCGCGCATGATCAACCCGGACACCGGCCGCGTGCATACGCATTTCTCGCAGGCTTCGGTGGTCACCGGCCGGCTGGCGTCGAGCGACCCCAACCTGCAGAACATCCCGGTGCGCACCGAGGAAGGCCGCAAGATCCGCACCGCCTTCGTCGCGCCGGCCGGCTGCAGCATCGTGTCGGCCGACTATTCGCAGATCGAGCTGCGCATCATGGCGCACCTCTCCGGTGACGCCCGGCTGCTCGAGGCTTTTGCCCATGGCGAGGACGTGCACCGCGCAACCGCCGGCGAGATTTTCGGCGTCACGCCGCTCGAAGTCGGCCCCGACCAGCGCCGCGTCGCCAAGAGCATCAACTTCGGGCTGATCTACGGCATGAGCGCCTTCGGCCTGGCCCGCCAGCTCGGGCTGGAACGCAGCGCCGCGCAGACCTACATCGACCGCTACTTCAACCGCTATCCCGGCGTCGCCCGCTACATGGAAGAAGCCCGCGAAGCGGCACGCCAGCAGGGCTACGTCGAGACCGCCTTCGGCCGCCGGCTGTGGTTCCCGGAAATCCGTTCAAGCAACGGCAACCGCCGCCAGGCGGCGGAACGCGCCGCGATCAACGCGCCGATGCAGGGCACCGCCGCCGACCTGATCAAGCTGGCGATGGTCGCCGTGCAGGGCTGGCTGGAACGCTCCGGGCTGAAATCGCGGCTGGTGCTGCAGGTACACGACGAACTGGTGCTGGAAGTGCCGGACGACGAACTGGTCGAAGTCCGCACCCACCTGCCGCGGCTGATGGGCCAGGTCGCCGAACTGGCCGTGCCGCTGGTCGTCGAGGTCGGCATCGGCGCGAACTGGGAAGCCGCGCACTGATCCGGACTCAGCCGGCGACCTCCTGCGTCCGGTGCAGCCGGGCGTAGGCGCCGTCGGCGGCAAGCAGCGCGGCATGCGTGCCGGTCTCGACGATGCGCCCCTGCTGCAGCACGACGATCAGGTCGGCGCGCTCGATGGTCGACAGCCGGTGGGCGACGACGAAAGTCGTCCGTTCGCGCATCAGGTGATCCAGCGCGTCCTGGACCAGGCGTTCGGATTCGTTGTCGAGCGCCGAGGTCGCCTCGTCGAGGATCAGGATGGGCGCGTCCTTGAGGATCGCGCGGGCGATCGCCAGGCGCTGGCGCTGGCCGCCGGACAGCCGGCTGCCGTTCTCGCCGATCAGGGTATTGAAACCCTCCGGCAAGGCCCGGATGAAATCGAGCGCATTGGCCGCCGCGGCGGCGGCTTCGATCGCCTGCTGCGACGCACCGGCCGACGTGCCGTAGGCGATGTTGGCGGCGACCGTGTCGTTGAACAGCAGGGTTTCCTGCGACACGATGGCCATCTGCGCGCGCAGGCTGGCCAGCGTCAGGTCCTGCAGGTCGATGCCGTCGAGCCGGATGCGTCCGGCGGTCGGCGCGTGGAAACGCGGCAGCAGCCCGGCCAGCGTCGTCTTGCCGCCGCCCGAGGTGCCGACCAGCGCGACGGTCCGACCTGCTTCGACATGCAGCGTGATGCCCCGCAGCGCATCGCGCTCGGCGCCGGGGTAACGGAAGGAGACATCCTCGAAATCGATGCGGCCGGCCGCGCGTTCCAGCGTCCGCGTGCCCGGATCGGCCTCGAGCGGCGTGTCGAGCAGCTGGAACACGCTCTCGGCCGCGGCCAGGCCGTTCTGCAGCTGGGCATTGACGTTGGACAGCAGCTTCAGCGGCGACAGCAGCATCACCATGCCGATGATGAAGGACACGAAGCTGCCGACCGTGGTCGCCCCCTGGTTGGCCTGCAACAGCGCCAGATAGACGACGGCCGCGATGGCGAGCGACACGAAGAAATGGACCAGCGGCGTGTTGGCCGCCGACGCGACCGACGAGCGCGTCGCATAGCCGCGCATCGCGTCGTTGACCTTGCCGAAGCGGGCAATTTCCTGGGCTTCGCCGCCGAACACCTTGAGCACCTTCTGGCACAGGATGGCTTCGTGGAGTTTCTGGGCCATCATCCCCATGCCTGCCTGCGCGGCCCGGCTCATCTGGCGCAGGCGCTTGCCCAGCGTACGCGTGACCAGGCTGATGAAGGGAACCACCGTCAGCGTGATCAGCGTCAGCTGCCAGTTCAGGTAGAGCAGCCAGGCGAGCAGGCCGGCGACGGTCAGGGACTCGCGGACGATGGTCACGCCGGCCGTCGTCGCCGCGGTGCCGATCGCGTGAACATCGTTGGTGATCCGGGTGATCGTGCGCCCCGAGGGATTGGACTCGAAAAAACTGACCGGCAGCCGCGCCAGATGCGCGAACATCTGCTTGCGGATGTTGTTGAGCAGCCGGATCTGCACCCAGGACATCGCATAGCTGGCGCAGAAGGTGATGATGCCGCGCACCGTCATGATGCCGACGATGAACAGCGGCACCAGCCAGGGCTTGCCGTGCATCAGCTCGTCAGTCAGCGAGCCGTCGTTCTTCGGCTGGAAGCCATTGTCGAGCAAGGCTTTCATCAGCGCCGGCAGCAACGGTTCCATCGCGGCGCCGAGCGCACTGAGCGCCAGGCCGAGGGCGAGCATTTTCCAGTACGGGCGGACGTAGCCGAGCAGGCGGAAATAGATCTGGCGGCTGGTCGGATCGGGAGACGGTGCGGTCACGATGCTCACGCGGAAGGCGGGGCGCCGATTATACGCCGCCGCCGAAATCGACGACGGTGCACGCCCCGTAGGCGAAGCGCAGTTCGCTCCAGCGCTCCGGCGGCAGCCCGCGGCGGTGGGCGAGCAGCGTCCGGATCACCCCGGCGTGGGTGACGATCACCGCTTCGGCCACGGCCAGCCCGGCGACGAATTCGAGCGCCCGGCGCTGCAATGCGTGCGGCGACTCGCCGCCGGGCGGCGCGTAGCCGGCGACGTCGGCCGCCCAGGCGTCGATCTCGGCGCGCGGAATGGCGTCCCACGGTCGACCTTCCCAGGCGCCGAAATCCATTTCACGCAGCCGCGTGTCGAAGACCGGCGCCGGATGCAGCCTTTCCGCCAGATCGCGGCAGCGGCGCAGCGGGCTGCTCCAGACCGGCAGGCCGGGCGGCAGTTCGGTGCGCAGTCGCTCGGCGACCGCCTGCGCATTTTCGGCCTCGACGTCGAGGCTGCCGTAACAGATGCCGGGATCGATCTTCGGCTGCGGGTGGCGGACCAGGTACAGGATCATCGCGGCAGCTGCGCCAACAGGCCGAGATAGAAGGCGATCTCGGCCGCCTGCTGCACGGCGCCCAGGCAGTCGCCGGTATAGCCGCCCAGCCAGCGGCGGAACTTGCCGGCCAGCCAGGCCGTCGCCAGCCCGGCGAGCAGCGCGCCGGCCAGCGCCCGTTCCGGCGCCAGCGGCAGCAGCGCGAGTCCGGCGAACAGCGCGGCGACCGCCAGTGAGCCGGCCGACAGCCGCCCGGCCAGCGGCCGTGATTTCGAGGAATCGTCGTCGCGCGCGTAATCCATCGTCGCCAGCAGCACGGTCGCGGCGAAGCGCGACACGGCATGGCCGGCGAGCAGCGCCCACGGCAGCAGCGCCGCTTCCAGCCCGGACAGCAGCGCGAACTTCGCGCTCAGCGCCAGCCACAGCGCGACGACGCCGTAACTGCCGACCCGCGAGTCCTTCATGATCGCCAGGATGCGCGCCTTGTCCCAGCCGCCGCCGAGGCCGTCGGCGGTGTCCGACAGGCCGTCCTCGTGGAAGGCGCCGGTGACGTAAATGGTCGTCGCCATCGCCAGCAGCACGGCGACCGGCTGCGGCCAGACGTTCAGCGCCAGCCCGCAGACCGCCGCGCCGAGGCCGCCGACCAGCAGCCCGACCGCCGGGAAATAGCGCGCCGCGTCGTGCAGCGGCAGCGCCGTCGCGGCGATCCGCGCCGGCACCGGCAGCCGCGTGAAGAAACCAACGGCGCCGAGGAAGGCGTCGAACTCGCGGCGGATCATGCCTTGTCGGCGACGCCGGCCGACTCGAAGCTGGCCATCTCGTCGAGGAAGGCGACCGCGGCCCGGACCAGCGGGAAAGCCAGCGCGGCCCCGGTGCCCTCGCCCAGGCGCAGGCCGAGGTCGAGCAGCGGCTCGCCGCCCAGCGCCGCCAGTTGCGCGCGATGGCCGGGCTCGGCCGAGCAGTGGCAGAACACGCAGTAGTCGGGCAAGGCCGGCGCCAGCCGGGCGGCGACCAGCGCCGCGGCGCCGACGATGAAGCCGTCGACCAGCAGCACCATCTTCGCTTCGGCGGCGGCCAGCATCGCGCCGGCCATCGCGGCGATCTCGAAGCCGCCGAACTGCGCCAGCACGGCCAGCGGATCGCTGCCGGAGAAACGGCGCAGCGCCTGCTCGAGCAGCGCCTGCTTGCGCGCCAGCCCGGCGTCGTCGAGGCCGGTACCGCGACCGACGCAGTCGGCCAGCGGGACGCCGGTCAGGCAATGGGTGATCAGCGACGCCGACGCGGTGTTGCCGATGCCCATCTCGCCGAAGCCGACGACGGTGCAGCCCTGCGCCGCCAGGTCGCGGACGACGGCGGCGCCGCGGCCCATCGCCAGCGCGCACTGGTCGGCGCTCATCGCCGCTTCTTCGAGGTAGTTGGCGGTGCCCGGCCCGACCTTGGCGTCGATCAGCCCGGAGCGGACGCCGAAATCGTGGGCGACGCCGGCGTCGACGACCGACAGGCCGAGACCGTTGAGGCGCGCGAAGACGTTGATCGCCGCGCCGCCGGCCAGGAAGTTCTCGACCATCTGCCAGGTCACGTCCTGCGGGTAGGCCGAGACGCCGGCCTTCGCGGCGCCGTGGTCGCCGGCGAAGACCAGCATGTGCGGCCGCTCGAGCCGCGGGTCGAGGCGCTGCTGGACCAGGCCGATCTTCACGGCGGTGCGCTCCAGCGCACCGAGCGCCCCGAGCGGCTTGGTCTTGCGGTCGACCTTGTTCTGCAGCGCATTTTCCAGGCCGCGGTCGGCGGCGACGATTTCAAACGAATGCATCCGATTCTCCAAAAGCAAAAGGGCTTCGCGGCGGCGTTTGGCCAACGCTGCCGCGAAGCCCTGTCCACAGGCTTCTGCCAACAATGCATCGACGGTCTTCTGGCTTCCGGATCGTCCGGTCCGCTGCGCCTTCCCGGCGGGTCTGTCTCCCCGCGTAGTGGCATCGTGCAGCGGCCGTCCCCGGTTACAGCGGCGGGCCCGCCCCGGAGTCACACCGGGTTCCTTTTGTCGAAGCGGGACGGATTATCCGGCTTGCCGCCAGCCCGCGCAATCCGGACAATTCCGCGGATGAAACAACTGATCATCGGGGGCGCCCGCTCCGGCAAGAGCCTGCACGCGGAAACCCTGGCCCGCGCCAGCGGCCTCGCCGTGACCTACCTCGCGACCGCCGAGGCGCGCGACGGCGAGATGCAACGCCGCATCGCCCATCACCGCGAACGCCGCCCGGCCGACTGGGGCTGTGCCGAGGAGCCGCTGCACCTGGCCGCGAAGCTGCGCGACCTGGCGGCGCCCGATACCTGCGTGCTGGTCGATTGCCTGACGCTGTGGCTGTCCAACCTGCTGTTCGCCGGCCGCGCCGCGGCGCAGGCCGAAGCCGGCGAGGCGATCGCCTGCCCGCTGCTGGCCGGCGAAACCGCGGCGCTGATCGAGGCGCTGCCGCAACTGCCCGGGCGCATCGTGCTGGTTTCCAACGAGGTCGGCTGGGGCATCGTGCCGATGCACCCGGTGTCGCGCCTGTTCGCCGACGAGCAGGGCCGGCTGAACCAGCGCGTCGCCGCCGCCTGCGACCGGGTCACGCTGGTCGCCGCCGGCCTGCCATTGACGCTGAAGGGCTGAGCCGCCTCGCCTTCGCTGCGGCCAGCCGCTATGCTTGCCGATGCCGGCCCGCAGAGGCCGCCCCGGGAGACTACATGCAACCGATACTCGACATCCTCGCCTCCGGCGTCCACGACGCCAAGAACCAGCTGCTGCTCGCCGAATCGCTGATCGCCGATGCCGAGAAACGGCACGGCATCGACCTCGGCGAAACACGCTACGCGATCGAGGCGGCCGCCGGACGGCTGAGCCGGGCCCTGTCCGCCTACCGCCTGCTCGGCGACGGAGCGCGGCTGTCGCCGGTCCCGGTCATCGTCGGCGACCTGTGCGACGAAGTCGCGCTCGACCAGCGCCGCCACCTGGCCGCGCGCGGCATCGCGCTGGAAATCCGCTGCACGGTCCTCGACGAATGGCCGCTCGACCGTGAACTGGTCGGCGACCTGCTGAACAACGCGGTGCAGAACGCCGGACGCTACGCGCGCAGCCGGGTGCTGCTCCGCGCCGACCAGGAAGACGGCTGGCTGGTGCTGCGCGTCGAGGACGACGGTCCGGGTTATGCGACGCTGCCGCCGCCTCCCGGCGTCGGCCTGCGGGTCGCCGGCAAGCTGGCCGCGCTGCACCGTCGCCGCGACCGGGCCGGCAGCGTCGACCTGGCCAACGGCGGCGAGACGGGCGGCGCCGTGTTCACCGTGCGCCTGCCGTGAGCGCCGACCTCAGCCGCAAGCGCTTCCTGGTCATCGACGACCAGGCCCAGGCGCGCGACGCGCTGCGCACCATCGCGCAGACCGCCGGCGCCTTCGCCGTCGAATTCGCCGCGAATTACCAGGACGCGCTGTACCGCATCCGCAACAACACGCCGGACGTGATCCTGTGCGACTACATGCTCGGCGAGGGGCGTTCGGGTCAGCAACTGCTCGAGGAACTGCGCCGCTTCAACCTGCTGCCCGACGAAACCATCTTCATGATGGTCACCGGCGAGCAGACCTATGAGCAGGTCGTGTCGGCCGTCGAACTGGTGCCCGACGACTACATCATCAAGCCCTTCTCGCCGGACAAGCTGTTGCTGCGCCTCGAGCGCATCGTCGCCCGCAAGGCCTTCTTCGCCGACTATTACCGCAAGAAGCGGCGGCAGGACTACGCGGCGGCGCTGGCCAGCCTGCAGGCCAAGCTGGGCAGCGAGGCCGGCCGGCCCTACCGCTTCGAGATCCTGCGCCAGCGCGCCGAGACGCTGCTCGCCAGCGGCGACCCGGAGGCCGCCGAAACCGCCTACCGCGGCATCCTGGACAATTTCGACTTCCCGTGGGCCCATGCCGGCGTCGCCCGCGCGCTGCACCGCCAGGACCGGCTGGCCGAGGCGCGCGAGGAAATCGAGCGCGTCGTCGCCGGCACGCCGAACTATTTCGACGCCGCCGACCTCAAGGCGCAGATCTGCCTGGCCCAGGGCGATGCCGGCGAAGCGCAGCGCGTGCTCGACGACGCGGCACAGCGGACGCCGCGCAACTACCTGCGCAAACGCCTGCTGGCCGAGGCGGCGGCGCTGAACGGCGACGCCGAGACGGCGCGCGCGGTGCTGGCCGACGTCGTCGCCAACGACACGATGCCCGGCGCGGTGACGCCGGAAGACCGGCTGCAGCTGGCGCGCAGCCAGGTCGATGCGCGCGACCTGGTGTCGGCCGAGCGGGTGCTGCTCGGCCTGCGCGAATCCGAAGTCCAGAACATGGCGCTCGACGAACAGGCCAGCTTCAGCGCGCTGCTCGCCGTCGCCTCGCCGGAAAAGGGCAAGTCCCGTTTCGCCGGCCTGCGCCCGGCGCTGCTCGCCGCCGAACTGCGCCCGGACACCCGGCTCGACCTCGTGCGCGGCGCGCTCGAAGTCAGGGACGCGGAACTGGCCGACCGCCAGGCCACCCAACTGCTCGGCGGCGACGACGCGAAGCGGGTCTTCGCGATGCTTCGCAAGCTGTACGCGCTGTACGGCCGCGAAGTCGATTTCCGGGAATTGCAGAAGCAGATCGCGCTCAGGCGCATCCACCACGCGTAGGCGGCAGCAGCCCGGCCAGCCAGGCCGGATCGAGCGCCGCCTCGACGGCATCGGCCAGGCGGTCGAGGTCGGCCTCGCGGCGCGCCGCGAAATCGACGCGCTCGGCGTCGCGCAGCCCGGCCCAGCCGAGCAGCGCGGTCAACGCGTCCGGATGGTCGAAAACGCCGTGGCAGTAGGTGCCGAGCACCTGGCCGTCGGCCGACTGCGCGCCGTCCGGGCGGCCGTCGGCGAAATGCAGCGCCGGCCGCGCCAGCCCGGCGCCGCGCGTGACGCCGAGGTGGATCTCGTAGCCGGTGAAGGCCGGCGCCCCCGGCAGATCCAGCCGTCCGTCCACGTTGCGCAGCTGCTTGTCGGCCTCCAGCGTCGTCTCGACATCCAGCCAGCCGAGGCCGGCCGTGCTGCCCGGCGCGCCCTCCAGACCGAGCGGGTCGTGGATCGCCCGGCCGAGCATCTGGTAGCCGCCGCACAGGCCGATCACCTTGCCGCCGTAGCGCAGGTGGCGGGCCAGCGCATCGGCCCAGCCCTGGCCGCGCAGCCAGTCGAGATCGGCGCGCACCGCCTTCGACCCGGGCAGCACGACGAGGTCGGCGGCGGGCAGTTCCTCGCCCGGCCCGACCCAGCGGAAATCGACTTCCGGGTGCAGGCGCAGCGGATCGAGGTCGTTGTGGTTCGACGTGCGCGGATAGGCCGGCGCGACGGCCTTCAATTTCGCGGTTTTCTTGCCGTCGACCGCGGCGGTCGCGATCGCGTCCTCGGCGTCGAGCATCAGGCCGTGCAGGTAAGGCAGCACGCCGAGCACCGGCTTGCCGGTGCGCTGCTCCAGCCAGTCGAGCCCCGACTCGAGCAGCGCGATGTCGCCGCGGAAGCGGTTGATCACGAAGCCCTTGACGCGCGCCTGCTCGGACGGCGACAGCAGTTCCAGCGTGCCGACCAGGTGCGCGAAGACGCCGCCGCGGTCGATGTCGGCGACCAGGATCACCGGACAGTCGACGGCCTCGGCGAAGCCCATGTTGGCGATGTCGCGGTCGCGCAGGTTGATCTCGGCCGGCGACCCGGCGCCCTCGACCAGCACCGCGTCGTATTGCGCGGTCAGGCGCTCCCAGGAGGCCAGCACCGCACCCATCGCCCGCGGCTTGTAGGCGTGGTAGGCCTGCGCGTCGAGATCGGTCGCGACCTTGCCGTGGATGATGATCTGCGCCTTGCGGTCGGTGGTCGGCTTCAGCAGCACCGGGTTGAAGTCGGTATGCGGTTCCAGCCCGCAGGCCAGCGCCTGCAGCGCCTGCGCCCGGCCGATCTCGCCGCCGTCGACGGTGACCGCCGAATTGAGCGCCATGTTCTGCGGCTTGAACGGCGCGACGCGCACGCCGCGGCGCTTCAGGATGCGGCACAGCGCGGCGACCAGCGTCGATTTGCCGGCATCGGAAGTGGTCCCCTGGACCATCAGGGTGAAGCAGGACATGGCGTAACCGGTGAAAAAAGCCGGTAATTATGGCACCATCCGCCCCGCCCGATCGCTTTCGGGCAGGAGTCTCCGGGTGCCCTATCCGGAAATCCGTCACCGGCAAGCCGGGCGCGAAGACAAGCCGCCGACAGTGCGCACAGCACGGCAAGGCGCAGTCGACAAAGCCCGGCGCCGGCGGTGGCGGATTTCCGCGGGGAGAATCGGGAAGGCGGTGTAATTCCGCCACGTGCCCAACGCTGTGAGGAGGACGGACGATGCACAGGCCACTGGCGAAAGCCGGGAAGGCGCATCGGGCCGGATGAATCCGAGTCAGAAGACCGGCCGGGAGGCATCATCGGCGGCCCGGACCGGCCGCCGCCGTTTTTTCCGTAAGGGGAAACCATGGAAAACCGGGACGCCAGCAACGCCCACGCTTTCAGCGCCGCCGAACGGGCGGCGGTTTATCACGCCATCTTCAGCCGCCGCGACGTGCGCGGCCAGTTCCTGCCCGACGCCGTTCCGGACGAACAGCTCGCCCGGCTGCTGCTCGCCGCCCACCACGCGCCGTCGGTCGGCTTCATGCAGCCGTGGAATTTCCTGGTCGTCCGCTCGCCGGCGGTCAAGCAGCGCGTGCACGACGCGTTCGCCGCCGCCAACGCCGAGGCCGCCGCGCTGTTCCCGGACGACAAGCGCGCGCTCTACAGCCGGCTGAAACTGCAGGGCATCCTCGATGCGCCGATCAACCTGTGCGTGACCTGCGACCGCACGCGCAGCGGCCCGGTCGTGCTCGGCCGCACGCACATGCCGGCGATGGACCTGTACAGCAGCGTCTGCGCCGTGCAGAACCTGTGGCTGGCGGCCCGCGCCGAGGGGCTGGGCGTCGGCTGGGTCAGCATCTTCCACGAGGAAGCGCTGCAGGAAGCGCTGGGCATCCCGCGCCACATCGTGCCGATCGCCTACCTGTGCCTCGGCCGGGTCAGCCATTTCAAGGACCGCCCGGAACTGGAAAGCGCCGGCTGGCTGCCGCGCCTGCCGGTCGCCGACCTCGTCTATCACGACCAGTGGGGCGCAGCGGATGCGGGCTGCGCGCAGCCGTTGACCGCGGCGCTGGCCCAACTCGAGGCCGCCGTCCGCGACGGCGGACCGCTGCCGCAATGAACCTGCCCGACGCCTTCCTGCTGCCGCTGGCCGCGCTCGCCGCGGTGCTGCTCGACCGCCTGCTCGGCGAACCGCGCCGTTTCCACCCGCTGGTCGGCTTCGGGACGCTGGCCGGCTGGCTCGAAAAGCGCCTGAACCGTCGGACCATCGCCAGCGGCGCCCTCGCCTGGCTGCTCGCGGTCGGGCCGTGGGTGGCGCTGGCCGCGGCACTCCGCCCGCTCGCCCCGTTCGCCGTCGATGTCGCGCTGCTCTATTTCGCGCTCGGCGCGCAGAGCCTGTGCGAACACGCCGAGGCGATCGCCCGCCCGCTTGCCGCCGGCGATCTCGCCGAGGCGCGCCGCCGCGTCGGCTGGATCGTGTCGCGCGACACGTCGGCACTCGACGCCGCCGGCGTCGCCCGTGCCGGCGTCGAATCGGTGCTCGAGAACGGCAACGACGCGGCCTTCGGCGCGCTGTTCTGGTTCGCGCTGTTCGGCGGACCGGGCGCGCTGCTGTTCCGGCTGGCCAACACGCTGGACGCGATGTGGGGCTACCGCACCGAGCGCCTCAATCTTTTCGGCCGCGTCGCGGCGCGCGCCGACGACCTGCTGAACTGGCCGGCCGCCCGGCTGACCGCGCTGACCTACGCGCTGCTCGGCCGCACCCGCACCGCGCTGGCCTGCTGGCGGACGCAGGCGCCGGCCTGGGACAGCCCGAACGCCGGCCCGGTGATGGCGGCGGGCGCCGGCAGCCTGGGCGTCGCCCTGGGCGGCGCCGCGATCTACCACGGCCAGCGCGAGGAACGGCCGCCGCTCGGCGCCGGCGCACCGCCGACCGCCGCCGACCTCGGCCGCGCCGTCGGACTGGTCCGCCGCGGCCTGTGGCTGTGGCTGGCCGCCCTTTTCATTTCCGGAGCCCTGCATGCTTGAACACGGCGGCCGGCTGCGCGACGCCGCAGCCCGTTACGACATCCCGCTCGGCGAATGGCTCGACCTGTCGACCGGCATCAACCCGGACGCCTGGCCGGTGCCGGCGCTGCCCGCCGACTGCTGGCAGCGCCTGCCGGAAGCCGGCGACGGCCTGGAGGACGCGGCCACCGCCTATTACGGCAACCCGAACCTGCTGCCGGTCGCCGGCTCGCAGGCGGCGATCCAGCTGCTGCCGGCGCTGTTGCCGCGCGCCGCCTGCGCCTGCCTGGCGCCGCTCTACGCCGAGCATCCGCAGGCCTGGCAGCGCGCCGGCCACAAGCTGCGCCTGCTGCAGGGCGCGCCGCTGGCGCGCGCGGTCAATGCGATGACGCCCTACGTGCTGCTGTGCAACCCGAACAACCCGACGGCCGACCGCCATCCGCAGGACGCCGTGCTGGCCGCCGCCGCCCAGCTGAAAAAGCGCGGCGGCTGGCTGATCGTCGACGAGGCCTTCGTCGATCCGCTGCCCGAACTGAGCGTCGCCGCGCTGGCCGGCAGCACCGAGGCGCCCAACCTGATCGTCTTCCGCTCGCTCGGCAAATTCTTCGGACTGGCCGGCGCCCGCGTCGGCTTCCTGTTCGCCGCCGCCGACCTGCGCGAGCGGATGGCCGAGGCGCTCGGCCCGTGGACGGTGTCCGGCCCGGCCCGCGCCGCAGCCCGGCTGGCGCTGTCCGACACCGTTTGGCAGCAGGCGGCGCGGCGCCGCGTCGCGGCCGGCGGCGAACGCCTCGCCGCCCTGCTCGCTCCTTTAGGCGAAACCCGGCACGCCGGGCTGTTCGCGACCCTGCGCCACGACGCCGCGGCCGAGCTGCACGAACACCTGGCCCGCCGCGCCATCCTGACCCGCCACTACGCTCCGCACCCGCTGCTGCGCTTCGGCCTGCCCGGCGACGAAGCCGGCTGGGCCAAGCTGACTGCGGCGCTCGCCGCCTGGAACCCCGCATGAAAATCGCCCGTTTCGCGGCGTTGACCGCCGCCCTGCTGCTCGCCGCCCCCGTCCGCGCCGAACTCGTCTTCACCGACGACACCGGCCACAGCGTCCGCCTGAAGGCGCCGGCGAAACGCATCGTCGCCATCGCGCCGCACCTGGCCGAGAGCCTGTACGCCGCCGGCGCCGGCGACCGCCTGGTCGGCACCGTCGATTACAGCGACTACCCGCCGGAAGCGAAGAAGGTCCGCCGCGTCGGCGGCTATTCGCGCCTCGACCTGGAAGCGATCGCCGCGCTGAAGCCGGATCTCGTGCTGGCCTGGCAGAGCGGCAACAACATGAGCCAGGTCGACAAGCTGAAGGGGCTCGGCCTGCCCGTTTATGTCTGGCAGCCAAACCGGATGGACGACGTCGCCGGCCAGCTCGAGCGCATGGGCCAGCTGGCCGGCACCGAACCGGCCGCGCACGCCGCCGCCGAACGCTTCCGCCAGCGGCTGGCCGCACTGCGCGGCGCCAACGCGAACAAGCCGAAAGTCCGGGTCTTCTACCAGATCTGGAAGGCGCCGCTGATGACGGTCGGCGGCCCGCAGATCATCAGCGACGCGATCAAGCTGTGCGGCGGCGAGAACGTGTTCGGCCACCTGCCGCAGATGGCGCCGACAGTCAGCGTCGAGGCGGTGCTCGAGGCCGACCCGGAGGCCATCGTCGCCACCGGCATGGGCGACGCCCGCCCGGAATGGCTGGCCGACTGGAACCCGTGGACGCGGATGACGGCGGTGCGTCGCGGCAACCTGTTCCACATCAATCCGGACATCATGCAGCGCCACACGCCGCGCCTGCTCGACGGCGCTGAGCGCCTGTGCGCCCACCTCGACACCGCGCGCGCGCGCCGGAGCCGGCCATGAGCCGCACGCCGCGCCGCATCGTCTGCCTGACCACCGAGACCGTCGAGGTGCTCTACGCCCTCGGCGAGCAGGACCGCATCGTCGGGATTTCGGGCTACACGGTGCGTCCACCGCAGGCGCGCAAGGAAAAGCCCAAGGTCTTCGCCTTCACGACCGGCGACATCGACAAGATCCTCGCCGTCGAGCCCGACCTGGTGCTGACCTTCTCGGACCTGCAGGCCGACATCGCGCGCGACCTGATCAAGGCCGGCATCCCCGTCCACGCCTTCAACATGCGCAGCGTCGAGGACATCCTCGGCATGGTCGAGACGCTGGGCCGGCTGGTCGGCGCGGAACAGCGGGCGCTGGCGCTGGCCGGCGAACTGGAGGCGCAGATCGCCCGCACCCGGGCGCTCGCCGGGGCCCGCCTGGCCCGCGGCGGACGCCGGCCGCGCGTCTATTTCGAGGAATGGGACGAGCCGCTGATCAGCGGCATCCGCTGGGCGTCCGAACTGATCGAGATCGCCGGCGGCGACGACGTCTTCGCCGAACGCGCCCGTTCCCCGCTGGCCGCCGACCGCCGGCCGACGGCGGACGAGGTGATCGCCGCGGCGCCGGACGTCATCATCGGCTCCTGGTGCGGCAAGCATTTCCGTCCCGAGCGCGTCGCCGCGCGCCCGGGCTGGAACGCGATCCCCGCGGTGAACGCCGGCCGGCTGCACGAAATCAAGTCGGCGGTGATCCTGACCCCGGGGCCGGTCGCCATCGCCGAAGGCCTGCCGCTGCTGTTCGACATGCTGCAGCCGGTCGGTCCGGAAAAATAAATCTGCAAAATCCGCTAAATACGTAATCACCCTAATTGCAGCGGCATATGCGGCCAGCTATATTCCGCTCCATGCTCCGGCCGCTCCGGTATCTGCTCGCCTGTTTCCTCTACCTCAGTCTTCCGGCCTGGGCGGGTGGCGTCGTCCTCGCGCTCAGCGACAGCAGCGGCCCCTATGCCGAATTCTCGAACACGCTGGCCGGCGCACTGGCCGACACGCAATGGAAACTGGCCGCGATCGGCCCGGCCGACACCGTCAATCTCGGCGCCGGGCGCGCCGAACTGATCGTCACCGCCGGCGCCGGGGCGCTGCGCCAGGTCCTGGCCCGCAACCCGCAGTTGCCGGTGCTGGCGACGCTGCTGCCGCGCCAGAGCTTCGAGCGCATCGTCGCCGAAGCGGGCAAGCCGCGCGTCCGCATCGGTGCGATCTGGCTCGACCAGCCGCCGGCCCGCCAGGCGGCTTTCCTGCGCCTGCTGCTGCCCGACCAGAAGCGCATCGGCCTGCTCTACAGCAGCGAAACGCGCAGCCAGTTCGCCCCCTTCCGGAACAGTTTCGCGCAGGCCGGACTGAACCTCGACGGCGATGAGATGGAAGGCGACGAGACGCTGCTCTCCAGCCTCAGCGGCCTGCTGCCCCGGGTCGGCGCGCTGCTTGCGATCCCCGACCAGACGATCTACCGCCGCGACAACATCAAGACCGTGCTGGTCACCGCCTTCCGCCACCACCGGCCGGTGATCGCCTTCTCGGCCGCCTTCGTCAATGCCGGCGCCCTCGCCGCGCTGTACTCGACACCGACCCAGATCGCCCGCCAGGCGGCCGACCTGATTCTGGCCAGCGGCACCGCGCTGCCGGCCCCGATGCCGCCCGCGCAGTTCGCGATCGCGGTCAACTACAGCGTGGCGCAGGCTTTCGGCCTGTCCATCCCCGACGAAGCCGGCATCCGGCGGGCGCTGCTCGCCGAACGGGAGAGCCGATGACGACCCAGATCACCCTCCGCCACCGACTGCTGTTGCTGACGCTGCTGCCCAGCGCGCTGATCGCGGTCGCGCTGGTGGCCTATTTCACGCTGAGCGCCATCCACACGCTGGAGGGCGAATTACACGCCAAGGGCCTGGCCACGGTGCGCTACCTGGCGCCGGTCAGCGAATACGGCATCATCGCCGGCCAGGTCGAGGGGCTGCACGGCCTCGCCCAGGCGACGGTGCAGGAGAACGGCATCAAGGCGGCCATCGTCGTCAACCAGAAGGGACGGGCGATCGCCGTCAGCGGCCGCGTGTCGCTCGCCGCCGAGACCCTGCGCAGCCCGCTGGCCCGGCCGACGCTGGTCGCCGAGACCGACGAATGGGTGGCCTTCGGCGCCCCGGTCCGCCGTTCGCTGGACGACGCCGACCTGCTGTTCGATCCGCTGGGCAGCACCAGCGCGCCCGAGGTCATCGGGCACGTCTTCGTCGAATTCGACAAGGCCGAACTGACCCGGCGCCAGATCGAACTGTGGCAGCGCGGCCTGGCCATCGTGCTGTTCGGCCTGCTCGCACTGGCCGGCCTGGCCGTCGCCATGGCCGACAACCTGGCCCGGCCGGTGATGCGGCTGGTCGAAGCGATCCGCCGGATGTCCGGCGGCGACCTCGAGGCGCGCGTGCCGGTCGCCTCCAGCGGCGAGATCGGCATCCTCGAACGGGGCTTCAACGAGATGGCCGACCACATCCAGGAAGTCCACCGCTCGATGCAGCACCGGATCGAGGAAGCGACCGCCCAGCTCGCCTTCCAGGCCCGCCACGACCCGCTGACCGGCCTGCTCAACCGGCGCGAGTTCGAGCACCGGCTGGAGAAGGCGCTGCTCGGCGTGCAGGCCGGCGGCGACGAATTCAGCCTGCTGTTCATCGACCTCGACCGCTTCAAGCCCGTCAACGACAGCTGCGGCCACCTGGCCGGGGACGAGCTGCTGCGCCAGATCTCGCAGCTTTTCCTCGGCCGCCTGCGCGAGGAGGACACGCTGGCCCGGCTGGGCGGCGACGAGTTCGGCATCATCCTGAACAACTGCAGCGCCGCCCGCGCCCGCCAGGTCGCCGACGACATCTGCGGGCTGGCCGGCGCCTACCGCTTCATCTGGCAGGACAAGGTTTTCGCGATCGGCGCCAGTATCGGCCTGACCCCGGCCAACCGCCGGGTGCGCACGATCCAGGACCTGCTGACCGCAGCCGACGCGGCCTGCCAGCGAGCCAAGGAAAGCGGCCGCAACCAGGTCGTCGAACAGGAGGCGGCGGCGACCACCGAACGCCGCCAGGAAATGAACGGCTGGGCAGGCCGCATCGCCGCCGCGCTCGAGCGCGGCCTGCTGCTGGTCGAGGCCATCCCGCTGCGCTCGCTGCAGGCGAACGGCATCAGCGGCCACGTCGTCGAACTGAGCGCCCGGCTCAACGAACCGGGCCAGCCGCCGGTGTCGCTGTCGGCGCTGACCGACGCCGCCGAGCGCTACGACCTGACACCCGAGATCGACCGCCGCCTGGTCGAAACCGCGATCGCCGCGCTGGCCCGCGCCAGCCGCCGGAACAAGGAACTGCACTGCCTGGTCCCGGTGTCGCGCCCCTCGGTCGGCAGCCGCGAACTGGTCGATTACGTCGCCGGCCAGCTGGCCGAGCGCCGGCTGAACGGACGCGGGCTGCACCTGATCTTCCCGGAAGACGTGACGCCCAGCCAGGCGATGGAATTCGCCCGCCAGGTCCGCGCGCTGGGCTGCCAGGTCGGCCTCGCCGATTTCGGCGGCGACCTGTCGTCGTTCAACCACCTGCGCAGCCTGGAACCGAGCTGCGTGAAGCTGAGCCGCAGCCTGACCCGCGACCTCGGCGGCAACCGGGCCTCGACCGCGCTGCTGCGGGCCGTCCAGGAAATCACCGCCGACCAGAACATCTACTCGATCGCCGACGGCGTCGACGAATTGAACGCACTGGAGCAGTTGACCGCGCTCGGCATCGATTACGCCGCCGGCAAGGCGGTCGCCCCCTGCGAACCCTTCGAGGCCTGGCTCGAAGGCGCGGTCATGCGTTCGGCCTGAAGCTCAGAAATCCAGCCGCAGGCCCAGCCAGTGGCGCATTTCGACGATGCGGTCGGCCGGCTGGCCGCTCGCCTTGAATTCGCCGTGATCGCCGTTCAGCGACTGGGCGGTGTAGGAAATCTCGCCGCGCCGGCCGGCCAGCTTGAAGGGATAGGCGATCCGCGCGTCGAACCGGTGGTACTTGTCGACCCAGCTGTTGCGCGTCCACTTCATCCGGTCGACCCAGTAGCCGGCCAGCGACAGCTGGATGCCGCGGGGCAGTTCCTGCATCAGCAGGACCGTCGTCGTCCGGCTCGGCGCCGAATGGTCGGCGAGGTCGTCGATATTGTTCCGGGTCCCGGCGCTGGCATCGGATAGCGCCCCTCCGTCGGCGAGCGCCGACGGCAGGAAATCGGCGGCGATATCGACGAAGCTCTGGGCCAGCATCAGCCGGGTCGCGTCGAAGGGCTGCCATTTCCACTGGTATTCGGCGCCGCGGATATCGATCTTCTGGACCGGCGCCATCGTGTCGGGTTCGGTGAAGGCCTGCAGCAGCCGGTTCGGGATGCGCTCGTTGAACAGCCGGACGTCCAGGCTCATGCGCAGCGAACGCCAGTCGCCCAGATAGCCGATTTCCCAGGTATCCATCCGCTCGGCGGCCAGCCCGGGATTGGCAACGAAAATGTCTCGCGTCGTCACTCCCGGCTCGCACACTCCGGCAAGCGGACAAACAATCCCGTTAGCCCGATAGTCGGCTGTGCTACCAGTACGAAAAGCTCGGGAAAATCCGAGACGTAATGTATTTTCCGGCGTGAGATGGAAAGCGCCACTCACCCGCGGCGAGGCATGGAAGCCTCCCAGCGAGTCATTCTCAAGCGACACCCCGACGTTGCCGGTAAAGCGGGTCACCGGTTTCCATTCCAGGTTACCGAACACTCGGGCGACATCACGGTTAACCTTCCCCATGCCGGCAAACATCGTCGCTGACTGCACTTCATCGTGGCGCCAGCTGCCGCCCCAGGATACGCGCCCGCCGGCAAAGGGCGAGAACTTGTGCTGGACCTCGAGCTCATGCCGGGTGCCCCGATCTCCATATTCGTCGATCGCGTATTGATAGCCTTTGTCATCATCCCGCTCAACATGGGCCTCCGACGCCTTGTCAGAAACAAAGGCGTAGCGGACCTGCAGGTCGGAATCCGGCGCGTAGGCCCGACGCCACAGCAACTGCAGGTAATCGCTGGACTGCGCGTAGTCGTGGATCGGCCAAGCCGCATTTCCCAGACGCCCGACCGGCATCGTCGCCTGAACATGACCAGCGCCAAACTGCAGCGTGTCGGTATCGTTGAGCGTGAAATCCGAACGAAAATCAAGCAGTTGAGAACGATTCCAGTCGATCCAGTCTGACTGATTGGTCAGACCATGGTCGGAGCGCGCCTGGTACGTGAAGCGGTAGTCGCCGGACTCGCCGAGCTTGCCGCCGGAACGCAGCGTGTAGTCGCGCACGCCCTGGTTGCCGTAATGGGTGGAAACCGAGAAGCCGCGGGCCAGCGCCGGGTCGACGGTGATGATGTTGATGACGCCGAGGAAGGCGTTGGTGCCGTAGGACACGGTATTCGTGCCGCGCACGACCTCGATGCGCTCGATGTCCTCGATCGCGACCGGGATCGTCGCCCAGTTGGTGCCGTTGCGGAACAGCGGCGAATGCAGCGAGCGGCCATCGACCAGCACCTGGACCCGCGGCGAATATTCCTCGTCGGTCAGGCCGTGGTAAGTCACCCGGGCCGAATCGGTGTTGTTCGGAAAGGTCAGGAAACCCGGCACCAGCCGGAACACGTCGTTGAGATCGCGCGCTCCCGAGGCGCGGATCATGTCGCGGTCGATCACCGTGACCGAGGTCGGCGCGTCGGCCTGGCGCTGGGGCAGCCGGCTGACCGAGGCGACGACCGGCAGGTCGCTGAAATAGATGTCCTCGTCGGCCGCGACAGCGCTGCCGGCGAGCACGATGCCGCCGACGAACAGGATGCGCCGACCGTCGCGCAGCGGCTTGATCATTTTCATCCCTTTCCCTTCAATCCAAGGCCGGCGCGCCCGGTACCGAAAGCGCCCGCTGCCAGGCCTCGGCAAAGCACGCCGAACGCCCTCCGATGACCGCCCCATGGCGGCCGGTGGCGACCAGGCACAGCGCCAGCCCGGCCTGGTCGACCGCGGTGACGCCCTGCAGGTCGATCTCGTCGACGCCGCCGCGCGTCAGGGCGTGCATGAAATCGTTGCGCAGACTGCCGTTCAGGCCGCCGGCGATGCGCAGCACCTTGCGTCCGCCCAGCTCATGCACCGCCAGCACCGATCCGGCGCCACTGGCCAGCGCCGAGCGGATCGCCTCCTCGATCAGCCGCCGGCTCAACGGTCCGCTCTGGAAACGCGCGCCGCACAGGTCGCCGACCCGGCTGACCGCGGTCGCCGCCAGATCGACGCAAGCCGTGCCGAACAGCGAGAATTCGCAGCCGAACGGCCGCCCGACCTCGAGCGGCTGTGCGGTGCGCACCATCAGGCCGGCGTGCGACAGGTTCTCGATGACCCCCTCGTCGACCCGCCCCCGGTAGCCGATCCGCACGGTAGGCGGCTGACCGAAACGTATGCGCTGGTGCCGCCGCTGTTCAAGCATCTGGCTGTCCGATTGTTGATTTAACTTTTATCATTTTAACAAATTTTGCCGCGCCTACGCCCTATTGCATAGCGCCGGTCGCAGATTGACTTTTGCCGCCCCGCTAGGTATCGTCCCCCGCTGCCGGATGCTTCCGGCGGCGCCGATTTGAGCTCTGATTGCGGGCGCCCTAGAAATGCCGCTAAAACGGGATCCACCCAGTTTGCCCGACGAGTTCGATTTAAAGGCCAACTGGGTTTTTGTTTTTCGGGAACAGCATGCCAGGACAATCCGTCGGCGTCGTCCATTCGCAACGCGCCCACTTCTGCGACCCGCTCACGCTGCGCAGCGGCGGCGTCGTGCCCGCCTACGATCTGGTCTATGAAACCTACGGCACGCTGAACGCGGCCAAGTCGAACGCCATCCTCGTCTGCCACGCGCTGTCCGGCCACCACCACGTCGCCGGCCACTACGCCGATGCGCCGAACAACGTCGGCTGGTGGGACAACATCGTCGGCCCGGGCCGGCCGCTCGATACCGACAAGTTCTTCGTCGTCGGCGTCAACAACCTCGGTGGCTGCCACGGCTCGACCGGCCCGTCGTCGATCAACCCGGCGACCGGCCAGCCCTGGGGCGCCGACTTCCCCATCGTCGCAGTCAGCGACTGGGTCGAGACGCAGGCCCGCCTCGCCGACCGGCTCGGCATCGACGCCTGGGCCGCGGTGATCGGCGGCAGCCTGGGCGGCATGCAGGCGCTGCGCTGGACGATCAGCCAGCCGGAACGCGTCCGCAACGCCGTGGTGATCGCGTCGGCGCCCAAGCTGTCGGCGCAGAACATCGCCTTCAACGATGTCGCCCGCCAGGCCATCCTGACCGACCCCGACTTCCACGGCGGCAACTACTACCAGCACCATACCCGCCCGGTGCGCGGCCTGCGCCTGGCGCGCATGCTCGGCCACATCACCTACCTGTCCGACGACCAGATGGGCGAGAAATTCGGCCGCGAACTGCGCAACGGCTCGTTCGCCTTCGATTTCGACGTCGAATTCGAAGTGGAGTCCTACCTGCGCTACCAGGGCGACAAGTTCGCCGGCTACTTCGACGCCAACACCTACCTGCTGATGACCAAGGCGCTCGACTACTTCGACCCGGCCCGCCTCGACGGCGGCGACCTGGTCAAGGCGATGGCGCGCAGCCACCCGGACACCGGCTTCCTGATCGCGTCCTTCACGACCGACTGGCGCTTCACGCCGGCCCGCTCGAAGGAGATCGTCGCCGCGCTGCTGGCCAACGGGCGCAACGTGTCCTACGCCGAAATCGACCTGAATTTCGGCCACGACTCCTTCCTGATGGACGACGCGCACTATCACGCCGTCGTCGACGCCTACCTGCGGAACATCAAGCTATGACCACGCCGCGAACGCCAGTGAGTGAATGCCGCAACGGAGCGCCGTCAGGCGCCACTCCAATTCGTGGTGAGGCGGCCCCGCTCCGCGAAGCGGGGCAACTCACGCACACCTTGGGCCGCCCCGACTTCGACGTCATCGCCGGCTGGATCGAGCCGGGCCACCGCGTGCTCGACCTCGGCTGCGGCGACGGCACGCTGCTGAAGCACCTGATCGATACCCGCGGTGTACGCGGCGTCGGCGTCGAAATCGACGACGCCAACATCCTCGCGGCGATCCGCAACGGCATCAACGTGATCCAGGGCAACCTGGAGCGCGGCCTCGACGAATTCGCCGACCAGGCCTTCGACCACGTCGTGCTGTCGCGCACGCTGCAGACGGTGCGCCACACCGAGGGCATCCTGCGCGAAATGCTGCGCATCGGCCGCGAGGCGGTCGTTTCCTTCCCGAACTTCGCGTACTGGAAAAACCTGCGCTCGGTGCTCGACGGCCGCATGCCGGTTTCGGAAGACCTGCCCTACCAGTGGTACGACTCGCCCAACGTGCGCTTCTTCACGCTGCTCGATTTCGAGGCGCTGTGCACGCAAACCGGCCTGGTCATCCGCGAGCGCCGGGTGCTCGACGAGGCCGGCAAGCCGGTCGATAGCGACGACGAACGCGAACTCAATTTCCTCGGCAGCCTGGCGGTCTACCGCCTGAGTCGCGTCCGCTGATGCCGGCCTGGCTCGCCGCGCTGCTCAGCCGGAAGATGCTGATCTGCATCTTCACCGGCTTCTCGTCCGGCCTGCCGCTGTACCTGTTGCTGAACCTGCTGCCGGCGTGGCTGCGCAGCGAGGGCGTCGATCTGAAGACGATCGGCTTCTTCGCGCTGATCCAGTTCCCCTACACCTGGAAATTCCTGTGGTCGCCGCTGCTCGACCGCTTCTCGATACCCGGCTTCGGCCGCCGTCGCGGCTGGATGCTGGTCACCCAGGCCGGCCTGCTGTTCACGATCGGCAGCCTCGGCGGCCTCGACCCGAAGGACAACATCTGGCCCATCCTGTGGCTGGCCGCGCTGCTCGCCTTCCTGTCGGCGACGCAGGACATCGCGGTCGACGCCTTCCGCAGGGAGATTCTCAAGGACGAGGAACTCGGCCTCGGCAACGCCGTGCATGTGAACGCCTACCGCATCGCCGGCCTGATTCCCGGCTCGCTGTCGCTGATCCTGGCCGACCGGCTGCCGTGGAACGAGGTGTTCTGGATCACCGGCGCCTTCATGCTGCCCGGCATGGCGATGGCCTGGCGGGTCGCCGAGCCGGCGGTTCGCGGCGCCCCGAAGACGCTGCGCCAGGCGGTCACCGAACCCTTCCACGAATTCATCGGCCGCCAGGGCTGGCGCGGCGCGGCCACCGTGCTTGCCTTCATCTTCCTGTACAAGCTGGGCGACAGCCTGTGCACGGCGCTGGCGACCCCCTTCTACCTCGACATGGGCTTCACGAAGACCGACATCGGCCTGATCGCCAAGCACGCCGGGCTGTGGCCGGCGGTCATCGGCGCGCTGCTCGGCGGTCTGTGGATGGTCCGGCTCGGGATCAACCGCGCACTGTGGCTGTTCGGCGTCGTGCAGCTGGTGTCGATTTTCGGCTTCGCGTGGCTGGCGGCGCAGGGGCACTTCGACACGATCGGCGCCGGCGAGCGCGTCGCACTGGCCTTCGTGATCGGCCTCGAGGCGCTCGGCGTCGGGCTGGGTACGGCGGCCTTCGTCGCCTACATCGCGCGCGCCACGCATCCGGCCTACACGGCGACGCAGATGGCGCTGTTCACCAGCCTGGCGGCGGTGCCGCGCACCTTCATCAACGCATCGGCCGGCTGGCTGGTCGAGACCCTGGGCTGGCTGAACTTCTTCTGGCTGTGCTCGGCGCTGGCGGTGCCCGGCATGCTGCTGCTGTTCCGCGTCGCGCCGTGGCGCGAGACGGGCGAAACCGCGGCTAGTCCTGCCGCTTGAGCCGGCGGCGGTCAAGCCACCAGGCATAGGCCGGCAGCAGCAGCACCGAGCCCGGCAGCAGCAGCGCGATCAGGTAGGGGGAGAGATGCGCCATCCGGCGCAGGTGACCGAGCAGTTCCTCCTTCTCGGCCGGGGTCCAGGCCACGCCGTTGCGCGCCTTCATCAGCAGCGGCATCATGCCGCGGGTTTCCATCAACTCGCCGAGGATGCGCCGCGCCTCGCGCCGCTGCGACGACAGCATCTGCCGCCACCAGCCGGGCAATGCCGAGGCCAGCCGCGCTTCCTCACCCACGGTCAACGCGCTCCGGACAGGGAATTCTTCAGGCCCTGCCAGCCGCGCCACAGCAGGAAACCGCGCTTCGCCCAGCGCCAGGCCCGCGGCGGCCGGGCGATCACTGCGACGGCGACGGCGGCGCCGACCGCGGCCGGATGGTGCTTCAGCCAGTCGACACCCTTGAGGACCGCGTCGCCCTTGGCGAGCGCCCCTTCGATCGGCGCCGAATGGCCGGCCAGCGCCCGCCGCTGCTCGGCGATGCGCGCCTGCAGCCGGCCGTGCCGGGTCGCCAGTTCGAGCGAGCGAGGATTCATTCGGCGGAAGGACGACGACGCAGCTGCGCGAGGTCCTCGTCCAGTTCGGCCAGGCTGGCGCGGAACAGCCGGCTCGGCTGGGCCGCGCTGCGCTTCAGCGAAGCGACCAGCCACATTCCGCCGCCGACGAAAAAGGCAGCGAACAGGCCGAAGACCAGCACGCGCTGTTCCCAGAAGGCGAACGCGATGCAGAACACCGCGAGCACGACGCCAATGCCGAGCATCATCGCGGCGCCGACCGCCCGCGACCACAGCCCGAGGAGGCGGTATTTCTCCTCCTCCAGCTCGGTGACCAGCAGTTCGCCGCGCGTCCTGACGATCGCGACCAGCGTCGCGACCGAATTCTTCAGTGCGGCAAACAGGCCTTCGCGACCGGACTCGCCGCCGGGCTGTTCAGCCATGCGCTTAGCGGCGGCCGATCAGCACGCCGAGGGCCAGACCGAGTGCGGCAGCGACGCCGACGGCCTTCCACGGCTCTTCGTGCACGAAATCGTCGGTCGCACGGGCGGCAGCCTTGGTCTTGTCGACGACGGCGGCTTCCAGGTCGATCAGACGTTCCTTGGTATCGCGCAGACGGACGCCGAGGCGCTCGCGCAGCTCGCCGACTTTGTCGCCGGCGGCACCCGCGGTGGCACGCAGCAGTTCTTCGGTATCGGAGATCACGACCTTCAGGTCGGAAACCAGCTTGTCCTTGTTGGCAGCGCTCAGTTCAGACATTTTCAACCTCGTTGATGACGTTAAGGAGTACGGCTACAGGGTATCCCGAGCCTGCAGTGAAATCAATCCAAATCCGGCGCGTCGTAATCGACGGTCAGCGGCGCGTGATCGGAAAAGCGCTGATCCTTGTAGACCGAGGTGGCGACGGCCCGGGCGGCGATTCCCGGGGTCGCGATCTGGTAGTCGATACGCCAGCCGACGTTCTTCGCCCAGGCCTGCCCCCGGTTGCTCCACCACGTGTAGCTGGCATCGGTGGTTTCCGGATGGAGGCGGCGGTAGACATCGACCCAGCCGAGCTCGTCGAACACCCGCGTCAGCCACGCGCGCTCCTCGGGCAGGAAGCCGGAATTCTTCTGGTTCGACTTCCAGTTCTTCAGGTCGATTTCCCGGTGTGCGATGTTCCAGTCGCCGCAGAGCACGATTTCACGCCCCTCGGCGCGCAGCGCCTGCATCTGCGGGAAGAAGGCGTCGAGAAAGCGGAATTTCGCTTCCTGACGCTCCGGCGACGACGAGCCCGACGGCAGATACAGCGAAATGACGGAAAGATTGCCGAAGTCGGCGCGGATGTAGCGGCCCTCGGCATCGAATTCGCCGCCGTCGAAACCCTCGACGACGCGGTCCGGCTCGCGCCGGCTCCAGATGCCGACGCCGCTGTACCCCTTCTTCTCCGCACAGTGGTAATAGGCATGCATGCCGTCCGGACGCAGCATCTCGGCCGACAGGTCGACATGCTGCGCCTTCAGTTCCTGCAGGCAGACCACGTCGGCCTGCTGCGCGACGGCCCAGGGCAGCACATTTTTGCTCCAGGCGGAGCGGATTCCATTGAGATTGAGGGAGATGATGCGTAACATTGGGCAGATATCGGCGCCAGCCGGATCGTTTACGTGGAGAACCATGGATTTTCGTCAGGATTTCATCGAATTCGCCCTCCGCTGCCAGGTGCTGCGCTTCGGCGAATTCAAGACCAAGGCCGGGCGGCTGTCGCCCTATTTCTTCAATGCCGGCCTGTTCAATGACGGTGCCTCGCTCGGCCGTCTGGCCGAATTCTACGCGAAAGCGGCCGAAACCGGCGGCGTCGGCTTCGACATGCTGTTCGGCCCGGCCTACAAGGGCATTCCGCTGGTCGCCGCGATCTCGATCGCCCTCGCCCGCAACGGCCACAACTATCCGTTCGCCTACAACCGCAAGGAGGCCAAGGACCACGGCGAAGGCGGCACGCTGGTCGGCGCGCCGCTGGCCGGCCGCGTGCTGATCGTCGACGACGTCATTTCGGCCGGCACCTCGGTGCGCGAATCGGTCGAACTGATCCGCGCCGCCGGCGCGACCCCGGCCGGCGTGCTGATCGCGCTCGACCGCCAGGAACGCGGCCAGGGCGACCTGTCCGCGGTGCAGGAAGTGCAGCGCGACTACGGCATCCCGGTCGTCGGCGTCGCCGGACTGAAGGATCTGATGGCCTATCTGGAACACCATCCGGAATTTTCGGCGCACCGCGCCGCGGTGGCGCGCTACCGGGAGCAGTACGGTGTCGACGCCTAAGCTCCTGGCGATCGCCGCCGCGCTGCTGCTCGCCGGCCAGGCCCAGGCGGCCGGCGAGTTCTACTGCTGCCAGGACCCGCAGTCGGGCCGGCGGGTCTGCGGCGACTCGGTGCCCGACGCCTGCCGCGGACGGGGCTTCAAGATCTTCGACCGCGGCGGCAATCTGCTGAAGGAAGTCGGCCCGCCGCTGACCCCGGAGCAGAAGGCCGCGAAGGCCGAGGAAGAATTGCGCCGCAAGCAGGAGGAAGCTGCCGCCAAGGAGCAGCGACGCAAGGACCAGGCGCTGCTCGACACCTATGCGACGCCCGAAGACATCGACATGGCGCAGAAGAAGGCCGAGGGCGACGTGACGCTGTCCATCCGTGAAGCCCAGACCCGACTGGACGGCATCCGGAAGAAACACGCGAAAATCGCCAACGAGGCCGAGTTCTACAAGAAGAAGACGATGCCGCCGGAACTGCAGAAGGACCTGCGCGCCGCCGAGCACGAGATGCAGGTCCAGCAGGAACTGATCGACGCCAAGAAAAAGGAATTCGATGCGATCCACGGTCGTTACGACGCCGACCGCAAGCGCTACACCGAACTGACCGGACGGCGCTCGACGACGGCGGCCCCGTCAGGAACCGCCGCTCCCCGCTGATTCTCAGCCGGCCAGTTTCTTCTTCAGCAGCTCGTTGACCTGCTGCGGGTTGGCCTTGCCCTTGGCCGCCTTCATCACCTGGCCGACCAGCGCGTTGAAGGCCTTTTCCTTGCCGGCGCGGTATTCGGCGACATTGGCGGCATTGGCGGCGATCACCTCGTCGACCAGCGCCTCGATCGCACCGCTATCGGTGATCTGCTTCAGACCCTGCTTGTCGATGATCTCGTCGGCACTGGCGCCTTCGCCGTTCCACAGCGCCTCGAAGACCTTCTTGGCGATGTTGTTGGAAATCGTGTTGTCGGCGATGCGCCGGACCAGGCCACCGAGCTGCGCCGGCGACACCGGCGACTGGCCGATGTCGCGGCCTTCCTTGTTCAGGCGCGCGGCCAGGTCGACCATGACCCAGTTGGCGCAGGGCTTGGCATTGGCCGTACCGGCGACTTCCACGGTCGACTCGAAAAAGCCGGCGATTTCCTGGCTGGCGGTCAGCGTGGCCGCGTCGTAGGCCGACAGTCCCAGCTCGCCGGCGAAGCGTTCGCGCTTCTGGGCGGGCAGTTCCGGCAGCTCGCCGCGGACGCGGGCGATCCAGTCGTCGGCGATGACCAGCGGCAGCAGGTCGGGATCGGGGAAGTAGCGGTAATCGTGCGCATCCTCCTTGGTCCGCATGGTGCGCGTTTCGCCGCTGTCCGGATCGAACAGCACGGTCGCCTGCTGGATCTTGCGGCCTTCCTCGATCTCGTTGATCTGCCACTGGACTTCGAAGTCGATGGCCTCCTTCAGGAAACGGAAGGAGTTCAGGTTCTTGATCTCGCGCCGGGTGCCGAACGGCGCACCGGGGCGGCGCACCGAAACGTTGGCGTCGCAGCGGAAGGAGCCTTCCTGCATGTTGCCGTCGCAGATGCCGATCCACTGGACCAGCGCGTGCAGCGCCTTGGCGTAGGCGACCGCCTCGTCGGACGAGCGCATGTCGGGCTCGGTGACGATCTCGAGCAGCGGCGTGCCGGCGCGGTTCAGGTCGATGCCCGACTTGCCGTGGAAGTCCTCGTGCAGCGACTTGCCGGCGTCCTCCTCGAGGTGGGCGCGGGTCAGGTTGACGGTCTTTTCGTAGGCCTTGTCGCCGCTGCCGACCTGCACGGTGATCGCGCCGCCCTGCACCACCGGCAGTTCGAACTGGCTGATCTGGTAGCCCTTGGGCAGGTCCGGATAGAAGTAGTTCTTGCGCGCGAAAACCGACTTCGGCGCGACATGCGCACCGATCGCCAGGCCGAAGCGGATCGCGCACTCGACCGCCTTCTTGTTCAGCACCGGCAAAACGCCGGGCAGCGCGAGGTCGACCGCGCAGGCCTGCGTATTCGGCTCGGCGCCGAAAGCGGTCGGCGCACCGGAGAAAATCTTCGAGACGGTCGAGAGCTGCGCGTGCGTCTCGATGCCGATCACCACTTCCCACTGATTCATCATGTCACCTGTTCAGAAACACCGCCCCGACTTGGCCTCGACCATGATCGGCCAGAGGTAGTCGAAGGCATCCCGCTCGCAGGACTGCGGGCAGCTGTTGAAAGCAATCGTCACACGGGGCCCCTCTTCCCACATCCGCACCAGGCAGCCGGGGTCCCGCTTGTTGCGGAGCAGCGCCTGCGGCAGGCGCTCGACCTGGTCGAAATCGGCCAGCCGGAAACGGCAGCTACCCCGCCCCTTCATCGCGATCTCGGCATCGAAGGTACGCACCTCAGCCTCTTTGACCAGCAGATTAAGACGAGTCCGCGTCCCCCCACCATCCTTATTGGTACAACGCGACCGGACATTCAAGGGCCGCGTCGGCTGCGGCTTAAGGTTGCGGCTAGCCAGATATTTCAGCGTATCGGAACGCATCTTGGGCACGCCGAGCGCCGGCGCCGGCTTGTTGCCCGGCGCCGGACGGGACTCGTCCGGCGATTTCGCCAGCTCGGCGCAGCCGGCGACCAGCAGCAGGGCCAACAACGGCCCGAGCCAGCGCATGCCTAGTCGAGCCCGGCCGGCCGGCGCTGGTGCCAGTCGGTCGCCAACTGGTAGCGGTGGGCGACATTGAGCAGCTGCGCCTCGGCGAAATAGTTGCCGACCAGTTGCAGACCGACCGGCAAGCCGCCGGCGAAACCGCAAGGAATCGACATGCCGGGCAGGCCGGCCAGATTGACGGCGATGGTGTAGATGTCCGACAGGTACATCTGCACCGGGTCGGCCGCCTTTTCGCCGAGCTTGAACGCGGTCGACGGCGAAGTCGGGCCGAGGATCACGTCGCAGGCCTTGAAGGCCTCGGCGAAATCGTTGGCGATCAGCCGGCGGATGCGCTGTGCCTGCAGGTAGTAGGCATCGTAGTAGCCGTGCGACAGCACGTAGGCGCCGATCAGGATGCGCCGCTTGACCTCGGCGCCGAAACCCTGGGCCCGCGTCTTCGCGTACATGTCGTCGAGGCTGCCGTACTCGGGCGCCCGGTAACCGTAACGGACCCCGTCGAAACGGCTGAGGTTGGAGCTGGCCTCGGCCGGCGCGATCACGTAATAGGCCGGCACCGACAGATGGGAATTGGGCAGCGAAACCTCGACGGTGGTCGCACCGAGTTTCTCGTATTCGCGGATCGCCGCCTGCACCGCGGCCATCACCTCGGCCGAACAGCCTTCGCCGAAGAACTCCCTGGGCAGGCCGATGCGCAGGCCGGCCAGCGGCTGGTCGAGAGCGCGGGCGTAATCTTCGGCGGGGCGGTCGAGCGAGGTCGAATCGCGCTCGTCGAAGCCGGTCATCGTGTTCAGCAGCAGCGCGCAGTCCTCGGCCGACGCGGCCATCGGGCCGGCCTGGTCAAGCGACGAGGCGAAGGCGATCATGCCGTAGCGCGACACGACGCCGTAGGTCGGCTTGAGGCCGGTCAGGTTGCACAGCGCCGCCGGCTGGCGGATCGAACCGCCGGTATCGGTGCCGGTCGCTGCCGGCGCCAGGCGCGCGGCGACCGCCGCCGCGGAACCGCCGGACGAGCCGCCGGGCACACGGCTCAGATCCCACGGATTCTTCACCGGGCCAAAGTATGAGGTCTCGTTCGACGAGCCCATCGCGAATTCGTCCATGTTGGTCTTGCCGAGCGAGACCAGGCCGGCCTCGGCGTGCATCTTGCGGATCACCGTCGCATCGTAGGGCGACACGAAGTTGGCCAGCATCTTCGAGCCGCAGGTCGTCGTCCAGCCCTCGGCGCAGAAGATGTCCTTCTGGGCGACCGGGATGCCGGTCAGCGGGCCGGCCGTACCGGCGGCGAGGCGCGCGTCGGCGTCCTGCGCCATTTGCAGGCTCTTGTCGCGGTCGACCGTGACGAAGGCGTTGATTTCCGGATTCAGGCGGGCGATGCGATCGAGATACAGCGTCGTCAACTCGACGCTGGAGATTTCCTTCGCGGCCAGCGCCTGCGACAGTTGCTTCAGACTGTTGTGGATCATTCGATCACCTTCGGCACGAGGTAGAGGCCGGCCTCGGTTTCCGGGGCGACGGCCTGGTAGGCAGCGCGGCGGTCGGTCTCGGTGACCGCGTCGTCGCGCAGCCGCTGGCTGAGGTCCTGGGCGTGGGCCATCGGCTCGACGCCGGCGGTGTCGACCGCCTGCATCTGCTCGATCAGCTGGAAGATGCCGTTGAGGTGACCCTGGGTGGTCAGGGCCTCGGATTCGCTGGTCTCGATGCGGGCGAGATGCGCGATACGCTGTACCTGTTCTAGTGTGAGCGACATGGGTGCCGAAGACTTTTATTGCAGTGCACAAAGTCTTAAAATGGAAAGCGTTATAAGGTATCATAAAAGTTTTCCCTACCGCATCCCCAACGCGGAGCTCCAGATGCTCGGATTCCTCAGCAAGTACTTCTCCAACGACCTCGCCATCGACCTCGGCACTGCGAACACGCTGATCTACGCGCGCAGCCAGGGCATCGTGCTCGACGAGCCGTCGGTCGTCGCCATTCGGGTCGAAGGCGGCCCCAATGCCAAGAAAACCATCCAGGCCGTCGGCAAGGAAGCCAAGGAGATGCTCGGCAAGGCGCCGGGCAGCATCACCGTGATCCGCCCGATGAAGGACGGCGTGATCGCCGACTTCACGGTCACCGAGCAGATGTTGAAGCAGTTCATCAAGAAGGTGCACGACTCCAAGCTGTTCAGCCCGAGCCCGCGCATCATCATCTGCGTGCCCTCCGGCTCGACCCAGGTCGAACGTCGCGCGATCCGCGAATCGGCGATCGGCGCCGGCGCCAGCCAGGTGTACCTGATCGAGGAACCGATGGCCGCCGCGATCGGCGCCGGCCTGCCGGTGGCCGAAGCGACCGGCTCGATGGTCGTCGATATCGGCGGCGGCACCACCGAAGTCGGCGTCATCTCGCTGGGCGGCCTGGTCTATGCCGGCTCCGTCCGCGTCGGCGGCGACAAGCTCGACGAGGCGATCATCAGCTACATCAGCCGCAACTACGGCATGATGATCGGCGAGAACACCGCCGAGAAGATCAAGCAGAACATCGGTTCCGCCTTCCCGGGCGCCGAGGTCAAGGAAATGGAAGTCTCCGGCATCAACAAGGCCGAAGGCATCCCGCGCAAGTTCACGATTTCGTCCAACGAAGTCCTCGAAGCCCTGACCGACCCGCTGAACCAGATCGTTTCCGCCGTGAAGTCCGCGCTGGAAAAGACCCCGCCGGAACTGGGCGCCGACATTGCCGAAAAGGGCATGGTGCTGACCGGCGGCGGTGCGCTGCTGCGCGACCTCGACCGCCTGCTGATGGAAGAGACCGGCCTGCCGGTGATCGTCGCCGACGATCCGCTGACCTGCGTTGCCCGCGGCTGCGGCCTGGCGCTCGAAAAGATGGACAAGCTGGGCAGCATTTTTGCCTCGGATTAACGCGTCGACCGCAAACTTGCAGGATTGATTGCGATGGCCGGCATCGACCACGCACCGCCTCCGTTCTTCAAGCGAGGGCCAGCACCGCTGGCCCTTCTGACTTTCTACATCGCCATTTCGCTGGCGCTGTTCGTCGTCGACCTGCGTTTCAACAGTCTCGAACTGCTGCGCCAGAGCATCTCGCTGCTCGTCGACCCGCTGCAGCGCGTCGCCCAGACACCGGGCAGCCTGGTCGACTACGCCGGACAGTACCTGCAGGGCATGCGCGCGCTGCAGCAGGAAAACGAGGAACTGAAGCACGCCAAGCTGACCCAGGCCCCCGACCTGCAGCGCCTCGCCCAGCTCGAGGCGGAAAACGGACGGCTGCGCAAGCTGCTCGAGGTCAAGGAACGCGAGCAAGCCCGCGGCCAGGTCGCCCAGATCCTCTACACGGCCCGCGACCCCTTCGCCCGCCGCATCGTCGTCGACAAGGGCCAGCAGGCGGGCATCGTCGCCGGCCAGCCGGCGATCGACGAGGCCGGCATCGTCGGCCAGGTGACGCGCGTCTTCCCGTTCTCGGCCGAAATCACGCTGATCACCGACAAGGACCAGGTGGTGCCGGTCCAGGTCGCCCGCAGCGGCCAGCGCTCGGTCGTCTACGGCCTGGGCAACGGCTACCTCGAACTGCGCTTCATGCCGGCCAACGCCGACGTGCAGGTCGACGACATCCTGGTCACCTCGGGGCTGGACGGCGTCTTCCTGGCCGGCTTCCCGGTCGCCAGGGTGGTCGCCGTCGAACGCGACAGCGCCTATTCCTTCGCCCGCATCGTCTGCGTGCCGCTGGCCGGGGTCGAGAATTTCGGCGAAGTGATGGTGCTCGCCCCCCGCCAGGCGCTGCCCGAGCGCCCACCCGAAGCCACCGCCCGCGCCGACGGCCCGGTCCGGAAGAAACGCCGCCCGGTGCGGGAGGACTGATGCAACCGACCTTTTCCTCGACCCGCATCCTGCTGCCGGTCCGCCCCTGGTTCATTTTCTTCAGCCTGATCGCGGCGACCCTGCTCAATTTCCTGCCGACCGCGCACTGGCCCGGCGTCCCGGACTGGGTCGCCCTCGTGCTGTGCTTCTGGAGCGTCCGCGAATCGCACCGGGTCGGCATGGGCTGGGCCTTCGTGCTCGGCCTGGCGATGGACGTCGCCGACGGCGCCGTGCTCGGCCAGCACTGCTTCGCCTACGTGCTGCTCGCCTACACCTCGACGGCACTGTCCCGTCGCCTGCTGTGGTTCCCGCTCGGCACGCAGGCGCTGCAGGTGCTGCCGCTGCTGCTGGCGACCCAGGCCATGCAGGCGCTGATGCGTCTGGCGGCCGGCGCCGAGTTCCCGGGCTGGGGCTACTTCATCGGACCCTTCGTCGCCACACTGCTCTGGGTGCCGGCCACCTTCATCCTGCTGCTGCCGCAATACCGGCCGGTCGAGCAGGACCCCCACCGCCCTCTCTGATTGTCCGGCATGGGCGATTTTCACAATTCCGAAGCCGATCTCGACCGCTTCCGCTTCCGCCTTGGCTTCGCCGCGGTGTTCGTGCTGCTCGCCTTCGCGCTGCTGCTCGGACGTTTCATCTGGCTGCAGGTCATCCAGCACGACTTCTACCGGACCCGTGCCGAGGACAACCGGATCGCGCTGATCCCGGTCGTTCCGAACCGGGGCGTGATCACCGACCGCAACGGCGTCGTGCTGGCCCACAATTATTCGGCCTTCACGCTGGAAATCACGCCGTCGCAGGCCGGCAAGCTCGATGAGACGATCGATGCGCTAGCCGAGGTGGTCGAGATCCAGCCGAAGGACCGCAAGCGCTTCAAGCGCCTGCTCGACGAAGCGAAGAATTTCGAATCCATCCCGATCCGTACCCGGCTGAGCGACGGCGAGGTTGCCCGCTTTGCCGCCCAGCGCTACCGCTTTCCCGGCGTCGAAATCAAGGCCCGGCTATTCCGGCAGTATCCGCTCGGCCATGTCGCGTCGCACGCGATCGGCTATATCGGCCGGATCACCGACCGCGATCTCAAGTGGATCGAGGAATCCGAGCAGCAGGCCAATTACAAGGGCACCGACCACATCGGGAAGACCGGCCTGGAGCAGCACTACGAATTCGAACTGCATGGCGAAACCGGTTACGAGCAGGTCGAGATCGACGCCGGCGGCCGGGCGCTGCGCAGCCTGAAGCGCATCCCGCCGGTGCCCGGCAACAACCTGCAGCTGACACTGGACGCCAAACTGCAGGAAATCACCGAAAAGGCTTTCGGCGACCGCAAGGGGGCGCTGGTCGCCATCGATCCGACGACCGGCGGCATCCTGGCGCTGGTCTCGACGCCGACCTTCGATCCCAACCTGTTCATCGACGGCATCTCGCCGGAGAACTGGAAGGAGCTGAACGAACATCCGGACAAGCCGATGATCAACCGGACGATCAACGGCGCCTATCCGCCCGGCTCGACCTTCAAGCCGTTCATGGCGCTCGCCGCGCTGGAGACGGGCAAGCGGACGGCGGGCCAGGCGATTGCCGACCCCGGCTACTTCACCTTCGGCAACCACACCTTCCGCGACGACAAGAAGGGCGGGCACGGCATGGTCGACATGTACAAGTCCATCGTCCATTCCTGCGATACCTACTACTACATGCTGGCCAACGACATGGGGATCGACAACATCGCCAAGTTCATGGGCTCGCTCGGACTCGGCCAGCGCACCGGCATCGACATCGGCAAGGACGACTCCGGCGAGTCGAAGGGCGTGCTGCCGTCCCCCGAATGGAAGCGCCAGCGCTTCAAGCGCCCGGAACAGCAGAAGTGGTACGCCGGCGAAACGGTCTCGATCGGCATCGGCCAGGGCTACAACGCCTACACGCCGATCCAGCTGGCCCAGGCAACGGCGACGCTGGCCAACAACGGCGTGATGTTCCGCCCGCACCTGGTCCGCCACATCGTCGATACCAAGTCCGGTGAGAAGCGTCCGATCGAACCCAAGCCGATCCGCGACCTCGGCTGGAAGCGCCAGAACCTGGACGTGATCCACCGCGCGATGCTCGGCGTCAACAAGGAAGGCACCGGCGCCCGCGCCTTCGCCGGCGCGCCGTACCAGGCTGCCGGCAAGACCGGAACGGCCCAGGTGTTTTCGCTGAAGGGCGCCCAGTACAAGGAATCGGCGGTACGCAAGCATCTGCGCGACCACGCGCTGTTCATCGCCTACGCGCCGGTCGAGGCCCCGAAGATCGCGCTCGCCGTACTGGTCGAGAACGGTGGTTTCGGGGCCCAGTCGGCCGCGCCGATCGCCCGCATGGTCATGGACTATTACCTGCTCGGCAAGCTGCCGGGCGGCGCCGCCGCCGAGGATGCCGACGCCGTCGAGGACGATAACGAAGAATGATCGACCTGCCGACCACATTGCGCCGCTGGTGGCACCAGGCCATCGCCCACATCGATTTCCCGCTGTTCATCATCACGCTGGCGATCATGACGATCGGCCTGGCCACGGTGAATTCGGCGACCTACGACAGTACGCACCGGATGCTGTCGCAGGCCGGCAACATGGGCATCGCGGTCGTTGTCATGTGGCTGGTCGCCCGGCTGCCGCCGCAGAAGCTGATGGGTTTCGCGATTCCGCTGTACGTACTGGGCGTCGTGCTGCTGCTCGCGGTCTTCCTGTTCGGGATCACCGTCAACGGCGCCCGGCGCTGGCTGTCGCTCGGCTTCACGCGCATCCAGCCCTCCGAAATCATGAAGATCGCGATGCCGCTGATGCTGGCCTGGTATTTCCAGAAATACGAGGCGACGCTGCGCCTGAAGCACTACGCCGGTGCGACCTTGCTGCTGCTGGTGCCCTTCGCACTGGTCGCCAAGCAGCCGGACCTCGGTACCGCGCTGCTGATCGGCTCGGTCGGCTTCTACGTGATCTTCTTCGCCGGACTGCCCTGGAAGATCATCGGCGGACTGATCGCCGCCGCCGCGGCCGCCGCCCCGTTCATCTGGAACGTGCTGCACGACTACCAGCGGCGCCGCATCATGACGCTGATCGACCCGACGACCGACCCGCTGGGCTCCGGTTACCACATCATCCAGTCGACGATCGCGATCGGCTCCGGCGGCCCGGTCGGCAAGGGCTACCTGAACGGCACGCAGACCCACCTCGAATTCATCCCGGAAAAGCACACCGACTTCATTTTCGCGGTCTACTCGGAGGAGTGGGGCCTGCTCGGCAACGCAGTGCTGCTCCTGCTCTACACGCTGCTGATCGGGCGCGGGCTGATGATCGCGTCGGCGGCGCCGACGCTGTTCTCGCGGCTGCTGGCCGGCGCCATCACGCTCGGCTTCTTCACGTACGCGTTCATCAACATGGGCATGGTCAGCGGCATCCTGCCCGTAGTCGGCGTCCCGCTGCCCTTCATGAGCTACGGCGGCACCGCGCTGGTCACGCTGTTCCTGGGCATCGGCATCCTGATGTCGATCCAGACCCACCGGATGCTGGTCAAGAAATGATCCGCCCCGCCGCCTGCGCGCTGCTCGCCGTCTGGCTGACCGGCTGCGGAACGACTTCCGCCCCGGTCGGCGAGCCGGCCGCGGTCGACGGCGAAAAACGCCCGGTTTCCCGGATGCCGACGCCGACCCGCAAGCCGACCGCGGTGCTCAAGCGGGGCGGCGGCTTCTACAAGGACGACGGCCCGGCCGACGAAATCCCGGACGGCCTCGACGACGTGCCGGACGCCGAACCGAAATGGGAACCGCTGCACCGGCCGGCGCTGAAGCCCTACGTCGTGCTCGGCAAGGAATACGTGCCCAACACGACGGTCCAGCCCTACCGGACCCGCGGCATCGCCAGCTGGTACGGCAAGAAATTCCACGGCCAGAAAACCTCGATCGGCGAACCCTACGACATGTTCGCGATGACCGCCGCGCATCCGACGCTGGCGCTGCCCTCCTACGTCCGGGTGACCAGCGTGCAGAGCGGCCGCTCGGTCGTCGTCCGCGTCACCGACCGCGGACCTTTCCACGCCGACCGCGTCATCGACCTGTCCTACACGGCCGCCTACAAGCTCGGCCTGATCAACGGCGGCAGCGGCCAGGTCGAGGTCGAGGCCATCGTCCCGGGCGGACCGGGCGCCACCGCCTACGCCCAGGTGATGCCGCCCCGCCCGGCCGAGCGCGACGAGATCGCCGAACTCGCCCGGCGCATGGCCGACGAGGAAAAGGCCGAGCAGAGCGCGTCGACCGCGGGCGTCGGCGGCGAGGCGCCGCGTGGCGTCTATCTGCAGCTCGGCGCCTTCGCCAATGCCGACAATGCCGAAAGCCTCAGGAGCCACCTGACCCGTGAACTCGACTGGCTGGGCGAAGCGATGCGCATCCAGGCCGGCGGCGGCATGCACCGGCTGCATCTGGGCCCCTACGCCAGCCGCGGCGACGCCGACCGGGTCGCCGAGCGCATCCGGGCGGCGCTGGGCTACAAGCCGACCGTCGTGATCCGCTAGAAACGCACCGTCGCGACGACGACGTTGCCCTTGCCCTGGTATTCGACCTCGGCGAAGCTCATCATCCGGGCCATCGCGATGCCGCGGCCGTTGGGGTCGAAGGCCCGTTCCGGATCGAAATTCAGGAAGCGCCGCCAGTCGAAGCCTTCGCCCTGGTCGGTGATCGTGAACGACACCCGGTCGGCCAGGCGTTCGGCCCGCACCGTCGCGTAACGCCCCTGGAACAGCGGCAGCGCCAGGCGCCGGCCGATCTCGGCTTCCCAGTCGCCATCCCACTTGAGCAGCGATTTTTCCTGGTAGCTGACGCCGAGGTTGCCGTGTTCGACGGCATTGACCATCAGGTCGGACAGGCCCGGCGCGACGACATCGGGCTGCGGGCACAAGCCGGCCAGCACGGGAACCAGCGTCGCGACGTCCTCCAGCGTGACGAAGCGGTATTCGACGCTGGCGATCAGGCGCTGCGCCTCCTCGAGCCGCGCGGCCCGGCTGCGCAACTGGCTGCGCGAGCGGCGGTCCTCGAGCGCGGCGCGGACGATGGAAATCAGCGCTTCCGGCGCGTAGGGCTTGGTCAGGTAATAGTAGGCGCCGGCGGTCAAGCCTTCGCGCACCTGCTCGGGCGACGACGCGGCCGTCTGCATGATCACCGGAATGTCGGCGAAACGCGCCTCGCTCTTCATCCGGCGCAGGAACTCCATGCCGTCGAGGCCGGGCATCATGCGATCGAGGACGACCAGCGCGAAGTCGCTGTCCGGCGACTGCAGGCAACTCCACGCCTGCAGCGGATCGCTGTGGGTCTCCAGCGCCAGCCGTTCCTGGTCCAGGTACTCCTCGATCAGAAACAGGTTCATCTGTTCATCGTCGACGACCAGTACCCGCTCCTTGTCCATCCCCCGCTCCTCTTCGACCTGCCGGCCCGTTCGCCGCTGCAGCCCGGATCGTAGCACGACCGGACACTTTGACCAGGATCAATGGCCCACGGCCGCGGATGGCTATACTCCGCCGGTTGCTTTCCGGAAGTTGCCGATGCCCGCCCTGCCCGATCTCGTCTGTCCCGCCGGCAGCCTGCCCGCACTCAAGGCCGCCGTCGACAACGGCGCCGACGCCGTCTATCTCGGCTACAAGAACGACACCAACGCCCGCAATTTCGCCGGCCTGAACTTCGATCCGAAGACGATGGCCGACGGCATCCGCTACGCCCACGCGAAGGGCCGCGAGGTGCTGCTGGCGATCAACACCTTCCCGCAGGCCGGACGCGTCGCCGACTGGCAGCGCGCCGTCGATGCCGCGGTCGACCAGGGCGTCGATGCGATCATCCTGGCCGACGTCGGCCTGCTCGACTACGCCCGCAACCGCCACCCGCAGCAGCGCCTGCACCTGTCGGTCCAGGGCTCGGCGACCAGCTACGAGGCAATCAATTTCTGCCAGCGCGAATTCGGCATCCGCCGCGCGGTGCTGCCGCGCGTGCTGACGCTGGCCCAGGTCGAGAACGTGATCCGCAACACCACGGTCGAGATCGAGGTCTTCGGCTTCGGCAGCCTGTGCGTGATGAACGAGGGACGCTGCTGGCTGTCCTCCTACGCCTGCGGCGAATCGCCGAACACCGTCGGCGCCTGCTCGCCGGCCAAGTACGTCAAGTGGGACAAGAAGCCCGGCGCCATGGAAACCCGTCTCAACGGCGTGCTCATCGACCGCTTCGGCGACGACGAGCCGGCCGGCTACCCGACGCTGTGCAAGGGCCGTTTCGAGGTCCAGGGCGAGACCTATTACGCACTGGAGGAGCCGACCAGCCTGAACGTGCTGTCCATCCTGCCCGACATCGTCAAGATCGGCGTCAGCGCGATCAAGGTCGAAGGACGCCAGCGCAGCCCGGCCTACGTCACGCAGGTCACCCGCACATTGCGCGCCGCGCTCGATTCGCTGGCCGCCGGCGGCGAACGCTACCACGTCAAGCCGGCCTGGCAGGCCGAACTGGCCAAGGTCTCGGAAGGCAGCCAGGCGACGCTCGGCGCCTACAACCGGCCGTGGCGCTGAAAGGAATCCCCGCATGAAACTCGCCCTCGGCCCCCTGCTCTTCTTCTGGCCCAAGGCCGAAGTCATGGACTTCTACGCCGCGACCGCGGACAACCCGGCGCTCGACACCGTCTACCTCGGCGAGGTCGTCTGTTCGCGCCGCCAGCAGCTGCGCACCGCCGACTGGATCGGCCTGGCCCGCGACCTGAGCGATGCCGGCAAGGAAGTCGTCGTCTCGGCGCAGGCCCTGCTCGAATCGGAGAGCGATCTGAAGGCGCTGCGCCGGCTGATCGACGAGGCCGGCTGCAAGGTCGAGGCCAACGACCTCGGCGCGGTCAACCTGGTCGCCTGGCGCGATTTCGTCGCCGGTCCGCACCTGAACATCTACAACGAGGCGACGCTGGCCAGCTTCGCCCGCTACGGCATGAAGCGCTGGGTGCCGCCGCTGGAAGCGCCGCGCACGCTGGTCGAGACGCTGCACAACAGCCGGCCGGAAGGCGTCGAGACCGAGGTCTTCGTCTTCGGCAAGATTCCGCTGGCCTTCTCGGCGCGCTGCTTCACCGCCCGCCACTACGACCTGAACAAGGACGACTGCCAGTTCAAGTGCCTCGACCACGCCGAAGGCCTGACGCTGGCGACGCGCGAAGGCCAGGATTTCCTGTGCATCAACGGCATCCAGACGATGTCGGCGCAGAGCTACAACCTGCTGCACGAGATTCCGGACATGCTGGCGATGGGCATCGACGCGGTGCGCATCAGCCCGCAGCAAACCCATCTGGATGAAATCGTCGCCGCCTTCGATGCGGCGCGTCGCGGCCAGCCGGTCGAGGTCGACAGTTCGGCCTGGAATCCGAGCGGACTGGTCGATGGCTACTGGTTCGGCGACGCCGGCATCGGCCGCCACCACAGCGAAGCCCTTGCCCGACTGGGAGCCTGACCATGACCTCGAATTTCACGATCCCCAAGTTCCGCCTGCCCGGCTTCGTCGCCGCGCTCGGCCAGAAACTGCCGCAATGGCCGCACGCGGTCACGCTGACGCTGGGCCTGAATGCCGCGCTGAAGATGGGCCTGCTGCCGGAAGGCGATCTCGCGGCCCTCGACGACAAGCTGTTCCGCGTGCGCGTCCATGACACCGGCGGCGAGGCCAGCTTCACGTACCGGGGCGGCCTGTTCCGGCCGGTTTTCCGGCCGCAGCGCGAACCGGACCTGGCCTTCGCGGCCAACCTGTCGGCCTACCTGCAACTGCTGGCCCGCCAGGAAGACCCGGACACGCTGTTCTTCAGCCGCGAACTGGAAATCACCGGCGACACCGAACTCGGCCTGATCGTCAAGAACATGCTCGACGCGGTCGAATGGCCGCAGCTCCGGCTCCCGTTGCGCGGCCACTGACCCCGGCCGCTCAGGCGGTCTGGACGATGCTGAGCACTTCCTCGAGTTCGACCGGCGTGGTCAGCCCCTGCAGGTCGCGGACGCTGCGCCCGCCGAGATAGACGGCCAGGCCCGGCGCCAGGCTGCCGTCGGCAGCGCGCAGCACGGGGCGGAAGGCCGGATACTCGTTGGCGACCGCATCGAGGATTTCACCGACGGTATCGCCGCTGGCGGTGATTTCGGCATGGCCGCCGGCCAGCATGCGCAGGGGCGGCGGAATATGGACGGAGACGACCGGGGAGTCGAACATGGCAGGCCTCCTTTCTGTCTGTTCTCCTGAGACAGGCGGAAGGGTGCAGCGGTTCGCACAAAAGAAAACGGGAGGCCGCAGCCTCCCGTCAGAATCACCGCCGCAGCGGAATCAATCCTTCTTCTGGGCGTCCAGGCGGAACTTCACGTAGCTGCCCGGGGCGGCCTCGATGACCTTCAGCGCGCCGGCTTCCGGCTGACGCGCCGGCACCTTGGCGGAACCGCCGGGCAGGCTGGTCACCCACTGATGCCAGTGGGTCCACCACGAGCCCGCGTTCTGCGTCGCACCGGCCAGGAAGTCGTCCGGGCTCTCCGGCAGGTTGCCGTCGGTCGCGTCGTTGGTCCAGTAGCCGTACTTGTTGGCGGCCGGCGGATTGACGATGCCGGCGATATGGCCGGAACCGCCCAGAACGAACTTGGTCGGGCCGGACGGCAGGCGGGCGCCCATGTAGGTGCTCTTCCACGGCGCGATGTGGTCCTCGATCGTCGAGATGAAGTAGCACGGGGTCTTGACCTTCGAGATGTCGATCTTGACGCCGCCCAGCGTGATGCCGCCCGGATCCTTCAGCTTGTTGCCGAGGTACATGTTGCGCAGGTAGAAGCTGTGCATCGCGGCCGGCATCCGGGTCGAGTCGGAGTTCCAGTACAGCAGGTCGAACGGGAACGGATCCTTGCCGAGCAGGTAGTTATTGACCACGAAGGACCAGATCAGGTCGTTGGCGCGCAGCATGTTGAAGGTGCCGGCCATTTCCGAGCCTTCGAGGAAGCCGCGCTCGGCCATCTTCTTCTCGAGGCCGGCCACGGCGCCCTCGTCGAGGAAGACACCCAGTTCGCCCGGCTCGGAGAAGTCGAGCATGGTCGTGAAGAAGGTCGCGGAATTGGCGCGCTTGTCCTTCTTGGCGGCCATGTAGGCCAGCGTGGTCATGGTCAGCGTGCCGCCCAGGCAGTAGCCGGCCAGGTTGACGCTGTCTTCGCCGGTATGGGCACAGACCTGGTTGATGGCTTCCAGCGAACCTTCGAGCAGGTAATTCTCGAAGGACTTCTGGGCCAGCTTTTCGTCCGGATTGATCCACGACATGATGAAGGTCGTGTGGCCCTGGCTGGTCGCCCAGTTGACCAGCGAATTCTTCTCGCGCAGGTCGAGGATGTAGTACTTGTTGATCCACGGCGGCACGATCAGGAAGGGCTTCTTGTACTGGTCCGGGGTCTTCGGATCGTACTGGATCAGCTGGAACAGGTCGTTCTGGAAAACCACCTTGCCCGGGGTCGTCGCGACGTTCTTGCCCATCTCGAAGGCCGAGGTGTCGGTCATCCGGATGCGCAGCTGGCCGTCGCCGGCCTCGACGTCGTGCAGCAGGTTGTTGAGGCCCTTGATCAGGTTCTGGCCGTGGCTCTTGACGGTCTCGCGGAAGACTTCCGGATTGGTCAGCGCGAAGTTGGACGGCGACAGCGCGTCGATGTACTGGCGGGTGAAGAAATTGACCTTCTGCTGGGTCGCTTCGTCGAGGCCCTCGGTGCAGCACACGGTGTCATGGATGTGGCGGGCGGCGATCAGATAGGACTGCTTGACGAAGTCGAACAGGAAATGCTGCTCCCAGTCCTCGTCCTTGAAGCGGTTGTCGCCCTTCTTGGGCGCGGCGACCGGCGCGGCGCCGGGCATGCCCATCATCTTCATCATGGAACCCTGCCACAGCGAGAAGTAGTCCCACATCATGTTCATCTGGGTCTGGGCCAGCTTGTACGGATTCGCCATCAGGCGGGCCGACAGGTCCATGAAGGCCTTGGCGACGCCGAGTTCGTCGGCCGGTGCATCGACGCCGTCCTTGGCCTTCTTCTCCATGTAATGGGTGATCACGCGGGATGCGCGCTGGGCGACCTCGGCATAGGTCTTGGCCATTTCGGCCGGGTTGGGCAGGTTCAGGCCCTGGTCTTCGGTTTGCTGCGACATCTTCAAACTCCCTCTCTGTCAGTGCGCGGCGGGTGGGTGCCGCAACCGCGAATAGCGAATCACTCCGTCGGTCCCCGTGCTGCGCGATAACCGACCGGCTTGTTCAAGGTAGTTCAGATGAGCGATCGCCTCGCCCATCGCGAACATTGTCTGGTGTGTATCGAGCGCCCGATTGAACAGGACATCGAGCAACTCGGCGGCGCTCTGCGGCGCTCGTTCACAGCTGTTCTCCAAGGCATGCAACCGATCTTCGTGGTGCGCGTGCAGGGCATCCACCCGCGGCTTGACGCCGACGAAAGGCAGGCCATGCGACGGCAGCACCAGGGTCGTTTCCGGAATTTCGCGCGCCATGTCGTCGAGCGACTCGAGATACCAGCGCAACGCATCGGCTTCGGGGGTCGCTGCAAACACGCTGATATTGGTGGAAATTCTCGGCAAAAGCATGTCTCCGGAAATTAACACGCCGAGTTCCGGGCAGTAAAGCGCCATATGTTCCGGCGCATGGCCATTCCCGATCAGTACCCGCCAGCGATGGCCGCCGATGACCGGCGCATCGCCCGCCTTCAGCCGGTGATAGTGCTCGGGCAGCGCCGGCACCGCCTTGCGGTAGCCCGAGCCGCGCGTCGCGAAGCGGGCCAGGCGATCGGCGTCCAGCCCGTGCTGGCGGAACTGCTCGACCATGAAGCGCGCGCCGTGACCGCCGACCTCGTTCCACACCGCGTGGGCGGTCAGGAATTCGCCGCAGGTCATCGCCAGGGGCGCGCCGGTACGCTCCATCAGCCAGGTCGCCAGCCCCAGGTGGTCGGGATGGAAATGGGTGACGATCAGGCGGGTCACCGGGCCGTCCAGCCGTTCGAGTATCCGCTCCCAGGCCGCCCGCACGCCGTCGTCCGGAAAACCGGTGTCGACGAGCGTCCACCCCGGGCCGTCGCGCAGCAGCCAGAGATTGATGTGGTCGAGCTGGAAGGGCAGCGGCATGCGCAGCCAGAAGACGCCGGGCGCGACCTCGACGAGTCCGCCGGCGTCCGGCGGATGCGGATGGGGGTAATGCAGGGACATGGATTTCTCGGGAGTTTTGCCGGGGAGGCTAGCATACGGCCGCCGATTGAAAAATGCCCCCGCATCTGCTCTACTTCGCCGCACTTCAGGAGACCCCATGAGCCCGACGGCCGCCACCTTCGCCATCTCCGACCTCGCCCGCGAGTTCGGCATCACGCCGCGCACCATCCGCTTCTGGGAAGACCAGGGCATCGTGGCGCCGCAGCGCGAAGGCAGCAGGCGGATCTTCACGCGGCGCGACCGCGCCCGGCTGAAGATGGCGCTGCGCGGCAAGCGCCTCGGCCTGAGCCTGGCCGAAATCAAGGACCTGATCGGGATGTACGCCTCGACCGGCGACGAAACCCCGCAACTGCTCGAATGCCTGCGCGTCATCGACAAGCGGCGTGCCGTGCTGCTGCAGCAGCGCGAGGACATCGAAGCGATGCTGGCCGAAATCGCCCAGTTCGAAACGCTTTGCCGGGACGAACTGGCCCGCCGGAACGCCGGCTGATTTTTTCGCCGCGCCAGTTGACGTTAACGTCAACGTCAATAAAATCGGCTGCCATGAAGACGAATACCGATCCCCATTTCGCCGAGCGCATCCACGCCAGCTTCGACCGCCAGCATGCGATGGCGCTGATCCGCGCCAGCCTGTCCGCCGTCGAACCGGGCCGCGTCGAAATCCGCCTGCCGCACTGGTCCGGCGTCGAACAGCAGCACGGCTTCGTGCATGGCGGCGTCGTCGGCATGATCGCCGACTCGGCGGCCGGCTACGCGGCGATGAGCGTCGTGCCGGCCAGCGCCTCGGTGCTGACCGTCGAATACAAGATGAACCTGGTCGCCCCGGCCGACGGCGAGCACCTGATCGCGCGCGGCAAGGTCGTGCGCCCCGGGCGCACGCTGATCGTCACCCAGGCCGAAGTGTTTGCCGTCGGGGAAGGCCGGGAAGCGCTGTGCGCGCTGATGCAGCAGACCATCATGGTGATGCACGGCAAGGCCGAAAAATAGCGGTCCGCCGACCGGACGGGCGCTGCGATCACACGGAGACAAGCCGATGAACATTCCCAGCCTCGACTTCGGCCTCGGCGCCGACATGGAAGCCTTGCGCGACGCGGTGAAGGCCTTCGCCGACGCCGAAATCGCGCCGCGCGCCGCCCGGATCGACCGCGACAACGAATTCCCGGCCGATCTCTGGCGCAAGTTCGGCGACATGGGCCTGCTCGGCCTGACCGCCGGCGAGGAATACGGCGGCACCGATCTCGGCTACCTGGCGCACATCGTCGCCCTCGAGGAAATCTCGCGCGCCTCGGCGTCGGTCGGGCTGTCCTACGGTGCACACTCGAATCTGTGCGTAAACCAGATCCGCCGCAACGGCAGCGCCGCGCAGAAGGACAGATACCTGCCCCGGCTGATCTCGGGCGAACACGTCGGCGCGCTGGCGATGTCGGAGCCCGACGCCGGTTCCGACGTCGTGTCGATGACGCTGCGCGCCGACCGGAAGGGCGAGCGCTACGTGCTGAACGGCTCGAAGATGTGGATCACCAACGGCGGCGATGCCGACACCCTGGTCGTCTATGCGAAGACCGACCCGGCGGCCGGCGCCAACGGTATCACCGCCTTCATCGTCGAGAAAGGGTTTGCTGGCTTCACGCACGGCCGCCACCTCGACAAGCTGGGCATGCGCGGCTCCAACACCTTCCCGCTGTTCTTCGACGATTGCGAGGTACCGGAGGAAAACGTGCTGGGCGGCGTCGGCAACGGCGTCAGGGTGCTGATGTCCGGCCTCGACTACGAGCGCGCCGTGCTGTGCGGCGGCCCGCTCGGCATCATGGCGGCCTGCATGGACGTCGTCCTGCCCTACCTGCACGAACGCCGGCAGTTCGGCCGGGCGATCGGGGAATTCCAGCTGATGCAGGGCAAGCTGGCCGACCTGTACACGACCTGGCAGGCGACCCGCGCCTACGTCTATGCCGTCGGCCGGGCCTGCGACGCCGGCGACCACGCCCGGACGCTGCGCAAGGACGCGGCCGGCGCGATCCTGTACGCCGCGGAGAAGGCGACCTGGATGGCCGGCGAGGCGATCCAGGCGCTGGGCGGCGCCGGCTATACCAGCGACTACCCGACCGGGCGCCTGTGGCGCGACGCCAAGCTGTACGAGATCGGGGCCGGCACCTCGGAAATCCGCCGCATGCTGGTCGGCCGCGAGCTGATGGCGGAGACCCGCTGACATGGCCGGCCGGACGTCGGGACGGGGCGGCATGGGCGCGGCCCGGAACGGGGCGGCAGACGCTGCCCGGAGACAAACCGGGGCCGGCGCGCCGGAAATCCGTAGAATGCTGATCGGCCGCGAAGCCTTCGCGGAAAACGCATAACACGCCCCCGCCGGCCGCTCCGGCACGGGGGCATCGCGACTAGGAGCCGAACAGCATGAATTTCAAACTGCGCACACTGACTACCGAAGACGGCGAAGCCCTCGAGCAGGTTCGCCAGTACTTCCGCAATTACGCGGCGTGGCTGGGCGTCGATCTTTCGTTCCAGAATTTCGATCAGGAAATGGCCGCCCTGCCCGGCGCCTACTCGGCCCCGGAAGGCCGCCTGTTCTTCGCCGAACTCGACGGCCTGCCGGCCGGCTGCGTCGGCGTCCGGCCGCTGCCCGGCAGCGACGGCGTCTGCGAAATGAAACGCCTGTACGTGACGCCGGAAATGCGCGGCCGCGGCGTCGGCCGCCGGCTGGCGCTGGCCGCGATCAAGGCGGCCAAGGAAATCGGCTACCGCAAGCTGATGCTCGACACGCTGCCCAACATGCGGATGGCCGTGAAGCTGTACCGCGAACTGGGTTTCACCGAGGCGCCCAACTACTACCAGACGGCCGTCGAAGGCACGATGTTCCTGGCGCTCGACCTCGAGAACTGGTCCGAGGAGGAAATCCGCAGCGAGAACCTCTGCCACCTGTTCGACTTCAACCGCGCCTGGGCAGCCCGCATGCAGGAAGTCGATCCCAGCTACTTCGACAAGCTGTCGCAGCTGCAGACCCCGGAATTCCTGTGGATCGGCTGCTCCGATTCGCGGGTGCCGGCCAACCAGATCGTCGGCCTGCTGCCCGGCGAAGTCTTCGTGCACCGCAACGTCGCCAACCTGGTGCTGCACACCGACCTGAACTGCCTGTCGGTGATCCAGTACGCGGTCGACGTGCTGAAGGTCAAGCACATCATGGTCGTCGGCCACTACGGCTGCGGCGGCGTCGGCGCCGCGCTGAACCGGGCGCGCGTCGGCCTCGTCGATTTCTGGCTGCACAACGTGCAGGAAGTCCATAACAAGCACCTCGCCCACGTCGACGCCCTGCCCGTCGAACGCCGCCACGACCGGCTGTGCGAGCTGAACGTGCTCGAGCAGGTGGTCAACCTGTGCCATACGCCGGTCGTCAAGGACGCCTGGGCGCGCGGCCAGAAGCTGACCATCCACGGCTGGGTCTATGGCCTGAAGGACGGCCTGGTGCACGACCTCGGCATCACCGTCGATTGCCCCGAGGATCTGCCGACCCGCTACGACGCCGCGCTGAAGGCGCTGGACGACTAGACAACGAGTCTTCGGGAGAAACCGGCATGTCCGATCCGATCGCCAGCCTTGGCGCCGCCCGCGCCGCGGTGGACCGCCTCCGGGGCGGCTTTTCCGGCCAGCCCGCCGCCGATTCCGGCACCGTCGCGACAGGGGCCGCCGACGAAGCGACGGCGGCCGGCAAGGAAAGGCCGTAATTGCCGCAATCGCGTCCGCTCACCTACGCCCGGCTGGTCGCCGCGATGGCCATGTGGGGAGGCACCTGGATCGCCGGGCGCATCATCGCCCAGGAACTGAGCGCGCCGCTCGCCGTCGCGTCGATCCGCTTCCTCGTCGCCGCGCTGGCGCTGGCCGCGGTCGCGCTGGTCGCCGAAGGAGGCATCCCGCTGCCGTCTTCGGCACGGGCCTGGGGCACGGTGTGCGGGCTCGGCTTCTTCGGCATCTTCCTGTACGGCCTGTGCTTCTTCTTCGGGCTGCAGCGCATCCCGGCCGGGCGCGGCGCGCTGGTCGTCGCGCTGAACCCGGTCGTCGTCGTACTCGCCGCCTGGCTCGCCGGCCAGGAGCGGATGACCCGGCGCAAGGCGCTCGGCAGTGTCGTCGCACTGGCCGGCTGCCTGACCGTGCTCGGCAACGGCGATCCGCTGGCGCTGCTGCGCGGCACCGTCGGCCTCGGCGAATGGCTGATCTTCGGCTGCGTGCTGAGCTGGGCCGCCTACACCTTCATCGGCCGCCAGGCCACGAAATCGCTGTCGCCGCTGGCAACCACGCTGTGGGGCAGCCTGGCCGGCGCGCTGATGCTCGGGATCGGCGCGCTGGTCCAGGGCGGCATCGATCCGGCCGCGTGGTCGTGGCGGGTCTGGACGAGCATGCTGTTCCTCGCCATTTTCGGCACGGCGATCGCCTACACCTGGTTCACCGACGCGGTGCACCGGCTGGGCGCCGGCCACGCGTCGGTATTCATCAACCTGGTGCCGGTCTTCGCCGTGCTGCAGGCCGCGGTGCTGCTCGACGAGCGGCTCGGCCTGCCGGTGCTGGCCGGCGGCCTGCTGGTCGTCGCCGGCGTCTGGCTGGCCACGCTGCAAAAGACTTCCCTGGAGAGCAAAGCATGATCCCCGCGCAGCGACAGGCAATGATCCGCGACGTCCGCGTCTGCCGGATGGACGAGGACGCCCCCGCAATCCGGAAGCCGGCGATCGCGCGCGTCGCGCTCGCCGACTGAAACCCCGCCGCGGTCGACCGGCGAAAAAGGCCATCAATGCCGGCAGCCGCCCCCTCGAGGAGACCCCGATGAACGACCCCGCAACGATCGATTTCTGGTTCGATTTTTCCAGCCCGTACGGCTACCTGATGAGCGAACGGATCGACGAGCTCGCCGCCCGCCACGGCCGCAAGGTGCGCTGGCACCCGGTGCTGCTCGGCGTGATCTTCCAGGCGACGGACAGCCGGCCGCCGGTCGCCGGCAGTGGCAGCAAGGCCGCCTACATGCTGAACGACTTCCGGCGCTCGGCCCGCTTCATGGGCATCCCGTACAACCCACCCAGCCGCTTCCCGCTGCCGACCCAGAACGCCGCGCGCGCCTACTACTGGCTGCACGGCCAGGACTGCGCGCTGGCCCGCCGCTTCGCGCACGCAGTCTATCGCGCCTTTTTCGTCGCCGACCGCGACATCTCGGCGCCGGACACCGTGCTCGAAATCGCCGCCGACCTGGGCGTCGACCGCGAAGCGCTGGCCGCCGCGCTGCAGAGTCCGGAAATCAAGGCCCGGCTCAAGGATGAATGCGACCGGGCGCTGGCCGTCGGCGTCTTCGGCTCGCCGCACGTGCTGATCGACGGCGAGGCCTTCTTCGGCGCCGACCGCCTGCCGCAGATCGAACGCTGGCTGGAAAGCGGCGGCTTCTGAGGACGCCATGAAACGGATCTGCGTCTTCTGCGGCTCGAACGCCGGCCACGACCCGCGCTACCGCGCCGCCGCCGAGGATCTCGGCCGGCGCCTCGCGGCCGACGGCATCGAACTGGTCTATGGCGGCGGCAACGTCGGCCTGATGGGTGCCGTCGCCGACGCCTGCCTGGCCGCCGGCGGCACGGTCACCGGCGTCATTCCGGAAGCCCTGATGGGCAAGGAGGTCGCCGGCCGCCACGTCGATCACCGGACCCTGACCCGGCTCGAGGTCGTCGATTCGATGCACACGCGCAAGGCACGCATGGCCGAACTGGCCGACGGCTTCATCGCGCTGCCCGGCGGCTTCGGCACCTTCGAGGAATTCTGCGAAATCCTGACCTGGGGCCAGCTCGGGTTCCACGTGAAACCGATGGGCCTGCTCAACCTGAACGGCTTCTACGACCCGCTGCTGGCGCTGTTCGACCACGCCGTGGACGAAGGCTTCCTGCGCGCGCCGAACCGCGCGATGGCGCTGGCCGCCGGCAGCCTCGACGAGCTGCTCGCCGCGATGCGGGCCTACCGGCCCGAACCGGTCAGCAAATGGCTGAAGGAAGAGCGCCAGCTGTAGCGCCCCACCCACCCGACACGTCCGGCACCCGACGACTGCGAGGCGACATGAGCATCCTGAAAACCCGGCTGAATCCGCGCAACGCCGACTTCCTGGCCAACGCGGCGGCGATGCGGACGCTGGTCGACGAACTGCGCGACAAGGCCGCCCGCATCGCCCTCGGCGGCCCGGAAAGCGCCCGCCAGAAGCATCTGGCACGCGGCAAGCTGCTGCCCCGGGAGCGCGTCGACCGCCTGCTCGACCCCGGTACGCCCTTCCTCGAAATCGGCCAGTTCGCGGCCTACGGCATGTACGGCGGCGACGTTCCCGCCGCCTCGGTGATCGCCGGCATCGGCCGCGTCGAGGGCGTCGAGTGCATGATCGTCGCCAACGACGCGACGGTGAAGGGCGGCACCTATTACCCGCTGACCGTCAAGAAACACCTGCGCGCCCAGGAAATCGCGCTGGAAAACCGCCTGCCCTGCCTCTACCTGGTCGATTCCGGCGGCGCCTTCCTGCCGATGCAGGACGAGGTCTTCCCGGACAAGGAACACTTCGGCCGCATCTTCTTCAACCAGGCCAACCTGTCGGCCGCCGGCATCCCGCAGATCGCCGCGGTCATGGGCTCGTGCACGGCCGGCGGCGCCTACGTGCCGGCGATGTGCGACGAGGCGATCATCGTCCGCGACCAGGGCACGATCTTTCTCGGCGGCCCGCCGCTGGTCAGGGCGGCGACCGGCGAAGTGGTCAGCGCCGAGGATCTCGGCGGCGCCGACGTGCATACCCGCGTCTCCGGCGTCGCCGACCACCTGGCCGAGAACGACGCACACGCGCTGGCCATCGCGCGGCGCATCGTCCGCCGCCTGAACCGGAAAAAGACCCTGCCGGTCGCGTCGACCGCGCCGGCCGCACCGCTGTACGCCGGCGACGAACTGTACGGCGTGATCCCGACCGACCCGAAGAAGCCCTTCGACGTCCGCGAAATCATCGCCCGCCTCGTCGACGGCTCCGACTTCGACGAATTCAAGGCGCGCTACGGCACGACGCTGGTCTGCGGCTTCGCGCAGATTCACGGCTACCCGGTCGGCATCGTCGCCAACAACGGCATCCTGTTCTCGGAATCGGCGCTGAAAGGCGCGCATTTCATCGAGCTGTGCGCCCAGCGCGGCGTGCCGCTCGTCTTCCTGCAGAACATCACCGGCTTCATGGTCGGCCGCAAGTACGAAAACGGCGGCATCGCACGCGACGGCGCCAAGATGGTCACCGCGGTCGCGACCGCGAAAGTGCCCAAATTCACCGTCGTCATCGGCGGCAGCTTCGGCGCCGGCAACTACGGCATGTGCGGCCGCGCCTACAGCCCGCGCTTCCTGTGGATGTGGCCGAACGCGCGCATCTCGGTGATGGGCGGCGAACAGGCGGCCGGCGTGCTGGCCACCGTCCGCCGCGACGGCATCGAGGCCGCCGGCGGCCGCTGGAGCGCCGCCGACGAGGAAGCCTTCAAGGCGCCGATCCGCGAGCAGTACGAGACGCAGGGCCATCCCTACTACGCGTCGGCGCGGCTGTGGGACGATGGCATCATCGACCCGGCCGACACCCGGCGCGTGCTCGGCCTCGGCCTGTCGGCGGCGATGAACGCGCCGGCCGAGGAAACGAAGTTCGGCATTTTCCGGATGTAGGCCATGTACCTGCCCCGCCATTTCGAAGTCAGCGACCCCGCCCGCCTGCATGCGCTGATGCGCGCGCATCCGCTCGCCACCCTGGTCACGCACGGCGACGACGGGCTGGACGCCAACCACGTGCCGCTGCAGCTCGACGCATCGGCCGGCCCGCACGGCACGCTGCGCGGCCACGTCGCGCGCGGCAACCCGCTGGCCCGCCGCGCGGTCGACAGCGAAATCCTGGTCATTTTCCAGGGCCACGAACGCTACATCAGCCCGTCCGGCTATGCGACCAAGGCCGGGCACGGCAAGGTCGTTCCGACCTGGAACTACTGCGCCGTGCACGCCGCCGGGCGCCTGCGCACGATCGACGATCCCGGCTGGCTTCTGGCCCAGGTGAGCGCGTTGACCGCGGAACACGAGGCCGGACTGGCCCGGCCCTGGGCGGTCGGCGACGCGCCGGCCGACTACATCGACAGGATGCTGGCCGGCATCGTCGGCATCGAGATCCTCATCGACCGCCTGATCGGCAAATGGAAAGTCAGCCAGAACCAGCCGCCGGCCAACCAGGCCAGCCTGATCGCGGCCCTCGGCGACGATCCGATGGCGGCGCTGATCCGCGAACAGCAGCAACAATGAACGGAGCGAGACATGTTCACCACCCTTGATATCGAACTCGACGGCCCGGTCGCAACGATCTGGATGAACCGCCCGGAACGCCACAACGCCTTCGACGAAATCCTGATCGCCGAACTGACCGCCGCCTGCGTCGCGCTGGACGGCGACGACGACGTCCGCGTCGTCGTGCTGGCCGGCCGCGGCAAGAGCTTCTCGGCCGGCGCCGACCTGAACTGGATGAAGCGCGCCGCCGGCAACGGCCTCGACGAGAATCTCGACGACGCGCGCAGGCTGGCCCGGATGCTGCGCACGCTGGCCGAACTGAAGAAGCCGAGCGTCGCCCGCGTCCACGGTGCCGCGCTGGGCGGCGGCATGGGCCTGGCCGCCGCGTGCGACATCGCGGTCGCGGCCAGCGACGCGGTCTTCGCCACTTCCGAAGTCCGCTTCGGCATCATCCCGGCCGCCATCTCGCCCTACGTGCTGCGCGCCATCGGCGCCCGCCAGGCGACCCGCTACTTCCAGACCGGCGAACGCATCGCCGCCGCCCGCGCCCGCGAACTGGGGCTGGTGCATGAAGTCGCCGCGCCGGAGGAACTCGACGCCGCGGTGCGATCCGTCGTCGATGCGCTGCTCGACGGCGGTCCGGCCGCGCAATCGGCCGCCAAGGAACTGATCCGCGCGGTCGACGGGCAAATGATCAACGAAACGCTGGTCGAGGAAACCGCCCACCGTATCGCCCACCTGCGCGCCACACCGGAAGCCCGCGAAGGCATCGCCGCCTTCCTGGAAAAGCGGCGCCCCGGCTGGAGCGGAGGCTGACGCATGTGCGACGAACTACTGACCGCCAACCGCGGGGACCAGCCGCGAAGCGGCGCAGCGACGCAATCAAACCGCCAGCGGGCGCAGCCCGCCCAGGCGATTTCTCCGCGGGAAGCCACCCATGTTTGAAAAACTGCTGATCGCCAACCGCGGAGAAATCGCCTGCCGGATCATCCGAACCGCGCGCCGGATGGGAATCCGCACCGTCGCCGTCCATTCCGAGGCGGACGCCGACGCCCGCCATGTCCGGCTGGCCGACGAGGCCGTTCTGATCGGCCCCGCGGCCGCCCGCGATTCCTACCTGGTCGCCGGCAAGCTCCTCGACGCCGCGCGGCGGACCGGCGCCCGGGCGATCCACCCGGGCTACGGCTTCCTGTCCGAGAACGCCGACTTCGCCGACGCCTGCGCGGCCGCCGGCATCGCCTTCGTCGGACCGCCGGGCGCGGCGATCCGCGCGATGGGCTCCAAATCGGAAGCCAAGAAGCTGATGGCCGCGGCCGGCGTGCCGCTGACCCCGGGCTACCACGGCGACGACCAGACGCCGGAACTGCTGCACCGCGAGGCCGACCGGATCGGCTACCCGGTGCTGATCAAGGCGGCGGCCGGCGGCGGCGGCAAGGGCATGCGCCTGGTCGAGCGCAGCGCGGATTTCCCGGACGCGCTGGCCTCCTGCCAGCGCGAGGCGCTTTCCAGCTTCGGCGATGCCCATGTGCTGATCGAGAAGTACATCACCCGGCCGCGGCACATCGAGATTCAGGTCTTCGCCGACACGCAGGGCCGGTGCGTGCACCTGTTCGAGCGCGACTGCTCGGTGCAGCGGCGCCACCAGAAAGTGCTCGAGGAAGCGCCGGCACCCGGCATCGGCGCAGCGCGCCGCCGCGAGATGGGCGAAGCCGCAGTCGCCGCGGCCCGCGCCGTCGGCTACGTCGGGGCCGGCACGGTCGAGTTCATCGCCCACCAGGACGGCAGCTTCTACTTCATGGAAATGAACACGCGGCTGCAGGTCGAGCACCCGGTCACCGAGATGATCACCGGCCAGGATCTCGTCGAATGGCAGCTGCGCGTCGCCGCCGGCCAGCCCTTGCCGCTGGCGCAGGAGCAGCTGGAAATCCGCGGCCACGCGATCGAGGCGCGCGTCTACGCCGAGGACCCGGACCAGGGCTTCCTGCCGGCGACCGGCCGCCTGCTCCGCCTCGCCCCGCCGGCCGAATCGATCCATGTCCGGGTCGACACCGGGGTCGAGGAAGGCGACGAGATCACGCCCCACTACGACCCGATGATCGCCAAGCTGATCGTCTGGGACGAAAGCCGCGACGCGGCGCTGGCCCGGCTGCGCCGCGCGCTGGCCGATTACCGCGTGGCCGGCGTGACGACCAACATCGATTTCCTGTCCCGCCTGGTCGCCTGCCCCGCCTTCGCCGGCGCCGACCTCGACACCGGGCTGATCGAGCGCCAGCGGGAATTCCTGTTCCCGGCCGTCCGGGCGGTGCCGCGCGACGCGCTGCTGGTCGCTGCGGCCGGCGAACTGCTGTGGGAGCAGCATGCCGCGAAACAGGCGGCGCAGGCCGGCGGCGACCCGGGATCGCCGTGGCACGCCCGCGACGGCTGGCGGATGAACCTGTCGGCGGCGCGCACGATCAGCTTCCGCGACGGCGAAACCCTGGTCGACACCGTCGTCCGTTACGGGCGCGACGCCTGGACGATCGCGCTGGCCGGCGAAACGGTGCAGGCGCGCGGCCGCAAGCTCGACGGCGACCGCTTCGCCGTCGAACTCGACGACCGCCGGCTGATCGCCAGCCTGGTCGCGGTCGACGACAAGCGGATCGTGTTTTTGAACGGAAGTACGTACTCACTTTTGCGCGACGATCCACTGCACCGCATCGACGCCGGCGACAGCCATGGCGGCGGCCTGACCGCGCCGATGCCCGGCAAGGTCGTCGCGCTGCTCGCCCGGCCCGGCCAGAAGGTCGACAAGGGCACGCCGCTGCTGATCCTGGAGGCGATGAAAATGGAACACACGATCACCGCCCCCGCCGCCGGAACGCTGAAGGCCTTCTGCTATGCTGCCGGCGAACAGGTCGCCGACGGGGCGGCGCTGGTCGAATTCGATAGCACAACTTGACAACTTGACAAGTTAAAAACCCCCACCTAGGATTCGATCACCCAGGCTCTTTGCGAGACAGCTCATGCAAACCATTCAGGTCGGCGAATTCAAGGCCCGCTTTTCCGAAATGATCGACTCGGTACGCGCCGGCGAAACCATCGTCGTCGCTTACGGCCGCAATCAGCAAAAGGTTGCGGCGCTGATCCCCTACGACCAGCTGCCGCAACGCCAACCGCGCCGGCTCGGCGTTCTGGCCGGCGTCGCCCAGGTCGGCTTTGCCGACGATTTCGCGATCAGCGACGAAGAGCTGCTCGGCACATGAAACTGCTGCTCGACACCCACGCCCTGCTCTGGTCGATCATCGAACCGGAACGGCTGTCGCCGACGGCCTGCGCCGCAATCACCGATCCGGCGGCGCAGGTCGCAGTCAGTGCCGTGTCGTTCTGGGAAATCGCGATCAAGACGGCGCTCGGCAAGCTCTCCCTGAGCGGCACGACGCCGGAAGCCCTGGTCGACGCCGCACAGCAACAGGGGTTCGACCTGCTGCCGCTCGATCCCCGGCTGGCCGCCAGCTTCACGCGCCTGCCGGTCGACCCACAGCACCGCGACCCCTTCGATCGCATGCTGGTCTGGCAAGCGCTGTCACTCGGCTACAAGCTGGTCAGCCGGGATCGGAAGATTTCAACAACTAGTCATTCACAGTTGCAAACACTTTGGTAAATATTTTCAAGGGCGAGGGAGCGACATGAGTTTTTCCATCTTCCTGAAAGAGCACTACGAGCAAGCGCGAGAAATCGCCGTCAGTGACGCTGATGCTGAGATGATCAAATCTCTTGCCGACAGCAATTGCCACGTCGACCAAGTCATAAAGTGGATGACGAGTTACGGTCTGTTCCAAGGAATAGGTGGCGAAACCAGACAAGATATCGCCAATGCCTTCCTCGATTTTGCAAAAAGCCATGAAAGACTGCCAGCGCCCCTTAAACTCGACAAAGCAAAGGGTATTTTTGAAACTTTGTTACGCGAGCTATATAAGGCCAACCAACGCAGTTGGATTTCAGCAACATCGAAATTACTGTGGTGTCTTTACCCCAATGACATAGCAATCTACGACTCCTTTGTTCACCGCTCACTGACCGTACTGCAATCTCTGGAACCTGCCTTGTCGAGTCTCAAGCCGCTGACAAATGCCCCGCGCATCGACAGCGAGGCAAAGATCGGGGCAGCAGGAGATTATTACGGGAATTACCTGGCAATGATCAAGCGTCTGCAGGATGAGAACCTGGCTTTCCTGAATGAACAAAGTCAAAGCCGGGATAAGCAGCCCCCCGACATCCGGATTATCGACAAAATCCTCTGGATGATTGGCGATCCAAATAAGGCCCACGCCACGAAAAAACATTAGACAAGGGCGAATTCATGCTTCCCGACAACGTAAAAATCGTCGAAGTCGGCCCGCGCGACGGGTTGCAGAACGAACCGGAGCTCGTCCCGACCGCGACCAAGATCGAGCTGATCGAACGCCTGGCCGATGCCGGGCTGCGCGTCATCGAAACCACCTCCTTCGTGTCGCCGAAATGGGTGCCGCAGATGGGCGACAACGCCGCGGTGCTGCAGGGCATCCGGCGGCGGCCGGGCGCGGTCTACACGGCGCTGACGCCCAATCTGCAGGGCTTCGACGGCGCCGTTCAGGCCGGCGCCGACGAGGTGGCGATTTTCGCCGCCGCGTCCGAGACCTTCTCGAAGAAGAACATCAACTGCTCGATCGCCGAAAGCCTGAAGCGCTTCGAGCCGGTCGTGTCGGCGGCCAGCGCGCTGGAGATCCCGGTCCGCGGCTACGTGTCCTGCGTCGTCGGCTGTCCGTACGAAGGCGCGGTCGACCCGCAAAAGGCGGCCGAAGTCGCGCACACGCTGTTCGCCATGGGCTGCTACGAGGTGTCGCTCGGCGACACCACCGGCGTCGGCAATCCGGCCAGCGTCGCCCGGCTGATCGAGGCGTGCGCCCGGCGCGTGCCGATCGGCCGGCTGGCCGGGCATTACCACGACACCTACGGCATGGCGATCGCCAACATCCACGCTTCGCTGCAGCTGGGCATGGCCGCCTTCGACAGCTCGATCGCCGGCCTCGGCGGCTGTCCGTACGCGAAAGGCGCCTCCGGCAACGTCGCGACCGAGGACGTCGTCTACCTGCTCGACGGGCTGGGCATTGAAACGGGCGTCGATCTGGCTAAACTGGCGCTGGTCGGCGACTGGATTTCCAGCGCCATCCACCGCCCGAACGGCGCCAAGGCCGGCCGGGCCCTCTGCGCCCGATCCGAGTGAGCCTTTTTTCCGCCGTTGCCGATTTCCTGAAACCCGCGCCGCCGCCCGACCCGGCGGTCCTGACGGCGCTCGACCGCGTGGTCGGGATGCTCGGCCCGCAGTTGCGGCTGGCTTCCCACTTCGAAAAGCGCCTGGCGCCCGCGGTGCAGAACGCGTTGAGCTATTGCGACGGCCTGGTCGCCGCGCTGCCGGGCCCGGTGGATATCAGCCGCCAGGCTTTCGCTGCCGACCCGCTGGTCCATGCGCTGTTCGCGACGGCCGACGACATCGACCAGATGCTCGGCCGCAGCCAGGCGGTGCGCGATTTCCTGGCCGAACCCTGCGCCTGGGAGGGCGACCACTTCTACGCGATGTTCGCCGCCCGCCGCCAGTACCGGAGGCAGCTCGGGATGGCGCAGCAGGGGGACGTCATCCGCAACGACGTGCCGCAGACGCTGCTCTATTTTTCCGGCCAGACGCTGATCGAGCCGAGCTGCCGCCTCGAGGTCACGCTGCACGGCCTGCGCTGCAAGGCTTTCGAAAGCCTGCTGCACACTTTCGGGGCCCACGTCGAGGCGCTGCGCCGGGAGCGCGAGGGGCTGCGCGCCGACGCGTCGGTCGACCACGCCCACCTGACCATCCTGCGCGGCACATCCGGCGGCGACGAATTCGCGGTGACGACCCGCCACCTGGCCGAACTCTCCGACCGGCTGCGCGACAATGCGGAATCCCTGACCCCCGACCACCTGACCGGCGCGCTCGCCGACTACCTGCAGCAGCCGGCCGCCGCGCTGCGCCTGTCGCCGGTCAGCCTGTCCGTCGACCGGCTCGGCGTCGTCCATGACAGCGCCGACGGCAACGGCGACGTGCAGACGATCAATTTCCCGGAACTTACCGCCCGCGACCGGCGTCTGCATCTGGCCATGCTCGCCCGGATCAGCCGCGACGAAGCCCTCGACGCGGTCAACCGGGTGCGCGACCGACAACACCGTTTCATGATCATCTGATGTCCGCCTCTCCCTGCATCAACGTCTGCCGCATGGATCCGGCCAGCGGCCTGTGCCGCGGCTGCCTGCGCACCCTCGATGAAATCGCCGGCTGGTCGGCGATGGACCCTGCCGCCCGGGCGGCGACCCTCGCTGCCGTCGCCGAGCGCCGCGCCCGGCCGGAAAATGCCGAAAAACGCGATGTCTGAGCCGAACGAAGAACTCTATCCCTGCGTCGGCATCTGCATGGCCGACCCGGATTCCGGCTACTGCCTCGGCTGCGGCCGGCCGCCGATCGACAGCCCGGGCATCGTCGCCGAGCTGGCCGCCCCCGCCGCGGCCCCGCCCTCTTCCGGCAACGACCCGGACAGCCCGGCGTGAGCCTGCGCCTGCCGGCCGGCCTGCACGTCATCGAACGCGGCTGGCTGTCGGCGAACAACGTGCTGTGCGTGGACGGCGACCGGGCGACGCTGGTCGATAGCGGCTACGTCAGCCATGCCGGACAGACCGTCGCGCTGGTCCGCTCGGCTCTGGACGGCCGCCGTCTGGAGCGCGTCATCAACACCCACTCGCACTCCGACCATATCGGCGGCAACGCCGCGCTGCAGGCGGCCTTCGCCTGCCGGATCGCCGTCCCGGCCGGCCTGCACGCGGCGATCGCCGACTGGGACGAGGATGCGCTGCTGCTCTCGCCGCTCGGCCAGCAGGCCTGCCGCTTCCAGCACGACGACCTGATCAGCGCCGGCTGCGAGATCGAGATGGGCGGCCTGGTCTGGCGGACGCTCGCCGTCCCGGGGCACGACATGGAAGCCCTCGCCTTCTACAACCCGGAGCGGCGCCTGCTGATCTCGGGAGATGCGCTGTGGGAAAACGGCTTCGGCGTGGTTTTCCCCGAGCTGCTCGGCGAAGCGGACGGACTGGCCGCGACGCGGGCGACGCTCGACAGGCTCGCCCGGCTGCCGATCGATGCGGTGATTCCCGGCCACGGCAGCCCGTTCACCGCGGTGGACGACGCGCTGGACCGCGCTTTCCGCCGCCTGGCGCTGTTCGAGGACCGGATCGACAAGCTGGCCTGGCACGGCATCAAGGTCATCGTGTCGTTCGCGATGCTCGAACGGCGCAGCCTGCCGGACGCCGATTTCGCCGTCTTCGTCCGCGGCCTGCCCTTCGCGCTCGATGTGAATTCCCGCTACCTCGGTCTGGACGACGAGCTGCTGGCCGAACGCATCCGGCGCGAACTGCTGCTGGTCGGCGCGTTGCGCGAGCAAGACGGACAGCTCTGCGCCGGCTGACGGCGGGCCGCCGGCGGGGAGTGCCCGGCGTACAATCGAAACACCATGTTCGCAGGGAGTCCACGATGAGTTTCCGCAACCGTCTTCTGCTCGGCATGGCGCTGATCATCGCGGCTTTCGTCGCCGCCGTGGTCGTCGCCCATGGCGGGCTGCGCAGCGTGTCCGGGCGTTTCGGCGCCTATCTCGAAGGCACCGGGGCGCTGCGCCAGGATTACCAGGAAATGTACGCACAAGGCCTGCAGATGGGCCAGGCGCTGCGCAACATCGTGCTCGACCCGGCCAATCCCAAGGCCTACGAGAACCATGAAAAGGCGCGCAAGGACTTCGCCGCGGCGCTGTCCCGGGCCGACGAAACGCTGCGCCGGACCGGCGAAACCGGCATCGACGCAGCTCGTCTCGAGCCGCTGGCCAAGGCCCAGGCCGACGCCCAGGCGGCCGTGCTGGCAGCGCTCAAGGCCGGCCAGCTGGACGATGCGAAAGCCCTGATCAACAGCCGCGAAACGCCGGCCTGGCGCAAGCTGAAGCAGGCGCTGCTCGACGACGGCGAAGCGATCGCCCGGCTGGCCGAACAGCAGCGCGGCGAGGTCGCCGCGCAGGCCGAGCGGACGCAGACGGTGATCCTTGCGCTATCGCTTTTCGCGGTGCTGGTCGGCATCGCCAGCGTCCTGACCACGCTGCGCTACGTGCGCCGCGAACTCGGCGGCGAACCGGCCTACGCCCGCGAGGTCGCCCGCGCCGTGGCGACCGGCGACCTGACCCGGGACATCGCGGTCGACGACGCCGACCGGGACAGTCTGCTCGCCGCGCTGGCCGCGATGCAGGGCCAGCTGCGCCAGCTGGTCAGCGCGCTGGCCGGACACGCCCGCGACGTCGCGCAGACGGCGACCGAGATGGCCACGCTGACCGGCCGCGTCGCCGACGGCGGCCGTCAGCAGCTGGCGGTCGCCAACGCGATGGTCGGCAATGCGGAAAGTCTGGCCGGCAGCCTCGGCCAGGTCATGCAGTCGGTCGCCGAGGCGGAAGGCATCGTCCGCGAGTCGGCCGACGTCTCAGGCAGCGGCGCCGCGCTGGCCGGCCGGGCGGCGGCGGAAACCGAGGCGATGGCCGGATCGGTCAGCCAGACGGCCGGCCATATCCGGGAACTCGGCGCCCTGTCCGCGCAGATCAGCTCGATCCTGTCGGTGATCTCGGACATCGCCAGCCAGACCAACCTGCTGGCGCTGAACGCGGCGATCGAGGCCGCCCGCGCCGGCGAGCAGGGCCGCGGCTTCGCGGTCGTCGCCGACGAGGTCAGGAAGCTCGCCGAACGCACCGCGCAATCGACCGCCGAGATCTCGACCATGGTCGAGAACATCCAGAGCGGCACGTCGCGCGCCGTCGAGGGCATGGAATCCGGGCTCAAGCAGGTCGGCGAAAGCGTCGAACTGTCGCACCAGGCGCGCGACGCCTTCAACCGGATGAACGCCAGTTCGCTGGCGGTCAGCCAGGTCGTCGCCCGGATCGCCGACGCGATCGCGGTCGAGAACCGGACCGAGGACGCGATGCAGTCGCACATCGGGCAGGTCCGCCAGCTGATCGAGGAAAACGCGCTGGCGATGCAGGCCGCCGCCGCGTCGGCCGAGCGCCTGAAGGGAATGGCCGACGGCCTGAGCGGGGAAGTCGCCCGCTTCAGGCTGTAGCCGGCGTCAGGTCCGGGGCAGCCAGCGCCGGACCAGATGCACCCAGTAGCTGGCGCCCAGCGTCAGCAGTTCGTCGTTGAAGTCGTAGTGCGGGTTGTGCAGCGTGCAGCCGCCGGTGCCCGGTCCGTTGCCCAGCCACACGTAGCAGCCGGGCTTCTCGCGCAGCATGTAGGCGAAGTCCTCGGCCCCCATCGACGGCAGGATGTCGGTCAGCACGCGCTCGGCGCCGAACACCTCGGCCGCGACCTGCTGGCAGAATCTGGCCTCGGCCGGGCTGTTGACCGTCGGCGGATAGCGGTGGTCGAAATGCACGCCGATCTGCGCGCCGCTGGCCGCGGCGACGCCGCTGCACAGGCGCTCGATGGCCCGCTCGACGGCTTCCTGCACCTCCGGCTTGAAGGTGCGGATCGTGCCGCGCAGCACGACTTCCTCGGGAATGATGTTCCAGGCTTCGCCGGCGTGGAACTGCGTGACGCTGACCACCGCCGATTCGCAGGGATGCAGCGTGCGGCTGACCACGGTCTGCAGCGCCTGCACCAGCTGCGCGCCGGCGACGATGGAATCGATCCCCTGGTGCGGCATCGCCGCGTGGCAGCCGTGGCCGCGGACGACGATCTCGAAGGCGCAGGTGCCGGCCATCACCGGGCCCGGCATCGCCATCATCTCGCCGACCGGGATGCCCGGCCAGTTGTGCAGGCCGAACACCGCCTCGACCGGGAAGCGCTCGAACAGGCCGTCCTCGATCATCACTGCGGCGCCGCCCTCGGATTCCTCGGCCGGCTGGAAGATGAAGACCGCGATGCCGTCGAAATCCGGGTTGCCGGCCAGGTAGCGCGCGGCGCCGAGCAGCATCGCGGTATGGCCGTCGTGCCCGCAGGCGTGCATCTTGCCCGCGTGCTTCGAATGGTGCGGAAATTCGTTCATCTCGCACAGCGGCAGCGCGTCCATGTCGGCGCGCAGGCCGACCATGCGTTGCGAGGTGCCGGCCCGCAGCACGCCGACGACGCCGGTCTTCGCGATGCCGCGATGCACTTCGAGTCCGTAGCGCTCGAGTTCGGCAGCGACGATGTCGGCAGTGCGCTGCTCGTTGAAGGCCAGTTCGGGGTGGGCGTGAATGTCGCGGCGCAGCGCGGTCAGTTCGGCCAGGAAGGGGAGTTCGAGCAGGGGAATGGTCGGGGGCATGGTCGTCTCCTTTTTGCCGGCTATTATGCCGCGGCTTGTCCTGCCGTGCCGGCTTGATTATCCTCCCATGCCATGGAACTCATCCTGATCAGCGGTCTGTCCGGCTCCGGCAAGTCGATCGCCCTGAACCTGCTCGAAGATGCCGGCTACTACTGCGTGGATAACCTGCCGGTGGTGATGCTGACCGTCCTCGTCCGGATGCTGCGCGAGGAACGCATCCGCAAGATCGCGGTGGCCATCGACGCGCGCTCGGGCGACGGCATCGAGCTGCTGTCCGAGAAGCTCGAGCGCCTGGCGGCCGAGGAAATCCACCCGACCTTCCTGTTCCTGCAGGCCAACGACGAAACGCTGCTCAAGCGCTATTCCGAATCGCGCCGCCGGCATCCGCTGACCACCCAGGGCAAGACGCTGGAGGAAGCCATCCGCGCCGAGCGCGAGCTGCTCGAACCGATTTCCGGGCTTGGCCACCGCATCGACACCAGCAGCCTGAAAGCCAACGCGCTGCGCGAATGGGTGCGCCAGTTCATCGTCGCCGACCCGGGACAGGGCCTGACGCTGATGTTCGAATCCTTCGGCTTCAAACTCGGCATCCCGCTCGATGCCGATCTGGTCTTCGACGTGCGCTGCCTGCCCAACCCGCATTACGACCCCGAGCTGCGGCCGCTGACCGGGCGTGACCGGCCGGTCGTCGATTTTCTCGAGGCGGAATCCGAAGTCTGCCGGATGCGCGACGACATCCGCCAGTTCGTCGCCAACTGGCTGCCCGCCTACGTCCGCGACAACCGCAACTACCTGACCGTGGCCATCGGCTGCACCGGCGGCCAGCACCGCTCCGTCTATCTGGCCGAGTGGCTGGCCCGCGCCTTCGCCGGCCAGGCCCGCGTGCTGGTCCGCCACCGCACGCTGGCCGGCGCCTGATGTCCTGGCTGGCGCTGCTGCGGCCCGGCGACTGGCTGGTCGTCGCCGGCGCTGCGGCGCTGGTCGGCGTCAGCATCCCGCATTTCTGGCAGGGCGGACTGGCCGACCGCGCGATCGTCCGCCAGGAAGGCCGCGTGTTCGCCGAGGTGGACCTCAAGGCCCGCCACCGGATCAGCGTTCCCGGTCCGCTCGGCGACACGCTGATCGCCGTCGAGCCGGGCCGCGCCCGCGTCGTCTCGGACCCCGGGCCGCGCCAGTACTGCGTCCGCCAGGGCTGGCTGATGCGCCCGGGCGAAATCGCGATCTGCGCGCCGAACCGGGTCAGCCTGCAGATCGCCGGACGGACCCGTGTCTATGACTCGATCAGCTACTGAACTGGCCGTCACCGCCGACGACCGCCGGGTCGCCTGGCTGGCCACCGCGGCGGTCGGCCTGTCGCTGGTCGATGCGGCGATCCCGACTCCGCTGCCCGGCGTCAAGCCGGGACTGGCCAACATCGTCACGCTGGTCGTACTGGCCCGGCACGGCTGGGCGGCCGCCGTGTGGGTCAGCGTCCTGCGCGTGCTGGCCGGCAGCCTGCTGCTCGGCCATTTCCTCGGCCCGGGCTTCTTCCTGTCGCTGACCGGCACCGCGCTCAGCCTGGCGACGCTGGGACTCGCCCGCCTGCTGCCCGGACGCTGGTTCGGCCCGGTCAGCCTGTCGGTGTTCGCCGCTTTCGCGCACATCGGCGGCCAGCTGCTGCTCGCCCGCGCCTGGCTGATTCCGCACGACGGCGTGTTCCTGCTCGCGCCGCTGTTCGGCGCCGCGGCGCTGGTCTTCGGCACCCTGAACGGGCTGATCGCGGCTAAACTGCTGGCTGACCTTCCGTCCGCCCATCACGCCGATGCCTGAAACCGTCTGCCTTGCCCTGACCGGCGCCTCCGGCCTGCCCTACGGGCTGCGCCTGCTCGAGTGCCTGCTGGCGGCCGGCTGCCGGGTCCAGCTGCTGTATTCGCAGGCGGCCCAGGTCGTCGCCCGCCAGGAAATGGATCTGGAACTGCCGTCGCGCCCGGCCGAGGCCCGTGCCGCGCTGCTCGCCCGGATGCCCGCGGTCGACCCGGAAAAACTGGCCGTTTTCGGCCGCGAGGAGTGGTTCGCGCCGGTCGCCTCCGGTTCCAACCCGCCCGACGCGATGGTCGTCTGCCCCTGCACGATGGGCACGCTGGCGGCGATCGCCCAGGGCCTGTCGGACAACCTGATCGAGCGGGCCGCCGACGTCGTGCTGAAGGAAGGCCGGCAGCTGATCCTCGTTCCACGTGAAACGCCGTTCTCGACCATCCATCTCGAGAACATGCTGCGCCTGGCTCGGGCCGGCGCGGTGATCCTGCCGCCCAGTCCGGGCTTCTACCATCATCCGCGGGAAATCGGCGACATCGTCGATTTCGTCGTCGCCCGGATACTCGACCAGTTGCGCGTCCCGCACGAACTGATGCGTCGCTGGGGCGAATGATGGCCTGGTTCGATTTCCTCCGCTCGCCGCGCGCCGCCGCGGTCGAAACCCTGGAAATCCCCCTCTTCCCGCTGAACACGGTGCTTTTCCCGGAAGGCCGCCTGTCGCTGAAACTGTTCGAGCAACGCTACCTGGACATGGCGGCCGCCTGCCTGAGGGACGACAGCCCGTTCGGCGTCTGCCTGATCGCCAGCGGCAGCGAAACCGGCGAACCGGCACAGACCCATCCGGTCGGCACCCTGGCCCGGATCGGCGACTGGGAAATGGAGCAGCTGGGCATCCTGCTGGTTACCGCCCGCGGCGGACTGCGCTTCCGCATCCTGGAAACGCGCGAAGCACCGGGCCGGCTGCTGACGGCCAAGGTCGAACTGCTGGCTGCCGGCGAGCCGCTACCGCTGCCGCCGGAGAGACGGCGCCTGCTGCCGCTGGTCCGCCGCATCGTCGAGGACCAGGGCGCCCAGCGACTGCCCGGCCCGCACCGCTACGACGACGCCGAATGGATAGGCTGCCGGATCAGCGAGGTGCTGCCGGTGCAGAACCTCGCGAAGCAGAAGCTGCTCGAACTGGAAGACCCGCTGGCCCGCCTGGAAGTGCTCGAGCAGTACCTCGATCAGCGCCGGCTGCTCGACTGATCGAGGACCCACTCCGGCAAAGCGGCCTCGGTCGGCGACGCACCGGTCAGCCGGGCGATGTAGGCACGGAAATACTCCTGCCAGTGGCTGACCGACATCGGCAACTCGACGACCTCGGGCAGACGCCGCTCGACCGAGCGCCGACGCTCCGCCCAGCCGGCCGGCGGCCCCGCATCGCTCTTGCGGCGATCCTCGCCCTTGCGGCGGCACTCGGGGTGGGTTTTCGTTGCGCACATGACGGCATCCGTTGCATCTGTCTGTCAGGGGAATGGCGTCGCTTTCCGGATCGCCTGACGGCAATCGTGCGGAGAACGCCTTGTTGCTGCGCAGTCTAGCGACTGATCAAAATTTGTAAATACAACAAAGGTTAGATAAGTACATGACAAATATATGAAATTATCGTGACCTCGGCGGATTCAGGAAACTTTGCCCGACGCGCCCGGTCACTGTAGGACCCACCCAAGACAGGAGACGTATCATGCCGAACCGTGCCGTGATCAAGCTGATCCAGAATCGCGACTTCCTGACTGCCACCCCCGAGAAAAGCGTACGCGCCGTCGCCGCCCACCTGAAGAGCTACCAGTCGGCCGCCGTGCTCGTCGTCGATCCCGACGACGGCACGCTGATCGGGATCTGTACCGAACGCGACCTCGCCTACAAGGTGCTGGCCGAGGGACTGGATGCCAACACCACGCCGGTCCGTACGGTGATGACCGCCAATCCGGAGACGATCGGGCCGGACCAGCCTTTCGGCCATGCGCTGCACCGGATGTTCGAGGGCGGTTTCCGGCATCTGCCGGTCGTCGACCCCGCCGGCCGGCCGATCGGGGTCATTTCCGCCCGCGACGCGCTGGGACTGGAACTGCTGCACTTCCGCGAGGAAGTCGAACGGCGCGAGAAGCTGACCGAAATTCTCTGATCAGGCCGCTGCCGGCGCAGCGGCCGCGCGCAGCAGGTCGTCCATGAAGGCCTGGGCGGGCAGGGACAACACCTTGCTCCTCAGGTGCACGACCGACCACGGCTGCTGCAGCGGAAATCCCTCGACGTCCAGGATGCGGACGCCGTGCTCGGCCGGATCGGCCCCCAGCGCGTGGCGCGACAGGATGGCCAGGCCCATGCCGCTGGCCACCAGGTCGCGGATCGCTTCGTTGCTGCCCAGCGACAGCCTGACCTTCAGCGACAGTTCGCAGCGCTGCAGGTGGCGGTCGACTGCCTTGCGCGACCCGGAGCCGGTCTCGCGCAGCAAAAAATAGCGGTCGGCGAGTTCGGCCAGTGTCACCCGATGCCCCGGCGCCGGCTCGCCGGCCGGCGCGATGACGACCAGCGGGTTGTCGAGGAAGGGATGGACGACGACGTCCAGATCGTCCGGCGGAAAGGACATGATGTACAGGTCGTCCAGGTTGCCGCGCATCCGCTCGACGATGCGCGCCCGGTTGGCGACCTCCAGTTCGATCTCGATTTCCGGATAGCGCCGGCAGAAATCGCCCAGCATCCGGGGCAGGAAATATTTCGCGGTCGTCACCAGCGCCACCCGCAGGCGCCCCTTGCGCAGCCCCTTCAGGGCATCCAGCGCGCCCTCGAGCCGGGTCCAGACATCGTCGAGTTCGCGCGCGGTGCGCAACACCTCCTCGCCCGCCGCGGTCAGGCGGATTTCGCGCCCGCTCTGCTCGAACAGCGGCAGTCCGATGCTGTCGGCGATCTGCCGGACCTGGATCGAAACCGCCGGCTGGCTCAGGTGCAGCACCTCGGCCGCGCGGGAAAAACTGCCCAGGCGGGCGACGGTGGAAAAGGCTTCGAGTTGCCTGAAAGTCAGGTGGCGGCGCGGCATGTATAAGCTCTAATAAATAAGTAGCAGGAAAATCTTTAATTGGAGTTTATACATGAATTCGGGGATAGTCGCCCCCGTCATCCCAACCCGCACCGCTCCCATGCCTTTCGAACCCGTGATCCTGTTCTTCCTGCTCGGCCTGCTTGCCGGCCTCGCCCGCTCCGACCTGCGCATTCCCGGCGTCCTGTACGAATCGCTGAGCCTCGTTCTGCTGCTCGCGATCGGCCTGAAGGGCGGCGTCGAGCTCTCGCGCTACGCGCTGGCCGACCTGGTGCTCCCGGCACTGGCCGTGATCGCCTCCGCCGCGCTGATCCCGCTGACCGCGTTCGCCGTGCTGCGCCGGCTCGGCCGGCTGCAGCGCGCCGACGCCGCGTCGATCGCCGCCCATTACGGTTCGGTCAGCGTCGTCACCTTCGCCGTCGCTGCGGCCTACCTCGGCAGCCGGGGCGAAAGCTTCGAAGGCTACATGTCGGTCTTCCTGGTGCTGCTCGAATTCCCGGCGCTGATCATCGGCGTCTGGCTGGCCCGCGGCAGCAGCGGCCAGTCCGCACTGGGCCGGATGCTGCACGAGGTGCTCGCCGGCAAGAGCATCGTGCTGCTGGTCGGCGGCCTGCTGATCGGCTGGCTGGCCGGCAGTGAAGGCATCCAGCCGCTCGACCGGCTGTTCTTCGACCTGTTCAAGGGCATGCTGGCCATCTTCCTGCTCGAAATGGGACTGGTCGCCGCCAGCCGCCTCGACGACCTGCGCCGCTCGGGCCGCTTCCTGATCGGCTTCGCGATCCTGATGCCGCTGGCCGCCGGACTGCTCGGCATCGCGACCGCGACGCTGATCGGCCTCAGCGTCGGCGGCACCGTACTGCTCGCGACGCTGTTCGCCAGCGCCTCCTACATCGCCGCCCCGGCCGCAATGCGGATCGCGCTGCCCGAAGCCAACCCGGCACTGTCGATCGGCAGCGCGCTCGGCGTCACCTTCCCGTTCAACCTGCTGGCCGGCATCCCGACCTACCACTGGCTGGCGACGCAGACCGGCCGGCTGATCCACTAGACGGGCCGGCGTCCAAAAGCAAAAAGCCAACCGTCTTGGTTGGCTTTTTGCTTTGTATTCATCAACTTGCACTGGAGCGGGCGAAGGGAGTCGAACCCTCGTCTCTTGGCGGGTAAGGAGGTGGCCTCACGGCCACCCCCTCCCCTAAGAACCGTACGTGCAAGTTTCCCCGCATACGGCTCAAGCAACCCATAAGCACCCCTATTTGAACATCGAGGTACCGGCAGCTCCGGATTTTTCCAAGACGTGGTGTTGCATATGACAATTCGGATGTAGCAGAACCAGATTCGTCAGCTTGTCCGAACCTCGCTGAGACCGCTTGATTATGTGGTGAAGATGCCACCCAGTTTCTCTTGTGATCTTTTGACTGCAAATGGGGCATTCACCTTCCTGCCACCACCACAGCCAGCGAAGCTTGCGTCGTCCTTCGAGTGTCTTGTCCATCCGCTGTGCAAGCCGTTTGGAGAAGTACCCGTCGAACGTCGGATCGTATGGATTCGCCTCCGCCTTGATTTTGACATGGGACCGTTTCCGGTACCCCGCCAAGACGGGCAGCAGCTTGTCCTGATCCGCAAATCGCCAGTCACGCCCCTTGAGGCATTTGAAGTAACGCTGTTTGATCCACCGCTTCCCTTTGTTCCGGTGACGGCGGCACGCCCAACGCCACAATGCTTGCCAGATTTGATGATCGCACCTTGCAAACGTTTGGGATGCCATTTGACTTCGATGATAATTGGCCCAACCCCTGATTACCGGGGTCAGCTTTTCGATCACCTCGATCTGTCTGGCAGCTTTCCTTTCCCGCAACAGGCTGCGGATTTTCTCGAGGAACGCTTTGACATTCTTCTTCGACGGCTGAGTTAACAGCATTCGCTTCAGAAATCTAACGTTCCATCCTAGGAAATCGAACCCCTCCGTCACGTGCGTGATTTTGGTTTTCTTTTCCGACAGGATGAGACCTCTGGTAGCTAGAAACTCCTCCACCAAGGGTTTGACTTCATTTACCAGCAACTCTCGCGAATTCCCGGTGATGATGAAGTCGTCCGCATAGCGCACCAAATTAACTTTCTGCGCCTTGTGCTTCTTCTGCCCCGGAGGGAATCGAAGCTCAAGCTCGCGCTGAAGTCCGTCCAGTGCGATATTCGCCAAAACCGGGGAGATGATGCCTCCCTGTGGCGTACCTGCTCGCGTTGGGAAGAGCCTTCCCGTTTCGATGAAACCTGCTTTCAGCCACTTCCGAAGAATGCCCTTGTCCATGCAGACATTGGTAACCAGCCAGTCGTGACTAATGTTGTCGAAACACCCCTTGATGTCACCTTCCAGCACCCATTTCGGGGAAGCTGTCCGGCCCAGCACGTTCCGCACTTGTTCGATGGCATCTGCCGTCGAGCGCTCACGTCGGAATCCGTAGGAATGATGATCGCCGGTTGTTTCGGCGACAGGCTCCAGCGCCAGTAGATGTAGCGCTTGCATCGCCCGATCGCGCATGGTGGGTATGCCCAGCGGGCGTTTGTCACCATTTGCTTTCGGAATGTAGATGCGACGCAGCGGTAACGGCCTGTATCTCTTGTTGCCAAGATCAACGACCGCTTTCCACTTCGCCTCCGGCGTATCCCAGGTTTGTTTATCCACACCTGGAGTTTTCCGGCCTTGATTCTCCGTGACCCGCCGAACTGCCAGCGCTTTTGCGCTGCTGGATTTAGTCAGGAGTCTCTGCAGGGCGCGAACCTTCCGCCACTCCCCTGCTTTTGCTGCCTTCGCAATACGTGTCTGTAACCTCGCGACAACTTGATAAGCCTTGACCCATTGAATCTCGTGCCAAGACTGCCAAGCCGTAGAGGCGACATCGCAATTGAACTGCGTTGCGTCCATATCAACCTCCGGTTGTATGGAGCGGGTGAAGGGAATCGAACCCTCGTTATCTGGTTGGGAACCAGGAGTTCTACCATTGAACTACACCCGCTCTGAACCTTCGGAGGAAGACGCAATCGTCCCCGAGGCGGGGATTCTAGCATCAACCCCCTCGGGTTTGCGATTACACAAACCCTTCTCACGAAGAGTCACCAGATGGAAGTCAGCACACTTTCGCGTCGAGGCAATCGTTTCATCCCCTATCCCCCCCATTACAGAGAGGCATTCGCTTTTTCCATCCTCCCCTACCTGCACAGGTAAAGCGACCCTTGCGGGGCACCTTGTTCTAAAACACGTAGCGATGGCATTCCTACCTATCTCTCGACAGGCAGGCGCTTATGGATGCTAATTATTAAAGAACGCCCATACAGGCTTAACACGTTCCGTACAAGTAACAGGATTGGGAAGGTCCCGCCTTTTCGCCGGTGATCTGGCGTCAGCGTGTCCACACCAAGCAAATGGACATCCGATCACGTGCCTTTGGCAGAGCCCGATACTGCAAGTTGCTTTGGCTCATCAAGCTTAACGACGTTTATCAGCGGTTCACTTACGTTGACCATCCAACCCAGCCTAGCGCCTCATCCGGATGCAACTTCCGAAATCACGCCGACCCCTCGCGGGGCTTGGCGTACCCCTAAAGGTGGCTACATTGTCAGAGCGCTCGGTACCTCACCGTTGCCAGTGACGCACTGCTCCTAGGCTACGGGGTGCTGAAACCCCGGTTCTTGCCTAGTTTCCTACTACGTTGGCGGGAATGCCCGGAACTAGTAGAACAATTACTTGTACGGCCTTCGCCGCAAAGTATTACCCACCTCAAGGGTGGATGAAGGCAGGTTGATCAACAGGATAAAGCGCCTGTTAGGTAACCCGTAATCCTTGCGGTTCGTGCCGCACGCTTGGGAAGCAAGGGTAATAGCCGTTATACGACGCCCGCTCGGTCAGGAGGCTGCATTCTAAGCGCAGAACGCGCCGGGTTCAATCGGCCAGTCGGGCGTAGCGGCCGGCGTGGAACAACAGGGGTGCGGGCTGCGCGTTGTCGGTGTAGCGCTCGACGCGTCCGATGAACACGGTATGGTCGCCGGCCGGGTGTGCGGTTTCGTTGGCGACTTCGAAGCTGGCGCAGCAGCCGGGCAGCAGCGGCGCGCCGCCGATCCCGCGCTGCCACGGCAGGCCGGCGAAACGGTCGGCCGGCCAGGTGGCGAAACGGTTGGAGAGATCCTGCTGGTCGGCGGCCAGGATGTGGATCGCGTGGTGGCTGGCGTGGCGGAAGGCCTCGAGGTTGTGCGAACCGTTGTCGAGGCACCAGAGCACCAGCGGCGGCTCGAGCGAGACCGCCGAGAAGGAATTGACCGTCAGCCCGACCGGATTGCCGTCGCGATCGATCGCCGTGACGATGGCGACGCCGGTCGCGAAACGGCCGAGTGCGTTGCGCAGCGCGCGGGTATCGGTGGGAGCAGGATTCATGCGTTGGCCGGAAAGTGGCTGGCGAAAAAAGGCCGTATTATCCGTGCTCTTGCAGAACACGTCGAGGCGGAATTGGCCCCTGAAACATCGTTTACCGCACGCCTGATCGCCTGGCAGAAACGCGCCGGGCGCCACGACCTGCCCTGGCAGAACACCCGCGATCCTTACCGGATCTGGCTTTCCGAAATCATGCTGCAGCAGACCCAGGTCGCGACGGTGATCCCCTATTACCAGCGTTTCCTGGACAGTTTTCCGGACGTCAGGGCGCTCGCCGCGGCGACGCCGGAAGCGGTCATCGAGCACTGGGCCGGCCTCGGCTACTACGCCCGGGCGCGCAACCTGCACCGCTGCGCCCGGCACATCGTCGCCGAATTGGGCGGAAACTTTCCCGACACGCCGGAAGCGCTGGCCGAACTGCCCGGCATCGGCCGGTCCACCGCCGCCGCGATCGCCGCCTTCGCGTTCGGCCGGCGCGCCGCGATTCTCGACGGCAACGTCAAGCGCGTGCTGTGCCGGCACTTCGGGATCGAGGGTTTTCCGGGCGCCGCGGCGGTCGACCGCGAACTGTGGGCGCTGGCCGGAGAACTGCTGCCGGAGGCCGACATCGAGGCCTACACCCAGGGTCTGATGGATCTCGGCGCGACGCTCTGCACCCGCGGCCGACCGGACTGCGCCGCCTGCCCGGTCGGCGACGCGTGCATCGCCCGCCGCGACGGCCGGCAGGGCGAATTGCCGGCGGCCCGCCCGCGGCCGGCCGTTCCCGAGCGCCGTTCGACCTTCGTGCTGATCAGCGACGGGCAACGCCTGCTGCTCGAACGCCGGCCGCCGGCCGGACTCTGGGGCGGCCTGCTGGTCCCGCCGGAAGGCCCGCCGGACGAGGTGCTGGCCCGCCTGGGCCTGGCCGAACTGGAGCGCACCGGAATGGCGACGCTGCCGCACGCCTTCACGCACTTCCGGCTGCACATCGAGCCGGTGCTGAGCCGGGTCGCGGCGCCGTCGACGGCCGGCCAACCGGGAATGGAATGGGTCGAGCTGGAGCGCGCCGCGACAGCCGGCGTGCCGACGCCGATCCGCAAGCTGATCAGGCGGGTTGCCAGCGCAGCGGGCTGAGCCCCCAGCGCTCGTAGCTTTCGGCGCCGACGATCTGGCCGTAGTGGTTGCCGACCTTGCGGGCCAGGTCGACCTCGACCGGCTCGACGTACTGCCGGCGGCCGGCGTGGAAGATCACGCGGACGATCGGGCAGAGCAGGTTGTCGGCGTGCTGCTGCTCGACGACGGCGAGATGGCGGCTTTCCAGCATGACCAGCGTGCCGACCGGGTAGACGCCGACCGTATGCACGAAAGCGGCGACCAGCGCCGGATCGAACTGGCTGCCGCTCTGGTCGAACAGCTGGCGCAGCGCATCGGACGGCGACAGCGCCGCTCGGTAGGGGCGTTCCGAGGTCATCGCGTCGTAGGTATCGACGATGGCCGCCATCCGCCCGGCCAGCGAAATCTCGTCGCCGGCCATCCGGTACGGGTAACCGCAGCCGTTGTAGCGCTCGTGATGCTCGAGAACGACGGCGACCGCAGTCTCCGGCAGGCGTACCGTCGCTTCGAGCACGGCCAGCCCTTCCTCGACGTGGCTCTGGACCACCGAATACTCGGCCTGCGACAGCATCCCCGGCTTGCCGATCAACCGGGCGTCGATCGCCGCCTGGCCGATGTCCTTGAGCAGGGTGCCGAGCGCCAGCTTCTCGATTTCTGGCGCCGGCAGGCCCTGCTGCCGGCCGAAGGCGATGATCAGCGCCGCGGTGGCGACGGCGTGCTCGGTATCGTAGTGCTGGCTCTGCTTCAGCCGGGCCAGCGGCGCCAGCGCATCCGGATTGCGCTGCACCGATTCGAGCATCCGCCCGATCAGCGGCTCGAGCCGGGCGGCATCGACATGGCGGCCGCCACGGGCGGCCTGCATCAGATCGACGACATGGTCGTTCGCCTCCCGCAGCAGCAGGACGGCGCGCCGGCGCTCCTCGGCCAGCGAGACCTGGCGCGGCCGGCTGGCCTTGAGGTCGGCCAGCGAACGGTACTGCGATCCGGGCGGCGGCGACTTCGGCCGCTCGGGCTGTGCGACGTCGAGGCCCCGCGCGGTGTCGATGCTGACTTCGACGATTCCCTCCTCGACCAGCCGGGCGATCTGGCCGTCATCCCGAACCCGGAAGTGCTGCCGCCAGATGTTGTGCTCCAGCCAGCGCTTGTGCAGATCGACGACATACATGCCGGGCAGCAGGTCGCGAACCGGAATCTTGCGGATCATCGACGTTCCGCGTCAGGGCTGGACGAGCTGCCGGCGGGAGCGGCGGGCGGCGTCCTCGGCCTGCTTGCGACGCAGCTTCTCGGCTTCGGCCGCCTTGCGCCGGGCACCGGCCTCGGCCTGGCGCTCCTTGCGCGCCTTCGCGGCGGCGATCCGCTCCTCGTCCGCGTCGCGCCGTGCGCTGTTCGCCGCGGCGCGCGACGCCAGTTCGGCATCGTCCGGCGCCGGCCGCGCGGCGATTTCTCGGTCGCGCTCGGCCAGTCGTTCGGAAACGACGGCGCGCTGCATCGCGCGGCCTTCAGCATCGATCCGCCGCGCCTCGCGCAGTTCGCCGAGGTATTCGTCGCGGGCGGCATTGCGGCAGGCATTGACCAGGAACTGGTCAGCGCACGCGGCATTGGCCTCGTCCAGGCGGCGGGCCGCGGCCTCCTGACGCGCCCGGGCCTCGCTGCGCATCGCCTCGGCCCGCTGCTGGCGCTCCCGCCAGTCGGCCTGACGCCCCTCGTCGGCGGACGAAACAAAAGGCAGCGCCAGCAAGGCGCACAGGGCAAATTGCCGGATCCGGCGCGGGGTCGTTGAGTAACGCGAGGGCATGATGCGGGGAATTCTAGCAGCCCGCCGCTATAATCGCGGCCCTGATGATCGCACTGAAAAACCTCACTTTCGCCCGCGTCGGCCGACCGCTGGTCGTCGATGCCTCCGTCCAGATTCACCCCGGCTGGAAGGTCGGCGTCGTCGGCGCCAACGGCTGCGGCAAGTCCAGCCTGTTCGCGCTGCTCTCCGGCGAACTGCACGCCGAATCCGGCGACCTGTCCATCCCGGCCGCCTGGCAGATCGCCCGTGTCGCGCAGGAAACGCCGGCGCTGCCTGACGCCGCGCTCGATTTCGTGCTCGACGGCGACACCGAGCTGCGCCGCGTCGAACGCGAACTGGCCGAGGCCGAAGCCAAGGGCGACGGCGAGGCGATCGGCCACCTGCACGCCCGCTACGGCGAGATCGGCGGCTATTCGGCCAAGGCCCGCGTCGCCGAGGTACTGCACGGCCTGGGCTTCACCGATGCCGACTTTTCCCGCCCGGTCGCCGATTTTTCCGGCGGCTGGCGCGTCCGGCTGAACCTGGCCCGCGCGCTGTCCTGCCGCGCCGACCTGCTGCTGCTCGACGAGCCGACAAATCACCTCGACCTCGACGCCGTGCTCTGGCTCGAACAGTGGCTGAAGGCAACGCCGGCAACGCTGCTGCTGATCTCGCACGACCGCGATTTCCTCGATGCCGTGGTCGGCCAGATCGTCGCCATCGACAACCAGCGCCTGACGCTGACCAGCGGCGGCTATTCCGATTACGAACGGGCCAAGGCCGCCCGGCTGGCCACCCAGCAGTCGGCCTACGAGGCGCAGCAGCGCGAGATCGCACACCTGACCCGCTTCGTCGAGCGCTTCAAGGCCAAGGCGACCAAGGCCCGCCAGGCGCAGAGCCGGGTCAAGATGCTCGAGCGCATGGAAATCGTCGCCGCCGCGCACGTCGATTCGCCCTTCCATTTCAGCTTCCGCGACCCGGTCGACCTGCCCGACCCGCTGCTGGTCGTCGAAAAAGCCGCTGCCGGCTACGTCGACCGCAGGATTCTCGACAACGTGACGCTGACGCTGCGCCCCGGCTGCCGGATCGGCCTGCTCGGCCGCAACGGTGCCGGCAAATCGACGCTGGTCAAGCTGCTGGCCGGCGCCGTCGCCCAGTCGGGCGGCGAGCGCAAGGAAGCGAAGGCGCTCAACATCGGCTACTTCGCGCAGCACCAGCTCGAACAGCTGCGTCCGGACGAGTCGCCGCTGCAGCACATGCAGCGCCTGGAACCGCTGACGCCGGAACAGGAGCTGCGCGATTACCTGGGCGGTTTCGATTTCCGCGGCGACATGGCGACGCGCGCGGTCGGCCCGTTCTCCGGCGGCGAGAAATCGCGGCTGGCGCTGGCGCTGCTGATCCGCACCCGGCCCAACCTGCTGCTGCTCGACGAGCCGACCAACCACCTCGACCTCGAGATGCGCGAAGCGCTGACCTTCGCGCTGCAGGACTACGAGGGCGGCATGGTCGTCGTCTCGCACGACCGCCACCTGCTGCGCACCTGCGCCGACGAACTGCTGCTGGTTGCCGACGGCGCGGTGACGCCCTTCGACGGCGACCTCGACGACTACGCCGCGTGGCTGGCCGCGCAGCGCAGCGCCGAAAAGGCGCCGGAACCCAACGCCGTCGCCGAGAAGGCGGAACGCCTGCAGCAGCGCGCCGAGGCCAAGGCCAGCCGGCAGGCGCTGCTCGCCGAGCGGCGCAAGTTCACGCGGGAAATCGAACAGATCGACCGCCAGCTCGCCCAATGGCAGGCCGACAAGGCGGCACTCGACGCGCAGTTCGCCGATCCCGGCTTCTATGCCGCGGTCGACCGTGCAAAAAGCGAGGAAATGCACCGTGCCGCCGGCGAACTCGGCGAACGCATCGAAGCCGCCGAACTGCGCTGGCTGGAACTGCACGAAGCGCTGGAGGCGCTGCCCGGCGCCGACTGAGCGCCGGCGCCGGTGCGGCGCTCAGCGCTTGTGCAGCACGAAGCCGGAGAGCAGCGTGTCGAGCTGGCGCGAAGTCTGCAGCAGGTCGTCGGCAGCCTGCCGGGCCTGGCGGGCCGAATGCGTGTTCTGCTCGATCAGGTCGGTGATCTGCTGCATGCTGATCGCGACCTCCTCGCTGGCCACGCCCTGCTGGCGGGCCGCGTCGGAAATCTGCGCAGCCATCTGCGACACCTGGCTCGACGAGTCGGTGATCCCGGCCAGCCCCGACACGCTGTCGCGCAGCTTGGCGATGCCGGTTTCGACCTCGTTCGCCGCCTGATCCATGCTGGTCACCGCCTTCGCGGTCACCGACTGGATTTCGCTGACCGTCTGGTTGATGTCCGCGGTCGAGGTCGTCGTCCGCTCGGCGAGCTTCCGGACCTCGTCGGCGACCACCGCGAAGCCGCGGCCCTGTTCGCCGGCGCGCGCCGCCTCGATCGCCGCGTTCAGCGCCAGCAGGTTGGTCTGGCTGGCGATGTCGGCGATCACCCGGGTGATGTCGCCGATCTTGGCGATCGACTGGTTCAGCTGGTCGATGGTCGCGTTCGACGAATTGACCGCCTCGACGACACGGGTCGTCGCCGCCATGCTCTCGCTGATGTTGTCGTTGCTGCGGCTGACCTGTTCCCGCGAATCGCGCGCCGCCGCCGCGGTGCTCTCGGCATTGGCGGCGACTTCCTGGACCGACTGACTGAATTCCTCGGTCGCCGCGGCGACGCCCTCGACGCTGGCCTGCTGCTGTTCGGACTGGGTGGCGACCAGCGTCATCTGCGATTCGAGCAGCTTGCTGCGCGAATCGATCGCCTGCGACGCGGTCGAAATCTCGTCGAGCATCGCCTTCAGCGAACCCTGCATGGTCGCCAGCGTGCACAGCAGCACGCCGGTCTCGTCACGGCCGCCGACATCGATCTCGTCGGTCAGCCGGCCTTCGGCGATGTGCTCGAAGCAGTCGATCGCCTTGCGGATCGGCCCGACGATCGCCGAGACCAGCAGCGCGCCGCCGGCGATCGCCAGCAGCACGGCCAGCGCCAGCAGGCCGAGGCTGAGGTTGCGGATCTGCACGTAATGGGCTTCCGCTGCCTCGTAGCGGGTGTTGGCGCTGTCGGCCAGGTCCTTGATCAGCGCCTGACCTTCGCGCTGCATGGCGGCGTACAGCGGGTTGATGTTGCGCAGCAGCGTGACGTTGGCCTCGGAGAACTTGCCCTCCTTCAGCAGTTCGCGGGCGACATTGACCCCTTCGCGGGAGAAACGCTCGCGCGTCTCGCCGAAACGTGCCAGAAGCGCCTGCTGCTGCTCGCCGAGCGGGACGGCCTTCAACTGGTCGAGCAGCTGGTTGATTTCGGCACGGTTCTTCAGCGTCGCCTCAATGTGCATCTCGGTCGCATGGTCGTGCAGTTTCGCGCTCGGGTTCGAGGGATCGTGCTGCAGGCCGAGCATGATCTGCGAACGGTTGTCGGAGAGCAGGAACATCATGCGGTTGACCAGGTTCGAGGGCTGCAATTCGTTGCGGTACATGGCCTGCAACTCCTCGTCGGTGCTCTTCAGCCCGTTCAGGCCGACGGCGCCGACGATGGCCATCAGCACCACGGTCGCGCCCATCGCGGTCCACAGCCGGGTACGCAGCGAAATCGCCCGCCGGCCGCTGGCCGCCAGGCTGCCGCGCTGTCCGGCCGCGGCATAGGCCGCCTCGGCCGCCGCCCGGCGGGCCGGGTCGGGCGGCGTACGCACCGACACGTAGCCGGTGATCCGGCCGTCCTTCTTCTGCGGCAGCACCAGCGCCTCGACCCAGTAGAAGTCGCCGTTCCTGCAGCGGTTCTTGACCACGCCGCGCCACGGCAGGCCCGATTTGACGGTATCCCACAGATCGCGGAAAGCGGCTTCCGGCATGTCCGGATGACGCACCACATTGTGATTCTGGCCGACCAGTTCGTCGCGGCTGAAGCCGCTGATCCGGACGAAGGCGTCGTTGGCGTAGGTGATCGTGCCTTTCAGGTCGGTGCGCGAAACCAGGTAGGTGTTGGGCGGAAAGGCAACTTCATTTCGAGTGACAGGCTGGTTATTTTTCACAGAATTGGTAATGAGAATGGATTTATATAACTAACCGCATATATTGCACATTTAACAACATGCTGTCATTGGCGTCTACACGGTCACGAGGCGCGAAGCCCTGTGCCGGGCGCAGGAAAAGCGTTGCGCATCAGGTAAAATCGCCCTTTTTTCCGCACCTTGCTGGGAGTCCATACCGTGCAAATCGTCTGCCTCGACCTCGAAGGGGTCCTCGTCCCCGAAATCTGGATCGAATTCTCCAAGCGCACGGGCATTCCCGAGCTGATGCGCACGACGCGCGACGAGCCGGACTACGACAAGCTGATGACCTACCGGCTGAACATCCTGCGCGAGCACAAGCTCGGCCTGCCGGACATCCAGAAGGTGATCGGCGAAATGGGCCCGATGGAAGGCGCCAAGGCCTTCCTCGACAAGCTGCGCGAGGATTACCAGGTCGTCATCCTGTCCGACACCTTCTACGAGTTCGCCCACCCGCTGATGCGCCAGCTCGGCTGGCCGACGCTGTTCTGCCACTCGCTGGAAGACGACGCCGACGGCATGCTGGTCAATTACCACCTGCGCATGCCGGACCAGAAGCGCGAAGCGGTCAAGCGCTTCAAGGAACTGAACTTCAAGGTCGTCGCCGCCGGCGATTCGTACAACGACACCGCGATGCTCGGCGAAGCCCACGGCGGCATCCTGTTCCACCCGCCGGAAAACGTCATCCGCGAATTCCCGCAATTCCCGGTCACGCTGAACTACGACCAGCTGCGCGCCGAGATCGACAAGGCTTTCGCCCGCGCCTGACGGCCCGGGCGCAAGCCTTCGGCGCAGCGTACCGCCCCGGCCCGCTGCGCTCCCCGCCCCCCAAGGGGGCTCCGCCTTTCCTTTTGACGGCCACCTACCGCCATGCACCGCGACCGGTTCTATACCCTATCCGCTTCCTGCCCCGACCAGGTCGGCATCATCGCCCGCGTTTCCGGCTTCATTGCGCAGAACGGCGGCTGGATCCTCGAGTCGAGCTTCCACGCCGACGCGCTGACCGGCCGCTATTTCATGCGGCTGGAAATCAAGGCCGATTCGCTGCCCTTCCTGCTCGCCGAATTCCGCGAACGCTTCCGGACCGAGGTCGCCGAGCCGCTGTCGATGACCTGGCGGATTGCCGACAGCGCGGTCAAGAAGCGCGTCGTCGTGCTGGTTTCCAAGCAGGAACACTGCCTTTACGACCTGCTCGCCCGCTGGCAGGCCCGCGAACTCGACATCGAGATTCCCTGCGTGATCTCCAACCACGACACCTTCAAGGGTTTCGTCGAGTGGCACGGCATCCCCTTCCACCACGTGCCGGTCACCGGCGACAACAAGCAGGCGGCCTACGCCGAGATTGCCCGCATCTTCGACGACGTGCGCGGCGACACGATGGTGCTGGCGCGCTACATGCAGATCCTGTCGCCCGAGCTGTGCGACGCGCTGTCCGGCCGGATCATCAACATCCACCACAGCTTCCTGCCCAGCTTCGCCGGCGCCAAGCCCTACCACCAGGCCTACGAACGCGGCGTCAAGCTGATCGGCGCGACCTGCCATTACGTGACCAGCGAACTCGACGCCGGCCCGATCATCGAGCAGGACGTCATCCGCATCGACCACTCCGATTCGCCGGAGGACATGGTCCGCTACGGCAAGGACATCGAGAAGACCGTGCTGGCGCGCGGCCTGCGCTACCACCTGGAAGACCGGGTGCTGGTGCATGGCAACAAGACGGTGGTCTTCCGGTGAGCCTGATCCGCCGCGACGATGCGCTGCTGCTGGTCGTCGACATCCAGCAGAAGCTGGCGCCGGCAATCCACGACAGCGAGACGGTGACCCGCAACTCCGTCCGCCTGCTCGAGGGCGCGCGCTTGCTCGGCGTGCCGGCCTTCGTGTCGGAACAGTACGTGCGCGGCCTCGGCCCGAGCGTCGAGGCGATCCGCGACGCCGCGGTCGACGCCCGTTTCTTCGAGAAAATGCATTTTTCCTGCGCCGCCGAGCCGGGCGTCGTCGACCTGCTGCGCTCGACGGGCCGCAAGCAGGTCGTGCTGACCGGCACCGAGACCCACGTCTGCGTGCTGCAGACGGCCTTCGGGCTGCAGGAAGCCGGCTTCGACGTCTTCCTGGTTGCCGACGCCGCGTCGTCGCGCACGCCCGAAAACCGTACCGCCGCGATCGAGCGCCTGCGCGCCGCCGGCATCGGCATCGCGACCACCGAGATGGTGCTGTTCGAGTGGCTGCACCGCGCCGCCACCGACGAATTCCGCGCACTGCTGCCGCTGATCAAGTAGTCCTTCAGTCCGCGTAGGGAGCGACCGGCGCCGCGGCGACCGGCAGGTAGTGCGAACGCAGCGGGAAGCCGGGCGCCAGGTCATGGACCAGCAGCCCGGGCGGCTCGGCGGTCCAGGCCAGCGGGCCGTCCTGCAGCGCGATCTGGTGCACGGTGGCCGGCGCGGTCAACAGCATTTTCCCGGCAAATACGGTCGCCACCGGCCGATGCACGTGGCCGCACCACACCGCCTCGACCTGCGGCTTCCCGGCCAGCCAGCCGGCCAGCAGTTCGCCGCCGCGGCAGGCGATGCGGTCCATGCCGGCGATGCCGAGCGCGCACGGCGGATGATGCATCGCGACGACCACCCGCCGCCCGTCCGGACAATGGGCGTCCAGCCAGGCCCGGTGCGCGTCGCCGAACTCGCCCCACTCCTCCCCCGGAACCAGCGTGTCGAGCAGCAGTAGCGTCAGTTCGCCGCGGTCGACGCGCCGGCACAGCCGGTTTTCGTCGGTCCAGCCCTGGCCCGGAAAGGCGGCGCAGAGCGCGGCGCGCGCGTCGTGGTTGCCGGGCAGCAGCGCATGCGGCCAGCCGGCGGCGGCCAGCGACCCGGCCAGCCGGGCATAGGTCGGCGCCGCGCCGTCGTCGGCCAGGTCGCCGGAAAGCAGCAGCAGGTCGGGCGCCGGATCCAGGCCGGCGACGCGAGCGAGCGCCGCCTGCCACGCAAGCCACGGGTCGACGCCGCTGCAGAGCGGCGCCGGACGCAGGTGGAGATCGGACAGCTGGACGATGCGCATGCCCCAGCCTAGCAAAAAAAAGGTTCATCGCGCTTTACCGGGGAATGCGGCCTTGATTTTCAGGAAGAAGTAGGCTGAGTCGCGAAATCCGTAGGCCATGCGCTTGATGACCTTGATGCGGTTATTGACGCCTTCCAGG
>JAQUAX010000024.1 GCA_028687035.1 Dechloromonas sp. | reverse complement strand
TCAAGTACTTCAGCAATTTAATTTCTCAAACCACCGAACCACCTGCCCCTCAACACCCCGGTCAATCGCCCCGAAACGTCGAAGAGGGGCGCATTATAGACCCATCCTCGGATAAAGCAAGAGGAAAGACAAAAAATCTGAGCTTGCCTAATCAATGCTCTCGTATCTGACTTCGAGTATCTCGATTTCCCGGATACCCAGCGGGCTCTGGAAGCGGACAGTGTCTCCCTCGCGCGCCTTGATCAAGGCGCGGGCGAGCGGAGATATCCAGCTGATGCGCCCGCAGGATGCATCGGCTTCGTCGATTCCGACTATCGTATAGGTGTTCTCGACATCGCCGGGCTCCAGCAGGGTCACCCGCGCACCGAAGAAAACCTGATCGTTGTCGCCCTGACGCAGCGGGTCGACGATTTCGGCAATATCGAGGCGCTTGGTCAGGAAACGGATGCGCCGGTCGATTTCGCGCAGCCGACGCTTGCCATAGATATAGTCGCCATTTTCCGAGCGGTCGCCATTCGATGCCGCCCAGGCAACCACCTCGACGACGTGCGGCCGCTCGCGCTTGACCAGGTGCTCGAGCTCGGACTTCAGCCGCGCGTGCCCGGCAGGTGAAATGTAATTCCGCGTCCCGGCCGGAATCTTCAGCGACGGCTGAAGTTCCTCGTCATCGTCATCGCTTTCCCTGACGAATGCCTTGTTCATCAGTAGCCGATGCTGTAGTGCTCGACATCCACCCGGATCAGCTCCCGACCCAGAATGGCTGCCGTGTATCGGGCGAACTGCTCGGCCCAGGTGCGCTGCTCGCGGAAGCGGGTATCACCGGCGTATTTGGCGACACTGAGGATGCGGTCGACAACCAGAATCTTCCCGGTCGGAGTCGCCACGTCACACTCGAGCACCATGAATTCATGGTCAAACCATTTGCGCGCCTCATCGACGGCTGCGCCACCAGCAAAGCGATACTCGAATTCCCTGTCCTTGCCGAACGAAACGATGACGTGATGCTGCATTTACCCCTCCTCCCACGGTCTCCTCGGGTTATTCTAGCAAAACAAAGGAAAGCCTCAGGAGCAGCGCATGGCCCTTCATCCACCGGGCGAAACGGAGATTCAGGAAATCCGGGAGCAGTTGCATGAACTGCGACTCGAGCATCGCGATCTCGACCAGGTCATCCTGCACCTGATCGAGAATCCGCCGCCCGATGAATTGCTGGTCCGGCGCCTGAAGAAGCGCAAACTGGTTCTGAAGGACCGCATCCTGCAACTCGAAGCGATGCTGGTGCCGGACATCCCGGCCTAGTCGCGCGACGGCGGGATCCGGAAGAAAATCCAGTAGATTCCGCCGAGCACCCCGGCGACGGCGATTTCCCAGAGCGGCGGGAAAGCCCGGACCAGCGCTGCCATCAATACCAGCAGCACCAGGAATGCGAAGACACGTCCGATCAAAGGATCAGGGTGCCGAAGTACCAGGCGATCGCCGACATTGCCGCACTGCAGGGGATGGTCAGAACCCATGCCCAGACGATGCCGCGGGCGACGCCCCAGCGCACCCGTCGGGCCCCCCGGGTCGAACCGACGCCGGCAATGGCGCCGGTGATCGTGTGCGTGGTGGATACCGGAATACCGAAGGCCGTGGCCAGGAAAAGCGTCACCGCACCGCCGCTGTTGGCGCAGAAACCGCGCGCCTGGTTCAGTTTGGTGATCCGGTTGCCCATGGTCTTGACGATGCGCCAGCCCCCGAACATCGTGCCGAGGCCCATCGCGGTGTAGCAGCAAAGCACGACCCAGCCGGGAATCGGATCGGTGCTGTGGGAAATGCCGGCGGCGATCAGCAGCATCCAGATGATGCCGACCGTCTTCTGCGCGTCGTTACCGCCGTGGCCCAGACTGTAAGCAGCGGCCGACAGCAACTGGAAACGCCGGAAATACTTGTCGACCTTGCGTGGCGCCATCTTTCGGCAGATCCACGAAACGATCACCATCAACGCCCCACCGATCACGAAACCGAGGAAGGGAGCGACGAAGATGAACGCGATGATTTTCAGCACGCCGGCCGTGATCAGGCCGTCGATACCGGATTTGGCCAGCGCGGCGCCGACCAGTCCGCCGACCAGCGCGTGCGACGACGACGAGGGAATCCCGTAGTACCAGGTGATGACGTTCCACACGATGGCGCCGATCAGCGCGCCGAACACCACGTAATGGTCGACGATGGACGGATCGATCGTCCCTTTGCCGATCGTGCTCGCCACCTTCAGCTGGAACAGGAAGTAGGCGAGGAAATTGAACGCCGCGGCCCAGATCACGGCCTGATGAGGCTTCAGGACCCGGGTCGAGACGATGGTGGCGATCGAGTTCGCCGCGTCGTGAAAGCCGTTCATGAAATCGAACAGCAGCGCGACAGTGACCAGGGTGGCGACCACCCACAGGCTGATTTGCAGATTGTCCATGGCGGTGGGCCGCTCAGGAATTTTCGAGAACGATGGCCTCGACGGTGCCCGCGACGTCCTTGCAGCGGTCGGTGACGGACTCGAGCAGTTCGTAGATTTCCTTGAGCTTGACGACCTGGCGGACGTCCGGCTCCTCGCGGAAGACCTTGGACATCGCCTCGCGCAGCATGCGGTCGGCGTCGGACTCCAGTTCGTCGATCTCGTGACAGAGCTTCAGGATGGCCGGCGCGTTGTCCATGCTGTGCAGCAGCTTGACGACCGACTGGACGCAGCCGCAGCAGCGCTCGGTGACGCCGGCGATCAGCTTGGCGTCGGCCGGGACCCGGTTGATGTCGTACAGCGACATCGATTCGGCAACGTCCTGGATGATGTCGAGGATATCGTCCATGCCGTTGATCAGCTGGTGGATCTCGTCGCGGTCGAAAGGCGTGATGAACGAGGTATGCAGCTGGGCCAGCGTATCGTGGGTGATCGCGTCGGCCTTGCGCTCGATGGCATCGATTTCTTCCGCAAGGGCCGGCGCCCGTTCCGGGGAGTCGACCAGCGCGCTGATCAGCGCCGACAGCTTGCTGCCGCCCAGCGCGATCAAGGCCGCATGGGCGTTGAACATATCGAAATACTTGCCCTCCCTGGGCATCAAGCGACCGAACATGTCAGTTCCGTTAAGTTATTGTTACAGCCGCGCATTCTATCACGCCGCGCCGGCCCGGCCCGCTCCCGCTAAAATGCGGCATGCCCGATCAACACCTGCCCGCGGACGCCTTCGGCGACCGTTTCGACCTCGACCGCCTGCCGCTGCCGCGCCGCCCCGCCGGCTACGCCGTGCAGATGCTCGACACCGACCGCCTGCTCGACCGCCGCAGCGGAGAGTTCCTGGAAGTCCGCTCGACCGCGCTGGACGGCCTGTTCGACAGTTTCGACGCGGCCCACGCCGGCGCGGCCCGCTGGGTCGCCCGCCACTGCGCCGACGCCGCCGAGCATCGGCTGGCCATCGTACCGGCCGGCTACGATCCGGTCCTCGAGCGGCACGTGCTGATCTACGGCGTACTCTGCGGTCAACCCTGATTTTCCGGAGGAATTGCGATGACCCCGTTCCAACACCATGCGCTCGGCCACGGCGGACTCATCGTCCCCGAAATCTGCCTGGGCACGATGACCTTCGGCGAGCAGACCGGCGAGTCCGATGCCCACGCCCAGCTCGACTACGCGCTGGCCCACGGCGTCAATTTCATCGACACCGCGGAGATGTACGCGGTGCCGGCCCGCCCGGAAACGAGCGGCGCTTCGGAGCGCATCGTCGGACGCTGGCTGGCCCGCCAGGCGCGCGACCGGATCATCGTCGCGACCAAGGTCGCCGGTCCCAGCCGCAATCTCGACTGGATCCGCGGCGGCCCGCCGGCGCTCGACCGCGCCAACATCCGGGCGGCGATCGAAGGCTCGCTGCGCCGCCTGCACACCGACTACATCGATCTCTACCAACTGCACTGGCCTGAGCGCAACCAGCCGATGTTCGGCCAGTGGCAGTACGACCCGACGCGCGAGCGCGAATGCACGCCGATCCGCGAGCAGCTCGACGCGCTCGCCGAACTGGTCCGCGAAGGCAAGGTCCGCTATGTCGGCGTCTCCAACGAGCACCCGTGGGGCATCATGCAGTTCGTCCGCCTGGCCGAAGAGCACGGCCTGCCGCGCATCGCCGCCACGCAGAACGCCTACAGCCTGCTCAACCGCACGTTCGAGAGCACGCTGGCCGAAGTCTGCCATCGCGAGGGCGTCGGCCTGCTCGCCTATTCGCCGCTCGCCTTCGGCCACCTGAGCGGCAAGTACCTGGCCGACCCGACGGCCGACGGCCGGCTCGCCCGCTGGCCGGCCTTCGGCCAGCGCTACGCCAAGCCGAACGTCGGACCGGCGGTCGCCGCCTACGCCGAACTCGCCCGCGTGCACGGCCTGACGCCGACCCAGCTGGCGCTCGGCTTCGTCCGCTCGCGCAGCTTCGTCACGAGCACGATCATCGGCGCCTCGTCGCTCGCCCAGTTGCAGGAAACCCTGCCGGCGACGCAGACGGCGATTCCCGCCGACCTGCTCGAGGCGATCGACGCCATCCACCTGCGCTACACGAATCCCGCCCCATGAACCGTACTTCCCTGTTTCCGCGACTGGCCGACGCCCTGGCCGCCTGCGAAATCGACCGTAAACTGGCGTTGACCGCGGCGCTCGGCGCCGACTGGCAGGCCGGGCGCCTCGACTGGACCGACCCGGCGCCGGTCGAGCTGTGCTGCGGCCGGCCGGCGCGCCCCGAGCTGGTGTCGCCGCGCGCCGTGCCGCAACGCAATCCGAAAAGCCCCGAGGGCCGGGCCCGCCTGCTGCACGCCATCGTCCACATCGAGTTTTCCGCGATCAACCTGGCGCTCGACCACGCGGCGCGCTTCCGCGGCCTGCCCGAGGCGTATTACGCCGACTGGATCGGCGTCGCCGTCGAGGAAGCCCACCATTTCACGATCCTGCGCGAGCGCCTGCGGGCGCTCGGCCACCACTACAGCGATTTTCCGGCGCACGGCGGGCTGTGGGCGATGGCCGAGAAGACGGCCGACGACCCGCTCGCCCGGATGGCGCTGGTCCCGCGCCTGCTCGAGGCGCGCGGCCTCGACGCGACGCCGCCGATCCAGCGCCGGCTGGAAGAAGCCGGCGACGAAGCCAGCGCCCGCGTGCTCGACGTCATCCTGCGCGACGAGATCGGCCACGTCGGACTCGGCGACGCCTGGTTCCGCCGGCTGTGCGCCGAACGCGGACTCGACCCGGAACCGGCCTACCGCGAACTGCTGACCCGCTTCGGCGCGCCCTGGCCGCAGGCGCCGATGAACCGCGAAGCGCGGCTGGCCGCCGGCTTCAGCGAGCGGGAACTGGCGGCGCTGGCCGGGCACTAGCTGTGATCTCTCTGTAGGTTGTTCACTCGGGGTATCTCCCCGGAGAATTGGAGGCGCCAACCAAACAAACCTCCGAGGCCCCGAATGAACATCCATAAAAATGCCCGATTAACGCCGCACGGT
>JAQUAX010000014.1:93930-113702 GCA_028687035.1 Dechloromonas sp. | reverse complement strand
GGGGTTTGGAAGATTGACTTGTTTGGCGACTATCAATCTACCAACTCCGAACCCCTGCCTCCTACCTCCGCTTCATACCGTCAAGCGCAGCTTCCCCGGTAAAGCGCGATGAACCAAAAAAAACGGGGGCCGCGGCCCCCGTCGTCGTTTGCAGCCCCGCTCAGTGGGCGTGTGCCGGTTCGACCAGCGGCACCTGGACGGTGCGCTGACCGCCCAGGGTCTTGAACATGTTGTAGGCCATCACCAGCATGCCGGTGACGAACAGCATGCCGCCCAGCCAGCGGATCGCCCAGAACGGGTAGGACCCCTTGACCGCCTCGACGAAGCTGTAGGCCAGCGAGCCGTCGGCATTGACGGCGCGCCACATCAGCCCCTGCATCACGCCGGCGATCCACATCGCGGCGATGTAGAGCACGGTGCCGACGGTGGCGATCCAGAAATGCGCGGTGACCAGCCGGGGGCTGTACATCTCGGTCTTGCCGACCATGCGCGGCAGCAGGTAGTAGATCGAGCCGATCGACACCATCGCGACCCAGCCGAGCGCGCCCGAATGCACGTGGCCGACGGTCCAGTCGGTGTAGTGCGACAGCGCATTGACGGTCTTGATCGCCATCATCGGGCCTTCGAAGGTCGACATGCCGTAGAACGACAGCGAGGTGATCAGGAACTTCAGGATCGGATCGTCGCGCAGTTTGTGCCAGGCGCCGGACAGCGTCATGATGCCGTTGATCATGCCGCCCCACGACGGCGCCAGCAGGATCAGCGAGAAGACCATGCCGACCGACTGCGTCCAGTCGGGCAGCGCGGTGTAGTGCAGGTGGTGCGGGCCGGCCCACATGTACGTGAAGATCAGCGCCCAGAAGTGGACGACGGACAGCCGGTACGAATACACCGGGCGGCCGGCCTGCTTGGGAACGAAGTAGTACATCATGCCGAGGAAGCCGGCGGTCAGGAAGAAGCCGACCGCGTTGTGGCCGTACCACCACTGGACCATCGCGTCCTGCGCCCCGGAATACATCGAGTAGGACTTGGTCAGCGACACCGGCACCGCCATGCTGTTGACGATGTGGAGCAGCGCGACGGCGAGGATGAAGCCGCCGTAGAACCAGTTGGCGACGTAGATGTGGCTGACCCGGCGGCGGGCGACGGTGCCGAAGAAGACGACCGCGTAGGCGATCCAGACGGCGGCGATCAGCAGGTCGATCGGCCATTCCAGTTCGGCGTATTCCTTGCTGCTGGTGATGCCCAGCGGCAGCGTCACCGCGGCGGCGACGATGACCGCCTGCCAGCCCCAGAAGGTGAAGGGAATCAGCGGACCGCCCCACAGCCGGGTATGGCAGGTGCGCTGCACGACGTAGTAGGACGTCGCGAACAGCGCGCAGCCGCCGAAGGCGAAAATGACCGCGTTGGTATGCAGGGGACGCAGGCGGCCGAAGTGGAAGTACGGGCCGAAGTTCAGTTCCGGCCAGACCAGCTGGGCGGCGATGAAGACGCCGACGGACATGCCGACGATGCCCCAGATCACGGTCATCACGGCGAACTGCCGGACGACCTTGTCGTTGTATGTTTTTTCCATGAAGAGCCCCTGTTGAGAATGACGGGTGTCCGCGCTCCTGCCGGCCGTCTGCCGCGGCTTCCCCCGGGGCGCGATGACACCAGAGCTGACGAGACAGCGGATGTCCCGGCAAAGTTCCCGGCGCCGCCGCAATTTCCCGGATGCGCCGCACCCCGCGGTCCACTGCCCGCTTCCGGTAAAATCCGGCCCCATGAACTCCGACCCCAGCCTCCTGTCCCCGCTCGGCAAGCCGACCGACTACCGCGCCGACTACGCCCCGGAACTGCTCTACCCGATTCCGCGCCAGCTGAAGCGCGACGAACTGGGCATCGCGCCCGGCGGCCTGCCCTTCGCCGGCGAGGACCTGTGGAACGCCTACGAGCTGTCCTGGCTGAACCCGCGCGGCAAGCCGGTCGTCGCGCTGGCGACCTTCCGGGTTCCGGCCGACAGCCCGAACCTGGTCGAATCGAAATCCTTCAAGCTCTACCTGAATTCCTTCAACCAGACGCCTTTCGCCGACGCGGCCGCGGTCGAGGCCGCGCTGGTCCGCGACCTGTCGGCCGCCGCCGGCGCGCCGGTCGCCGTCGCCGTCGAGCCGCTCGACGGCCGGCCGCAGGTCGCCGTCGGCTATCCGGAAGGCACGCTGATCGACACGCTGGACGTCGCCTGCGACCGCTACCAGCCGGCACCGGAACTGCTGCACGCCGTCGACGGCCCGGTCGTCGAGGAAACGCTGTACTCGCACCTGCTGAAATCCAACTGCCTGGTCACCGGCCAGCCCGACTGGGCGACGGTCGTGATCCGCTACCGCGGCCGGCCGATCGACCGCGCCGGGCTGCTCCGCTACATCGTGTCCTTCCGCAACCACAACGAGTTCCACGAACAGTGCGTCGAGCGCATCTACTGCGACCTGAGCCGCCGCTGCGCGCCCGAGGCGCTCGCCGTGCACGCCCGCTACACCCGGCGCGGCGGCCTCGACATCAATCCCTTCCGCAGCAGCGGCCACTACCCGCCGCCGGACAACACCCGCGAGCCGCGCCAGTAGGCGCCCGCCCGGAAGCGGTTAAAATCCGCCCGTTCACCTCACTGCCCCGCTGACCATGACCGCGACCACGCCCTGCCGGATCTACGGCATCAAGAACTGCGACACGATGAAGAAGGCCTTCGCCTGGCTCGACGCCCACGGCGTCGCCTACGAATTCATCGACTACAAGAAGGCCGGCGTCGCCGAGGCCCGCCTGCCCGACTGGGCGGCCCGCGCCGGCTGGGAAAAGCTGCTGAACACGCGCGGCCTGATGTGGCGGAAGCTGTCCGACGACGAGCGTTCCGCGGTCGACGAGGCGAAGGCGCTGAAATTGATGGCCCAGTACCCGGCGCTGATCAAGCGCCCGGTGCTCGATGCGGATGGCCGGCTGCTCGTCGGCTTCGCGCCGGAAAACTACGCGGAGGTGCTGAAATGAGCGACAGCAGCGTCCGCCGTTTCCTGTTCGAGGGCCTCGACATCCGCGGCGCCGTCGTCCATCTGGGCGATTGCTGGCGCCAGATGCAGGCCGGTCGCGACTACCAGCCGACGGTCGCCCAGCTGCTCGGCGAACTGGCTGCCGCCACCGCGCTGATCGCCGCCCAGCTCAAGCAGCCGGGCCGGCTGACCTTCCAGCTGCGCGGCGGCGGCCCGGTCCAGCTGCTGGTCATGGATTGCAACGAGCAGCTGCAGATGCGCGGCATGGCGCGCAGCAACCCGGTCGTGCTGCCGGCCCCGGTGCCCGACCTGCTCGGCGCCCACCAGGGCGGCCAGCTGATGCTCAGCCTCGACCTGCCGACCGCGCGCCAGCCCTACCAGAGCTACGTGCCGCTGGTCGGCGACAGCCTGGGCGCGATCTTCGAGCACTACCTGGCGCAGTCCGAGCAGCTGCCGTCCCGACTCTTCCTGACCGCCGGGCCGCAGGCCGCCGCCTGCCTGTTCCTGCAGAAGATGCCGGATGCCGACGCGCGCGACGCCGACGGCTGGCACCGGGTCACCCAGCTGGCGGCGACCGTCAAGCCGGCCGAACTGCTCGGCCTCGACGCCGAGGCGCTGCTCGGCCGCCTGTTCCACGAGGACATGAGCCATCACGGCATCCGGGTGTACGACGCGCTGCCGGTCGTCTACCACTGCCCGGAGGACTGGGACAAGGTGCGCGACATGATCCGCAGCCTGGGTCGCCCCGACGCCGAAACCATCCTCGCCGAGCACGGCGAGATCCTGATCCGCGACGACATCTGCAACCGCGACTACCGCTTCTCGGCCGAGGACGTCGCCGCGATCTTCGCCGAAAGCGGCGGCCGCTCGCTGAACTGAACGGCGCCGGCCCGCCGGAAGACTATTCGGAATAGACCAGCTCGACCCGGCGCATCCGGCGCCGGCAGGCCTCCGAACGGCAGGCCAGGCTGAGCTTCTCGCTGCCCACGCTGTAGCTGCGCAGCTGCGTGGCGCCGACGCCGAGGCCGCGCAAGGCCTTGTAAACCGCCTGGACCCGCCGTTCGGCGATGGCCAGGTCGTAGGCCGGGCTGCCCAGGTCGTCGGCGTGGCCGACCAGCGTGACGACCTGCCGCGGATTCGCCTTCAGGCGCAGCGCATGCTGCGCCAGTGCCTGGTTCGCCGCGGCGTCGAGCTCGGCCGAGCCCTGCACGAAAAACAGGTTTTCCTTGGCGTCGACCGCGGCGATGATCTGCGCCTCGTCCGGGCGCTCCGGCAGCTTCTCGGGCCGCTTCGGCACCGCGGCGGCAGGCGCCGCCGGGACGGCGGCGGGCGGCGGGACCGCCGGCCGGACGGCACACGCCGACAGCAGACAGCTCAATAACAGGCAGACCAAGTAGCCCTGGGGCATTTCCAGCATCCTCGTCAATCGGGTCAGGCGGCACGGCCGGTGCCGGCGCCCCGGATTGTATCGCCGTGCCGGCTGCTGTGCCGCCCGGCAAAGCCGGCGACTGCTTCAAACAGTGGCGACCGGGAACGGCCGGGTGGAAATTGTATTGAAAAGCAATGTATATTGCGACGTTTCCCGCCGACCACCGCAGCCCGCGGCCCATGCTCAACGCCATCCAGCTTTTCGGACTGATCCTGATCCTCGGCCTCGCCGCCGGCGAAGCCGCGCGCCGCCTGCTCGGGCTGCCGCGGACGACCGGCTACGTGCTGTTCGGCCTGTTCAGCGGGCAGAGCGGCCTGGGCTGGATCACGCCGGGCCACATCGAATCGGCCCAGTTGTTCGTCGACCTGGCGCTCGGCCTGATCCTGTTCGAACTCGGCTACCTGGTGCCGCGCAGCGACCGCCCGACCGCCCTCCGCCGCCTGCTCGCCGCCGTCGCAGTCGCCGCGCTGCCCGGGCTGCTGCTGTGCGCGCTGTTCGTCGCCCGCGGCCACGCGATCGGCGACGCGCTGTTCGCCGCTTCGCTGGCGCTCGCGACGTCGGCGGCGATCACCATCGCGACCTGCAGCGATGTCGGCGCCCGCGGCGAACGCAGCGGCCTGCTCTACACGCTGGTCGCCGGCAACGGCGGGCTGGCCTTCGCCGCCGTCGCCCTGGTCGCGCCCTTCCTGGCCGACACCGTCGATCACGGCTGGCCGGCCCGGCTCGCCGCGTCGCTCGCCAGCATCGCCGGTTCGCTGCTGATCGGCGGCGCCTGCGCCGGGCTCGTGCTGTTCGCCGCGCGCAAGCTGGAGAAGCAGAGCGAGAACCAGCACCTGCTGATCCTCGGCAGCGTGATCCTCGGCGTCGGCACGGCGATCCGCTTCGACATCTCGGTCTTCCTGCCGATGCTGATCTTCGGCGTGCTGGTCCATGTGCTGGACGACGGCCAGCGCGTGATCGCGACGCGCATCGCCCGCGACGCGCGGATCTTCCTGGTCGTCGCCTTCGTGCTGGCCGGCGCCGCGCTCGACATCCGGCTGCTCGCCGACTACTGGCCGGCGGCGCTCGGCGTCGTCGCGGTGCGTTTCGCCGGCCAGGCGCTGGGCAGCCTGGCCGCCGTCCGCCTGCTCGGCCTGCCGCGGCGCGACGCCTTCTTCCTGAGCCTGGGGCTGCAGCCGATGTCCAGCGTCGCGCTGGTGCTGCTGGTCAACACCCAGCTGCTCTACACCCGGATGCCGGCCGAACTGGCCGGCACGCTGTCGGCCGCGCTGCTGCTGATGCAGCTGCTCGGCCCCTATTTCACGCAGACGGCCGTCAAGGGCTTCGGCGAGGCGACCCGCCTGGCTCCGACGCCCCGACCCTGATTTTTCAACGCTTCCGACACACGACGAGGCAACTATCGAACGAAGCAATTCGTAAATCTCACCCAGGGAGGAAACACCATGAGAGTAGGACTGATCGGTTACGGCAAGGCAGGCCAGGCGGTCGCCAACGTGCTTGAGCAGGACCCGCGTTACACGCTGAGCTGGATCGCCCGGCGCACCCCGGCGCCGACAGCCCGCGACCTGCCGGTCACCGGCCTGGACGCCGCGAGCTTCGGCGACTGGCTCGACGCGCACCCGGTCGACGCGCTGGTCGATTTCTCGGACGCCTCGGCGCTGTGGCAATACGGCGAGGCGATCCGCGAGCGCGGGCTGATGCTGGTCACCGCGATTTCGAGCTACCCGGACGAGGCCAGGCGCTATCTGCAGGAACTGGGACGAACGCTGCGCATCCTCTCCTCGCCCAACATCACGCTGGGCATCAATTTCCTGATGCAGGCGGCACGCCTGCTGCGCCGCATCGCGCCCTTCGCCGACGTCGAGATCGTCGAGCAGCATTTCCGGGACAAGCCGGAGGTTTCGGGCACGGCCCGCAAGATCGCCGAGTCGCTGGACATCGACGACGAATCGATCACCTCGCTGCGCCTGGGCGGCATCGTCGGCCACCACGAAGTGATCTTCGGTTTTCCGCACCAGACGGTTCGCCTGAGCCACGACTCGATCCGCCGCGAAGCCTTCGGCACCGGTGCCGCGTTCGCGCTGCAGCAGCTGGCCGGCCTGCCGCCCGGCTGCTACAGCTTCGAGGAACTGCTGATGCGGCTGATCCGCGAGGAACTGAAGGACGCCGCCTGAGGCGCCGCTCAGAGCACCTTGCCCGGATTCATCAGCCGGCGCGGATCGAAGGCCCGCTTCAGCGTGCGCATCAGTTCCATTTCCAGCGGACTCTTGTAGCGCAGGATCTCGTCGCGCTTCAGCTGGCCGATGCCGTGCTCGGCGGAAATCGACCCGTTCAGCGCGTGCACCGCGTCATGCACGATGCGGTTGACCGCCGGCTGGCAGGCGAGGAATTTGGCGCTGTCCTGGTCGCCCGGGCGCGACAGGTTGTAGTGCAGGTTGCCGTCGCCGACGTGGCCGAAGGCGATCACCCGGATGCCCGGAAAGGCCGCGGCCAGCGCTGCGTCGGCGGCAGCGAGGAAATCGGGGATGCGCGACACCGGCACCGCGACGTCGTGCTTGATGCTGTAGCCCTCGATCTTCTGCGCTTCCGAGATGTTCTCGCGCAGCGCCCACAGCGCCTTCGCCTGCGCTTCCGACGCGGCCAGCGCGCCGTCGGCGACACGGCCGGCCTCCAGCTGCCCGGCCAGCCAGGCCTCGACCGCGGCCGGATCGGCATCGGAGAACTCGGCGAGCACATACCACGGCGCCGGCACGGTGGGCCGGACGGTGCCCGGAATGTGCCGCAGCACGAGGCCGAGCGAGGCTTCCGAGACCAGTTCGAACGCGGTCAACTGCGCGTCGAACGCGTTTTTCGCCCGGTTCAGCAGGTCGACCGCGGCGCTTGGCGACTCGACGTTCAGCCAGGCCGTCGTCGTCCGCTGCGGCAGCGGGAAGAGCTTCAGCACGGCGCCGGTGATGATGCCCAGCGTGCCCTCGGCGCCGATGAACAGCTGCTTCAGGTCGTAGCCGGTGTTGTCCTTGCGCAAGGCGCGCAGGCCGTCCCACAGTTCGCCGGACGGCAGCACGACTTCCAGGCCGAGGGTCAGCTCGCGCATGTTGCCGTAGCGCAGCACCTGAACGCCGCCGGCGTTGGTCGACAGGTTGCCGCCGATCTGGCACGTCCCCTCGGACGCCAGCGCCAGCGGAAACAGCCGGCCGGCGGCGTGCGCCGCGTCCTGAACCGCGGCCAGCGTGCAGCCGGCATCGACGGAAATGGTGTGGTTCAGCGCGTCGACCGCGCGGATGCGGTTCAGCCGGCCGAGGCCGACGACGACCGCGTCACCCGACGCATCCGGCGTCGCCGCGCCGCACAGGCTGGTATTGCCTCCCTGCGGCACGACAGCCACGCCGGCCTCGGCGCAGATGCGAACGACCGCGGCGACCTCGGCCGGGCTGCCCGGCCGCACGACGCAGCGCGCGGCGCCGCGGTAGCGGCCGCGCCAGTCATGGACGCAGGGTGCGACGTCGGCCGGATCGGTCAGCACGTGGGCCGCGCCGACCGCCTCCGCCAGCTGCCGCAGCAGATCAGGCGATCCGGGCGTAGAGGTCATGGTGATCGGCGTCGATGACCTTCACCTTCAGGAAATCGCCCGGCTGCGCATCGAAGTGGCCGTCGATGTAGACCAGGCCGTCGATTTCCGGCGCATCGGCTTTGGAGCGGGCGATCGTGCCTTCCTCGTCGACCTCGTCGACCAGCACGTCGATGACGGTGTCGATCTTCGCGGCCAGCTTGTCGGCGGAAATGTCCTCCTGAACCTGCATCAGCCAGCGCCGGCGGTCCTCGCGGACGTCTTCCGGCAGCAGTTCGCCCAGCTCGTTGGCCTTGGCGCCCTCGACCGGCGAGTAAGCGAAGGCGCCGACGCGGTCGAGCTTGGCGTCCTCGAGGAACTGGATCAGCTGGTCGAAGTCCTCTTCGGTCTCGCCGGGGAAACCGGTGATGAAGGTCGAGCGGATGACGATTTCCGGGCAGATCTCGCGCCAGCGGGCGATGCGCTCCAGCGTGTTTTCGCTCGAGCCGGGGCGTTTCATCGCCTTCAGGATCTTCGGGCTGGCGTGCTGGAAGGGCACGTCGAGGTAAGGCAGGATCTTGCCCTCGGCCATCAGCGGGATCACGTCGTCGACCGACGGGTACGGGTAGACGTAATGCAGCCGGACCCAGATGCCGAACGACGACAGCGCGTCACACAGTTCCTTCAGGCGACTCTTGACCGGACGGCCGCCCCAGAACGCGGTGCGGTACTTCAGGTCGACGCCGTAGGCCGAGGTGTCCTGCGAAATGACCAGGATTTCCTTGACGCCGGCGCGGGCGAGGTTCTCCGCTTCGGCCAGCACATCGCCGACCGGGCGCGACACCAGCGGGCCGCGCAGGCTGGGGATGATGCAGAAGGTGCAGCTGTGATTGCAGCCTTCGGAAATCTTCAGGTAGGCGAAATGGTCGGGCGTCAGGCGCACGCCCTGCGGCGGAACGAGGTCGGTATAGGGATCGTGCGGCTTCGGCAGGTGCCGATGCACGTGGCCCATGACCTCTTCCATCGCGTGCGGCCCGGTCACGGCCAGCACCGACGGGTGTGTCGTCTGCACGATGTCGCCCTTGGCGCCGAGGCAGCCGGTGACGATGACCTTGCCGTTTTCGTTCAGGGCCTCGCCGATCGCGCCCAGCGATTCCTCGACCGCGGCGTCGATGAAGCCGCAGGTATTGACGATGACCAGGTCGGAATCGTCGTAGCTGGGCGAAATCTCGTAGCCTTCCGCGCGCAGGCGGGTCAGGATGAGCTCGGCATCGCTGCCGGCTTTCGGGCAGCCGAGGGAAACGAAGCCGACGGTCGGCGTTTTTTGCTGGAGGGTCATGCGGGGAAAATCCTGTCCGGACGGCGCCGGTAAAAAATACGAAGCCGCTATTTTACGGGCAATCAGACCGGCAGACGGTCGATCGCCTTTTTCAGCGCCGCGAAACAGTCCGGATCGATCGCACTGCCGACGTGTTCGGCCATGATCTCCAGCGTGCGCGGCACCGGCACCGCGCCACGGTACGGGCGCTCGGCGGTGATCGCATCGAAGATGTCGGCCGTCGTGATGATCCGCGTCTCGATGCGGATGTCGGCGGCACCCAGGCCGCGCGGATAACCCCGGCCGTCCAGCCGTTCGTGGTGGGCGCCGGAAACGCGGGCCAGTTCGCCGAAGGCTTCGATGCGCGACAGGATGGTCTCGGTGTACATCGCATGCGCCTTGACCGCCTCCCATTCGTCGTCGTCGAGCTTGCCCGGCTTGTCGAGGATGCTGTTGCTGACGCCGAGCTTGCCGACGTCGTGCAGCAGGGCGCCGCGTTTCAGCCAGCGCCGGCGCTCGGGCGAAATGCCCAGGGTTTCGGCGACCAGGTCGGTATAGAGCGCGACGCGGACGCTGTGGCCGCTGGTGTAGGGGCTTTTCGAGTCGACGACCTGGCCGAAGGCGGCGGCGATGTCGTCGAGGTAGTCGTCGTCGAGCCCGACGACGTGCGACGCCGGCTCCAGCGCGAGCACCGCGTCGCCGACCGCGGGCGAGGCCAGCATCGTCCAGAAGGCCTCGTCGTCGGCGACGGCGAAAAAGGCCTCGACCAGTTCCGGATCGAACCAGCGGCCGTCGCGCAGCCGGATTTCGTCGAGCGCGGACTGTCGACCGCCAGCGGTGTGGAAGACATCGACGACCTGCGCCAGCAGCGCGATCCGCGAGTACAGCGGGATGTCCTGGCCGGCCAGGCCCTGCGGCCGGCCGTGACCGTTGAAGTGCTCGTCGAGGCTGTAGATGCCGGCCGCGACCTCGTCCGGGAAACGCAGCAGGCGGGCAATCTCGGCGCCGCGCTGGCAGCGCGTATGAATCAGTTCGGTGGCCAGATCGTCGCCATGGCGGACGATGTTCAGCACGCTGCGGAAGCGCTCGGCGAGCGGCGCCTTCAGGCCGGTATGGCCGAGCACGAAATTGAGCACTTGCGGCAGGCTGTCGCCGACCGTCTTGAAGTCGCGCTTGAAGGCCAGGTCGTCGGTCAGGTACAGCTCGCAGATGCGGGCCGCGTTGCTGCTGCAGCCGAGGTCCTTGAGCAGCAGCGTGTAGTACAGGCCCCACAGATCGTCGTCGGGCAGGCCGAGGCGGCGGCCGACCTGCATGCCGATCCAGCAGCAGCGAACGCAATGGCCTTCCGGCTGGCCCTCGGTGATGTCCAGCGCATGGCTGAGCGCCGAGATCAGTTCGGAGAGTTTGAGCCGGCTGACGAAGTCGGCGGGCGGGAAGATTCCGTGCGGCATGGTGGAGGCATCATACGCCAGCTTGTTCCGGCTGGGCATCGATCGGCAGCGTCACCGTGAACCGGGTCCCCTGCCCGAGCCGGCTATCGACTTCGATCCTGCCCCGGTGCTTGGCGACGATGTTCCAGGCCAGCGACAGCCCGAGCCCGGTGCCCTGGCCGACCGGCTTGGTCGTGTAGAAAGGCTCGAAGATTCTTTCCAGACGCTCCGCCGGGATGCCCTGCCCGGTGTCGCTCACCCGGACCATCACGCGGTCGCCGTCGAGGCGGGCGGTCTCGATCGTGATCTCGCCCTGGCTCTCGATCGCCTGCCCGGCGTTGACCAGCAGGTTCATGACGACCTGGTTCAATTCGGACGGCAGGCAGCGGACGCGCGGCAAATCGGCCGCGTAATGCTTGTGCACCGTGCATTTGTATTTCAGCTCGTTCCAGACGATGTTCAGCGTCGAGTCGATGCCGGCGTGCAGGTCGGCCCACGCCCACGCATCGTCGCTGGCACGCGAGAAACCCTTCAGATCGGTGACGATGCGCCGGACCCGCTCGATGCCCTCCTTCGACTCGGCGACGATCTGGAACAGGTCGTCGCACAGGTAGTCGAATTCCTTGTCGCGCTTCAGGCGCTGGTAATCCGCATATTCCCGGGTATCCGTCGCCCGCGCGGCAGCCAGTTCGCCCGCCCGGACGACCTCGAGCAGGTCGCGCAGCTGGGTATCGAGGGAACCGAGATTCGAATTGACGAAACTGACCGGATTGTTGATCTCGTGGGCGATGCCGGCGGCCAGCTGGCCGAGCGCGGCCATTTTCTCGGACTGCAGCAGATGGCGCTGGGCTTCCTCGAGACGCTGGTTGAGCAATTGCTGCTCCTGCAGCGCGGCATGCAGGCTGCGCGTTCGTTCGGCGACATGCGCCTCGAGGCGGCGGTTCTGGCCGCGCAACAGGTCGCGGCTGCGCTTGAGCTCGACATGGTTGCGCACCCGTGCCAGCAGGATCGAGGCACGCACCGGCTTGATCAGGTAATCGACCGCGCCCAGCTGCAAGCCGTTGGCTTCCTCGTCCTCCTCGAGCAGCGCGGTGATGAAGATGACCGGAATATCCCGCGTCTCCGGGTTGTCGCGCAGGCGGCGCAGCACCTCGTAGCCGTCCATGCCGGGCATCATCACGTCGAGCAGGATCAGCTCGGGGCGGGGCTCCCCCGCCGCCAGCGCAAGGGCTTCCTCGCCCGAGGCCGCGCACAGCACGCGATATTCCCTCTCCAGGGGCGCACGAACCGCCAACTGGGTGATCCGGGAATCGTCGACGACGAGGATGGTGGCTCCCGCCACCGGGGAATCCGTGAATTCAGCAGTCTGGACCATGTTCGATCGGCATTTTCGTCTGTCAGCAAGGCGCGGCAGCGGCGCCTGTCCTCCCGCCCGTCATGACCGCGAGCCGGGAGTCCCACCGCGTGCCGCCGACAGATTATACCAATACGATTATTGATTTTGTCTTTTTCGTTAAAAAATTTAGAAATAAATCAAAAATCAACAAGCCAAAGTCACCGCCGGACCGGTCGCACCATCGACCCCCAACTCGCGCAATGCGGCCAGATCATCGACCGTCTGCACGCCGACCGCGATGACGATGATCCCGACATTGTGCGCGACACGGCAGGTCCGCTTCAGGAACTCCTGATTGTCGCGATTGCCGGCGATGCCCTGGATCAGGCCCGGATGGATCTTCAGGTAATCGAGCCCCAGTTCGGTCAGCCGCTCGCTCTCGCCCAGGCGCTGGCCGAAGAATTCGACGCCGACATGGGCGCCAAGCCCCTTCAGGGTCCGGCAAAGGTCCTTGAAGGCGTCGAAATGCTTGAACGCGCCGTATTCCGGAACCTCGAACCAGAGGCGCCGGCACAGTTCGGGATAGGCCCGCAGCAGGTCCGACAGGTCGTTGCGGAATCCCCAGTCGCTCAGGGTCTCGGCCGACAGGTTGACCGCGACGTCGTCGTCGATGGCTGCCAGGTGCTCGATGGCCAGGCGAATCACCGCCAGGTCGATCGGCGCCGTCAGGTTCAGGTGAGCGGCGATCGGCATGAAATCGGCCGCGGTCATCGATGGCGCGCCCGGCTCGGCCTGAAGCCGGATCATCCCCTCCTGGTGCACCGCGGCGCCGCCCTGCCCGACCACCGGATAGAAAACCAGATGCAGCTTGCCGCCGCCGACCGCCTGCGTCAGCAGCGAACGCCACTGTTCGCCCGGAATGACCTTGCACAGGCTGTCGCCTTCGATCGCATGCCAGGCATTGCCTCCCTTGCCTTCGGCCAGCGCCAGCGCCTGGTCGGCCTTGGACAGGATGTCGGCGAACGCTTCGCCCCGCTCGTAGCGGACCAGGCCCAGGTGGTAGACCTCGGGCAGTTCCGGCCAGCACGACAGCAGGCGAGCGCGGAACAGTTCGGCCAACTCCCGGCCGGTCTCCGCCGCGTCGTCGGCGCCCGGCAGCAGCAGTGCGAAGTCGCCGGCCTTGACCCGGCCAGCCAGCACACCCGGACGATGCCCGCAGCGCTCGGCAAGCAGGGAGCCGACTTCGCCGAGCAGGCGATCGGTCCCCGAACGGCCGAGCAGCGCATTCAACTGGTCGAGGTCGGGCAGGCGCATCACGGCCAGTACGCCGCTGCGCGCCGACTCCTCGCTGCACAGCTGCTCGCGGAAATTGGCCATGAAATGATCCCGGTTGGGCAGCCCCGTCGGTGCATCGAAATTGATCCGGTGCTGGAGCTCCTGCAGGCGGCCGGCCTCCTCGGCGAACATCTGGCGGATACGCTCGACCATGCTGTTCATGGCCCGGACCAGCGCACGCAGCTCCGGCGTCCGCGGCTCGGCGATGGTAATGAAGCGCCGTTCGCCGATGGCACCCGCCTGGTCGACGACCTGGCCCAGGGAACGTCCGATCGCGCGCAGCACGATCATGCCGAACAGCCCGGCCACGCCGCCGCCCAGAGTGAACCAGAGAATCAGCCGCGACAGCTGGTCCCACAGCGCTGCATAGGCGAACTGGTTGTGACTGACCACGGTGACGGTCGCGTACTGCTTCCAGCCGTCGCTGACCTGGGCGACGCCCGGCAGGGAGGGAATGCTGACCAGCCCGACGAACCATGCCGGGACCTTGGCCTCGAATCGGTCCTGGATGCGCTGGGCGATCACCTTGCCGAAGGGATCGACGACCGATATTTCCTGGTAGAAGCCGGTATCGAACAGCGCCGCGACCTGCAGTTCGACATTGACCGGATCCTTGTCCTGCTGGGTCATCGCCAGGGCCAGCGAGGATGCGTTGTCGCTGTTCTTGCGCTCCAGTTGCTGGACCAGGTAGGTACGCGCCGACCAGACGCCGATGAACAGACTCCCGGCAAAGGCGAGCAGGGTCGAGACAATGACCGCCAGCCAAAGTTGTCGCATCATGGACATATATACCTCGCCTTATTCAAGACCTTCCGCCTTCATTTTCTCAACCAGATCGTTCCAGCGCGACAAGCGGCTGCCGCCGCCCGCCTGCGCCTCGCCCGTACCGAACACACCTTCCGAATTGAAGCTGAATATCGGTTGCAGGTCGCCGCGCCGCGACGCCGGCCGGATTTCGCCAACCAGGTTATCGAGAACCAGAGGTTCTGCATCCGGGGTCGGATAATAGGTCAATACCATATGTGCTTGGGTGATATTGCTGCCGGGTCCGCCAATTTTCGCCCTGACGTAGGTAATTCTCAACCGGGAAACCGGCACGCCGAGGTATTTCAGCGACACGTACTTGGCGATTGAATAGTCCTCGCAATCGCCGGCGCCGCGCATCATCGCCTCGATCGGCGTCGCCCAGTAGTCGTTCTGTCCCCAGTTCCGCTGATCATCCTCGAAGCGCAACCGGCGATTGAAGTACTCATTGACGTCGCGCAGTTTCTGCAACTCCGACCCGCCGCGGAAGGCGGACAACATCCTTTCCCAGCCGCGGACCGCGTCGACCGCCCTGTCGCCATGACGCAACTGCGCAGCCTGCAGCACGCGCTCAAGCGGAAAAGGTCCGTTCGCCCAGGCTGGACGCAAGCTTTCCAGAATGCCCGGAAGCAGGGCAAATACGGCAATCCAACAAATTAATGAGAGATTCACATATATCCAAAAAACATGTTGAATCTATTGAACAGACCATGTTTAATGCACTGACCAATACCAGAACAAATTAACCTACTGTCAATCAATTGGCGAGGAAAAAATGTCAAAACTCAACCGCCCTTTACTCGGACTGATAATTTCGGCAGCTTTCGCATCCTCTGCCCAGGCCGCCAGTTTCCGTCTTGAAGAAGCAGCCGCCAAGGCCGTCCAGACCAGCCCGGACGTCGTCAACAAATGGAACCAGTTCAAGGCAGCAGGCGAGGAACGTAACGTTTCCTGGGGACGCTATCTGCCGACGCTCGACGTCATGTACGGAATCGGCCGTGATTCCCGTGAGACTCCTCTCTATACGCCTCCTGGCCGCCGTAATTACAACTTCACGAATGCTCGCATCACGCTCCGCCAAAACCTGTTTGAAGGTTTTGCGACGGAAAACGACACCAAGCGCCTTGAGCACGCGACGCTGGTCCGTTTCTACGAGATGCTCGATCTCTCGGAAAATGCCGCGTTTGAAGCGACCAAGGCTTACATCGACGTCTGGCGCTATCGCCAGCTGGTCAGTTACGCCGAGGAAAACTATGCGCTCCATCGGGTCATTTTCGAGAAGATCAAGGTCCGCGCCCAGAAGGGCGTCGGCCGTCAGGTCGACCTGGAAACCGCAGCCGGCCGACTGGCGCTCGCCGAATCGAACCTGCTGACCGAGACCTCCAACCTGCACGACGTGACCGCACGCTTCCAGCGCGTCGTCGGCATCGTTCCGCCGGCCGAAATGGAAGCGCCGCCGGCCGCATTGCTGGGCGCCGAATTTCCCAAGAATCGCTCGGAAGCGATTACCCGCAGTTTCGAGAAGTCGCCGCAACTGAAGGCGGCATTCCAGAACATCCTGTCGGCGATGCGCAACGTCGAGGTTCAGAAGGCTCCGTACTATCCGCGTATCGATGCTTATGCTGAGGCTGGTCACGATCATAATGCGGGCGGCTACACTCACGAATATCAGCCTACACTGGCAACGACCAATACAAACTATACGACGCTGGGCATCACTGCATCCTGGAACCTGTTCAACGGTCTGCGCGACATCTCCCGCGAGCGCAAGGCGGCCCACGAGAAGAACAGCGCCAAGGACGTACGCGAGAAAGTCTGCCGCGAAGTCCGCCAGAACAGTGCGATGGCCTTCAACGAACAGGCCCGTCTCACCGAACAGATTCAGTACCTCGACCAGCACCAGCTGAGCACCGACAAGGCCCGTGAATCCTTCCGCCGGCAGTTCGATATCGGTCAGCGTACCCTGCTCGACGTGCTGGATACCGAGAACGAGTACTACACGGCCCGCCGCAATTACCTGAACGGCGAACAGGACAAGCTGATCGCGCTGGCCAAATACCAGTACGCGGCCGGCAACCTGCTGAACGTACTCCAGCTCAAGAGTCTGGACATGGACCCGCCGAAACCGGAGACCACCCCGGAAGAAGACATGGCGACCACCTGCCCGGCCGACGTGATTGAGCCGCCGCTTCTCGACAAGGAAGCGATTTTCAAGAAGGCGCAGGCGAAGGAAGAGCTTCTGAAGGAACCGAGCATCATCACCGACGAGGCCGCCACCCCGGCAATGAAGCCGAAGGCGCCGACGGTGGTCAAGCCGAAGAAATAAGAAGCACCCGGCGACAGCCGGATTCAGGTCGCACGAACGAACGCCTCGCATTTCCATCGCGAGGCGTTCTTTTTTGCCAGAGAGATAAAGGCCTGATCCTTATAAAAAATGCCTGCCACCTTCCGGTGGCAGGCATCGTTCAGGCACCTAGGCCGATCAGCCGTTGATCTGGATCACATTGTCGGTATTGTTTTCCAGATGCTGGGTCGCCAGCACGGCATTTTCGACCACAACCGTCTGGATGCTGCCATCTGTGTATTCGGCGATGATGGTCGAACTGCCACCGGAAGAGGCCACATCGACAGCGACGACATCCTCGAAGCGCAGGATGTCTCCATCCGACACGCTGAAGTCCTTGACCGTATCGAGACTGCCGTCCGGCGTATCGGCAAGGCGGAACACGAAGGTGTCGGCACCGGTGCCACCCGAAAGGATGTCATCCCCGGCTCCGCCGATGATCGTGTCGTTGCCTTCCTGACCATAGACGACGTCATTGCCCGCACCGGCATTGATCGTATCGTTGCCGCCTGTGCGACCGCTCTCGGCCGCGACCTCGGATTGGTGGGTCTTGAGATAGTCGACCGTATCGGCTCTGGTCCAGTCCTGGTATGCGGCATTCGGCGAGGACCCGGCCTCGAGTTGCTGGAAGACCATCCAACCCGAACCGTCCTGCGTACCGAGTTGGGCCGCATCGGCCAGCACGTCGGTATTCAGCACGTCGCCGAAGATCAGATCGTCACCCGCACCGCCGTTGATGGTATCGCTACCCGCGGCGTTGTTGATGATTTCCGCGCCGGTCAGTTCGCCGATGACCTGGCTCATCTGCTCGGCCGTGGTGACATTGGTTGCCAAGCCACCCGATCCCTCGACCTGCGACAGCAGATTGAGTGCCGTCGAGCCGACGCTGATGCCGACCGCCTCGATCGAGAAGGTCTGCCCAATCAGGGCACCCGTGTTGGTGTTCTCAATCCGAGCCACTTCACTGATCGTGTCATCGTTCTGAGTTCCGGACGGATTGTAGGTTCCCAGGACATGTTGAATGGCCGCATTTGCGCCAAAATCTCCAACGGTCGTGCCATTTGCGTTGTATGCCATGTTGGGTTCGCCATCCGAAACAAACACCAGCTTGTTGACCGTGCCATTGGCCAGAGGCGCCCCGGCACCCGTCGACTCGATCCAGTTGTTGGCTAACGTCAGGCCGGCTTCGTAGTTCGTTCCCAGATTCGACGAGCCTGAACCTGTAGTCAAGCCATTGACGGCGGCAATCGCATTGCTCAGTGCAGTCGCATCATCGACGCCATTCGTGGTCAGCCTGAACGAACCGAGATCGGTGGCATCGACACTGAACTTGACGAGATGCACCATCACGTCCTGAGCCCCCGAACTGGCCAGGTTGTTCAGCGCACTGATCACTGCCGCCTTCAGCTGGGCAAGCCGGTTGACGTCGGCTCCTCCCGGACCGTCGTTGTTCTCGATCATGCTGTACGACGTATCGAGCACTAGGCAGATGTTGGCAACCGCTCCCGGCTGCAGCGTCGAGCCGCCCGGGTCGCCGACCAGCACGTCCGGTCCCGCACTGCCATCGCCGCCGATCACGCCGACGCCGGCCTGCGGCACGGTGAACAGCGCCGAACTGCCGGTTTCGTCATCGACTGCCGAACCGACGATGAAGCGCCCTTCGACGACCGGCTGGAATTCGACATTCAACGTTCCGGTCGCCTTGTCGCCGTCGGCATCGAGCACCGCGACCTGGAAGCTGGTGATCACCGAGCTTTCGTCGATATGGTCCGTCAGCGACGAACCGCTGACCCGGAAGCCGTTGGTACCGGCATCGGAGAGGTCGATCCGTGTGATGTTGGTCAGCGTGGTCGGAATTTCGGTCATTACGCCATCGGTAAAGGTCGTCGTACCCGTTTGGGTGACCGTTTCGCCGAGCGCATTTTCACCGTAGGCGATCCAGGTCACATCCTCGCTGGAGGCACCACCCTGGATATCGATCTTGAACGACGCGCCGAGTGCCGGGTCGCTGAAGCTGAAGTAGATGGCTTCGGTCCCATCGACCCACTGGTTGTCGGTCGCCAGGCCCTGAGTACTCGAATTGACGCCGCCGAGCGAGGAGTCGACCGTGATGACCACGGTCTCGCCAGCCGGAATGGAATCACCCGGCTTGTAGAGATTGCCCTCATCAGTCACCAGCAGGTAATCCTGGTTGCCGCCGATGTTCTGGTTATAGGTCGCGCCGAAGGTCTGGATCACGCCATCGAGCTTGCCGTTCATGTCGATGACGTAATCGCCGTCGGCATTGTAGGTCAGCGTGAAGATCAGTGTTTGTCCGCCCGCGCCGCTGTAACCGGAATGCGTGGTATTGCTGTCGGTGTAGGCATACAGGGTCCCCTTGTCGGCACTGACGCTGTAGTAGACCGTATCACCGCCCGAGGTCAGCGAACTCGCCACATACGACGAGGCATCGGTCCACCCGCTGACGTTGGCGGTCAGGTCGGCCGTACCAACGACATCCGCACCGATGCTGACGTCGGATCCACCGGTGGTGTAACCGGTCGCCGAGTTGAACAGCACCGCTGACTCAACCGAGTTCAGCACCGGGCTGTCGTCGTTGATCAACACGTCGAAGCTGGTATTGCCCTCGGAGCCATCGGTGTCTTTCACCGAAATATCGACGGTGAAGCTCAGGCTGTCCTCGAATGCCTTCTCTTCCGCAACGGTGCTGGGATCGTCGGTCAGCGCATGCTTGACCGGTTGCAGCCAGGTCAGCGTGTAGTCGGCACCACTACTGCCGACGTTGTCCAGTTCAATCGTAAACACGACGTTGCTCTGGTCGCTGCCGCCGTAACCGACCAACATTTCGTTGGTGGCATCCCAGTAGGTATTGACCGGCGTCGTTCCGTCGAGCAAGGTCAATCCTGTCGCGACGACGGAGAGCTCGATGCTGCTCAACGCGTCGCCACCCAGCACGTAACTCAAGTGGCCGTTGCTGGTCGCCGAGGCAAGGTCGCCCGGGCCACCGGCATTGCCACCGGCCAGCGGGATATCATCCTCGTCGGCCGAAACGTCGGTCGCGCTGACATTGCTGATCGGGATGTCCTTGACCGTCACGCTGAAGTTCGCCGTGTCCGTGTAGCTATCGTTCGTCGTGTTCGGGTTGCCATCCGCCGTCGGAACATCGGTGTAGGTCACACTCACGCTACCCGAGAACTGCCCATCCGTCAGCGCCG
>JAQUAX010000014.1:0-93830 GCA_028687035.1 Dechloromonas sp. | reverse complement strand
CGCCGCCATCCTCGACCTTCAGCGCGTCGTCCAGCACCGTATCCACCACCACCGTCCCACTCGCCGGCAGGCTGTCCGCCGTCACCAGCGGATCGCTGATGTCGCGCGCACTGGCCACCGCCGTGATCACACCATCCACATCGGTGTCTTCTCCTCCCGGCGTCACTTGCAGCACTTGGCTGAAGTTCTGACCACTCGCCGACAGTGAGAACGTGCCCGTGTAGTTCGTCGAACCAATCGTCGCCGTCCAACCATCCGGCAGCGTGATCGTCACACCCGTCAGCTCGTCCGTCGCATTGCCCGCCGCCGCCGTCACCGTCACCGCGATCGTGCCATCTTCCAGCACCACGTTGCTCTCAGAACCCACTTGAACAGCCGCACTCGGATTGACCGAACCACCCGCCACCGTCACGCTGAAGTTCGCCGTGTCCGTGTAGCTATCGTTCGTCGTGTTCGGGTTGCCATCCGCCGTCGGAACATCGGTGTAGGTCACACTCACGCTACCCGAGAACTGCCCATCCGTCAGCGCCGACGTGTCCGCGCCCGCATCCACCTTCACCGTCAGGCTTTCCAGCCACGCTTCAATCTGCGCCGGCGTCCCACTGTAGGTGTTGCCGCTCAGTGCCACAAAACCAGCACCCGTCCCCGTCCCGATCGTGAACCCTGCCGGCGCCGATACCGTCAGCGTCGCCGTCCCGCTCTCGGTCGCATCCGCAGGCGCTCCGTCCACTTGTCCATGCGGGTTGTGTGCCTCAGCCGTCAGACCCAGGCTGTAGTACTGCACCGTCGCGCTTTCCGATTGGCTCACGCCGCCATCCTCGACCTTCAGCGCGTCGTCCAGCACCGTATCCACCACCACCGTCCCACTCGCCGGCAGGCTGTCCGCCGTCACCAGCGGATCGCTGATGTCGCGCGCACTGGCCACCGCCGTGATTTGACCATCGACATCCGAATCGGGCGGCGGCGTAACCATCAGCACGACGCTGTATGTCTGGCCTGAAGCCGGCAGCACGAAGGTGCCGGAATAGGTGTTGCCATCGAGAGTCGCCGTCCAGCCGTCGGGCAAGGTCACCGTCAGCGCGGTCAGCTCATCGGTGGCATCGCCGGCGTTCGCGGTGATCGACACGGCGATGGCCGTATCTTCCTCGGTCATGTTGTCCTGATCGCGTACTGTGACATCGACGCTCGGCGGCAGGACTTCGTTCAGAGTCGGCGCCAGCTCACCCTCGATGACCGGCGGCGTGCCGGTCGGATTGAGCGGAAATTCATAGCTTGCCCCCGGAACTGCTTCGACGACGCGCACCAGATCGACAAAGGTATGCCCGCCATCCGTCGTGTCACCCGCGGTCAAACCGGCCGCCGGAGCTTCTTCCTCAAGAAGCGCTTCGAAATCAGTGCCTCCAGCAACTTTCTGAACGACCTTTGCTGCCTCGGTCGAACCGAGTTCGCTAACCGCCCCCGCCGTCGCATCCGGAGCCGTCGTGGCAACCTGCTCGTCGATGGCGACGATCTGCTGATCGGAAACGAAGAGACTGGGACTGCCATTCAGGAGGCTGATCTCTGCCGAAGCACCGGCAGCGGCAATGATCACATCGCCTTCGAAGATCGGATCACCGGCCTGGACACGGCGCATTTCGCCTTCCGCGTTGCGCGCAAAGACTTGACCCTTCGTCGAACTGACGATACCGACTTGTTGTGCGTTCGTTGCCATGATGATCCCTTCCTCCGGAGATGGTGAGCGGTATCCTCACTTTATGGGATGGCAGCATGGAGTCCACTGCCCAGAAGGGCAAAAATGGAAGCCGGCCTCGAAAGGCCGGCGATCGCCCACCGGCCCGGCATTCGGGCCTCGACAGGCAGCCGAGGCCGCCCTACTCGGGGGAGTTGACCCGGAGGGCCAGTTGCAGGCGGTCGCGCACCTGCAGCTTCTCGAAGATGCTCGTCAGATGGAGCTTGATCGTACGCTCGGCGAGATTCAATTCGCGAGCGATCTCCTTGTTGCTCTCGCCGCGCGCGACGCACAACGCGATTTCCCGCTCCCGGGAGCTGAGTCCGGCCAGCCGCTCGTTACCCCCGGCGCTCCCGTTGCCGAGCCGGTTGCTGATCCCCCCCAACAAGCGGTTGAGCAAGGATTCGCCGACCCACAGGCCTTGGCTGCGCACCACCGATTCGACGGTGTGCAGCAGTTCCGGCGTCGCGTGCGCATTGCAGTAACCGACGGCGCCCTGCGACAGCGCGGCAAGACCGGCTTCGTCGCTCGGCTCGTCGTGCAGCACGACGAAATGGACTCCCGGCGGACGTCGACCGCCCGGCAACTGGGCCGGCGTCATGTTGTGCAGCCAGGCAACCGTACCGGCCGGAACCGCGGACGGCAGGATGGGCAGGATTTCCGCCTGCGGAAAAGCCTGAAGCCAGCGCCGAGGTGGAACCCGGCTGCTGGTCACGAAGAGATTCTTGTCCATGTCTCCTCCCCTAGCGCTCGGTCATCGCATATTGCTTGGCCCGCAGTACCGGCTTCAACAGATAGCTGAGCACCGATTTCTTGCCGGTCATGATATCGACCTGCGCGGTCATGCCCGGAATGATGGGCAGATTTTTCCCGAGATTCGGGCGCTTGGTCCGTACACGGACGACGTAGAAGGCATTCCCCTTCTCGTCGAGTACCGAGTCGGCCCCGATGTGTTCCAGCGTCCCCTCGAGGCCGCCATAGATCGTGAAGTCATAGGCGGTCAGCTTGACGTTGGAGCGCTGCCCGGGGTGCAGGAAGGCGATGTCCTTGGGCAGCACGCGTGCCTCGAGCAGCAGCTCGTCCTCGAGCGGGACCAGTTCGACGATATCCTTGCCCGGCTGGACGACGCCGCCGACCGTGTTGTACAGGATGCGCTTGACGGTGCCGTTGACCGGCGATCGGAGATCCGCCTGCTTGACCTTGTCGGACAATGCGACGCTGCCCTCGCCCAGGCTGTTTATCTTCGCCTGGACGTCGGCCATTTCGTTACGCGCCTGGTTCTTGAAATCCAGCTCGACCTCCTGGATTTTCTTCTGCGCCTCGCCGATTGCCGACTGCAGGCGGTTGATCTGTGCGGCCGCCTGGTTTCGCTCGCCGGCATAGCGCCCCACATCACGCTGCAGGCGCAGAATCTCCACATCCGACACGGCGCCGTAGGAAATCAGCGACTTGGTCAGCGTCAGCTCCTTGGAGGCAAGTTCATACCCATGCGCCGCCTGGTCGTGGCGTGCCTGCGCCTCGCGCAGTTCGTTGTTGCGCTGGGTCAGCTGCTCGCGGGCGATGCCGATCTGCGCATCCAGTTCAGCCTTGCGGTTAACGTACAGCGTGCGCTCCTCCTCGGCCAGTTTCGGGTCTTCGGCCAATACCTCGGGAGGCACGATGTACTGCGCTCCTTCTGCCACGGCGCGCAGGCGGGCCCCCTTGGCCAGCAGGGCCAGGTAGGTCGCCCGACTTTCCTTGAAGTTCGACATGAAACGGGTCGCGTCGATCTTCAGCAGGATCTGCCCCTCACGGACGGTTTCGCCTTCCTTGACCAGAATCTCGTTGACGATCCCGCCGTCGAGGCTCTGCACCACCTGCAGTTGGCGCGACGGAATGACCTTGCCCTCGCCGCGCGTCACCTCGTCGACCTGCGCAATGGTGGCCCACAACAGGAAAATCAGCACGAACAGGCCGACCGCCCGGATCGCCTTGCGCGCCCGCAGAGGATCCTGGGCGATCGCCGCACTTTCCGCATCGATACCGAAATCTCGGGCCATCGCCTGCTCGTCGAGGCGGTGCACCGCGTAGGGATCGACCGCCTCTGCCGAGCGAGAAAACGGATTCAGCTGGCCGGTTTCCATTTTCTTGAAAAATTCGGGTAGCCAGGCGCCCCGCATACGGGCGAACTCTCTGATCTTTTCCTTCATGCTAGCCTCGCCCCACCTTGCCGCTGTTCAACGCCTCAATCACCCGCTGCTTCGGGCCGTCGCAGACGATCACGCCGCGATCGACAACAATCAGGCGGTCGACCAGATCGAGCAGCGAATTCCGGTGCGTCACCAGAACCATGGTCCGGTCCTTTGCATAGTCAGCCAGGCGGCGTTTCAGCGCTTCCTCGGTCGAGTGATCCATCGAACTGCTCGGCTCGTCGAGCAGCAGCATCGTCGGCTCGTGCACGATCGCCCGGGCGATCGCCACCGCCTGACGCTGGCCGCCCGACAGCGACTCGCCGCGTTCTCCGATCGGCATGTCGAAGCCACGCGGGTGGTTGCCGACCAGATCCTGCAGGCCGGCCAGTTCTGCTGCCTGCAGGATACCGTGATCCTCGACGTAGGGCATGCCGACGGTGATGTTCTCGCGCAGCGTCCCGTAGAACAGCGTCACGTCCTGCGGTACGTAGCCGATCGACTTGCGCAATTCCGCCGGATCGAGTTGCCGGATATCGACGCCATCGACCTTGATGCTACCCGAGGTCGGCTGGTAAAGACCGAGAATCAGGCGATTGATCGTCGATTTACCCGAGCCGACGCGCCCGACGATACCGACATGCTCGCCCGGCGCAATCCGGAAGCTGACTTCGCGCAACACTTCCTGCGCGTCCTCCCCCGGATAGGAAAAACAGACGCGGTCGAACTGGATTTCGCCCTTGATCCGCTCGCGCCGGACGAAAGAAGCATTCTCGGGTCTTTCCACGGGCTGGGCGACCACCTTGTCGAGCGCCGCCAGCGCCATCGCTGCGTTCTGGTACTGGGTCAGCAGATTGGCGATCTGCGAAAACGGCGCCAAGGCCCGCGACGACAGCATCACGCAGGCGATCAGCGCACCCATCGACATCAGGCGCTCGCTGATCAGGTAGACACCGATCACCATCAGACCAACAGTAACCGCCTGCTGAACCGCTGCACTGCTATTGACCACCGACAGCGACAGGTAGCGCAGGTCGGCCCCGATCTTGGCCAGAAAAGCGACCGACTGCTCCCACTTGCGCTGCATCGCGCCCTCGGCGCACTGTGTCTTGATCGTCTCGATGCCGACCAGGCTCTCGATCAGTGTCGAATTGCGGGTTGCCGTCGCCCGGTAGGTCGTCTCGGTCAATTCCTGCATCTTCGGCTGCAGCATCAGCGCATAGGCGATCAGACCCGCGATACCGAGCAGCAGCGGAATCGCCATCGGCCAGCCGAGCCACAGGATCAGCACGATGAAGATCAGTGCGAAAGGCAGGTCGATGAAGGCGGTGACGGTCGTCGAGGTGATGAAGTCGCGCACCGACTCGAAAGCGCGCAGGTTGGCCGCAAAGGAGCCGGCCGACGCAGGACGGTTGGCCATCTGCATGCCGAGCACGCGCTCCATGATCAGCGCCGACAACTGCACATCGACCCGCTTGCCGGCCAGATCGAGCACATAGCCGCGCAGCATGCGCATGCCGAAATCCGCGGCGGTCACGATCAGCACGCCGATCGACAGGGTCCACAGGGTTTCGGTCGCGTTGTTCGGCACCACCCGGTCGTAGATGTTCAGCGTGTAGAACGGGATGACGATCGCGAACAGGTTGATCAGGAAGGCTGCCGCCAGCACGTCCCGGTAGAGCTTCGCATTATCGAAGAGCGCCCCGAAGAACCAGTGCCGGTTGACGACATCGCGGATTTCCGGCGCCCGCGTATCGAAGCGGAAACGCGGGCGAACGAAAATGGTATGACCGGAATACAGGCTTTCGAGATGGTCGACCGCGACTTCGGCAACGCCCTGCCCGGCCTCCGAGAAAAGCACGCGAGCCACGGTCCGCGATTCGTTCCAGCCCATCAGCACGCAGGAATCGTTGTCCTTCAGCAGCAGGATGACCGGCAACAGTTCTTCACGAATCGCAGCCAGCGGCCGCTTGGAAATCCGCGAAGCCAGTCCGGCCCGCGCCGCGGCGCGGCGGAAGACTGAGGGGGTCAGACGTCCGTCCAGCAGCGGCAGCCCCGACAGGAAACCTTCCGGGGTCATGCCGCGGCCGTGGAAACGGGCGACCTCGATCAGAGAGGACAGCAGCGGATCGTGCCGCCGCCAGGTTTCGCTGCCCATCGGCGACCCATTTTCGCTGGCCGGCTTTTGCTCGGTACTCATCGTGCCTTTCTGATTGCCGGCGCCTGCAAACGACCGGCAGGTCTGCAATTACAAAAACTACTACAAATTATCACAATGCCAAATATATATCGAGTACCCCAGGCCGTATCGTTTTGCCGGTTTGGGCAGAATTCTGATGATTACGACGTCCCGCCCGAGGCTCAATCCACGATGAGCGCTGTCATGTAGGTGAAATACTAGTGCAACAAAATGAGAGGCTTGAGGCCTATACTTGAGAAATTACTTGGAGCGCGCGATGAATCACCCCTCTCTCAAGCCCCGTTTCCCGACCGAAAACTACCTGAACCGCGAACTCGGGCTGCTTGCCTTCAATCGCCGCGTGCTGGCCCAGGCCGAGGACGAGCGGGTACCGCTGCTCGAGCGCCTGCGTTTCCTGTGCATCGTATCCAGCAATCTCGACGAATTTTTCGAGATTCGCGTTTCCGGCCTGAAGGAACAGATCCGCGCCCACGCCTCGCTCGTCACCACCGACGGCAAGACCCCGCAGGAAGGCTTCCGTCAGGTTGCGGCGGAAGCGCATGCGATGGTCACCGAGCAATACCAGCACCTGAACGAGGTGATCCTGCCGGCGCTGGCCGAACAGGGCATCCGCTTCCTGCGCCGCTCGACGTGGAACGAGGCGCAGCGCGAGTGGATCCGCGACTACTTCCTGCGCGAAATGGTGCCGGTGCTGACGCCGATCGGTCTCGACCCGTCGCACCCCTTCCCCAAGGTGCTGAACAAGAGCCTGAACTTCGCCGTTGAACTCGAAGGCAAGGATGCCTTCGGCCGCAGTTCGAACGCCGCGATCGTCCAGGCGCCGCGCGCGCTGCCGCGCGTCATCCAGCTGCCCGAGGAACTGGCCGGCTGCGCCTACGGTTTCGTGTTCCTGTCGTCCATCCTGCACGAATTCGTCGGCGAGCTATTCACCGGCATGACGGTACTCGGCTGCTACCAGTTCCGGGTCACGCGCAATTCCGACCTCTTCGTCGACGAGGAGGAAATCACCAACCTGCGCACCAAGCTGCAGGGCGAACTGCCGCAGCGCCACTTCGGCAACGCGGTCCGCCTCGAAGTGGCCGAGAACTGCTCGCCGGCGATGACCGATTTCCTGCTGTCGCAGTTCGGCCTGCAGGCGGCCGACCTGTACCGCGTCAATGGCCCGGTCAACCTGGTCCGCCTGATGCAGGTGCCGGACTGGGTCGACCGCCCGGACATGAAATTCCGCCCTTTCGTGCCGGGTAGCGCGAAGGGCCTGGCCAAGGGCGCCAGCATCTTCGCCAGCATCCGCAAGAACGACATCCTGCTGCACCACCCCTACCAGTCCTTCGCGCCGGTCATCGAGCTGCTGAACCAGGCGGCGACCGATCCGCAGGTCGTCGCGATCAAGATGACGGTCTACCGGACCGGCACCGACTCGGTGCTGATGCAGTCGCTGATCCGCGCCGCCGAGAACGGCAAGGAAGTCACCGTCGTCGTCGAACTGATGGCGCGCTTCGACGAGGAAGCCAACATCAGCTGGGCGACCAAGCTCGAGGAAGTCGGCGCCCACGTCGTCTATGGCGTCGTCGGCTACAAGACGCACGCCAAGGCGCTGCTCATCGTCCGGCGCGAGGACGGCGTACTGAAGCGCTACGCCCACCTCGGCACCGGCAACTACCATCCGCGCACCGCCCGCCTGTACACCGACTTCGGCCTGATGACCGCCAACGAGGAAATCACGCACGACGTCAGCGAGGTGTTCAAGCAGCTGACCGGCCTGGGCAAGGCACGCACGCTGCGCCACCTGTGGCAGGCGCCGTTCACGCTGCAGCCCAACGTCGTCGCCGCGATCCAGGCCGAGGCCGAAACGGCGCGGGCCGGCGGCAAGGCGCGCATCGTCGCCAAAATGAACTCGCTGCTCGAGCCCGAAGTGATCAACGCGCTGTACGAAGCGTCGCAGGCCGGCGTCGAGATCGAATTGATCGTGCGCGGCGTCTGCGCGCTGCGGCCCGGCGTTCCCGGCCTGTCGGAACGCATCCGCGTGCGCTCGATCATCGGCCGCTTCCTCGAGCACCACCGCATCTTCTACTTCTATGCCGGCGGCCAGGAAAAGGTCTATCTGTCCTCGGCCGACTGGATGGAGCGCAACTTCTTCAAGCGCATCGAACTGGCCTTCCCGGTGCTCGACCCCAAGCTGAAGCGTCGGGTCATCACCGAGGGGCTGAAGTTCTACCTGGCCGACAACCAGCAGGGCTGGGACATGAACAGCCAGGGCATCTACCAGCGCCGGCGCAACAGCCGGGCCAAGCCGCACAACGCACAGGGCGAACTGATGGTCGCGCTCGGCAACGCCTGATCCGCGGTCGACCGGCGGTCGCGGCCGAAAACCGGCCGCTGCCGCCGGCGCGCCGGGCTCAGGCCCGGCGTACGCCGACCACGCCTTCGACATCGTGGATCAGCGTCAGCGTCCGCTGCAACTGCTGCAGGTTGGTGATCTCGACGGTGAAGCTCATGTGCGCCTTGCCCTGCTTGGACTGGGTGCTGACGCCGGTGACGTTGAGTTTCTCGCGCGTGAAGATTTCCGAAATGTCGCGCAGCAGACCCTGGCGGTCGTGCGCGTCGACGATGATGTCGGTCGCGAACACGCCGGTCGTCTGCACGCCCCAGTCGGTCTCGATGACGCGCTCCGGATGCAGCGCGGCCAGGCTGGCAAAGTTCGGGCAGTCGCTGCGGTGGATCGAGATGCCCTTGCCGCGCGTGATGAAGCCCTGGATCTCGTCCGGCGGCGCCGGCTTGCAGCAGCGAGCGAGCTGGGTCAGCAGCTTGTCGACGCCGACGATCAGGATGCCCTGGTTGCCGTCGACCGGCTTGCTCGGCCGCGTCTGCACCGCATCCGGCGCCTGCGTCTCGGCCAGCAGGTCGCCGCCGCGGGCGACGGCCTGGAACTGGCGCTGGTTCATCTCGCCGCGGGCGGCGGCGATGTACAGGTCGTCGGCGCGCGAGAAGCCGAGCTTGTGGGCCAGTTCGTCGATGTTGGCGCCGGTCTGGCCGGCCCGCTGCAATTCCTTGCCGACGATAACCCGGCCCTCGGCCAGCGTCTCTTCCAGCGCCAGATTCGAGAACCAGGCGCGGACCTTGACCCGCGCGCTCTTGGTATGGATGTAGCCGAGCGTCGGATTCAGCCAGTCGCGCGACGGTCCGCCGACCTTGGCGGTCGCGATCTCAACCTGCTGGCCGGTCTCGAGCGGCGTGTTCAGCGGCACCAGCTGGCCGTTGACCTTGGCGCCGCGGCAGCGGTGGCCGAGGTCGGTATGCACCCGGTACGCGAAGTCGACCGGCGTCGAGCCGGCCGGCAGATCGACGACCTTGCCCTGCGGCGTCATCACGTAGATCGTCTCGTCGAGCGCCGCCTGCTTGTAGTGCTTGACCCAGTCGGAGCTGTCGGCGACCTCGTCCTTCCAGGTCAGCAGCTGGCGCAGCCAGGCGATCTTCTCGTCGTAGCTGTCCTCGCTGCCGTGCCGCGCGCCTTCCTTGTAGCGCCAGTGCGCGGCGACGCCGAGTTCGGCGTGCCGGTGCATTTCCCAGGTGCGGATCTGGATTTCCAGGCTGCGTCCGTCCGGGCAGCGCACCGCGGTATGCAGCGAACGGTAGTGGTTGCCCTTCGGGTTGGAGATGTAGTCGTCGAATTCCTTGGGAATCGGCTGCCACAGGTTGTGCACGATGCCGAGCGCCGTGTAGCAGTCCTTCAGGTCGTCGACGATGACGCGCAGCGCGCGGATGTCGTACACCTCGGAAAACTCGACGTCCTTCTTCCGCATCTTGTTCCAGATGCTGTAAATGTGCTTCGGCCGGCCATAGACTTCGGGATTCGCGACGCCGGCGGCAAGCAGTTCGCCGCGCACCCGGGCCACCGCATCGGCGATGAAGGCCTCGCGCTCGCTGCGCTTCTCGTCGAGCATGCGAGCGATCTTCTTGTAGGTGTCCGGGTGCAGGAAGCGGAAGGACAGGTCCTCGAGCTCCCACTTCAGTTCCCAGACGCCGAGCCGGTTGGCCAGCGGCGAATAGAGTTCCAGCGTCTCGCGCGCGACCTGCACGCGCAGGTCGTCCGGGTTGGCCGCGTAGTGGCGCAGGGTCTGCGTCCGGCTGGCCAGGCGCAGCAGCACGACGCGGATGTCCTCGACCATGGCCAGCAGCATCTTGCGCAGCACCTCGATCTGCGCCTTCATCTCGGCCGGATTGACCTCGCCGCCCTCGATGTCGGCGGCGACGAAGCCCTTGGCGATCGGGCGCAGCTTGTTCAGCCGCGAAATGCCGGCGACCAGGTGCGCGGCCGGCTTGCCGAAGCGCTCCTCGATGCGGGCGACGCCGTGCTCGTCGTGCGACGGCACCGCGAAGAGCAGCGCGGCGATCCGGGATTCGGCATCGAGCTTCAGGCCGGCGATGATCACCGCCATGCCCAGCGCGTGCGACCAGATGCGCTCGCCGCTGCCCAGCGTCCGCTCGCCATAGACCTCCCAGGCGAATTCGACGGCCTGGCGCAGGCGCAGGGCCTCTTCGGGGGCCAGGCCGGTGGACAGCGTGGCAAGGAACTGTTCGAGATCGCTCTGCGCGGCGACCGAATGGACGACGGAAACCATGGGGCGGGATTATATGACGGATCGCCGGCGGCCGCCCGCGGGCGGCATGATCGGCGGCTTCAGGCATAATCCGCCGACCATGCGCCGACTCCTCGCCCACCCCTACCTGCTGCTGACGCTGACCGCGCTGTTCTGGTCGGGCAACATGGTGCTCGGCCGCGGCGTGCGCGGCGACATCCCGCCGCTGGCGCTGGCCTTCTGGCGCTGGGTGATCGCGCTGCTGCTGGTGCTGCCGCTGGCCCTGCCCCACCTGCGCGAACAGTGGCCGCTGCTGCGCCGCGGCTGGAAGCCGCTGCTCGTCCTCGGCCTGCTCGGCGTCGGCGGCTACAACACCTTCGCCTACATCGCGCTGCAGTACACGACGGCGACCAACGCCAGCCTGCTCAATTCCTTCGTGCCGATCGCGACCATCGCGATCGCCTGGGCCTTCCTCGGCAAGCGCCTGCACGGGCGCGAGGCGATCGGCGTACTGGTCTCGCTGGCCGGCGCGCTGACCATCGTCGCCCGCGGCGATCCGGCCGTACTCGCCCGCCTGAACCTCAACGTCGGCGACCTGTGGATGCTGCTCGCCGTGCTCGACTGGGCGATCTACACGGTCTGCCTGGCCTGGCGGCCGGCCGGCGTGCACCCGATGCTGATGCTCGGCTCGACGATCGCGATCGGACTCGCCGCGCTGGCCCCGGCCTACGCCTGGGAACTGGCGCAGGGCCGGACGATGCACGTCCATTTCGGCAGCCTGGCGGCGCTCGCCTACGTCGGCGTGCTGCCCAGCTTCGTCGGCTACATCTTCTACAACCGCGGCGTCGCCGAAGTCGGCCCGGGCAAGGCCAGCCTGTTCATCCACCTGATGCCGGTGTTCGGCACGCTGCTCTCGGCGCTGCTGCTCGGCGAACCGCCCTACGCCTACCACTACGTCGGCATCGCGCTGATCTTCTGCGGCATCGGGCTGACGATGCGGCGATGAAGCGCCTGCTCGACTGGTTCCGGCGCGCGCCGCCGCCGATTCCGGACGCGCTGTGGGCGCGCACCGTCGACGGCCTGCCCTTCCTCGCCGCGCTCGCGGTCGACGAGCGCCGCCGGCTCAAAACGCTGGCCGAACGTTTCCTGGCCGACAAGGAATTCAGCGCGGCCGGCGGGCTGCGGCTGACCGACGATATCTGCGTGGCGATCGCCGCGCAGGGCTGCCTGCCGGTGCTCGAGCTCGGCCTGTCGGCCTACGCCGGCTGGGTCGGCATCGTCGTCTATCCGGACGAATTCGTCGTGCCGCGGCGCATCCAGGACGACGACGGCATCGTGCACGAATACGACGACGTGCTGTCCGGCGAGGCCTGGGAAGGCGGTCCGCTGCTCGTGTCGTGGCGCGACGTGCAGCTGGCCGGCGACGGCTACAACGTGGTCATCCACGAATTCGCGCACAAGCTGGACATGCTGAACGGCGAGGCCGACGGCATCCCGGCGCTGCATTCGGACCTCACGGTCGACGCCTGGGAAAGGGCCTTTTTCCCGGCCTACGAGGATTTCTGCCGGCGCGTCGACGGCGGCGAGGACACGGCGATCGACCCCTACGCCGCCGAAGCGCCCGAGGAGTTCTTCGCGGTGCTCAGCGAGTGCTTCTTCGAGACGCCGGCGCTGGTCGCCGGCGACTACCCGGCGCTCTACGCACTGCTGCGCCGCTACTACCGGCAGGACCCGCTGGCCCGCCTCGCCTCATAGCCGGGCCGCAAAGCCGGCCAGCGCGTCGAGCACCGCCGCCTCGCCGTCGCGCTGCGGCGAATGGCCGCAAGCCGGCAGCTTCAGCAATTCGGCGCCGGGTACCCGTTCGGCGATGACCTCGATCTGGCGCATCGTCGCGTATTCGTCGTCCTCGCCCTGGATCGCCAGCACCGGGCAGCAGATGCGATCGAGGCAGTCCTCGATGTTCCACGCGGCGAATTCCGGCGCCAGCCAGGTGTCGTTCCAGTCGGCAAAGACGCGCGCCGGGTCGGCATGGTAGCGTGCCAGCCGGGCCGGCCAGTCGGTGCTTTCCCAGATCGTCCGCGCGGCGCGGATGCCGGCCAGCGTCTGCGGCTCGACGAACTCGTGCGGCGCCAGCACGGCGACGCCGCGCGGCACCTCGGGAAAGGCGCCGGCGAACAGCAGCGCGATGCTGCCGCCGTCGCTGTGGCCGACCAGCAGCGGACGCTCGATGCCGAGCGCGTCGATCAGGCCGGGCAGCATCTCCTCGGCCTCGACGTGCATGTAGCGCGGCGTGCGCGGCGCCGGGTGCGGCTCGGAGCCGCCGTAGCCGGCGCGCGACCAGACGACGACGCGGCAGCCGGTCGCGGCGGCGAGCCTTTCGGGGAAATGCCGCCACATCGCGACGCTGCCCAGCCCCTCGTGGAGCAGCAGCAGCGGCGGACGGCCGGCGACGCTTGCGGGAAAATCGCGGTATTCGAGGCGCAGCCCCCGGACGGTGACCTGCTTCATGAATGCAGCAGGAAATCGCGGACGACGCCGATCTGGTCTTCCGACTGGAACATCGGGGCGTGGCCGACGCCCGGGAATTCGGCCAGCTGGGCGCGTGGACCGCGTTCGGCCATGGCCTGCCAGGTGGTTCGCGCCAGCAGGTCCGATTCGGCGCCGCGGATGACCAGCGTCGGACAGGCGATGCGCTCGTACAGCGGCCACAGGTCGATGCGCTCCTGATCGGCGAAGGCGGCGCGGTAGGCCTCGCCGATCCGCGGGTCGTAGCGGAAGCCCCAGCGCCCGTCCGGGCGGCGGGCGATGCTGGTTTCGGTCAGGTATCGCCACTGCGCGTCGGTCAGCGGCCCGAAACCGGGGCTGATCGCGCGCACGTAGGCAACCGCCTCGTCCTCGCTGATCCAGGTCGGGTCGGCGCCGACGTAGTCGCCGATGCGGCGCAGGGCCTCGACGGCGAGTTCCGGACCGACGTCGTTCAGTACCAGGCGGCGGATCGGGCTGCCGTCCTGGGCGGCCAGCGCCAGGCCGATCAGCCCGCCCATCGAGGTGCCCAGCCAATGCACGCTGTCGACGCCGAGGCGGGCGATCAGCGTGACCATGTCGGCCACGTACTGCGGCATCGCGTAGCCGGCCGGATCGCGCAGGTGGGCGCTCAGCCCGCGCCCGACGATGTCCGGGCAGACGACGCGGTAATGCGCCGACAGCGCGTCGGCCAGCGCGTCGAAATCGCGGCCGTTTCGGGTCAGGCCATGCACGCAGACGAGCACGCGCGGATTGTCGGGCGCCCCCCACTCGGTGTAGGCGATCCGGTGCAGGCCGGAGGGACTGAGGCATTGCACGGTACGCTGGGTCGGTTTCATCATCGCTTCCTCCTTGGACTATCCTATCATCGGCCGTGCCAGTAGCGCCGCCGCTGGTCGCGCCAGGCGGCCACCGTCGCTCCGGCCGGGGCGAGTTCGACGAGCAGCGCGCCGTCGCGGTCGGTCCGCCACAGCCGGGCGCCGGCCCTTTCGTAGCGCGCCGCGACCTCGGGCCGGGGATGGCCGAAGCGGTTGCGATAGCCGGCCGACACCAGCGCGTCGGTCGCGCCGACGGCGGCGACGAATTCGGCGGACGACGAGGTCAGCGAACCGTGGTGCGGGACCAGCAGCACGTCGGCCTTCAACGGAGCCGCGCGGCGCAGCAGATCCGCCTCGTCGGCCGCCTCGATGTCCGAAGTCAGCAGCATCCGGCGCCCGCCGGCCTCGACGGCGACCACGCAGGCGTCGTGGTTGCCATGCCGGCCGGGCGTCGCCGGATGCAGCACGTGCAACGCGACGCCGTCCCAGTCCAGCCGCCGGCCGGCGAGGCACGGCCGCTCCCCGGGCTCGGGCGGCCAGGCCAGCGTCTCGCCGACCGGCAAGGCGGCGCGCAGCGACGCGGCGCCGCCGGCATGGTCGGCATCGCGGTGGCTGAGGATCAGCAGGTCGACGCGGTCGATGCCCAGCCAGCGCAGGTAGGGAACGACGATGCGCTGGCCGGCGTCGGAATCCGGACCGTAGGCCGGACCGGGATCGTAGACGGCGACCCGGTCGCCGCTGCGGATCACCGCGGCCAGGCCCTGGCCGACATCGAGCACGCTGATCCACGCGACGCCCGGCGGCGGCCGGACGACCGGCCAGGCTGCCGCCGGCAGCAGCAGGACGAGGCCGATCGCGCGCCCGGGCAGGCCGCGCGGCAGCAGGCACAGCGCGACGCCGGCCGCCGCCGCGAGCGCCGCCCACCACGGCGGCGCCGCAGCCTGCCAGACCGGCCAGCCCGAGCACCAGAACAGGAAGCGCATCAGCAGGTCGAGCAGCGCGTGGTCGAGCATCAGCAGCCAGGGGCCCGGCAGCACGGCGCCGAGCAGCGCGAGCGGCGTCACCAGCAGGCTGATCACCGGCACCGCCAGCGCATTGGCCAGCGGCGAAACCAGCGAGAACTGCTGGAAGACCAGCAGCAGCACCGGCAGCGACGCCAGCGTCGCCGCCCACTGGACCAGCCCCCAGTCGGCGATCCGGGCCCGCCAGCCGGCGCCGCCGCCGAGGCGCGCGGCGCCGACGTGGAGCAAGGCCGCGACCGCGCCGAACGACAGCCAGAAACCGGGCGCCAGCACGGCCCAGGGGTCGGCGAGCAGCACCGCCAGCAACGCGGCGGCAAGGATGCGGCCCGGCGCGAGCAGCCGCCCCGACAGCATCGCCGCGGCGGCGACCAGCAGCATGTACAGCGTGCGCTGGGCCGGCACCGCGAAGCCCGCGAACAGCGCGTAGCCGGCCGCGGCCAGCGCCGCCGCGCAGAGTCCGGCCTGCTGCGCCGGCAGGCGCAGCGCGAGCCCCGGGACGCGCCGCCAGACGGCGGCCAGCAGGCGGCCGAACAGCGCCGCGACCAGCGTCACGTGCAGTCCGGAAATCGACATCAGGTGCGTCGTCCCGGTGCGGTTGAAAATGGCCCACAAATCGCCGTCCACCGCCTTCTGGTCGCCGATCGCCAGCGCGACCAGGATGCCGGCCCACGGATGGGTGTCGGCCGGCAGGCGGCGTTCGAAGGAACGGCGCACCTCGTCACGCAGACGCTCGACCCACCACGCCGGATGCCCGACCCGCGGGTCCAGCAGCGTGGCCGGCGCCGGCCTGACGTAGCCGGTCGCCCGGATACCGCGCTCGAGCAGCCAGGCCTCGTAGTCGAAGCCGCCGGGATTGGCGCCGCCGTGCGGACGCTTCAGCCGGACGACGAAGCGCCAGCGCTGACCCGGATGCAAGGCGCCGGGATCGACGCCGTACCAGGCGAGCTGCACCCGCTCCGGCAGCACGGCTTCCGCGGTGGACACCGTCTCGACCGCGAATTCGAAGCGCGCCCCGCGCGCCAGCGCCTGCGGCAGCCCGGCGACAACGCCGACCACCTCGACGTCCCGCCCCTCCCAGGCCGGATCGAGACGGTCGGCGAGACGGACCTCGGCCCGCCACGCCGCCCACGCGAAGCCGAGCAGGCCGCAGGCGGCGAACGCCAGGCAGCGCCGCGGCAGGCCGCGGACGAACACCGACAAAACCGATGCCGCCGCGGCGCCGGACAGCCACGGCAGCCAGGCCGGCAGGTCCGGCTGCAGCTGCAGAACCAGGACCCCGGCGGCGAAGGCGAGGATGGCGAATCGCATGGCGAGCCGGATCGAAATAATGACATTAGGATAGTCCGGACAAAAGACAAGGCCCGATGCAGGCCGCGCCGGTTTGCCGGATAATCGCGCCATGCGCCGGCACCTCAGAAAATACCTGCCCGATCATGCCGCGGTCAGCGACAACCGCTGGCTGCGCCCTTTCCGCTCGACGCTGCTGCATCCGCGGCTGTGGCACCTGAACCGCCATTCGGCGGCCGGCGCCGTCGCCGCCGGGCTGGCCTGCGGACTGGTTCCGGGCCCCCTGCAGATGCTCGGGGCCGCACTGTGCGCGGTCGTCTTCCGCGTCAATCTGCCGCTGGCGATGCTGGTCACGCTCTACACCAATCCGCTGACCATCGTGCCGCTCTACCTGCTGGCCTACCAGATCGGCCGGCGGCTGCTCGGCGACACCGGCGGCTTCGTCGCCCCGCCCGATTTCGACCCGCTGCGCTTCGTCGCCTGGACCGAGGCGATGCAGCAATGGATGCTGGGCGCCGCGCTGCCGCTCGGCGTCGGCCTGGTCGCGCTCGGCGCCGGCCTCGCGCTGGCCGGCTACCTGGCGGTGCGCGCCGCGTGGCGCGCCTGGCTGATCGCCGCCTGGCGGCGGCGCAAGCTCAGGTCCTGAAGCGGGCGACCGCGTCGCCGAGCACGCCGGACAGCTGGCGCAAGCGCTCGGCCGTGCCGGCGTTGGTGCCGGCGGCGGCGTTGTTTTCCTCGGCCATCTGGGCGATGCGCTCGACGTTCTGCGCGATGTCGGTGCTCGCCGACGCCTGCTCGCGCAGCGCAACGGTGATTTCCGAAATCGCGTCGAGCACTTGGCGCGAATGCTCCTGGACCTGGCCGATCGTCGAACCGGCCCGCTGCGCGCCTTCGACGCCGGTCGCGACGCGCTCGACACCCTGCTTCATGCTGGTGACCGCATTCGCCGTGCCCGACTGGATCGCGCCGATCATCTCGGCGATTTCCTGCGTCGACTTGGTCGTCCGCTCGGCCAGCTTGCGCACCTCGTCGGCCACCACCGCGAAGCCGCGCCCGGCCTCGCCGGCCCGCGCCGCCTCGATCGCCGCATTCAGCGCCAGCAGGTTGGTCTGGTCGGCGATTTCCTTGATCGTCCCGACGATCACCGAAATATGATCGGACTGCTTGCCGAGCGCCTCGACCGCCGCGGCCGACTGGTTGACGGTGTCGGCAATGCCGCGGATCTCGGCGACCACCTCGTCGACCAGGCGCGCGCCCTCGGCGGCGACGCGGTCGGACTGGCTCGAGTATTCCTGCGCGTCCTGGGCGTTCTTCGTGATGTGGTCGACGCCGACCGTCATCTGCTCGACCGACGCCGCCATGCTCGATGCCGAATCGCTCTGCGTCGCGGTGCTGCGGGAAATCTGCTGGCTCGACGTGGCCAGCTGCTCGGCCGCCGCCTGCAGCTGGTCGACGTCGGTCTTCACGGTGCCGAGCAGCTTGCGGAAGGATTCCGCCATGGCGTCGAAATCGCCGCCCGCGGCGTGCAGTTCATCGACGCCGTGGGCCGGGAAACGCACCGTCAGGTCGCCCTCGGCGAGGCGCCGGGCGCCGCGCGAGAAATGATCGACGCTGTCCATCACCGAATAGTAGAAACCGATGCCGAGGTACAGCACGAGCAGCACGACGCCGGCCGACAGCACGAGATCGAGCGTCAGCTCGCGCTGCGCCGCCGCCTCCCGCTTCTGCAGCTGCTGTTCGAACTGCGGGATCAGCACGTCGAACATCATCCGGTAGCCGAGGTCGATGATCTCGGTCGTCATCGCGAAATAGTCCTGCGGCGGCGTCGCGAATTTCTCGCTCAGGATGTCGTCGCGGACCAGCGTGAAGATCCGGCCGGCGCCGGCGGCGAATTCCCGGGACGGGCCGGTCAGCGCGGCGTCGAGCTCCGGCGCGAAACGGACGACCTTGTCGAGGTTGCTGTTCTGGGCGCGCAGCATGACCTCCATCTGGGCGAGCAGGAAGCTCAGCTCGTTGCGCTGCTGCGGCGTGATTTCCTTGCGGGTCAGCAGCCCGGTGCCGCGCGCCCGGGTGATGCCGAGCGGCTCCAGCATGCCGGGCAGCTTGGAGACCAGGGTGTCCATGAAATAGTACGTATCCATCACCGGATCGAGCGTCAGCTGCGTCTCGTCGGCGACCTCGACCATGAAGACCAGCACCCGGTCGATCATCGCCGAATGGCGCTTCAGGTTCTCGGGTGCCGGCCAGCCCAGGCCCTGCGCCTGGATCGCCGACCATTCCTGGCGCACCGATTTCCAGGCCGGCGCCTCGCGCAATGCGGGCGACAGCGCCTCGTCGGCGGCGGCCAGCGCCGCGGCGACTTCCTTCTCCTTGGCGGCGCGCTTGTCCTTCATCGCCTCGTTGCCGTTCAGCACGCCGGACGACAGGCCGCGGTGCTGCTGCATAACCTGGACCATCCGGTTCATCGGCTTCAGCATCTGCAGGCCGGCAAGTTCCTGGCGCGCGGTGTCGATGTCGCGCTCGAGACTGTTGTATACCGAGACGGTCAGCACCGTCATGACGGCGGCGACGGCCAGGCCGAGCAGCATGAACTTGCTGCGGTAGCGCATCCGGTTCAGGAGCGCGATGGCGGGGACGAACAGGTTTCGCATGTCTTTTTCTCCTTAACGGGGAAAGGGGTGCATGGTTGAAGCCGATTCCGGCCCGGCGACCGCATCGCCCAGCCGACCGTCGGTCAGCTCGAACACGCGGTCGGCCCGCGCCGCCAGCGCCCGGTCATGGGTGACCATCACCAGGCTGGCCCGCTGGTCGCGAACGCGCTCGATCAGCAGGTCGAACACAGTATAGGCGGTATGGCTGTCCAGATTGCCGGTCGGTTCGTCGGCGAGCAGGCAGGACGGTTCGCTGACCAGCGCGCGGGCGATCGCCGCACGCTGGCGTTCGCCGCCGGACAGTTCGCCCGGCCGGTGCGCCAGGCGGTGGCCGAGGCCGACCGCGCCGAGCATCGCGGCCGCCCGCTCCTCGGCTTCGGCACGCGGCGTGCGGCGGATCAGCAGCGGCATCGCGACGTTCTCGAGCGCCGAGAACTCGGGCAGCAGGTGGTGGAACTGGTAGACGAAGCCGAGGTGGCGGTTGCGCCAGTCGCCGCGGTCGACCTCGCCGAGCGCCGAAAAATCGCGGCCCTTCAGCGTCACGCTGCCGGCGCTCGGCGCGTCCAGCCCGCCGAGCAGGTGCAGCAGCGTGCTCTTGCCGGAACCGGAGGCGCCGACGATGGCGACCGTCTCGCCGGCCCGGACGTCGAGGTCGATGCCGGACAGCACCGGCACCTCGAGGCCGCCGCCGCGGAAGACCTTGGACAGGCCGCGGGCGCTCAGGATGGCTTCACTCATAGCGCAGCGCCTCCGCCGGATTGACGCGGGAAGCCCGCCAGCTCGGATACAGCGTCGCCAAGAGCGACAGCACGAAGGCGATCGCGGTGACGCCCCAGACGTCGCCCCACTGCAGGTCGGACGGCAGGTCCGAGATGTAATAGACGTCCTTGGCCAGGAAATGCACGCCGGTGATCCGTTCGATGAAGGGAACGACGACGTCGATGTTCAGCGCCAGCGCGACGCCGCCGGCGATGCCCAGGCCGAGCCCGATGCAGCCGACCAGCGCGCCCTGCACGACGAAGACCGCCATGATCGAGCGCGGCCGCGCGCCCAGCGTGCGTAGGATCGCGATGTCGGCCTGCTTGTCGGTGACCGCCATGACCAGCGTCGATACCAGGTTGAACGCGGCGACGGCGACGATCAGCGACAGGATGATGAACATCATGTTCTTCTCGATCTGCACCGCGCGGAAGAAGTTCGCATGGCTCTTCGTCCAGTCGCTGAGGTAGGCGTCGGCGTTGATATGGCCGGCCAGCTCGCGGGCGATGCGCGGCGCCTGGAACAGGTCGTCGACCTTCAGCCGGACGCCGCTGACCCGGTCGTCCATCTGGTACAGCCGCTGCGCGTCGTCGAGGTGGATCAGCGCCAGTCCCGAGTCGTACTCGTACATGCCGACCTCGAAGATGCCGACCACCGTGAAGGTCTTCAGCCGCGGCACGACGCCGGCCGGCGTCACCGTGCCCTGCGGCGCGATCAGCGTCACGCGGTCGCCGGTGAAGACGCGCAGCGAGCGCGCCAGGTCGGCGCCGAGCACGACGCCGAAGCCGCCGGGCTGCAGCGCGTCGAGGCTGCCGCTCTGGATCGTCTTGCGGAAATCGGCGACGCGGTCCTCCATGTCGGGAACGATGCCGCGCACCAGCACGCCCTTGACCTGGCCATCGACCGAGAACATGCCCTGCGACTGCACGTAGGGCGCGACTTCGCGCACGGCCGGGTGGCCCTTGGCCTGGGCGGCGATCGCCGGCCAGTTCTCCAGCTCGCCGCTGATGCCGGTGATCTGGATGTGCGACGCGACGCCGAGGATGCGCGTGCGCAGCTCCTTCTGGAAGCCGTTCATCACCGACAGCACGACGATCAGCGCGGCGACGCCGAGCCCGATGCCGAGCATCGAGATCAGCGAAATGAAGGAAATGAAGTGGTTGCGCCGCTTGGCCCGCGTGTAGCGCAGGCCGATCAGCAATTCGTAGGGCAATGCCATTCGGGTCCGGGGAGGCGACGAAAGGCGCTATGGTACACGCAGTTCGCCGGCCGCCGCCGGACGGACTCAGCTGCGCACCGTAAACGCGCCGATCACGCGGTCGAGCAGCGCGAACAGCAGGTCGATGCTGTAGCCGACCAGCAGCGCGACGGCGAACACCGACAGCGATTTGGCGCCCGGATCGGCGTCGACCGCGGGCATGAACCAGACGACGATCAGCCCGGCCAGCGTCCCCATGTAGACGCGCAGGCGGTACAGCATGTCCTGCTCGGCAGTGTAGGACAGCGCCCGGATCTCGTCGGCCAGCTTCCTCAGCACGTACAGGCAGGCGCCCAGCCAGCCGTACAGCAGCGGCAGCAGGTAACGCTCGATCGCCTGCACCGCGAACTCGCCGGCCAGCCGGGCCCGCTGCAGATCCTCGTAGGCCGGGCTATCGACCGCGGGCGTCGCGGCGCCGCCGAAGGGGCGCAGCGGGAAGGACCAGACCGCGTTCCAGCCGGCCAGGATGCCGTAGCGGATGCCGACCTCCTTCTCCAGCGCCATCGACTCCGCCTCCAGCGCCTGGCCGTGCCGGTCGTCGACGGCCAGCACGGCGACCGCGGCCTGGTTCGCCTTGACCCGCTCCAGGATGTCCGCCGTCTCGCCGAGCACGCGCGAGCCGACGACCCAGTAGACCTGCACTGCCAGCAGGCAGAACAGCGCGAGCGAGGCCAGGAAACGGAACCACAGCACCGAGCGCTCGGCCGGGCTGATCGGCTGCCCGGTCCGCGCCGAACGCGACAGCGCGCCGAGCAGGCTGCGGTACAGCACCATCGGCCCGCTCTGCGTGGACGCCTTCAGGCTGCCGATGGTCACCGGGTGCACGGCCCGGGCCAGTTCCTTGCGCGCCTCCCAGAAGCGGCTCTGGCGCTCGAAGCCTGCCGGATCGGCGAGGTCGAGCGCGAGCAGCTCCTTCGCCGAGACGACGGTGCGCACCAGTTCCGGCGCCAGTTCGATGCCGTGGGCCGCGGCATGGGCCAGCAGCAGCTGCGCGTCGGCGACCGCGTCGCGGACCGACGCATCGATGCCGGGAATCGGGGGGGCATTTTCCATGGGCTTACCTCACGTCGATCTGGAATTCGCAGGCCTTCGGCCCGCCGCTCGCCGGGCACAGCACCGGCGTGTTGTCGGCATGGACCACGGTGACCCGCCAGCGGCCGCGGCCGGGCTGGTCCTTGGCGCTCCAGGTCCGCCAGCTGAAACGGCCGGTCGCGGCGACCTCGCCGCGCAGCTTGTCGACGACGCCGGGCTGCGCGGCCGGAATCTCGATCTCGTCGGTCGGCGTCGCGACGCCTTCCGGCCGGACGCCGACCAGCGTTTCGCGGAACCACTTGTGGCGGATCGGCAGCTTGCCGCGCGCCGTCAGCTGGTCGAGCGCCGCCGCCGAGCCCTGCACCGCCATCCACAGGACCAGCCGCCGGCCCGGCGTCGACCGCGTCAGCGCCGGCCCCGGCTGCTTGCTGTTCCGGTCGACGTCGCCGGCCCAGACGGCGCGGGCGATCTCGATCAGCGGCACGGCCGGCGGGCGGGAAAGCGGCAGCGGCGACGCGAAGGCGACGGGCCGGGGCGCGGGGGCCGGCGCCGGCTCGGCAACGGCTTCGGTCGTGGCTTCGGTCGTGGCTTCGGTCGTGGCTTCGGTCGTGGCTTCGGTCGTGGTTCCGGTCGTGGTTCCGGTCGTGGTTCCGGTCGAGGCTCCAGTCGAGGTCCCCGCCTCCGCGGCAGCTTCAGTCGCTGCCCGGCTCGCGGATTCCGGCTCCGCGGCCGCGTTCACCGCGGGCGGCGCTCCAGCCTCGCCGCACAGCGCCGCCAGGTCGAGGCGGAATTCGCACGGCACCGCGTCCGCCTCGCGCCACGCGTGGCGGTCCAGGCGACTGGTGCAGCCGGCGTCCTCGAGCAGCGCCTGGCCGCCGTCGGGGCTGCAGACCAGCACCGACGCATGGCGATCGCCGCGCGCGACGCGCAGTTCGAGGCCGGCGAAGCGTTCGAGCAGCGCCGCGTCGTCGCGGGCCGCGAACGCCAACAGGGCCTGACCGTCCAGCCCGGCCGAGGCTTCCGCGTCGTAGCGGACGGCTGCCTCGACCGCCGTCGACAGCTTGGTCAGCGCCGACGCGCGGATCATCATCGCCTCCTCGGCCGACGGATCGGCCAGCGCCCCGCCGGCCAGCGAAGCGCACAACAGCAGCACGGTACAAGACCTGGACATCGGATCAGCTCCACATCACGTAATCGCCGGCAGCGTCCCGGCCGGTATCGAGGTTCCAGTCGCCGAGCGCCGCCAGCCGCACGCCGCCGGACTCGAACACGGAGCGGGCGATGGCCGACCACAACAGGCCGACCATATCGACCGCCTGGTCGAAGATCGCGTCGTAATGCAGGCGGCCGCCGCCGGGAACGGCCAGCGCGGCGATGTACTGCGGGTCGATCTCGCCCGGGTCCGGGTAGGTCAGGCCGCAATCGACGGCCAGGTGGCGGGCCGCCGGGATCAGGCAGGCGCCCTCCTCGATCCGGTCGAGCACGCGCCGGAAGGCCCGGTGCCAGCCGTCCGGATCGGGCTCGGCGGCGCGGTAGGCGTCCGGGTGCGCGGTCGCCAGCATGCGCCGCCACAGGTGGGCGACCGCCGGCTCAAGGCGGCCGCTGTCCGGCGCGTCGCAGCAGGCCCAGATGCCGGCGTCGAGATGTTCGGCCAGGCCGACCGGGCCGAGGTTCAGGCGCTGGAACACGTAGGCGTCCTGGTGCAGTTCGCAGACGCGGTGGGCGCGCCGGTTGTCGGCGTAGGGGCCGACCTTCAGTTCGACGACCGGGTGCAGCGTCATGTCGGTCGCGACGTGCGCCGCGTAGCCGAGCAGCCAGGCGAGCGCCCGGTCGCGCTCGACGCCGGGCAGCATCGCGGCGACTTCGCGCGCGCCGGCCGCGATCATCTCGCCGGTCCGCTCGTAGTGCATGCGGTCGGCCCAGCCAGCGGCGCCGCCGTCGAGCAGCGCCAGGTAGGGATAGTCCGGGCTGACCGCCCCCAGTTCGCAGAACTTGAAATGGCGCATCACGGCGCGCTTGGCCGCATCCGGAAAATCCGGCAGGCGGTCGAGCCGGGCCGGCGTCCGCAATTCGTTGACCAGCGTGATGTGGGCATAGGCGCCGGGCATGGCGGCGGCTCTCCTGAAGGCGCAACGCCCGCAACGGCGGGCCTCGCGGGAAGGTTCCGGGAAAGACGCGGACGATACACCGCGGCGCCGTCAAGCACAATGGAATATCGGAAAAAATGAAACATCTGCGGTCGACCGCCCATCAACCGCGAATTCCACCGGGCCCGCCCGGGCCGGGCGCTCAGCCCAGCGCGGCGTCGATCAGCCGGCGCGAGATGCTGACCGGGTCGGGCAGCAGCGGCAGCGCATCCGCGGTGAACCAGCCCGCCGCCTCGATTTCCGACGGGTCGGGAACGATGTCGCCGCCGGCGTAATCGGCGAAGAAGGCGACCATCAGCGAATGCGGGAAAGGCCAGGGCTGGCTGGCGAAATAGCGCAGGTTGGCGATTTCCAGCCCGACCTCCTCGCGCACTTCGCGCGCCGCGCATTGCTCCAGCGTTTCGCCCGGCTCGACGAAACCGGCCAGCGCGCTGTAGACGCCCGGCTTGAAATGCGGGCTGCGCGCCAGCAGCAGCCGCTCGCCGTCGCGCACCAGCACCATCACGGCCGGCGCGATGCGCGGATAGGCGAGCAGGCCGCAGGCCGGGCAGCGCATCGCCGCCTCGTCCGGCAGGCGCTCGGTCGGCGTGCCGCAGCGGCCGCAGAAACGGTGGGTCGCCTGCCAGTCGAGCAACTGCGTCGCCCGCCCGGCCAAGGCGAAGGCTTCCGGCCCGGCCTGCGCGAAGATCGCGCGCAGCGGCGTCGGCTCGCCGCCGGCGATTTCCGGGAATTGCGCGACGTCCACCGCGTGGCACGGCACGCCGCCCCACTCGCCGACCCGCAGGGCCTCCGCCGGATGCCCGAGGTCGGCCGCGCAGAGCAAGGGAAACAGCGCGCCGCCGGGCTGGCCGGCCAGGGTCAGCAGGCGGTGTTCGCAGCGCAGTATCCAGTAGGCGGGTCGGCTCATGGGGAGTCCTGGAATTCGATGACCGGTGAATGATACCTAGGCGTGCCGCCCGTGCATCGCGATGCGCCCGGCGAAGGCGATCGCCAGCAGGTTGGCGGCGACCGCGACGTAGCCGACCAGCGGGTAGCCGACGATGCGGCCGTCGGCGTCGAGCCCGGTCAGGAAGCCGGCCAGCGTCGTCGCCAGGCCCATCGCCAGCGACTGCACGGTGCCGTTCAGCGACATGAAGGTGCCGCGCAGCCGGGGTTCCGCCGCCGACGTGATGACCGCCATCGCCGGAATCATCCGGCCGGACAGCAGCACGAAGAACGCCGTCGTGCAGATCAGCCAGGCCCACAGCGGCAGCGCGCCGACGTGCGTGATGACCAGCAGCGGCAGCGTCGCCAGCAGCGCCAGCCGGCGATAGACCTCGACCTTGCCGCACCGGTCCGCCCAGTGGCCGATCCGCCGCGCCGACAGCAGCGTCGCCGCGCCGCCGACGAGATAGACCAGCGGGATGTCGTGCTGCGCGATGCCGACGTTATTGACCGCATAGACGGTGATGTACGGGATCACCGTGAAGCCGGAAAAGATGATCAGCGCCGAGAACAGCAGCGCGCGCCGGTGGTTGGCGTCGGCCAGCGTGGCGAAGGCGTCGGCCAGCAGGTGGCGCGGCTCGCCCCCGCTCAGGTGGTGGCGCAATTCGGGCAGGAAACGCAGGCCGACCGCGAGAAAGAGCACGCTGAACGCGGCGATCAGCATGAAAGGCGCGCGCCAGCCGAGGAGGTTGGCCAGCCACAGCGCCAGCGGCACGCCGGCGATGGTCGATATCGAGAAGGCGCCGGAAATGATGCCGCTCGCCCGCGCCCGGTGCGAAAAGGGAATCGCGTCGCCGATCATCGTCTGGACCAGCGCGCCCATGATGCCGCCGAACACCCCAGCCAGGCCGCGCGCCACCAGCAGCGTCGAATATCCCGGCGCCAGGCCGCAGGCCAGCGTCGCCAGCGCGAACAGTCCGAAGGCCGTCAGCAGCAGGCGCTTGCGCTCGAAGCGGTCGACGAAGGTCGCCGCCAGCACGCCGGAAATCGCCGCGCTGAAACTGTAGGACGCGACCAGCAGCCCGAACTCGTGCGTGCCGATGCCGAAGGCCGCCATCAGGATCGGCCCGAGCGGCATCATGATCATGAAATCGAGCACGTGGCCGAACTGGATGCCGGCCAGCGTCAGCAGGAAAAAGCGTTCGGTGCGGGGCGGCAGCGCGACGGACATGCGGGCGCCCGCCTACATCGCGATCGTCTGGCCGGCCGACGGCAGGCGATAGACGGTCAGCCCGGCATCCGGCGCCAGCGCGCCGAGCAGCAGGCCGAGCAGCGAGATGAACAGGCTGGCGAAGAAGGCCGTCCAGAAACCGTCGATCCGGAAACCCTCGACCAGCCGGGCGACCAGCAGCAGGATCAGCGCATTGATCACGAGCAGGAAGAAACCCAGCGACAACAGCGTCAGCGGAAAGGTCAGCACGACCAGCAGCGGCCGCAGCAGCGCGTTGGCGAAACCGAGCAGCAGCGCCGACACGATCAGCGACGAGGTACCGGCGAAGCGGATGCCGCGGAACACGTGACTGGCCGCCCACAGGGACAGCGCCGTGACGGCCCAGTGGAAGAAGAAGCTGACCAGGTTGTCGAACATGGAAGGATTCCGAGTGAGGCGAAGGCGGATTATCGGTCATGTCGGGGCGGGCGCGCACCGGAAGCGGCGCGGGAATGCTGCCGCCGCTTCAGTCGCCGGCATCGCCGGCGCGCGCCCCGCGGCGGATTTCCTCGACCTCGCCCGGCGCCAGACCCAGCGATTCGAGGAAGGCCGCATGACCGTCCGGATCTTCGCGTTCGAATTCGAGATGCCACAGCCGCATCGCGGCCTCGTCGAATCCCGCACTGCGCAACAGCGCCACCCATGCCGCCTTGTCGCCATACATCCTGCCCTCCCGAAAACCGGGAAGCGCGAGCAGCCGCGCCAGCAGGCGCTGCTGTTCGCGGATGCGCTCGACCTCGCGGCACAGCCCGGACAGGCGCTGCTCCAGCAGCTCGGCCGGCGCCAGCCGGGCCCCCGGGGCGGACGAGGCGTGAGGCGCCAGCAAAGCGCCGATGTCGCTCAGCGCCAGCCCGGCGTCGCGCAAACGCCGGATATGGCGCAATTTTTCCAGCTCGGCCTCGCCGTAGAGGCGATAGCCGGCCGCGCTGCGTCCGGCCGGCGCGAGCAATCCGAGCGATTCGTAATGCAGCACGGACGAGCGCGCCAGACCGACGCGCCGGGCAAGCTTGCCGAGCGTCAAGCGGGTCGTCGGGGAGCGGGGGTTCATGGCAGCGGCAGACGGTCGGGCGGGACAAAACCTTGCCTTGCGGCCGGCGAGTTCAGCACCTCGTCGGAATAGTGCGTCGCCAGGACGCCCCGCGCATCGTCCACCAGCCCGGCATTGGCGGCCAGGAAATCCGGCCAGGCGAGTGCCGGATCTCCCGCGCCTCCGTCCGCCATCAGGCGGACCAGGGCTTCGGACAGGGTCCGGTGGTACTTCCCGGGCACGCCCAGGCGATTCGCCAGTCGATCGATCGCCTCGCAGGTGTCGATCACCGCCGCTTCCAGCGGGCGCCGCTGCAGCAGCAGCCACGCAGCACGCAGATGGCCGAGGTGATCGAAACCGGCCGGCGGCATGCTGGCATCGAGAAAGGCGGCAAGAAATCGCTCGTCGGACATCGACTTGGGGTCGCTCATGATGGGCTCCGTGAAAATTGGGAGCGGCAAGGATCAACCCTACTACAGTCGTCGGGTCAAGCGGGTAAGGCGTCAGGGGATCGACGACGCCGCGCTCGACGGCCGCCCCCGGCAGCGCCCCCGTCTGGTGATAAACTCTCCGCCCCCCTTCGTCCCGTATCGCCCGTGCGCCCTGTCCTGCTGATTCCCGAACTGATCTGGCCCGAACCGGGCGACGAATTGACCCTCGGGAAGCTGGCGACGCCCGGGCTGGACTGGCTGCTGGCGCATGCCGAACCGGCGCGCGGCGCGCGGCAGGGTTACGAGGCGGCGCTGCTCGAAGCCGGCGGGCTGACCCGGCACGCCTTCGGCGCGCTGCGCCTGCTCGGCGAGGCCGACGGCGGCATCGCGCGCGACGGTCACTGGCTGTGCGCCGACCCGGTGCACCTGCGCTTCCACCACGAACGCATCGTGCTGGCCGATGCCGGCGCCTTCGACCTCGACGACTCCGACGCCCAGGCGCTGGTCGCCGCGCTGAATGCCGAATTCGCCGAATTGGGCCAGTTCCACGCGTCCACCGCGAAGCGCTGGTACCTGCGCCTGCATGCCGCGGTCGACCACGTCGCCGAGCCGATTTCCGCGGTCGCCGGCCGCCGGATGAACAGCGAGCTGGACGGCAAGGCGTCGCCGCTGCGCCGCTGGCTCAACGAAATCCAGATGTTCCTGCACGTCCATCCGGTCAATGCGCGGCGCCAGGCGGCCGGCCTGCCGGCGGTCAATTCGCTGTGGCTGTGGGGTGGCGGCGAGCTGCCGGCGCCCCGGGCCCGCCACAGCGCGGTCTGCGCCGACGATCCGCTGGCCCGCGGCCTGGCGCTGGCGGCCGGCATCCCGGCCCGCCCGGTGCCGGCGACGCTGGCCGACCTGCTCGCCGGCGACGCCGGCCCGGCACCGCTGGTCGTGCTCGATTCGCTGCTGCCGCCGGTGCTGTACGAGGACGGCGCCGCCTGGCGGGAAGCCATGCTGCAGCTGGACCGCGACTGGTTCGCGCCGCTGCGCCGCGCACTCGGCCGCGGCGTCGACGGCGTCACGCTGATCGCACCGACCATCTACGGCACGCTGTCGTGCACCGTCGAGGCCGGCGAACGCTGGAAATTCTGGAAGAAGGGCCGGCCGCTGGCCGACCGGGCCCGCGAACTCGCCGAAGGAAACACGCCTTGACCCGCATCGTCACCCGCGCCGTTCCGGCCCGCGCCGCCTGGCAACTGGAACAGCAGGGCCTGCACCCGCTGCTCGCCCGCCTCTACGCGTCGCGCGGCGTCACCGACCGCGCCGAACTCGACTACGAACTGAAATCGCTGCTGCCGCCGGCCAGCCTGACCCACGCGGCCGACGCCGCGCAGATGCTGGCCGATGCCATCGAGGCCGGCGCGAAGATGCTGATCGTCGGCGACTACGACTGCGACGGCGCCAGCGCGACGGCGGTCGGCATGCGCGCGCTGAAAACGCTCGGCGCCGACGTCGATTTCCTGGTCCCGGACCGTTTCAAGTTCGGCTACGGGCTGTCGGTCGGCATCGTCGATCTCGCCGCGCAGCAGTCGCCGGACCTGATCATCACCGTCGACAACGGCATCGCCAGCTTCGAGGGCGTCGCCCGCGCGCACGAACTCGGCATCGCGACGCTGATCACCGACCACCACCTGCCGGGCGACGGGCTGCCCGAGGCCGACTGCATCGTCAATCCGAACCAGCCGGGCTGCGACTTCCCGTCCAAGTGCATCGCCGGCGTCGGCGTGATGTTCTACGTGATGCTGGCGCTGCGCGCCGAGCTGCGCGAGCGCGGTTTCTTCGCCGAGCATCCGGAGCCCAACTTCGCCGACCTGCTCGACCTCGTCGCGCTGGGCACCGTCGCCGACGTGGTCAAACTCGACCGCAACAACCGCATCCTGGTCAGCCAGGGCCTGAAGCGCATGCGCGCCGGCCGCCTGCAGCCGGGCGTCGCGGCGCTGTTCAAGGCGGCCGGGCGCGACCCGCGCAAGGCGACGGCGATGGACCTCGGCTTCTTCGTCGGCCCGCGCCTGAATGCCGCCGGCCGGCTGGCCGACATGCGCCTGGGCATCGAATGCCTGATCACCGACGACCCGGCACGCGCGCTGAACATCGCGCAGCAGATGGACGCGCTGAACCGCGAGCGGCGCGAGATCGAGTCCGACATGCAGGAACAGGCGCTGCTGCTGCTCGAAGCCGCCGACGTCGACGACGCGTCGCCCGGCATCGCACTGTTCGACGACAGCTGGCACGAGGGCGTCGTCGGCATCCTGGCGTCGCGCATCAAGGAACGCCTGCACCGCCCGGTGTTCGCGTTTGCGCCCGGCGAAGGCGGCATCATCAAGGGCTCGGGCCGCTCGATTCCCGGCCTGCACCTGCGCGATGCGCTCGACCTCGTCGCCAAGCGCGCCCCCGGCCTGCTGGTGCGCTTCGGCGGCCACGCGATGGCGGCCGGCGCGACGCTGCGCGCCGAGGATTTCGCGACCTTCCGCGACCTCTTCGCCGACGTCGCCGGCGAACTGCTGGCGCCGGCCGACCTGACCCGGACGCTGGAAACCGACGGCGGACTGGAGGGCGGCTACATCAGCCTGGAAACCGCCCGCCTGCTCGAAAACGAAATCTGGGGCCAGGGCTTCCCGGCGCCGCTCTTCCTCGACGAGTTCGACGTCGAGCAGCAGCGCGTGCTGAAGGAAAAGCACCTGAAGCTGCGCCTGAAGAAGGGCAATACGCGGATCGAGGCGATCCAGTTCAATTTCAGCGTGCAGCCCGGCGCCCGCACCCGCGCCGCGTACCGGCTGTCGATCAACGAGTACATGGGCGTCGAAACGCCGCAGCTGATGGTCGAGTACCTGGAAGGCTGAAGCCCCCGCCGCCCGCCGCCGCGCGGGCCCTCCGCCTGATCCGGATCAAGCGGAATTCATATCTGTCATTTCGCCCGGACATCCTCTGCCGGCCCGTGCTAGATTGCCGGGGGCCGCGGGATTCCTGCGGCCTTCCATTCGGCCAGCCAGCCAGACGCCAGCCAGCCTCATCGACGAAGCAGCGAAAGGTCCCGACCGATCGATAGCCGATGACCATAGCCGGCGGCTATTCAAAACATCGTGTCAATCAATTTGGCTGCCGAATCGCTTCTTCCTACCATGGTGTGGTCGTCCCAATTTCACGTTGCACACAGAGGAGAGAATCCATGACTACTGATGCGAACACCCCGAAGCACGGCGGGCAATGCCCGGTCATGCACGGCGGCGCCACGGCCGCCGGCGCGTCGCCGATGGCCTGGTGGCCGAAGGCGCTCAATCTCGACATCCTGCACCAGCACGACAGCAAGACCAATCCGCTCGGCGCCGGTTTCGACTACCGCGAGGAACTGAAGAAACTCGACGTCGAGGCCCTGAAGAAGGACCTGAAGGCGCTGATGACCGACAGCCAGCCCTGGTGGCCGGCCGACTGGGGCCACTACGGCGGCCTGATGATCCGCATGGCCTGGCACTCGGCCGGCACCTACCGCATCGCCGACGGTCGCGGCGGCGGCGGCACCGGCAACCAGCGCTTCGCGCCGCTCAATTCCTGGCCGGACAACGGCAACCTCGACAAGGCGCGCCGCCTGCTGTGGCCGATCAAGAAGAAGTACGGCAACCGGATCAGCTGGGCCGACCTGATGATCCTCGCCGGCAACATGGCCTACGAATCGATGGGCCTGAAGACCTTCGGCTTCGCTTTCGGCCGCGAAGACATCTGGCATCCGGAAAAGGACATCTACTGGGGTTCGGAAAAGCAGTGGCTGGCGCCGACCGGCAGCGAAGGCAGCCGCTACTCCGGCGAGCGCGACCTCGAAAACCCGCTCGCCGCGGTGATGATGGGCCTGATCTACGTGAACCCGGAAGGCGTGGACGGCCAGCCCGACCCGCTGAAGACGGCGCAGGACATGCGCGTCACCTTCGCCCGCATGGCGATGAACGACGAGGAAACCGTCGCCCTGACCGCCGGCGGCCACACCGTCGGCAAGGCGCACGGCAACGGCAGCGCGGCCAATCTCGGCCCGGCGCCGGAAGCGGCCGGGATCGAGGAACAGGGCCTCGGCTGGCAGAACCACAGCACGCGCGGCATCGGCCGCGACACCGTGACCAGCGGCATCGAAGGCGCGTGGACGACGCACCCGACGCAATGGGACAACGGCTACTTCAAACTGCTCTTCAAGTACGACTGGTGGCTGCAGAAGTCGCCGGCCGGCGCCCACCAGTGGGAACCGATCAACATCGCCGAGGAAGACATGCCGGTCGATGTCGAGGACCCGACGATCCGCCGCAAGCCGATCATGACCGACGCCGACATGGCGCTGAAATTCGACCCGGACTACCGCAAGATCGCCGAGCGCTTCCGCGACGACCAGGCCTACTTCTCCGAAACCTTCGCCCGCGCCTGGTTCAAGCTGACGCACCGCGACATGGGGCCGAAATCCCGCTACTTCGGCCCGGACGTGCCGGCCGAAGACCTGATCTGGCAGGACCCGGTGCCGACCGGCCGCAGCGACTACGACGTCGCCGCGGTCAAGGCGAAAATCGCCGCCGCCGGCCTGTCGACCGCGGACCTGGTCGCCACCGCCTGGGACAGCGCCCGCACCTACCGCGGCTCCGACAAGCGCGGCGGCGCCAACGGCGCGCGCATCCGCCTGGCGCCGCAGAAGGACTGGGAAGGCAACGAGCCGGCCCGGCTGGCCCGGGTGCTCGCGGTATACGAGAAGATCGCGGCCGAAACCGGCGCCAGCGTTGCCGACGTCATCGTGCTCGGCGGCAATCTCGGCGTCGAGCAGGCCGCCAGCGCGGCCGGCTGCGCGGTCGAGGTGCCCTTCGCGCCGGGCCGCGGCGACGCGACGCAGGCCATGACCGACGTCGAGTCCTTCGAGGTGCTCGAACCGCTGGCCGACGGCTTCCGCAACTGGCAGAAGACGCACTACGCGGTGACGCCCGAGGAAATGCTGCTCGACCGCGCGCAACTCATGCGCCTGACCGCCAGCGAAATGACCGTGCTGATCGGCGGCCTGCGCGTCATCGGCGCCAACCACGGCGGCAGCGCGCACGGCGTGTTCACCGACCGGGTCGGCGCGCTGACCAACGACTTCTTCGTCAACCTGACCGACATGGCCTACACGTGGAAGCCGACCGGCCGCAACAGCTACGCCATCATCGACCGCCAGACCGGCGCCACGAAATGGACGGCAACCCGCGTCGACCTCGTCTTCGGCTCCAACTCGGTGCTGCGCGCCTACGCCGAGGTCTATGCGCAGGACGACAGCAAGGAGAAATTCGTCCGCGACTTCGTCGCCGCCTGGACCAAGGTGATGGACGCCGACCGCTTCGATCTGAAGTAAGGCGTTCAAGGCAATCCGCCGGCTGCGGCCGGCGGCAGCTCAACACGATGCCGGGGGACTCCCCGGTATTTTTTCGTCTTGGGAAATCGCGGGGGATGGCCAACTCCCGCCGTTCAGAAAATTCCTGCAAAGCAGACGCTCAACAAGATGTCCATTGCATGAATGTCATTAGTACAATGGCAAGCCGTCCGGTTTCAGTCTCTTGCCCACATGCTGCATAAATGCTTATTCCCTGAAAACGCCCAGCAGGTAAGGATTGCGGCTTGTCCTGTGTTCCAGCTTATTGGACAGGCGCCGGAATATTGGACAGTTTTGTCGTCCACCATTAGTTAGAGCAAAGGAGCTATGCCGTGCGATTGGGCCAATATTTCAAAGAGCGCCTGACTACCATCCTTTCTGGAACCGCCGGCGTTCTAGGGATTCCCTGAACAACCCGCCACTTCAGCGCAGGCTGTCATAAAAAAATGAAAAACAGTCGATTTTCGACCGTTGACCGTGAAATTTCGGGGTTTTTCCCCTTGTTTCCTGTTTCACGGGCGTACCTCGCCCAGCAAGGGCAACAATCGTTTGCGCGCCAGCCACAAATTCGCCAGCGCAAACAGCGTCACGATCTGCCCGGTGTTCTTCACCAAACCGCGATAACGAACCTTCACGAAACCAAACTGGCGCTTCACCACCCGGAACGGGTGTTCAACAATCGCCCGCACCGCCGACAGCATCCGGTTGAACGCTTTCTGCTCATCGGTCAGTTCGCCACCCGCCGGTTTCTTGGTCGGCGTCAGCACCGACAGATCGCCTTCCTTCGCGAAGTGCTCAATCGTCCGGTTCATCTTGTGATAACCCCGATCACCCAAGGCAATTTCCTCTTCCCCGTGCAGGCAGTCTTCCATCATCGTGACGTCCGCTACCTTGGCGGTCGTGCATGCCACGGTATGAATCAAGCCGCTCTCGGCATCGACACCGATATGCGCCTTCATCCCGAAGTACCACTGGTTGCCTTTCTTGGTTTGGGTCATCTCAGGGTCGCGCTTCTTGTCTTCGTTCTTGGTCGAACTGGGGGCGGCAATCAGCGTGGCATCAACGACCGTGCCACGCTTCATCGACAAGCCTTTCTCCGACAGCACCGCGCTGACTTCAGCAAAGATCGCCACTGCCAGATCGTGCTTCTCCAGCAAGTGACGGAAGCGAAGAATGGTGCTTTCGTCCGGCATGACATCTTCGAAAGCATCCAGCCCGGCAAACTGCCGCAGCAGCGGCACATCGTGCAAGGCTTCTTCCATCGCCGGATCAGAGTAGCCAAACCATTGCTGCATGACGTGAATCCGCAGCATCGTCCCCAGCGGCATCGGCGGGCGGCCATTCCCCTTCTTCGGGTAGAACGGTTCGATCAAACCTTCCAGACGCGACCACGGAACGACCGTTTCCATCTCCGCCAGAAACACTGCCTTCCGGGTTTGTTTCCCCGCTTTCGGCAGAAAACCCGTCTCAGCCAGGCTCAGTTGCTTCATCCGTTTCATCTGTTCGGTCGGCATCATGACAATGGCGCTATTCTCTCAAATCAGGCTGCATGACGCTTACTTGTGCAGAGTTTCCCTAGGCATCGCCATAGGGCTCGGAGTATTCCTTCTTCAACTACTCGTCTTCCTGGCGGTGTTCGGCGGCGCCGTGAAAGGGGTGGCTAACGCCTTCGGGGTCGGCGCTTTTGTTGGCGGCATTATCGTTTGGGCGCTCGTCTTCTGGATTCCATTTGGAGAAATGGTTGCGCTCGGCTTCTTTTTGTATGGCATCTACGCTCTTGTTACCGGTGGGTGAGTGGAATGGAAAATCCTCAACTTGTTATGGCTTGGCTCAAGGTTTTTGCAGTCATCGGCGCCGTGATAGCCATGATCTACGGCCTAAACCGAATCTATTGCCGCCTAAAGGCTATGAACCAAGGGTTTGGCCCGAACACGCTTCGTGCCATTGGCATTGTTCTGTTTCTGCCGGTGCTATTCATGTTGGCGCTTCTGACAGATTTCAAGACTGAAACTCTTGCTGCGCTTTTGGGCACCGTTGCTGGCTATGTGCTATCGAATTCAAAGCCTGACTCAAAGTCTGAGTAGGGGCCTTTGCTCTAACCCTCCGTTCGAGCGGACCTGCGCGAAAAGCCGCGCAGGTCCGGTGAATTCAAACGTTGAGCATCCGCTTTCATTTCACAGTGCCTCCTCAGAGCCCTTCCGTTTGATCTCTAAAATCCCGCATTGAAAATCGCGATCTCCGAGCCGTCCACCGCGAAACAACGTCGCCGCTGACAAAGAACCCGGCCCGCCCCCCATCGCACGACGGTAATACTCGATCCGTAGAATGCCGCGCTTTGCGCCAGGGGGCAGAAGCCTGGACACGGTTTCGGGCATCGCCCCGCCCGAACGCCACACCATGAATCGGAATACGATGGCACCGTAGCCACAACGGATGCACAGATGAAACCACCGCCAATTCGCAGGTTGCCCGCGCCGGCAGATCCGGATGACGCACCGGCCGCCGACGGATTCTCCTGGGCCGCGGTCGCCCGCGAGCTTGGCCTGACGCCCGGCGGCGGCGTGAATATCGCCGAACTGGCGGTGGATCGCCATGCCCGTTCGGCGATTGCCGACAAGGCTGCGTTCCGTTTTCTCGGCGCCGCCGGCGCCCGCCGCGAGGTCTCCTACCGCGAACTGGCCGAGCTGACCGACCGTTTCGGCAATGCGCTGACGGCGCTGGGCATCGGCCGCGGCGATGGCGTTTTCGTGCTCTGCGGCCGCGTCTGCGAGCTTTACGTCGCCGTGCTCGGCGCGCTGAAGATCGGCGCCGTGGTCTCGCCGCTGTTCCCGTCCTTCGGCCCCGAACCGATCCGCAACCGCATCGCGCAGGCGGCCGGCAAGGTGCTGGTGACGACGGCGGCGGCCTACCGGCGCAAGGTCGCGCCGCTGCGCGGCGAACTGCCGTCGCTGCAGCACGTGCTGCTGATCGACGCGGCCGGCGATGCCGATGCCGGCACGCTGGAGCTGCACGCCCTGCTGCGCGCCGCCCCCGCGACGCCGGCGCGGGTACCGACCGGCCCCGACGATCCGGCCCTGCTCCATTTCACCAGCGGCACGACCGGCCAGCCGAAGGGCGCGCTGCACGTGCACGGCGCGGTCGTCGGCCACTACGCCAGCGCGCGCCGCGCCCTCGACCTGCACCCGGACGACGTGTTCTGGTGCACGGCCGATCCCGGCTGGGTAACCGGGACCTCCTACGGCATCGTCGCGCCGCTGGTGATCGGTGCGACCAGCATCGTCGACGAGGCCGATTTCGACCCGCTGCGCTGGCTCGGCATCCTGGCCGGCGAGCGGGTCAATGTCTGGTACACCGCGCCGACGGCGCTCCGGCTGCTGCTCAAGGCCGGGCCGGAACTGCTGGCCGGCCGCCGCTTTCCCGATCTGCGCTTCATCGCCAGCGTCGGCGAGGCGCTCAACCCGGAAGCGGTGCGCTGGGGACAGGAGGCCTTCGGGCAGACTATCCACGACACTTGGTGGCAGAGCGAGACCGGCGGCATCATGATCGCCAACGCGGCCGGGCAGCCGGTCAGGCCGGGCTCGATGGGGCGGCCGCTGCCGGGCGTCGTCGCCCGCGTCGTCCGCCACGTCGAAGGCGAGCCGGTGACCTTGATCGAGACCCCGGACACGGTCGGCGAACTGGCGCTGGAAGCCGGCTGGCCATCGATGTTCCGCGGCTACCTCGGGCAGCCGGGGCGCTACCGCGAAAGCTTTGCCGGCGATCTTTATCTCAGCGGCGACCTGGTCCGGCGCGATGCCGACGGCTATTACTGGTTCGTCGGCCGGCGCGACGACGTGATCAAGTCGGCCGGCCACCTGATCGGGCCGTGCGAGGTCGAGAGCGTGCTGATGGCCCACCCGGCGGTCGCCGAGGCCGCCGTCATCGGCAAGCCCGATGCGCTGGCCGGCGAGGTCGTCAAGGCCTTCGTGACGCTCCGCCACGGCGCCCGGCCCGACGACGCGCTGCGCCTGGAATTGCTCGCCCATGCCCGGCGCCGGCTCGGCGCCGCAGTGGCGCCCAAGGAAATTGCATTTGTCCTAGAGCTGCCACATACTCGGAGCGGAAAAATCATGCGCCGGCGGCTCAAGGCCCGGGAACTCGGGCTGCCCGAAGACGACATGCCGGCATGGGGGGAGGAAAAATGAGTCTGAGCAGCGAACAGGTCCGCGCCGAAGTGCTCGCCATCCTGAAACGGCTGGCCCCGGAAGTCGATCCGGCGCAGATCGTCCCCGACCAGGTGCTGCGCACCCAGGTCGATCTCGATTCGATGGACTGGCTCAACGTGCTGGCCTGCATCCACGAACAACTGGGCGTCAATATCCCGGAACTCGACTACGGCAAGGTCGTCACGCTCGACAGCATGGTCGCCTACCTGACCGCCCGGCTCGCCGCGGCGTCGCCGGCGTAAGCGCCATGGCTGACTACCCGGTCGAACTCGTCCGCCAGCGCGTGCTGTTCGACGGCAGCCCGGTCACCATCCGCCCGATCCGGGCCGAGGATGCGCCGCTCGAGCAGGATTTCGTCAAACACCTGTCCGCCGACTCCCGCTACAAGCGCTTCATGTCGACGCTGAACGAGCTGCCGCCGGGCAAGCTCAAGTACCTGACCGAAATCGACTACGTCCGCCACCTGGCGCTGGTCGCGATCGTCGAGCGCGACGGCCAGGAAGTCGAGATCGGCGTTGCCCGCTACGTGGCCGGCCCGCAGGGCGACGACTGCGAGTTTGCCATCGCGATCGACGACGACTGGCGGGGCAGCGGCGTCGCCGGCATCCTGATGCTGTCGCTGATCGACGCGGCACGGGCGCGCGGCATGAAGACGATGGAAGCCTTCATCCTTTCCGCCAACGACAAGATGATCAAATTCGCCCGCCAGCTCGGCTTCACGGTCCGCCGCGACCCCGACGACCCGGGCATGATGCACGCCGTCCGGACGTTGTGAAATCCGCCCCGAGACACGGCACGGATGTTGCTTCAATTACAAAAAAGACCCCAGGAGAACCGCAATGAAATACCGGATCACCCGCGCCAGCGACGACCCCGAGGCCTGGCACATCACGCTGCCCAACCGCTTCGACTTCGAAGCGGCGCGCCTTTTCCTGCGCCAGATCAAGAACTTCCACAGCAGCGAACTGCCGGACAGGCTGCACCTCGATTGCGAGAACACCCGCTACATCGACACGGCCGGCCTGGGCGGGCTGTTGTTGCTGGGCGAACATGTTGGGGTAAACCGGACAATCGTGCTGGAAAAGGCCAGCGGCACGGTGCGCGGCCTGCTCGACATCGCGCGCATCGAACAGCGCCTGGCCGGCGCGCTGCCGCTGCACGACGAGTACGACCTGCGCGCCTGCGCCCGCTGCGGCCACACGGCGAACGGGCATTGCGCAGGCACGCCGCTGGCTGCCGCCGGTTGCACCGAGGCGGCACTGGCCGTCTGAAGCGGCCGCGTCAGTAGCGCACGCCGGGCGGCGGCGTGAAGGAATCGAGGGCGTTCAGATAGGCGGTACGCGCGAAGGCAGCCGGGTCACGCTGCCGGTGGCCGGCCAGCGAACCCTTCAGTTGCGCGACCGACTCGTACTCCCGCGCCTCCATCCAGGCCACGATGCCGTCCAGTGCATCACGCAGCGCCTGCGGCCCGCGCTGTAGCAGCGCACTCGCCATATGCACGACGTCGGCGCCGGCGAGCAGCATCTTCAACGCGTCGTGCGTCGTATGCACTCCGCCGGTGGCGGCCAGCGTCAGGCCGACGCTGCCGCGCAGCATCGCGATCCAGCGCATGGTCAGCAGGCTGTCGGCCGACGTCGAGAGCTGGGCGCGGTCGACGACGTCGAGCGTGGCCAGATCGATGTCCGGCTGGAAGAAGCGGTTGAACAGCGAGACGCCGGCGGCACCGCAGCTTTCGGCCTGACGCACGAAATGCGGCAGCGACGAGAAGAAGGGCGACAGCTTCATGCACACCGGCAGGTCGACAACCATCTTCAGTTCGCGCAGCAGCGACAGGTAGTGGTCCTCGACAGCCTCTCCGCAGACCTTGGGGTCGCCGGCGACGAACCAGGCGTTGAGTTCCAGCGCGTCGGCGCCGGCCTGCTGCATTTCCCGGCCCAGCTCGACCCAGCCGGTCAGCGAACTGCCGTTCAGGCTGGCGACGACCGGGATGCCGAGCCGCGACTTCAGCACGTGGATCTGCTCCAGGTAGCCGTCCAGCCGGCTGCGGTAATCGGGGGCCGCCGGCAGGTGGCCGGCCGCTTCGCCGAAGGCGTCCGGATGCAGCAGGAAACGCTCCATCATCGCCTCGTCGTTGCGCACGTCCTCCTCGAACAGCGAGTGCATGACGATCGCCGCCGCGCCGGCATCCTCGAGGTGCAGCGCGGCGTCGGGATCGCGGCCGAGCGGGGTGGACGACGGAACCAGCGGGTTTTTCAGCGGCAGGCCGAGATAGGTGGTCGACAGGTCAGGCATCCGGCGTCTCCTTGTGGGCTTGCTGTTCGATCATCGCTTCCGGCAGCTGCATTTCGGACAGTTCGACGTATTCCTGGTGGCGCAGCCGTGCCTGTTCGCCGGCGGCGTCCATGAACTTCGCCGAGGCGTCCGGACGCAGGCGTTCGAGCACCGTGAAGCGCGCCTCGTGGCGGGCGAATTCGGCGAACGGGATGCTCGGCGCCGCACTGTCGACGCTGAGCGGATTCCTGCCCTGCGCGCGCAGGCGCGGGTCGTAGCGGAGCAGCGGCCAGTGTCCGGCCTTGACCGCCAGATCCTGCTGGCGCAGGTTGTGCGACAGGTCGACGCCGTGCGCGATGCACGGGCTGTAGGCGATGATGATCGAGACGCCGGGATAGCTTTCGGCGTCCAGGAAGGCCTTCAGCGTATGCACGTCCTTGGCACCGTAGGCGACCTGCGCGACATAGACGTTCTCGTAGTCCATCGCGATGCGCGCCAGGTCCTTCTTGCGGTTCGGCTTGCCGCCGGCGGCGAACTTGGCGACCGCGCCGAGCGGCGTCGCCTTGGAATTCTGGCCGCCGGTGTTGGAATAGACCTCGGTGTCGAGGACCAGGATATTGACGTCGGCGCCCGACGACAGCACGTGGTCGAGGCCGCCGAAGCCGATGTCGTAGGCCCAGCCGTCGCCGCCGACGATCCACACGCTGCGCCGCACTAGGTAGTCGGCGATCGCCGACAACTGCGCGGCGGCCGGCGTCGCCAGGTGGGCGAGCCTGGCCTGCAGTTGCGCCACCCGCTCGCGTTGTTCGTGGATGCCGGCTTCCGTGTCCTGGTCGGCGCCGAGCAGCGCCTGCACCAGCCCGTCGCCGACCTCCAGCGCCAGCGCCTTCAATTGCGTGCGCGCCGCGGCGGCCAGCTGGTCGGTGGCCAGCCGCATGCCGAGGCCGAATTCGGCGTTGTCCTCGAACAGCGAGTTGTTCCACGCCGGACCGCGCCCGGCGGCATCGGTGCAGTACGGCGTGGTCGGCAGGTTGCCGCCGTAGATCGACGAGCAGCCGGTCGCGTTGGCGACCAGCATGCGGTCGCCGAACAGCTGCGTCGCCAGCCGGATGTAGGGCGTCTCGCCGCAGCCGACGCAGGCGCCGGAAAACTCGAAATACGGCGACAGCAGCATCGCGCCGGGCAGCGCGTTGCGCTTGGCGAGCGTCCGGTCGTAGTCGGGCAATTTCAGGAAGAAATCCCAGTTGGCCGCCTCGGCCTCGCGCAGCGGCGGCTGGTCGGCCATGTTCAGCGCCTTGCGCGAGACGTCGGACTTGTCGCGGATCGGGCAGACCTCGGCGCACAGCGTGCAGCCGGTGCAGTCCTCGGGCGCCACCTGGTAGGCGATACGCCAGTCGGCCGGATAGTCCTTGCTGCGGATCTTCATCTGCTTGAAGCCGGCCGGCGCGCCCTCGCCCGCCGTCGCCGGGTAGGCCTTGGCGCGGATCGCCGAATGCGGGCAGACGAAGACGCACTTGCCGCACTGCGTGCACAAGTCGGTCTCGAGCACCGGAATCTGCAGCGCGAGGTTGCGCTTCTCGTACTTCGCGGTACCCAGCGGCCAGGTGCCGTCGGCCGGGAAGAAGGACACCGGCAGCGCGTCGCCGTGGCCGGCGATCAAGGGCAGCGTCACGCGGCGGACGAATTCCGGCGCGGCGGAAACCGGCTGCTGCGGCGCGTCGACCGCGTCATCGCCGGCCGGCGGCTGGACGCGGTGCAGGCAGGCCAGCGTGCGGTCGATCGCCCTGAAGTTCTGCTCGGCGATGCGCCGCCCCTTGCGCCCGTAGGTCTTCTCGACGGCGTGCTTGATCGCGGCGATCGCCTCGTCCTGCGGCAGGATGCCGGAAATCGCGAAGAAGCAGGTCTGCATCACGGTGTTGATGCGCCGGCCCATGCCGGAATCCTGCGCCACCGCGTAGGCGTCGATGACGTGGAAGGCGATCTCCTTGTCGCGCATCTGCCGGCGCAGCGCGGCGGGCAGCGCGGCCCAGGCCCGTTCCGGCGGCAGCGGCGTGTTGAGCAGGAAGACGGCGCCCGGCGCGGCATGCGCCAGCAGGTCGTGGCTATCGACGAAATGCGGCTGGTGGCAGGCGACGAACCTGGCGTCGCCGGCGCCGGTCAGGTAGGCCGAGCGGATGGGCTGCGGCCCGAAGCGCAGGTGCGACACGGTCATCGCGCCCGACTTCTTGGAGTCGTAGACGAAATAGCCCTGCGCGTGCAGCGCGGTTTCGTCGCCGATGATCTTGATCGAATTCTTGTTGGCCGACACCGTGCCGTCCGAGCCGAGACCGTAGAACACCGCGGCGAAGGCCTGGCGCGCCGCGGCGGTGCGGAAGGCCGGATCGAAGGGCAAGGACAGGCCCGTGACGTCGTCGGCGATGCCGACCGTCGCGCGGCGCGGCGGGCGCGCCGCGGTCAACGCGTCGAACACGGCCAGAACCATCGCCGGCGTGAATTCCTTGGAAGCCAGCCCGTAGCGCACGCCGACGACCTTCGGCGTCGCGGCGAAGCGCGGCTGATCGCCGGCCGCATCCTCGGCCAGCGCGACCAGCACGTCCTTGAACAGCGGCTCGCCGTCGGCACCCGGCTCCTTGCAGCGGTCGAGCACGGCGATCGCGCGCACCGTCGCCGGCAGCGCGGCGAGCAGCGCCGCCGGCGACCACGGCCGGAACAGCCGGACCTTGAGCAGGCCGACCTTGTCGCCGCGCCGGTTGAGGTCATCGACGGTTTCCTGCACGGTCTCGGCGCCCGAGCCCATCAGCACGACGACGCGCTCGGCGTCGGGCGGGCCGACGTAGTCGAACAGCCGGTAGGCGCGGCCGGTGAGCGCCGCGAAACGGTCCATCGCCTGCTGCACGATGCCGGGGAAGGCGTCGTACCACGGGTTCTGCGCTTCGCGCGCCTGGAAGAAGACGTCCGGGTTCTGCGAACTGCCGCGCAGCACCGGACGTTCCGGGGTCAGCGCGCGGCGGCGCTGGGCGTCGATCGCGTCGGCCGGCACCAGTTCGCGCAGCGCGGCGTCGGGCAGGCCGGCGATCTTGGCGACCTCGTGCGAAGTCCGGAAGCCGTCGAAAAAATGCAGCACCGGCACCCGGCCGGCCAGCGTCGCGGTGGTCGCGATCGCCGCCATGTCCTGCGCTTCCTGCACCGAGTTCGACGCGAGCAGCGCGAAGCCGGTGGCGCGCGTCGCCATCACGTCGGAATGGTCGCCGAAGATCGACAGCGCGTGCGTCGCGACGGCGCGCGCGGCGACGTGGAAGACGGCCGGCGTCAGTTCGCCGGCGATCTTGTACATGTTGGGGATCATCAGCAGCAGGCCCTGCGACGCGGTGAAGGTCGTCGCCAGCGCGCCGGCCTGCAGCGCGCCATGCACGGCGCCGGCGGCGCCGCCCTCGGACTGCAATTCGACGACCTTCGGGACGCTGCCCCACAGGTTGGTCCGCCCCTGCGCCGCCCATTCGTCGGACAGCTCGCCCATGCCGGAAGACGGCGTGATCGGGTAAATGGCGATGACTTCGGAAACGCGGTAGGCGACGTCGGCGACGGCCTCGTTACCGTCGATGGTCAGCATTTTCTTGTTCATGGCTTCCTGGCCTTTCGGCTGCCGGATTTTTGCAGCGCAGCAAGGCCATTCTACGCCCGAACCCCGGGCCGCCCGCAAGCGGCCGGACGCTCAGCTCGACTGCTCGCGCAGGTAGGCGGCGAGCGCGTCCGGCGCCAGCGGACGGGAAAACAGGTAGCCCTGGAACTGGTCGCAGCCGCAGTCGCGCAGGATGTCGAATTCGCCGCGATGCTCGACGCCCTCGGCGACGATGTGCAAGCGCAGGCTCTTGCCGAGGAACAGGATCGCGTGCGGGATCGCCATCCGGGCCGGATCGCCGTCGCAGCCGGCGACGAAGGAGCGGTCGATCTTCAGCGTGTCGATCGGCAGGCGCTGCAGGTAGGCGAGCGACGAATAGCCGGTGCCGAAGTCGTCGACCGCGATGCGCACGCCGAGCGCGCGGATCGTTTCGAGCAGCCGGATGGTCTGCTCGACGTCGCCCATGATCATGCTCTCGGTGATTTCCAGTTCCAGGCATTCGGCCGGCAGGCCGGACACCGCGAGCGCGTCGGCGACGCTCGCCGCCAGGCCGGGATCGACCAGCTGGCGCGCCGACAGGTTGACGGCGACGCCGAGCCGCCGGCCGTCGACCGCGGGCCAGCCGGCGGCGGCCCGGCACGCGGTGTACAGCACGTGGCGGCCGATTTCCAGGATCTGGCCGGTTTCCTCGGCGAGCGGGATGAAGCGGTCCGGCGTCACCAGGCCGCGCTCCGCGCTGTGCCAGCGGACCAGCGCCTCGCAGCCGCGGACGCGGCCGCGCGCATCGACCTTGGGCTGATAGACGACGCCCAGCTCGGCGCGCTCGATCGCGCCGCGCAGCGCGTTCTCCAGCGCGAAGCGTTCCTGCGCCGCCTGGCTCAGCTCGCGGGTGTAGAAGCGGTAGCAGCCCTTGCCGCTTTCCTTGGCCCGGTACATCGCGACGTCGGCGACGCGCAGCAGGCTTTCGAGGTCGCCGCCGTCGTCCGGATAGACGCTGACCCCGATGCTGCAGTTGATCTGCAGCGCGTGGCCGGCCAGTTCGAGCGGCGCCTGGACCGCCGCCAGCACGCGGCCGAGCAGGTGCGCGGTGTTCTCGTCGTCGGCCTGCTCGCCCATGATCAGCACGAACTCGTCGCCGCCGTAGCGGGCCACGGTGTCGACGCCGCGCAGCGCCGAGCGCAGCCGGCCGGCGACCTGGATCAGCAGCTGGTCGCCCTCGGCGTGGCCCAGGCTGTCGTTGATCACCTTGAAGTTGTCGAGGTCGACGAAAGCCAGCGCGATCCGGGTGCCGGCCCGCCGGGCCAGCTGGATCGCCTGCTCGAGGCGGTCGGCCAGCAGGTTGCGGTTGGGCAGCCCGGTCAGCGGATCGTGCGTCGCCTGGTGGCGCAGCGCATCCTGGTAGCGGTGGCGCTCGGTGATGTCCTCGACCGTGCCTTCGTAATACAGCAGCACCCCATCGGCGCCGCGCACCGCGTGGGCGTTCTCGGAAATCCAGATGCGCGAGCCGTCGCGGCAGACGACCTCGGATTCGAAATCGGCGACCCGGCCGTCGCGCTCGATCAGGCGCTTGAATTCCTCGCGCCGGCCCGGCTCGGCGTACAGGCTGCGGCCGATGTCGCTGAGGCTGTCGATCAGGCTTTCCGGCGACGGGTAGCGATAGAGACTGGCCAGCGCCTGGTTGGCCGCCAGGTAATGGCCGCTCTCGCTGCTCTGGAACATGCCGACCACCGAATTCTCGAAGATGCTGCGGTAGCGCAGTTCGGCGTCGGCCAGGTGAAGCTGGGCCTGGACGCGCTCGGTGATGTCCTCCAGGTAGCCCTCGAGCACGTGCCGGCCGGCCTCGTCGTACAGCCCGAGGCCGCGCTCGAGCACCCATTTCTGCTGGCCGTCGCGGCTGACGATCCGGTATTCCATCCGGTAGCTCGCACCGACCTCGCAGGCGGCCATGATCGTCGACCGGACCGCGGCCCGGTCGTCCGGGTGGGTCAGCCACTCCAGCGAACGGCAGGGGTTGTCGACCAGTTCGTCGGCCGTGTAGCCGGTCAGCTCCTGGCAGCCGGGGCTGACGCAGAGCAGCGTCCAGTGCTCGTCGATCAGGCAGCGGAAGCACATGCCCTCCAGGCTGGAGAACAGCGTGCGCATCGCGGTCGGCGGCATCGCGCCGCACGCGGCGCCGTCCGGCGCCGCGGCGGCCTCGGCCAGGCAGGCCGGGCTAGGCCGCTTGCAGGCGAAGGCCATCGTCGTCCTCGCAGAGGCTGGCATGGATCAGGTTGCCGCGACAGGCTTCCTGCCATGCGTCGAGGCTGGCGATCGCCGCCTCGACCAGCCGGTGGAACTCGCTCAGCGCCGCCGGCGCCCCGCCGGCCGGCAGGATGCGCCGCGCCGCCTGGGCCACGGCGCGCACCGCCAGCCCGGCCGCGTCGGCCTCCGGCATCTCGCCGCCGGCCTCGCGGGCCTGGCCGAGCGCCGCCTCGACGCGGGCCAGCAGCAGGCTCAGGCGGACCCGGGCGTGCGTCGCGTCCGCCGCGGCGCCGGCCACCGCGAAGCCGAGCAGTTCGGCCTGGTACAGGGATTCGGCCAGCCCGGGCAGGCGGACGGCGTAATTGCGCACCGTGCCGCGCTGCGCCTCGTCACCGAGCAGCGCGCCCAGCCGGGGCTCGGCGAAATCCGCCAGGCGGCGCAGCAGCAGGTCGACGAGCCGGCCGTGATGGGCCTGGCATTGCTCGACGCCGAAGCTCGGCCACTCGCCGGCCAGGCGTTGCCAGCCGGCCTCGATCGACGCGAAATCCTCTCGTTCCAGGCAGGGATGCAGCGCGCCCCGCTCCTTGCGCGCCCTTTCCCGCAGGCGGACCAGCCCTTCGGCCACCGCACGCTGCCGCTCGACGAGGCAGCGCCCGGCCGCGGCGTCGCCGGCCAGCCGGGCGCAGGCCGCGGCGCGGTGGCGCTGCAGGGCGTCGACGACCTCGCGCACGGCGTCGCAGGCAGCCAGCGTGCTGGCCAGCGACGCGGCCATTTCCCGGCGCAGCACGCGGCGGTGCAGTGCCAGCGAAAAATAACAAACGGCCCCTGCCAGCAAAGGCATCGGGTTCGCGATTCCATCCATCGGTTGATCCCTGTGGTAAATACGGCCGCCCTTTGCGATCCGGGACGACCTTCGAGCTGCGAACTTATGCAAGTCCCTTGCCAGCCCTCGAAAAACCGACGATAACGGAATGGATTCAATAGCTTGACAACGTCACACCGGAGCAGCACGCACCTTTTCGGGGCCAGTCCGCACCGGCAGCGTGCGGCATGCGCGACAACGGTGCGCGGCAAAGAACAGTGCCCTTGCGCGGCGATGCCCCCGGCCCGGATATAATCCACGGTTTGACGATTTCGCAGGAACAGCCCCATGGAAGCCGAACACATCAACAGTATCTCCAACAAGCTCGACGATCTGGCCGCCCGTGCCGCCGAGCTGCGGAGGTATCTTTGACTACGATCACAAGCGCGAACGCCTGACCCTCCTGAACAAGGAGATGGAAGATCCCAAGATCTGGGACGATCCGAAACGTGCCCAGGAACTGGGCAAGGAAAAGAAGTCGCTGGAAGACATCGTGCTCGTCCTCGAAGCCGTGGACAGCGGCGTCAATGACGGCCGCGAACTGTTCGACATGGGCAAGGAAGACGGCGACGACGACACGCTGCTCGCCGTCGAGGCCGACAACGCCGAGCTGGAGAAGAAGCTCGCCGCGCTCGAATTCCGCCGGATGTTCAACAACCCGTCCGACCCGATGCCCTGCTTCCTGGAAATCCAGGCCGGCGCCGGCGGTACCGAAGCCCAGGACTGGGCGTCGATGCTGCTGCGCATGTACCTGAAATACGGCGAAAAGAAGGGGTTCACCGTCGAGGTCATGGAAGAGTCGGAAGGCGACGTCGCCGGCATCAAGAGCGCGACCGTCAAGTTCAGCGGCGACTACGCCTACGGCACGCTGCGTACCGAGACCGGCATCCACCGGCTGGTCCGCAAGTCGCCGTTCGACTCCAACGCGCGCCGTCACACCAGCTTCACGTCGGTGTTCGTGTTCCCGGAAGTCGATGACTCGATCGAGATCGCGATCAACCCGGCCGACGTGCGCACCGACACCTACCGCGCTTCCGGCGCCGGTGGCCAGCACATCAACAAGACCGACTCGGCGGTGCGTCTGACGCACGTGCCGACCGGCATCGTCGTGCAGTGCCAGAACGACCGTTCGCAGCACCGCAACCGCGACGAAGCCTGGCAGATGCTGCGCGCCCGCCTCTACGAGTTCGAACTGCGCAAGCAGCAGGCCGAACAGCAGAAGCTGGAAGACGCCAAGTCCGACATCGGCTGGGGCCACCAGATCCGTTCCTACGTGCTTGACCAGAGCCGGATCAAGGATCTGCGCACCAATTACGAAACCGGCAACACCCAGGCCGTGCTCGACGGCGACCTCGATCCCTTCATCGAGGCCAGCCTGAAACAGGGCGTGTGATCGCCAACCTGTTCGCCGGATTGCCGTCGGCCGCCGCGGTCGACGAGCAATTCGCGGACATTTTGCAGCGCCCGGGGCTGCGCATCGAGCGCATCGTCTCGACCGGGCAGGCCAGCCCGGAAGGCTTCTGGTACGACCAGGCGGACGGCGAATGGGTGGTGCTGCTGCAGGGCGCCGCCCGGCTGCGCTTCGCCGACGAGCCGGCGGCCCGCGACCTCGTTCCGGGGGATTGCGTCGATATCGCCCCGCACCGCCGGCACCGCGTCGACTGGACCGACCCGAACCGGCCAACCGTCTGGCTGGCCGTGCACTACGCCGCCTGATCCTCCCCGCGCCCGGCCGACAGCCAGTGCAGCAGCGTCGAGAACAGCGTGTCCGGCCGGATCGGCTTGGTCACGAAATCGTTCATGCCGGCCTCCAGGCAGCGCCGGCGCTCGCCGGCAAAGGCGTTGGCGGTCAAGGCGACGATCGGCACGGCCTGCCGGCCCGGTAGCTCGCGGATGCGCTGCGTCGCCTGCACGCCGTCCATGTTGGGCATCAGCATGTCCATCAGGATCAGCGCGTAGTCGTTGCGCTCGACCAGCGCCAGCGCGTCGAGCCCGTCCTGCGCGGTGTCGATAACGAAATCGAAGCGCGACAGCATGGCCAGCGCGACCTGGCGATTGACCAGATCGTCGTCGACCAGCAGCACCCGGCTGCCGGCGAAATCGCGCTTCAGCCGCGTCTCCACCGACTCGCCGGCGGCCACCGGCTGCGCCACCTCGGCATCGCCGGCGGCGCGCCGCAGGCACACGGTGAACCAGAAGGTGCTGCCCTCCCCCGGCCGGCTGGCGACGCCGACCCGGCCGCCCATCAGTTCGGCGAGTTCGCGGGTGATCGCCAGCCCGAGGCCGCTGCCGCCGTAGCGCCGGGTCATCGAATTGTCGGCCTGGCGGAAGGCGGTAAAGATGCCGTCGATCGCGTCGGGCGCGACGCCGATCCCGGTGTCGGCGACCTCGAAGCGCAACTCGACGGATTCCGGGCCGGGATTCGTGCAATCGACGCGCAGCGTCACCGAGCCGTGCTCGGTGAACTTGATCGCGTTGGACGCGTAGTTCAGCAACGCCTGGCGCAGGCGCAGCGGGTCGCCGAGCAGCGGCCCCGGCAGCTCGCCGATCTCGGTGCGCACTTCGAGGCCCTTGGTCTGCGCGGATTCGCCGATCATCGACGCGACCTCGGCGACGATCGCCGGCACCAGCAGCGGAATCGACTCCAGCTCCAGCTTGCCGGCCTCGATCTTCGAGAGGTCGAGCACGTCGGTGATCAGGCCGAGCAGGTGCTGGCCGGCGGCGTCGATGTGCGCGACGCAATCCATCTGCTCCGGCGTCAGCTGGTCGCGGCGCAGCACGTGCGCCATGCCGATGATCGCGTTCAACGGCGTCCGGATCTCGTGGCTGGTGTTGGCCAGGAACTCGGACTTCATCCGCTCGGCGCGCTCGGCGGCCTCCTTGGCCTGGCGCAATTCGGCGGCCAGGCGCTCGGCCTCGCTGACGTCGCGGACCAGGAAGGCGAAGCGGCGGCCGGCCGCGGCGCTCTCGATTTCCATCGCGGTCAGCTCGACCGGGAAAGCCCGGCGGTTGCCGTCGCGGCCGGTCGCCTGGATGCGGTTCAGGCGTTCGCCGCCGGCCAGGCGGCCGAGCAGCGCATCGGCGTCGTCGAGCAGCGCGGACAGCCGGCGGACGACACCGGCCGGCTCGAACATCGCGCGGGCGTTGTCGTCGACCGACTCGACGGCGCCGGCCTGATCGACGACGACGATGCCGAGCGAGGTCGCGGCGAGCAGCATCCGGCTGCGCTCGACGGCGCGCCGGCGGACCAGCAGGTTATGGATGCGGGCGCGCAGTTCGTCGGGCAGTACCGGCTTGGCGACGTAGTCGTCGACGCCGAGCTGGAACAGCTGCATCCGGCGCGCCGGGCTGTCGAAAGCCGACAGCGCGAGGATGGGCGTGCTGCCGCGCGGCGCTTCCTGGCGGCGGATGCGGTTGATCAGCCGGGTGCCGGTCATGTGCCCCTCGAGCACGACGTCGCACAGCACCACGTCGTAATCGCGTTCGAGGAAGGCCGGCCACGCCTCGTCGGCGCTGGCGTAGGCATCGACCGTCATGCCCCAGTCGCGCAGCTGGGCGCTCAGCAGGCTGCGCTGGTCGAGCGCGTCCTCGATGTACAGCACGCGGCAATGCATGGGCTGCAGGTGTTCGAGGTAGTGGCGCAGGAAACGCACCAGTTCGTCGATGTCCTGCTTCCTGAACAGTTCGGTGACGCCGGCCCGGGTCGCCTGCGCCGCCAGCTCCGCGCTGGCGCTGGAAGTCAGCAGCACGATGGGTTCGACGCTGGCCAGGCCGAGCCGGCGCAATTCGCCGGCCAGCTCCAGCCCGTCGCCGTCGGGCAACTGGCCGGACAGCACGAAGAACTGGAAACTGGTGCATCGCGCCTCGTCCAGCGCAGCGGCGCGCGACGTGGCGAGGACCACCCGGACGTCGGCGAACTGGCCGAGCGCCTGCAGCAGGATGTCCTGGTAAAGCGGCGTCGTGGCGACGAGCAGGATTTTCATCGGGCCTCTTCCGGCAGCGGGTTCGATGCGGGGCCGGACAGCATTGCCCTTGTCCCAACCCGGTGTAATCGGCGAAAATTCAACATTTTAAGCCATTCGTCGGCTGACCCAACGTTTTCAAGGATTCATTCTTCATGTCGAACGCCGAACAGCCCGTCCAGCAGGACGAAAACCACATCATCGCGGAACGCCGTGCCAAGCTCGCCGAATGGCGCAAAACGGGCCAGGCCTTCCCGAACGATTTCCAGCGCGAGAATACCGCAGGCCGGCTGCACGAGGTTTACGGCGACAAGTCCGGCGAGGAGCTGGAAGGCCTGCCGGTCGAGGTCCGGGTCGCCGGCCGCATGATGCTGAAGCGCGTCATGGGCAAGGCTTCGTTCGCGACGCTGCAGGACCTGTCCGGCCGCATCCAGATCTACGTCGCCCGCGACCGGGTCGGCGAGGAAGCCTACGCGGCGTTCAAGGGCTGGGACCTCGGCGACATCCTCGGCGTCGTCGGCACGCTGATGAAGACCAAGACCGGCGAGCTGACCATCCAGGCCGCCGAGGTGCGCCTGCTGACCAAGTCGCTGCGCCCGCTGCCCGACAAGTTCCACGGCCTGGCCGACGTCGAGATGAAGTACCGCCAGCGCTACGTCGACCTGATCATGAGCGAGGAGACGCGCTTCGTCTTCCGCGCCCGCTCGGCCATCGTCCAGTCGATCCGCAACTACATGTGCGGCCACGGCTTCATGGAAGTCGAAACGCCGATGATGCACCCGATCCCCGGCGGCGCGTCGGCCAAGCCCTTCGTGACGCACCACAACGCGCTCGACATGCAGCAGTTCCTGCGCATCGCGCCCGAGCTGTACCTGAAGCGCCTGGTCGTCGGCGGTTTCGAGAAGGTTTTCGAGGTCAACCGCAACTTCCGCAACGAAGGCCTCTCGCCGCGCCACAACCCCGAATTCACGATGATGGAGTTCTACGAGGCCTACGCGAACTACCACACGCTGATGGACTTCACCGAAGGCCTGCTGCGCCATGCCGCGCGCGAGGCGCTGGGCAAGGAAGTGTTCCAGTACCAAGGGCGCGAACTCGACCTGTCGAAGCCCTTCCACCGCCTGACGATCAACCAGGCGATCCAGCGCGAGCAGCCGGATTTCACCGACGCGCAGCTGGCCGATCCGGAATTCCTCAAGGCCAAGATCGTCGCCTTCGGCGAGAAGGTCAAGCCGGGCGGCCTCGGCAGCCTGCAGTTGCAACTGTTCGAAGCCTGCGCCGAAGCGAAGTGCTGGGAACCGACCTTCATCATCGACTACCCGGTCGAAGTCAGCCCGCTGGCCCGCGCCTCCGACAGCAACCCGGAAATCACCGAGCGCTTCGAGCTGTTCATCGTCGGCCGCGAGATCGCCAACGGCTTCTCCGAGCTCAACGACGCCGAGGACCAGGCCGCCCGCTTCATGGAACAGGCCAAGGCCAAGGACGCCGGCGACGAGGAGGCGATGTACTACGACGCCGACTTCATCCGCGCACTCGAATACGGCCTGCCGCCGACCGGCGGCTGCGGCATCGGCATCGACCGCCTGGTGATGCTGCTGACCGACGCGCCGGCGATTCGGGATGTGATCCTCTTCCCCTCGATGCGGCCCGAGTGATTCGTGGCTGCGCTTGCCAATACGGCGTTGCACCCTGCCTTGCATAGCGCTGCTATGCGGCGGCCGGCTGCGCCTTGTGTTCGGCTGCGCCGAATTCCTCGCTTCGCTCAGAACCGCCACTGCGTGGCGTCCTGCGCCCTGCGGGCTGGTCTTGGCTGCGCTCGTTCACGAATCGACGACGGCTGCCGATCGTCCGCATGAACATCCGCCAGCTCCAGGTCAGCCACGACGGCATGCAGGATCGCCTGCTGCTGCGCATTGCGACGCAGGCCAACGAGGAAATCCGGGTCTGGTTCACGCGCCGCTTCCTGCGCGAGCTGTGGCCCGGGCTGGCCCGGATGCTCGGCGCGCAGCCGGTGCCGCAGGCGGCGCCGGCGGCCGGCGAGGCGCCGCAGGCGAGTTTCGACCAGCCCTTCCATAACGAAAACCCGACCTTCCCGCTCGGCGCCAATCCGCTGCTGGCCAGCGAGGCGACGCTGGATGCCGGCGCCGACGGGCTGATCCGGATGGTGCTGCGCGAGGGCCGCGAGCGCAGCTTCAACCTGAACCTGAACGGCGAGATGCTGCAGGCGCTGTGCGCGATGCTGCGCGCCACCGGCGGACAGGCAAAATGGGACCTGGCGCTCGATTACGCGGCGACCGAGCCGGCGCTGCCCGGCAGCGCCCCGGCCGGCGGTTCCAAACGGCTGCACTAGTGATTCCGCTGCAGCCGGCCCGCCTCGAATTCGCCCCGGACGGCACGCCGTTCGCCACCGTCGACGGCAAGGTCCGGCCCGTCGCGCCCGACGGTCCGCCGCAGGCCGGACACGTCTTCCTGGCCGGCAACGGCCTGCCTGAACGCTGGCGCGGCCGCGACCGCTTCGTGATCCTCGCCACCGGCTTCGGCGCCGGCCTCGCCTTCCTGGCCGCCTGGCGGGCCTGGCGCGACGACCCGCAGCGCTGCCGGCGCCTGCATTTCGTTTCGGTCGAAGCCCACCCGTTCACCGCGGCCGACCTCGCGCTGGCCCAGCACGCCTGGCCCGAATTCGCCGAACTCGCCGGCGAGCTGCAGCGCGCCTGGCCGCCGCTGACGCCGGGCATGCACCGGATTTTCCTAGCCGGCGGCGCAGTGATCCTGACGCTGGTCTTCGGCGAAGCGACAACGGCGCTGCGCGCGGTGGACGCGTCGGTCGACGCCTTTTTCCTCGACGGCTTCCCGCCGGAGAACACCCCGCAACCGTGCTCGCCGGAATTGTGCCGGGCGCTGTCGCGGCTGGCCGCGCCGGGCGCGACGCTGGCGGCCGAGTCACTCGATGCGGCCGGATGCGACGCGCTGGCCGCTGCCGAGTTCGACCTCGAAACGCGCCCCGGCCTCGCCGGCCGGGGGACGATGCTGGCCGGCCGCTTCCGCTCGCGCCGGCCGGACCGCCACCGGCCGCCGGCCGAGCGCCGGGCGGTCGTCATCGGCGCCGGCGTCGCCGGCTGCACCGCGGCCGCCGCGCTGGCCCGCGCCGGCTGGCAGGTCGAGGTCGTCGAGCGCGCCGCAACGCCGGCCACCGGCGCGTCGTGCAACCTGGCCGGCGTGCTGCGCCCGCTGCCCAGCGCCGACGACAACCGCCTGTCGCGCCTGACCCGCGCCGGCTACCTGGCGACCCGCGCCCTGCTGCAGTCGCTGCCGGACGCCCGCTGGTCGCCGTGCGGCGTGCTGCACCTGGGCCGCGAGCCGGTGCACGAGGCGACGCAGCGCCGCGTCGTCGATCGCCTGCAGCTGCCGGCCGAGGTGCTGCAGTTCGTCGAGCCCGACGCCGCGTCGCGCCTGCTCGGCCGGCCGGTCGACATCGGCGGCTGGTGGTTCCCGGGCGGCGGCTGGGTCAATCCGGCGTCGGTCTGCCGCGCCGCGCTGGCCTCCGACCCGGCGCGCATCGTCGCCCGCTTCAACGTCGCGGTCGACCGCCTGGAACGGACCGAAACCGGCTGGCGCCTGCTCGACGCCGACGGCGGAGAGATCGCGGCGGCGCCGGTCGTCGTGATGGCGAGCGGCGCCGCCGCGCCGGGCTTCGCGCAATTCGCGTGGCTGCCGCAGAAGAGCGCGCGCGGCCAGGTCAGCCATCTGCCGGCCGACGCCAGCCCGGCGCTGCCGCTGGTCGTCTGCCGGCACGGCTACGCGATGCCGGAAATCGACGGCCGCCGGCTGATCGGCGCGACGCTGCAGAGCGGCGACCCCGACCCGGCGCCGCGCATCGACGACCATCGCGAAAACCTCGCCCGGCTGCGGCTGAGCCTGCCCGGCTACGTTCCCGACGTCGATCCGGCAACGCTGGAAGGCCGCGTCGGCTTCCGGCCGATGTCGCCGGACCGCCTGCCCATCGTCGGTCCCGTCCCCGATCCCGCGGCCGCGCCGGCCAACGCACGCCTGCCGGCCCTGCCCCGCCAGCCCGGCCTGTGGTGCGTGCAGGGTTTCGGCGCGCGCGGCATCGTGTGGTCAGCGCTGATGGCCGACCTGCTGGTGTCGCGCCTCGAAGGCGACCCGCTGCCGCTGGAAACCGACCTCGTCGATGCGATCGACCCCGGCCGCTTTCTGCTGAAATCGCGCGGTCGACCGCAGGACGACGACGGATTCGACGACCGGACCTGACCCCGTCCGCCGTGCATAAGCTTAGATGCCGTTGTTATTGGCGAACGCCCCGGGACCCGGATAATCTCGACGCACTCCTGTAGACTCTTCCCTCCACCACAAAACCAGAGAGAGACGCACGCATGAAGATCGAAACCCTCGCCGTCCATGGCGGCTACAGCCCGGACCCGACGACCAAGGCGGTCGCCGTCCCCATCTACCAGACGACGTCCTACGCGTTCGACAGCACGCAGCACGGCGCCGACCTGTTCGACCTGAAGGTCGCCGGCAACATCTACACGCGGATCATGAACCCGACCCAGGACGTGCTGGAAAAGCGCGTCGCCGCGATGGAAGGCGGCGTCGCCGCGCTGGCCATGGCCTCGGGCATGGCCGCGATCACCGCGTCGATCCAGACGATTGCCGAAGCCGGCGACAACATCGTGACCTCGAGCACGCTGTACGGCGGCACCTACAACCTGTTCGCACACACGCTGCCGCAGTACGGCATCGAAGTCCGCTTCGCCGACTACCGCGATCCGGAAGCCTTCGAGAAGCTGATCGACGGCAAGACCAAGGCGGTGTTCTGCGAATCGGTCGGCAACCCGCTCGGCAACATCACCGACTTCGAGAAGCTCGCCGAGATCGCCCACAAGCACGGCGTCCCGGTCATCGTCGACAACACCGTGCCCTCGCCCTACCTGTGCCGTCCCTTCGAGCACGGCGCCGACATCGTCGTCCATGCGCTGACCAAGTACCTCGGCGGCCACGGCAACTCGATCGGCGGCATCATCGTCGATAGCGGCAAGTTCCCCTGGGCCGAGCACAAGCAGAAGTTCAAGCGCCTCAACGAGCCGGACGTCTCCTACCACGGCGTCGTCTACACCGAAGCGCTCGGCCCCGCCGCCTACATCGGCCGCGCCCGCGTCGTGCCGCTGCGCAACATGGGCGCCGCGATCAGCCCGTTCAACGCCTTCCTGATCCTGCAGGGCATCGAGACGCTGGCGCTGCGCATGGACCGCATCTGCGACAACGCGCTGAAGATCGCCGAGTTCCTGAAGAAGCATCCGAAGGTCAGCTGGGTCAATTACGCCGGCCTGCCCGACCACAAGGACCACGCGCTGGTGCAGAAGTACATGGGCGGCCGCGCCTCCGGCATCCTGAACTTCGGCGTCAAGGGCGGCCGCGAAGGCGGCGGCAAGTTCCAGGACGCGCTGCAGCTGGTCACCCGCCTCGTCAACATCGGCGACTGCAAGACGCTGGCCTGCCACCCGGCCTCGACGACGCACCGCCAGCTGTCGCCGGAAGAACTGGCCAAGGCCGGCGTGTCGGAAGACATGATCCGCCTGTCGGTCGGCATCGAGCACATCGACGACCTGATCGCCGACCTCGACCAGGCGCTGAACGCCGCCTGATCGACCGCCCGCCCCGCCCGGGGCGGGCCGCCGACGACGCCCCGGATGGACGACCGCAGACGCCGCCTCGCCCTCTTCGCCGATCCGCGCGACATCGCCGCGCGCATCCTGCTGCCGGCAACGCTGGCTGCTTTCGGCAATGCCGGCGAGTTGCACTGCCCGGTCGTTCTGTTGCCGGAATCGGCCCGCCATGCCGGCTCCTGGGCGGACTGGGCCGCCCGGCTGCGCGACCGGCTGGTACAGCTTGCGCGCGGTACCGGGCGCTGGGAAAGCGCCTTGCGTCAGCCGCCGCTATCGCTGGCCCGGCTCGCCCGGCGCAAGGGCATGAGCCTCGTCTTCCTGCCCGACGACGATCCGAACCATCCGGAAATCGTCGCCCGACTGAACGAAGAGTTCCGCTGCGGGCTTTCCCTGAACCTGTATTGCCAGAAACGTTTCGGCCCCGAACTGCTTGCCCAGTTCGCCGTCGCAGCCAATTACCACAACGGCAGCCTGCCGCGCTTCCGTGGCCTGCGCGCCAGCAACTGGTCGCTGTACCAGGCCGCCTCGACCAGCGGCTACTGCTTTCACCGGATGGACGACGGCATCGACAGCGGCAACCTGCTGATCGAAGGCGAGGTCGCGGTCCGTGCCGAGGACACTCCGGCCCAGCTCGAATGGCGCAAGGCGCACGCCGCAGCGCAGCGCTTGCCCGAACTGCTCCGCGCCCTGTCGGAGAACCGGGCCGGGCGCCCGCAGTCCGGCATGGCCGGCGAGCACAACCGTCACGCCCACGAACTGGCCACCCGGATCGATGACCCCGGCCGACTGTCGGCCGCCGAATGGCGACGCCGGCTGCACGCCTTCATCCGGCTGCATGTCCGGATCGACGGCCGTTGGCTCGCGGTGACCGGTGTGCGGGCAGCCCGCCCCGGCGACCCACTGTGTTTCCGCTGCGCCGACGACCAGTGGCTGGCGGTCGTCGCGGTCGACTTCCTTCCCGTATCCAGAACCAGACAATGAGTCATCGCGAATTCGCCGGCTACCGAGCACCCGGCTACGCCCGCAGCTTCACCGGCGTCGGCCGGCCGCTGCCGCTGGAACAGGCCGGGGGCTGGATCATCGAGCGCACGATCCCGGGCACGGCGCAGCGCGATGCAATGGGGCCCTACCCGCTGTTCAGCTGCGCTGACTGGTCGGCGCTACCCGATGAACTGGCCGGACTTCGCCGCCACGGCCTGAGCAGCCTTCTGTTGATCGCCGAGCCCCGCTGGCAGCCGCCGGACGATACCTGGCTGAAGCCGTTCGACGTGGCGCGTCCGTTCACCGCCCACTACGTCGCCCGCCTCGACCGGTCCCCCGCGCAGATCATTTCCCGGCATCACGCCTACGAGGTGCGTCGGGCGGCACGCCGGCTGGAAGCTGAAGTCGTCGACCGTCCGCTCGATCATCTGGACGACTGGGTCCGTCTGTACGAAAAGCTGATCGAGCGGCATGCGATCCGTGACCTGCGCCGCTTTTCCCGTGCCGCTTTTACGGAACTGCTGGCGCAGCCCGGCGTGCTGCTGCTGCGTGCGCTGTCCGGCGGACGGACGGTCGGCGCCCTGATCCTGATGCTTCAGGACAACATCGCGTACGCCCACCTGACCGCCTTCGACGACGAGGGCTACCGGAACGGAGCGTCCTATCTGCTCGACTGGCTGGCGCTTGAACACCTCTCCGGCCGGAGCGAAAAAATCTACTGGGGCGGAGGTCAGCCCGGCGACGATGGCCTCGCCAGCTACAAGCGCGGCTGGTCGACGCACTGCGAGACCTCCTGGATGCTCGGCGCGGTCCTCGATCGCGACGCCTATCTGGCGCTCTGCAGGCAAGCCGGCAGCAGCAGCGACTGCGCATACTTCCCGGCCTATCGCCAAGGGGAATACGGCCCGCGCCCGGCCGAAACAATGGCGGTCGCGCCGACCTGAAAGCGGCACCGGAACTCAGCTGCCGGCCGACGCGAAATCGCCGGCGGCCAGCACCCGCTCGGCCGCCACGAACAATTCCCGCTCCTCGAAGCGGACATGGGCGCGCAGCAGATCGCCCAGTTCCTGCAGCGCCGGCCAGTCGCCGGCCTCGACCCGGCTGGCCAGCGCCCGCATCCGCCGGTGCTCGTCCAGCGTCCGCCCGACCAGTTCGTCCAGCCCGACCGCGGCCAGGCGCGGCAGCAGCTCGTCCTCCTCTTCCCGGAAATGCGGATCGAGCTCGTCGCGGAAGCGCCGCGGGAAGGCCTCGAGCAGCCGCGTCCGCGCCGCCGGATCGGCCGCCCGGTCGATATGCAGCGCGATGCCGAGCGCGACGTGGTGTTCGCGCGACAGCTTGAGCAGGGATGCCGAACGTTTCATCGCGCCGCTCCCCGGCCACGGACCACGCTGCCGAGCAGGGTCAGCACGAAGACCAGCAGGGCCGCAGCGTTCAGCGCCGCCCCCCGGCCCTGCCAGCCCGGACTGCCGGCGAGCAGGCCGGCGACGCGGACGAACAGCGACAGGTGCAGCAGCGCGAGCGGCAGGTAGAACGCCGGATGGTAGGGAATCCGGACCCGCATCACGGCCGGGAAGATGATCGGCGCGTGACCGATCACCATCGAGAACACGAAACCGACGAAGATCGCGTGCAACGCGGCGTCGCGCCACGGATGCCCGGGCTCGAAGGCGCCGGCGATGCCGAGCGCGGCGCCGGCGGCCAGCCAGACATAGCCGGACAGCAGGCAGGCCGCGGTGAAGCGGGTCAGCCCCTGCTGCTTGATGCCGTGGCGCGCGATGTCGTAGCGGACCAGCCAGGCCGCCAGCCCGAGGCAGGCGGCGGCCAGCGCCCGGCTGCCGGTTTCCGGCGCCAAGGGATGCAGCAGGCAGGCGCCGGCGACGGCGGCGAGCAGCCCGCCGAACAGCGGCGTGGCGAAACGCCGCGGCGGCAGGAAGCGGGTCAGCTCCAGGCGTTCGCCGGCGATGGTCAGCACCAGGAAAGCCATCCAGAACGGCACGGCGGCCGGAATCGCGCCGCCGGCCAGCCAGACGAGGTTGCCGGCCAGCCACGCGGCGGCTCCGGCCAGCAGGCAGAAGGTGAAAATGCGCGGCAGGCGGCGGTAGACCGCGACACTGGCTGCGACGAACACCGCGCCGGCCAGCCCGAAGGCCGCCGGAGCCAGTCCGCCGGGCGCGCCGGCGAGCAGCGCGATGCCGCCGAGACCGGCGGCGAGGGGCGCCAGGTAGGGCCACGGGCGGCGCAGCGCGACCGCGCGTTCGAGGCCGATCACGGTGCCGAAAAAGGCCGCGACCATCAGCGCGCCGTGGCTGCCGGCCTGCGCCCCGGCCAGCGCCGGGACCGCGAGGCCGAGCCGGGCCAGGCCGGCCAGCACGCCGACCGCCAGCGCGACCATGCCCATCAGCAGCAGCGGCAGGCGGGCCGCCGGCGGCAATTCGCCGAGCCCCATCGCGTCAGCTCCAGCCCAGCTTGGCGCGGGCTTCCGGCTGGATCATCGACGGCTCCCAAGGCGGCTCCCAGACCAGATCGACGTCGAGCCGCCAGGTTTCCGGCAGCGCCGGCGCCAGCGCCGCCTCGACGTCGGCGATGACGACGTCGCTGAGCGGACAGGCCGGCGAGGTCATGGTCAGCGCGATCCGCACGCGCTCCGGCGCGACCTCGACGCCATAGACGAGGCCGAGGTCGACGATGTTCAGGCCGATTTCCGGGTCGACCACCTGGCGCAGCAGAAGGCGAAGCCGATCGGGATCGGGCGGCGGGAAGGCAGGCAGGTCGGCAGACATGGGGGTCTTAAGATGTATAATTTGTACATGTTCAAATTATCATTGCGTCCCGCCGAACGCAATCCCGGTTTTCCCCGATGCGCCTGACCGCCTTCACCGACTACACCTTGCGCGTGCTGATGTACCTGGCGCTGCACCCGGGCCGCCTGGCGACCATCCCGGAGATGGCCCGCGCCTACGGCATTTCGGAAAACCACCTGATGAAGGTCGTGCACAAGCTGGCCCGCGACGGCCTGATCGAATCGCTGCGCGGCAAGGGCGGCGGCGTCCGGCTGATGCGGGCGCCGGGCGACATCCGGCTGGGCACGCTGGTCCGGGCCAGCGAGGGGGAAGCGGCGATCGTCGAGTGCTTCTCGAGCGACGCGAGCGCCTGCCGGATCGCGCCGTCGTGCCGGCTGGCCGGCATCCTCGGGATCGCCTTCGAGCAGCTCTACGCGACGCTCGACACCTATACGCTGGCCGACCTGGTGGTCAACGAGCGCGAACTGGTCCGCCTGTTTCCGGACGCGGCGCGAACCGCCGGAGCGGCCGCATGAACCGCCGCATCCTGATCGTCTGCCGCAACAACATCTGCCGCTCGCCGGCCGCCGAGGCCGTGCTGCGCCGTCGGCTCGAACGCCACGGGCTGGACCGGCGGATCGAGGTCGATTCGGCCGGCACCCACGCCTACCACCTCGGCGAGGGCGTCGAAACGCGCACCGCGCGCGCCGCGCTGACCCGCGGCTACTGCCTGGCGGCACACCGCGCCCGCCGGATCGCCTGGCAGGATTTCGAGTATTTCGACCTGATCCTGGCCATCGACCGCGGCGTGCTCGAGGAATTGCAGCGGATGGCGGCGCTGTCGAACCGTCCGGACGCGCGTGTCGAACTGCTGACGCACCACGCGACACAACACCGCGACGATGACGTCCCCGATCCCTACCTGAGCCTGGGCGCGTCCTTCGACGCGGTATTCGACATGCTCGAGGACGCCGCCGCAGGACTGCTTACCGCGCTCGCCGCCGGTCGGCCGGTCGACACCCCGCCCGCAGGAGAACCGGCATGAGCCACCCCGCCTTTTTCGACGCGATCCCGCCGCTCGCGGTGCACGACCCGCTGGCCGGATTTCTCGGCGCCAGCGACGACGGGCGCATCGAATACCGTTACCTGGACGTCGTCAAGCTGGCCGGGCACTCCTGCCCGACCGTCGCCGCCGCCTACGGGCTGACCTGCCGCGCGCTCGCCGCGCTGTATCCGGATTCGCTGCCGGAACGCGGCGCGATCCGGGTCGAGTTCCGCGACCGCCAGGACGCCGGGGTCACCGGCGTCGTCGCCGCCGTCGTGTCGATGCTGACCGGCGCCGCCGGGGACGGCGGTTTCAAGGGACTGGCCGGCCGCTTCGCGCGGCGCGGCCGGCTTTCGTTCGGCGCGGACCTGCCGCTGGCGATGCGCTTCACGCGCCTCGACGACGGCCGCCGCGTCGATGCGCAGGCCTGCCCCGAACGCGTTCCGGCACCGCCCGCGCTGTCCGGGCTGCTCGCCGACTGCCTCGACGGCAGCGCATCGGCCGAAACCCGCGCGCTGTTCAGCCAGCTGTGGCAGGACCGCGTCCGCCGCCTGCTCGTCGAGCACGGCGCCGACGACGCGGTGTTCGTGGTCCGCCCGGCCTAGTCGGCCTCCTCGACCATCAGCCAGATCGAGCGGTTGTCGCGCACGTCGCCGGTCCCGACGCTGAAGCCGCCGCCCTGCCGTCCCGCGGCCTGACGGCCACTGCCGCCGAGTTCGATCCATTCGCCGAGGCGCCCGCTGACCGTGGTCGCCAGGCGCTGCCCCTGGACGCCGCCGGCAACGCGGTGGTCGATGCTTTCGGCCTGCTGCGCGATGTCTATCGTCACCCGCTCGCCGTTGACCCGCGGCATCGCATAGAAGCCGCTGCCGATGTCGCGCTGGACGACCGTCTCGCTGACCACGATGCCGCCGGGACCGACGACGGTCTGGCGCATCGGGATCGGCAGCGAGCGACCGACCTGGATGTAGGCGCGCCCGCCATCGACGGTCTGCACCATCTGCGCCGAACGTTCGCCGCGCACGCTGCGCGTGTCCCACACGGCGGCCTGCCCCTCGACGCGGCGGGTGGCGCCCAGCGTGACCTGGCCGGTCGCCCCGGCGCCGCGCGCCGACTCCTCGGCCTGGCGGTCGTGCGCGATCCGGATCACCAGCCGGCGCTGTGGCTTGTCGAGCGCCGCCAGCGCACGCCGGATTTCGGCGCGGTTGGCCGGCGAAGCTTTCAGGAACAGCTGGTCGTTCATTCCGGTCAGCGTGCCGCCGGGTTCGACCAGCGGCAGCAGCGCCGGCAGCACTTCGTCGACGCTGCGGCTGCGAAGTTGCAGGATTTCCATCGATTGCGCGAGGAGCAGGCCGCTCCAGGCAAGGATCAACGCGGTCAACAACCAGCGGCAGGCGGATTTCATCGTTTTTCCCTCACTCCGACGGAATGTGCGGCAACGCCAGGTATTCCTTGGAATTCATCTCGGTCAGGCGCGACACGGTCCGCTTGAACTCGCTGGCCTGCGTGCCCTCGGTGTACAGTTCGTCGGCCGCGCAGTCGGCGGTCGCGATCAGCTTGACCTTGTGATCGTAGAACACGTCGACCAGCCACGTGAAGCGGCGCGCTTCCGAAGCCTGGTGCACGGTCATCTTCGGGATGTGCGACAACAGTACCGTGTGGTAGCTGCGCGAAATCTCGAGGTAGTCGTTCTGCGAGCGCGGGCCGCCGCACAGCGTGCGGAAGTCGAACCAGATGACGCCGTTGCCGCGGCGCAGCGTGTCGATCTTCCGATCGAGCACGTCGATGTGGCCGCCCTTCTTCCCCTCCTCGCCGGCAACCATCCGGAAATAGTCGAGCATCTTGGCTTCCGCCGCGGCGTCGGCCGGGTGGTGGTAGATCTCGACCTGCTCCAGCGCACGCAGCCGGTAGTCGATGCCGGCCTCGACCTCGAACACGTCGAGGTGCTTTTCAAGCAGCGCGATGGTCGGCAGGAAGCTCTCGCGGTGCAGGCCGTTCGGGTAGAGCATCGACGGCGGGTAGTTCGAGGTCATCACCAGGATCACGCCCTGGTTGAACAGGCCTTCCATCAGCCGGCCGAGGATCATCGCGTCGGCGATGTCGGAAACGTGGAATTCGTCGAAGCACAGCAGGCGGGTTTCGCGGCCGATCTGCTCGGCGAGCTTCAGCATCGGGTCCGGCTCGCCCTTGAACTGCTCGAGGTCGCGGTGGATCTGCTGCATGAAGGCGTGGAAGTGGATGCGCTTCTTGCGGCGGTAGGGCACGGAATCGTAGAAGCAGTCCATCAGGAAGCTCTTGCCGCGTCCGACGCCGCCCCAGAAATACACGCCCTTCGGCGGCTTCGGCGGATTGATCAGGCGCTTCAGCGTGCTGCCGCGGTTGACCTTGAAATGCAGCAGATTCGTGTAAAGCGCCTGCAGCGCGTTGGCAGCCGCCATCTGGGCGGCATCGGCGACGTAACCGCGGCTGTCGAGCAGGCCCAGGTAGGCGTCGAGCATGCCCTGCGCGGCGACCTTGAGTTTTTTGTGGGGCATCGGTCGGTGATTTCTGCGTTGGGGAAAGGCGGTATTTTCGCAAATAAAAAAGGCGGGTGCGAATCGCACCCGCCCCTGTTCGGGAACAAGCTTCGCTTAGAAGTGCAGCGAGCGCTTGTCGCAGGCCAGCGCGGCCTCGTGCACGATTTCCGACAGCGTCGGGTGGGCGTGGCAGATGCGGCCGAGATCCTCGGAAGCGCCGGCGAATTCCATCGTGACGACGGCTTCGGCGATCAGCTCGGAAGCGTTGTTGCCGATGATGTGCACGCCGAGGATGCGGTCGGTCTTGGCATCGGCCAGCACCTTGACGAAGCCGCTGGCGTCGCCGTGGCCGAGGGCGCGACCGCTGGCCAGGAAGGGCACCTTGCCCGGCTTGTAGGCGATGCCTTCAGCCTTCAGCTGCTGCTCGGTCTTGCCGACCCAGGCGATTTCCGGGTGCGTGTAGACGACGCCCGGGATGGTGTCGAAATTGCAGTGACCGGCCTGGCCGGCGATCAGCTCGGCAACCATGACGCCCTCTTCGGACGCCTTGTGCGCCAGCATCGGGCCGCGCACGACGTCGCCGACCGCCCAGACGTTCGGCAGGTTGGTCTGGCAGTGGCCGTTGACTTCGACCTGGCCGCGCTCGTTGATCGCGAGGCCGACGGCTTCGCCGTTCAGGCCGTCGGTGTTCGGGATGCGGCCGACCGAGACGATCAGCTTGTCGCATTCGAGCTTCTTGGCGCCGTCCTTGTCTTCGTACTCGACGGTGACGCCCTTCTTGCCCGCGGAAACCTGGCCGATCTTGACGCCGGTGGTGATCTTCAGGCCCTGCTTGGTGAACAGCTTCAGGGCTTCCTTGGCGATGTCCTGGTCGGCGAAGGCCAGGAAGTCCGGTGCGGCTTCCAGCACGGTGACGTCGGTGCCCAGACGGCGCCAGACGGAGCCCATTTCCAGACCGATGACGCCGGCGCCGATGACGCCCAGGCGCTTCGGCGCCGCGTCGAAGTCGAGCGCGCCGACGTTGTCGCAAATCAGCTTGTTGTCGACCGGGATGCCCGGCAGGTGGCGCGGCTTGGAGCCGGTCGCGATGATCACGTGCTTGGCCAGCACCTCTTCCTCACCGACCTTGACCTTGTACAGATCGCCTTCCTTGCCGGCGAAGCTGGCATGGCCGTTCAGGCCGGTGACCTTGTTCTTCTTGAACAGACCGCGGATGCCGCCGGTCAGCTGGGTGACGATGGTGTTCTTGCGGCCGACCATGGTCGGCACGTCGATTGCGACGCCCTTCGCCGAGATGCCGTGCATCGCGAACGAGTGGTGGGCTTCCTCGAACAGTTCGGAGGAACGCAGCAGCGCCTTGGACGGGATGCAGCCGACGTTCAGGCAGGTGCCGCCGAGGCGGGGCTCGCCCTTCGGATCGGCGTAGGCATTGGATTCGGCGCAGGCGGTGTTGAAGCCGAGCTGGGCGGCGCGGATCGCCGCGACATAGCCGCCGGGGCCGCCACCGATGACGAGGACGTCGAATTGCTTGGACATGGGGTACCTCTCAGTATTCAGATGTGCGAAGGCGCCAGCCCCCTTCGTCGGGGACTGGCGCCAGGGCGGAAAGATCAGACGCCGAGCAGCAGGCGGGACGGATCTTCCAGGGCTTCCTTCATGGTCACCAGGCCGAGGACGGCTTCGCGGCCGTCGATGATCCGGTGGTCGTAGGACATCGCCAGGTAGTTCATCGGGCGGACGACGACCTGACCGTTTTCAACGACCGCACGGTCCTTGGTGGCGTGGATGCCGAGGATCGCGGATTGCGGCGGGTTGATGATCGGGGTCGACATCATCGAGCCGAAGATGCCGCCGTTGGAGATGGAGAAGGTACCGCCGGTCAGATCTTCGATCGACAGCTTGCCATCCTTGGCCTTGACGCCGAATTCGGCGATCTTCTTCTCGATCTCGGCGATCGACATCTGGTCAGCGTTGCGGATGATCGGCACGACCAGGCCACGCGGCGAACCAACGGCGATGCCGATGTCGATGTAGCCGTGATAGACGATGTCGTTGCCATCGACCGAAGCGTTCAGGATCGGGAACTTCTGCAGCGCGGCGCAGGCGGCCTTGACGAAGAAGCCCATGAAGCCCAGGCGGACGCCGTGGGTCTTCTCGAACTTCTCACCGTACTGCTTGCGCAGCGCCATCACCGGGGCCATGTTCACTTCGTTGAACGTGGTCAGGATCGCGTTGGTCTGTTGCGACTGCAGCAGGCGCTCGGCAATGCGGGCACGCAGACGGGTCATCGGGACGCGCTGCTCGGTGCGCTCGCCCAGCGCGACGCCGGAAGCCGGCGCAGCGATGGCGACGGCCGGGGCGGCGGCCGGCGAAGCCGGAATGGCTTTCGGCGCGGCGGCGACGGCGTCTTCCTTGGTCACGCGACCACCGCGGCCGGTACCGGCGACGTCGGCGGCAGCGATGCCCTTCTCGTCGAGGATCTTGCGGGCCGCCGGGCTGGCGGTGCCGGCCGGTGCAGCGGCGGCCGGGGCCGGCGCTGCCGCCGGGGCGGCAGCCTTCGGCGCTTCAGCGGCCGGAGCGGCGACGCCCGCGGTGGCGGCGGTGTCGATCCGGGCGATCAGCTCGCCGGAAACGACGGTCTCGCCATCACCCTTGATGATTTCGACCAGCACGCCGGCACCCGGCGACGGGACTTCGAGGACGACCTTGTCGGTTTCGATGTCGATCAGGATCTCGTCACGCGCGACGGCTTCGCCAACCTTCTTCTTCCACGAGGCCAGGGTGCCTTCGGCGACGGACTCGGACAGTTGCGGAACTTGAACTTCAATAATGCTCATGGTGACTCCACTCTGCTTTAGTTATCAGTACTCGATCTTGCCCAGCGCGGACTCGACGAGTGCCTTTTGTTGCTCGTTGTGCTTGGCCAGGTAACCGACCGCCGGCGACGACGATGCCGGGCGCGACACCAGCAGCAGCTTCTGCTTGCTGCCGAGCTGGGTATCCAGGTGATGACGCGACGCGAACCAGTACCAGGCGCCCTGGTTGCGCGGCTCTTCCTGGGCCCAGACGATCTCGGTGGCCTTCGGATACTTGGCCAGTTCGGCCTCAAGCGACTCCTTCGGGAACGGGTACAGCTGTTCCAGACGGACGATCGCGATGTCGTCGATCTTGCGCTCGCGGCGACCGGCGATCAGGTCGTAGTAGACCTTGCCGGAACACAGGATCACGCGCTTGACCTTCTTCGGGTCCAGATCGTCGACTTCGCCGATGACGCGCTTGAACTCGCCGTTGGCCAGCTCGTCCAGCGACGATGCGGCGTCCTTGTGGCGCAGCAGCGACTTCGGCGTCATCACGATCAGCGGCTTGCGCTGCATGCGCACCGCCTGGCGGCGCAGCATGTGGAAGACTTGGGCGGCGGTGGTTGGCACGCAGACTTCCATGTTCATTTCGGCACAGGCCTGCATGTAGCGTTCGAGGCGGGCGGAAGAGTGTTCCGGGCCCTGGCCTTCGTAGCCGTGCGGCAGCAGCATCACCAGACCGCAGGCGCGGCCCCACTTGGCTTCGCCGGACGCGATGAACTGGTCGATGACGACCTGGGCGCCGTTCGCGAAGTCACCGAACTGGCCTTCCCAGATGACCAGCTCGTACGGGTTGGCCGAGGCGTAGCCGTAGTCGAAGGCGAGCACGGCTTCTTCGGACAGCACCGAGTCGAAACACTGGAAGCCGGCCTGCTTTTCCTGCAGGTTCTTCAGCGTGTGGTACGTGCCTTCGGCCCAGTTCGCGCGGTTCTGGTCATGGAAGGCGGCATGCCGGTGGAAGAAGGTGCCGCGACCGACGTCCTCGCCGGAAATGCGCACGCCGTAGCCGGAAACCAGCAGCGACGCGTAGGCCAGATTCTCGGCCATGCCCCAGTCGACCGGCAGCTTGCCCTCGCCCATCGCGGCGCGGTCCTCGACGATCTTCTTGACGCGGGAGTGCAGCGTAAAACCTTCCGGCAGCGTGGTCAGACGCTGGGCAAGACGCTGCAGCTCGGCCGTCGGCACGCGGGTGTCGCAGGTCTCGATGTAGTTCTTGGTCAGGAACGGCGTCCAGTCGATGGTGTTCGGATGCTTGTAGCCGGCCAGCACCGGGTTGTACAGCAGCTCGCCCTTGTCCAGGTGCTCGCGGTATTCCTTGATCATCTGGTCCGGACCGTCGGCCGGCAGCACGCCTTCGGCGATCAGCTTGTCGCCGTACAGCTTGCGGGTACCCGGGTGCTTGCTGACGATCTTGTACATCAGCGGCTGGGTGACCATCGGCTCGTCCTGCTCGTTGTGGCCGAGCTTGCGGAAACAGATGATGTCGATGACGACATCCTTCTGGTAGGTCTGGCGATACTCGATGGCGAGCTGGGTGACCAGCGCAACGGCTTCCGGATCGTCGCCATTGACGTGGAAGATCGGCGCATCGACCATCTTGAAGATGTCGGTGCAGTAGTGGCCGGTGCGGTAGTCGCGCGGGTCGCTGGTCGTGAAGCCGATCTGGTTGTTGACGATGATGTGCAGCGTGCCGCCCGTGCCGTAGCCGCGGGTCTGCGCGAAGTTCAGCATTTCCTGGTTGACGCCCTGGCCGGCCACCGCGGAGTCGCCGTGGATCAGCACCGGCAGGACCTTGGCCTTGCCTTCGGCGCCGCGCCGGACCTGGCGCGCGTAGACCGAGCCTTCGACGACCGGGTTGACGATCTCGAGGTGCGACGGGTTGAAGGCCAGCGTCAGGTGGCAGGCGCCGCCCGGGGTCGAGACGTCGGACGAGAAGCCCATGTGGTACTTGACGTCGCCGGCCGACAGATCGCTCTTCTTCTTGCCTTCGAATTCAGCGAACAACATCGACGGGGCCTTGCCCAGCGTGTTGACCAGCACGTTCAGGCGGCCGCGGTGGGCCATGCCGATGACGACTTCGTCGATGCCCAGCTTGCCGCCGCTGCGGATCGCCTCGTCCATCGACACGATCAGCGATTCGCCGCCTTCGAGCGAGAAGCGCTTCTGGCCGACGTACTTGGTGTGCAGGTAGCGTTCCAGCGTCTCGGCCGCGGTCAACCGCTCGAGAATGCGCTTTTTCTGGTCGGCGGAGTAGGACGGACGCGAACGGATGCTTTCGAGGCGCTCCTGCAGCCAGCGCTTCTCGTTGTAATCCGTCATGTACATGTACTCGACGCCGATCGTGCCGCAGTAGGTCTGCTTCAGCGTTTCGAGAATCTGGCCGAGCTGGGCGGTTTCCGGCAGGCCCTTCAGGGAACCGACGCTGAAGGTCTGGTTCAGGTCGGCATCGGTAAAGCCGTAGAAGGACGGCTCGAGTTCGGCGATCTGCGGACGCGGCAGGCGCTTCAGCGGATCGAGGTCGGCCCAGCGGGTGCCGAGCGAACGGTAGGCGGTGACCAGCTGGCCGACCGCCGACTGCTTCTTGTGCTCGGTGGCCGACGAGGCCGGCGCGGTCGGGCGGAAGCCGCCGTCCTTGGCCAGTTCGGCGAAGGCCGCGATGACCGGGGCGTGGGCGACGTCGCGCGCGACATAGCCAGGCATCTGGGCCAGGCGGTCGAAATATTCACGCCATTCCGCGGGCACCGAGGTCGGGTCGTTAAGATAATTTTCGTACAGCTCTTCGACGAAAGGCGCGTTGCCACCAAAGTACATCGTGCTGTCGAACAGTTGATTCATCGTGGTCATAGGCATCCCCTTATGGGTGTTGTCTTTGTATTTTGACTGCGGGTTTCAGGCCTTGCACCTGCGCAAGTAAAAAAAGGCGGCCACGCGGCCGCCTCTTTGAACTTAGCCGCGCTGAGCAAGCGGTACAACGTCGCGCTTGGCGGCGCCGATGTACAGCTGACGCGGACGACCGATCTTGTATTCCGGATCGGTGATCATTTCTTCCCACTGCGTCATCCAGCCGACCGTGCGGGCCAGCGCGAAGATGCAGGTGAACATTTCGGTCGGGATGCCGATCGCCTTCTGGACGATACCGGAGTAGAAGTCGACGTTCGGGTACAGCTTCTTCTCGACGAAGTACGGATCTTCCAGAGCGATCTTTTCCAGTTCCATCGCCAGCTTGAACAGGCGGTCGTTCTGCAGGCCCAGTTCGTTCAGCACGTCGCCGCAGACCTTGCGCATCAGCTTGGCGCGCGGGTCGAAGTTCTTGTAGACGCGGTGACCGAAGCCCATCAGCTTGAAGGAATCCTTCTTGTCCTTGGCACGCTTGATGTATTCGCCGACGCGGGACACGTCGCCGATTTCTTCCAGCATGTTCAGGCAGGCCTCGTTCGCACCACCGTGCGCCGGGCCCCACAGGCAGGCGATGCCGGCGGCGATACAGGCGAACGGGTTGGCGCCCGACGAACCGGCCAGGCGGACGGTCGAGGTCGATGCGTTCTGTTCGTGGTCGGCGTGCAGCGTGAAGATGGTATCCAGCGCGTTGACCAGCACCGGGTTCGGCACGTACTTCTCGCACGGGTTGCCGAACATCATGCGCATGAAGTTGGCGGTGTAGTCCAGTTCGTTGTCCGGATACATGAACGGCATGCCGGTGTTGTACTTGTACGCCATCGCCACGATAGTCGGCATCTTGGCGACCAGGCGGTTGAAGCTGACGTTGCGGTGCTCGGCATCCGAGAAGTCCATCGCGTCGTGGTAGAACGCGGACAGCGCGCCGACGACGCCGGTCATCACGGCCATCGGGTGGGCATCGCGGCGGAAGCCGGAGTAGAACTTGGACAGTTGCTCATGCACCATCGTGTGCTTCTTGATGGTGTTTTCGAAATCGACTTTCTGCTGGGCATTCGGCAGTTCGCCATTCTTCAGCAGGTAGGTGACTTCCAGGAAGTTGCAGTTATCGGCCAGCTGTTCGATCGGGTAGCCGCGGTACAGCAGCTCGCCCTTGTCGCCGTCGATGTAGGTGATCTTGGACTTGCAGCTGGCGGTGGAGAGGAAACCGGAGTCGTAGGTAAACAGACCGGTCTTGCCACCCAGCGTACGGATATCGACGCAGTCGTTGCCGTGCGTCGGGGACATGATCGGGAAATCGACGGGAGCCTGTCCATCGATATTCAAAGTTGCCTTGCGTTCGGTCGTCATGGTTTATTCCCTATTGGTTATCACTGCACTGCCAAAAAAGCGGTCAACGTTACAAGCGTAGTGCGCCAACCTTACTCAACTCTTACGAAGCAGCGCCACGATGGGCGCGAACCGGGGATCCGTACACTCCGCCTTGCCGGTCAGCAAGTCCCAGAGGTCGTAATCCTCCATGTCCGCGAGCTCTGCGAACGCCTGCTGCTGCTCGTCGTTCAGCTGGTCGAACCCGTCATCGAGAAAACGCGTCAGCGTGATGTCGAGTTCGAGCAGTGCGCGGCGGATGCACCGCCAGCGCAGGCGTTCGTAATCGGCTCTTTCCATCAGACGGCGCGACGGACCATCATGTCCTTGATCTTGCCGATGGCCTTGGTCGGGTTCAGACCCTTCGGGCACACGTCAACACAGTTCATGATGGTATGGCAACGGAACAGACGGTACGGGTCCTCGAGGTTGTCGAGGCGCTCGTTGGTCGCCTGGTCGCGGGTGTCGGCGATGAAGCGGTAGGCCGCCAGCAGGCCGGCCGGGCCGACGAACTTGTCCGGGTTCCACCAGAACGACGGGCAGGACGTCGAGCAGCAGGCACACAGGATGCATTCGTACAGACCGTTCAGTTCCTCGCGGTCTTCCGGCGACTGCAGGCGCTCGCGCTCCGGCGCCGGATCGTTGTTGATCAGGTAGGGCTTGATCGAGTGGTACTGCTTGAAGAACTGAGTCATGTCGACGATCAGGTCGCGAATGACCGGCAGGCCCGGCAGCGGACGCAGCACGATCGGCTGCTTCAGCTCGTCGATGTCGGTCAGGCAGGCCAGACCGTTCTTGCCGTTGATGTTCATCGCGTCGGAACCGCAGACGCCTTCACGGCAGGAACGGCGGTAGGACAGCGTGTCGTCCTTCGCCTTCAGCTTGGTCAGCGCATCGAGCAGCTTGCGGTCGGTCGGTTCGAGTTCGACCGAGATGTCCTGCATGTAGGGCGCGTCGTCCTTGTCCGGATCGTAGCGGTAGATGCTGAATTGAACCGTACGTTTGGTCATCTTGTTCTCCGATTAGTACGAGCGCGTCTTCAGCGCGATGGTTTCGACGGACAGCGGCTGCATGTTCACCGGCTTGTAGCTGATCGTGTTGTCAGCCGGGTTGAACAGCGTGTGCTTCAGCCACTCGGCATCGTTGCGGCCGTTCGGGAATTCCGGGGTATCCGGCGCGTCGTCGCGGACGTGGGCGCCGCGCGACTCCTTGCGGGCCTCGGCGGAAATCATCGTGGCCTTGGCGACTTCGATCAGGTTTTCCATCTCGAGCGCTTCGGTACGGGCCGTGTTCCAGGCCATCGACTTGTCCTTGATCTCGAGCTGGCGGGCGGCCTTCTCGACTTCCAGGATCTTTTCGACGCCGCTCTTCAGCAGGTCGCCGAAGCGGAAGACGCCGGCGTGGTTCTGCATCGTGCGCTGCATGGCCAGACGGGTTTCGTGCACGTTGGCACCGCCCTTGCGGTTGTCGAGCGCGGCGATGCGGGCCAGGGACTTCTCGGCAGCATCCTTCGGCAGTTCGCGGTGCGCCTTGCCAGCCTTCAGATCCTCGACAGCGGAGTCACCGGCCGACTTGCCGAAGACCAGCAGGTCGAGCAGCGAGTTGGTACCCAGGCGGTTCGCACCGTGCACCGACGCGCAGGCGCATTCGCCGGCAGCATAGAAGCCCGGGACGATGGTGTTGGGATCGCCGTTCTGCGGCGTGACGACACGACCGGAGTAATGCGTCGGGATACCGCCCATCTGGTAGTGACAGGTCGGGACGACCGGCAGCGGCTCCTTGATGCAGTCGACACCGGCGAACTGCAGGCCGATTTCGCGGATGCCCGGCAGGCGCTTCATGATGGTGTTCGGGTCGAGGTGGGTGATGTCGAGCAGGACGTAGTCCTTGTTGACGCCACAGCCGCGGCCTTCGTTGATTTCGGTCGTCATGGCGCGGGAAACCACGTCGCGCGACGCCAGATCCTTGGCGTTCGGCGCGTAGCGCTCCATGAAGCGTTCCTTGTTGGCATTGCGCAGGATGCCGCCTTCGCCGCGGACGCCTTCGGTGATCAGCACGCCGGCACCGGCGACGCCGGTCGGGTGGAACTGCCAGAACTCCATGTCTTCCAGCGGGATGCCGGCACGCGCCGCCATGCCCAGGCCGTCACCGGTGTTGATGAAGGCGTTGGTGGACGAGTAGAAGATACGGCCGGCACCGCCGGTCGCGAAAATGGTGGCACGGGTGTGGAAGATCACGACCTGGCCGGTTTCCATTTCCATCGCGGTGACGCCGAGCACGTGACCTTCGCTGTCGCGGATCAGGTCCAGCGCCATCCATTCGACGAAGAACTGGGTGTTGGCCTTGACGTTGCGCTGGTACATCGCGTGCAGCATCGCGTGACCGGTGCGGTCGGCGGCGGCGCAGGAGCGGCGCACCGGCTTTTCGCCGAAGTTGGACATGTGGCCGCCGAACGGACGCTGGTAGATCTTGCCGTTGTCGGTCCGGTCGAAAGGCATGCCGTAGTGCTCGAGCTCGACGACGCACTCGTTGGCCTTGCGCACCATGAACTCGATCGCGTCCTGGTCGCCGAGCCAGTCGGAACCCTTGACGGTATCGTACATGTGCCAGTGCCAGTGGTCTTCCTCGGAGTTGCCGAGGGACGCGGCGACGCCGCCCTGGGCGGCAACGGTATGGGAACGGGTCGGGAAGACCTTGGACAGCACGGCCGTCTTCAGGCCGGCTTCGGACAACTGGATCGCGGAACGCAGACCGGCGCCGCCGGCACCGACGATGACCGCATCGAATTTCAGAACGGGAATACTCACGCTTACAGCCTCCAGAGAATCGCAGCAGCCCACGCGGTGTAGCCCACCAGCGCGGTAATGGTCAGCACGTGCAGGGTCAGACGGATGCCCGTCGGCTTGACGTAGTCCATCCAGATGTCACGCACGCCGATCCAGGCGTGGTAGAACAGGCTGACGAAGAACAGGAAGGTCAGGAACTTGATGACGCCGTTGGCGAAGATGCCTTGCCAGGCTTCGAAGGTCGACGGACGGACGACCAGCAGCACGGCGGCGATCAGCACCGAATAGACGGCCATGATGACGGCCGTGGCACGCTGGGCGATCCAGTCCTTGAGGCCGTAATGTGCACCTACAACGATACGGTTGATCACAGCAGAACCCCCCACAGGACCAGGGTCAGCGGAATGCTGACGGCGAACACGACACCCGCGGACTTGCGGGCAGCTTCCTTCTCGATGCCGACATGCAGGTCGAGCAGCAGGAAGCGGATGCCGGCGCAGAAGTGATGCACGAACGCCCACAGCAGGCCGGCCAGAATGACCTTGACCGGCAGCAGGCCGGCGACCGACTTGTAGGTGGCGAAGCTTTCAGGGGAACCCAAGCTGGCGCCGAAGAGCCAGAGGATCACCGGCAGACACAGGAACAGACCCACACCGCTGACGCGATGCAGAATCGATACCTTGCCCGGCAACGGCAACCTAATGGAGAACAAGTCCAAGTTTTTTGGACGTTTCTTGATGGTCATTTCTGCCATGAACGTCATCCCTCGCGTAAAGATGCGGTTATCCGCTTGTACGTGGTTTGAAAAGAACCGTAATTATACATTCAAAACCACCCCGAAGGCGCCAGCATGGGCGCTTCCGGGGCACCCCGAAGTCTCTCAACCCAGATCGTTCCGGTAGTAATGACGACGCGTGCAATACAGTCCGCAACGCCACTCGACCGGTTTGTTTCCATAGGTATAAGCCGTCCGCTCGACCAGCAGCAGCGGGTCGCCGGCAGCGACGCCGAGCAGGCCGGCGCTGCGCGGATCGGCAGCCACCGCCCGCAGGTGCTCCTCGGCGTGGATCATGCGCACGCCGTACTCGCTCTCGAACTGGCTGTACAGCGACCGCCCGCCGGCCCGCAGGGCTTCGAGCGTCAGGCCGGAGAACAGGTCGCCGGCCAGGTAGATCCGGTCGTAAACCACGGGTTCGCCGTCGAAACGCAGCAGGCGCTGGACATGAACCACCGACTCCCCCTCGGCCAGGCCGAGCACGCGCGCCACTTCGGCCGAGGCCGGAATGACCTCGCAGGAGAAGGGGTCGCTGTCTGCCTGGCGGGCGACGCCGTCGTCGGGAACGAGGCGCAGGAAGCGGTAGAAGGAGCGGGGGTCGTTGTGCGACGCGACGAAGGTTCCCTTGCCCTGCCGGCGGACCAGCAGGTTTTCGGCCGCCATCTCGTCGATCGCCTTGCGGACGGTGCCCTGGCTGACATTGAAGCGCGCCGCCAGTTCGCCTTCGCTGGGAATGGCATCGCCGGGACCCCACTCCCCCTCCTGCAGACTGCGGATCAGAAAATCCTTGATCTGCCGATAGAGCGGGCTGAAGGTCGGCGAAGCCGCGCGGGCGGCCGAACGGGAAGCATCACGAGTCATGGGCGCAGATTTCAGCATATTTCATGCCTTGAGTCCACGAAAAGTTGTCTTATATAAGACAGATGACGATTTGACAGTCCTCCGCCGAACTTCTAACATCGCGAGTCTCTCGTGCCGGCCCTTCCCGCAAGGTAGCAACATCGGCCGCCGTCGAGCCAGAACACAATTTCAACCACGCTGTTTAAATACAGGAGCGATACATGTCCAAAGCCCCCATGCGCGTTGCCGTGACCGGCGCCGCCGGCCAGATCGGTTATAGCCTGCTGTTCCGCATTGCCTCGGGCGAAATGCTCGGCAAGGACCAGCCGGTCATTCTGCAACTGCTCGACCTGCCGCAGGCCCAGAAGGCCGTCCAGGGCGTCATGATGGAGCTCGACGACTGCGCCTTCCCGCTGCTCGCCGGCATGGTCGCCACCGATGATCCGAACGTCGCCTTCAAGGATGCCGACGTCTGCCTGCTGGTCGGCGCCCGTCCGCGCGGCCCCGGCATGGAGCGCGCCGACCTGCTGACCGCCAACGGCGCGATCTTCACGGTCCAGGGCAAGGCCATCGCCGAGAACGCCAAGGAAGACGTCAAGGTCCTGGTCGTCGGCAACCCGTGCAACACCAACGCCTACATCGCCCGCTCGGCCGCGATCAAGGTTGGCCGTACCAACCCGAACAACTACCACGGCATGCTGCGTCTCGACCACAACCGCGCGCTGACCCAGCTGGCCCAGAAGTCCGGCCGCCCGGTCTCCTCGCTGAAGCAGCTGGTCGTCTGGGGCAACCACTCCCCGTCGATGTACGCCGACTACCGCTTCGTGACCTCCAACGGCGACAACGTCAAGGCCCTGATCAATGACGCCGCCTGGAACAACGACGTCTTCCTGCCGACCGTCGGCAAGCGCGGCGCCGCGATCATCGACGCCCGCGGCCTGTCGTCCGCCGCCTCCGCCGCCAACGCCGCGATCGACCACATCCGCGACTGGCACCTGGGCTCGACCGAATGGGTCACGATGGGTATCCCGGCCCCGGCCGACAACGGCTACGGCATCCCGGAAGGCCTGGTCTTCGGCCTGCCGTGCGAGTGCAAGAACGGCACCTTCACGCTGATCAAGGGCCTGGAGATCGACGAATACTCCAAGGGCAAGATCGCGATCACCCTGAAGGAACTGGAAGACGAGCGCGCCGCCGTCGCCGACATGCTGAAGTAATTCACCCGGCAATCGCCAGCCAAAGGCCGCAGCGCAAGCTGCGGCCTTTTTCGTTTTGGCGGCCGGCCGGCTAAAATGCGCGCTTTCCGGTTTTCTGCGAGTTTCCCGATGCGCCATCCGAATGCCGTCCTTTTCGCCGGCGAAAAGCCCTTCCCCGTGCTGCCCGCGGTCGACCACTACGCCGGCTCGGAAAAGCTGATGCGGAAAGCCATGCAGCTGCAGCAGGAACTCGGCCCGATCTTCGACATCACCTGCGACTGCGAGGACGGCGCCCACGCCGGCGCCGAGCGCGAACACGCCGAGATGGCGGCGGCGCTGATCATGTCGGACGACAACCGCTTCCACCGCGTCGGCGCCCGCGTCCACGACGTGACCCACGCCCACTGGCGCCAGGACATGGAAATCCTGGTCGGCATCGCCGGCAGCCGGCTGCCCTTCATCACGCTGCCCAAGCCGTGCCGCGCCGGCGACGTGCAGCTGCAGATCGAGGCGCTGCGCGAAATCGAGCGCCACTTCGGCGTCGACCGCAGGATTCCGGTGCATGTGCTGATCGAGACCCACGGCGCGCTGCGCGACGTCTGGGACATCGCCGCGCTGCCCGGCGTCGAGTCGCTCGACTTCGGCCTGATGGACTTCGTGTCCGGCCACCACGGCGCGATTCCCGGCAGCGCGATGAAGAGCCCGGGCCAGTTCGACCACCCGCTGGTCGCCCGCGCCAAGTGCGAGATCGCCGCGGCCGCGCTGGCCTGCGGCGTCGTGCCGTCGCACAACGTGACGACCGAACTGAAGGACATCGAGACCATCCGCAACGACGCGCTGCGCGCCCGCCGCGAATTCGGCTACCTGCGCATGTGGAGCATCCACCCGAACCAGATCCTGCCCATCGTCGAAGCCATGCGTCCGGACTTCTCCGAGGTCCAGGCCGCCGCCGAAATCCTGACCGCCGCGCAGGACAAGGACTGGGGCCCGATCCAGCACGCCGGCAAGCTGCACGACCGGGCTTCCTACCGCTACTACTGGGAACTGCTCGAGCGCGCCCACGTCACCGGCATGGCCGTTCCGGACGAGGCGAAGAGCCGCTTCTTTGGCTGAGGAAACGCTGCCCATCCTGTACCGCGACGAGCACCTCGTCGTCGTGGACAAGCCGCCGGGCCTGCTCGTCCATCGCTCGGAAATCGACCGCCACGAGACGCGCTTCGCGATCCAGATCCTGCGCGACCAGATCGGCCAGCGCGTCTGGCCGGCACACCGGCTGGACCGCGGCACCTCGGGCGTGCTGGTCTTCGCGCTGAGCCCCGGCATCGCCGCCGAACTCGGCCGGCAGTTCGAGGCCGGCACCGTGGACAAGCGCTACCGTGCGGTCGTCCGCGGATATCCGCCGGCCGCCGGCGACATCGACCACGCGCTGTCGCGCCAGCGCGACGATTACGAATTCCGCGGCGAACGCAGCAGCGACGCCCCGCAACCGGCCCGGACCCGTTTCCGGCGGCTGGCCGAAATCGAGCTGCCGTACGCGGTCGACCGCTACCCGACCAGCCGTTACGCGCTGCTCGAACTGGAACCGCTGACCGGCCGCCGCCACCAGCTGCGCCGCCACCTGAAGCACATCGCCCACCCGATCATCGGCGATGCGACCTACGGCAAGGGAAAGCACAACCGCTTCTTCGCGGAGCAGTTCGGCTGTCGCCGCCTGCTGCTGGCCTGCGTCCGGATGGCCTTCGACCATCCCGTCGACGGCCGCCGGCTGGGCATCGAGGCCCCGCTCTCCGGCGAGTTCGCGGCGCTGCTCGAGCGCTTCGGCTGGACGCCCGAGGCGCCCCGCTAAGGCGCGCCCCGGCGCTCAGTGCTCCAGTTCGTACACGACGCGGACACGGGCATCGGCCTTCGACAGCTCGACGTAACCAATGCCGCCCGGATGGGCGCTGATCCAGCGCAGCACCTCTTCGGTACTGGCCACCTTGGGCGGCGCCTGCATGCGCCCGGAAAACAGCTGGCGCGACCAGTAGGCGTTGATTTCGGCGAGGTCCTTGCCGACCAGCTTCTGGTAGAAGCGCGCGCGCTCCGGATTGGCATCGGCCAGGTCGACCGGCTGCGCTTCCAGGCCGTTGAAATACTGGCGATAGCGCCCGAAGAAGATGTTGATGACCTCGTTGCGGGACAACACCGCGACTCCTGAACGCGCGTTGACGACGACGACCAGCTCCGCCCTGGCCGGCGGCACGGCCGCCAGGCAGAACAGCAGAGAGAGGAGGAGGCCGATCCGACGCATCGCGCTAGAAGATGAAATCGAGCGTCACCGAGAAGACGTCCATGCGCCCGGACCAGCGCCGGTCCGCCGGATCGTTGCGGTACGGGAACAAGGAACCGCCGTCGCCGCGGATGCCGTCCCACTGCGCCTTCAGCGCGACGTTGGGCATCACGTCCCAGCGCACGCCGGCGATCGTCGTCCGCTGGTCGAGGTGCGAATCGCGCATCACCGCGGCGACCGTCGGGTCGCCCAGCGTGTTGTCGCGCGGCCGGGAATAGACGCGCGAATACCCGAGGTAGGGGGTCAGCGCGCCGATCCGGTAACCGGCCAGCACGTAACCACCGTCCGAGCTTTCGAAGGCATTGCTGTGCTGCACGATGTGGTTGAGCATCAGCTGGAACTGCCACGGGCCGCGCTCGTACAGCGCGGCCAGCGAATAATAGTCGCTGCGCTTGCCGTCCACCGCGAGATGGGCCAGGCCTTCCGGCGACAGCCCGAGGCCGCCGAGCGGCAGGTCGTTCTTGAAAACGATGTTGGCGTAGCTGGCACGCAGCTGCCAGGCGTCGCTCTGGTATTCGACGTGACCGCCCGCCATCGGCGAACCGCCGATGTCCCACTGCCGGTCGGCCAGCGGCAGCTTGGTATTGGCCAGACCGTAGAACAGCTTGCCGCGCACCACGGCTTCGCCGAGCGGCACGGTCAGCGCGACGTCGCCGCCGTCGATGCTGGAGAACGGCAGGTGCCAGAAGAAATCGCCGACCGGCCGGACGGTCAGGTAGGAATAGCCGACCAGGCGCGAATCGGCCAGCATGAAGAATTCCGTCCCGAGACGACCGCCGCGCAGGGTCAGCGCCGGCGTCGGATCGTACTTGACGAAGGCCCAGGCGATCTCGGGCCGGAAGGTCCGGTCGTAACGGTAGCGGCTGACGCCCTGCACCACCGCTTCGACCTGCGGCGTGATCCGCCAGTTGGCCTGGACGCCGAGCACGCTGTCGACGCGCGCATCCCAGCCGGTGGTCGCCCCGCGGGCCTGCGACAGGTCGCGGACGAATTCGAGCTCGTCGCTGGTCGTGCGAACCGCCCCCAGCGTGCCGAAGCCGCGCAGGCTGAAATCCGCGTCGTGGTGTTCCGCCCGGGCCGCCGCCCCGCACAGCATCAGGCCGGCGAGCAGGACCCGCCCGCAGCACCGGCGCCAGCGACCCATGGTGTCGATATCAGGCATGCCTCGCATCAATCCGCGAATAGCCGAAAGACGCAACTATATCCCAAGATCATTGCCGTCACGGGCCGCTGCCCGCCGGATCAGGCGCCGGCGGGTTCCGGCAGCGCGACGCGCTGCTCGGTGCTGAACTGGTAGTCCTTGAAGATGTGCTCGGCGGACGGAACCTGGTAGCTGCCGTCGGCCAGGCGGTGCGTCGTGTCCTTCAGGCGCCAGGTCAGCTGGCCGCAGGTCCAGATGTCGAAGTTGCGCATGTGCGTGCACAGGCAGGTCTTGTCCATCACCGACACCTTGCGGGCGTGCGGATGCGCGGCGACCTCGCGGTTGTACGAGCTGATGTAGGCGCACTTGCCGTTGGCGTCGAGCAGGTAGCCGTAGGCCTCGCAGTTCGGGCGGATGCCGTCGCCAATGCCCGGGCTGCCCTTGATCATGCGCATCGGGTAGCCGGTCGGCGAGATCTGGTTGACCTCGATGTCCTCTTCGCTGGCCTTGAAGTATTCCTGCTTGACCTTGTCCGGCAGGCCGCACTCGGCGGCGACCGTGAAGCGGGTCGCGACCTGGACCGCGGCGGCGCCGTTTTCCAGGAAGCCGGTCGCGTCGGAGCCGGTGAAGATGCCGCCGGCCGGAATCACCGGGATGTCGAGCTGTTCGGTCTTCAGGTAGTGCAGCACCTCGGCGACGATGGTCGCCAGGTCATACTCGGCCCAGTCCATGCCGAAGCCCAGGTGGCCGCCGGCCAGCGGGCCCTCGACGACGACGTAGTCGGGCAGGCGGCCGGTGCGGGCGCTCTTCTTCAGGAACAGCTGCAGCGCACGCACCGACGACACGATGATGCCGAGCTTGGCATCGCGGAAGCGCGGGTGGTCCTCGATCAGCCCGAAGGAGCCGAGGTGCAGGCCGGCCGCCAGCGTGATGCCGTCGATGCCGGCGTCGAGCGCAGCCGACATGCGGACCTTCAGGGTCTCGCGCGGCGCGTTCATGGTCAGCTTTTCCATGCAGTTGATGAAGACCAGGCCATCGCCCTGCTTGCGGGCCATCGTCGCCTCGACGTGCAGGCGGGTCGCCTCGACGAGCCGGCCGAGGTCGAACTTGACCGGCGACTTGTCCTCGTTGAGGACGTTGGACTTGTACAGCGCCAGCTTTTCCTTGACATGCTTGGTCGCATAGCGGCGATCGGAAACGGTATTGATCATCGCATCCGAAATATGCCCGACGCCGCCCAGCCGAGCCGCCTCCAGCGCCAGGTCGGCAGTCGAGATATCGACCCCCATGCCGCCGATCATGATCGGCACCAGCTCGTGCTTGCCAAGCCGCAAGCGGAAATCATCCACACGCTTCATCTTTATCCTTCAGGAAACCGGCCGGATCCTGCCTCTCCCCCGAGGTCCGGCCAAGGGCAGGATTTTACGCGAATGTCGGACGCACTGCTTGCCGAGGCGGGGATAAATCAAGTTTTCCGGAACGCCGTGTCGCTAAACTCGCCACTTTGATCCTCCATCGCCGCGAAAGGTTCGCCATGCGCCTCGCTTCCCATCCGTTGTGGCTGGTCGGCTTCCGCCCCTTCTTCACGCTCGCCTGCCTGGCCGGCGTCGTGCTGCCGGTCGCCTGGGCGCTGGTCTTCGCCAGCTGGCTGCCGGCGCCGGACAGCCGCTACACGTCGGTGCAGTGGCACGCCCACGAGATGTTCTTCGGCTTCGGCTGGGCCGTGCTCGGCGGCTTCCTGCTGACCTCGACCAAGAACTGGGTCAATATCCGCGGCTACCACGGCCCGGCGCTGATGCTGCTCGCCGCCGCGTGGACCATCGAACGCTGGGCGATGGCCTTCGGCGGCGGCTGGCCCGACTGGCTGTTCGTGCCGGCCGCCGGACTGTTCCTCGGCACGATCGCCGCGCTGCTCGCCTGGACGCTGATCCGCCACCGGGCGACCGACAGCTACCGCGACAACCTGTTGTTCATCGTCATGCTGCCGGCCTTCCTGGTTGCCAAGTTCCAGCTGCTGGCCGGCGATTTCGCGGCCGGCCACGGCATGGCGCTGGCGCTGTTCCGGCTGGCCTTCCTGGTCATGCTCGAGCGCACGCTGACCCAGTTCATGAAGGCCGCCTTCCAGGTCGCCATCCTGCGCAACGCCCGGCTCGACATGGCGATCAAACTGCTCGGCCTGGTCCTGGTCGGCGAATTCGCGCTGCCGCCGGCGTTGACCGCGGCGATCGCGCTGGCGCTGGCCGCGCTGCTCGGCATCCGTTTCTTCTTCTGGCAGCCGCGGCTCGCCTTCACGCGCATCGACATCGGCATCATGTACGTCGGCTACCTGGCGATCGCCGCCCAGCTGCTGGTCGAGGCGCTCGGCCACATCGCCGATTTCGTCTGGGTCGGCTCGGTGTCGGTGCACCTGTTCAGCTTCGGCGCGATGGGCTGCGTGATCCCGGCAATGATCGTGCGCATCGCCAGGGGCCATACCGGGCGCAAGGTCGTCTTCGACGCGGCGGACCGGGCCGTGCTCTACGTGATGCTGGCCGCGCTGGCCGTCCGCGTGCTGCTGCCTCAGCTCTTCCCCGGCGCCTACCTGCTGTGGATCGCCCTCGCCGCCGCCGGCTGGGCGCTGACTTTCGGGACGCTCGCCTGGCGCTACATCCCGATGCTGATGCGGCCGCGCATCGACGGCCGCGAGCACTGAAGCCGGCCGGCCGCAGCCCGCCGCGCACATCGCGCGGCGACCGGCCGGGCGCGCTTTCGTGGGACAATCGCGTTTCCCCACCCGAAAGCCCGCCATGCATCCGCGCAACAAGAACGCCGCCGGCTACGATTTCGCCGCACTGACTGCCACCTCGGCCGCGCTGGCGAAGTACCTGAAGACCACGCCGGCCGGCACGCCGACCATCGACTTCGCCAACCCGGCAGCCGTCAAGACGCTGAACCGTGCGATCCTGATGCACCACTACGGCGTGCGCGGCTGGGACATCCCGGCCGGCTACCTGTGCCCGCCGATTCCCGGCCGCGCCGACTACGTCCACGCCGTCGCCGACCTGCTGGCAACCTGCAACCGGAAAAACATCCCGACCGGCGCCTGCGTCCGCGTGCTCGACGTCGGCACCGGCGCCAACCTGGTCTACCCGCTGATCGGCCACGCCGAATACGGCTGGTCCTTCCTCGGCACCGACATCGACGACGCGGCGCTGGCCAACGCCCAGGCCATCCTCGGCAAAAATCCGGAAATCGCCGCCGACATCGAGCTGCGCCACCAGCCGGTCTGGGACAACATCTTCACCGGCCTACTGCGCTCCGGCGAAAACTTCGACCTCAGCCTCTGCAACCCGCCCTTCCACAATTCGCCGGACGAGGTGCTGGCGGTCAGCCAGCGCAAGTGGAACAACCTGGGCAAGCCGGGCGCGAAAAAAGGCAGCGCGCAGCCGCGGCTCAATTTCGGCGGCGGCGGCACCGAACTGTGGTGCAACGGCGGCGAGCGCGCCTTCGTCAAGACGATGGTCGAGCAGAGCGCGTCCATCCCGAAGCGCGTGCTGTGGTTCACCAGCCTGGTGTCGAAGGCCGAGAACCTGCCGCATATCGAGGCGGCGCTGAAGAAGGCCAAGGTCGTCGAATCGCGCATCCTCGACATGGCGCAGGGCCAGAAGCACAGCCGCATCGTCGCCTGGACCTTCTGCGCCAACGGCGAGCGCGAGAAATGGCGGCGCGAGCGCTGGGCCACCGCGAATGACGCCGGGCTGGACGACGAGCCCGTATAATCGCGGGTTCCTGATTTTTCGAGCTTGCCCGTGTCCGACCGTCTCGCCGTCCTGCCCCAATACCTGATCCCGAAACAGGCGCTGACCGTGCTGGCCGGCAAGCTCGCGTCGGCCGAAGCCGGCCGCCTGACGACCGCGGTGATCCGCTGGTTCGTCGGCCGCTACGGGGTCGACATGGCCGAGGCGGCCAATCCGGACGTCGCCGCCTACAGCAGCTTCAACGAATTCTTCACGCGGCCGCTGCAGGACGGCGCCCGGCCGCTCGCCGACGCCGACTTCCTGTGTCCGGTCGACGGCGCGATCAGCCAGTTCGGCGCCATCGAGCGCGACCAGATCTTCCAGGCCAAGGGCCACCGCTACTCGACGACCGCGCTGCTCGGCGGCGACCGCGAACTGGCCGCACGCTTCGAGAACGGCAATTTCGCGACGCTGTACCTCAGCCCGCGCGACTACCACCGCATCCACATGCCCTGCGCCGGCAAGCTGACCCGGATGATCTACGTGCCGGGCGCGCTGTTCTCGGTCAACCCGACGACGGCGCGCGGCGTGCCCGGGCTGTTCGCGCGCAACGAGCGCGTCGTCTGCCTGTTCGAATCGGCCGTCGGCCCGTTCGCGCTGGTGCTGGTCGGCGCCACCATCGTCGGCAGCATGGCGACCGTCTGGCACGGCACCGTCAATCCGCCGCGTCCCGGCGTCGTCCGCGAATGGCGCTACGACGAGCAGAACATCGTGCTGCACCAGGGCGAGGAAATGGGCCGCTTCCTGCTCGGCTCGACCGTCGTGCTGCTGTTCCCGAAGGACACGCTGGCCTTCAATCCCGACTGGGCGCCGGCCGGCGCCGTCCGGATGGGCGAGATGATGGGTTCCCGGCCGTGAACTGGCCGGCCTGGGCCTGCGTCGCTGCCGGCGTCGGCTGCGCGCTGGTGTCGATCCGCATCGGCCAGGACGGCGTCGCCCGCTACGGCCGGCGCGTCCCGGTCACCGAGATGATCGCCGTCGGCCGCCAGGGCGACCGCCGGATGCTGCTCGGCGGCCTGGCCGGCTGGGCGATGGCCGGCTTCTTCGTCGCCGCGGCCGGGTTCGCGATATAACGCAGGCATGGGATACTGGGCGTCCCCAACGATCACGGAGACGCCCGAGATGCTCAAACCCCTGCGCCACCTGCTGCTCGCCGCCCTGCTCGCCACCGCCGGCGTCGCCGCTGCCGACGCGCCGCAACAGAAGACCCAGGTTCCCGGCTACTACCGCCTGATGCTCGGCGGCTTCGAGGTCACTGCGCTGTACGACGGCGCCATCGACCTCGACGAGAAGCTGCTGAAGAACGTCCAGAAACGCGATCTGCAGCGCCTGCTCGCCCGCCAGTTCCTGCAGGGCCCGAAAGTGCAGACCGCGGTCAACGCCTACCTGGTCAATACCGGCGGCAAGCTGGTGCTGGTCGATGCCGGCGCCGCCAAGCTGTTCGGGCCCGGCCTGGGCAACATCGTCGACAACCTGAAGGCGGCGGGCTACGCGCCGGAACAGGTCGATGTCGTGCTCGTCACCCACCTGCACGGCGACCACGTCAATGGCCTGGTCACGCCGGACGGCCAGCGCGTGTTCGCCAATGCCGACATCTGGTCGGCCAAGGCCGACAACGACTTCTGGCTCAGCGAGGAGATCGCCGCCCACGCGCCGGCCGAGGCCCAGGGCTTCTTCAAGATGGCGCGCGACGCCGCCGCGCCGTACCGCGCCGCCGGCCGCTGGCAGACCTTCGACAGCGACCGCCAGCTGCTGCCCGGCATTGCCAGCGTCGACACGCGCGGCCACACGCCGGGCCACGCCAGCTACCTGATCGAGAACGGCGGCCAGCGGCTGATGATCCTCGGCGACCTGGTGCACAACCACGCGGTGCAGTTCGCCCGGCCCGAGGTCGCGATCGAGTTCGACAGCGATCCGAAACAGGCCGTCGTCGCCCGCAAGCGCATCTTCGCGCAGGCGGCCCGCGAAAAGCTGATGATCGCCGGCATGCACCTGCCCTTCCCCGGCATCGGCCACCTCCGCCGCGAGGCGAAGGGCGGCTACGCCTGGGTGCCGGCCGAATTCGCGCCGCTGGCGAAGTAGACCGCGACATGCAGATCTGGGTCGATGCCGACGCCTGCCCCGGCGTGATCAAGGACATCCTGTTCCGCGCCGCCGAACGCCGGCAGATCCGGACGACGCTGGTCGCCAACCAGATGCTGCGCACGCCGCCGTCGAAGTTCATCCGCGCCATCCAGGTGCCGAGCGGCTTCGACGTCGCCGATGCGCACATCGTCGACCAGGTGGCGGCGGGCGACCTCGTCGTCACCGCCGACATCCCGCTCGCCGCGCTGGTCATCGAGCGCGGCGCGCTGGCGCTGAACCCGCGCGGCGAGCTTTACACCACGGCGACCATCCGCGAGCGGCTGACCATGCGCAACTTCATGGAAGAACTGCGCAGCGCCGGCATCGAGACCGGCGGCCCGAGCGCCTTCGGCCAGGCCGAACGCCAGGCTTTCGCCAACCAGCTCGACCGCCTGCTCGCGAAACAGTCTGGCGGAATCTAGGCCGGCAGGCTGGCGAGGCGTAACATGTCGGCCTTTTCGATAACAAATCCAGGGAGAAACCCATGTCCACTGCACCCGCCTGCCCCCAATGCACCCTCGAGAACACCTATCCGGACGGCGCCAACTTCGTCTGCGCCGACTGCGGCTTCGAATGGCCGCAGGCTGCGGCGGCAACCGAGGAGGACGGCGAGCGCATCGTCAAGGACTCGAACGGCAACGTGCTGCAGAGCGGCGATTCGGTCGTCGTCATCAAGGACCTGAAGGTCAAGGGCAGCTCCACGGTGCTCAAGCAGGGCAGCAAGATCAAGGGCATCCGCATCGTCGACGGCGACCATGAAGTCGATTGCAAGACCGACGTCGGCCAGATGCTGCTCAAGGCCTGCTACCTGCGCAAGGTCTGATTTCCCGGAGCCTGCCAGCATGCGCGCCTTCCTGTGGGACCAGCGTTTCGAGACCGGCATCGCGACCGTCGACCGGCAGCACCTCGGCCTGGTCGAGACGGTCAATGAGCTCGGCAACGAACTGATGAACGGCGAGCTGCCCGAAGCGCAGCTCAACGAACTGTTCCAGCGGCTGGCGCAATACGCGGTCGACCACTTCGCGCACGAAGAAAAGCTGATGGCCGATCAGGGCATCGATCCGCGCCATCAGGAAAGCCACACGCAGCATCACCGCCAGTTCGTCGAACAGGTGGTCAGCATCTGGCAGGCGAAGGCGTCGATCGAGCATCCGGCGCAGGTGATCCACGAATTCCTCGCCGGCTGGCTGACCGTGCATATCCTCGGCGAGGACCAGGTGATGGCACGCCAGCTCGCCCGCATCGCGCGCGGCGAGAGCGCGGCGTCGGCCTACGACAACGAACCCGATTCGCACGACCCGACGACGGCGATCCTGCTCGGCGCGCTGGGCCGGCTGTACGGCCTGCTGTCCGAACAGAACCTGAACCTGATGCGCATCAACCAGACGCTGGAACAGCGCGTCGAACAGCGCACCCGCGAACTGGCCGAGGCCAGCCGGCAGCTGATGCAGTCCGAAAAGCTCGCCGCGATCGGCCAGCTGGCGGCCGGCGTCGCGCACGAGATCAACAACCCGATCGGCTTCGTCAATTCCAACCTGGGCACGCTGTCGCGCTATTTCGGCGACCTGAAGGCGGTCATCGACGCCTATCGCAGCGGCGACGCCGGACGCATCGCCGCGGCCGTCGCGGCGGCCGACCTGGAATTCCTGCTCGACGACGCGCGCGACCTGCTCGACGAATCGCTCGACGGCCTCGGCCGCGTCAAGAAGATCGTCCAGGATTTGCGCGACTTTTCGCGCGTCGACCGCGGCGGCCGCGAACCGACCGACCTCAACGCGGCGCTGGCCTCGACGCTGCGGGTCGCCGCCGGGCAGCTCGGCGCCGGCACCGAGATCGTCACCGAATTCGGCGAACTGCCGCCGGTCGTCTGCGACGCGGCACGGATCAACCAGGTTTTCCTGAACCTGCTGCTCAACGCGGCCCAGGCCATCGCCGGCCACGGGCGGATCACCGTGCGCAGCGGCCGCGACGACGACGGCGTCTGGGTGTCGGTCGAGGACACCGGCTGCGGCATTCCGCCCGAGATCCGCGACCACATCTTCGAGCCCTTCTTCACGACCCGCCCGGTCGGCCAGGGCACCGGGCTCGGCCTGTCGACCTGCCACGACATCGTCGTCAAGGAACACGGCGGGCGCATCGACGTCGACAGCCAACCCGGCCGCGGCAGCGTGTTCCGCGTCCGGCTGCCGCTGACGGCGGGCTGAACCCCGCTCAGCGCCCGGCGTCTCCGGCGCGCGGCACCCCGGCCGGCCGGCTGACCGGCAGGCAGACGACGAAACGGCTGCCCCGGCCCGGCGCGCTATCCAGCTCGATGCGGCCGCCGTGCTTCTCTACGATGCCGTAGGTCACCGACAAGCCGAGCCCCGTCCCCTTGCCGACCGGCTTCGTCGTGAAGAAGGGGTCGAAAATGCGGTCGCGGATTTCGGGCGGAATGCCGCAGCCGTCGTCCTCGACACTGATGCGCACGACATCGCCGTCGCAGCGGGTGCGCAGCGTGATCACGCCACGTTCCGGAATGGCCTGCGCCGCATTGACCAGCAGGTTCAGGAAGACCTGGTTCAACTGGCCGGGCAGGCATTCGACCGGCGGCAGTTCGGCGTAATCGCGGACGACGTCCGCCTTGTACTTGATCTCGTTCCAGACGACGTTGAGCGTGCTCTCGAGACAGGCCTGCAGGTCGGCGAACTGCCATTCGGTCTCGCCGGGCCGGGAAAAATCACGCAGGTCCTGGACGATGCGGCGGACGCGCGATGCGCCGTCGAGCGATTCGGCGATCAGCTCGAGCATGTCCGGGCGCAGGAAATCGAGATCGATGCGCCGGCGCGCCGCGTCGATCCGGGCCCGGGCGGCCGGCGACAGCTCGGGCTCGAGCGCCGCGTACTCGTCGAGCAGGCCGAACAGCTCGGCCGCGTACTGCTTCAGGCTGCCCAGGTTGGAATGGACGAAGCCGATCGGGTTGTTGATCTCGTGCGCGACGCCGGCCGCCAGCTGGCCGATCGAGGCCAGCTTTTCCGATTGCAGCAGCTGGTTGTGCGCTTCTTCCAGCTTCCGGATCAGCACGCGCTGCTCCTCGCGCTCGCGGGTCAGGTCGCGGTTGATGCGCTCGTTCTCGCGCAGCGCCGCCTCGAGTTCGGTGGTCCGCCGACGGACCTTGTTCTCGAGCATCACGGTATCCTGGAGCAGGCCGAAATGGCTGGACCGGCCGGCGGACTCGCGCTCGGCGCGGTTGATCAGCGCCTGGACGACCTTGTTCAGGCGGACAATCTCGGCCTGCAGCGCGCCCGTGTCGTCCGGCAGCGGCCGCTCAGCCATCGCGCGGCTCCCGGCCGATCGCGATGCCGGTCAGCGTGTGGTTGATGTGCACCCCGCCGAACTGTTCGCCGTAGGTGCTGAAGCCGAGCGCGCGGTTCTGCCGGAACAATTCGCCGACCGCCGACTTCTGGCCCGCCTTGGCGGCTTCGAGGTTGCGCAGCACGCAGTCGCAGACCAGCACCGCCTGCAGCTCGCCGAGATCGTCGCGCAACTGCCCGAAGCTGGCCTCCAGGCGCTCGAGCAGGCCCTCGCCGCGGGCGACGCGCAGCACGACGCCTTCCTCGATCGCGCAGTAGAAGGTCAGGCTGCCGTCCGGGTTCGCATGCTGGATGGAGCGGACGAAATCGCCGCCGTCGATCATCACGACCACCGGCCAGGCCGCGAAATGCTCGGGTCCCAGCTGCTCCGGGCTGACCCCGACCAGCCGCGCGTATTCCTCGACGGCCGGCAGACCGTTGATTTCGCGGACGATGCGGCGGTCGGCATCGACTTCGGTGACGACGAGACGCTCGCCGTCGGCGACGAAATGCTGGCTGCGCCAGACGCGGAACGGGTAGCGCGTCGAGACCAGCACGAGCACCGCGCTGTCGGCATGGAAACGGCCGTCGTGGAAGATGCGGGTCTGCTCGAAGCGCAGGTCGTCGCCGGCCGAGCCGCCGATCATCCGGATGTTCCCCAGGCCGTCCTGCAGCGCGTAGGCCACCGGCTCCTCGCGTTGCGACAGGCCGTCGATCAGCAGCAGGCCGAAGCTGTTGCCGGGTCCGGCCGCCGGCACCCGCGCCTCGAGGCGGCGCAGCAGGCCCTGCGCGAAATCGTGGCCGGCGTCGATGTCGAAACGCTGCAGGTCGTCGATCCGGCCGACTTCCGCCGTGCACTCCCCGGCCGGAAAACTGGCGCCGGCCAGGCTGCCGTCGGCGTAACCGGCAACGCCGATCTCCCCGGCGCTGGTGCAGCCGACGACCGGCACCCCGGGAAAACGCCGGTTCATCTCGTCGGCCAGCGCGTCGAGATCGTGCCGACTGGAGCAGAAGAACAGCACCAGCGCCATGTCCGGCTGCGCCACCTGGCGATGGAAATCGGCCACCGCGTCGCGGGTGTCGGCAAGGACCGAATGCCCCAGGCGTATCCCGCGTTCCACGTCCATTCGCTCCCCGATCACGACAATCGACAATAGTGGGCAAAGTATCAACGCAGCGCCGTCGGCGAGTCAATCGAAGGCCGGCAAGGCGAAACGAAAAGATCCGGCCGACCTCCCCCGGGCACATCGCGGTCGACTGGCGTTTCCGGCCGGAATTGCGATCCGGGCTGGCCAGTTCCGATCATTCGATCGGGTCTTGTGCCCGTCGATCCCTGCAGTTCGCAGCGATCAGAAGGGCGGCGGGCATTCAATGCACAGAGTCGCCCCCGTTTCGGGATGCTCGAATTCGATCCGGCAGGCGTGCAGCATCAGACGCTCGGCCCTGGCGCAGGAGGCCGCTGTGCCGTAGAAATCGTCGCCGAGAATGGGATGGCCCATCGCTTCCATGTGCACCCGCAACTGGTGCGAACGTCCGGTCACCGGCTCGAGTTCGATGCGCGAAAACGCGGGCGCGGAACCCCCATCGAGTACGCGATAGCGGGTCAGGCACGGTCGACCTGCGACGTGATCGACTTTCTGTTTGGGATGCTTGGCCTCATCGACGCCGATGGGCAGGTCGATCTCGCCCGAGGCGGCAGCCGTCCAGTGCCCATCGACCAGGGCCTGGTAGCGCTTGCGCACCCTGCGCTCCTGGAACTGGATGCTGAGTTCCCGCTGCGCCCTGGCGCCGCGCCCCATGACGACGATGCCCGACGTGCCCATGTCCAGGCGATGAACGATCATCGCGTCGGGAAACTCGGCCTGGACCCGGCGCGACAGGCAGTCCTCCTTGCCGGGGTGACGCCCCGGCACGCTCAGCAAGCCGCTGGGCTTGTCGACGACGAGCAGCTGGTCCGAGAGGTACAGCAGGGCAAGGCCGCGGTGCTCGGGCGGATGGTAGGGAGTGGATGCCATGCCGCGGATTGTCTCATTGAGCGGGTCATTGCCGGGAAGCCCGCTTTTCCCGCCGCGAAACCCGGATAATGGCGGCCGATTCGTTTGGAACGCCGGACACCCCGCATGGAAATCAAAGTCAATTTTCTCGACAAGCTGCGCCTCGAGGCCAAGTTCGATGACTTCACGGTCATCGCCGACCAGCCGATCCGCTACAAGGGCGACGGCTCGGCGCCGGGGCCGTTCGATTACTTCCTGGCGTCGTCGGCGCTGTGCGCGGCCTACTTCGTGAAGCTGTACTGCGACACGCGCAACATTCCGACCGAGCACATCCGCCTGTCGCAGAACAATATCGTCGATCCGGAAAACCGCTACCAGCAGATTTTCAAGATCCAGGTCGAGCTGCCGCCGGATATTTCCGACAAGGACCGGCTGGGCATTTTGCGCTCCATCGACCGGTGTACCGTGAAAAAGGTCGTGCAGACCGGGCCCGAGTTCGTCATCGAGGAAGTCGACAACCTCGATGCCGATGCGCAGGCACTGCTGACGCTGAATCCGGATGCGGCGACGCAGACCTACATCGCCGGCAAGGACCTGCCGCTGGAGCAGACCATCGCCAACATGTCCGGCGTTCTGGCCGACCTGGGCATCAAGATCGAGATCGCGTCTTGGCGCAACCTGGTGCCCAACGTGTGGTCGCTGCACATCCGCGACGCGCACTCGCCGATGTGCTTCACCAACGGCAAGGGCGCGACCAAGGAAAGCGCGCTGGCCTCCGCCCTGGGCGAGTTCATCGAGCGGGCCAGCTGCAACCATTTCTACAACGACCAGTTCTGGGGCGAAGAGATCGCCAACGCCCCCTTCGTGCATTACCCGGACGAGCGCTGGTTCAAGCCGGGCAAGAAGGATGCGCTGCCCAAGGGCCTGCTCGACGACTATTGCCTGGAGATTTACAACCCGGAGGATGAACTGCGCGCCTCGCACCTCTACGACACCAACTCCGGCAACATCGAGCGCGGCATCTGCGCCCTGCCCTACGTGCGCCAGTCGGACGGCGAGACCGTCTATTTCCCGACCAACCTGATCGACAACCTGTTCCTGAGCAACGGCATGAGCGCCGGCAACACGCTGCCCGAAGCGCAGGTGCAGTGCCTGTCGGAAATCTTCGAACGGGCGGTCAAGCGCGAAATCCTCGAAGGCGAACTCGCGCTGCCCGACGTGCCGGCCGACGTGCTGGCGAAATACCCCGGCATCGTCGCCGGCATCGCGGAGCTGGAAAAACAGGGCTTCCCGGTGCTGGTCAAGGATGCCTCGCTGGGCGGCCAGTTCCCGGTGATGTGCGTGACCCTGATGAACCCGCGCACCGGCGGCGTGTTCGCGTCCTTCGGCGCGCATCCGAGCCTGGAAGTCGCGCTGGAGCGCAGCCTGACCGAGTTGCTGCAGGGGCGCAGCTTCGAAGGCTTGAACGACCTGCCGCGGCCGACTTTCGAGAGCAACGCCGTCACCGAACCGAACAACTTCGTCGAACACTTCATCGATTCCAGCGGCGTCGTGTCGTGGCGCTTTTTCAGCGCCAAATCGGATTACGACTTCGTCGAGTGGGACTTCTCCGGTCACGGTGAAGAGTCCAATACCGACGAAGCGACCGCGCTGTTCGGCATCCTCGAAGGCCTGGGCAAGGAAGTGTACATGGCGGTGTACGACCAGCTCGGCGCGACCGCCTGCCGCATCCTGGTGCCGGGCTATTCGGAAGTCTATCCGGTGGAAGACCTGATCTGGGGCAACACCAACAAGGCGCTGGCCTTCCGCGAGGACATCCTGAACCTGCACCGCCTCGACGACGCCGCCCTGCAAGCGCTGCTCGAACGCCTGGAAGACAGCGACCTCGACGACTACACCGACATCATCACGCTGATCGGCGTCGAGTTCGACGAGAACACGGTCTGGGGTCAGCTGACCATTCTCGAACTGAAGCTGCTGATCAATCTCGCGCTGCAGCAATTCGAAGCGGCCAAGGAACAGGTCGAGGCCTACCTGCAATACAACGAGAACACCGTCGACCGCGGCCTGTTCTACCAGGCGCTGAACGTGGTGCTGGAAGTGATGCTGGACGACGACATGGAACTGGCCGATTACGTGGTCAACTTCCGCCGCATGTTCGGCGATCCGCGCATGGACGCGGTGCTCGGTTCGGTGGACGGCAGCGTGCGCTTCTTCGGCCTGACGCCGACGAGCATGAAACTGGAAGGGCTCGACCGCCACCAGCGCCTGATCGACAGCTACCGGAAACTGCACCGGGCACGGGCCAGGGCGGCGGCTTCATCCAGCGGGCCCGTGATCGACTAGTCGATCACCCCTCCTAAAAACAACCCCCCGCCGGTTTCCCGCTAGCCGTCAAGTTAAGCTGTTGAAAAACGGCTAGCGTACCAGCCGATCAAATGGGCTTAGGCCTAAATCAATCAACCCTGTCAGGGAGTCATCCCCGACAGGGGGTGACTTCGCCTGGCATTTCGGTGGAGTCATCATCATGGAAAACTGGAATTACCTTAAATTCAACAAGCGTTGTGGCGATCCCAGCAAGAAAAACATCACCCCAGAACCGGATAGTTTTGTCTGGGGGTTCGACTTGCTAGATCACAAGGTCAAGATTTGCTATCAGGGTCGCATCGGTTACTCGCTCGTAATTTCCGAGCCCGGGTTTCTCAACGACGATTGCAACATCGTGGCATGGGCACCGATCGAGGAAGGAAAAACGGAACCCGACCTCGCGGAAATCAAGAAGTGCGGCATCTACTGGCCACCAACCGGTAGTGTGGAGTACCAGCGCAAGCTGATCAGAGTGCTAAGCCACAAGAAGCCCCGCTCGAAGTTTGAGAAAAGGGCGAACGACACTAGCATTGAATCGCCCCGGGAATTGAGGAGGCTCCATTACCTGAGAGAATGGAGCCATGAGCAAGACGAACAAGTATTCCCCGGAAGTCAGGGAGCGCGCCGTAAGGCTGGTAGAAGAGGCCCGCAAG
>JAQUAX010000013.1 GCA_028687035.1 Dechloromonas sp. | reverse complement strand
TCCTGCTGGTGCGACACGAAGGTGTAGCCCTGTTCGCGAGCGGCGAATTCCGGCTCCTGAACCATTTCCACGTAGTGCTTCATGCCTTCGCCGCGAGCGTAGGCGTGGGCGAACTTGAAGGTGTTGTACCAGTTGACGTGGATGCCGGCCAGGGTGATGAACTGGTACTTGTAGCCGAGGGCCGACAGTTCTTCCTGGAAGGAAGCGATCTGCGAGTCGGAGAGGTTCTTCTTCCAGTTGAAGGACGGCGAGCAGTTGTAGGACAGCAGCTTGCCCGGGCAGGCAGCCTGGACGGCCTGGGCGAATTCGCGGGCGAAGCCGATATCGGGCACGCCGGTTTCGCACCAGACGAGGTCGGCGTACGGGGCGTAGGCCACGCCGCGGGAGATCGACTGCTCGAGGCCGTTACGGACGCGGTAGAAGCCTTCCTGGGTGCGCTCGCCGGTCAGGAACGGCTTGTCGTTCTCGTCGTAGTCGGAGGTGATCAGGTTGGCGGCTTCGGCATCGGTACGGGCCAGGATCAGGGTCGGAACGCCCATCACGTCGGCTGCGAAACGAGCGGAGATCAGCTTCTCGACGGCTTCACGGGTCGGGACGAGCACCTTGCCGCCCATGTGGCCGCACTTCTTGGCGGCAGCCAGCTGGTCTTCGAAGTGCACACCGGCGGCGCCGGAGGCGATCATGTTCTTCATCAGTTCGAAGGCGTTCAGCACGCCGCCGAAACCGGCTTCAGCGTCGGCGACGATCGGCAGGAAGTAGTCGATGAAGCCTTCGTCGCCCGGGTTGATGCCACGCGACCACTGGATTTCGTCGGCGCGCTTGAAGGTGTTGTTGATGCGGCGAACCATGGTCGGCACGGAGTCGTAGGCGTACAGCGACTGGTCCGGGTACATGGTTTCGGAGGTGTTGCCGTCGGCAGCGACCTGCCAGCCGGACAGATAGACGGCTTCCAGGCCAGCCTTGGCCTGTTGCATGGCCTGACCGGCGGTGATCGCGCCGAAGGCGTTCACATAACCCTTCTTGGCGCCGCCGTTAACCTTGTCCCAGAGGACCTTGGCGCCGCGCTGGGCCAGGGTGTATTCCGGCTGCAGGGAGCCGCGCAGGCGGACGACGTCAGCAGCGGAGTAGCCGCGCTTGACGCCCTTCCAGCGGGGGTTTTCAGCCCAGTCTTTTTCCAGGGCGGCGATTTGCTGTTCGCGAGTGCTCATGTGAATTCCTCAAGGTAGGTTCAAGAGTTGGTTCTTTCCGCAGCGGGACAAGAATCCCGAAGCGATGGACGAAGTATAGAGATTATTTTGCAGGGCAGCAATGGTCTTATATAAGACATAAGACAATATTTTTTTCATTAAAATCAGATGATTGCAAGCATTTTTTCACGATACGAAATGACGATCGCCGTTGTGAAATGCTGTGCAGCATTTTTCGCCCGATCGGGGCCATTCCGCTGGAATGAAGGCCGGAATTCCTTTGTTGACGGGCTTGGTGAACGGGTATTGAATTCGACAATTTTTGGATTTCGGGTGTGCGCCATGGAATTTATCCGTCGCCTGTATGACTGGAACGAGCGGACCTTCTGGAACTCGTTGACCAAGAAGCTGATGAGCTTCCTGCTGCTGTTCTGCATCGATATCGGCTATCTGGTCATCTATGTGCACCAGAAGGGCGTGCTGGCCGACGAGATGCGCCGTCCCGGCGGGGCCACGGAGGCGCTGCAGCGCCTGTCCGACAGCATGGACTACGGTTTCAGCCTGATGATCGCGCTGACGGTCGTCGCGCTGGCCTGGAACCTGATGCAGATCCTCTACATCCGCCACCTGATCCTGCGTCCGGTCCGCATCATCACGTCGATCTTCGACGAGATCGGGCGCGGCGAGGGCGATTTCTCGCGCAACCTGCCGACCATCACGCACGACGAGCTGCGCACGCTGGCCGAGTCCTACAACCGCTTCGCCGACAAGATGCGCGAGATCATCAGCGAAGTGCGCAAGATGAGCGTCAACATCGCCCGCGAAGCGGTGCAGGTCAAGAAGACGGTGTCCTCGACGGCCGGCCGCGCGGCGCGGCAGGGCGAAATTGCCGGCGCGGTGTTCGGGGCAAGCACCGAGGCGACCCAGGCGATCCAGGAAGTGTCGGCGTCGGCCGAGCTGATTTCCCATTCGACCGAGGCCAACCTGGCGACGGCCCGCGCCTCGCTCGACGAGATGCACGAGATCGTCAGCAAGGTCCAGGGCGTCAGCGACAAGCTGGCCTGCTTCAACGACACCGTCGGCCACCTCGCCGAGCGCTCGGACAGCATCCGGCAGATCGCCGGACTGATCAAGGAAATCGCCGACCAGACCAACCTGCTGGCGCTGAACGCGGCGATCGAGGCGGCGCGCGCCGGCGAAATGGGGCGCGGCTTCGCGGTCGTCGCCGACGAAGTTCGCAAGCTGGCCGAGCGGGTCAATGTGGCGACCCAGGAAATCACCGACAACATCGGCGGCATGATCTCGCTGGTCCGCGAAACGCAGACCGAGAACCAGGTCATCAACGACGACATCGGCCAGACCCGCCAGGTGGTCGAGCGCTCGTCGGTCGAATTCCGGCGCATGGTCGGCGATTTCGAGCGTACCGGCGACCAGCTGAACCAGATCGCCTCGGCGATGGAGGAACTGACCGCGACCAACGCGCAGGTGCACGAAGCCGTCGCGCAGGTGCATGAACTGTCGATCGAGGTCGCCGGCAGCATGCAGTCGTCCGAGCAATCGACGCAGACGCTGAGCCAGGCGACCGAGAGCGTGCAGGAACTGGTTTCCCGCTTCAAGATCGGCCGCGGCGCCTTCGACTTCAACGTCGAGCGCGCCCGCCTGTTCCGCGATACGGTGCAGGACAAGCTGGATGCGCTGTCCCGCTCCGGTGTCGATATCTGGGACCAGAACTACCGCCCGCAGCCGGGCACCGATCCGCAGAAATACGAAGTGTCTTACTGCCGCGCCTTCGAGCAGCAGGTCCAGCCGCTGCTCGAGGAGGCGCTGTCCGGGCTGCGCGGCGGCGTCTACGCGCTGATCATCGATACCCGCGGCTACGGCGCGATCCACAACCTGAAATTCTCGCGGCCGCTGACCGGCAATTACCAGAACGACCTGGTCGGCAACCGGACCCGGCGCATCTGGGACGACGTCACCGGCCAGCGCGGCGCGAAGAACACGCTGCCGCTGCTGGTCCAGACCTACGCCCGGGACACCGGCGAAATCCTGTCCGAGATCAACATGCCGGTGATCGTCGCCGGCCGCCACTGGGGAACGGTCCGCGTCGGCTGCGAAAGCGCGGTGCTGCTCGAGGGCTGATGCCCGGTCGCGGTCGACGGCCCGAACGGGGCCAATTCCGGCCGCCGTCTCAGGGCCGGCCCGGCCCCAGCCACTTCAGCAGGATGCCGTAGAGCAGTTCGGGCGACACCGGCTTCGCGATGAAGTCGCTCATGCCGGCCGCGATGCAGCGCTCGCGGTCCTCGTCGAAGGCATTGGCGGTCATTGCGACGATCGGCGTCGCCTGCCGGCCGGGCAGCCGGCGGATCGCCGAACTCGCCTGCAGCCCGTCCATTTCGGGCATCTGCATGTCCATCAGGATCACCCGGTAGTCGGTGCGTTCCGCGCACTCGACGGCTTCCCGGCCGTTGCGCGCGACGTCGACGACCAGTCCGGTCTGCGACAGCAGTTCGAGGGCGACTTCCTGGTTGATCGGATCGTCCTCGACGAGCAGGATGCGGCGCCCCGAATGCCCGTGCCGGATCGCGCTGTCGGCCGCCGGACGCAGCGTGTCCGCGAGCGTCGGCTGGACCCGGCCGCGGCCCAGCCGCGCGGTGAACCAGAAGCGGCTGCCGCTTCCCGGCCGGCTGTCGACGCCGACCTCGCCGCCCATCAGCCGGGCGATGCGCTGGGTGATGGCCAGGCCGAGGCCGGTGCCGCCGTAACGGCGCGTCGTCGAGGCATCGACCTGCTGGAAGGCCTGGAACAGGTCGCCCAGCTTGTCGCCGGCGATGCCGATCCCGGTATCCTCGACCTCGAAGCGGACGAGCAGGGTGTCGCCGTCGTCCGCCACGAGCGCGGAGCGCAGCGTGACGCGGCCGGCATCGGTGAATTTGATCGCGTTGCCGGCGAAGTTCAGCAGCGCCTGGCGCAGCCGGGTCGGGTCGCCGCGCAGCAGCGGGGGAACGTCGCCGTAATCGACCTGCACCGCCAGCCCCTTCGCGGCGGCCTGGTCGGCGATCAGCGAGCGGACGTGGTCGATGATGGCGCCCAGCGAAAAGTCGGCGTCTTCCAGCACCAGCTTGCCGGCCTCGATCTTCGACAGGTCCAGGATGTCGTTGATGATCGCCAGCAGGTGCTTGCCGGCTTCGCCGATGCGGTCCAGGCGGTCGGCCTGTTCCGGCGTCAGCGGGCTCGTTTTCAGCAGGTGGGCGTAGCCGAGGATCGCGTTCATCGGCGTCCGGATCTCGTGGCTCATGTTCGCCAGGAAGGCGCTCTTGGCCCGGCTGGCCGCCTCGGCCGATTCCTTGGCCTCGGTCAGCGCGGCTTCGGCGCGGCGCAGCGGCGTGATGTCGGTGAAGGTGGCGATCAGCCCGTCGCCGAGCAGCTGGCCGCCGATCAGCAGGTCGAGCGTCCGGCCGTCCTTGCAGCGGACCCGGTATTCGAGGTCGTCGACCTTGCCGCCGCTCGCTTCGGCCCGTTCGATCGCCGACTGCCAGGTGGCCTGCACCCAGGCCCGGTAATCCGGGTCCGGGTAGGCGCGCGGCCACCAGTCGGCGAGGCTGGCCAATTCGTCGGGGCCGTAGCCGAACAGCGCGATCATTCGGTCGTTGAGCAGTTCGAGCCGTTCGCCCTTCAGATAGGACAGCGCGACCGGCGCCGCCTCGAACAGCGCCCGGAAGCGGCGGTCGCGTTCGGCGATCAGCGCGGCTTCGCGGGCCGAGCGGGCCTCCTGCTCGGCCTGCCGGCGCCGGCTCACGTCGCGCGACAGCACCAGCACCCGGGCCGGCGCGTCGGGCGCCAGATTCTTGCGCGTCGCCGACAGTTCGAACCAGCGCTCCTCGCCGTCGACGTCCAGCCGGATCATCCGCCCGTAGTCGCTGCCGCTGACGCAGGCCTCGGCGATCGCCTCGATGACCGTCCGGGCCGCGTCGGCGGGCAGGGCGTCGGCGACCCGGCGGCCGACGAACTGCTCGGCCGATGCGGCTTCGTGCCCGGCGAAGGCGGCGACGCAGCGCCCGTCGGCATCGAATTCGAAGAGCTGGTCGGGGATCGCCGCCAGCGTCGCTGCGAGGTCCTGCCGGGCGCCTTCGAGTTCGGCCAGCGTGCCGGCGAGCTGCGCGGTCTGCGCGGCGACCCGCCGGCGCAGCGTCAGGTTCCACAGCAGCAGCAGCGCGCCGAAGGCGAGCAGCGCGGCCAGCGAGCCGCCGGCGATGCGTGCGTAGGGGCCGAAATCGAGCGGCGTGCCGAACCATTTCCGGTGCAGCGCCGCCGCCTCGTCGGCCGAGATTTCGGCCATGCCGCGTTCGACCTGCCGCAGGAGGTCGCCCCGTCCCTTGCGGACGGCGCGATGGAACTGGCCGCGGTACAGTTCGAAGGCCTTCAGGAAATCGTGCTGGGCGCCCGCCTTGTACAGATAGAAATTGGCCGGGTACTCGTCGAGGCAGAAGACCTTGATTTCCTGGCGCTGCGCGGCGGCGATCAGGGCCGTGTAGTTCGGGAAGCGGACCAGCGTCGTGATGCCGCTTTCCGCGAGCTGGTCGATGCAGGCGTCGCCTTCCTGGACGCCGATCTGGAAGCCTTTCAGCGTTGCCGGGCCGCTGATGCCGCCGACCGTCGCATGGTGGTAGATGGCGACCGGCAGGTCGGCGTAGGGCGGCGAGAAATCGTACAGCGCTTCGCGCGGCGGAGTACGGAAGATCATGTCGATGACGTCGGCCTGGCCGTCGGCCAGCATGCGTTGCGCCGCCGCCCAGTTGGTCGCGGTCAACCGGACCTCGATGCCGGTTTTCCGCTGCCAGAGCTGCCACAGATCGACCAGGTAGCCCTGGGCCTGCCCCGTTTCGTCGCGGAAAAGGTAGGGCGGGTAATTGTCGTCGCCGACCACGTGCAGCGGCGGCGCGGCGGCAGCGGCCAGCGCGGCGCCCAGGCAGGCCAGGCCGGCCGCCAATTGCCGCAGTCGTCGATGCCAGTCGTTCCGTCGGCTCATTCCGTTCCCTTCCCGCGCAGCGCAGGGTCAAGCATGCGGCAATGCTACCGCATTGCCGGCGCCGGAAAAGCAAAACGGCCCGGACAGGCCGGGCCGTTTTCCGATGCTTCGCGGATGCCGCGTCAGCCGCAGGTGCCGACCGCGCCGCAGGCGGTGCAGAAGTCGCAGCCATCCTTGCGGATCATCGTGTGGTTGCCGCATTCGCTGCACAGCTTGCCGACGGTCGGCAGCACCTTGTTGCTGGTGGTGTCTTCCGGCGCTTCCAGGATGCCCATCTGCTGCAGCGGGAAGCCGGCCTCGTCGAGGATGCCGAGCATCGCGTAGCGGTGGATGATCAGCTGGGCGATGTAGGCGACGGTCGACGGGTAGGTCTGCTGCTTGCGCGAGCCCGGCACGAAGGCCATGAAATCGCCGAGCGGCTCGGAGTAGTCGAGCAGCTTCCTGAGCTTCATGCCGATCCACGCCGGGTCGAGCACGCGCATGTCGAGCGACAGGAGCTTGGACAGGCCGTCGAGGGCGCGCGGGTAATTGCCGGACAGCCACATCGAGTACGGACGCGAGGTGCCGTCGGGCAGCGTGATTTCCTTCAGGCCGAGCACGAAATCCTCGCCGGTCGAGGGGTTGCTGACGTCGACGGTCCAGGACAGCGTGCCGTCGGTGCCGGTCTTCGGCTCCTTGGCGCTGAACAGCGCGTCCTTGACCGGCGTCGGGCCGTCGTGGGCCAGGGCGCCGAGCTGCTCGACGCGCCACTGGATGACCTGGGCCATTGCCGAAACGACGGATGGCATGCGCTTGCGCTCGCCGTGCGGCGGCATCGGCATCTCGAAGGAGTCGCCCGGCGTCTTGGCCAGGGCTTCGAGCTTCATCGCCAGCCAGCCGTGGTCGTTGGCGCGCATGTCCATCGACAGCGTCTTGGCGACGGCGCCCAGGCCGCGCGGTTCGGCCGGGCCGTTGGCCCACACTTCGAACGGCCAGGCACGGCCTTCCGGTTCGACGTGGCCGACGAACAGCGCGAACTTGCCGATCGGCGAGTCCACCATGTAGGTCCAGCACAGGTTGCCTTCCGGCAGGTTCGGGCGGCCCGGCCAGCGCAGGCTGGCCAGCACCGGCGCCGGCAGGTTCTTGATCGACAGGCGGCGGTTGGCGTCGGACACGAAATCCTGCGGCGACTTGGCGTCGACCGCGGCCGGCGTTTCGGTCTTGGCCGGTTCGCTGCTGACCGACAGCACCGAGCCGAGCACGCTGTTCGGACGGTAGGTGGCCAGGCCCTTCAGGCCGGATTTCCAGGCCTGCATGTAGAGATCCTGGAAGTCCTCGTACGGGTAGTCGGCCGGCACGTTGACGGTCTTCGAGATCGACGTGTCGACGTAGGGGGCGACCGCGGCGACCATGTCGGCGTGGGCCTTGGCGGAAATCTCCAGCGCGGTGACGAAGTAGTCGGGCAGCGCGCTGACGTCGCCGCCGCGGTGCTTGTACAGGCGCCAGGCGTAGTCCTCGACCGAGTATTCCTTCAGCGTGCCGTCCGGCATCCGCTTCTTGCGGTTGTAGGTCCACGAGAACGGCGGTTCGATGCCGTTCGACGCGTTGTCGGCGAAGGCCAGCGAGATGGTGCCGGTGGGTGCGATCGACAGCAGGTGCGAGTTGCGCAGGCCGTGCTTGCGGATCTCGGCCTTGACGTCGTTGGGCAGGCGCGACGCGAAGTTGCCGCCGGACAGGTAGAGCTCGGCGTTGAACAGCGGGAAGGGGCCGCGCTCCTTGGCCATCTCGACCGAGTACAGGTAGGCGGTGTCGCGCATGTGCTCGCTGATCCGGGTCGCCATCGCGCGGGCTTCCGGCTTGTCGTAGCGCAGGCGCAGCATGGCCAGCGTGTCGCCCAGCCCGGTGAAGCCGAGGCCGACGCGGCGCTTGTTGGCGGCTTCCTGGGCCTGGCGGTCGAGCGGCCAGTGGGTCGCGTCGAGCACGTTGTCGAGCATGCGGGTCGACACGCGGACGACGTCGGCGAAGGCGTCGAAGTCGAACTCGGCCTTGTCGGAGAACGGGTCGCGGACGAACAGCGTCAGGTTGATCGAGCCCAGGCAGCAGCAGCCGTACGGCGGCAGCGGCTGTTCGGCGCAGGGGTTGGTCGCCTCGATGACTTCGCAGTAATTGAGGTTGTTGTCCTTGTTCATCCGGTCGAGGAACAGGATGCCCGGCTCGGCGTGGTCGTAGGTCGATTTCATGACCTGGTCCCACAGGTCGCGGGCGCGCACCTTGCGATAGACCCACATGCCGTCGTCGCGCTGGTAGGCGCCGGCCGACTTCATGTCGCCGTTCGGTTCGGCGCGGTGCGTCAATTCGACGTCGCCGTCGGCGTCGACCGCTTCCATGAAGGCATCGGTGACGCCGATCGAGATGTTGAAGTTGGTCAGGTCGCCCTGGTCCTTGGCGTGGATGAATTCCTCGATGTCCGGGTGGTCGCAGCGCAGCACGCCCATCTGGGCGCCGCGGCGGGCGCCGGCGGATTCGACGGTTTCGCAGGAGCGGTCGAAGACGCGCATGTACGACACCGGGCCGGAAGCGCGCGACTGCGTGCCCTTGACGTGGGCGCCCTGCGGGCGGATCGACGAGAAGTCGTAGCCGACGCCGCCGCCGCGGCGCATCGTTTCGGCGGCCTGGGCGAGCGCGGTGTAGATGCCGGGGCGGCCATCGACGGTTTCGACGATGGAGTCGCCGACCGGTTGCACGAAGCAGTTGATCAGCGTCGCCTGCAGGTCGGTGCCGGCGGCGGAGTTGATGCGGCCGGCCGGGATGAAGCCGTTTTCCTGGGCCCACAGGAACTTGCCTTCCCAGTGCGCGCGGTCCTTCTCCTGCTCGACCTGGGCGAGTGCCCAGGCGACGCGCTTGCGCACGTCGTGCACATTGGTTTCCTTGCCCTTGGCGTACTTCTCGATCAGCACCTCACCGGAGATTTCCTGTTCGGGCAGCGGGGCGAATTGCGGCGGGGCGGGGATGTCGGTCAGCGACAACTGCTCGGCGATTTTGCTCATTTCGGGCTCCTCTCTGGAATTCTGTCGGAAGGGGGTTGTTGGTTTTGGAATGGACGGAATCTACTATATCTAGTGGTCTCGGGCAATCCGTTGACTAGATACAGTGTTTGTGCCGCCGCTCCCCGGTGCCGTCGTCATTGCCGGAAAAGCCAAAAAAAACAAAGCCCCGGCACCTTGCGGTGGCGGGGCCGGACGTCCGGAAAAAGGTTTTCAGAGGCCGAGCAGCGTCTGCGCGTGATGGGCCATCATCCACTCCTCGTTGGTCGGCACGACGAGCACGTCGACGCTGCTGTTGCCGGCGCTGATCACGATGTCGTGGCGGGCGTTGGCCTCCGGATTGACGCGGATGCCCAGCCATTCGGACTGCATGCAGACGCGGCGGCGGACTTCGGCGGCGTGCTCGCCGATGCCGCCGGTGAACACCAGCGCGTCGATGCCGCCGGCCGCCGCGCACAGCGAGCCGAGCTCGCGGACGATGCGGTAGCAGAACAGGTCGACCGCTTCCTGCGCTTCCGGCTTGTGGCTGGACAGCAGCGTGCGCATGTCCTGGCTGATGCCGGACACGCCGAGCAGGCCGGATTCCTTGTACAGCATCCGGGTCATGTCCTTGACCGACAGGTTCTTGGTTTCCATCAGGTGCAGCACGACGCCCGGATCGAGCGCGCCGCAGCGGGTGCCCATCATCAGGCCGTCGATGGTCGAGAAGCCGAGCGTCGTCGCGACGCACTTGCGATTGACCATCGCCGCCATGCTGGCGCCGTTGCCGAGGTGGGCGACGACGACGCGGCCGTTGGCGCGGTGCGAATACTGCGGCAGCGTGCGCGCGATGTATTCGTAGGACAGGCCGTGGAAGCCGTAGCGCTTGATGCCTTCCGCGGTCAACGAGCGCGGCAGGCCGAAAAGCTGGGCGACCTCGGGCTGGGTGCGGTGGAAGGCAGTGTCGAAGCAGGCGATCTGCGGCACGTTGGGCAGCAGGTTGCCGAGCGCCCGGATGCCGGCGACGTTGTGCGGCTGGTGCAGCGGGGCGAGCGGGATGAAGCCGGTCAGGTGCTCGAGCACCGTCGGGTCGATCAGCGTCGGCTTCGAATAGCGCTCGCCGCCATGCACGACGCGGTGGCCGACGGCGATGATGTGCCAGCCGGTATAGGCCTCGAGGAACCACTTGAGCAGCGCGTCGAAGGCCTGGTCGTGGCTGACCTTGTCGCCCGGAATGGGCTGCTCGGCGACGCGTTCGCCGGACTTGTCGTGCGCTTCCATCCGGGTCGCCGCGGTGCCGATGCCGTCGATCTGGCCGTGCACCTCGGCCCGCGCCGAGATCGGGCGGGCGAGCGGGAAGAGCGCGAACTTGATCGACGACGAGCCGGCGTTGATCGTCAGGATGCCTTGTTTCATGTTTAGTCGTTTCCCTTGTTGCGGTTGGCGTGGGCAATCAGCGCGGCGATCACGCACGATGCGGTGCGCGTTTCGGCCGAGTCGGCGCGGCTGGTCAGCACGATCGGGACCTTGGTGCCGAGGACGATGCCGGCGGTCAGCGCGTTGGCCAGGTATTCGAGCTGCTTGGCCACCATGTTGCCGGACTCGAGGTCGGGCACGACGAGGATTTCGGCGTGGCCGGCGACCGCCGACTTGATGCCCTTGGTCTTGGCGGCGACGATCGACACCGCGTTGTCGAAGGCGAGTGGGCCGTCCAGGATGCCGCCCTTGATCTGGCCGCGGTCGGCCATCTTGCACAGCGCGGCGGCGTCCAGCGTGGACTGGATCTTCGGGTTGACCGTCTCGACGGCCGACAGGATCGCCACCTTCGGTTCGGCGATGCCGATGATGTGGGCGAGCTCGATCGCGTTCTGGATGATGTCGACCTTGTCTTCAAGCGTCGGCGCGATGTTGATCGCCGCATCGGTGATCAGCAGCGGACGCGGGTAGGTCGGCACGTCCATGACGAACACGTGGCTGATCCGGCGGCCGGTGCGCAGGCCGTTGGCGCGGGCGACGACTTCGCCCATCAGCTCGTCGGTGTGCAGGCTGCCCTTCATCAGCGCCTCGGCGTCGCCGGTGCGGACCAGCGACACCGCCATCGCCGCCGCGTCGTGGCTGTGCGCGGCATGGACGATGCGGATGCCGTACAGGTCGATGCCGTTTTCCTCGGCGACGGCGCGGATCTTGTTCTCCGGGCCGACCAGGATGGGTTCGATGATGCCGGCCTGGAAGGCCTGGACCGGGCCCTTCAGCGATTCCCGGTCGCACGGGTGGGCGACCGCGGTCGGAATCGGCTCCAGGCCATGCACGCGCTGCAGCAGGTGGGTGTAGCGCTCGTGCTTGTCGACGATGCTGACTTCCGGCATGTGCACTTCCTGCACGCGCGACACCTTCTCGGTCGGCGCCAGCACCTCGGCCGTGCCGCGCACGACCTGCAGGCCTTCCTGGTTGGTGCACACGCAGTCGAGGATCACGTGCCGGTTGTGGTCGAACTTCTGCTTGGCGGTCACGGTGATCGTGATCGTGTCGCCCAGCGTGACCGGGCGCGCGAAATGCAGCGTCTGATCGACGAGGATGGTGCCCGGGCCGGGAAACTGCGTGCCGAGCACCGTCGAGATCAGCGAGCCGCTCCACATGCCGTGCGCGATGACCTCGCGGAACATGCCGCTCTGCGAATACTGGGGATCGACGACGGCCGGGTTGACGTCGCCGGTCAGCACCGCGAACAGTTTGACGTCCTCGGGCTTCAGCGTGCGCTTCAGCGTCGCCGAGTCGCCGATCCGGATCTCGTCGTAGGTCTTGTTGACCAGGTGCCGCTGTTCCGCGTTGTCATGCATCATCGCGCTCCTTGGAAAGGTGTCCGCCGTTCGGGCCTAGTATAGGTTGCTGCGCCGCACCAAACAACGCCGTTCAGCCGCGTTCGGCCGCCCGCCGTTCCGCGGCCGCGCTGCGCGGCGGGATATCGACCGGCAGGCCGGGGCGCTGCTCGGTCAGGCGGTCGAGCACCCAGGTGTTCGCCTCGTAGGCGAATTCGCGCGCATTGAGCGGTGCACCGCAACAGGCCGCGGCGAACAGCGCGACGGCGGCCGACCGGCTGACGCCGAACTCGCAATGCACCATCAGCGACATCTCGAACGGCGCCGCCTGCAGCTCGTCGATGAAGTCGGCGACGGCGCGCGCCATCGTCCGGTCGAACAGGCCGGGCGCCGGGATGAAGTCGTCGGCCGGCACCGCGTCGAAGAAGGACAGCCGCAGCACGTGCCGGAACAGCGGGTCGAGGCGCGCCTCGGGGCTGCCCGGATCGGTGATCGAGATCACCGCCATGTACGGGTTGCCGGCCAGCGACTCGGCCAGCTCGCGCGACGTGAAGAACACCCGGTTGATCGTCATTCCATGAACACCGGGTCGGAAAAGACCAGCGTGCCGTCCTTGCGCATCATCAGGTTGTCGGCCTTGATCAGGTCGGGCAGCGCGCCGTATTCGCCGGAAAAGGTCTCCAGCGCGCGCAGCGATTCGCTGACCGCGTCGCTCCAGCCCATCGGCGTCACCGTCAGGTGGTGCAGCGCGATGCGGCCCATGTCCTGGGCCAGGTTGCGCCACATCAGGCAGGCGTCGAAATAGGACGTCGACAGCTTGGTCGCGACTTCCGCCGCCTCGCCGGAACCGGGCAGCGGGTACAGGCGCTCGACCTCGACGACGTGGAAGGGGAAGCCGCGGCTGGAGCGGCCGATCGTCCCGTGGTCCGCGTAGACGATGGGGAAGTGGCGGCCGGTCGGGCGGTCCGGCGCCGTGTAGTACGCATAGTCGGTCGGCGACGACAGCAGCTTGAGGACGCGCTCCTGGCCATCGACGACATCGCCTTCGAGAACGATGGTGCTCTCGCCGCGCCCGAGCTCCCGCCGGCCGTTGAGCAGCGGGTGGTCGGGGACGGGGTCGGCGATGATGCCGGGGCAGGGCGCGCTCATGCTCAGGCGACGATGTGGGCGCCGGCGTCGACGTAGATGGTCTGGCCGGTCATGCCGGACGAGCCGGACGTGCACAGGAAGGCGGTCAGCGCGCCGACTTCCTCGATGGTCACGGTGCGGCCGAGCGGCGCCTTGACGGCGTCGGCTTCGAGCAGCGCGTTGAAGTTGGCGATGCCGGACGCGGCGCGCGTCATGATCGGGCCGGGCGACACCGCGAAGACGCGGATGCCCTTGGGGCCGAGGTCGTAGGCCATGTAGCGGACGGCCGATTCGAGCGCCGCCTTGATGATGCCCATGACGCCGTAGTTGCGGACGACGCGTTCGGCGCCCAGGTAGGACATGGTGATCAGCGAGCCGCCGTGCGCCATCAGCGGCTCGAGCGCCTTGGCCATGCGCAGGAAGCTGTGGCAGGAGACGTTCATCGCCGCGTCGAAGCCTTCCTCGGTGGTGTCGATGACGCGGCCGTGCAGGTCGTCGGCATTGCAGAAGGCCATCGAGTGGATCGCGAAGTCGATCTGGCCGAATTCCTTGCCGCACTGCTCAATGACGCCTTCCAGGCTGCCCGGTTCGGCGACGTCGAGCTTCAGGAACAGCTTCGCGTCGAGCGCTTCGGCCAGCGGCTGCGTGTATTTCGCGGTCTTGTCGTTCTGGTAGGTGATGGCGATCTCGCCGCCCAGCGCGCGGATCGCCTTGGCGACCGCGAAGGCGATCGACTTGTCGTTGGCGATGCCGGTGATCAGGCCTTTCTTGCCGGCCAGCGGGAGCAGGGAAGCGTCGAGGGCGGTTTGTTCGTGGATGGCGTTCATGCTGTTCGTCCTGTCTGGTGAATGCTGCGTTGCACTAGTTATTGTTGACGTCCCTAGTGGGATGGAGTTCTATGAATGCTGTGCTGCAGCATTATTGTGGCATAGCTAGATTTCCATTTGTTGACGATATTGGGATTTCGGCGAATTCTTGATCTGTGACAAAAAGCGGTCATCGATCGATGCTAGCCTTTCCGCTGTCATCCCCTGTTACCGGGAGGTTCCCGTGGCCCTGAACGAAATGCATGCCGAAGCCGTCGCCGGCGTCGTCGATCGCGTCGTCGCCCGCTACCGGCGCGACCCCAGCTGCATGGTGCAGATCCTGCGCGAGGTGCAGGAAGCCTGCGACTGGATCTCGCCGGAGGCGATCGACCGCCTGCAGGCGACGCTGGGCGTGCCGCGCACCAAGATCGAGGGCGTCGCCGGTTTCTACTCCTTCTTCTATCTGCAGCCGCGCGGCAAGTACCGCGTGCTGTTCTCCGACAACATCACCGACCGCATGCTCGGCAACCAGGCGCTGATCGAGCGCCTGTGCAACAGCCTGTGGGTCGAGCCGGGCAAGGTGTCCGAGGACGGCCTGGTCACCGTCGATACCACGTCCTGCACCGGGCTGTGCGACCAGGGGCCGGCGCTGCTGGTCAATAACCGGGCGATCGGCCGCTTGACCTCGGACCGCATCGACCAGATCGCCGAGCTGATCCGCGGCAAGGTGCCGGTCGCCGAATGGCCGGCCGAGTTTTTCGCGATCGACGACAACATCCGCCGTTCCGACATCCTGCTCGCCAGCGAACTGCAGCCGGGCGACGCGCTGCGCGCGGCGCGGGCGCGGGCGCCGAGCGACGGCCTGATGGCGTCCAACATGCGTTCGTGGCGCGAAGGCCTGCCGACCGGACTGGGCGGCCCGGCCGCGCTGCTCGACGAGATCAAGCGCGCCAACCTGCGCGGCCGCGGCGGCGCCGGCTTCACGACCGGACTGAAGTGGGAAGCCTGCCGCAACGCGCCGCTGAAGGCCGGCGCGCAGCGCATCGTCGTCTGCAATGCCGACGAGGGCGAGCCCGGCACCTTCAAGGACCGCGTGCTGCTGACCCGGCAGGCCGACCTGGTGTTCGAGGGCATGACCGCCGCCGCCTACGCGGTCGGCGCGACCCGGGGCTTCCTGTACCTGCGCGGCGAATACCGCTACCTGCTCGACCACCTGAACGGCGTGCTCGCCCGCCGCCGCGCCGAGAACCTGCTCGGCGCCGACATCCTGGGCATCCCGGGCGCCGATTTCGACATCGAGATCCATCTCGGCGCCGGCGCCTACGTCTGCGGCGAGGAGTCGGCGCTGATCGAGTCGCTCGAAGGCAAGCGCGGCACGCCGCGCAACCGCCCGCCCTTCCCGGTGACCAACGGTTACCTGGACCAGCCGACCATCGTCAACAATGTCGAGACCTTCGCCGCGGCGGCGCTGATCGCGCTGAACGGCGGCGACTGGTACGCGGCGATCGGCACGAAACATTCGGCCGGTACCAAGCTGCTGTCGGTCTCCGGCGACTGCGCGCGGCCCGGCATCTACGAATACCCGTTCGGCGTCAGCGTGCGCCAGGTGCTGGAAGACTGCGGCGCCCGCGACACGCAGGCGGTGCAGGTCAGCGGGCCGTCCGGCATCTGCGTCGCGCCGGCCGAGTTCGACCGCGTGATCGGCTTCGAGGACATCCCGACCGCCGGCGCCTTCACTGTGTTCGACACCAGCCGGGACATGTTCGAGGTCGCGCGCAACTACGTGCATTTCTTCCAGCACGAGAGCTGCGGCTTCTGCACGCCGTGCCGGGTCGGCACCTCGCTGCTGAAGAACCTGATGGACAAGCTGCACAACGGTTGCGGTTCACCCTACGATTTCGCCGAAATCGAGAAGCTGAACCAGCTGCTGCAGGCGATGAGCCACTGCGGCCTCGGTCACACCGCCTGCAACCCGGTGCTCGACACCATCGCGAAGTTCCGCCCGGCCTACGAGCAGCGCATGATGCAGCAGGACTTCACGCCGGCCTTCGACCTCGACCGGGCGCTCGCCGAGGCGCGGCAGATGACCGGGCGCGACGATGCCGCCGCCCACCTGAGCACGGAACACGGAGGTGCCGCATGAGCCTGACTTTCACGCTGGACGGCAAGACCGTCCCCTTCACCGAGGGCCAGACCATCCTGCAGGCGGCCAGCGCGGCCGGGGTCTTCATCCCGCACCTGTGCTACCACCCGGAATTCAAGCCGCACGGCTCGTGCAAGCTGTGCACGGTCAAGGTCAACGGCCGGCAGACCGCGTCGTGCACGATGCGCGCGGCGCCCGGCATGGACGTCGAGAGCGAGACCGAGGAAATCAACGCCGAACGCCGCGCGCTGACCCAGATGCTGTTCGTCGAGGGCAACCATTTCTGTCCATCGTGCGAGAAGAGCGGCAACTGCCAGCTGCAGGCGACCGCCTACCACCTCGGCATGATGAGCCCGCATTTCGACCACTTCTTCCCGAACCGCGCGGTCGACGCGTCGCACCCGGACGTTCTGCTCGACTTCAACCGCTGCATCCTGTGCTCGCTGTGCGTGCGCGCCAGCCGCGACGTCGATGGCAAGAACGTGTTCGCGCTGTCCGGGCGCGGCATCAAGACGCACCTGATCGTCAATGCGAAGAGCGGGCGGCTGGCCGACACCGATTTCGCGCTGACCGACAAGGCGGCGCAGGTCTGCCCGGTCGGCGTCATCCTGCAGAAGCGCAAGGGCTTCGCGGTGCCGATCGGCGAACGCAAGTACGACCAGGCGCCGATCTCGGAAACCGTCACGGAGGGCAAGTGAAATGAGCGAAAAGAAGAAGCTCAGGGTCGCGACGACCTCGCTGGCCGGCTGCTTCGGCTGCCACATGTCCTTGCTCGACATCGACGAGCGGCTGTTCACGCTGCTCGAACACATCGATTTCGACCGCTCGCCGCTGACCGACATCAAGACGGTCAGCCCGGGCACGGACATCGGCATCATCGAGGGCGGGCTGTGCAACGCCGAGAACGTGCATGTGCTGCGCGAATTCCGCCAGAACTGCCGGATCCTGATCGCGATGGGCGCCTGCGCGGTCAACGGCGGCCTGCCGGCGCAGCGCAACCACCTGCCGCTGACGACCATCCTCGAGGAGGTCTATCACACCAGCCCGGGCCTGGCGAACGGCATGATCCCCAACGATCCGGAACTGCCGCTGCCGCTGAACAAGGTCCACCCGATCCACGAGGTGGTCAAGGTCGATTACTTCATTCCCGGCTGCCCGCCGTCCGGCGACGCGATCTGGAAGGTGCTGACCGACCTGCTGGCCGGCCGCGAGCCTGAGCTGGGCCACGGCCTGATGCACTACGATTAACCGAGGTCGAACATGACTTACAACCTGGAAACCGCCCAGCACCCCGAAACGCTGCGCCGCGTCGCGATCGATCCCGTGTCGCGCGTCGAGGGCCACGGCAAGGTGACGATCCTGCTCGACGACCAGAACAAGGTGCACCAGGTGCGCCTGCACATCGTCGAATTCCGCGGCTTCGAGAAATTCATCCAGGGCCGGCCGTACTGGGAAGTCCCGGTGATGGTCCAGCGCCTGTGCGGCATCTGCCCGGTGTCGCACCACCTGGCGGCCTCGAAGGCGCTCGACGTCATCGTCGGCGCCCGCAAGCTGACGCCGGCTGCCGAGAAGCTGCGCCGGCTGATGCACTACGGCCAGATGCTGCAGTCGCACGCACTGCACTTCTTCCACCTGTGTTCGCCCGACCTGCTGTTCGGCTTCGATTCCGACGTCACCCGGCGCAACATCGTCGGCGTCGCGATGGAACACCCGGAAACCGCCAAGCGCGGCGTGCTGCTGCGCAAATTCGGCCAGGAAGTGATCCGCGTCACCGCCGGCAAGCGCGTACACGGCACCGGCTCGGTGCCGGGCGGCGTCAACAAGTCGCTGAGCGTCGGCGAGCGCGACGAGCTGCTGAAGGACATCTATTCCATCATCCAGTGGTCGCGCGACGCGGTGCACCTGATCCAGAAGGTGCATACGCAGGACCCGGGGCTGTACAACAGCTTCGGCATCTTCCGGTCGAATTTCATGTCGCTGGTCGGCCACGGCGGCGACCTCGACTTCTACGACGGCACGCTGCGCGCCCGCGACGACAACGGCAAGCCGATCTTCGACCACGTCGATTACCAGCAGTACAACAAGTACATCGAGGAAGAAGTCCGTTCGTGGAGCTACATGAAGTTCCCGTACTTCCGCTCGCTGGGCAAGGAGCACGGCTGGTACAAGGTCGGCCCGCTGGCCCGGGTGCAGAACTGCGACCAGATCTCGACGCCCTTCGCCGAGCACGAACGCAAGGAATTCGTCGATTACGCCGGCGGCACGCCGATGCACGCGCCGCTCGCCTACCACTGGACGCGGATGATCGAGATGCTGCACGCCGCCGAGGTCATCAAGGAACTGCTGCACGACGACGACCTGCTGTCGTCCGACCTGAGGGTCGAGGGCGAGCGCCAGATGGAGGGCGTCGGCGTCATCGAGGCGCCGCGCGGCACGCTGTTCCACCATTACCAGGTCGACGAGAACGACGTCGTCACGATGGCCAACCTGATCGTCTCGACGACCAACAACAACCAGGCGATGAACGAGGCGATCCGCCATGTCGCGCGGCGCTACCTGCACGGCCGCGAGATCACCGAGGGCCTGCTGAACCACATCGAGGTCGCGATCCGCGCCTTCGACCCCTGCCTGTCCTGCGCGACGCACGCGCTCGGCAAGATGCCGCTCGAAGTCGAGCTGCTCGATGCCGAAGGCAGCGTGGTGCATAGCCTGAGCCGCGGATGAGCGCCGTCGCCCGATCGACCGGCGCGGGCGCTCGTCCTCACTGGGTGCGGATTCCGCAGTGTGGCGCGTGGGGGTACCGGTGAGCGCGCCGCTGGTCGTTTTCGCCGTCGGCAATCCGAGCCGCGGCGACGATGCGCTGGGCCCGGTGCTTTGCGGTCGACTCGCCGAATGGCTCGAAAATGAAGGCCTGGCCGGGCAGGTCGAACTGGTCGAGGACTTCCAGCTGCAGATCGAGCACGCGCTCGACCTGGTCGGCCGCGAACTCGCGCTGTTCATCGATGCCGGTGCCGGCACGCCGGCGCCTTATACCCTGGGCCGCATCGCGCCGGCGGCCGGCATCGCGCATACCACGCACGAACTGCCGCCCGAGGCGGTGCTGCAGGTCTATCGCCAGACCGAGGGGGGCGAGCCGCCGCCGGCCTTCGTGCTGTGCGTGCGCGGCGAATCCTTCGAACTCGGCGAGCCCTTGAGCGCCGCGGCCGAGGCGCACGCAGCGGCGGCCTTCGCCTGCCTGCAGCGCCTGTGCCGGGCGCCGCAGCTCGACGCCTGGCGCACGGAGGCCGGCCATGCCGCGCTGGCCGCTTAGCGCGCTGCTGCTCGCTGCGGCGCTGGTTTTTGCCGGCTGCGCCTCCTACGGCGGCCGCGGACTGCAGCCGGGCGTCGATGGCGTCGCCGAGGTCGTCGCGGTGATGGGCGAGCCGGCGCTGCGCTGGCGCGATCCGGACGGCAGCGAACAGCTGGCCTTCCCGCGCGGGCCGGCCGGCGTCCATACCTTCATGGCCCATTTCGGCCCGGACGGCCGCCTGCAGCGCATCGTCAATGTGCTCGATACGGCGCAGTTCGCGCGGCTGCAGCCCGGCCGCGACGACCAGGCCAGCGTGCTGCGCCTGTTCGGCCCGCCGGTGCCGCAATGGACCGTGTATTACGAGGCGCGCGACGAGCTGGTCTGGGAATGGGCGATCTGCGACGAATGGAACCGGCGCGCCCGCTTCGACGTGCTGTTCGACGGCCGGACCGGCGTCGTCCGCAGCAGCTACCAGCTGCCCGACCTGCGCGGCCGCGACGGCATCGCGCCGTGGTGCAGCCGCTAGCCGGCTTGGCCGCCGGGGCGCGCGGGGCCTATAATCGGGCTAAATAATGACCGAACGGTCAGTAATTTGCCAGGTGACCCCATGAACCGCTCACGTCTCGCCCGTTCCGTGGTTTTCGCACTGCTCGCCGCGTCGACCGCGGCGGCCGCCTACTACCTCTACCTGCACCGCGATGTCGGCCTGCCGCCGGGTTTCGCCTCCGGCAACGGACGGCTCGAGGCGACCGAGGTCGATGTCGCGACCAAGATCGCCGGCCGGCTGGCCGAGGTGGCGGTGCGCGAGGGCGACTGGGTCGAATCGGGCGCCGTGCTCGCCCGGCTCGACGCCGACGACCTGCGCGCCCAGCTGCGCGCTGCCGAGGCGCAGGCGCTGCAGGCGCGGAAGGCGGTCGACGAGAGCCGGGCCGGCGTCCGCAAGTCGCAGACCGACGTCAAGCTGGCCGGCAGGACGCTGCAGCGCTCCGAGGAACTGGTCGGCCGCGGTTTCATCACGCGCGACAAGCTCGACCGCGACCAGACCGGCATGGAAGGCGCGCAGGCCGGCATGGCGCAGGCGCAGAGCCGGGTCGCCGAGGCCGGCGCGGCAGTCGCCGCAGCCGAGGCCCGCGTCGAGGCGCTGCGCGTGACGCTGGCCGACGCCGCGCTGAAGGCGCCGGTCGCCGGCCGCGTGCTGTACCGGCTGGCCGAGCCGGGCGAGGTGCTGGCGGCGGGCGGCAAGGCGCTGACGCTGCTCGACCTGTCCGACATGTTCATGACCATCTACCTGCCGACCGACCAGGCCGGGCAGGTCGCGCTCAACGCCGAGGCGCGCATCGTGCTCGACGCGCTGCCCGGCGAGCCGATTCCGGCGACCGTCGCCTTCGTCGCGCCGAAGGCCCAATTCACGCCGCGCGAGGTCGAGACGCGCAGCGAGCGCGAGAAGCTGATGTTCCGGATCAAGCTGAAGCCGACCGCCGACTGGCTGGCCGCCCATCGCGACCTGGCCAAGGGCGGCATGCCCGGCGTCGGTATCGTGCGGCTCGACGCGGCCGCCGCCTGGCCGGCCCACCTGCAACCCAGCGGGAAGTAAGCCGCCATGGACCGCCCGCCGGTCGCCAGGCTGTCCAGCGTGACGCTGCGCTACGGTGCGGTCGCCGCGCTCGACGGCATCGATCTCGAACTGCCGGCCGGCGTCATGGTCGGCCTGATCGGGCCGGACGGCGTCGGCAAATCCTCGCTGCTGGCGCTGGTCTCCGGCGCCCGCCAGATCCAGTCCGGGCGCGTCGAGGTGCTCGGCGGCAACATCGGCGAACGGCATTTCCGGGCCACGGCGCAGCCGCGCATCGCCTACATGCCGCAGGGCCTGGGCAAGAACCTCTACCCGACCTTGTCGGTGTTCGAGAACGTCGATTTCTTCGGCCGGTTGTTCGGCCAGGGACGCGCCGAGCGCGAGCGGCGCATCGGCGAACTGCTCGACAGCACGGGCCTGGCCCCGTTCCGCGACCGGCCGGCGGCCAAGCTGTCGGGCGGCATGAAGCAGAAGCTCGGCCTGTGTTGCGCGCTGATCCACGATCCCGACCTGCTGATCCTCGACGAGCCGACGACCGGCGTTGATCCCTTGTCACGCCGCCAGTTCTGGGAGCTGATCGACGGTCTGCGCGCCCGCCGGCCCGGCATGAGCGTGCTGGTCGCCACCGCCTACATGGAGGAGGCCGAGCGCTTCGACTGGCTGGTTGCAATGGACGGCGGCCGCGTCATCGGCACCGGTACGCCGGCCGAACTGCGCGCGCACACCGGGCAGGCGACCCTGGACGGCGCCTTCATCGAGTTGTTGCCGGAGGAAAAGCGGCGCGCCCACCAGGCCCTGGTGATCCCGCCGCGCCAGGGCGACGGCGACGCGTACGCGATCGAGGCGGCCGGGCTGGTCCAGCGTTTCGGCCAGTTCACGGCGGTCGACCGCGTCAGCTTCCGGATCGAGCCCGGCGAGATCTTCGGCTTCCTCGGCTCGAACGGCTGCGGCAAGACGACGACGATGAAGATGCTGACCGGCCTGCTGCCGCCGACCGAAGGCGAGGCGAAACTGTTCGGCAAGGCGGTCGATGCGCGCGACCTGGAAACCCGCAAGCAGGTCGGCTACATGTCGCAGTCCTTCTCGCTGTACGGCGAGCTGACGGTGGCCGAGAACCTCGACCTGCACGCCCGGCTGTTCCACCTGCCGGACGCCCGGCGCGGGCCGCGTATCGCCGGACTGATGCAGCGCTTCGGGCTGCAGGACTACGCCGGCCACGCCGCGGCCGAACTGCCGCTCGGCATCCGCCAGCGGTTGTCGCTGGCGGTCGCCGTCGTGCACGAGCCGAAACTCCTGATCCTCGACGAGCCGACGTCCGGGGTCGACCCGGTGGCGCGCGACGAATTCTGGGCGCTGCTGGTCGAGCTGTCGCGCGGGCAGGGCGTCACCATCTTCATCTCGACGCACTTCATGAACGAGGCCGAGCGCTGCGACCGCATCTCGCTGATGCACGCCGGCCGCGTGCTGGCCAGCGACACGCCGGCGGCGCTGTGCGCGGCGCGCGGCCAGCCGACGCTGGAAGCGGCCTTCATCGACTACCTGGAAGAAGCGACCGGAATCCGAACGCAAGCTGCGGTCGACCGCGGAAATCGGGCCGAAATCACTTCCGGCGCCGCTTCCGCGACCTCGCCCGGTGCATCGCCCGGCGCATCGCCCGAAACCGCCGCCCCGGCCGCAGTCGACCGCAGCCCGCAGCGCGAGCGCAGCGCCTTCAGCCTGCGCCGGCTGCTCGGCTATGCCTACCGCGAATCGCTGGAACTGCGCCGCGACCCGGTCCGGCTGGCCTTTGCGCTGCTCGGCTCGGTGCTGCTGATGTTCGTGCTCGGCTACGGCATCTCGCTCGACGTCGAGGGCCTGCGCTTCGCCGCGCTCGACCGCGACGGTTCGCCGGAAAGCCGGGCCTACGTGCAGAACATCGCCGGCTCGCGCTATTTCGTCGAGCGCCCGGCGATCGCCGACGACGCCGAACTCGACCGCCGGATGCGCAGCGGCGAGCTGTCGCTGGCCGTCGATCTCCCGCCCGGTTTCGGGCGCGACCTGCGGCGCGGCCACTGGCCCGAGGTCGGCGTCTGGATCGACGGTGCGATGCCCTACCGCGGCGAGACGATCCGCGGCTACGTCCAGGGCTTGCACCTCGACTACGTGCAGCAGCTGGTCCGCGAGGCGACCGGGACGACGACCGGCTACCCGGTCAACATCGTCTCGCGTTACCGCTACAACCAGGACGTCAAGAGCATCTACGCGATGGTCCCGGCGGTGATCCCGCTGCTGCTGATCTTCATCCCGGCCATTCTGATGGCGCTCGGCGTCGTCCGCGAGAAGGAACTCGGCTCGATCACCAACCTCTACGTGACGCCGGTGACCCGGCTCGAATTCCTGCTCGGCAAGCAGCTGCCCTACGTCGTCGTCGCGATGATCAGCTTCCTGCTGCTGCTCCTGCAGTCGCAGCTGGTGTTCCAGGTGCCGGTCAAGGGCAGCCTGCCGGCGCTGGTCGTCGCCGCGCTGCTCTACGTCGTCGTCACCACCGGCTTCGGGCTGCTCGTCTCGACCTTCACGCGGACGCAGATCGCCGCGCTGTTCGGCACGGCGATGCTGGCGATCATCCCGACCGTCAGCTTCTCCGGGCTGACCAGCCCGGTCAGTTCGCTGGAGGGGGCGGGTTACTGGGTGGGGCAGTTCTTCCCGGCCAGCTATTTCCTGATCATCAGCCGCGGCATCTTCACCAAGGCGCTCGGCTTCGCCGACCTGCTGCCGCATTTCCTCGCGCTCGCCGCCTTCATCCCGGTGCTCACCGCGCTGTCGGTGCTGCTGCTGAAGAAACAGGAGACATAGCCGTGCGCCTGACCAACGTCTATCGCCTCGGCCTCAAGGAGCTGAAGAGCCTGTGGGCCGACAAGGTGCTGCTCTTCTTGATCTGCTGGGCCTTTTCCGGTGCCATCTACACGGCGGCGACGGCGACCTCGCAGGAACTGCACAACGCCCCGGTCGCCGTCGTCGACGAGGACCGCTCGCCGCTGTCCCGGCGCATCGTCGATGCCTTCTACAAGCCGTACTTCCAGGCGCCGCAGCAGATCGGGCTGGCCGAACTGGACCGCGGCATGGACCTCGGCCGCTACAGCTTCACGCTGATCATTCCGGCCAACTTCCAGCACGACGTGCTGGCCGGGCGGCAGCCCGACGTGCAGCTGAACATCGACGCGACGATCATGAGCCAGGCCTTCATCGGCGCGACCTACATCAAGAGCATCGCGCTCGGCGAGGTCAACGAATACCTGACCGGCCGCCGCGACGGCAGCGCGACGCCGATCATGCTGACCCCGCGCGTGCGCTACAACCCGAACCTGACCGGCGTCTGGTTCGGCGGCGTCATGGAAGTGATCAACAACGTCACCATGCTGACCGTCGTGCTGGTCGGCGCTGCCTTCATCCGCGAGCGCGAACACGGCACCATCGAGCACCTGCTGGTGATGCCGCTGACCCCGTTCGAGATCATGCTCGCCAAGGTCTGGGCCAACGGGCTGGCGGTGCTGTGCGGCGTGACCTTCGCGCTGACCGTGATGGTCCAGGGCGTGCTGAAGGTGCCGATCGCTGGCTCGCTGCCATTGTTCCTGGCGACGGCGGCGGCCTACCTGTTCGCCGCGGCGTCGATCGGCATCTTCCTCGGCACGGTCGCCCGCTCGATGCCGCAGCTCGGCCTGCTGATGATCCTGATCATCATCCCGCTGATGCTGCTGTCGGGCGGCGTCACGCCGCGCGAGAGCATGCCGGCGGTGGTCCAGCAGGTGATGCTGGCGGCGCCGACCACCTATTTCGTCCGCATGGCCCAGGCCATCCTGTACCGCGGCGCCGGGATCAACGTGATCTGGACCGACCTGCTGGCGATGCTCGGCGTCGGCTCGGTGTTCTTCACGGTGGCGCTGCTGCGCTTCCGCAAGGCGGTGACGCAGACGCAGGTCTGAGGGCTCAGGCGGCCGCAGCGCGGATCAGCATGCGCTCGAGCGCGGCGCGCAACTCCCGGTCGGTGAAGGGCTTGGCGATGTAGTCGTCCATGCCGGCCGCCAGGCAGGCCTCGCGGTCGCCCTGCATCGCGTTGGCGGTCAGCGCGATGACCGGAATCTTCGGATCGCGCACCGCCGTCGAGCGGCGCAGCCGGCGCGTCGCCTCGAAGCCGTCCATGACCGGCATCTGGCAGTCCATGACGACCACGTCGAAATCGGCCTCGGCCAGCCGGGCCAGCGCCTCGGCGCCGTTGCCGGCGATTTCCACATGATGGCCCTGGCGGGTCAGCATGCCGTCGGCGACCTTCTGGTTGGTCGGGCTGTCCTCGACCAGCAGGATGCGCAGCGGCGGGAGACCGATGTCGCCGCCGTTCGCGGCGCCGGTTTCGGTCGGCGGGCGGGCGCCGCCGGCCAGCGGCAGGCGGAACCAGAAGGTCGAGCCGCGGCCGGGTTCGCTGCTCACGCCGATCGTGCCGCCCATCATTTCGACCAGGCGCCGGGAGATCGACAGCCCGAGCCCGGTGCCGCCGAAGCGCCGGGTGATCGACATGTCGCCCTGTGCGAACGGCGTGAACAGACGCTCGATCTGCTCGGCCGACAGGCCGATCCCGGTGTCGCGCACCGCGAAACGCAGGCCGTCGCCGTCCGCGGCGACCTCCAGTTCGACCTCGCCGCGCTCGGTGAACTTGATCGCGTTGCCGATCAGGTTGGTCAGCACCTGGCGGATGCGCACCGGGTCGCCGTGCAGCACGTCGGGCAGTCCGGGCACGATGCGCCGGCGGAAATCCAGCCCCTTCTCGCGGGCCTTCAGTTCGAGCAGCGCACAGGCGGGGTCGATGGTGTCGGCCAGGCTGAAATCGATCGCCTCGATGTCCATCCGGCCGGCCTCGATTTTCGAGAAGTCGAGGATGTCGTTGATCACGCCGAGCAGCGATCCGGCGCTGTCCTTCAGGATTCCCGCGTATTCGCGCTGCTCGTCGTCGAGCCCGGTGGTCAGCAGCAGGTCGGCCATGCCGATCACGCCGTTCATCGGCGTCCGGATCTCGTGGCTCATGTTGGCCAGGAATTCACTCTTCGCGCGGTTGGCCGCCTCGGCGCGGCGCAGGGCGTCCTGCTCGGCGCGCACCGCGCGGTCGTTGGCGACGGCCAGCGCGAACAGTTCGCCGATTTCCTTCAGCGTCGCCAGCCGGAGCGCCGAGCGGGGCGGGGCGGGCGGCGTCCGCAGCAGCAGGAAGCCGAAGCAGTCGTCGCCGAGTTGCAGCGGGACGACGTAGTGGCCGTGCGCCGGCGCCGTCGGGTCGGCGCTGCATTCATCGCAGACGACGAGTCCGTGCCGCGCCGGGGCATCGTCCGCCGTGCAGCGTGAGGCCAGCGCGTCGATCTCGGCGGCGGCCGGCAGCGCGTTGCGCATCGTGCACGGACGCAGGACCCGTTCGCGGGCGTCGTACAGCAGGGCGCAGGCAGTCTGCCCGGCATCAAGTCCGCGCATCGCGAGCACGGCGGCCAGCGCCGCGTCGAAGCGTTCGGCCAGCGGGCGGGCGCTGTCCTGCAACAGGCGGGCGACCGCGAACTTGGTCTCGGCGCCTTCGCGCGCGTCGATCTCGGCCTCTTCGGCGGCCTTGCGGGCAGTCACGTTGGTGCCGGCGCCGCGATAGCCGAGGAATTCGCCGTTGCGGCCGAAGACCGGCACCCCGCTGACGCTGATCCAGACGATCCGGCCGTCGGGTCGGCGCAGCCGGTACTCGAAACCGCTGAAGGGACGCCGGGCCTCGAGGTCGGCCAGGTGGGCCGCCATCCGCCGGCGGTCTTCCGGATCGTTGGCCGCCATCATGTCCTCGCGGCGCAGGCCGAGCACGGGCATGGCCTCGATGCCGAGCAGCCCCGGCATGTTGTCCGACATGAAGGAAAAGCGCAGCTCGCGGTCGGTTTCCCAGAACCACCAGTCGGAACTGGTCGAGAAGATGTCCTGGAAACGCTGCTCGTTGGCTTCCAGCCGTTCGTGCGCGGCGAACAGGCGCGCCTCGATGCCGCTCAGCCGCTGCCACAGCGCCAGGAAGAGCAGCGCGGCCAGCGCCGCGGCAGCGCCCAGCGCGATCGCCAGGCGCTGTCCGCCCGCGCGGCGGCTGTCGGTGACGTCGCGCAGCACCGCCATCGACACGACCGGACGGCCGGCGACGTCGGGCAGCGGGATGAAGGTCGCCGACCAGGTGCGCCCGCCGTCGGCGACGGCGAGCACCCGGCTGCGGCCGGTCGCGACGTAATCCTCCCAGGCGCTGGCCAGGGCCGGCGGCAGCCCGGGAAGGCTGCGGGTCAGCAGCGCGAAGCCGGCATGCTCGTTCCACTCGCCGGCCAGGCCGAGCAGGCGCTTGCCGTCCGCGAAACTCGTTTCCGACGTGAATTCCTTGGCGACCGCGGTGGCCGATTCGAGTTGCAGCATCTTGCGGACCTGGCTGGCGAACCAGTCGACCTCCATGCCGATTTCGATGTAGCCGAGCAGTTGACCGTCGGCGCGCCACGGCAGCACGTGGCGCAAGGTGTAGGTGCCGAGTACGCCGAGCTCCATGCCGGTGGCGGCCCGGCCGCTGCGCTCGGCGTCGAGCAGGGTCCGGCGGTCGATCGGGTCGCCGTGGCGTTCCGGGCCGTGCACGCGCAGCAGCACCCGGCGATCGGGGGTGATGAAATACCAGTGGCTGATGCCGAAATGGCGCCGCATCCCGTCCATCTGCGTCCGGGTCAGCGCGAGCAGCGCGGCGCGGTCGCCGGCGCGCATCGCGCGCACCAGCTGCCGGTCGCCGGCGGCCTGGCGGGCGAACCAGTCGAGCTTCTGCGCATTGTCGTCGTTGAGGCCGCGCCAGACTTCGCCGGCGCGCCGGGCGCCGTCCTCGGTCAGGCGGATTTCCTGCTCGTCGAGGTAATGGGTGAAGCCGGCGCCGAAAATCAGCACCAGCAGCACCAGCACGACGCCGACCGGGACGAGGATGCGGCGCTTGAAACCGAAGGAGCTGAAGAGGTCGGACATGGCTTGCGGCTACCTGGGCAGGCCGACGGCTGGGACGGCCGGGGGTGGCGGCCGGAGGGTGGAAGGCGGGCGGGTTCGCCCGGGAATCAGCGGTAGACCAGCACCGGCACCTTGGAATGGGTCAGCACCTTGTTGGTTTCGCTGCCCAGCAGCAGGCCGCTGATGCCGCGGCGGCCGTGCGAGGCCATGAAGATCAGGTCGCAGCCGGATTTCTCGGCAGCCTCGATGATCGCCTCGTACGGGATGTCGCTGGTCGCCGTCGCGGCGCCGCATTCGACGCCGGCTTCGGCGCACCATTTCTCGACTTCGCCGATGTACTCGGCGGCCTGCTGGTCGGCCATTTCGGCGAATTTTTCCGGCGTCGTCGGGTCGATCAGTGCGCCTTCGCCGAAGTAGGCGATCGGGTATTCGGGCTTGGCGTAGAACACGGTCACGCGGGCGCCGGCTTCCTTCGCGAAGGACACCGCGCGCTGGGCGGTGGCGCGGGAAAGTTCGGAACCGTCGGTCGGGACGAGAATGTGCTTGAACATGGACAACCTCCTGAAATGGGCCTCTGGCGTTGCATTCCGCCGTTTCGCGGTTCATGCTACGCCAACGGCGGAGGATTTTAAACATGCGACTGGCTTTTTACGGCGCCGCCGGCGAAGTGACCGGCTCCTGCACCCTGGTCGAGACCGGGGAGGTCCGTTTTCTGGTCGATTGCGGCATGTTTCAGGGCGGCAGCGAGGCGCGCCAGAAGAACGTCCGGGCCCTCGATTTCGGCTTCGACGTGCGCAGTCTCGATTTCGTGCTGCTGACCCATGCCCACATCGACCATTCCGGCCTGCTGCCGCGGCTGGCGATGCTCGGCTACCGCGGGCCGATCTACGCGACGCAGGCGAGCGTCGACCTGCTCGAAGTGCTGCTGCCGGACGCCGCCCACATCCAGGAGAAGGAAATCGAATGGCAGCTGCGCCACCGCCACCGCCGGGGATTCGGCGAGCGCGGCGTGCCGGCTCCGTTGTACACGGTGGCCCAGGCCCAGTCGGCGCTGCGCCTGCTGAACCCGGTCCGCTACGGCGAATGGCTGCGCCCGGCCGACACGGTCGCCGTCCGCTTCCGCGATGCCGGCCACATCCTCGGCTCGGCCTCGCTCGAAATCGCGCTCGAGGATGGCGGGCGGAAGCGCCGGCTGGTCTTCTCGGGCGACCTCGGCATGCCCGGGCGGCCGGTGCTGCCCGATCCCGAGCCGGCGCCGGCCGAGGCCGACGTGCTGCTGATCGAATCGACCTACGGCGACCGCCTGCACCGCTCGCTGGCCGATACCGAGGACGAGATCGTCGCCGCCTTCGAGCGCACGCGCGCCGCCGGCGGCAACCTGGTGATCCCGGCTTTCGCGGTCGGCCGCACGCAGGAAATGATCTACATGCTGGCCGACCTGGTCCGCCGCAAGCGTCTGCATCCGCTGAAGATCTATGTCGATTCGCCGATGGCCGACATGGCGACGCGGATCACGCTGGCCCACCGCGAGCTGCTCGACCCGGAAACGCGCGAACTGATCGCCTGGCAGCGCCAGCATCCGGACAAGGTCAGCATCGAGTTCGTCGCCGACGTCGAGCGCTCGAAGGCGCTGAACGCGATCCGCAGCGGCGCGGTGATCGTGTCGGCCAGCGGCATGTGCGAGGCCGGGCGGATCAAGTACCACCTGCGCGAAAACCTGCCGCGCAGCGAGTGCACCGTGCTGATCGCCGGCTTCCAGGCGGCCGGCACGCTGGGCCGGCGCCTGGTCGACGGCGTCCGTCTGGTCCGCATCTTCGGCGAGACGGTGCCGGTGCGGGCGCGCATCTACACGGTCGGCGGCCTGTCGGCGCACGCCGACCGCGATGCGCTGCTCGGCTGGCTGCGCGGCTTCCGCAAGCCGCCCGGGCGGACCTTCGTCGTGCACGGCGAGGCCGGGGCGTCGGCCAGTTTCGCCGCGGCGATCGGCAGCGAACTCGGCTGGCCGGAAGTCCATCTGCCGCAGGCGGGCGAGCGCGTGACGCTGTAAGATGAATACCTATCCCCAAGACTCGAGGTGAGCGACATGTCAGGCAACAGCTCAAACCGTGGCGGCAGCATCGATACCAGCCGCCTCAGTCCGCTCGAATCGCTGGGCCATTCGCTGAGCAAGGCGATCGACCCCTTCGGCGTCACGACTTCGCTGCTCAATGCGCAGATGGCCTGGCTGATGCATCCGCTCGAACTGTCGCGCGCCGCCAGCGGACTCAGCGACGACCTGCTGGCGCTGCAGTCGCACGTCGCCCGCCGGGCGCTCGGCATTCCGTCCGGCGACGTGATCCGCCCGAACGCCGACGACGCCCGCTTCGCCGATCCGGCATGGACCGATTCGGCGAGCTGGGACATCATCAAGGAGTGGTACCTGGCCTTCACGCACCGGCTCGAGGACATGCTGTTCGAGACGCCGGGCCTGTCCGACAAGGAGCGCCGGCGTTCCGCGTTCTGGCTGCGCAAGTGGCTGAACATGGTGGCGCCGACCAATTTCTTCTGGCTCAACCCGGTCGCCATGCAGCGCTTCGTCGAAACCAACGGCGAGAGCCTGCGCCGCGGCTGGGAGAACTTCCTGCGCGACGTCAAGGCAAAGAACATCCTGATGGTCGAGCCGGATGCCTTCACGGTCGGCAAGGACCTGGCGACGACGCCGGGCAAGGTCGTTTTCCGCAACCGCCTGCTCGAACTGATCCACTATGCGCCGACCACCGAGAAGGTCCGGGCGATGCCCATCGTTATCACGACACCGTGGATCAACAAGTTCTACATTCTCGACCTGAACGCGAAGAAGAGCCTGGTCAAGCACCTGACCGACCAGGGTTTCTCGGTGTTCATCACGAGCTGGAAGAATCCGGATGCCGACATGGCCAGCGTGCGCTTCGACGACTACCTGCTCGAAGGCGTCAACGAGGCGGTGCGCGTCGCCTGCGAATTCTGCGGCGTGCCCAAGGTGCATCTGGTCGGCTACTGCATCGGCGGGACGCTGGTCGCCACCTACATGGCCTGGGCCAACCGGCGCTATTCCGCGGACGAACTGCCGGTCGCGCACTGGACGCTGTTCACGACGCTGACCGATTTCGCGCACCCGGGCGACATCGACGTCTTCATCGACGACGCGGCGATCGAGGCGCTCGAGGAGAAGATGTCGAAGCAGGGCTATCTGGACGGCGGCGACATGATGACCTCGTTCCGGATGCTGCGCTCCAACTCGCTGGTCTGGCACTACTGGGTGCACAGCTACCTGCTCGGCGACGCGCTGCCGCCGTTCGACGTGCTGTTCTGGAACGTCGATTCGACGCGCATGCCGCAGGCCATGCACTCCTACTACCTGCGCGAGATGTACCTGCACAACAACCTGATCAAGCGCGACCGGCTGACCATCGCCGGCCAGCCGATCGACCTCGACCGCATCGTGCAGCCGCTGTACGCGGTGACCGCCGAGGACGACCACATCGCACCGTGGAAGCAGTGCTACCGGATCCGCAAGTGCATCAACGTCGCGGCGCCGATGCGCTTCGTGCTGTCGACGTCGGGCCATATCCTGGGCATCGTCAATCCGCCGGTCAAGCCGCCCAAGCGCTCGTACTGGATCGGCGAGCCGGAGCGCAACGAGCATTGGGAACACTGGTTCGACCGGGCCGAGAAGCGGCCGGGCACCTGGTGGGACGACTGGACGCGCTGGCTGGGCGAACGGACCGGCGAACTGGTCGAGGCCTATCCGGTGGCGAACCGCAAGTTCCCGGCGCTGGCCGACGCGCCGGGTACCTACGTGCTCGAGAAATGAGCCGCACGACCTTGCACGAAGCCTCCGCCGACGCGGGGGCCGGTGCCGACCTGCTGCGCATCGTGCGCATCAACGAGGAGATCAAGTCGGTCGTCGGCATCGCGTTCCGGATCAACATCATGGCGCTGAACGCGATCTTCCTGGCCAAGCGCGCCGGTACCACGGCGCTCGGCTTCGGCGTGCTGTCCAACGAGTTGCGGGTGTTCTCGCAGGACCTGCGCACCGGCATGGAGGCGCTGACCGGCCTGGTTCATGCCTGCGTCGCCGAGGTCTCGCGCGTGCTGCAGGACATCCGGCACACCGGCCTGCTGCGCCGCGCGGTCGCCGACGTGGAGCGGCCCGGACCGGCCGCCGTGCTCGCCCGGCGCGAGGCGGAGAACGCCGCACACTCGGCGCATCTGGCCGAATTGCGCAAGGCGCTGCAGCGTGCGCTCGAGGATGCCTTCCGGCTGGTCGAGCTGGGCAGCGTGCTGGCCAAGTCGGCCAAGATCGAGGCGGCCTACGGGCAGTCCTTCGCCGGCGAGCTGTCGCAGGTTTCCGGCGAATTCGCCGGCGTCGTCGAGGAAATCCGTGAATCGCTCGAATCGCTGCGCCGTTCGGCATTTTTCAACCCCCCGCGCGAGGCCGGGAGAGCATTTTGAAGACCACGAAAACCATCTTTCAGGACGGCAACCACAAGTGGGTCGCGATCGTCCGCGATCCGCAGCGTCCGGACTACCTGATCGACACCAACGAATACCTGGTCACCCACGGCGGGCAGGGCCTGCTGCTCGACCCGGGCGGGGCCGAGGTGTTCCCGGCGGTGTTCTCGGCGCTGTCGTCGGAATTCGACCCGTCGGCGCTGGCCGGCATCTTCGCGTCGCACCAGGACCCGGACATCTGTTCGTCGCTGGCGCTGTGGCTGGAATTCAACCCGGACATGCGCTGCTACGTCAGCTGGCTGTGGTCCAGCTTCATCCCGCATTTCGGCGGCAGCGCCGAGACCTTCGTCGCGCTGCCCGACGAGGGGGGCGACATCTCGCTCGAGGGCCTGATGCTGCGCGCGGTGCCGGCGCATTACCTGCATTCCTCGGGCAATTTCCACCTGTACGACCGGGTCGCCCGCATCCTGTTCTCCGGCGACGTCGGTGCCGCGCTGCTGCCGCCCGCCGAGGACGGCCTGTTCGTCGAGGATTTCGACCGCCACATCCGCCACGCCGAGGCCTTCCACAAGCGCTGGATGGGTTCCAACGAGGCCAAGCGGCGCTGGTGCGAGCGCGTGTCGCAGCTCGACATCGACCTGCTCTGCCCGCAGCACGGCGCGATCTACCAGGGCGCCGACGTGCAGCGCTTCATCAACTGGTTCGACGAACTGCAAGTCGGCATCGCCGGCGCCTGATCGGGAAATTTGATCGCAGTCAAGGAGCATGGGGCGAGCCCGGCCCGAGAATGGGCCACCTCTTTCCGTTCCGGTGCACCCATGACGACGATCCGCGATTTCCTGACCGACGACCACCGCCGCTGCGACGACCTGCTGGCCGCCGCCGAGCAGGCGCTTGCCGCAGGCAAGCCGGCGGATGCCGCGCTCGCCCTGGGCGCCTTCCGCGACGCGATGCTGGCCCATTTCGCGGCCGAGGAGGAAACCCTGTTTCCCGCCTTCGAGCTGGCCACCGGCATGAGCGGCGGGCCGACCCAGGTCATGCGCATGGAGCATTCGCAGATCCGGATGCTGCTCGACGACGCGGTCGACGCGCTGCAGGCCGGCAATTCCGAGGACTACCAGGGCATCGCCGAGACGCTGGTGATCATGATGCAGCAGCACAACATGAAGGAAGAGAACATCCTCTACCCGATGTGCGACCAGCACCTGGCCGCCGACGGACCGGCGCTGCTCGAACGCATTTCAGGAAAGCTTGCCGCATGAGCCACCCGAAGACTCCGCACGTCGTCGATGCGCGCTACATGGAACCGCCGGAACCCTTCGTCGCGACCATGGAAATGCTCGACACCCTGCAGCCCGGGGAAAGCATGGTGCTCCAGCTGTACCGCGAGCCGCACCCGCTGTACAAGGTGCTGCGCGAGAACGGCCACCGCTACGCGACCGAATTCCTGCCGGACGGCACCGTCGAGATCCTGATCACCCGCTGATGCAGGCGCTGCTGTCCTTCGAGAGCTCGCCGCCGCTGGCCGCGCCGCTGCGCTTTTTCGCCAGCGCTCCGTGGTTCCTGGTCGGCGCCGGATTGCTGCTGGCCTGGGCTGGTCCCGATGCCTTCGCATCGCGCTGGATGCCGGCGACGCTGGCGGCGACCCACCTGGTCACACTGGGCTTCATGCTGCAGGTCATGCTCGGCGCGCTGATCCAGGTGCTGCCGGTGGTCGCCGGCGCCAGCCTGGCCCGGCCCGGCCTCGTCGCGGGCGTCGTCCAGCCGGCGCTGGCCGGCGGGGCGCTGCTGCTCGCCGCCGCCTTCCTGAGCGGCCAGCCCTGGCTGTTCGCCGGTGCGACCCTGCTGCTGCTCGGCGCCGTCGTCGTCTTTCTCGGCGTCGCCGCGGCCGCACTGAGCGCCGTGCCCGGCGGCAACCCGACGGTGAGCGGCATCAAGTTCGCGCTGGCCGGGCTGGCCGGCGTCGCCCTCCTCGGCGGTGCGCTGGCCCTCGGTCTGGCCGGCGGCTGGCCGCTGCCCTATCCTGCGCTGACCGACCTGCATGCCGCCTGGGGCCTGGCCGCGTGGGCCGGCGTGCTGCTCGCCGCGCTGGCCGGCGTCGTCGTCCCGATGTTCCAGCTGACGCCGCCGTATCCGGCCCGTTTCGGGCGGCTGTTCCCGGCGCTGTCGATCGGCCTGGCGCTGGCCTGGAGCCTGGCCCTGGTCGCCGACTGGCCGCGGCTCGCCGAGGCCGCCCGCTTCGGGACCGGGCTGGCCGGCATGGTGTTCTGCGGGTTGACGCTGCGCCTGCAGCAGCGCCGCCGCCGGGCGAAGCCGGATGCGACCAGCCGGGCCTGGCAAATGGGCATGGCCGCCGGCTTTCTGGCCTGCCTGATGCAGTCGACCGCGGCGCTGTTTCCGGAATTGCCCGAAGCCGCCGGCTGGACGACGGGCTTCGGCCTGCTGATCGGCGGCGCCTTCGTCTGCTGCATCGTCGGCATGCTGTACAAGATTCTTCCCTTCCTGTGCTGGCTGAGCCTGCAGCACCACGGCGTCGTCCGTCCGCCGTCGATGAACCGGCTGCTCGACGAGCCGGCGATGCAGCGCCAGCTGTGGGCGCAGGCGGCCGCGTTGGCCCTGCTGTTCGCCGCGGCCTGGCTGCCCGGGCTGCTGGCCAGGCCGGCCGGGCTGGCCTTCGCCGCGGCGTCCGCCGGGCTGGCCCTCAACCTGCGCGTCGCCGTGCGCCGCTACCGGGAACACCTGCCGGGCGCCGCTTTCCCGGACGGGAGGACGGCGTGAGCTACCTGGCGCTGAAGCACCTGCACGTCACCTGCGTCGTGCTCAGCGGATTCGGCTTCTGCCTGCGCGGGCTGTGGATGCTGAGCGGCTCGCCGCGGCTGGGCCACCGGCTGACCCGGATACTGCCGCACCTCGTCGATACGCTGCTGCTCGGCAGCGCCCTGACCCTGGCCTGGCTCAGCGGCCAGTACCCGTTCGCCGCCGGCTGGCTGACCGCCAAGCTGGGCGGCCTGCTCGCCTACATCGTGCTCGGCAGCGTGGCGCTGAAGCGCGGCCGCACGCCGCGAATCCGCGCGGCGGCCTTTGGCCTGGCGCTGCTTGCCTACGCCTACATCGTCGCTGTCGCATTGACGCGAAATCCGCTGCCGTTCAGCTGAGCCGGGGCCGCCGGCCGGGCCTTTTGCCGTAAGATGGTGGCGTATCTCCGGGGGATAAAGAACAACATGTTTTCGCTCGAATTCGCCAGGATCTGGCACAACGTCTTCGCGTCCCAGCTGATCTATCTGATCGACGGCATCGAGCAGGGCCTGTGCATCGATCCGCAAATTGCCGGCGACCACGCACGCTGCCGGCTGGGCGGCTGGATGGCTTCGGTACCCGAAGACATCCGCCGACTGCCGGAATTCGCCGACCTGATCGACAAGCATGCCCGTTTCCACGGGCTGGCCGGCGAACTGGTTGCGCTGCACGGGGCCGGCGAGCACGAACGGGCGCGGGCGCTGTGCGACGGGGAATTCGCCGTGGCGTCGCAGGCCGTGGCCGGGGCGCTCGACGTGCTGTCGGTACGCCTCACCGAGCTCGGCCACAACCTGTCGCCCTTCCAGTGCGCGGCACCCGCGGAGCGCCCGTCGGTGTGGAACGATTCGCTGCTCATCGGCATCCCGGTCATCGACCGCCAGCACAAGGAAATCGCCGGCATCGTCGATCAGATGCTGGCCAACCGCAAGCTCGAGATCAACGAGGAAAAGGCAGTCGATCTGCTGACCGAACTGAGCGCCATCCTTGGCAAGCATTTCGATACCGAGGAGCACATGATGCGCCGGCTGCCGATCCCGCAGGAGGTGTTCGAGGCGCACTGCCGGGAGCACACCCGGGTCCTCGGCGACCTGGTCGACCTCAACCTCGCGGTTGCGGCCGGCCAGCACCAGCCGATCGAGCAGTACGCCGAGCGGCTGGAACGCTGGTTCATCGAGGAGGTCGTGCTGCACGACCTCGATATCGGCCGGGCCCTCGCCGCAGTGCGTTAACCGCTCCGCCCCAGCTTGCGGTACAGCGTGTTGCGGCTGATGCCGAGCTGGCGGGCCGCCGCCGAGATGTTGCCGCCGGCTGCCTCCAGCGTGCGCAGCGCGGCCTGGCGGCTTATTTCCTCGAGACTGCCGGCCGGGCATTCCGGCGGTGCCGCCGCCCACGGATCGTTCGGCAGCGGCGATGCCGCCGCTGCGGCGGACGGGAAGGGCGCCTCGAACAATTCCTCCGGCAGGTGGCTTTCGTCGATCAGCGATTCGCCGTCGTCGAGCAGCGCGATCGCGACGCGGACGACGTTGAACAGTTGGCGGATGTTGCCGGGCCAGCCGTACTGCTCGATCGCGCGCAGCGCGGCCTCGGTGAAGCGGGCCGGCGGTTCGCGCCCGCCGGCCTCGGCGGCGACCAGCTTGGCGACCAGGGCGCGGATGTCGCTGCGCTCGCGCAGCGCCGGCAGCGTCACGGCCAGGCCGTTCAGCCGGTAGTACAGGTCCTCGCGGAAACTGCCGCGGGCGACTTCCTCGCGCAGCTTGCGGTGCGTCGCGCAGACCAGCGAGATATCGACCTGGATCGCCCGCGTGCTGCCCAGCGGCGTCACGCTGCGCTCCTGCAGTACGCGCAACAGGCGGGCCTGCAGGTTCAGCGGCATGTCGCCGATTTCGTCGAGGAACAGCGTGCCGCCGTGCGCCTGCTGGATCTTGCCGGGGGCGCCTTCCTTGCGCGCGCCGGTGAAGGCGCCGCCCTGATAGCCGAACAGTTCGGACTCGATCAGGGTCTCCGGGATCGACGCGCAGTTCAGCGCGACGAAGGGGCCGTCGCGGCGCGGGCCGCTGTTGTGGAAGGCCTTGGCGAACATCTCCTTGCCGGCGCCGGATTCGCCCTGGATCATCATCGGGATGTCGCGCCCGAGGATGCGGCGGGCGCGGTCGATCGCCGCCTGCAGCCGGGCGTCGCCGGTGTTCAGCGTATCGAGCGTCAGCGTCGGCCGGGCCGTCGCCGGCTCGGCACGCGGCGCCGCCGGGCGCGGGACCGGCAGCTCGTCATAGACGCGGCCGGCGACGGCGACCGGCGGCAGCTGGCCGCGCAACTGCACATGCACGGTCCGGCCGTTGACGCGGATTTCGCAGCTGGCCTGCGGGTTGGCGCGCAGGCGGTCGACGAGCGAAGCGAGGCTGTTTTCGAAGACCATCGAAAAGTCGCGGCGGATCGCGTCGACCGCGCGGATGCCGAGGATCTCGGTGCCGTTGCGGTTGATCGCCAGCACCTGGCCATCCGCCGTCACCGCGGCCAGGCCTTCCTTGGGGCTGCCGAGATAGTCGGCGCGGCCGTGGAAGCAGACCAGGATGTCGCGGGCGTGGATCGATTCGAACAGCCGCTTCTCGACGATGGCCGACGACAGCCGGACCAGGCCGAGCGTGTGGCTCTGGTGGCTGCGGTAGTCGCCGGAAATGTCGAGGACGCCGATCAGCCGGCCGTCCGGCCCGAAGATCGGGCTCGCACAGCAGGTCAGGAAGGCGTTGCGCTGCAGGAAGTGCTCGCCGCCGAGCACGGCGACCGGCGTTTCCTCGGACAGCGCGGTGCCGATTGCGTTGGTCCCGCGCTGGTTCTCGTCCCACGACGCGCCGGCCGACAGCGCGATGCGGTCGGCCCGGTCGACGAAGTCGGGATCGCCGACGGTTTCCAGCAGCAGGCCGTTGGCGTCGGCCAGGATGACCATGCTGCCGGATTCGCGGATCTGCTCATAGACGTGCTCCATGATCGGCCGGCCCTGTTGCAGCAGGTAGCGGTTGCGATCCTGTTCCGTCTTCAGCGCGATCCGGTCGAGGGATTCGGCGACCGGCAGGTAGGGGCCTTCGCCGACCCCGAAACGCCGGCAGCGCTCCCACGAGCGGATGATGACCGGGTCGATCAGCCCTTCGGGCGTCGCCCCGCGTTCGAAAAACAGTTGCCTGGCCTGATCCAGGCGTTGGCCATGGACTTCGGCCAACAGGTGAATTTGTCCCATCTCTCCTCCGGGGGTCCCAGATTCTTGTCTTTTTTATGTTGTTCCATAACGTAGCACCTGCACTTTTTATTAGCAACGCACGGGGCACTGCCTGCCGGATATGAGCAATTGGCGTGCCAGGAAGTTCCCGTTCCGCCAACAATAATGCACCGCAGGCTGCCGGAGGGAGGGCGGCATGCTTTGGCACGGGCCTTGCAGACGGGTCGCCACTGGCAACTCAATTCGAACAAGGAGACAACGTGAAGCAACCCCTCGCAACCCTGGCCGCCGTGATCGCAGCATTGTTCGTCGGCGTGTCCGCCCCGGAAGCCATCGCCCACGGCGACGTCGTGCCGCAGGCGGTCGACACCACCGGGCTGAAGCCGCTGGCCGACTGGCTGGAAAGCAACCCCTACCGCAAGGACAAGACGGCGATCCGCATCGGTGATTCCGCCTTCAACCAGAACTGCGCCCGCTGCCACGGCCTCGGTGCGGTGTCCGGCGGCATCGCCCCGGACCTGCGCTACCTGCCGCTCGGCGACGAGGGCGACGAAGTCTTCCTGCAGCGCATCCGCAAGGGCGCGGTGCGCGACGGCCGCGTTTACATGCCGCCGTTCGAGGGCACGTTGTCGCAGGAAGCGATGTGGGCCATCCGCACCTGGCTGGAGACCGTCCATGAAGACTGATCGCCGCCTCTGGCTGAAATTCCTGGCCGCCGCCCCGCTGGCTGCCGCGCTGCCGGCACAGGCCGACGGCCTGGCCGCGGTTCGCGAGCGCGGCCGGCTGCGCATCGCGGTGTACAACGATTTTCCGCCGTATTCGATGGCCGGCGGCAAGGGCATCGACGCCGACCTCGGCCGGGCGATTGCCGCCCGCCTCGGCCTGGCGCCGGAAGTCGTCGGCTACAACGCCGACGAGGACATGAACGACGACCTGCGCAACATGGTCTGGAAAGGCCATTACCTCGGCACCCCGCCGGCCGACGTGATGCTGCACGTGCCCGTCGACGAGCACCTGGCCAAGGCCAACGACAAGGTCCGCATCTTCGGCGCCTACCATCGCGAGACGCTGGCGCTGGCCCGCAATCCGCAGCGCGTTCCGGCGCTGTCCGGATCGGCCGCGGTCGCGCTGGAAATCTTCACGCGCGAGAAGGTCGGCGTCGAGACGGCGACGCTGGCCGACTCCTTCCTGCTCGGCGTCATGAACGGCCGGTTGCGCGACAACGTCGTGCATTTCAAGACGGTCGCCGATGCCGCCAACGGCCTGGCCGACGGCCGGGTGGCCGCGGTGCTGGCGCCGCGCGCCGAACTCGAGGCGGCGCTGCGCGGCAAGGAGGGTTTCGTGCTCGAACGCCCGCAGCTCGCCGAACTGAAGATCGAAGGCTGGCCGCTCGGCATGGCGGTCAAGGTCGAGGACGCGGAGCTCGCGGAAGCGATCGCCAGGGCCCTCGCCGAGCTGAAGGAAGACGGCACGCTGGCCGGCATCTTCCGCAAGCACGGCATTTCCCACCAGCCCGCCTGAGGTCGCCGCGATGCGTCGTCTTTCCCTGTTGATCGCCGCGCTGGCCGTCGCGCTGCCGGCGGCGGCCGGCCCGCTGGCCTACGTGCCCAATGAGAAATCCGCCAGCGTCAGCGTCATCGACACGGCGACCGACCGCCGCCTGCGCGACCTGCCCGTCGGCGAGCGGCCGCGCGGCATTGCCGCCGGCGCCGGTCGGCTCTATTTGACCGACGGCAAGACCGGCAGCCTGCTCATCGTCGATCCGGTCGGCGGCGCCGTGAACCGCGTGCGGGTCGGCGATTCGCCGGAGGGCGTCAGCCTGTCGGCCGACGGCAAACTGCTCGCCGTCGCCGTCGAGGACGACAACAGCGTCGTGCTGCTGGCCGCGCCGGAAGGGCGCGAACTGGCGCGCATCAAGGTCCACGGCCGGAACCCGGAGCACGCGGTGTTCAGCCCGGACGGGCGCTGGCTGTACGTCAGCGCCGAGGAGGCCGAGCAGGTCGATGTGATCGACGTCGCGGCCCGCCGCCAGGTGGCCAGCGTCGCGGTCGGCAAGCGGCCGCGCGGCATCGCCTTCCTGCCCGACGGCAGCCGCGCCTACGTCGCCTGCGAACTGGCCGGCAAGGTCTATGCGATCGACGTCGCCGGGCGTCGCGTCGTCGCGGAGATCGCGGCCGGCGAATACCCGAACGGCGTCGCGGTGCACCCGGACGGCAAGCGGGTTTTCGTTTCCAACGGGCGCGGCGCGTCGGTGATGGCGATCGACACCGCGAGCCATGCCGTCGTCGCGACGATCCCGGTCGGCAAGCGGCCATGGAATATGGCGCTGACCCCGGACGGGGCCCGGCTCTACGTCGCCAACGGGCGCTCGAACAGCGTTTCGGTGATCGATACCGGGCGCCTCGAGGCCCTCGGCGAGATCGAGGTCGGCGAACTGCCGTGGGGCGTGGCCGTCCGATGAAGCGCTACACCTTCCCCGCGATCGCGCTGCACTGGGTCCAGGCCGCCGTCGTGCTGTGGCTGTTGTGGCTCGGCTGGACCATGGTCGATCTGCCGAAAGGCGCCGAGCGCAGCGCCGCCTACGGGCTGCACAAGTCGCTCGGCCTGCTCGCGCTGGGTCTGCTGGTGCTCCGTCTGGCCTGGCGGGCCGGGCATCCGCCGCCGCCGTCGCTGCAGCAGGGCGGCGAAAAGAAGCTGGCGACCGCCGTCCATCACCTGCTGTACGCCTTCCTGCTGCTGGCGCCGCTGGCCGGCTACCTGGCCTCGGCCTTCGGGCCGTATCCGGTGAAGTTCTTCGGCGTCGAACTGCCGCGGATCGGCGGCCCGGACCCGGAACTCAATGCGCTGTGCAAGCAGGCGCACCAGATTTTCGTCTGGTCCGGCGCCGGCCTGGTCGCGCTGCACGTGGCCGGCGCACTGCGGCATGCGCTGCGTCGCGACGGCACGCTGGGCCGGATGTTGCCCGGCAAGCTGTTCAGGAACTGAACACCTGTTCCGTTTCGACGCGGTGAACGGTGTTCACCGCGTCGTTTCCGGGGCCAAAGGTATGACGAAAGTAAAACGAGAGCCGTGCCCCGGCGTGCTGTCGACCGCGAGCGAAGCGCCCATCGCCTCCGCCAGCCGGTGGCAGATCGCCAGGCCCAGCCCGGTGCCGCCGAAGCGCCGGGTGGTGCTGCCGTCGCCCTGCTCGAACGGGTGGAAAAGGTGGGCCTGCTGTTCGGGCGCGATGCCGACGCCCGTATCCTCGACGACGAAACGCAGGCCGTCGGGCCGGCGTTCGCTGTGCAGCGCCACCCGGCCGCCCGGCGGCGTGAATTTGACGGCGTTCGACAGCAGGTTGTCGAGCACCTGGCCGACCCGCCGGGCGTCGAGCGTGCAGCGTTCGGGCAGGCCGGGATCGCGCTGTTCGGCGAATTCGACCTGTCGGGCCAGCGCCAGCCGGCGCGCCGTGTCGGCATGCCGGTCGAGCAGCGCGGCGAGGTCGCAGGGCTGCGCGTCGATCTGCAGCTGTCCCTGTTGCAGGTCGGAGAAGTCGAGCACGTCCTGGACGATGGCGAGCAGCTTTTCGCCGGATTCGACGATGCCGGTGAACAGTTCCGGCGCCCGCGCCGGGTCGCGGCCGCGCTGGCCGATCCGGGCCAGGCCGAGGATGCCGTTGAGCGGTGTGCGCAGTTCGTGGCTGACGTTGTTGATGAATTCGCTCTTCAGCCGCGACAGGTATTCCGCCGTTTCCAGCGCCAGCGCCTGCGCCGCCTCGGCTGCCTTGCGCTCGCTGACGTCGAGCAGGATGCCGATGATTGCCGGCGCGCGCTGGTAGGTGAAGCCGCGGACCTGCAGTTCGAGTTCGAGCGGGTGGCCGTCGCGGCGCAGGCCGGAGAAATCGAGCCGGACTTCGCGGTCGACCGCTTCGCTCAGCCCGTCCAGCGCGCCGAACAGCCGGGGCTGCTCGTCGGCCCGGGCGAGGTCGCCGAGGCCGAGGCGGCCGATCATGTCGGCCGGACTGGCGTAACCGTAGATCCGGGCCAGCGCCGGGTTGGCGTAGGTCAGCCGGCCATGCTGGCAGATGAACACGCCGGCCAGCGACTGCTCGACCAGCGCCCGGTACTTGCCTTCGGAAGCCCGCAGTTCGGCGCTGCGCTCCTCGACCAGGCGTTCGAGTTCGTCGTGGTGCTGGCGCAGTTCCTCCTCCATCCGCTTGCGGACGGAAATGTCCTCGACGACGCCGACGATGCCGAGCAGGTCGCCGCGGGCACCGTACAGCGCGCGGGCCTGGGTGTGGCCCCAGAACACGCTGTGGTCGTCGCGCCAGTACAGGCGGTCGATTGCCGCCTCGGGCAGCGTGCCTTCAATCAGGCCGGCCATCCGCTCGCGCGTCGCGATGATTTCGCCGGCCGGCATCAGCGAGAAGTAGCTGCTGCCGACCGCCTTGGCCGGGTCCAGCCCGAAGAGCCGGGCGAAGCGGTCGTTCGCCTCGACGATGCGGCCGTCCGGGCGCATCAGGAAGATGCCGACGCTGGCCGTGTCGTAGATGCCGCGCAGCCACGCCTCGCGGTCGGCCAGGCGCCGGTTCGCGGCCTGCGTTTCGGCCAGTGCCGCCTCGACGCGCTCCTTGTGGCGTCCCGACGCCCGGATGCCGAAGGCGAGCAGCAGGCTGAGCAGCGTACCGGCGATCGCGACGATGCGGTCGCCGTCGCTGGCCGAGCGCTTGCCGGTCAGCGGCGCCAGCGGCGTCAGCTGCAGCGTCCACCGGCGACCGTCGACGGCGACCAGCCGGGTCAGCGGCTGGGCGGCTTCCGGGTCCAGCTCGGGGTGCGAGTCGAACATCAGGCCGGCCGGCGCGACCGACCAGTCGGCGAACAGCCGGATCCGGACCCGCTTCGACATCTCGGCGTACTCGTTGGCCAGGTAGGCATTGACCAGGTCGCCGACGCGCAGTGCCGCGTAGGCCCAGCCGACCAGCGCCGCGCGGCGCTGTTCCGGCCCCTGCAGCGGCAGCCCGGCCCGGTAAACAGGGACGAAGCAGATGATGCCGGCCTGGACGTCCGGCCCGCTTTCCTGGCGCAGCGTCAGCTTGTCGGTGATGATCGCGACGCCTTCGTCGCGGGCCCGTTCGGCGGCCGTGAAGCGCACCGGCTCGGTCATCATGTCGAAGCCGATGACACGCATGTTGCGCTGGTCCATCGGCTCGACGAAGGTCACCGGCGCGTAGCGGTCGCGCTCGCCCGGCGGGAAAATGCCGAATTCCGGGAAATCGTGGCGGTGGGCGTCGATGAAGGCGCTGCGCTGACGGCCCGGGACCAGGCTGACGTAGCCGATGGCCTGGATGCCCGGGAAATACAGCGGCAGTTCCAGGGTTTCGACGTAGGTCCGGAATTCGTCGCGGTCGACCGTGTCGCTGGACGAAAAAAGCCCGGCGACGCCGCGCAGGATCTCGCCGTTGGCGGCCAGCCGCCGCTCCAGGCCGCCGAGGATCTCGTCGGTGCGGATTTCCAGTTCCAGGCGTTCGGCCTGCAGGCTCTTGCGCTGCAGCTGCTCGGTCAGCAGCCAGGTGATGCCCAGGCCGGCGACCAGAACGACGGCCGGCAGCAGCCTCAGCCAGGGGCGGAGGCGTTGCTGCGGCGTGTTGCCGACGGGGGGCGGGCGGTCCTGGTCCGGCATGGGCGACTCCTTGACCTGGCGATGGCTGCATGATGCCATTACATCGGCTGTTCGTGTCGATCGATGCACGATCCCCGGAGGAGACGACAAGATGAGACTGGAATTTGCGATGCGGGCCGGACTGGCCCTGGTCCTGACGCTGGCCGGCCCGGTCGCGGCGCAGCAGGCGGTGCACAGCGAACGCGCACGTTTCCGCGTCGTCACGCTGGCCGCCGGGCTGGAGCATCCGTGGAGCCTGGCTTTCCTGCCGGACGGGCGCATGCTGGTCAGCGAGCGGCCGGGCCGGCTGCGCGTGCTCGGCCGCGACGGCCGGCCCGATCCGCGGCCGGTGGCCGGGACGCCGCCGGTCGCTGCGGTCGGGCAGGGCGGCCTGCTCGACATCGCGCTGCATCCGCGCTTCGCCGACAACGGCTGGATCTACCTGTCCTACGCGGGGGCCGGCCCGGGCGGCGCCGGCACCGAGGTGGCGCGCGGCCGCTGGGTGTCCGACGCGCGCGGCGACCGCCTCGAGGACCTGCGGGTGATCTACCGCCAGCAGCCGAAATCGGGGGCCGGCGTCCATTTCGGCTCGCGCCTGGTGTTCGGCCGCGACGGCATGCTGTACGTGACCCAGGGCGACCGTGGCGACATGGCGCGCGCCCAGCAGCGCGGCGACCTGGCCGGCAAGGTCGTCCGCCTGCGCGACGACGGCGGCGTGCCGGACGACAACCCGTGGGCCGGCCGGGCCGGGACGCGGCCGGAAATCTTCAGCCTCGGCCATCGCTCGATGCAGGGCGCCGCGCTGCACCCGGCGACCGGCGAACTATGGACGCACGAGCACGGGCCGCAGGGCGGCGACGAGATCAACGTCGTCCGCGCCGGACGCAACTACGGCTGGCCGGTGATCACCTATGGCGTCAATTACGGCATTGGCACCCGGATCGGCGTCGGCACCGCGCAGCCCGGCCTGGAGCAGCCGGTCCATCAATGGACGCCGTCGATCGCGCCGTCCGGCATGGCTTTCTATACCGGCGAGCGCTTTCCCGGCTGGCGCGGCAACCTGTTCGTCGGCGCGCTGGAGTACCGGATGCTGGTCCGGCTGGAGCTCGACGGCGAGCGCGTCGTGCACGAGGAGCGGCTGCTGAAGGACGCCTACGGACGCATCCGCGACGTCCGCCAGGGGCCGGACGGCCTGCTTTACCTGCTGACCGACGAGGCCGAGGGCCGCCTGCTGCGCATCGAGCCGGCGGCGCACTGATTCCCGCGGTGGACGCGCCGCCGCGGGCGATTTCCGGGCCGGCTCAGTCGAGCGCCAGGATCCAGGCGATCGCCGCCTTCAGGTCGTCGTCCGAAATCTTGTCGGCCGGGTGCGGCATCATCGGGACCTGGCCCCAGTTGCCGGCACCGCCGTGGCGGACCTTGTCGAACAGCGCGGCCGGTGCCGCCTTGTCGCCGCGGTACTTGGCAGCGACTTCCTTGTAGGCCGGGCCGACGCGCTTCTGGTCGACGGCGTGGCAGGCGACGCAGCGCGCCTTCTTGACGATGGCTTCGGAGGCCTGGGCCGGTGCCGCGAAGGCGAGGGCGCCGAGCAGCGGCAGCAGGGGGAGCAAAGCTTTCATTGGAAATTTCCTTGTTCGGTCAGACGAGGCCGGCGGCCTGCAGTTCGGCCCATTCGGCATCGGTGAAGAGGCGGGAGCGGGTCAGGAAAGCCTTGCCGGTCGGACTCTCCAGCGAAAAGCTGTCGGCCTGGCTGTCGATGACGTCGATGGTCAGTTGCGTGTGCTTCCAGTATTCGTTCTGCGTCTGGCTGATGTAGAACGGCAGGCCGCCGATGTCGCCGAGATGCACGTCGTAGGGCCCGATCGTCAGTTCGCCGGCGAGGAAGCAGCAGGGGGCGCTGTTTTCGCAGCAGCCGCCGGACTGGTGGAAGAACAGGTCCGGGCCGTGCTTTTGCTTCAGTACGGCGATCAGCGCGAGTGCGGCCGGGGTGGCGGTGACGCGGTCGACCATCGTTTTCTCCCAAAAAAGGGGGGCGGTTGCCCGCCCCCGTAAAGTTGCCCGCAAACCTGGGCCAGTGGAGGAGATGCTATCGGTTAGAAGAAGCCCAGCTTCTGTTCGGCGTAGCTGACCAGAAGGTTCTTCGTCTGTTGGTAGTGGTCGAGCATGACCTTGTGCGTTTCGCGGCCGATACCCGATTCCTTGTAGCCGCCGAAGGCAGCGTGCGCCGGGTAGGCGTGGTAGCAGTTGGTCCATACGCGGCCGGCCTGGATGGCGCGGCCCATGCGGTAAGCGACGTTGCCGTTGCGGCTCCAGACGCCGGCGCCGAGGCCGTACTGCGTGTCGTTGGCGATGGCCAGGGCTTCGGCTTCGTCCTTGAAGGTGGTCACGGCGAGCACCGGGCCGAAGATTTCTTCCTGGAAGATGCGCATCTTGTTGTGGCCCTTGAACAGCGTCGGCTGGATGTAGTAGCCGCCGTCGAGGTCGCCGCCCAGCTGGGCCGGCGCGCCGCCGATCAGGCACTCGGCGCCTTCTTCCTTGCCCAGCGCCAGGTAGGCCTGGATCTTTTCCATCTGGATCTGCGAAGCCTGCGCGCCCATCATCGTTTCGGTGTCGAGCGGCGAACCCTGCTTGATCGCGGCGACGCGGGCCAGGCAGCGTTCCATGAACTTCTCGTAGATCGATTCCTGGATCAGCGCGCGGCTCGGGCAGGTGCACACTTCGCCCTGGTTGAAGGCGAACAGCACCAGGCCTTCGATGGCCTTGTCGAGGAAGCCGTCGTCCTTGTCCATGACGTCAGCGAAGAAGATGTTGGGCGACTTGCCGCCCAGTTCCAGCGTCGCCGGGATCAGGTTGTTGGCGGCGGCCTGGGCGATCACGCGGCCGGTCGCGGTGGAGCCGGTGAAGGCGATCTTGGCGATGCGCTTGCTGGTGGCGAGCGGCATGCCGGCTTCGCGGCCGAAACCGTTGACGATGTTCAGCACGCCCGGCGGCAGCAGGTCGGCGATCAGTTCGACCAGGATCAGGATGGAGATCGGGGTCGATTCGGCCGGCTTCAGCACGACGCAGTTGCCGGCGCCCAGCGCCGGGGCCAGCTTCCACGCGGCCATCAGGATCGGGAAGTTCCACGGGATGATCTGGCCGACGACGCCCAGCGGCTCGTGGATGTGGTAGGCCATGGTGTTCTCGTCGATTTCCGAGATGCCGCCTTCCTGCGAGCGCAGGCAGCCGGCGAAGTAGCGGAAGTGGTCGACGGCGAGCGGGATGTCGGCGTTCAGGGTTTCGCGGATCGGCTTGCCGTTATCGACGGTCTCGGCGTAGGCCAGCAGTTCCAGGTTGGCTTCGAGGCGGTCGGCGATCTTCAGCAGGATGTTGGAGCGGGTCGTCGCGTCGGTCTTGCCCCACTTCGGGAAAGCGGCGTGGGCGGCGTCGAGCGCCAGTTCGACGTCTTCGGCGGTCGAGCGGGCGGCCTGGGTATAGGGCTTGCCATTGATCGGGGTGACCACGTCGAAGTATTCGCCCTTGACCGGCGCGACCCACTGGCCGTTGATGAAGTTGTTGTACTTGGCCTTGTAGGCGATCTTGGCGCCGGCGGTGCCGGGGGCTGCGTAAATCATGGTTGTCTCCTGTTTTTTCCGGGTCGGGTGGGTGAAGCAAGACGGGCCGGGCGTGGTTCCCAGGAACATTGGCACCGGCCGCGTCTCGTGCCGGATAGATTGCAGGGGGCGTGCCAGGGCCGCTTGTCCGGGTGGTAAATCCAATGGAAACAATAACTTGGGGTATAAGTGCGCAGGCCGTGCCGGGAAGGCGGCACGGCCCGCATGCTGAGGCGTGGAACAGGTGTTCAGTAACTGAACAGGGAGGTGCGCCGGGTCCGGCGGAACACCGGCGCAGGCCGCCGCTTCAGGACGACGGCTTATCCAGCCAGCGTAACAGCGTCGCGAAGAAGACTTCCGGAACCACGGGTTTGGCCAGGAAGTCGTTCATTCCGGCGTCCATGCACCGGGCCCGGTCCTCGTTGAAGGCATTGGCCGTCATCGCCAGGATGGGGATGGCCTGCCGCCCCGGAATCGAGCGGATCTGGCGGGTCGCCGCCAGGCCGTCGAGCTCGGGCATCTGCATGTCCATCAGGATCAGGTCGTAGGCCGTCGCCCGGACCTGGTTGACGGCCTGCACGCCATCGTTCGCGGTATCGACCGCCAGGCCGCTCGTGGACAGGATTTCCAGCGCGACCATCTGGTTGATCGGGTCGTCCTCGACGAGCAGCAGGCGTTTGCCCGCGTGGCGTTCGGCAATCTGCCGTTCGGCGTCGGCGCCATCCGCTTCGGCGGGCTGGGCGTCGGTTCCGGACGCCTTTTCCAGCCGGGCGGTGAACCAGAAGGTGCTGCCGCTGCCCAGCCGGCTGCTCACTCCCGCATGGCCGCCCATCAGTTCGGCCAGGTGCTTGGTGATCGCCAGCCCGAGGCCGGTGCCGCCGTATTTCCGGGTGGTCGACGTGTCGGCCTGCTCGAAGGCGTCGAACAGGCGGGAGCAGACCTCCGGCGCGATGCCGATGCCTGTGTCCTCGACCTCGAAGCGCAGCACGACCGACCGCTCGTCTTCCGATTCCTGCTGCGCATGCAGCGCGACCTGGCCGGCCTGCGTGAATTTGACCGCGTTGTTCGCGTAGTTCAGCAGCGCCTGGGTCAGCCGGGTCGGATCGCCGCGCAGTTTCTTCGGCAGCCGCTCGGTGGTCAGCAGGAAGCGGATTCCCTTGGCCTGCGCCTTCGGGCTCATGATCGACGCGACGTTGGCGAGCAGGGCATCGACCGACAGGTCGGTGCTTTCCAGCGTCAGCTTGCCGGCCTCGATCTTCGACAGGTCGAGGATGTCGTTGATGACGCTGAGCAGGTGATCCGCCGACAGGTTGATGGTGTCGAGGCGGGCCGCCTGCTTTTCGGTGACGCCCTCGCGGCGCAGCAGATGCACCATGCCCAGGATGCCGTTCAGCGGGGTCCGTATCTCATGGCTCATGTTGGCCAGGAACACGCTCTTCGCCTGCGTCGCCGCCTGGGCGCTGTCGCGCTCGGCCTGGCTGCGCAGCATCTGGATGCCGAAGGCCAGGTTGCGCGCCAGTTCCTCGAGCAGCCGCGCGTTGTCCGGGTCGAAGGCCCCGCAGGAATCCGAATAGATGGTCAGCGCGCCTATCGTCCGGTTCTCGCAGATCAGCGGCAGCCCGATGCTCGAGCGGTAGCCGCGTTTGACGATGGCCTCGAGCCACGGGCCCATCCGGGGATTGGCCAGCACGTCCTGGTTCAGCGAAGTCTGACCGGTCCGGATGGCCAGTCCGGTCGGCCCCTGTCCCTCCGGCAGCTCGCCGTCCCACGACACGAAGACGCTTTCCAGGTAGCCGTCTTCGTAACCCGACTGGGCGACCGGCCGGACGGTCTTCCGCGCATCGTGCTCGGCGAGGCCGACCCAGGCCATCAGGTAGCCGCCCTTGTCGACGACCAGCCGGCACAGGTCGCTCAGCAGGTCCGCTTCGTTGCTCGCGTGGGCGAGCATCAGGTTGCAGTCGCTGAGCAGCCGCAGCGCCCGGCTCATGCGCAACTGGGCTTCGTCGGCGAGCTTCTTCTCGGTGATGTCGCGGGTCACCTTGGAGAAGCCGATCAGCTCCCCGGTCGGCGAACGCAGCGCGGTGATGATCGTGTCGGCGAAATAGCGGCTGCCGTCCTTGCGCACCCGCCAGCCGAAATCCTCCGCCCGCCCGTCGCTGGCCGCCTGCTGCAGCAGCGTCGCCGGCTTGTCGAGGATGGCGTCCTCCGGCGGATAGAACACGTCGATCGGCTGACCGAGGATTTCCGCCTCGCCGTATCCGGTGATCTGCCGCGAACCCTCGTTCCACGATGCGATACGCCCTTCCGGGTCGAGCATGTTGATCGAGTAGTCCTTGATGCTCTCGGTCATCAGGCGCATCCGCGCCTCGCTCTTGAACAGGACCTCCTCGGCATGGTCCCGCTCCGTCTTCAGCGCGGACAGCGACAGCCCGGTCAGCTGGGTGGTCGCGATGTAGCTCCACAGCAGGATCAGCCCGAGCTGCCCGTCGCCCAGCTGGAAGGCGCCCAGTCCGGCGGACGCGCTCCACGCGGCGACCATCGCGAAGCCCAGGCAGGCCACCGCGGCGGCGATGATCCCGAAATGCAGCGCCGCCCACGCGAACAGCGGCAGCGTCAGGAAGGCGATCGGCAGGCGCAGGCCGATCTCGCCGTAATTCATCACGAAGGCCAGCCAGGCGACAAATCCGGCGACGACGAACCAGAGCGCCAGGCCCCGCTTCTTGCCCCCGAGGCGGGCCAGGTTGTCCCGGCTCAGCGGCAGCAGAAGCGGCCCGGCCAGCAATACGCCGACCGTGTCGCCGACCCACCAGGTCAGCCATGCGACGCCCGTTTCGTCCGGCTGCACCAGGCCGCCCAGGTAAAGACAGATGACCCCGCCGGTGGCCGACGCGAGCATGCCGGCGGCGCTCGCCGCGATGAACGACACGACATCGACCTGGCGGCTGAAGGACGGGTTGAAACGGGCCTGGCGCAGCCAGTGGGCGGTCAGCCAGGGGGCGAGGGTGTTCCCGATCGCCGTGCCCAGCGCGAGCGGAATCGACGAACCGATTCCCCAATTGACCAGGAAGGCACCCAGCGCGATCCCCGGCCACACCGGATTGCCCCAGCGCACCAGCGCGGCGACCGCAATGCCGGTCGGCAGCCAGATCAGCGTGATGTGGGAACCGTAATACGGAAGCTTCAGACCCAGCCAGCCAGTGGCGAAGTAGGCGATCCCGACGACCAGCACCCGGAGTCCAAGGCGCCACCACGGCAAGTCGAATCCGGCATTTTCAGGTATCGAAGTCATCTCCCGCTCCGCCTCTTTTATTCCCCCGCCGGGAACGCGGCACCGCCGGGAGCGGATCCGGCCCGGTCAGCCGCCGACCGGAAGAATCCGGAACCCGCTCCGCAGCCGGCTGCGCTTTCGGCAAAACACCGCCCCGGCCCAAACATCATACTCCCCATATCTGGCAAAAATTCGTTCGGCATGGGGCGACGGGGAGGTGGCTGAATCGGCGCGATCAAGCCGCGGGCGACTCCGGGCCCCGGCATGAAAAAACCGGGCGGTGCCCGGTTTGTGGGGGATGGCGCTGCCGGTCAGGCCGGCCCGCTACCTGGGCGGCTCACTCGCTGTAGAAGCCGACGCCGATCAGGCTGCCGTTGGTGCGGCGGATGAAACTGCGCTTCTTCTCGACCGCGTTGGTGACCGGGTTGCGCCACACGTAATCGACGGTGCCTTCGCCCTTGCTGCGCGCCAGTTCGATCATTTCGCGGATCAGCGGATGGCCTTCGATGTCGCGCAGTTCGCTGGCGTCGGTGCCGACCCATTTCGGATTCATGCCGTGGGCCTCGAACTTGCCGCTTTCCAGGTTGACGGCGAAGACGTAGAGGTCGTCGCCGATGAAGCTGCCGTGCGCGTCGTTGAACTTGGCGGCGGCTGCGGCGATGCCCGACTTGCGCACTTCGGCGCTGGCGGCGTCGAGCATTTTCCGGGCGTCGGCGGCGGTCGACCGCGGCGCGTAGTAGCCGACGCCGAGAATGTGCTCGCCTTCGCGATGCACCCAGGCGTGCTTGGGTTCGACGTGGTTGTTCTGGCGGTTCAGCCAGACGTACTGGACGTGCGCCTGCTGCTGCTTGTCGGTGACGGCGATCATCTCGCGGAACAGCGGCTTGCCGGATGCATCGACGGTGTCCAGCACCTTGAGGCCGATCAGGCTGTCCGGGGCGGCGCCGTTGGCGACGTAAGTGCCCTGGCGATCGATCACGTAGACGTAGAGATCCTTCCTGACGAAGGCTCCCTTGCGGTCGTTGAAGGCCTGCCAGGCCCGCTCGGGGCCGTTGGCCTGCAGGTACTTGACGGCCTGGTCGAACAGGGCGCGGGCCTCGCGCGGGGTGGCGCGCTCGGCGGCGCCGGCCAGGCCGCAGGCGGCCAGCATGAGGAGGCCGAGCAGGCCGGATCTGAAACTGCTTGTTTGCATCGTATGTCTCCGTTCTTCGTTAAGGAAATGTGATTCAGGCGTTCGCGGTCTGGCCGAGTTCGACCATGCCGTGCTGCACCGCGAAATGGAGCAGCTTGAAGTCGCTGTCCGCGTCGAGCTTCTGGCGGATCAGTGACAGGTAGTTGAGGATGGTCTTTTGGCTCAGGTGCATGCAGTTGGCGATGCCGCTGGCCGATTCGCCGCGCGCCAGCATGCGCAGGACCTCGAATTCGCGCGGCGTCAGCGCGTTGACCGCGGCATCGCCGATCACCGCCTGGCCGGCGAGGACGTCGGCGATTTCCGGCGAAAAGGCGCGTCGACCGCCTGCGATGCGGCGAATCGCGTCGATTACCTCATCCGGTTCGCAATACTTGGTCAGGTAGCCGTGGGCGCCGCTTTTCAGCGCCTGGGTGACGTGCCCGGCGCCGTCGTGCATCGACAGCACTAGCACGCGTAGCGCCGGGTGGCGGGCCAGCATGCCGCGGATCGCCTCGAGTCCGCTGCTGCCCTTCAGGCTCAGGTCGACGACGGCGACCGCCGGCCGCGTGCGCAGCACGAGGGCGTTCGCTTCGTCGGCGCTGGCTGCTTCGCCGATCACCTCGAAATCGGGCTCGGCCGACAGCAGCCGGCGGTAGCCGGTGCGGACGATGGCGTGATCGTCGATCAGCGCGATGCGTATCATCAGTTCTCTCCTTGTTGCACGTTCCCGCCTTGCTGCCCCGGCAGTTGCGCCGTCAGGCGCAGGCCGCCGCCTTCGGGCGTCGCGACGGCGAGGCGGCCGCCGGCCATTTCCAGGCGTTCGGCCATGCCGAGCAGCCCGCCGTGGCGCGTCGGCGCCGCCTGCTTCAGGCCTTCCCCGTCGTCGACGATTTCCGCCCGGATTTCGCCATCCACCGCGACGATGCGGACCGAGCAGCGGCTCGCCCGGCTGTGCCGGACGACGTTGGTCAGGGCTTCCTGGACGACGCGATACAGCGTCAGCGCGGCGGTTTCGTCGAGGCCGGGCAAGGCCGCCGGCATCTCAATTGCAAAATCGATGCCGGTTGCCCTGGCGCGCCAGTGGTCGACCAGTTCGCGCAGCAGCGCCGGCAGGCTGTCGGCGTTCAGGCCGTGTGGGCGCAGCGATTTCAGCAGGGCACGCAACTGCTCGCCGATCGTCCGGATGTCGCGGCGCAGGTCGGCGCCGCATTCGGCCAGCGCGTCGGCCGTCAGGCGCGGCGCGTGGCGTTCGAGATGGGCCGCGGTGGCATTCAGCGCGGCCAGCGTCTGACCCATTTCGTCGTGCAGTTCGCGGGCCAGTGCGCGCCGTTCGTCTTCCTGCAGCGAGATCAGCTGGCGGGCGAGGGCCTTGCGCGCCGCGTTGGCCTCGCCCAGGGAGGCGGCCAGCCGGTCGATGGCGCCGGCGACGCGGCGGAATTCGCGCAATGCGAAATCGGGCAGGGCCGGATCGTCGTCGCCGCCGGCCAGGCGCTGCAGGCCAGCTTCCAGTTCGCGCACCGGACGCAGCGCGCGGTCCGTGGCCCACCAGGCGGCGAGCAGGGTTGCTCCAGAGTAGAACAGCAGGATGATCATTAATCGAACAGTGTCGCCCAGGCGCTCCTCGATTTCGGAATGCGGATTGGCCGCGATGCTCAGCGTGCGCTCGCCGATGCGCAGCTGCCGGGCCGGGGCGGACTCGCCGGCCAGACCGAGCCAGCCGGGCAGGCCGCCATCGGCAGCCGGGGCGGGGCGGTCGTCGAGCCCGATGTGCAGATGGCGCAGCCGGGCCTCGGCCAGCCGCTCGGCGAGGTCGGGCGCGCCGGCGTCGGCGGCCAGCAGCAGTTCGACCAGGCGCGACGAGGCGGCAATCTCGTTTTCGATGTCGTCGTGCAGCGACCACAGCTGGACGGACAGCGCCATCGCGAGCAGTCCGCCGAGCAGCAGTCCGAGCCAGCCGAGCAGGCGTCGGCGCAAATCCATGTCGTCTCTCCCGGTGTCCGGTGTGTTTTGCCGAACCTGCGTGCAGGTTTCGTACCCGGGCGCACGAGGCCGGGAATTTTTCCCGGATCGGCAGTGACGGCGTCCCGAGACAGCGCCGCCCGCAACTTCCTACACTGGCCCGGCCCGTCGAGCCAGGAGGGACGCCGCGGGCCCTCGAACGAAATCAACCCTGGAGACACCCAATGACAAGGATTCCATCCACTCCCCGCCGGACCCTGCTCGCGGCGCTCGTCGCAGCGACCGTCTGCACTCCCGCCATGGCCGGCAAGACCGTGACCTGGGAAGACATCCTGAACGACGACAAGAGCACGCAGGACGTGCTGTCCTACGGCCTAGGCCTGAAGGCGCAGCGCTTCAGCCCGCTGGCGAAGATCAATACGAAGAACGTCGAGCACCTGGTGCCGGCGTGGAGCTTTTCGTTCGGCGGCGAGAAGCAGCGCGGTCAGGAGGCGCAGGCGCTGGTCCATGATGGGGTGATCTACGTCACCGCGTCGTATTCGCGCATCTACGCCGTCGATGCCCGCACCGGCAAGCGACTTTGGGAATACGAGGCGCGCCTGCCGGACGACATCCGTCCGTGCTGCGACGTGATCAACCGCGGCGCCGCGATCTACGGCGACAAGGTCTATTTCGGCACCCTGGACGCTGCCATCGTCGCGCTCAACAAGGACACCGGCAAGGTCGTCTGGCGCAAGAAATTCGGCGACCACAAGGTCGGCTACACGATGACCGGCGCGCCTTTCGTGGTCAAGGACCAGAAGAGCGGCAAGGTGCTGCTGGTGCACGGCTCGTCGGGCGACGAATTCGGCGTCGTCGGCTGGCTGTTCGCGCGCGACCCGGAAACCGGCGAGGAAATCTGGGCCCGCCCGATGGTCGAAGGCCACATGGGCCGGCTGAACGGCAAGGAAAGCACGCCGACCGGCGACAGGAATGCTCCGTCCTGGCCGCGCGACAAGGACGGCAAGCTGGTCGAAGCCTGGAACCAGGGCGGCGGTGCCCCGTGGCAGACGGCCAGCTACGACGTGGACAGGAACATGGTGGTGATCGGCAGCGGCAACCCGGCGCCGTGGAATACCTGGCACCGGACCAAGGAAGGCGACGATCCGCGCAACTGGGACAGCCTGTTCACGTCCGGCCAGGCCTATGTCGATGCCAATACCGGCGAGCTGAAGGGCTTCTTCCAGCACACGCCGAACGACGCCTGGGATTTCTCCGGCAACAACTCGGTGGTGCTCTTCGAATACAAGGACCCGAAGACCGGCAAGCCGGTCAAGGCCTCGGCGCACGCCGACCGCAACGGCTTCTTCTTCGTCACCGACCGCGAGAAGCTGACCGACGGCGCAGGCTACCCGAACAAGCCGACCTCGCTGATCGGCGCCTGGCCTTTCGTCGAGGGCATCACCTGGGCTTCCGGTTTCGACCTGAAGACCGGCAAGCCGATCGAAAAGGACAACCGTCCGCCCAAGGTCAAGGATGGCGCCGAGAAGGGCGATTCGATCTTCGTCTCGCCGCCCTTCCTGGGCGGCACCAACTGGATGCCGATGAGCTACAGCCCGCAGACCGAGCTGTTCTACATCCCGGCCAACCACTGGGCGATGGATTACTGGACCGAAAAGCTGACCTACAAGGCCGGCTCCGCCTACCTCGGCCAGGGCTTCCGCATCAAGCGCCTGTTCGACGACCACGTCGGCATCCTGCGCGCCATCGATCCGAAGACCGGCAAGATCGCCTGGGAGCACAAGGAGAAGTTCCCGCTCTGGGCCGGCACCCTGACCACAGCGGGCGGACTGCTGTTCACCGGCACCTCGGACGGCTACGTCAAGGCCTTCGACAAGCGGAACGGCAAGGAGCTGTGGAAGTTCCAGACCGGCTCAGGTGTCGTTTCGGTGCCGATCACCTGGGAAATGGACGGCGAGCAGTACATCGGCATCCAGTCCGGCTACGGCGGCGCGGTGCCGCTGTGGGGCGGCGACATGGCCGACCTGACCAAGCAGGTGACGCAGGGTTCGTCGATGTGGGTGTTCAAGCTGCCCAGGCTGGCGAAGAACTGAGTAACGCGTTCTCCGACCGCCACGGCGCGACCTTTCCCCGCCCGTGGCGTTTCCCCCGGTCGGGCCGGTGCTGCATGGACACCGGCCCGGCTGCTCCCGCGTGCAATCCGAATGCCAAGGTCTGCCGATGCTTAGAACAACCCTCGCCCTCGCGCTGGCCTGCCAGCTTGCCCCGGCCCTCGCGGATGAATCCGGCGATCCGCCGGTCATCAACGGCTGCGGCCTCTGGCCGCATGCCCAGTGCCGCGGCGCCGACCTGCGCCACGCCAACCTCGCCGGCAGGAATCTGGCCGGCGCCGATTTCTCCGGGGCCCGCCTGGCCCGCGCCAACCTGACCGGAGCCAACCTGGCCGGTGCCAATTTCGACGGCGCCGACCTGACGGCAGCCCAGCTCGTCAAGGCCGCCGCGCCGACCGCGAGCTTTCGCGGCGCCAGGCTGGTCGGTGCCGATCTCGAATTCGCCCGCTTGTTCCGGGCCGATTTCAGCGATGCCGACCTGAGCGGCGCCAATCTCGAGGCAGCCAAGGCCAATTTCGCGTGCTTTTCCCGGGCCCGGCTGAGCGACGCCAATTTGCAGGAAGCCAAGCTGTTTACCGCGAATCTGCGCAGCGCCGACCTGAGCGGCAGCTACCGTCGCTTCGCGGTCTTCCAGGATGCCGATTTCTCGGGCTGCACCGGCTGCCCGACCGACTGGTGAAGTGTCATGAGCCGTCTGCTTTTTTCCCTGTTTCTCGCGCTGGCCGCGCTGCCGCTGGCGGCCGACGAAGTCGCCGTCGCGCCGGCGGTGGATGCCGGCCGCCTGCCGCCGCTCGGCGCCGCCTGGTTGGCCGCCAATCCCTACCGGCAGCAGCCGGCGGCCGGCGATGCCGTCGCCATCGGACACGACGCCTACAACCAGGCCTGCGCCCGCTGCCACGGTGCCGATGCGGCCACCAACGCCGCACCGGCGCCCGATCTGCGCAAACTCGACCGCGCCTGCCGGCGCATCGCCGATCCCGAACTCAAGGCCTGGTGCCAGCGCGACAACGACGCCTATTTCGCGAAGACGGTGCGCCGCGGCAAGATCATTCTCGGCGTTACCCACATGCCGCCGTGGGAGGGCGTGCTGGCGCAGGAGTTGGCGTGGGCGATCCAGCTGTTCGTCGAAAGCCGGGCCAGGTAGGGGGGGGGGCGGCAGGGGGGCCGGCGCCGACTGCTATACTCGCTGGCCTCTCAATGCCGAAACCGCACGCAAGCTGACTGCGCAGGGCGGTTTCAACCATGGATATATTTCTTCTCGTCGTACTCATCATCATCAATGGCGTTTTCGCCATGTCCGAAATCGCCGTCGTCTCCTCGCGCAAAGCGAGGCTGCAAAACCTGTCGGATGACGGAAGCATCGGCGCCAAAGCGGCGCTGACGCTGCACCAGGAGCCTTCAGGCTTTCTATCCACCATCCAGGTGGGGATCACGTCGGTCGGCATCCTGAGCGGTGCCATTGGCGAGGCCGCACTCGCCGACCCTCTCGCCGAGTCGCTGGCCGGCATTCCGGGGCTCGAAGCCCACGCCAAGACCATCGCCCTGGCGATAACCGTCGTTGCGCTGACCTACTTCTCGGTCGTGGTCGGCGAACTGGTTCCCAAACGTCTGGCCATGCTGGCTCCCGAGGGCATCGCGTCGCTGATTGCACGGCCGATGATGTTCCTGGCCAAGGTGGCGCATCCACTGGTGGTCGTCCTTTCCTCGTCGTCGAGCGCGATCCTCAGCATTCTGGGTGCCCGCCGGAAGGAGGAGCCTCCGGTCACCGATGACGAGATCAAGGTGCTGATGGGACAAGGTGCGGAAGCCGGCGTATTCCACGAGAGCGAGCAGGAAATCGTCTCCAATGTCCTGCGACTCGACGAGCAGAAGATTGCAGCCATCATGACGCCGCGTCGCGAGATGTTTCTCGTCGATCTCGATGAGGGCGACGAGATCGCACGGCAGCGGATCATCGAAACCGAATTTTCCCGCGTCATCGTGTGCCGCGACGGGCTCGACCACGTTCTCGGCATTCTGCAGACGGGCGATCTCCTGAAGAAGGCGCTGCCGGGACACTGCATCACCGCCGGCGACATCGAAGCGGTGCTCCATCCGCCGCTCTATGTTCCGGAAAGCGTGACCACCACCCAGTTGCTGGAAAACTTCCGCCGGGCCCGTCTGCAATTCGCGCTGATCGTCGATGAATACGGCGACGTTCAGGGCCTGGTGACGCTGACCGACGTCATGTCAGCCATCGTCGGCGAGCTGTCCGAACCCGAGACCCCGGAGGAACGCGACATGATCCAGCGTGAAGACGGCTCGTGGCTGGTCGATGGCGATGTGGGGATCGAGCGTCTGAAATCCGTGCTCGACATCGAGGAGGATCTGCCGGGCGAGGACGAAAACAATTTCCATACCCTGGGTGGTTTCATCATGCTCGCGTTGGGCCGCATTCCGGCAACGACAGATCATTTCGAAGCGGCCGGCTGGCGCTTCGAAGTCATCGACATGGACAAGAACCGGGTCGATAAGGTTCTTATCTCGGCAATCGCTGTCGCCGACGATGCGCTACCAGATGTCGATTGACCCGGAAACTGCTGGCCTTGATGGTGTATCTGGCCATGGAGTTCTGGCCTGCAACGCCGCCGCTTGCCCCGTGGCGTCCGTGAATTTCAGGAATTGTCCGGTGCGCTGCTGACCATTGTGGCGATCGACGCGTAAAAATCTTGTATAGATTCAGGCCGTCGCGGCCGGCCGGCTGCCGCAAAGAAAAACGGCCCGGCTGCCGAAGGCAGCCGGGCCGTCAGGTTGGGCCGGGTGGCCCGGCGGGCGATCAGCCCTTGTGCAGCTTGAACACCCACACGGAACCGCCCTGTTCGAGGTAGTTCACGCGCTTGGCGACGTCGCCGCCCCACAGCGGCACGGCGCCGCCCCAGCCGGTGGTCACGGCGATCATCTGCTCGCCGTCCTGTTCCCAGGTGACCGGGGGCGCGACGATGCCGGTGCCGGTCTGGAAGGACCACAGTTCCTTGCCGGTCTTCGCGTCGACGCCCTTCAGGTAGCCTTCCGGGGTGCCGTAGAAGACCAGGCCGCCGGCGGTGGTCAGCACGCCGCCCCACAGCGGCGCGTAGTTCTTGTTTTCCCAGACGATCTTGCCGGTGGCCGGGTCGACCGCGCGCAGCGCGCCGATGTAGTCGTCGTGCAGTGCCTTGATCGTGAAGCCCGCGCCCAGGTAGGCGGCGCCCTTCTTGTACGACACCGGTTCGTTCCAGATGTCCATGCCCCACTCGTTGGCCGGCACGTAGAACAGGCCGGTCTGCTGGCTGTAGGCGATCTGCTGCTGGTTCTTGCCGCCGAGGAAGGAGGGCGCCGAGAACACCGAGTTGCCCTTCTTGCCGTCGCCGGCGTTCGGGTCGCCCGGACGGCCGTCGGCGGTGTAGAGCGGACGGCCGGTGACCATGTCGTAGCCGGTGGCCCAGGTGATCTTCTTGACGAAGGGGAAGACGTTCAGCAGCTTGCCGTTGGTCCGGTCATTGACGAAGAAGAAGCCGTTGCGGTCGGCCTTGCCGCCGGCCTTGACGACCTTGCCCGTCTTCGGGTCCTTGAAGTCGAAGGAGACGAATTCATTGACGCCGTCGAAGTCCCAGCCGTCGTGCGGGGTGTTCTGGTAGTGCCAGGCGATCTTGCCGGTGTCGGCGTCGATGGCGACGGTAGAGGACGAGAACAGGTTGTCGCCCGGGCGCAGGTGGCTGTTCCACGGGGCCGGGTTGCCGGTGCCGGCGAAGATCAGGTTGGTTTCCGGATCGTAGGTGGCGCCGTTCCAGGTCGCCGCGCCGCCGGTCTGCCACAGGTCGCCGGTCCAGGTGGCGTTGGTCGTGCCGGAGATGCCGTTCTCGGTCTTGTTGCCTTCCTTGTCGAAGGTGTAGCCCATGTGGCCCTCGACGGTCGGGCGGGTCCACAGCAGCTTGCCGGTCATCGGGTCGCGCGCGTCGATGCGGCCGACGACGCCGAACTCGCCGCCGGAAACGCCGGTGATCAGCTTGCCCTTGGCGATGATCGGGGCGGCGGTGGCGGAGTAGCCGGCCTTGTAGTCGTCGAGCTTTTCCTTCCAGACGACCTTGCCGGTGTCCTGGTTCAGCGCGACCAGCTGGGCGTCCAGCGTCGCGAAGATGACCAGGTTGCCGTACAGCGCGGCGCCGCGGTTGATCACGTCGCAGCATGGCATGATGCCGTCGGGCAGGCGGTGCTCGTATTTCCACAGCTTCTTGCCGCTCTTCGCGTCGATCGCGAACAGGCGGCTGTACGACGCGGTGACGAACATCTTGCCGTTGTGGATCACCGGCTGCGATTCCTGGCCGCGCTGCTTCTCGCCGCCGAAGGACATCGACCAGACCGGGACCAGGTTCTTGACCGTCTTGGTGTTGATCTGGGTGGCCGGGCTGTAGCGCTGACCCTGGGTGCCGAGGCCGAAGCTGACGACGTCGCCGGTGGTTTTCGCATCGTTGAGGATGTCCGCGTCGGTGACGTCGGCCCGGGCCGGGGCGCCGGACAGCGCGGCGGCGACGGCGAAGGCGACGGCGCTGTAGCGCAGGGTTTTGTGTTTTTGCATGGATTGTCTCCTTGGTTATCCATAGGCGCCGAAGCCGCCCGGTGTGACCGGCCGGATCGGCACGACCTGCCCGCGGTCCGCCTTCCTTTCCCTGAATCGGCCCGCTGACGGGGAGGGCGTACCGCAAGGCCTGTGCCATGCGCCACCCGAAACCGCCGGGCGCCGCGTCGCTGCTGGCGCGGCGGCCGTTTGCCGCGCTTCCCGGCAGGGGCGGCCGCTGTTGCGGGCGCCTGCTGCAAATGAGGGCAACTGTTCCAAACTTGCGCAGCCGCCTGTTGCGGTGAACCGCCCCGTCCGGGCGAAAACCCCGCCGGCTGCGGCAGCCGGCCTTTGGCACGGGGCTTGCAGACGTCTTTCGCCAAACAGACCCGCAAGGGCAGGAGAGAGACATCATGAAATTTCCGTTGAGCATCGCCGCCATCGCGCTGGCCGCCCTGATGCCGCCGGCCGAGGCCGCGGCGCTGCAGGAGGCCGGCGATCCGCTGGCCTCGGCGCGCTGGGAGGACATGCGCCGGACCTTCCTCGGCGACGCGCCGGTGCTGTTCGATCCGCGGGTCAAGGTCGTCGCGCCGTCGGTCGCCGAAGACCCGATGCAGGTGCCGGTCACGGTCGACGCGTCGGCGCTGGCCAAAATCGCGGAGGTCGTCGTGTTCGCCGATTTCAACCCGATCGTCGAAGTGCTGCGCTTCTATCCGGAGGGCGCGCGCGCTTCCCTCGGCTTCCGCGTCAAGCTGCAGCAGTCGACGCCGGTGCGCGCCGCGGTGCGCACCGCCGACGGCGTCTGGCACGTCGGCGGCACCTGGGTGAATACCGTCGGCGGCGGCTGCACCGCGCCGGCCGCCGGCCGCGCGTCGCCCGAATGGCAGTCGCACCTGAACGAGGTCAGCGGCCGCCAGTGGTCGTCCGGGCCGAACGCCGGCCGGCTGCGGATGCGCGTCGTGCATCCGATGGATACCGGCCTGGTCGCCGGCATCCCGGCCTTCCACCTGGAGGAAATCCGCTTCGCCGAGGCCGACGGCCGGCCGCTGATGCGCGTCCGGCTGTTCGAGCCGGTCGCCGAGAACCCGGTATTCACGCTGCAGCGCGAAAGCGCTGGCGGTCCGGTCGAGGCGGTCGGGCGCGACAACAACGGCAACGCGTTCCGGGCGAGGGTCGCACCATGAAGCGCTGGGCCGGACTCTGCGTCGGGCTGGCCGCGGGCGTTGCCGCCGCCGCCGGTTTCGACTACCGCCTGGCGCCGCGCGCGGTCGCCGACGGCGTCTATGCCTTCGTCGGCCTGACCGAGGATTTCAGCGAGGCGAACGGCGGCAACATCGTCAATACCGGCTTCATCGTCGGCGACGGCGGGGTCGTCGTCATCGACACCGGGCCGTCGCTGCGCTACGGCCGGCAGATGCGCGAGGCGATCGGCCGGGTCACGCCGCAGTCGGTCGCGCTGGCCATCGTCACCCACCACCACCCGGACCATTTCCTCGGCGGCCAGGCCTACGACGCCGCGGCGACCGGCGCGCTGGCCGCCACCCGCGACGGCATCGCGACGGACGGCAACGCCTTCGCCGAGAACCTGTTCCGGCTGACCGGCGACTGGATGAAGGGCACCGAGGTCGTCGTCCCCGGCCGCACGCTGGCCGGCGGGCGCCTCGAGGTCGCCGGCCGCCGGCTGCGCCTGCTCGAACTGGCCGGCCACACCGGCGCCGACCTCGCCGTCTACGACGAAACGGGCGGCGTGCTGTTCGCCGGCGACCTGGTCTTCAACGACCGCGCGCCGACCACGCCGCACGCCGATCCGGCCCGCTGGCTGGCGGCGCTCGACACGCTGGAGGCGATCACCCGCGAGCCCGGCTTCAAGGCGCTGGTTCCCGGTCACGGCCAGGTCGCCGGCGACGCCGCGCCGATCCGCCGCACCCGTGCCTGGCTGCAGTGGCTGCAGCGGACCATGGACGAGGCGGCGCAGGCCGGGCTGGACATCAACGAGGTGCTGGCCCGGCCGCTGCCGCCGGAGTTCGCCGGGCTGCCGGTCGCCGCCAGCGAGTTCCGCCGTTCGGTCGGCCACCTGTTCCCGGCCGCCGAGCGCGCCGCGCTCGGGGGCGAACGCTGATGGCCGCGGTCAACCGCCGCCTGGGGCTGATTTTCGGCCTGTCGGCCGCGCTGCACGCGACGCTGTTCGTCGCCATGGCCTGGCAGCGCCAGCCGGCCCCGGTCGAGCCGCCGCGGCTGGTCGCCACGCTGCGTGCCGCGCTCGCCGCCGGCCCGGCGCTTCCCGCTTCACCGCCTGCCGAAGCGCCGGCCCGTCCCGTTGCCCGGGCGGCCGCGGCGCTTCCCCCGAAGGTCCGGCAGCTCCCCTCTCGCGCGCAGCCCCTGGCGGCGACGCGCGATGCCATGGCTGCCGGGCCGGCCGACGCGCCGGCCGTTCCCGGCCCGAGCGCAGCGCCGGCACCTGCACCGGCTGCCGTGGCGGTCGCCACGGGACCGGCGCCCGCGGCGCGGCCGGCCGGCGATGCGCTGGCCGGCTACCGCCAGCGCCTGGCCGAACTGTTCGCCGGCCGCCAGGAATATCCGCGCCTCGCCGCGTTGCGCGGCTGGGAGGGCGAGGTCCGGCTGCGCCTGAAGGTGGCCCGCAAGGGCAACCTGCTCGGCATCGCGCTCGACCGGTCGAGCGGCCACGATGTGCTCGACCGCCACGCGCTGGCCATGGTCGAGGCGCTGGCCGGCCTGCCGCCGTTTCCCGAAAGCCTCGACGACGCCGAAATCCAGGTTGTCGTCCCGGTCAATTACAAGCTCAGAAAAACGACATGAGACAAGTCTTTCCCCATTCCCTGATCGGCGCCGCGCTGGCCGCCGCCTTCGCCCCCGTTCACGCCGCCGGCCCGGTCGTTCAGGCCGACACCGTCGAGGTCGTCGGCAGCACGCCGCTGGCCGGCATCGGCATCGACCGCCGCCAGGTGCCGGGCAACCTGCAGTCGCTGAGCGAAGCGCAGCTCGAGGAACTGGAGAGCGTCAGCGTCGCCGAGGCGCTGGCCCGCCGCCTGCCCGGCGTCAACCTGAACGAGGTCCAGGGCAATCCCTACCAGGCCGACCTCAATTACCGCGGCTTCACCGCGTCGCCGCTGCTCGGCACGGCGCAGGGCCTGTCGGTCTATCTCGACGGCGTGCGCATCAACGAGCCCTTCGGCGACACCGTCAACTGGGAACTGCTGCCGCGTTCGGCGATCGCCGGTCTCGACCTGGTGCCCGGCTCGAATCCGGTGTACGGCCTGAACACGCTGGGCGGCGCGCTGGCGATCCGGACCAAGAACGGCTTCACGCATCCGGGCGGCAAGGTCGAGCTGTCCGGCGGCAGCTTCGGGCGCAGCAACAGCGAATTCGAATACGGCGGCAACGCCGGCCGGCTCGGCGCCTACGTCGCCGGCGACTGGTTCCGCGAAGACGGCTGGCGCGACCATTCGCCGTCCGACGTCAAGCAGCTGTTCGGCAAGCTGTCGTGGCGCGATGCCGACACCGAGGCCGATCTCAGCCTGAGCCACGCGCGGACGCGGCTGGTCGGCAACGGCCTGGTGCCGCAGTCGCTGCTCGCCCAGCGCCGCGAGAACATCTTCACGCACCCAGACGAAACCCGGAACACCTCGACCCAGATCGCCTTGTCCGGCAAGCGCTGGCTGACCGAGTCGAGCAGCCTCAGCGCCAATCTCTACCACCGCCAGACCCGGACGCGGACGCTGAACGGCGACATGAACGACGCGTTCGAGGACGATCCGGGCGCCGGCAGCGGCGCGCTGAACCGCACCGCGACGACGCAGCGGACGAGCGGCGCCGCGCTGCAGTGGAACCGGGTCGCGGCGCGCCACCAGCTGGCGGTCGGCGCATCATACGACGCGTCGCGCGTCCGCTTCGGGCAGACCCAGCAGCTCGGCGAACTGGACGAAACGCGCGGCGTCGGCGAACTGCAGGACGTCGAGGACGAGAACCGCCTGCGCGGCACGACCCGCACCTTCAGCCTGTACGCCGCCGACACCATCGAAATTACCCGCGACCTGCACCTGACCGCCGCCGCGCGCTACAACGTCAGCCGGGTGACGACGAAGGACCTGCTCGACCCGACGCCGCCCAATCTCGACGGCGACCACCGTTACCGCAAGCTGAATCCGGCGCTCGGCCTGACCTGGCAGGCCGCGCCGCGGCTGACCGCGTATGCCGGGGTCAGCCAGGGCACGCGCATCCCGACGCCGATCGAACTGGGCTGCGCCGATCCGGCAAATCCCTGCACGCTGCCCAACTCGATGGCCGCCGACCCCTACCTGAAGCAGGTCGTCGCGCGCACCGTCGAGGCCGGCCTGCGCGGCACGCTGCCCGGCGAAGTCCGCTGGCACGCCGGCGTCTACCGCACGCTGAACAGCGACGACATTCTGTTCGTCGGCACCTCGACCAGCGCCGGCTACTTCACCAATTTCGGCAAGACGCGCCGCCAGGGCATCGAGCTGGGGCTCGACGGCAGCCATCGCCGGGTCGACTGGTCGATCGGCTACGCCTACCTGCACGCCACCTTCGGCTCCAGCGCCTGCATTCTGGCCGAGAACAACTCGACGCGCGGCACGGCGCCCGAATGCACGGGCGGCGGCCAGGACGACGAGATCCTGGTGCGTACCGGCGACCGCCTGCCCGGCCTGCCGGCGCACAGCCTGAAGCTCGCGCTGTCCTGGCGCGCCACCGACGCGCTGCGCCTGGGTGCCGACCTGCAGGCCTTCTCCGGCCAGTACGCGCGCGGCAACGAGAACAACCGCCACCGCGCCGGCGAGGCGACCGACGCCTTCGGCGAGGACCGCACCTTCGAGGGCAGCGGCAAGCTGCCCGGCTATGCGGTGCTGAACCTCAACGGCGACCTGAAGCTGGGCGGCGGCTGGCAGCTGTTCGCCAAGGTCAACAACGTGTTCGACCGGCGCTACGCGACGGCCGGCGCGCTGGCCGAGAATCCCTTCGTCGGCGCCGGCAACGCCTTCACCGCCGACAGCGACCTGTGGCGGCGCGAGACCTTCGTCGCACCGGGCGCGCCGCGCGCCGCGTGGATCGGCGTGCGCTACGCCTTCGGCGGCAAATGATGCGCGCGCTGAGCCTGCACACGCGGATCAGCCTGGTGCTGACCGCGCTCGCCGCCAGCCTGGTCGCCGTGCTCGCCGGCCTGTGGCTGCACGGCACGCGGGCGGCGATCCACGAGGAGATCGAGGCGGCGACCCGGGTTTCCGAGCAGATGCTGAAGACGCTGAGCGCGGGCATCACCGACGCCGACCGGCTGGTCGCCGCGGTGCGTCCGCTCGGCCGCATCCGCGCCCACGAGCTGCGCGTCGTCGATGCCGGCGGTGCATTGCGCTACCGCTCGCCGGGTCCGACCTACAAGGCCGGGCGCAGCGCGCCGGGCGCCTTCGCCGCACTGATCGCGCCGGATCTGGCCGAGCGCCGGATCGCGGTCGGCGAGCTGACGCTGGTGCTGGCGCCCGACGCCTCGCGTTCGATTATCGACGCCTGGGACGAGTTGACCGCGATGGCCGGCTGGGCTGCCGCGCTGCTCGCGCTGCTGTTCGCCGCCGCGCGCTGGGCGCTGGTCCGCGCGCTGCGCCCGCTGGCGCTGGTCATGCAGGCACTCGACCGGACCGGCGCCGGCCGCTTCGACACCCGGCTGCCGGTCTTCGCGCCGCCCGAACTCGCCCGGCTGTCGCGCGCGTTCAACGGCATGGCCGACCGGCTGGTCGCCGCGGTCGACGACAACGTCCGGCTCGAAACCGAGCGCGAGGTTGCCGAGCGGATGAACGCGCACCTCGAGGCCGAGCGCCGCGGCATCGCCCGCGAACTGCACGACGAACTGGCCCAGGGCATCACCGCGGTGCGCGCGCTGGCCGGCGCGATCGCGCAGCGCACCGGCGAACTGCCGGCGGTGCACGGCCAGGCGCAGGGCATCGTCGCGGTGACCGGCGAGATGCAGGACGGCGTGCGCCGCATCCTGCACCGGCTGCGCTCGCAGGAGGCGCTGCCGGCCGCGCTCGGCCGGCTGCTCGCGGCCTGGCAGGTCCAGCACGAGGAAATCGCGCTCGAACGCCGCATCGAGCTCGGCGACCGGCCGCTGCCCGAGCCGCTCGCGCAGGCCGTCGTCCGCGTCGTCCAGGAAGGGCTGACCAATGTCGTCCGCCACGCCGGGGCCAGCCGCGTCGAACTGGCCATCGTCCGCGACGCGGACGGCCTGCGCCTGGCGCTGGCCGACAACGGCCGCGGCCGGGACGGCCGCCCGTCGGCCCAGGCCGGCTGCGGCCTCGGCCTGACCGGCATGGCCGAGCGCGTCGCGCAGCTCGGCGGCCGGCTCGAATTCGATCACCCGGCCGGCGGCGGCTTCCGCCTGACCGCCCGTTTCCCGTTGTTTGCGGAGGAAATCGCATGAATACCCCACTGAACGGCGTCCGCGTGCTGCTTGCCGACGACCACGCGATGGTCCGCCTGGGCTTCCGGCTGCTGCTCGAAGGCGCCGGCGCCAGCGTCGTCGGCGAGGTTGAGAACGGCGAGAGCGCGGTCCGCCTGTACGCCGAAACGACGCCCGACCTCGTCGTGATGGACGTGTCGATGCCCGGCATCGGCGGCCTGGCCGCGCTCGAGCGCCTGCTCGCCTGGGAGGCGAAGGCGCGCGTGCTGATGCTGTCGGCGCACCACGACGACATCGTGCCGGTCCGCGCGCTGCGGCTCGGCGCGCGCGGCTACCTGTGCAAGCGGGCGGCGCCGGACGAATTCCTGCGCGCCGTCGGCGAAGTCGCCCGCGACCGCCGCTACCTCGATCCGGAACTCGCGCAGGCCGTCGCGCTGGCCCAGCTGTCCGGCTCGGCCAGTCCGGTCGAGGCGCTGACCGAGAAGGAACTGGCGGTCTTCCTGAAGCTGGCCGAGGGCCGCTCGGTCAACGAGGTGGCGAGCGCCTTCTGCGTCAGCCCGTCGACGGTTGGCACCCACCTGTATCACATCAAGCAGAAGCTCAACGTGCAGAACGCCGCCGAGCTGACGCTGGTCGCGGTGCGCAACGGACTGCTCGAGGCCTGATTGAGCCACGATCCCCTGTTTCCCGCCGCCCGGCCCCGGCTGGCCCGGCGGATGGCGGTCGGCGACGGCCACGTGCTGCACGTCGAGGAATGCGGGCCGGCCGACGGCCTGCCGGTGCTCTTCCTGCACGGCGGGCCGGGCAGCGGCTGCTCGCTCGGCCAGCGCCGGCTGTTCGATCCGGGCCGCTACCGCGCCATCTTCGTCGACCAGCGCGGCGCCGGCCGCAGCCAGCCGCTCGGCGGGCTGGCCGCCAACACCACGGCCGACCTGGTCGCCGATCTCGACGACATCCGCGAGGCGCTCGGCATTCCGGCCTGGCTGGTCTTCGGCGGCTCCTGGGGCAGCCTGCTCGGCCTGGCCTACGCGCAGCTGTTTCCGGAGCGCGTGCTGGGCCTGGTGCTGCGCGGCATTTTCCTCGGTTCGCGCGACGAGATCGACGCCTACGTCCGCGGCGACAACGCCGGCCCGGGCGGTGCGCATGCCGCCTTCGCCGCGGCCGTGCCGGCTGCCGAGCGGGGCGACCTGCTCGGCGCCTACGCCCGCCGCATCCTCGGCGACGATCCCCGGGTGGCCGGCGAAACGGCGGCGGCCTGGCTGAACTACGAGCGGGCGCTGATCGGCGATGCGCCGCTGGCCGGCCCGCCGGACGAAAGGCAGCTGGCCAAGGCGCGCATCCAGATGCACTACCTGGCGCGCGACTGCTTCGTCGCGCCCGGCCAGCTGCTGGCCGGCGCCGAACGGCTGCGCCACCTGCCCGGCGCGATCGTGCAGGGCATGGCCGACCCGGTCTGCCCGCCGCAGGTCGCCCGCCGCCTGCATCACGCGTGGCCGGAAGCGACCTGGGTGCCGGTCGCCGGCGCCGGCCACGCGGCCCTGGAGCCGGCGATGGCCCGCGCCTGCATCAGGGCGCTGGACTGGGTCGCCGAAGCCGCGGGGGTACGGGTCGGCTGAGGGGCGATCGGCGGCGGAGTCGCAGCCCTCGGGCGACCGCTGCTCCGGCAATCCCTTTCCCGGGCCCGTTCTCGAGCGGCGGCGCGGCCGACCTCGACGGGAGGGGCGACGGATGCGCGCCGGCCGCGTTCGATCAGCCCTCCCGTCCGGCGCCGGACGCCAGGATGTGCTGCATGCCGTCCATCACCTTCAGGTTGGCGGTTTCCATCCGGGTCAGGGCTTCCAGGGCGCCGGTGAAGTCCTTGCCGCGATAGCGCTCGACGGCCTGCCGGGCGTGTTCGTGTACCGCGCGGTGGGGCGCTTCCATTTCCCGGTAGCCGGGCAGGCGCGAAAATTCCGCCTTGCCTTCGCCTTCGTAATACCAGCGCCCGAGCCGGCACTGGGTTTCGTCCGGCAGGTCTTCCGCGGCGAGGTCGGACAGCCCGAGCAGCACCTTGTAGACCTCCAGTTTCAGGGTCAACTCCTCGATATTGGCCAATTCCGCGTTGGCCAGCCGGGACGACGACGCGATGGTCTGCTGCATGTGCAGCGACAGGCCGAGCAGGCGGTCCATGCTGCGCATCGCCGCCTCGCTCTCGGCGCTGTGACTGGCTGCGTCGCCGGCGCCGGTTTCCATGATTTCCCGCGCCTGGCCGGTTTCCTTCTGGATGCGGCCGACCAGCGAGCCGATCTCGGTGGTCGCCTTCGCGGTCCGCTCGGCCAGTTTCCGGACTTCGTCGGCGACAACCGCGAAGCCGCGGCCGGCCTCGCCGGCCCGGGCCGCCTCGATTGCGGCGTTCAGCGCCAGCAGGTTGGTCTGTTCGGCGATTTCCTTGATCAGCTGGACGATGCCGCCGATTTCGCCGGCCCGCATCGACAGGTCCTCGACGCTCCGGCCGGCGGCGCGGATGCGCTCGAACATCGCATGCAGGCTGGCGGCGATCTTCTCGAACGCGGCCCGGTTGGCGTCGGATTCGGCCGCGGCGGTACGCGCCTTGGCCGAGTCGTCGTTCAGCTGGCTGGACAGCCCCGAGAAAGACTGCCGGATGCCGGACAGCGATTCCCCGAAACGCGGGATGTTGCCGACGACGCCATCGAGCAGCAGCTGCCGGGCGGCCAGCTGCCGCCCTTGCGATTCGACGCCGGCGAGACGTTCCCGGGTCGCCTCCAGTTCCGCCTGCAGCGCCTCCGTGCGCGCCTGCAGCCGGGCGTTTTCGGCCAGCGCCGCCGCCAGCTCCCGTTTCGCGTTGATTCCGAACATACCGTCTCCCGCCGTGCTCCGATAAATGTTGAGTAATTTACTCGGAAATTACCGCGGGCGGCTTGATTCCCATCAAGCCGCCGGATTTTCCCGGCCGCCGCGCGATGGGGGAGTTCAGCCGGCGAGCAGGCCGCCGGCGAGCGCGGCGAGGGCGACGACGAAGACCGGCGACATCCGGCCGAAGGTCAGCAGTCCGTACGCGGCCAGCGCCAGCGCGAAATCCGCGTTGCCGTGGATGGCGCTCGTCCATACCGGGTCGTGGAGCGCCGCCCCGAGGATGCCGACGACGGCGGCGTTGATGCCGCCCATCGCGCGCTGGACGGCGGCGCGCCGGCGCAGGCTTTCCCAGTACGGCAGGGTGCCGGCGACGAGCAGGAAGGCGGGCAGGAAGATGGCCAGCAGCAGCACGATGCCGCCGAACCATCCGCCGGCCGGCGCGGGCATCGCGGCGCCGAGGAAGGCGGCGAAGGTGAAGAGCGGGCCCGGCACGGCCTGCGCCGCGCCGTAGCCGGCCAGGAAGGCATCGTTGCCGACCCAGCCCGGCGGAACGACGCCGGCCTGCAGCAGCGGCAGCACGACGTGCCCGCCGCCGAAGACCAGCGAGCCGGCCTGGTAGAAGGCCGCGACCGCGGAGAGCAGCAGCGAACCGGAGAGGGCGGCCAGCGCCGGCAGCCCGAGCAGCAGCAGGGCGAACAGGCCGAGCAGCAGCGCGCCGGTCTTCCGGCTGATTCCGGCATCCGGGTGCGTCGCCGGCGCGGCCGGCGGCGGGGGCAGCAGCCGCCAGCCGAGCAGGCCGCCGAGCGCGATCGCGGCCATCTGGCCGAAGGTCGAGGCCAGCGCGATGCACAGCAGCGCGGCGGCGATCGCGATGCCGCCGCGCAGGCGGTCCGGGCACAGCGACTTGGCTATGCCCCAGACGGCCTGGGCGACCACGGCGACGGCCATCACCTTCAGGCCATGCACGATGCCGGACTGCGCCAGTCCGGCCCAGTGGGCGACGCCGAACGCGAACAGGATCAGCGCGACGGCCGACGGCAGCGTGAAGCCGATCCAGGCGGCCAGCGCGCCGGCCCAGCCGGCCCGTCCGAGGCCGAGGGCCATGCCGACCTGGCTGCTGGCCGGGCCGGGCAGGAACTGGCAGAGGGCGACCAGGTCGGAATAATGCCGGTCGTCGAGCCAGCGGCGGCGTTCGACGAACTCGCTGCGGAAATAGCCGAGGTGGGCCACCGGCCCGCCGAACGAGGTCAGGCCGAGCTTCAGGAAGGCGCCCAGCACTTCGGCGGCGCTGCCGCGTCCGCTGTCGGCGGCGGTGGAGGCCGGTTCGAGGTCGTCAGGCATGATCGGGGACGGCGGTGACGGCAAACGGCGGGCTCGGGCGCAGCAACTCCATGGACCTTCTCGTGGCGGCAGTGGCCGCCATACTGCCTCAATTCGGCCGCCTCGCGAAAATCATGAGTCCCGCTTCCCGATTTTCCGGGCGCTGGGGGTGCCGACCGCGGGGAACAATGCTTCATCGCCTCGCCGCCCACGAAAGGAATTCCGATGTCCTCACAGACCCCCCGCCTCGACGGCCAGGGCAAGCCGCTCTGGGTGTCGCTGGAACTGACCTACCGCTGCCCGCTGAAGTGCTCGTGGTGCAACAACCCGCTCGATTTCGACGACTACGGCCGGCGCGAGCTGACGACCGGGGAATGGAAGAAGGCGCTCGAGGAAACCCGCGCGCTGGGCGCGCTGCAACTCGGCTTCACCGGCGGCGAGCCGCTGCTGCGCGACGATCTCGAGGAGCTGGTCGCCTACGCCGACCGACTCGGCTTCTACACCAACCTGATCACTTCCGGCATCGGCCTGACCGAGGAGCGCCTGCGGGCGCTGAAGGCGGCCGGCCTCAAGCACGTGCAGCTGTCGCTGCAGGCGGCGCGGGCGGAGCTGACCGACGCGCTGGTCGGCGCGCGCGCCCACGAACTGAAGATGGAAGCGGCCCGGCTGATCAAGCAGCACGGCTTCCCGATGGTGTTGAACGTGCCGGTGTTCAAGCAGAACATCGCCGAGGCCGACGCGCTGATCGAGTGGGCGGCCGGGTTGGGCATCGAGTACATCGAGTTCGCCAACATCCAGTATTACAACTGGGCGCTGATGAACCGCGACGAGCTGATGCCGACGCTCGAGGAGCTGAAGGCGGCCGAGGCGACCGTCAACCGCTGGCGCGACAAGCTCGGCCAGGCGATGACCATTTACTTCGTGATCCCCGACTACTACGAGGGCCGGCCGAAGGCCTGCATGAACGGCTGGGGCGCGATCCACCTGACGCTGGCCCCGGACGGCGTGCCGATGCCCTGCCAGGAGGCGCGGGTGATTCCCGGCCTCGAATTCCATTCGCTGCGCGACAAGCCGCTGGCGTGGATCTGGAACGAGTCGCCGCTGTTCCGCAAGTATCGCGGCCTCGACTGGCTGCCCGAGCCGTGCGCCTCGTGCGGCGACAAGGAAAAGGATTTCGGCGGCTGCCGCTGCCAGGCGCTGCTGCTGACCGGCGACGCCAACGCGACCGACCCGGCGTGCAGCCGCTCGCCGCACCACGCCGTGGTCCGGGCCGCGGTCGCCGAAGCGGCGCGCCCGCTGCGCTTCCACAAGCCGCTGGTCAAGCGCTCGGCGCAGGCGGTGACGACGGCCTTTCTGGCCTGATTTCGCGGTCGACCGCAAGCAAAGGACAAAAATGCAGCTACTCGTTCTCGGTTCCGCCGCCGGCGGCGGCTTCCCGCAGTGGAACTGCAACTGCCGCAACTGCGCCGGCGTGCGCGACGGCAGCGTGCGGGCGACGCCGCGCACCCAGTCGTCGATCGCGGTCAGCGCCAACGGCACCGACTGGGTGCTGTTCAACGCATCGCCCGACATCCTGACGCAGTTCAAGGCCAACCGGGCGCTGCAGCCGGGCCGCGCGCTGCGCGACACGGGAATCGCCGGCATCGTGCTGATCGACGCGCAGATCGACCACACCACCGGCCTGTTCATGCTGCGCGAGGGCAAGCCGCTCGACGTCTGGTGCACGCCGCAGGTGCGCGAGGACCTGACCACGGGCAATCCGATCTTCAACGTTCTTTCCCACTTCTGCACCGTCCGCTGGCAGCCGGTGCAGACCACGCCCCCGTCGCCTTTCCTTGTCTCCGGGGCGGCGGGGTTGCGCTTCACGCCGGTGCCGCTGTCGAGCAAGGCGCCCCCGTATTCGCCGCACCGCGAGGACCCGCATCCGGGCGACAACATCGGTGTGCTGATCGAGGACGAGTCCGGCCGCCGCATCTTCTACGCGCCGGGCTTCGGCGCGATGGCGCCGCACCTCGAGCCCTTCCTGGCCGACGCCGACTGCGTGCTGATCGACGGCACCTTCTGGACCGATGACGAGATGATCCGGCTCGGCATCGCGCCCAAGACCTCGCGTTCGATCGGCCACCTGCCGCAGTCCGGGCCGGACGGCATGATCGAACTGCTCGGCCGCTACCCGCGGCCGCGCAAGGTGCTGATCCACATCAACAACACCAATCCCATTCTCGACGAGGACTCGCCGCAGCGTGCCGAACTGACGCGGGCCGGCATCGAAGTGTCCTACGACGGAATGCTGATCGACTACCAACCATAAAGGAGACAGAAGCATGAAAATGGACGAACTGAAGGCGTGGACCGCGGAGGAATTCGAGGAGCGGCTGCGCGCACGCAGCCGCAGCTACCACATCCACCATCCCTTCCAGGTCATGATGCACGAGGGCAAATGCAGCCGCGAGCAGCTGCAGGCCTGGGTCGCCAACCGCTATTACTACCAGATCAGCATCCCGATCAAGGACGCTGCGATCATGGCCAACTGCCCGGACCGCGAAGTCCGCCGCCACTGGGTGCAGCGCATCCTCGACCACGACGGCTACGGCGGCGAGGCCGGCGGCATCGAGGCCTGGATCCGCCTCGGCGAGGCGGTCGGCCTGACCCGCGAGCAGATCGTCTCGCAGGAGCGGGTGCTGCCCGGCGTGCGCTTCGCCGTCGACGCCTACATCAATTTCGCCCGCCACAGCCCGTGGCAGGAGGCCGCCGCGTCGTCCCTGACCGAGCTGTTCGCGCCGACCATCCACAAGTCCCGCCTCGACCACTGGCCGACGCACTACCCGTGGATCGAGCCGGAAGGCTACGACTACTTCCAGCGCCGCCTGACCGAGGCGCCGCGCGACGTCATCAACGGCCTGCGCATCACGCTCGGCCACTTCAATACCCGCGAGCTGCAGGAACGCGCGCTGGCCATCCTGCAGTTCAAGCTTGACCTGCTGTGGTCGATGCTCGACGCCATGCTGCTCGCCCATTGCCCGGTGCAGATCGAGGGCTGGGGCGCCTATACGCCGATGACCCGGGTTGCCTCATGATTTTCATGAGGCCTTTTTGGCAAAAGGCCGGTCGCCGCGCGGTCGACCGCGACGAATAATCGGTTCCAGGGGCGGCAGGGTGCCGCCCCGCACAATCAAGGAGACATCCCATGAACTGGCAAACCCCCGCCTACTGCGAAATCCGCCTCGGCTTCGAAGTCACCGCTTACGTCTACGTCCGCTGAGCGGCAGCGCTCCCGCTCCGGCGGGAGCCGTCGACCGATGCCATGACCGCCGCCGAATTCCGCCCGCGCCTCAATCCGCATTACGTCTTCCGCTGGGAAGCCAGCCAGGATGCGCACATCCTGCTCTACCCGGAAGGCCTGATCAAACTCAACCCGGCCGCCGCCGAAATCCTCGCGCGCTGCAACGGCGAGCGCGATGCCGACGAGATCGTCGCCGACCTCGACGCCGCCTTTCCCGGCCACCGCGACGCCATCGCCAACGATACCCGGGCCTTCCTGACCGCCGCCCGGGACAAGGGCTGGCTGCGCTAGCCGAACCGCCGATTCCGCCCCAAGAAGAACGACATGATCAAATCCAACCGCCTCGCCGTGCTGATCGCCGGCGCTTTCCCCTGCCTGCTGTCCGCCGCCGAAGTCACGCTGGACAGCGTCGTCGTCAGCGGCAGCCGCGTCGAACACAGCAGTTTCGATCTGCCGGCCGCCGTCGATGTCGTCGATGCCGAGCGCATCGGCGCCGGCCAGGCCCGCGTCAACGTTTCCGAGGCGCTGGCCGCGGTGCCCGGCATCACGGTGCAGAACCGCCAGAACTACGCCCAGGACCTGCAGATCTCGTCGCGCGGCTTCGGCGCCCGCTCGGCCTTCGGCGTGCGCGGCATCCGCCTGGTCGCCGACGGCATCCCGGCGTCGATGCCGGACGGCCAGGGCCAGGCGGCGACCTTCAACCTCGACCGCGCCGAGCGCATCGAGGTCATGCGCGGGCCGATGTCCTCGATCTACGGCAACCACGCCGGCGGCGTGATCCAGCTGTTCACGCCGGACGGCAAGGGCGCCCCGAGCGTCGAGACCAGCCTCGCGGCCGGCAGCGACGGCGCCTGGAAGGCCGACGTCAGCGCCCAGGGCGAGGCCGGCGGAGTCGGCTACGTGCTCGATACCTCGCGCTTCTCGACCGACGGCTACCGCCAGCACAGCGCGGCGACGCGCGACCAGAGCATGGCCAAGCTGACCTTCCGGCCGAGCGAGGACGGCAAGCTGACGCTGCTCGCCAACACCTTCAGCCAGGACGCCCAGGACCCGCTCGGCCAGACCTGGGAGGCCTATCGCGCCGACCCGCGCAGCGTCGCGGCCAATGCGCTGCTCTACAACACCCGCAAGCGCATCGAGCACACGCAGGGCGGCATCGCCTACGAGCACCGCTTCGGCGAGCAGACCATCCATCTGTCGGCCTACGCCGGCGAACGCTCGGTGATCCAGTACCAGTCGATTCCGAGGGCGGTCCAGCTGGACAACACCGGGCATTCAGGCGGCATCATCGATTTCGACCGCAGCTTCGCCGGCGTGTCCGGCCGGTGGAGCGGACGCTTCGGCCTGGCCGGCGGCCAGCTGACGACGACCGTCGGCTTCGACTACGAACAGTCGACGGACGACCGGCGCGGCTACGAAAACTTCATCGGTACCACGCTGGGCGTCAAGGGGACGCTGCGCCGCAACGAGGAGGACCGCGTCGCCAGCTTCGACCAGTATGCGCAGGCCGAGTGGCAGGGCGAGCGCTGGACCTTCACCGGCGGCCTGCGCCACAGCCGCGTCGCCTTCCGTGTCGATGACGCCTACCTGGCCAACGGCGACGACAGCGGCCGCGTCGATTATTCGAAGACGACGCCGACCCTCGCCGCGCTGTACCGCCTGACCCCGACCGTCAACCTGTACGCCAGCGCGTCGCGTGGCTTCGAGGCGCCGACCTTCAACGAGATGTTCTACTCGAGCGGCGGCGGTTCCTTCAACTTCGGACTGAAGCCGTCGACCAGCACGCATTTCGAGGCCGGCCTGAAGGCCTACGTCGGCGACGACAGCCGGCTCGACGTGGCGCTGTTCGAGATCCGCACCGAGGACGAACTGGTCGTCAAGGAAAGCGACAACGGCCGGACCGCCTACCAGAACGCCGGCAGGACGCTGCGCCAGGGGATCGAGATCGCGGTCGACAGCCGCTGGGCTGCCAATTTCACGAGCCGCCTCGCCTACACCTATCTCGACGCGCACTACGAGCAGGGCTTCAGCTACACGACCTCGACCGGCGCAACCAAGGTGGTCGAGGCCGGCAAGAGCCTGCCGGGCGTCGCCGCCCATGCGCTGTTCGGCGAACTGGCGTGGAAGCATCCGGCCAGCGGCTTCCATGCCGCCGTCGAGGGCATCGCCCGCAGCAAGGTCGAGGTCGAGGACAGCAATGCCGATCGGGCAGCGCCGGCCTACGCGATCGCCAACCTGCGCTTCGGCGTCGATCGCCAGTACGGTTCGCTGAAGCTGCGCGGCTTCCTGCGCTTCGACAACCTTTTCGACCGCCAGTACGTCGGCTCGGTCGTCGTCGGCGACGGCAACAAGCGCTACTACGAGGCGGCGCCCGGCGCGACCTGGCTGGCCGGCGTCAGCGCCCGCTACAGCTTCTGAGCTTGCCCTTCCTGCCCGAAGCAGACCCGGCCGCGTGCCGGGTTTTTTTGTTCACGGTGTTCGCCGCCGGCCTGCTCAAGCCTGTTGCAGTTGTCCAGAAAATGAACGCGGCGCAGCGCAACAGCGCGCCGGCGATGTCCCTGGGGTTATATTTAATCGATTGATTTTAAAAGGTTTATTTTTCTTTTCGGCGACGGGAAGCCGCCTGGCACGGGCTTCGCAACTGTGCGCTACCTTGCCACCGTTCCGGTGGCGACGGGGGAAACCGGCCATGCCCGAGGGGGGTGGCGTATTTGAACCAAGAATATCTGGAGACTATTCATGCAGAAAAAGATCATCGCACTGGCCATCGCTGCCCTTGCGTCCGGCACGGCCTTTGCGCAGTCCAACGTGACCCTGTACGGCAACATCGACATGGGCTGGATGACCCGCAGCGGCCACAACGGCGCGGTCGCCAACATGGAGACCCAGAACGCCATCGGGCAGAACGCGTCGCAGAGCTACATCGGCTTCAAGGGCTCCGAAGATCTGGGCGGTGGCCTGAAGGCGATTTTCGACCTGCAGTACCGGATCAACCCGGACGTCGATGAGGGCATCTCCAAGGCGGGTCGCCAGTACGTCGGCCTGACCGGCGGTTTCGGCACCGCGGTCGCCGGCTACCTCGACGGCCTGCGCTACGGCATCTACGGCAAGTACAACCCGTTCGGCAACTACTCGGTCGGTAACTTCGCATCGATGACGACCCAGTACGACCGCGCCGCCAACGCGATCGCCTACATCTCGCCGGCCTACAAGGGCTTCACGCTGATCCTGGCGACCTCGACCAACACGCAGACCCCGGAAGGCGGCCTGAACGGGGTGCACAGCCCGGCGCTGGTCAATCCCAGCGGCAACGACGGCGACGACCGCCTGTTCTCGATCAACCTGATCTACGTGGACGGCCCGCTGAGCGTCGATCTCGACTACGAAACCACCAAGGCGGTCGGCTATTCCGACAGCCGCCTGTACGTCGCGACCACCGGCATTTCCTACGACTTCGGCGTGGTCAAGATCGGCGCCGTCTACGACGTGATCCACGGCCAGCCGAACTCCCTGATCGGCGGCAACATCGACCTCGATGCGGCGACGCCGGGCCTGCAGAATCTCGGCGGTCTCGCCGCCGGCCAGACCTACGACCGCCGCAACTGGTTCATCGGCGCGACGGTTCCGTACGGCAACGCCAAGTTCCTGGCCGGCTACGGCAAGGTCAAGGACCGCACCAAGGACGACGCCGACGCCAGCAAGTGGGCGATCGGCGCGCGCTACGCGCTGTCCAAGCGGACCGAGCTGTATGCCGACTACGCCCACATCCGCAACGACAAGAACGCCGCCTTCGCGATCAGCCCGATGGGCAACACGAACGGCGCCGGCGTCGGCGTCAGCGGCTTCGATTTCGGCATCAAGCACTCCTTCTGATCGTGTCCGGGCCTTCGCCGGCAGAATCGCGACGGCCCGGCCCCCTTTTTCTCTTGCGTCAGATGTTCTCGTTGCATCTGTTTGGGGCACCCTCCGGGGCGCCCCCTTTTCTTTGGCGCCTGTGCCTGCTCGCCGGCCTGCTCGCCGGCCCGGCCGCTGCGGCCGACGACGTCGTGCTGCGGGCGGTCGCCGGCAGCGACTACCGGGCAGCCCGCGAGGCGCTGATCGAGTCGATCGAAAGCGAGGGCCTGGTCGTCGGCACGCCGCTGCCGTTCGGCGAGATGCTGGTGCGGACGGCACCGGATGGCGCCGGGTCGCCGTTCGTCGCGGCCGAGATCGTCCAGTTCTGCAGCAGCGGCCTGGCCCGCGAGATGGTCGGGGAAGCGCCGGAGCAACTGGCGCTCTGTCCCTTGTCGGTCGCGTTGTACGTATTGCCGGGGGAGGCCGGGAAGGTCTTTCTGGCCTATCGCTCGCCGGGAGCGGCGACGCCGGCCCGGGTGCGGGCGGCGGAACTGCTGCAGCGCGTCGTCGACCGGGCTGCCGGTCTGGCGCCGCTGCGCTGACGCATCGCGCGCGGCGACGCGCCGCGCGCTGCCGGGTTCAGACCCGGTGATTCATCAGGGCCTTCAGACCATTCACGTCGAGTATCCGGATGTGCTTCTGCTGGACCGCGATGTAGCCTTCTTCCTGGAAGCGGGAGAAGGCGCGCGACACGGTTTCCAGCTTCAGGCCCAGGTAGCTGCCGATTTCCTCGCGCGTCATCCGCAGGTAGAACTCGGCGTGCGAGAAGCCGCGCGCCGTGAAGCGCTGCGACAGGTTCAGCAGGAAGGCGGCCAGCCGTTCCTCGGCGCGCATCGTGCCGAGCAGCATCATCACGCCGTGGTCGCGGACGATCTCGCGGCTCATGACCTTGTGGAAATGGTGCTGCAGCGTGTGGATTTCGCGCGACAGGCTTTCGAGCCGGGCGAACGGGATCGCGCAGATCTCGCTGTCCTCGAGGGCGATCGCGTTGCAGGTGTGGGATTCGGTGCTGATGCCGTCCAGGCCGAGCAGTTCGCCGGCCATCTGGAAGCCGGTGACCTGTTCGCGGCCGTCCTCGAGCAGCACGTCGGTCTTGAAGAAACCGCTGCGGATCGCGTAGATCGAATCGAACGGCGCGCCGGCCCGGTACAGGTGGTCGCCGCGCTTGATCCGGCGGCGCGTCGAGATCAGGTCGTCGAGGCGCTCGAGCTCTTCGAGGCTCAGCCCGAAAGGCAGGCAGAGCTCGCGCAGGTTGCAGTTGGAACAGGCCGTCTTGATGACGGACAGCGAAATTTCTTGATTCAACGTACGTGATTGCGGCATGGCCAACCTGCGTTAGCTTGATCCATGTCAACCATGAAAGCGCGTCGTCCGAACATAATTCGACCTACTTTGGTCGCATGTTTAATGAATTTCGCAGCTTCGTGATTGAATGAATTTCGCAACTGAAAACCTCGTCTTCGACCCTCAGATCATTCGGCGCTTCGACGTCAATGGTCCCCGCTATACGTCGTATCCGACGGCAGACCGCTTTGTCGAGGCTTTCGACTCGGACGCTGCGAAGCTATGGCTCGGCAAGCGCAACATCGGCGGCATCAGCCGACCTCTGTCATTATACTTCCACATCCCTTTCTGCAACACCATCTGCTATTACTGCGCCTGTAACAAGATCATCACCAAGGATCACGGGCGCAGCGCCAAATACCTGAAATACCTGGCCAAGGAGCTGGCGCTTCAGGCGGGCAGCCTGGAGGGTGTCGACGGCGAGCACGAGGTGGCCCAGCTGCACTGGGGCGGCGGTACGCCGACCTTCCTGTCGCACGACGAGATGCGCCAGCTGATGGGCGAGACGAGAAAGCACTTCAAGCTGCTCGACGGCGGCGAGTATTCGATCGAGGTCGACCCGCGCAAGGTCGACACGGCGACGGTCGCGCTGCTCGGCGAACTGGGCTTCAACCGGATGAGCGTCGGGGTCCAGGACTTCGACGAGCGCGTCCAGGTCGCGGTCAACCGCATCCAGAGCGAGGAAGAAACCTTCAACGTGATCCGCGATGCGCGCGCCAACGGATTCAAGTCGATCTCGGTCGACCTGATCTACGGCCTGCCGCACCAGACGGTGATGGGCTTCAACCGGACGCTGGAGCGCGTGCTGGCGATGGATCCGGACCGCCTGTCGATCTACAACTACGCCCACCTGCCCAGCCTGTTCAAGCCGCAGCGCCGGATCGCCGAGCCCGACCTGCCGTCGGCCGACACCAAGCTGCAGATCCTCGCGCTGGCCATCCGCAAGCTGACCGAGGCCGGCTACGTGTTCATCGGCATGGACCATTTCGCCAAGCCGAACGACGAGCTCGCGGTCGCCCAGCGCCAGGGCCGGCTGCACCGCAACTTCCAGGGCTATTCGACCTACGCGGACTGCGACATGCTGTCCTTCGGCATCTCGTCGATCAGCAAGGTCGGCCCGACCTACAGCCAGAACGTCAAGACGCTGGACGAGTACTACGACCGCCTCGACGAGCAGATGCTGCCGGTATTCCGCGGCATCGAGCTGACCGCCGACGACCTGTTGCGCCGTTCGATCATCCAGGCGCTGATGTGCCACTTCGAGCTGTCGATCGAGAGCATCGAGAGCGCCCACCTGATCGACTTCCAGAAGTATTTCGAGGCCGAGATCGGGGACCTGCGCGAAATGGAAAAGGCCGGGCTGGTCAAGGTCGACCGCGACTGGATCACCGTGCTGCCGCCGGGACGCATGCTGGTCCGCGTGATCTCGATGGTGTTCGACCGCTACCTGCGGGCCGACCGCCAGCGCACGCGCTACTCGAAGGTGATCTGAGTTCCCGGAGGGGGCGGGGAAGGGAGTAAACTCCCGGCCTCCGTCCCATGGTAGCGCCCGTTCCGTGCCCGATTCCGGTTTTCTTGCCCTGTTCCTCGTCGGCCTGCTCGGCGGTACCCATTGCGTCGGCATGTGCGGCGGCATCGTCGGCGCGCTGTCGATGGGGGCGCCGGCCCGCTGGTCGATGCATTTCGCCTACAACGCCGGGCGCATCGCGTCCTATGCGACGGCCGGCGCGATCGCCGGCGCACTCGGCGCCGCCAGCCTGGGCCTCGAGGGCCAGGTTCCGGTCCGTCTGATCCTCTACTTCGTCGCCAACCTGATGCTGGTCGCGCTCGGCCTCTACCTGGTCGGCGTCACCCGTGCGCTGGCCTTCACCGAACGCGCCGGACAGGCGCTGTGGCGCCACCTGCAGCCGCTGACCCGGCGTTTCCTGCCGGCCCGCACGGTCGCCCAGGCGCTGCCGCTCGGCCTGCTCTGGGGCTGGCTGCCCTGCGGCCTCGTCTACAGCGCGCTGGCCAGCGCACTGACCGCCGGCTCGGCCGGGCGCGGTGCGCTGCTGATGCTGGCCTTCGGCCTCGGGACCTTGCCAAACCTGCTGCTTGCAGGCATCTTGCTTGCACGGCTCAACGAATTCGTGCGGCGTCCGGCCGTGCGCCTGTTGTCCGGCCTGCTCGTGCTCGGCTTCGGCCTCTACGGCCTGCTCGGCCTGATGCGCCTGCTCGGCTGGATGTAAGGAAAAGACGATGAAGATCCTGTTGCCGGTCGACGGCTCGGCCTGCGCGCTGCGCGCCGTCGATCACCTGATTTCCCATGCGGCGTGGTTCGCCGCGCCGCCCGAAATCCACCTGCTGCACGTCCATCCGCCGATCCCGATCGGCCGCATCCAGGCCCACGTCGGCAAGGAGACGCTGCACGCGCATTACCGCGAGGAGAGCGATGCCGCGCTGGCCGAGGCCCGGGCGCGGCTGGCGGCGGGCGGACTGGCCTATGCCGAACACATCCACGTCGGCCAGCCGGCCGAGATCATCGTCAAGCTGGCCGGCGAACTCGGCTGCGAACTGGTCGTCATGGGCACGCACGGCCGCGGCGCGGTCGCCGGCCTGCTGACCGGCTCGGTCGCCGCCCGTGTGCTGCACCTCGCGTCCTGCCCGGTGCTGCTGGTCAAATGAGCGGGGCCGGGGAAGAGCGCGTCGTCGAGTTCGCGATCGGCGGCATGACCTGCGCCGCCTGCTCGGCGCGGCTGGAAAAGGTGCTGAACCGCCAGCCGGGCATGCAGGCCAACGTCAACCTGGCCGCCGAGCGCGCGCGCGTCCGCTTGTCCGATGCGGCCGACGAGGCGGCGGTGATCGCCGCAGTCGGCAAGGCCGGTTTCACCGCGGCGGTGGTCGATGCCGGCACGCGGGAGCGCGAAAAAGCTGAGAAACAGCGCGTTTACCGCAAGGAAATCAACCGTTTCCGGATCGCCGTCGCGCTGACCCTGCCGCTGGTCGGCCAGATGCTGTTCATGCTCGGCGAACACGGCCACGAGAACGAGTTGCCGCGCTGGCTGCAGCTGCTGCTGGCGACGCCGGTGCAGTTCTGGATCGGCTGGCGCTTCTACGACGGCGCGTACAAGGCGCTGCGCAGCGGCGGCGCCAACATGGACGTGCTGGTCGCGCTCGGCACCAGCATGGCCTGGGGTTTCTCGGCCGTGGTCACGCTGTTCGGCCTGGACCAGCATGTCTATTTTGAAGCCGGCGCCGCGGTGATCACGCTGGTGCTGCTCGGCAAGCTGCTGGAAGCTCGGGCCAAGGCGCGCACGTCGGAAGCCATCGAGGCGCTGATCCGGCTGCAGCCGAAGACGGCGCGCGTCGAGCGCGACGGCGAATGGATCGAGCTGCCGGTCGGCGCGCTGATGCCGGGCGACGTCTTCCTGGTCCGTCCGGGCGAGAACGTGCCGGTCGACGGCGAGGTCGTCGACGGCCAGTCCAGCGTCAACGAGGCGATGCTGACCGGCGAGAGCATGCCGGTCGGCAAGTCGGCCGGCGACCGCGTCTTCGCGGCCACCGCCAACGGGCAGGGCGCGTTGCGCTGCAGGGCTACCGGCGTCGGCGAACAGACGCTGCTGGCCGGCATCATCCGGCTGGTCGGTGAGGCGCAGGGCTCCAAGGCGCCGGTGCAGCGGCTGGCCGACCGGATTTCCGGCATCTTCGTGCCGGTCGTCTGCAGCATCGCGCTGGCGACCTTCGTCGGCTGGTGGTCGGTCGGCGGCGATTTCGCCGAGGCGCTGGTCAATGCGGTCGCCGTGCTGGTCATCGCCTGCCCGTGCGCGCTCGGCCTGGCGACGCCGACGGCGATCATGGTCGGCACCGGGCAGGGCGCGCGTGCCGGCATCCTGGTGCGCAACGCCGAGGCCCTTGAGCGCGCCGAGAAGATCGCCGTGCTGGCGCTCGACAAGACCGGCACGCTGACGCTGGGCGAGCCGCAGCTGACCGATGTCGTCCCCCGCGCTGCCGGTCGCGACGAGGCGCTGCGGCTGGCGGCCGGGCTCGAGCAGCATTCCGAACATCCGCTGGCGCGGGCGATCCTGGCCGCGGTTTCCGCGGTGGACCTGCCGCCGGTGGCCAATTTCGCGGCGCTGGCCGGGCACGGCGTCGGCGGCGAGGTCGACGGCCGCGCGCTGCGCCTCGGTTCGCCGGACTGGCTGGGGATCGCCGACGATCCGGCGGTAGGCGAACTGCAGGCGGCCGGCAAGACGGTGGTCGGGCTGGCCGACGGGGCCGGCGTGCTGGCCTTGTTCGCGATCGCCGACGCCTTGCGGCCGACCTCGCGGGCGGCGGTGGCGCGGCTGCGCGAGCGCGGCATCCGTGTCGTCATGCTGACCGGCGACAACGCCGCGACGGCCGCGGCGATCGCCGCCGAGGCCGGCATCGCCGAGTTCCGCGCCGGCATCCTGCCCGGCGACAAGGCGGCCGCGCTCGCCGAGCTGAAGGCCGGCGGCGGCCTGGTCGCGATGGTCGGCGACGGCATCAACGATGCGCCGGCGCTGGCTGCGGCCGACGTCAGCTTCGCGATCGGTGCCGGTTCCGACGCGGCGATCGAGGCGGCCGACCTGACGCTGATCCGCAGCGACCTGCACGGCGTCGCCGATGCGATCGACCTCTCGGCGGCGACGCTGGGCAAGATTCGCCAGAACCTTTTCTTCGCCTTCATCTACAATGTCCTTGGAATACCGCTTGCCGCGCTCGGCTGGCTGAACCCGGTGGTCGCCGGGGCGGCGATGGCGATGAGCTCGGTCTCGGTGGTGTCTAATTCGCTGTTGCTGAAGCGCTGGCGGCCTGGGTCGCGGGCGTGACGGACGGCAGCCGGGAGGGACGGGATGTGAAAGGTTGGCGCGCGGAGATGCCGCAGGAAATCGAGGCCTGCTTCCTGACGACGATGGAAGCGGCGCAGGTCGGCATTTTCGTGATCCAGGAGCAGCGTTTCCGCTATGTCAACACCTTCCTGGCCGGGCTGTTCGGCTACGTGCCGGACGAATTGATCGATCGCTGCGGTCCGCTCGACCTGATCATCCCCGAGCAGCATCCGCTGCTGATCCGCCAGATGAACGAGCGTGCCGCCGGCGTGCCGGGCCAGCCCTACGAACTGACCGGCGTGCGCAAGGACGGATCGCAGTTTCCGGTCACCATTCTCGGTTCACCGTCGCGTTTCGACGGCCGACCCGCGTCGGTCGGCACGCTGTTCGACATTTCGCGCCAGAAGGAGGCCGAGCGCCGGATCCGCGAACTGGCCGATTACGACGTGCTGACCGGCCTGCCCAACCGGCGGCTGTTCCGCGACAGGGTCGGGCAACTGCTGGCGGTCGCCGAGCGCGAGGGCAGTTCGGTCGGCCTGATGTTCTTCGATCTCGACAACTTCAAGCGGGTCAACGATTCGCTCGGGCACAGCGTCGGCGACGAACTGCTGTGCGCGGTCGCCGAGCGGCTGGGCAGCCTGCTGCGCCGCTACGACACGCTGGCCCGGCTCGGCGGCGACGAGTTCGTCATCGCGATGCCCGGCATCAACGCGGCCGGCGCCGCCGAGGTCGCCCGCCGGCTGATCGACGAGTGCAGTCATCCCTTCGTCGTCGCCGGCCACGAGCTGACGGTCACGCCGTCGGCCGGCATCTGCCTCTACCCGCAGGATGGCGGCGACCTCGAGACCCTGCTGAAGAACGCCGATGTCGCGATGTACAAGGCCAAGGAGCAGGGGCGCAACACCTTCCAGTTCTATACCGCCGAGATGAATCAGGCGACGCTCGAGCGGCTGCTGATGGAAAGCGGGCTGCGGCGGGCGCTGAAGCAGCAGGAATTCGTGCTGCACTACCAGCCCATCGTCAGCCTGGAAAGCGGGCTGGTGGTCGGCGTCGAGGCGCTGCTGCGCTGGCGCCACCCGGATCTCGGGCTGATCATGCCGGACCGCTTCATCCCGCTGGCCGAGGAGAGCGGACTGATCAACCCGATCGGCGACTGGGTGCTGTGCGAGGCCTGTCGCCAGGCCCGGGCCTGGGTCGATGCCGGCCTGCCGCCGCTGACCATGGCGGTCAACGTGGCGCCGGTGCAGTTCCGGCGGGCCGGTTTCGTCGAGGCGGTGGCCGGCGCGCTCGCCGTCTCCGGGCTCGACGCCGTTCAGCTCGAGCTGGAACTGACCGAACGCACCGTGATGCACGACGCCGAGATCAACCTCGGCACGCTGTCGGCGCTGGACCGCCTGGGCGTCGAGCTGTCGATCGACGATTTCGGCACCGGCTATTCGTCGCTCGCGTACCTGAAGCGCTTTCCGGTCGGCAAGCTGAAGATCGACCGTTCCTTCATCAACGAGCTCGAGGTCGACCAGGACGACCGGGCGATCGCCTCGACCATCGTCAGCATGGGTCGCAACCTGCGCCTGACCGTGCTCGCCGAAGGGGTCGAGACGCGCGAGCAGCTCGCCTGGCTGAAAAAGATGGGCTGCGACATGGCGCAAGGCTATCATTTCGCCCGTCCGCTGCCGGCGGACCAAGTCACCGAGGTGCTGCGGACGCAGCCCTTCCTGAATCCGGAGTAAGGCATGGAAAACACCGTCATCAAGATCCAGGGCATGAGCTGCCAGGGATGCGTCAAGAACATCACCGGCGTGCTGACCGCGCTGTCCGGCGTCGCGTCGGCCGAGGTCTCGCTGGAGGCCGCCGAGGCCCGCGTCGCCTTCGATGCGCAGGTGGTCGGCCGCGCCGCGCTGGTCGCGGCGATCGAGGATGCCGGCTTCGACGCCGAATAAGAACGAGCAACGGGAACAGCCCATCGTGCCGGAACAGAAAATCAGATTGACCCAGTTGTCCCACGGCGGCGGCTGCGGCTGCAAGATCGCGCCCGCCGTGCTGCAGAAGATCCTCGCCGGCAGCGTCCCGGCCATCGTGCCGCCGGCCCTGCTGGTCGGCACCGAGACCAGCGACGACGCCGCGGTCTACCAGATCAACCGCGACCAGGCGATCGTCGCGACGACCGACTTCTTCATGCCCATCGTCGACGATCCCTTCGACTTCGGGCGCATCGCGGCGACCAACGCCATTTCCGACGTCTACGCGATGGGCGGTACGCCGCTGTTCGCGCTGGCGCTGGTCGGCATGCCGGTCGACAAGCTGCCGCTCGAAACCATCGGGCTGATCCTGCAGGGCGGCGAATCGGTCTGCCGCGAGGCCGGCATCCCGATCGCCGGCGGCCACACGATCGATTCCGTCGAGCCGATCTACGGCCTGGTCGCCATCGGCCTGGTCAACCCGGCGAACGTCAAGCGCAATTCGGGCGCCCGGACGGGCGACAAGCTGATCCTCGGCAAGGCGCTGGGCGTCGGCGTCTATAGCGCGGCGCTGAAAAAGGACTGTCTGAGCGATGCCGATTACGCGGCGATGGTCGCCAGCACGACGCAACTCAACACGCCGGGGCCGATGCTCGCCTGTCTGGACGGCGTGCATGCGGTGACCGACGTCACCGGCTTCGGGCTGCTCGGCCACCTGATGGAAATCTGCCGCGGCAGCGGCGTCCGCGCCCGCGTCGACCTGGCCGCGCTGCCCTTGCTGCCGCGCGCCCGCGAACTGGCCGAGGCCGGCTGCCGGACCGGCGCGTCCGGCCGCAACTGGGACAGCTACGGCGCTGCCGTCCGGCTCGGCGAGGGGGTTGGCGACGTCGAACGCACCTTGCTGACCGACCCGCAGACCTCGGGCGGCCTGCTCGTCAGCTGCTCGCCCGACAGCGTCACCGAAGTGCTGTCGCTGTTCCTGCAGCAGGGCTTCGAGCACGTGTCGGTGATCGGCGAGATCGGCGACGGCGAAGCGGGAATCGACGTCGTCTGAATTTTTCCCGGGAAATTTCCTAAGCCGAAAGTTGTAACGCGGATGTAAATGCGATATATTCGCATTTACATCCGGCAAGCCAGCCCTGACGCCAGCCAGCCCTCCCCAACTGACTCGTCAAAGGACTGCCTGTGAAAAAGACAGCACGAGCGAACCCGTCGGTTCGCCAGACCGCATCGCGCAACGCGATGCTGCCGCCCAGCTTCAGGAACCCCGCCGCCCAGCCCGGCACGCTCGCCCGCACCGGGCTGGCGATCGGTCTCTCGACCGCGATGCTGGTCCCGGCCGCCGCCACGGCGGCCGAAGAAGTCGAGATGGCCGCAGTCAAGGTCGTCGAACGCGCGATCGATCCCAACCCCCACGCCGAACCCGGCGCGCCGTACAAGGCCAGAACCTCGGGCGACGAGCGTCATACCCGGCCGCTGGCCGAAACGCCGCAGACGATCACCGTGCTGACCCAGGAACAGATCCAGGACAGCGGCCGCAGCGACCTGCGCGACATCCTGCGCGCCCAGCCGGGCATCACGCTGGGCACCGGCGAGAACGGCAACGCCTTCGGCGACCGCTACATCATCCGCGGCCAGGAAGCGCGCAGCGACACCTTCGTCGATGGCCTGCGCGACCCGGGCATGTCGGTGCGCGAGAGCTTCGCCGTCGACCAGGTCGAGATCACCAAGGGGCCGAGCTCGACCTTCGCCGGGCGCGGTGCGACCGGCGGCGCGATCAACGCGGTGACCAAGCAGGCGACGACCGACACCGACTTCACCAAGCTGCAGGCCGGCGTCGGCACCGACAATTTCCGCCGGATCACCGTCGATACCAACCGCGTGCTGAACGACGACATGGCGCTCCGCCTGAACCTGCTCGAGGCCTACCAGGAAGTCCCGGACCGCGGCCCGGCCGACCGCTCGCGCAAGGGCGCCGCGCTATCCTTCAACTGGAAGGCGACCGACAGGCTGAAGGTCGTCGCCGACTACTACCATCTCGAAGCCGAGGACACGCCGGATCTCGGCACCTGGCTGAGCAACGGCAAGCCGAAGGAGGGCATTCCGGTCTACCTGCAGAAGCAGGATTTCCTGCGCTCGGTGACCGACGCCTACACGCTGCGCCTGAACTACCAGGTCAATGACGGCGTCCGCCTGAGCAACCTGACGCGCTACGGCTCGACGACCAACGGCTACGTGGCGACCGGGGCGCGCGGCACGACCTTCGGGGTCAACGACCCGAATGCCGGCGATCCGACGGCGACGCTGAGCACTCATCAGGGCTGGCAGGAGGTCGAGTATTTCGCCAACCAGACCAACCTGTTCGTCAATGCCGAACTGGCGGGGCTGGAGCACGAGCTGATCTTCGGGCTGGAGTATTCGGACCACCGCGTGGTCAACGGCAACTACACGGTGACCAACAGCGGCCAGAACTGCATGACCGGCAACAGCGCGACGAACAACGCCTGGTGCGTCTACGACGGCAGCGGCAACGTCGTTCCCGGCCTGCGCACGCTGATGAACCGCTCGATCGCCAAGGGCGCCTCCGACATCGACTGGCGGACCAGGACCCTGTCGCTGTCGGCGATGGATACCGTCGATCTGACCGACCAGTGGACGCTGTTCGGCGGTCTGCGCTACGACCGCTTCGACTACCGCAACCTGGCCGGCGCCGGCACCGCGACCGAATGGAAGCTCGAGGACGGCCTGTGGAACGCCCACCTCGGCTTGACCTACAAGTTCCTGCCGAACGCCAACGTCTACGCGACCTACAGCACGGCCAGCGACTTCAACGGCGGCGAATCCGACGTGACCTCCTGCGACTACGGTGGCATCTGCGTGCCGAGTACGCAGAACGGGGTGACGCTGACCACTGCGCAGCGCCAGGCGCTGTTTGCGAAGAGCAAGCCGGAGAAGTCGGAAAACCTCGAACTGGGGACCAAGTGGAACCTGCTCGACGGCAAGCTGCTGGCCACCGCGGCGCTGTTCCAGGTGACCAAGAGCGACGTGATGGAGATCATTTCCGGCACCAGCTACACCGACATTGGCGCGATCAATACCGGCAAGTACCGGATTCAGGGCGTCGAGTTCTCGCTGGCCGGCAACCTCACCGACAAGCTCAGCGTGCATGGCGGCCTCGCCGTGATGAACGCCGAGTGGCTGGAATCGCAGACGGCGAGCAAGCTGGGCGGCGGCCTGTCCAACTTCCCGGAAACCACCGCCGCGCTGCTGGTCAATTACCAGGCGACGCCGAAGTTCAATTTCGGCGGCAACGTGACCTACCAGAGCGTCAAGTACTCGGGCACGCCGGAGTCGCCGGAAGCGCTGAACATCGAGGTGCCGGAATACACGGTGTACGACGTCTTCGCCGCGTACCGGATCGACAAGCACACCAAGCTGCGCCTCAACGTCGGCAACCTGACCAACGAAAAGTACTACCTGGCCGCCTACCGCTCCGGCGCCTTCATGTATCTCGGCGACGCCCGCAACGCCCGCGTCACGCTGAGCTACGACTTCTGACCCTCGCTTGGCCGGGCCTGGTGCCCGGCATTTTTTCCATTCCACGATGGTTTACCGCGCCCTGTCCCACATTCCGCCGGAAATCCTGTGCGCCGCCGACTACGAGGCGCTGGCCGGCCAGTTCATCGCCCCGCCGGATTTCGCCTACATCGCCGGCGGCAGCGGCGACGAGGCGACGCTGCGCGACAACCGCGCAGCCTTCGCCGCCTGCCGGCTGCGGCCGCGCCTGCTGCGCGACCTGTCCGGCGGACATACCCGGCTGACGCTGTTCGGCCAGGGCTACCCGCATCCCTTCCTGCTGGCGCCGCTGGCTTACCAGCAACTCGTCCATCCGCAGGGCGAACTCGACACCGCGCACGGCGCGGCGGCGATGGACGCCTGTCTCGTCTGCAGCACGCTGGCCTCCTTTCCGCTGGAGGATGTCGCGGCGCACGCCGGCGAGCGGCGCTGGTTCCAGCTGTATTTCCAGCCGGCGCGCGCGGCCACGCTCGATCTCGTCCGCCGCGCCGAAGCGGCCGGCTACGGCGCGCTGGTCGTCACGCTCGACGCGTCGGTCAAGGCGCCGAGCCGGCGGGCGCTGCGCGCCGGGTTCGCGCTGCCGCCCGCGATCCGCGCGGCCAGCCTCGATCCCTATCCGGCGCCGGCGCAGCGCACGCTGGCGCCCGGCGACAGCGTCGTCTTCCAGGGCGCGATGGGCGATGCGCCGACGGCCGGCGATCTCGCCTGGCTGCTCGGCCAGACCCGGCTGCCGGTGCTGGTCAAGGGCGTGCTCGATGCCGACGACGCGCAGCGCCTGCAGGCGATGGGCGTCGCCGGCCAGATCGTTTCCAACCATGGCGGCCGGGCGCTCGACGGGGCGCCGGCCAGCCTGCACGCGCTGCCCGGCATCCGGCGTGCGGTCGGCCCCGGCTATCCGCTGCTGCTCGACGGCGGCATCCGTTCCGGCAGCGACGCCTTCAAGGCGCTGGCGCACGGCGCCGACGCCGTGCTGGTCGGCCGCCTGCAGGTCTATGCGCTGGCCGTCGCCGGCGCGCTCGGCGTCGCGCACCTGCTGCGCACGCTGCGCGAGGAACTCGAACTGTGCATGGCCCAGGCGGGCTGCGCGACGCTGGCCGAGATCGGCCCGCAGATGATTCATCCCTGACACGACGAGGCATACAGGCAATGTTGATCCCGATCGAAAAGGTCCTGTCCAAGGACGAGGTGGCCGAATTCCGGCAGCGGCTCGACGCCGCGCCGTGGCAGGACGGCCTGCACACCGCCGGCACGCTGGCCCGCTCCGTGAAGCGGAATCTGCAACTGGAGGACGGTTCACCGCTGGCCGTCGAGCTCGGCAACCGCATCCTGCGCCGGCTCGGCGAGACGCCGGCCTTCATCTCGGCGGCGCTGCTGCTGCGCATCTATCCGCCCAAGTTCAACCGCTATGCCGACGGCGGAACCTACGGCGTGCATGTCGACAGCGCGCTGATGCAGGTGCCGGGGACCCAGGTCACCGTGCGCAGCGACCTGTCGGCGACGCTGTTCCTCGCCGGGCCAGACGAGTACGACGGCGGCGAACTGCAGATCGAGGGGCCGTTCGGCATCCAGTCGGTCAAGCTCGAAGCCGGCGACATGGTGCTCTATCCGTCGAGCAGCCTGCACCGGGTCAGCCCGGTGACGCGCGGCGCCCGCGTCGCGTCCTTCTTCTGGATCCAGAGCATGGTGCAGGGCGAACCGGAGCGCACGCTGCTCTACGACCTGGACCAGTCGATCCAGGCGCTGACCGCGGCCGGCACCGACGAGGCCGAGCTGATGCGCCTGTCCGGCGTCTATCACAACCTGCTGCGGCGCTGGGCAGCGACCTGAATCGTCCTTGCGGCGGCCATCGGCGGGAGCTTCGGCTCCCGCTTTTGCGTTCACCGGACCGTCATGCTAATTGACGAAAATGGCAGGTCGGCAATATGGAAATGGTATAAGTTGCAGAACTGATTGTCGCGATCGATTTGGAATAGTAGTATGAAAATCGTCAGGGCCCGCGAGGGGTCGCGTCCCGACGAACAAGACACGAGGGGAAACGGGGAAATGCCAGCAGGAATGCTTGCCCGCCGGATGCGGGCGCGTGCGGGGAATGGCCGTGCCTGAGATGCCGGCCGCGCTGGCGCGCGCCATCGAATCGGGCCGCGTGCCGTCGCCGCCGCAGGTGCTGCTGCGCCTGATGCAGCTCGTCGACGGCGAACAGACGACGATGCGCGAGCTGGCCGACCTGGTCGCCCGCGATGCCGGCCTGGCGACGCGCGTGCTGACCGCCGCCAATTCGCCGGCCTTGCGCCGGCGCCGCGAACTGGACAGCCTGGATGCCTGCCTGATGGCGCTGGGCACCCGGATGGTCCGCTCGATCGCTACCTGCCTGTCGCTGCGCAGCCTGTTCGAGCGCGACTCGATCGCTTCCCCCGGCGAACTGGCCGCCTTCTGGGGGCATTCGCTGGCGGTGGCCGAACTGGCCCGTGCGCTGGCCGCCGAAGCCGGCTACGGCCGCCCCGAGGAAGCCTACCTGGCCGGCCTGCTGCACGACGTCGGCGAATTGCTGCTGCTGTCGGCGCTCGGCGCGCCCTATGCGGCGGCGCTGGGCGATCCGGCCGGCGAGGCGACACTGCCGGCACGCGAGGCCGCCGCGTTCGGCGTCGGCCACCCGGAAGCCGGAGCCTGGCTGGTCGATCGCTGGCAGCTCGACGCCGCCGTTGCCGATGCGATCCTGTTCCATCACGCGGCGCCCGCCGAGATCGCGACGGCCGGCGCGCTGCCCCAGTTCGTCTGGCTCGCCCATGCAGCGCTGGCCGACGCGGTGCCGGCGCCCGGTCTCGACGGACACGCGCAGCGCCTGGGTATCGCCACGGCGCTGGCCGAACTGCGCACGGCCGCGACGGCGCGGGCCGCGCAGGTCGGCGCGGCGCTCGGCATCCCGCTGCCCGAGTCGCTTTACGCGCTGCAGGTGTGGACGGGGGCGGCGCCTGCCGCGCCGCCGGCCGCCGACGACGCCTCGTCCGAGATCGCGCTGCGGCTGGGCGGCATGGCGCTGCTGCAGCCGCTGCAGCAGGACATCCTGGCGCTCGACGGCGAAGCCGAGATGCTGCATTCGCTGCGCGAAGCGGCCCGCATCCTGTTCGATCTCGGGCGCGTCGCCTTCCTGCGCTGCCGTGCGCCCGACGGCCGGCTGTCCGGCCAGGGCATCGACGGTCAACCGGCCGTTTTCGGCCAATTCGACGGCGTCGCCGACCCGGCCGCGACGCTGGCCGGCGCCGCGGCGCTGGCCGGCGACATCCGCCACGCCTGCGGCAGCCTGCCGTCGCTGGCCGACCGCCAGTTCGCCCGCGCGCTCGGCAGCCCGGGGCTGCTGTGCGTTCCGATGCCGGTCGTCGACCGGCTGGCCGGCGTCATGGTCTGCGGCGTGGACGAGGCCCAGTACCGGGATCTCGGCGGTCGACTGGCCTGGCTGCAGCATTTCGGCCGCCTGGCCGGGCGGGCGCTCGCCGCGCAGCAGGCGGCGCGCGAACGCCTGGCCGAGGCCGAACTCGAGGCGGCCGGCCGCTTCGTCCGGCAGGGCCGGCGGATCATCCACGAGGCCGGCAATCCGCTCGGCATCATCCGCAGCTACCTGCGCCTGCTCGAACGCAAGTTGCCCGAAGGCGCCGAGGTCCAGCGCGAGCTGGGCGTGCTCGGCGAGGAGATCGAGCGGGTCGCCGGCATCGTCGGCCGGCTCAGCGAGATTCCGCGGCCGGCCGAGGAAAGCGGCGTCGATGTCGGCGAACTGATCCGCGAACTGCTGGCCGTCTATGGCGAAGCGCTGTTCGGCACCCGCGGCATCCGGCTCGAGACGGCGCTGCCGGCCGGGCCGCTGCCCGTCGCCTGCGCCCGCGACGGCGTCAAGCAGATCCTGGTGAACCTGTGGAAGAACGCGTCGGAGGCGCTCGCCGCCGGGCAGCGCCTGCGCATCGCGGCGAACGGTGGCGTGCTGCACAACGGCCGGCCGCATGTCCAGATCGACCTCGTCGACGACGGCCCCGGCATGCCGCTGCAGGCGATGCAGTCGCTGCAGCGTCCGGCCGAGCTGGCCGGGGAGGGCCGGCGCGGCATGGGCCTGTCCATCGTCGGCGAAATCGCCGGCCGGCTGGGCATCGCGATCACCTGCCGCAGTCAGGCGGGGCAGGGCACGAGCCTATCCTTGCTGCTGCCCGCCACGGAGGCCGGCCCGCCGCCGGCGGATACGGCCTAGGTCGCTCCGGCGTCCCGGAACCTCGCGCGGAGAACGCATGAACGTCATCTCGGATTTCGATGCCCTCGCCCGGATACCGGATATCGCCGACACGCAGTCCATCCTGATCGTCGATGACGAGCCGCATTTCCGCACGGCCTACCGCGAACTGCTGACCGGCCCCGGCCGGATCATCGACGAGGCGGCGACCGGGCGGGAAGCGATCCAGCGCCTGGACCGGCGCGACGTCGATGTCGTCGTGCTCGACCTCCGCCTGCCCGACGTCGGCGGCATCGAGATCATGGCCTGGATGGCGCAGGCCCGGATTTCGACGTCGATCGTCGTGTTCAGCGCCGACGAGTCGATCGATTCGGCGATCCACGCGCTGCGCCAGGGCGCCTTCGAATTCATCCGCAAGCACTGCGACCCGGACGACCTGATCCAGGCCGTCGACCGGGCGCTGCGCCGGCGCCGGCTGGAGCAGGAGCACGCGCTGATGACGGCGCGCCTCGAGCGTTCCGAGCGCCTGCACCGCTTCCTCGTCGACCAGTCGCCGGACCTGATCTACACGCTCGACGACAGCGGGAATTTCGTCTTCATCAACCGGCGGGTCGAATCGCTGCTCGGCTTTTCGCCCGAGGAACTGGTCGGCCAGCACTACTCGGCCATCGTGCACGACGAGGACATCGAGCACGCCTACTACGCGTTCAACGAACGCCGGGTCGGCGACCGGGCGACGAACAACTACGAGGTCCGCCTGAAGCACAAGCATTTCGGCGTCCGCCATTTCGACAACCGGCTGATCGTCGCCATCCTGACCTCGCAGGGCATCTACCCGGCCGGCGGCTCGCGCGGCCATTTCATGGGCACGTCCGGCGTCGCCCGCGACATCACCGAGCGCAAGCGGGCCGAGGAGACCATTGCCTACCAGGCCTTCCACGACCTGTTGACCGGCCTGCCCAACCGGACGCTGTTCGCCGACCGCCTGGATCTCGCGATCAGCCAGGCGCGCCGTCGCCAGCAGCGGATCGGCGTGATGTTCCTCGACATCGACCGCTTCAAGCTGATCAACGACAGCTTCGGCCACCTCGAGGGCGACCAGCTGCTGAAGGATTTCGCGCAGCGCGTCCGCGACTGCCTGCGCGCCGGCGACACGCTGGCCCGCCAGGGCGGCGACGAATTCACGGTGCTGTTGCCGGACATCGCGACCGCCGAGGACGCGACGGTGATCGCCCGCAAGATCCTGGCCGAACTGCAGCGCCCGTTCACGGTCGCCGAACGCGATTTCAAGGCGACGGCCAGCATCGGCGTCGCGCTGTTCCCGGAGGACGGCGAAACCAGCGACGAACTGATCCGTGCCGCCGACGTCGCGATGTACCAGACCAAGGCGCAGGGCAAGAACGGCGTCCTGAAATTCCTGCCGTCGATGAACTCGACGCACTTCGCCCGGTTGTCGCTGGAGAACGACCTGCGCCGCGCGCTGCAGGACGGCGACCAGTTCGAGCTGCATTTCCAGCCCCAGGTCAGCCTGGCGGCGCGCCGCGTGGTCGGCATCGAGGCGCTGATCCGCTGGCACCATCCGGAACAGGGGCTGATCGGCCCCGACGTCTTCATCCCGATCGCCGAGGAAACCGGGCTGATCCTCGGCATCAGCGACTGGGTGCTGCAGGCCGGCTGTGCCCGACTGGCCTGGCTGCGCGACGCGGGTTTCGACGACATCCGGCTCGGCATCAACCTGTCGCCGCAGGAGTTCGAGCGCGACGACCTGGTCGGCCGCGTGCTGGCGCCGATCGACGCGCTCGGCCTGCACCGCGGCCTGGTCGAGATCGAGATCACCGAGAACCTGCTGATGAAGGACGCCGAGGCGATCATCGCCAAGGTCCGCCAGTTGCGGATGGCCGGCGTCCAGGTGTCGATCGACGATTTCGGCACGCGCTATTCGTCGCTGAACTACCTGCGCCGCTTCGCGGTCAGCAGCATCAAGATCGACCAGTCCTTCGTCCGCGACCTCAACGCGGCCTACGATTCGACACCCATCGTCCAGGCCATCCTCGGCATTGCGAAAAGCTTCGAACTGCACGTCGTCGCCGAGGGTATCGAGACCGAGGCGCAGCACGCGGCGCTGGCCGGGCTGGGCTGCGACACGATGCAGGGCTTCCTGTTCAGCAAGCCGCTGCCGGCCGACGCGCTCGAAGCCTTCCTGCGCGATTTCCCGGGGCGTTTCCCGGTCGGCCCGCTTTTCGCCGACTGAACGCGGTCGACCGCGTTTACGCCGGCGTTTTGTCGCGTTCGACCCAGATGTGGCGGGCGACCGCGTGTTCGAGCGCCAGTTCGACCTCGTCGGCCAGGATCACCGTCATCGGCCGCTGCTGCAGCACGCGCAGCGGGCGGTTCTCGGCCAGGCCGTAGGCGGTCAGCTGCTCGCGCTGGGCCGGGTCGATGCCGTCGCCGAGCGCGGCGAGTCGGACTTCCTCGCCGGGCGGGATGAAGGCGAGGGGCAGGCGGGCTTCGTGTTTCGGACTCATGGGCTTACCAGACGAGGCGCAGCAGGTGGTTGAACAGGCCGCCGACCAGGAAGGCGAACGGAACGATCAGCGCGACCATGCCGAGCGCGACCTTGCTGCCCTGTTCCTTGACCATCATCATCAGGCTGGCGAAGCAGGGAATGAACAGCGTGATCGTGATCATTCCGACCACCGCCTGGATCGGGCTCAGGCTGTGGGCCATCGCGAACAGCCCGGTGGCGCCGAAGTCGCGGCGCAGGAAACCCATGACGAAGGCCGCCGAAGCTTCCGGCGGCAGGCCGAGCCAGCCGGAGACCAGCGGTTCGCCGGCGCGGATGATGGCCGGCAGCGCGCCGCTCCTGTCCAGCGCGTACATGATGAAGGTGCCGAGCAGGAACAGCGGGATGACCTCGATCAGGTACCACTTCAGCCGGCCGCCGGTCTTCTTCAGCACGTTGCCGAGGATGGGCAGGCGCATCGGCGGCAACTCGGTGACCAGCGGGATGCGCCGGCCGGGGATCAGCCTGGCGGCGAGGAAGCCGGACAGCAGCAGCACGCCGACCATGGCCAGCGCCCAGACCAGCACCGCGGTGAAGGAGACGCCGCCGAGCATGCCGAGCACGACGCCGAGCTGCGCCGAGCACGGAATGGCCAGCGCAAGCAGGAAGATGGTGATCAGGCGTTCGCGCGGCGAATGCAGGATGCGCGTGGTCAGCGTCGCCATCGTCACGCAGCCCAGGCCGAGCACCATCGGCAGCACGGCGCGGCCGTTCAGGCCGATCGTCGCGAACAGCCGGTTGGCGATCACGGTCAGGCGCGGCAGGTAGCCCGAATCCTCGAGCACGCCGAAGGCGAAGAAGAAGGTGGTGACGATCGGGAAGATCAGCGCCAGCGCGTAGGTCATGCCCATCGTCCACAGGCCGTAGGGGCCGACCAGCAGATCGGCCAGCCAGGGCAGGTCGACCGCGGACTGCACGAAGCCGGTGACGGCCGGGTTCAGCACGCCTTCGAACAGGTCTTCCTCGAGCAGGCCGACCAGCGTCGTCGCGCCGAACACGCCGACGAATTCATAGACGGCGAACAGCACGCCGAGCAGGATCGGGATGCCCCACAGCGGATGGACGACGGCCTGGCCGATGCGCTGCGACAGCAGCGGGCTGCTGCGGACCGCGCGCTGGATCACGCTGCCGGCCAGCGCGTCGGCCGCCTCGGTGCGCTCGCGGGCGAGCAGCGTCGGCAGGTCGCCCTCGGCGCGGTCGACGGCGGCGCGGCGCCGGTTTTCCAGGCCGGCCCAGCCGGCGCCGGCGGTCTGTTCGAGCCAGCCGGCGACTTCCGGATCGCCGCCGAGGTAGAGGATGGCCAGGCCGCGCGCGGCCAGCCGCGGGTGCGGCGCGACGCGGGCGATCTCGGCGGCGGCATCGGCGATGTCGGCCTCGATGTCGGCGTCGTAGCGCAGCATCGCCTCGGGCGGCCGGGCTTCGGCCAGGCTGGAGGTCAGTTCGCCGATGCCTTCGCCGCCGGTCGCCACGGTGGCCAGCACCGGGATGCCGAGTTCCTCGGCGAGCGCCGGGATATCGACGGTGACGCCGCGCGCCGCCGCCTCGTCGTGCATGTTCAGCGCCAGCACCATCGGCAGGCCGAGTTCGGCGAGCAGCGCGGTCAGCGTCAGCGTCCGGCGCAGGTTCTTGGCGTCGCCGACCTGGACCAGGCAGCGCGTATCCTCGTTGAGCAGCGCCCGCATCGTCGCCCGCTCGTCGTCGCTGCGCGACGGCAGCGCCAGCACGCCCGGCGTGTCGAGCAGCACCGCGTCGCGGTCGAAGCGGGTGCCGGCCCGGGTCACTTCGACGGTCGTCCCCGGATAGTTGGAGACATTGACGTAGGCGCCGGTCAGGCGGTGGAAGAGGACGGACTTGCCGACGTTCGGATGGCCGACCAGCAGGATGGCGTTGGCTTGGTTCACGATGGATCCTGAGAAGCGCTGCAGCGGGCGATGGCGGCATCCAGCCAGGCGGCGTCGATTTCGCCGCTGCGCCGGGCGCAGGGCCGGCGCCGGGCATCGAGCACGACAGTATGGGGGAGGCTGAGCGCCGGGTCGCCGAAGCGGGCGAGCAGGCCGCGCGGCTCGCCCGGGCCGTGCAGCGAGAGCAGCGGCGGATTCAGCGCAGCGCGCACTGCGTCGGGGGCGGCCTGCGTTTCGGCCGGGCGCTGCAGCGCGACGGCAACCACGCGGGCCGTGCCGCGGCGGGCGGCGGCGGCGAGCGCCGGCATCTCGCGTCGGCAGGGCGGGCAGTCGCTGCGCCAGAAATTGACGACGGTGGTCCGGGCCGGGAGTTCGGAGAGCCGGATGAAACGGCTGCCGTCGGACAGTTCGAAATCGAGACCGGACTCGCCGGCCCGGCCGGCCCCGGACGCGAAAAGCCCCGCCGAGAGGGCGAGGCTGCTGGCGAGGATGGAGCGGGCGAAGGTCACAGCGTGAATTTTACGCCGCCGTAGATGAAGCGCCCACGGTTCGGGCCCCATATTTGCGTAACGTCGATGTTGCCGGCGCTGTCGACCCACAGCATGCTTTCCTTGTCCGACTGCTTGAAGTCGAGCAGGTTGTCGGCGCCGAGATAGAGCGCCCATTGCTTGTCGAGGCGGTATTCGCCGCGCAGGTCGACGACCCAGTAAGCCGGGCTCTTGTCCATCTTCGGCGTGCCGTCGAAGTTGTAGCGCGGGTTGTTGGCGTAGTCGTAGAACCTGGCGAGATCCATCGGGCCGGTCCAGGTGCCGCGCAGCATGCCGGACCAGGGGCCGCTCTCGTAATCGAGACGCAGGTAGGCGCGGGTTTCCGGGCGGGCAAAGGCAAGCGTGCCGGGTTCGGAGAAACGGTAACTGAACCGTTCCAGCGCGACGGTGGCCTCGAGTTGCGGGGTCAGCTTGTAGGTTGCCGTCAGGTCGCCGCCGACGACGGTGACCGGCTGCTGGGCCGAGGTGAACACGGTCACCGTCTCGCCCGGGTAGCCGTAGGCGTCGCCTGCGGATCCCGGTGCCAGCAGCGCCATGTTGGAAATCCTGTTGTAATTCAGCGAGGCAACCCAGGCCAGCCGGTCGCCGGCATGGGACAGCGCGTACGACGCATTGTCGGAAATCTCGGCTTTCTTGATGTTGCGGACGATCGCGACGTCGTCGAGGATGCCGTGGTCCTGCTCGAAGAACGAGGTCGGCGCGCGGAAGCCGCGACCGACCGCGAACCGGCTGTTGAACTCGTGGTCGTGGTTCCACAGCACGTTCAGGCGCGGGCTGGTGATGCCGCCGAACACGTTGTGGTCGTCGTAGCGGATCGAGCCGTTGAGTTCGACGACGCCGTCCAGCAGGGCGCGGTAGGCTTGCAGGAAAATGCCGGGCGTCCGGTAGGCGTAGTTGTCGATGCCGTCGTTGGGAACGCCGTTGGAGAACGAGAAGCCGGTGCTTTTCAGGTCCTCGTAACGGTAATTCAGACCGGCGGTCACCAGCGTTGCGCCGAACGGTTGTTGGACGCTGGCCTCCAGGTAGTACTGCGTCTGGTCCGCCTTGTAGATTGAGCCTTCGTAGAAGGAATCCTGCTTGTGCCGGGCGGCGCCGACGGCGAAGCGCATGCTGCCTTCGCCGAGCTTGCGGGTGGCGCTGGCGACGAACTGCTTGCGGTCGGTGAAGATGATTTCGGACATGCCACCGAGGCCGCCGTCATAGGGGAGCACGCTGCCGGCATCGTGGGCGTACCAGCCGGCGGCCGACGGCGAACCGTTCTGGCCGCGGCGCCAGTCGAAGGGATTGCCCGAGAGATCGGCCTTGACCGCGGCGTAGTTGCGGCCCATCGCGCCGCCCATGCGCTTCTCGTCGACGCTGTCGAAGCGGCCCTTGAGCTTGAAGCCGCCGACGTCGTCGAGGAAGAAGCCGATGCCGCCGAGATTGCGCTTGAAGCCGGTGTATTCGGAAACGCCGTTGCCGTCGCCGTCCACCGTGTTGTGCTGGTTGTGGTTGAAGTTGGCGGTCAGGGCGCCGCCGGCGAAGGTCTTGGCGCCGAACAGGTCGGTGCTCCATTGGCCGTAGCTGCCGAATTGCTGGTTGGCCATGAACTCGTCGCGGGTCGGCCGGCGGGTCACGATATTGACCGAGCCGGCCAGCGCTTCGGGGGCGATCAGGCTGGTGCCGGCGCCGCGCGAGATGTCGATGCGGTCGACGCCGCCCAGGCTGACGCTGTCCAGCCCGTAGGCGGTGGACACCGACGAGAAGATCGGAATGCCATCGATCAGCAGCGTCGTGTAGCGGCCGGGCAGGTTGTTGAGGACGACGTTGCGGACGTTGCAGATCGAGCATTCGACCTGGGTCGAAATGCCCGGACGCTTGTCGAGCGCCTCGGTCAGCATGGTCGCGCCGGTCTTTTCGAGCTCGCGGGCGCCGAGCGATTCGGTGGCGATGATCTCGTCGCGCAGCACCGGCTTGGAGCCGACCGACTTGCCGCTGCTGACGGTGATTTCGCCGAGTTCCTTGTCGGCCAGCACAGGGCCGGCGCAGGCGAGGCCGAGGGCCGCGATCAGCGGCTTCAGGCGCATCTCTTTCATGTGTTTTTCTCCCTGGGTTTGGTGGTGCCGCCGCCCCCTGACGGCAGCCTGGTTCAGCGGCCGGCGTCGCTCGGCTGGGTGACGAAGCCGATCTTGCTCAGACCGGCCCGGCGGGCCGCGCTCATCGTTTCGGCGACTGCCTCGTAGCGCGTCGCGCGGTCGGCCTTGAGGTGCATTTCGACGTTCGCGTCGCGGTCCACCGCGGCGCGGAAACGGCTTTCCAGCGCGTCGTGCCCAACCGCCTCGCTGCCGATGTAGACGCGATTGTCGGCGTCGATCGCGACCTGCAGCGTCATCGGTTTTTCCGGCGTCGGCACGCTCGAGGCGCGCGGCAGCTCGACCTTGACCGAATGGGTCATCAGCGGTGCGGTGATGATGAAGATGATCAACAGCACCAGCATCACGTCGACCAGCGGCGTCATGTTGATCTCGGCCGTCGGCATCTGGCTGCCCGGCGAGTTGAAGGAGCCCATCGCCATGTTATGCGGCCTCCGTCGCGGCCCGGGCGCGCATCGGGTGAATCTGGGCGCTGTTCGCGGCGAACGGCTTGCCGACCGTGAAGAAGGCGTGCAGGTCGTGCGCGAAGGCGTCGAGGTCGGCGAGAACCACACGGTTGGCGCGGGTGAAAGCGTTGTAGGCGAAAACCGCGGGCAGTGCGACGGCGAGGCCGGCGGCGGTCATGATCAGCGCCTCGCCGACCGGGCCGGCGACCTTCTCGAGCGCCGCTTGGCCGGAAATGCCGATCGCTACCAGCGCGTGGTAGATGCCCCAGACGGTGCCGAACAGGCCGACGAAGGGCGCGGTGGCGCCAGTCGTCGCAAGCAGGGTCAGGCCGTTTTCCATGCTCGCCTGCGTGCTAGAGAGATGGTGGCGAAGCGCCCGTTCCATCTGTTCGGCCGGGTCGAAACGGGAGGCGAGGCGGCTGCTGGCCGCTTCGCAATCGTTGTTGCAGCAGTTGGCCTGGGCGGCGAGCTGGGCGTAGGGACTGTCCTCGCCGGCCTCGCTCAGTCGTTGCAGGCCTTCGCCGACGCTGCTCGCCGACCAGAAGGCGGGAACGGCACGGGCCGCGCGGCGGGCGCGGAACCAGTCCCAGGTCTTGGCCAGAATCAGATACCAGCTGGCGATCGACATCAATGCCAGGACGATGGCGACGGTGTGCGAGACGGTGTCGCCGGCGGCCCACAGGTGGGCGAAGCCGAAGGCGTTGTCGTGTGCGGTTTCCTGCATGCTCATTGCTCCAATTTGAAAATGATGGGAACCAGTACCCAGCTCTGGACGGCGGCGTCGCCGCGCTTGGCCGGGATGAATTTCCAGTTGCGGACCGTCTTCAGCGCCGATTGGTCGAGGCGCTCGCTGCCCGAGGAAGTCCGGATTTCGATGTGGTCGGCGTTGCCCTGGGGCGTCACCGAGACGCGCAGCACGACCTTGCCTTCCTCGCCCATGCGGCGGGACAGCGGCGGGTAGGGCGGCGCCGGGTTCTTGAGGTAATCGGCGTCGAAGCGGGCCTGGCTGACCGCCTCGGCCGCCGGTGCGGCAGGCGGCGCCGGCTTGGTTTCGGGCGGCGCGGCGAGGGGCGCGCTGGGGGCGGGCTGGTTGCTGGTCGTCGCCTCCAGCGTCGGCGCTGGCGCCTTCGCTGCCGGACGCGGCGTTTCCGGCCGCGATTTGCTGACCGGCAAGGGTTTGGCTTGGGGCGGCGTTTCGGGCTGGGCCGGTTGCAGTAGATCGACGACCAGCGGGATTTCGGCGATCTGCGGAACGACGGTGCGCGCCGCGAAAACCAGCAGCGCGACGCCGACGTGGGCGCCGATCACGATGGCGAACAGGCTGCCGCGCCGGGTGGCGGAAGGACGGTAAAGGGCGTAACTCATGCGCTCGTCTATTCAGGCGTTATCGTCCGGGCGCCGGCAAAAAACCCATGGCTTGCTTGCGGTTGGCTTGCTGGCTGCGGGAACGAGAGATTGACAACGGAGATCGTTACTTGGTCAGGATCAGCTTGTTTTCGCGCGTGACGCGGAGCTGGTAGCACTGGCCGGCATGTTCGATTTCGACGACCGAGGCACCGCGCAGCAACTGGCTGCTGTCCAGCCGGATCTTCGGAGAGGGGGGCTGGGCGCTCGGCGAGGGGTGGGGTTTGCTGGGGCTGTTCATCATGGTGGGCGGTAATAACCGTGTTCGTTGTGTGCCATCTTACAGTAATGAGAATGATTGTCAACTAGATTCTTGCTTGCGATCATTCCCGGGTGTATCCGATTCGGCGATGGCGCGGTCCGGCGCCGCCACGGAAAGCCGCGGCGGTGTCAGGCGCTGCGCAACGCGTTGAGCAGGATGGCGATGGTGCTGCCGTTGTGCGCGACGCTGGACGCGACGGGCGACAGCTTGCCGCTGGCGGCGGCGGCCAGGATGCCGGTATTGGCGGCGATGGTCAGGCGGAAGTTGTGGTCGATTCGGCGCATGGTCGCCAGCGCCAGCCTCTTGGCTTGGGCGACCCGTTCGATATCGTCTTCGAGGAGGGCGACGTCGGCGGTCAGGCGGGCGATGTCGGCGCCGTTCTGCATCGCGATGCCGACGTGGGCTCCGGCCAGGGCCGGGGCATCGTTGATCCCGTCGCCGACGAAGGCGATGCGGGCGCCGGCTGCCTTCAGTCCGGCCACCCGCTGCGCCTTGTCCTGGGGCAGGAGTTCGGCGTGGAATTCGTCGATGCCGAGTTCCCGCGCCAGTTCGGCCGCCTGTTCGCGATGGTCGCCGGTCAGCATCACCAGGCGCCTGACGCCGAGGCTGCGCAGTCGTTCCAGCGTGGCGCGGCAACCGGGCCGAAGCTGGTCCTTGAGTGCGATGACACCGAGCAGGCGGCCGCCGAAACCGATGTACAACAGGGTTTTCCCCTGGCGATACAAGGCCTGCAGCCGGCGCCGGTGACGGCCGACGGGAACGCCCTCGTCCTCTTCGACGAAATGCCGCGAACCGACGACGATGCGCTGGCCGTCGACGACGCTGGCGACGCCGTGGGCGGCGATGAATTCGACTTCCTTGTGGTCGAAATGCCGCCCCTGATGTTTTCTCGCGGCATCGACGACGGCCAGGGCCAGGGGATGGAAATAGTGTTCCTCGACCGAGGCGGCCAGATCGATGATGTCCGTCGGCGAATAGTCCGGGTCGAAGGCGAGGGCGTCGGTGACGGCGAGTCGCCCGGTGGTCAAGGTACCGGTCTTGTCGAAAACGAAGGTATCGGCCTCGGCCAGGCGTTCGACGACGTCGCCGCCCTTGAACAGGATGCCCTCGGTCCCGGCCCGGTGCATCGCGGACTTGAAGGCGACCGGCGTCGCCAGCTTGAGGGCGCAGGAGTAGTCGGCCTGCAGGACGGCGGTGGCGCGCTGCCAGTCGCCGCTGAGCAGCCAGGTCGCGGCGGCGAGCCCGAGGACCGCCGGGACCAGTCCGTCGGCGAGGCGGGAAGCGTCCAGTTGGGATTCGCTCTTGGCCGCCAGCGAGCGCTCGACGTAGTCGGCGATGCGGGCGGCGGCGGTGTTGCGGCCGACGTGTTCGGCATAGATGCGCAGGCGTCCTTCTTCGACTAGGGTGCCGGAAAGTACCTTGTCGCCCCGCCGGCGGGCGACCGGCCGGCTTTCGCCGGTCATTGCCGTTTCGTTGAGGGTCGCTTCGCCGCCGAGTACCGTGCCGTCGACCGGGACCGTCGCACCGGCGGCGACGACGACGGTCATGCCGACGGTGACGGCGGCGCTGGCGATCTGCTGCTCCCGGCCGTCGATTTCGACCCAGACCCGGCCGGTATCCGGCCGGAGCAGTTCCCGCAGCAATTCGTCGGAGCGGCGGGCGATCGATTGTTCGAGGTATTCGCCCAGGGCGAGCATGAAGCTGGTGGCATTGGCCGCGGTAAAATCGCGGCGCGCCGCGGAGATCGCCACCGCCAGCGCTTCGAGGACGTGCGAGGTGATGCCTTCGTCACGCAAGTCGTCGAGCGCTGCGGCGAAAACCGGCCAGGCGACGGCCAAGGTCGCCGGCAGCATCAGTCTGGACGGTACGAGACGCCGACCGAGCAGGAGCAGGGCGCTGCTCGCGACGCCACTCAGGCCGTCGTGATGGGCCGGGCCGCCGCGTGCCGGCCGATCGCCCGCGAGGTCCAGCGCCAGCAGCGCCGTGCGCAACGCAGCGCAGTCGGTTTCGGCCGGATCGAACTCGACGGTGAGCGACCGGGCGAGCGGATTCAGTCTGGCGTCGACCACCCCCGGCAGGTTGCGGACCGCCCGTGCCGTGCCGATCGGGTCGATCGTCTGGCCTGGGCGGTAGCGGAAGCGGACGCGTTCCGCCAGGCGGTGTACCGGCCAGAGGTCGGCGAACGGACCGGCAGCGATATCCCGAGTCATCGCGTACTCGTCAGTCCTGTGTTTCGGCTTCGACTTCGGCACGGATATCGGCCATCTGCTCCCTGATTTCCTCGAAGCCGCCGGCGATGCCGGAATAAAGCTTGATCGCCGACTTGAGCAGCTTGTTGCGCATTTCCTCGTCGCCCAGCACGTACACCGCGGCGGCGCCGATCAGGGCGCCGAGGACGAACTGTTCGGTGTGGCGCGAACCGACCATGCCCTGCAGGCCGTCGAGCATGCCGCGCTCGGCGCCGGTGATGCCGCCGACCAGGTCGTTCCAGCGGGCGCCGCCGGGGCCTTGCGGATTGCCGCCATCTGGTGCCTCGAATCGGTCCTGGCCGTAGCCGGTTTCGCCCCAGCCCCGGCCTTGCCCGGACTGCTTCTTATGCTTCTTCTTGCTCATCAGATATCTCCTTGGCCGCGTTTTCGCGCAGCACATGTTCAAGGGTGGTGACGGCCAGCAGGCCGAGGCCGATGCAGGCGGCGACTCGCGGCGCGTCGCGCCAACGCCAGGCATGCGCGGCTTGCGTCCCGGTGGCCAGCGCACAGCCGCCCTGCAGCGCCCGGCGCAGGGCGCGGCGATCCAGGCGCGGTTTGCCGTGGCGTTCCTGAACCGCGGCGAGGAGTCCGCTGGCGACGAAACCGCGCCAGAAGTCGGCGCTCGGTTCGGGGCCGGCAGGACCGCCGGGCGCCATCGGTCGCGGCGCCGGACGCGGTTTCATGTCGGCTCCCCGCTCGCCGCATCGGCTTCGCCGCCGGCGCTCCCGGCCGGACGCGGCTTGCGCGCGCGCGTTGGGCGAGCGGCTGGGACATCGGCATCGTCAGCGGGGTCCGGGGCGGCTTCGCCGACGGCGAGCTTTTCGCGCATCGAGGCGCTCGACGATTCGAGGCGGGACAGCCCGCTGACCGTCGCTGAGCGGATCTTGACCTTGGCGTTGGTCAGGGTCTGCGCGGTTTTTTCGTTGCGCCACAGCTTGACGGCGGCGGCGCCGGCAACGAGTCCGGCGACAAAGGGCAGGAGAGGCAGCATGGTCATTCCTCCGTGGTTTGTGAAATCCGGTCCCGGCGGCGCAGGTAGTGCGCCGTTGCGCCGCCGGCCAGCAGGCCGGCCAGCAGGGCCGGGTGGGCGGCCCGCAGCAGGCTGCCGGCCAGACCGAAAGCGCCGTGCTGGCGCGAAAGCAGCGCCAGGCCCTGTTCGAGCAGATCGCTCAGCGGACCGTGGCGGACGTAGGCCTGCTCGGCCGGGATACCCCGTGCCGCGTGGTAGCTTTCGCGCGACAGCGCCTGTTGCAGGGCATGCTGGAAGTCGGGCAGATGCCGATCGAGCGAGGCCGCTTGCAGGTTGGCGAAAACCCGGCGGGCGTCGCGGGCGTCGACCCGGGGGATCAGGTAGCGATAGAGCCGGACATTGGCCAGTTCTCCGCTGACGGCGCGTTCCAGATTGGCACGCCAGGTCGGCGAAACCGTAGTTTCGGCCGGGAAGGGGTCGAGCGGCCGGGGAATGCCGTAGCGCTCGCACAGTTGCCCGAGCGCCGCAACGTGTTGTTCCTCGGCCTGCCAGATGTTGGCGAACGGCGGCTGCGGGCCGAAAGATTCGCTGACCCGGCGGTAGAAGGCGCGTGCCGCATATTCGTCGTAGAGCGCGATGCGCACCGCCTGGTGCAGGATCGGGAACGGCGCCGCCGGCTGTAGGGTGCGGCTGCGCAGGATGGCTTCGTCATGGTTGGACATGGCGGACCTCCGCATATTTGTCTTCGATGATGTCGAGCAGGATCTGCGCGGCCGGGCCGGGGCGCTGTTCGAGCAGGTCGCCCCAGGCGTGGTCGGGAATGACCGCGCGGTCGTATTCGATGGTGCAGGAACGGGCCAGTCGGTTGAGGCGAACGCTGCGTACGCCCCGGATCACGCCGAGCGCGTCGTCGAGGCCGCTGTCGCCGAGGCCGCGCAATGCCGGGTCGGCGAGCACGGCCGGGTCGATCCTGAAGCGGATGCGCCCGGGAATCTGGTGGGCGATGCGCAGATGGCGGGCAACTGCCTGGATCAGCGACGCCCAGTCGACTTGCCGGGTTGCGGGCGGGGTGACGAAAGCGTCGAACGAACGGCCAACCATGATCCACCTTTCAGCAAGGATTGGCTGGCTACCGTTGTGCGGATGGCTGGCTGCAAAACAAAACGATGTCGTAAAAAGTACCATGCCGCTTCCGGGGCGGCTTGACCCACGTCAAACTTGGCGGCCTTCGTCCTGCGGGTACGGTTCCGGGCGGCTGCCGGCTACCGGTCGCCGCCCGGGTCAGCGCACCAGGAGCTGACGATGAACCGTCAGATGCACGCCGAGGCCGGCGACGAACAGCGCGCCGGCGACTGCGTGCGCACGCTTCTGGCCGGTGGCGAGAAAGGCTAGCGATGCGCCCAGGCTGGCCAGCATGCCGATCTTGGCATAGCGATTGAACTGCCGGCGCCGGCTCTGGCCGCCCGGTCGCGCCGGGGCGGCCGGGCGGTCGAGCGCCGTATCGACGAGGTGCTCGAGGGCTTCCACGGCCAGGCGACGATGATCGAAATGCACGACCAGGCTGCCGGTTCGCGGATTGCCGGCGAGCTCCAAAATGCCGTCCAGTTCGTCCAGCGCCGCGCTCAGGTCGGCCAGCTGGCGCGGGTTGCGCAGCGCCGGGTCGCGCACCCGGATGCGGCCCGGTACGGCGGAAACGATGCGCTGCGGGAGACTAGCGGGTGACCCAGACATGGCGGGCAATCTCGTGTTCAAGGGCAAGCTCGACTTCGTCGGCGAGGATGACAGTCATCGGCCGTTGTTGCAAGACCGTCAGCGGTCGTTGCTCGGCCAGGCCGTAGGCGACCAGTTGCGCGCGCAGCAGCGGATCGATCCCGTCGTCGAAGGCGGCGAGACGGACCTCGCTGCCGGCCGCGGGGACGGTCAGCGGCAGGCGGAATTCGGATGGCATGGGGAGTGGACCGGGGTCGCGTTTACATCCGCGTCGCGTAGTACTCGACGACGCGCTGCAGGTCGATCTGGAACGGGGCAGCATCGCCGTCGGGCAGGTGGGCGAGGTGGGCCGTTTGCGTCGATGCGTCGAAGGCGATCCATTGCGGCCGTTCCAGTGCCGGCTCCTCCAGCGTGCCGCGGACGAGGTCGATTTTCCGGCCGCTGGCGGTCGGCGCGAAGCAGTCGCCGGGGCGTAGCCGAATCGAGGGAATGGTCACCCGCCGGCCATTGAGCAGGAAGTGTCCATGGCTGACCAGCTGCCGGGCGGCCGGAATGGTCGGGGCGAATCCGGCCCGGAAGACCAGGTTGTCGAGGCGGCGTTCGAGCAGTTCGACCAACTTGTCGCCGGTCGCGCCGCGATGTTTTTTTGGCATCGGCGACGACCCGGCGCAACTGCCTTTCGCTGAGGCCGTAGTTGAACCGCAGTTTCTGCTTTTCCATCAATTGCAGTCCGAATTCCGATTTGCGGGAAGCGAGTTTGCGGGCGCCGTGCTGGCCGGGCGGCTGGTTGCGCTCCTGCATCGATTTCCGGGACAGGCCGGGCAGGTCGACGCCGAGGGCGCGCAGGACTTTGAGGCGGGGGCCGGTGTAGCGGGACATGGGTTCTCCTTGGTTGAAAATCAGTGGATGGACTGGCCGGGCGCAGTCAACGGGCAGAGCGCCACGCTGACCGAAGCCGGGTGGCAGGCGACGGCCCGCCAACCGGCGAGCGCCTGGTCGATAGCCTCGCGCAGCGGTGGGGCGAGCGAGCGGTCGCCGAGGGCGGCCGCCAGATGGGCGCGCAGCGCGGCGGCCTTGGCCGCGGTCGGCCCGCGCAGGGCGGAGGCCGAGAGCAGGGCGACGACGGCGGCCAGACGGAGCTCGATCGTCATGTCGTCGGTTTCCAGGATGTCGTCCATGCTCACTCCTGGCCTTCCGGGACGTAGACCATCGAACCGTCCTTCATCCGGTAGGCGACGCCGGCCTTTTCGCCGTCGCCGCTGCCGATGCTGCCGTTGGCCTTGTAATGCTCGATCTTTTCGCCCTTCTTGATGGTGACTTCCATGCTCGGCTTGCCGGGGTCGGTGATGACCGTGACGTCCCGCTGGTTGAAGGGGTTGAGCAGCGGGTTCTGCGCCACGGTGATCAGCAGCGCGGCGATGATGACGAGGAAGATGTCGATCAGGTTGACGACCGACAGGATCGGATCTTCGGTCTCGGTTTCGTGCAGCAGTTTCAGGCTCATGCGGCTGCGCTCCGCAGGGATTCGATCTCGAGCATTTCCTCGGCCAGCCAGCGGCGCCGCACATTGACCACCCAATAGGTGATGGAGGCGGCGATCAGCGCCAGGATCACCGCCGAGAAGGCGATGGTCAGGTTTTCGGAGACCTGGGACAGGTTGCCGTCGGACAGCGATTTGAGCGCCGGCCCCATCGGGATCATCGTCGCGACCAGGCCGAGCATCGGCGTCACCCGGCTGGCGATGCGCGGCGTCTCGAGTTGGCGGTGGGCGATGACGTCGAGCTCGTCCGCGGTCAACCGGCCGTTTCGCCGAAATTCGGCGAGCAGCGGCCGTCCACCGCCGTGGCGGCGGTACAGCGAGTGCACCGCGAATTCGCCGAGCACCCAGAAGGCGTAAAGGAAAAGGGCGGCGATCAGCAGCAGGGTCGGAATCAGGAACAGCTGCGACAGCTGGTACATCGACAGTTCGATCAGGTTGGTTTGCATCGGTGAAACTCCGGTCAGTGGAACAAACGGGCGGATGGTGGGAATAGCTTCGGGAGCCGGGCAGCGGCGGCGCCTCGGGGCGGATGGGCGGGCAAGTTCACCACTGCCCCTCGAGCGACAGCAGCAGCGTCCGCTGGCCGCGTTCGCGGGTGGCGAGCGTCCAGTCGTCGCTGCCCGACCAGGCACGGGCCAGGCGGCTGGTGTCGGTGGCGATCAGGTTCTGCACTTCCAGGCGCAGGTTGAGTTGGCGGCTCAGGCGGCGGACCGCATGGAGGTCGATCAGCGTGCGCGCCTGCTGCCGGCGGCTGGTTTCGCCGGGAATCTCGGTCCGCGTCGGGCCGTACAGATTGATCTGGAAGCCGGCGCTGGCCTGCCAGCCCGGCAGGGCCTGGTCGACGCCGAGACTCCATTGGTAGCGCGGCAGGTCGCGGGCGTCGCGGGTGATGCCGAGGCGCGCGTCCTCGACCCGCGCCTTGGGCAGGGTCAGGTGGCTGCGCAGCGAGGCGCCGCTCCAGCCGAAGGCGTCGCCCTTCAGTTTGGCGTCGAGTTCGACTCCCCAGTGGCGGGCGTTGCCTTCGTTGTACGGACGTTCGACCCAGCGGTCGCCTTCGAGCAGCGTGCGCCGCTCGATGAAATCCTCGGTCCGCCGCAGGTAGAGATTGATGCCGAGCGTGCCGGCGCCGTTCGGCAGGTGGCGATCGAGGGCCAGTTCGGCGTTCAGGTTGCGTTCGGCGCGCAATCCCGGGTTGCCGCCGCGATCGGCCTCGAGCGGGCTGTTGAAGCCGGCGCCGCGCACGGTCAACCCGGAAATTTCCTCCAGTTTGGGGGCCTTCAGTCCGGCGCCCAGCGACGAGCGCAAGATCAGGTCGGGGCCCAGTTCGTAGCGTCCGGCCAGCGACGGTGCCAGTTGGCCGGCAGCGCTTTGCCGGCCGTCGCCTTCCAGTTCGACCCGTTCCCCGCGCAGACCGTAGGTCAGCGTCAGCGCCGGGGCCAGCGGCCATTCATGTTGCAGCCAGGCGGTCCATTGCCGGGCGAGGGCGGCGTAGGCACCGGCGTACACACTGCTGCCGGCGGCCCGCTGGCTTTCGTCGCGGCGGTGCCAAGCCTGCTCGACGCCGGCCGAGACCAGTCCGTCGCCGGCCGGCCGATCCAGGCGCAGGGAGGATGACAGTTCGCGCTCGTCGCGCTCGATCGTCTCGAAGCCGTGGGTCCGCGTACCGTCGCCGGCAATCCACTGGCGCGCGGTGTTCTGTTCGCGGTCGGCGCCCATCAGCGCAACCCGACCGGACAGTTTGCCGAGCCCGGTTTTCCGCTCGGCCTCGGCGCGCAGGCGGGCGATGGTCAGCCGGCTTTCCTCGCGTTCGTGCCGACCGCCGGCGGCCGGGTCGGCGTCGGTCGACAGGTCGATCTCGCTCCGGCGTTCGCCGCGGTTGTGATAGAGGCTGGGCCAGAGCGACAGGTTGCCGTCGTCGCCGCGCCAGCTCAGGCGGGGCGAAAGGACGAACTCGTCGAGGCGGTAGGGCGACTCCTCGCGCTCGTTCTGCGCCAGCGCCGGCGTGCCGACAACCGACTGCTGGCGCCGGCCGAGCTTTTCCTGCGGCATGCCGTGATGGTTGATGCTGAGCGGCACGATCCACGAGAAGCCGCGGTCGCTTCCGCCCCGGCTCAGGCTGAACTGTCCGTTCGGTTCGTCGCCGCGCAGCCCGGCGGCTGCCTTGAACGCGGTGGACGCGGTCGGGCGGGCCTTTTTCATGATCAGGTTAACGGTGACCGGGGCGCCTCCGCCGTGCTCGGCCGAGGTGCCGCGCAGGATCTCGACGCGCTCCAGTTCGCCGGAGGGCAGGCGGCCGACCGCGGTCAGCGCGTAGCGGGCATTGGCCGATGGCCGTTCGCCATCGACCAGGAACTGCACCGCGTCGCGTCCCATGCCGCGGGCGTTGGCGTTCGGGCCGCCGTCGCCGGACCGGGGCGCGGCCTCGATGCCGGGCAGCTTGCGGATCACCTCGTCGACGGTCAACCCGCCCAGCGCCTCGATTTCCTTGCGATCGAGCACGGTTTTCTGGTTGACCGCGAGCAACCGCTCACCGTCGGCGTCGCGGCGGGCGCTCACCGAGACTTCGCGGAGCATCGGCGTCCCGGCATCGTCGGCGTGTCCGGTACAGGCGGCGAACAGCAGCGCGCCAGCGGGCAGGATGCGGATCATGCTGCGCTCCGCTGGCGGCGGAGCGCGCTGGTCGCGCCGCCGCCCGTCGCGAGCAGCAGCAGGGCACCGCCGAGCAATGCCAGCGTCGGCGCTTCCGGCTGGCGGGGGGCGACTTTTTCCAGCCGCATGCCGGTCACTTGCGGCGGCGCCGACGGCGTTGCCGGCGCCGGCTCGGCCGCTTTCGGGGCAGCCGGCGGCGTGGCCAGGCCGAAGCCGGCGGCGACGAATTTCTCGAACGCGGCGTTGCCGCTCTTGACGTCGTGGCGTGCGGCCAGTTCGCGATAGCGCTGCTTCAGTTCGGCGACCGTCGCCGGATCGGCTTGCCAGTAGCCGTGGCGGGCCATTTCCAGCATCTTTTCGATTCCCTGGGCCAGGGCGTGCGGATTGTGGCGTTCGAACCACGCCTTCAGGCCGAGCCGGTGTTTGTCGCGGACATAGACGTCGACGAATTCCTGCCATTGGTCGTCGCGGACGATTTCCCGGGAGACGGTGGTCCAGCCGGTGAAATTGTTGATGCCGTCGAGGACCTGCAGCGTGCCGGCATAGCCTTCGGCGATCAGGCCCTGAATGTAGCCGGGATGGAAGTTGCGGGTGGCGAGTTCCTTGGCGAGGAATTGCGCGGCCCCTTCGATCTTGCCGCCCTTGCCGTCGCTGCCGCTGTTGCGCAGGTTGGAAATGTAGAGTTCAGGCGCCTTGCCGTCGAGGGCGCGAACGGCGGCGCCGATCCCGCCGAGGTATTGGAAGGGGTCGTCGGTGGTCAGCATGCCGTAGAGGTTGGAGGTGCGCGACAGCACGGCACCTTCGGTGCCTTTCAACTGTTCGGCATAGAGATTGATCCCGGCGCCGGCCGCGTTGCCGCCGGCAATGCCCTTGATGCCCCACGTCGACTCGTCGCTGCCGTAGGCGTACTGCATGCGCGACAGGTAGAGGTCGGCCAGCTTGCGGTCGGCTTCGCCCTTGTGCTTCCAGGTATCGGTGGCCAGCGCCGCGTCGTCCAGTCCGGTGCCGTAGCGTCCGGATTCATTGGAGAAGATGCGCGTTTCGGCCGCCCGTTGGGCGATAGCGTCCGGAATCCCTTGCTTGACCAGGCGTTCGGCGACGGCGCGGCTGTTGACGTAGACGGGGTTGTCGCCTTCATCGGCGCGGGCTGCCAGTTCGACGGCCTGGGCCAGTTGCTTCATGGCGTTCGGGAAATGGTCGCGGTAGAGGCCGGTGGCCGAGAGAACGACGTCGACGCGCGGGCGGCCGAGGCGTTCGCGCGGCACCAGCTTGACGTCGACGACCCGGCCGCCGGCATCCCACACCGGCTCGACGCCCAGCGTCCACAGCGCCTGGGCTTCGAGGATGCCCTGGTGGCGCATGGTTTCGACCGACCACAGCGAGAAGGCGAGTTTCCTGGGCGGGCGGCCGGCCTTGGCGGTCTGGGCGGCGATCAGCGATTCGGCGGCTTGCTTGCCGGCTTCCCAGGCCGCCTTGCTCGGGACTCGCGAGGGGTCGAAACCGTACAGGTTGCGGCCGGTCGGCAGGGTGTCCGGATTCTTGATCGGGTCGCCGCCGTACGAGGTCGGACGATGCCGTCCGGCCAGTGCCGACAGCAGGCCGGCGAGCTCGTCGTCGGCGCCGAGTTCGGCATACCAGCGGCGCCCCTGCGCCAGTTGTCCGGCCAGCGCCGGGTCGGCGGGCAGCGGCGTGTTGCCGGCCAGCGCTTCGGCCAACATCCGGAATGGCGGACTGGCCTCGAGTTTCGCATAGTCGCCGACGAACAGCTCGTCGAGATCGTCTTCCCTGACGCCGACGAAGCGGGCCGCCGCCTGCTGGAATTCCCGGCCGAGCATCAGCAGCACGGTGCCAACGCGGTGCATCTGGCGCGGCGCCGTGCCGAAGGTGTGCAGGCCGAGCGGCTGCGCGGTCTGCGCCAGTTCGTGCAGATGGTTGTGCAGTTCGTCGATGAAGGCGCGGAATTCGCGGTCGATACGGGTTGGACTCCAGCCCATGTCGCGGCCGATGCGTTCCTTTTCGACCCGTTGCTTCAGGTCGACCGCGAGTTTTTCCTTGACCGCGCCGTCGTCCTGCGCCAGCCATTGGTGCAGCAGGTCGTGGATCGCGGTCAGCGATTCGTGCAGTCCGGCCGGCGCGAACGGCGGCGTCTGGTGGGTGACGATCACCGCCCGGCCGCGCCGTTTGGCCTGCAGGGCTTCGCCGATGTTATCGACGATGTAGGGGTAGATCACCGGCAGGTTGCCGACCGCGAGCATCGGGTAGTCGTCGACCGGCAGGCCGCGTTCCTTGCCGGGCAACCATTCCTGCGAGCCGTGCGTGCCGTAGTGCACCAGCGCGTCGGCCTTGAAGTGCTCGCGCAGCCACAGGTAGTGGGCGAGGTAATAGTGGGAGGGCGGCGCCTTCGACGAGTGGTAGAGGGCTTTTTCCTTCTCTTCCCAGCGTTCGCCGCGCGGTGCTTGCGGGCTGATGACCAGCTTGCCGATGGCCAGGCGCGGGATCACGAAATAGGGAATGCCGCGGTCGACGACGACCATCGCCGATTTTTCAGGTTCGCCCCAGCGCGCCTGGATTTCCTGCTGGACGGCCGGCGGCAGACGTTGCAGCCAGGCGCGGTAGGTGGCGACGGGCAGGCGCTCGGCCAGGCCGTCGCGCAGCAAGGATTCCATTTGGCCGTCGCGGTAGAACGGGGCGAGCAGGCGCTGCAGCGCGTTGATCAGCGTGATTTCGGCCTCGCCGCGGGTGTCGTAGCCGGCCGCCTGCATCGCCCTGAGCGTCGTTTCGAGACTGCGCGGGACATTCATGAAGGAGGCCGAGAGGTTCTTTTCGCCCGGCGGGTAGTTCCAGAACAGCATGGCCACCTTCTTGTCGCGATTGGGAAGGTGCTGCAGGCGGACCAGATTGAGCGCCTTGTCGGCCAGCGCGGCGGCCTGCTCGGGGATGACGACGACGTCGCCGGTGGCCTTGTCCAGCGTGCTGGCGACCAGCGGATCGATGATCCCGGCATATTCGCCCTGGGCCAGGTAGAAGGGCACGTCGGTCAGCGGGATGCCCTGCGCATCGGCGCGCCAGGCCGCGGTGTCGCCCTTGCGGTAGGCGAGGGCCTGGAGCACCGGGATGCCGAGTTCGGCAAATTCCCGGCGTCGCCCTTCGGGGTCGAGGACGATGTGCGTGCTGATCACCGCGTCGGCGATCACCTGGCCGCGGCTTTCCAGCATCCGGCGTTGCGGACCGAATACGCCGGCGTAGTAGGGAAGGGCGACGGCGCCGCCGGCCTCGATCCGTTCGACCAGCGCGTCGATGAAGGCGGTCTGCTCGGCGCCGAGATAGATCTGGTAGAGGGCGATGGCGATCACCGGCGGCCGCCTGGCCGGGTCGATGCCGCGCCACGCGAGGTATTCGTCGGGGGTTGCGAAGATACGGCCCGGCGCCTTCGGGTGGTAGATCGCCTGTTCGGGAAAGACGAAGGGCGGTGCCGTCGCGGGCAGCGGGCGGCCGCGCAGGTGGGCGGCCAGGGTGGCGAAAAAGCCCTCGTAATTGGCTCTTCCGCCGTTGGTGTAGTAGGCGTGCAGCTTTGTCGCCAGCTCGTCGGGCAGGCCGGTGCCGGCCGGTCCTTCGTCCTTCATCCAGAGATGCGGCGTCGCCAGGTTGTCGAGCGCCTTGCCCAGCTTTCCCTTGACGACGCCCTGCATCGAGTTGCGGGCCGCGTCAAAGATGATGAAGTCGCGTTGTCCGAGCAATTGGCTCGCCTCGCCGGGCGGCAGTTGTTCGGCGAAGCGGGCGTCGACGGTCACCCCGAATTGGCGGCCGATTTCGGAAAGAACCTTGAACTTCCCCGGCGGTACCGGCGAAGCGGCGATGATCAGGATGTTCTCGGCCAGTGCCGCTTGGCACAGGCAGAAGAGGGCGATCAAAAAGGCGAAACGGAATTGTGTCATGACGAAGAATGCGGCGCCGACGGCATCCGTGGGGAGCCGTCGGCGTCGGTGGGTCAAAAGTCGGTGCGCAGGGTCAGGTAAACGTTCCGTCCGATTTCCGCGTAGCCGAAATCAGGCGACTTGTCGGCCAGGCGAACGTCGGTCAGGTTGTCGATCCCGGCGCGGACGCTGAGGTTCTTGCCGATCTTCTTGCCGACGCTGGCATTCCACAGCGAGTAGGAGGGCAATTCGACGCCCGAGTTGTCGTATTGCTTGCCGAAATATTCGACCATGGCGCGCGCGCTCCAGCCCTCGCCGAGCTGCCAGTTCAGGCTGGAAGCCAGCGTGACTTCGGGGCGGTAGGCGAGCTCCTTGTCGGTCGTGTCGTCCTTGGCGTCGAGCCAGGTCAGGCTGGTATTCCATTTGACATCGGGGGTGATCGACCAGCCGACCCCGCTTTCCAGACCGCTGATCCGGGCCTTGTCCACGTTGTCGTACTGGTAGGTCCGGCGGCTGCCGGAAACGCTGAGCAACTTGTAGGTGATCAGGTTTTCCACCTTGGTGTGGAACAGCGTGGCCCACAGGTTGACCGGGCCGCTTTTCCAGTCGGCACCGATCTCGAGGGAATCCGAACTCTCCGGCTGGATGTCGCCGTTGCCGAGGAAAGTGTGCGGTCCTTCGGCGCCGACATAGCTGGGCGAAATCTGCTTCAGCGTGGGCGCCTTGAAGGCGTGTCCGTAGCCGCCCTTGATTACCAGTTCCGGCATCGCTTCCCAGACCAGGAAAAGGCGCGGGCTGGCTTCGAAGCCGAAGCGCTCGTGGTCGTCGCCGCGAACGCCGGCGGTCAGCACCAGGTTGTCGGTCAGCGAGACCTCGTCCTGGGCGAACAGGGCCTGATGCGTCGCGTCGTCCTCGCCGCCGATCAGGCCGCTGTTCCTCAGCGTTTCCACCCGGTATTCGCCGCCGACCGTCAGCATGTGGCCGCCCAGCCGGGCGGCCGCGAAACCATCGACGACTTCGTCCTTGATGTTTTGCGGCCGGGCGACCGTCACGCCGTTGGTCCGGCGGTTGCGGATGTCGATTTCGCTGTCGTAGGCCCGCAATTGGGCGCGCCAGTTGCCGAATTCGCCTTTCCAGGCGATGCTGCGCTGCTCGCGTTCGATATCGTAGCGATTTTCGTAGGCGATCCCGCCCGAGGAAACGTCGTCGTAGCGGCGAGTCTCGTCGCCGCCCTGCCACTGAAAGTCGATGCTTTGCGCATCGGTCAGCTTGAACGTGCCGCCGATCCCGTAGCTTTCGGACTTGCGGCCCTCGATTTCCGAATAGCGCTTGTCTTCCTTCAGGGGAATCGGACTGCGCTCGGAGGATTCGGCATTGACGCGCAGCGTCAGCCGTTCGCCGACCGGGCCGGCGGCGAACAGGGAACCCCGCCAGGCGTCGCCGCCATCGCCATCGGTCAACTGGCTGCCCGATGCCATCAGCGATCCGGTCCAGCGATCCTTGGGCTGCCGGGTGATCAGGTTGACCACGCCGCCCAGGGCTTCCGATCCATACAGCGTCGACATCGGACCGCGGATGATTTCCACCCGTTCGATCGCCGAAAGCGGGAGCCAGCCGTACTGGTAGTCGGAGTGGCCGGCGACATCGTCGGTCGGCGAGATGCGGCGGCCGTCGATCAGGGTCAGGGTATGTTTGCCTTCCAGGCCCCGCAGGGCCAGCGTCTTGCGGCCGCCGACCTGGCGGCCGGTGAGGGCGATGCCGGGCGTTCCGCGGACGATGTCGAGCAGGTCGCTGGCGTTGCGTTCCTCGATTTCCTGACGTGGAATGACCGTGACGGAAGCGGGGGCTGTCCGCGTTTCATGCTCCGACATCGTCGCGGTGACGACGGTGTCGTGCAGCAGTTTTTCTTCGGCGCTCGAGGCGCCGACGGCGAATACCCCGAACAGGGCGAGAGGGATGGCGCGCGGGGAAAAGCGGGCGCGAAAAGACAACATCGAAGGCCTCCAGTCGAAATTGCAACGGCTGGCTGCCTACGGGATTAGGTGGCTGGCGTTTGTTGGTTAATAGTAATTATTATCATTTACTGGCTGGTCCGATGTCAACTTCGGTGCGGCGGACAAAAGAAAAGAGCCACGCATGGCGTGGCTCTCGTCGGTTCAGGCTAGCGTTTGGCCGCTCAGCGGTCGAAATTCTTCTTGCGGAATTTCCGGTCGCCGTCGAATTTGCGTTCTCCGCCTGCAAACCGGCGCTCGGCGCCGAAGTTCCCGGAGGGACGGCCTTCGTCAGGACGCAGGTTGATCGGCACGCCGCGGATACGTGTCCGCTTCAGCGCATTGGCCGCCTCGGCAGGCATGCCGGCCGGCAGTTCGACGGTACTCGACTCTTCGTAGAGGCCAATGCGGCCGATGAAGCGGCTTTCGATACCGGCTTCGTTGGCGATCGCGCCGACGATGTCGCGCACTTCGACGCCGTGCTCGCGGCCGACGTCGATCCGGTAACGCACCATGTCGCCAGCCGGCGCCGGTCGGGCCGGGCGGTCGTCGCGGCGCGGGCGGTCCTCGAAGCGGGGCCGGTCGCCGCCGCGATCTTCCTGGCGCGGTTTGCGCGGGTCGCGCTCGGTGAAGGGCGACGGACGGCGCTCGTCGCGGGCGAACGGACGGGCGGGCGCCGGATCTTCGCCGGCGATCTGCAGCGGCTTGCCTTGCTGGGCCATCAGGGCCAGCGCGGCAGCGACTTCCTCGGCGCCGACATCCTGCTCCTCGCACAGTTGCGAGACGATGTTGGCGAAAAAGTCGAGGCCTTCGGTGCTGATCACTTCGGCAACCTTGGCCTTGAAGTCGGTGACGCGCTTGTTGGTGACGTCGGCGCGGGACGGCAGTGTCAGCGGTGCGATCGGTTGCCGGGTGGCGCGTTCGATGGTGCGCAGCATGCGGATTTCGCGCGGCGCGACGAACAGGATCGCGTTGCCGTTGCGGCCGGCGCGGCCGGTTCGGCCGATGCGGTGCACGTAGGCTTCGGTGTCGTAGGGGATGTCGTAATTGACGACGTGGCTGACGCGCGGCACGTCGATGCCGCGGGCGGCGACGTCGGTCGCGATGACGATGTCCAGCGCGCCGGATTTCAGCTGGTCGATGACCCGCTCGCGCATCTGCTGGTTGAGGTCGCCGTTCAGCGCGGCGGCGGCGTAGCCGCGGGCGTTCAGCTTGTCGGCCAGTTCGACGGTCGCGGTCTTGGTGCGGACGAAGATGATCGCCGCATCGAAATCGTCCTCGACCTCGAGGATGCGGGTCAGCGCGTCCAGCTTGTGCATGCCGGAGACCTGCCAGTAAACCTGGCGGATCGCGGCGACGGTCGCGGTGGCGGCCTTGATCTTGATCTCGCGCGGCTCGACCAGGTACTTCTGGGCGACGCGGCGGATCTGTTCCGGCATGGTCGCCGAGAACAGCGCGGTCTGGTGTTGTTCCGGCGTGTGTTCGAGGATCCACTCGACGTCGTCGATGAAGCCCATGCGCAGCATTTCGTCGGCCTCGTCGAGGACCAGGGTCTTCAGGTTGTCGAGGTTCAGCGTCTTGCGCTCGAGGTGGTCCATCACGCGGCCCGGCGTGCCGACGACGACGTGGGCGCCGCGCGCCAGCTGCTTCAACTGGATCGTGTAGCTCTGGCCGCCGTAGATCGGCAGGACGTGGAAACCGGGCAGATGCTTGGCGTAGCTCTGCAGCGCTTCGGCGACCTGGATCGCCAGTTCGCGCGTCGGCGTCAGGATCAGCGCTTGCGGCTTCATCAGCTTGACATCGATCTGTTCCATCAGCGGCAGCGCGAAGGCGGCGGTCTTGCCGGTGCCGGTCTGGGCCATGCCGAGCAGGTCGTGGCCGTCGAGCAGAATGGGAATGCACTGGGCCTGGATGGGCGACGGGGTTTCGTAACCGATTTCGGTCAGCGCTTTCAATAGCGCTTCGCTTAAGCCGAGTTCGGCAAAGCTTTCGACGGATGTCGACATGATGCTGTTTCCTTTCATCGTCGCCTCTGGTGTGGTCCGGATGACCGGTGCGACGGATTGGCCCGAAGGTCGGGCGGCCTGAGTACCCCGACGCAGCCATGCCGGGGAGCGAATCAATGGGGTGAAACCTGCACTAGAGACCTGCACGACACGGGGGCTGCTCGGGACAACTGCGGGCGATGCATCAACGCATTGATCTTACTAGTTTACTCCATTTTCCCACCGCGGCGAACATCGATCGGTTCGACGGCCCGTCCGACGGCGAGGGCGCCGCTATTCCGCCCGTTTCCCGGCTCATGCGCCGCTGCTTCCAGGCAGGCTGGGGCCAGCGCTCGGCAGGGTGAATTCGACGTCTTGCCAGCGTCGACCGCGAATTCTCGTCGCCGAGCAGCCCCGGTCGGGGAGGCGGTTGGGTCGTGTCGCTCCCGATCGCTAGTTGTGTAAACCCACCAGGTTGTTCAGTCCGGTGATTCGGGAGATAGGCGGCAGATATTGAAGGCTGGCATGAGGTCTGTGCCAGTTGTAATGATGCAGCCAAAGCGGCAAGTGCTGGGCGCGCTGGCT